>CAZBPS010000003.1:0-334887 GCA_964493865.1 uncultured Flavipsychrobacter sp.
CTTCTACTTAGTGAAGATATATGACGAGGAGAACAACCTGCTCAGGACAGATAAGTTCATCAAAATGCAGTAAGGCAAATGATACCGCATTAAAAAGCCGGGGCAGAAGCTCCGGCTTTTTTAGTGTGGTTTAAGAATGGAGTCTTGCTTTATGCTCTTTATCCATGTCTTGTAATTACCGCGTATCCACATTTTCAATTCGAGGTCTGTTGCCAACCGAGCGAAATCATAAGCCATTGGATAGGCATACATGAAATGCCCGATGGTGTCGCCTGTAGCCCCCGTGAGTTCGGTTACTAATGCAGGTGTATAACGTGTGTCTATGAACTTTTCTATTTCACCGGCATGAAAATTTTCCTGAAATTTATAGACCATCTTTGCCCTGCGCGAAAATTTTTCGGCCAACAGGGATGCAGGGCTCATTCCCGTTGGATGCGTGCGTTGCAGCGGTGTTCTGTAAATACTGGCGCGTTCAAGAGAATCAATTTGGTATGGTGTAAGGTGCCCCGGCAGCAATTTGAATTCTTTGAGTTCATACTCGGTTGGCTCCATAACAATATTAATGGTGGCGATAAGCACAGAAACCGGTTTGGTTTTCTTCACCGTCTTGTATCCAATGTAAGTGAAGGCAATCAGGTCACCTGCATTTGCCGGGATTGAGTACATGCCGTTTTCATCAGTCGAAGTAGCCTGCTGGGTAAATACATTTACAACCGTGACCGGGTATAGTGGTTTGCTGGTACGCGTGTCTGTCACTACGCCCTGCATCGTTTGGGCGCGTGCTGAGCAAGCGATAAAAAGCAATATGCAAGTAACGTACCTCACTGTTTATAAAACGGATTCTATTAAATACTGTTTATTGTTCAGCGTAAATGAATAGCCTGCTTTTTGTCCTGCCAATTTTGAGCCAATAGGCGATGCTGACGAAACTGCATAGAACATTTTTTCGCCAACCTTTAATTGCCCTGCCCCGATAGCTATGTAGAAGTTTCCGTTGCTGGTGAACACAACAGAACCGGGTATTACTACTGCGCTTTTTTGAGCAGGGGCAATGAGCTCAAGTGTTGTCTTGAGTTTGTTCAATTCGTTCAACCGCGTGATGTTCAGGTCTATTTCCTGTTGCATCACTTCGCGCCCCGTTTCAAATTTGTCGCCGGCGCTGCTTTTTGTTTCATTGTTGGCCGCTTCCTGCGCTTCAGCTATGGCCTTTTTGATTTCTGCTTCACGGGTTCTGAGATACTCACCACAAAGCAGGTACAGTTGTGCCTTTATGTCTGACATTGCGTATGATAAATATGCGGTAAGGTATATTACATTAATCTATAAAATTGTTAAAATGTATCCTGTCAATGGTTTTCACGGAGAAATGCCGATTTGTGCTGGGTTGAGCCGTTTTTATTAGTTTTGCTCTATGAGGATTTTGATGGTTTGTTTGGGTAATATTTGCCGGTCGCCCATAGCTGAAGGTGTGATGCGCCAAAAAGTGAAACAGCACGGCCTTGACTGGGTAGTGGAGTCGGCAGGCACGGAGTCCTATCATACCGGGCAGCCCCCACATCGCCACTCGCAAAAAATATGTAAGGAGAAAGGGATTGATATTACTGAACAGCGCGCCATGAAATTTACAGCCGCCCATTTCAACCAGTTTGATATTATTTACGCCTTTGCGGGCGATGTGTATGATGCTATAAGGCGGATTGGCGGCAGTAAAGCCGATATGAACAAGGTCGATTACTTTCTGAACGAGTTGCACAAAGGCAGCAATATGGCCGTGCCTGACCCTTATTATGGGACCGAGGAAGGTTATACAACCGTATTCGACCTGATTGATAAAACCTGCGATGCCATAATAGAGAACTACAAACACGGTAACCATAAAGGCAAAACACTGTTTGGATAACATTTTTGACTTTCTTCCTTCTACTTTTTACTTTTGACCTGATTATGTCGAAACCATCCATACCACAAGGCACCCGCGACTTCTCGCCGGCTGAAGTGCGCAAGCGCCAGTATATTTTTAATATTCTTCGTGCCATTTTTGAATTGTACGGATTCCAGCCATTGGAAACACCGGCGATGGAAAATCTCACCACACTCACCGGCAAGTATGGTGAAGAGGGTGACCGCCTTATTTTCAAGATACTTAACAACGGCCTGCACGAGAAGAAGGAAGAGGACAAGAACAAGCTGAATGCTGAATGGGATAAGCTGCTCAGCAAGCCATATTCATCGCCGGTGGTTACAGAGCGGGCGTTGCGCTACGATCTTACTATTCCATTCGCCCGCTATGTGGTGATGCACCAGAACGATCTCTCCTTCCCTTTTCGCCGCTACCAGATGCAACCGGTATGGCGTGCCGACCGCCCTCAGAAAGGCCGTTACCGCGAGTTCTGGCAGTGCGATGCGGATGTGGTGGGCAGCACATCGCTGATAAATGAAGCGGAGTTGCTGTGTATATACAATACAGCGTTCAGGCAATTGAAAGTTCCGGTAACAATAAAGATTAACAGCCGCAAATTGCTTGCAGCGTTATCTGAGATTTGCGGCATGCCCGATAAGATGATGGACATCACTATTGCATTGGATAAGCTGGATAAGATAGGGTGGGTAGGGGTAGCCAATGAACTGAAAGAGCGCGGCATACCTGATGACGGCATTTGGAAGATAGAGCAGGTAATAAATGTGAAAGGCAATAACGATGAAAAGCTCATTGCCTATGCCGACATAGTGCAGCATAGCGCTACGGGTATAGAAGGCATCAACGAACTCAGCAAGACACTGGCTTACTACAAGGAGCTGGATAACGATACGGATAATGTGGTCATTGATATAAGCCTTGCCCGTGGCCTCAACTACTACACCGGTGTAATTGTAGAGGTAGTATGCAGCCACCCTGATGTGAAGATGGGCAGCATAGGCGGCGGCGGCAGGTACGATGACCTTACTGGTCTCTTCGGTTTGAAGAACCTATCGGGTGTGGGTGTTTCATTCGGGATAGACAGAACCTATGATGTAATGGAAGAACTTAAAGTTTTCCCCGAACAACTGGCGGAGGGCACACAGGCCATGCTGGTGAACTTCGGTGGAGAGAACGAGGCATACGCACTAAACATCCTCCGGCATTTGCGCGCTGCGGGTATAGCGGCAGAGATATATCCTGATGTGGCGAAATTTGATAAGCAGATGAAGTACGCCAACAAGCGGGGCATTGCCTATGTGTTGCTGCCGGGTGATGACGAACGCAAGAGCAATAAGATAAGCCTAAAAAACTTCTCTACCGGCGAGCAAAAATTACTTTCTGTAGATGAATGCATTGCAGCGATCAGGGCAAGCGCGTAGCACTCAATGAAAATCCAGCACGGCTACAGTACCATAGGCTTTGTGCGGCTGGCACGAAGGTGCCAATACCTCATAGCTGCCTAAGCATATGCGCCTGTGCCCCAGCGATTGCACATTCTCATCCACCAGCAGGTTCAGGATGATTCCCAGAGGGTCGCTTACGCCGTATTGACAGCATTCCCCGCTGTAATACTGCTTATTCCGGCATTCTGGTGTCTTTCGGTCATGCCCCACATAGCCGGTCTTGCCGGTTGATGCCGCGTGGCATTGCGCGCTTGCGTAGCATTTCTCGTCCGGCTTCAATAGCTTCAGTGGTGCCATTTCGAGCATTTCTTTTACAAGCGTCTTGTAGTATACTGTATTAGCGGTATCAATGAAGGAAGATATTTCACTGGCGTAGGGCAGCACAGTTTTGCAGAACAACTTAGGGTCCATACGTGCCAGGTTAAGCACATAAATGATCTCCTTCTCCCTGGCCGAAAGGTAGGTTGTATTGGCTGCGGTATTGCAGGCGCTATACTTAGGGCCATTCCATTCTGCAGAGTATTTGGCGAGCGGAGACACATTCTTAGCAGGTTCCTTAGCTCCCGTCTGCAATGCTACAGACACAAGTAATGCAGCCAGTATTCTTCTAATAAACATGTACTTAACCATAACCATAACCACTCAACTATTCAAATAGCCAATAATTACTAATCCAGCTTCAGAACCGCCAGGAAGGCCTCCTGCGGCACATCTACGCTGCCTATCTGGCGCATACGCTTCTTGCCCTCTTTCTGTTTTTCCAGCAGCTTGCGTTTACGGCTTATGTCGCCACCGTAGCACTTCGCCGTCACGTCTTTGCGCATCGCGCTTATGGTTTCGCGCGCCACTATTTTAGCGCCTATTGCTGCCTGTATCGCTATCACAAACTGTTGCTTCGGCAGCAGCTCTTTCAGCTTCACGCACAGCTTGCGGCCAAAGTCCTCCGCGCGACTGCGGTGTATCAGTGCGCTCAGTGCGTCCACCTGGTCGCCGTTCAGCAGTATGTCCATTTTAGCAATGTCGCTCTCGCGGTAATCTAAAGGCGAGTAGTCAAAGCTCGCATAGCCGCGGGTGCAGCTTTTCAGCTTGTCGTAGAAGTCAAACACGATTTCCGCCAGTGGCAGTTCAAATATAAGCTCCACACGCGTCGGTGTCAGGTAGTGCTGGTTTATCAGTATGCCGCGCTTGCCAAGGCAAAGGCTCATGATATTGCCTATGTAGTCGGGCAGCGTAATTATCTGCGCCCTGATGAACGGTTCCTCTATGCGGTCTATATAATTGGGGGCAGGCATCTCGCTCGGGTTGTTCACTGTGATAGCCTTCTCTTTATCACGTGTCAGGTAGGCGCGGAAACTCACGTTGGGTACGGTGGTGATTACCGTCTGGTTGAACTCGCGCTCCAGCCGCTCCTGTATTATCTCCATGTGGAGCATACCCAGAAAACCGCAACGGAAGCCAAAGCCCAGCGCCTGGCTCGTCTCCGGCTCAAAAGTCAGCGATGCGTCATTCAGTTGCAGTTTCTCCATGCAGTCGCGCAGGTCTTCAAAGTCGTCAGTACTCACCGGGAAGATACCCGCAAACACCATCGGCTTCACTTCCTGGAAACCCTTCACGCTTTCCTGTGTCGGGTTGGCCACTGTCGTTATCGTATCGCCCACCTTCACCTCGCGGGCATTTTTTATGCCTGTTATTATGTAGCCCACATCGCCCGCCCGCACCTCGTTTTTGGGCGTCAGGGTCAGCTTCATAATGCCCACCTCGTCGGCATTATATTCCGCGTCCGTATGTATGAACCGTATTTTATCGTTCTTTTTAAGCACACCGCTGAACACACGGAAGTAAGCAATGATACCACGGAAAGAGTTGAACACTGAGTCAAATATCACCGCCTGCAGTGGTGCGCTTTCGTCACCCTTCGGTGCAGGTATGCGCTCTATTACCGCCGCCATTATTTCTTCTATGCCTATGCCGCTTTTGCCGCTCGCCAGCACTATGTCCTCCGGTTTGCAGCCTATCAGGTCCACTATCTGGTCGGTTACCTCGGGTATCATGGCGCCGTCCATGTCTATCTTGTTGATGACCGGTATTATCTCCAGGTCATTGTCTAATGCCAGGTACAGGTTGCTTATCGTTTGCGCCTGTATGCCCTGGCTGGCATCCACCAGCAGCAGTGCGCCCTCGCAGGCTGCCAGCGCGCGGCTCACCTCGTAACTAAAATCCACGTGGCCGGGTGTATCTATCAGGTTCAGCACATACTTCTGGCCTTTGTATTCATAGTCCATCTGTATGGCGTGGCTCTTTATGGTTATGCCCTTTTCGCGCTCCAGGTCCATATCATCAAGCACCTGTGCCTGCATATCCCTGCTGGATATGGTTTTGGTAAATTCGAGCAGGCGGTCGGCCAGGGTACTTTTACCATGGTCTATATGGGCGATGATACAGAAATTCCGAATGTTTTGCATATAAGTTATAAACTGCCCCTGATTTGGGCGGGCAAAGGTACTGATTTTAAGGGGTATTTAGATGTGATAATATTTAAATTTTATTTTATAAATCTCCGCCTGTAGAGACGCAATGCTTGCGTCTCCTACTCTCGCAGGAATCTCGCAGGAACGGTAATGCTTGCGTCTTCTGCGCGAGCAGGAATCTCGTAGGAACGTCACAAGTATCCTTAAAGTTGGCGTTGCTTTCAGGCAAATTGCATGAAAATAGTCGTAATAAGACAAAGATTTTTTCAAATTCCAACTTCTTTCTTATTTTTGCCATATGAGCAGTGAAAGAGATAGTATTACCGGCATAAAGTGGAAAACGCAGGAAAGGGAAGAATCGTCCGTACTGGTTGAAGAATCGCATAATCTCATTGTATGGAACGATGATGTAAACACCTTCGACTGGGTCATAGAATCGCTGGTGGAAATATGCGACCACGAGGCCGTGCAGGCAGAGCAGTGCGCGCTCATCATCCATCACAAAGGCAAGTGCGGGGTAAAGAAGGGCAGCTTCGACGATTTACGTCCCCAGGCCGAGGCCCTTATAGACAGGGGCATACAAGCCACCATCGACTATTAGTACAAACAGAAATCCACCAGGGTACGGTCGCGGAAGAATAGGCGCAGCACCTTGTTCTCGTAATTATAATGCATCTCCTGTTTCGATGCCCTGATGGTCATATCGTGTGGCGTGCCCAGTATTTTCAGCGCCTGGTTTATGTCCGTCTTCCCCGACTTTAGTTTCATAGGCAGGTGCTTGTCGAAAGCCGGCTTTACTGCGGGTGTAGAAGTGAACGAGAACTTTTCGGGCAGCTCAGATTTTTTGTTCCAACTGATGACCAGGTTTGTATTGCCATGGTTGTAATGCCACCATATGCGGCGCTTGCTTTCCTCTATGCGGGCAGGTGTGCCTAACATCCTGGTCACCTTCTGCTGGGTAACGGTAGGGGTGGTGAGGCTGATGAACGAAAGCAATTCTTCGCTATTGCGGTCTGCTGCCCGGCAGGAAATTCCAAGCGCAAATAATATCACGGGTATTAACAACATCACTTTTCTCATATACACATTGTTTTCAGGTGTACCCCCGGGTTTGCATAAGGGCAAACAGCTAAGTTAACGCATTCTGATAAAAACACCAATTCTAACAGGTTAAATACAAATACTATGCCATTTGCCTAATTTGCGCCTATACATTCTTAAACACATATAGGTATGCAGGGACAACACCACTACTCGCTGACGATATACTGGACGGGCAACCGCGGGCAAGGCACCACCGGATACAAGGATTATGACCGCGATCACATCATATCCGTCGATAACAAGGTGGATATACTTGGGTCTTCTGATACCGCATTCAGGGGCGACAACACCCGCCACAATCCTGAGGATATGCTGGTAGCCTCCCTATCGTCGTGTCATATGCTGTGGTACCTGCACCTGTGTGCAGATGCGGGCATCATAGTAACCAACTATACCGATACCGCCACCGGCATACTACAGGAAGCGCCGGAAGGGGGGCATTTTACCGAGGTTGTCCTTCACCCGAAGGTCACCATTACCGACCCCGCAATGATAGAAAAAGCCAATGCGCTGCACGATGTGGCCCATAAGAAGTGCTTTATTGCCAATTCGGTTAATTTCCCGGTACTGCACCGGCCCGAATGCGGAATAAATTAACCCCAAACTTCACCCCGGCACCCAAAAACAGGTGCGGATAATGTGGCCGTTACACAGTATTTTTACCTTTTCTAATACATATATATGCGCAAAATATGCTGGCTTTTAGCAGCCATACTTTACACCCAGGTAGTTGTGGGGCAGGGCACTAAACAAATCACCCTTGAGGACATCTGGAAAAACAACACCTTCAGGGTGAAAGATGTGCCCGGCTTTAAGGCTATGAAGGACGGCAAGCATTATACGCAAATAGACCGCGAAGGCGACAACGCCTTTATTCGGGTGTATAACCTGGAGACAGGGGCAATGGAAAAGACCCTTTTTGACCTGAGCTCAATAGGTTATGCCAAAAAGAAAAAACTGACCATAGACGACTACGCCCTGAGCGAAGACGAAACAAAAATGCTCATCTTCTCTATCGGGGAGCATGTGTATCGCCATTCAGCTAATTACTATGTGTTATACTACGACATAGAAAAGCAGAAGTCTGACCCTGTAGACTTTGGCAAGATCATGCACGCTACTCTTTCGCCCGATGGCCGGAGAGTAGCCTTTGTGGCAGACAACAATCTGTATTACAAAGACATGGCAAAATCGATGACGAACAATATTTCCACTGACGGCGAAAAGAACAAAATAATAAACGGCAACTGCGACTGGGTTTACGAAGAGGAGTTCGGGTTTACAACCGCCTTTCAGTGGTCGCCCGACGGGAAGCGCGTAGCCTACTACCGTTTTGACGAAAGGAACGTACCGGAATATACTATGGCAAAATATACGGGCCTTTACCCGGAGCAATACACCTACAAATACCCAAAGGCAGGTGAGGCAAATTCGGATGTGAAGATAAACATCTATAACATTGAAAAGAACGAAACCAAGCAGGCAGACATTGGAAGCAATAAAGACCAATACATACCCCGCATAAAATGGACGACCGACCCCAACAAATTATGCATCTACCGGCTGAACCGGCTGCAAAACAAGCTGGAACTATTACTTGCTGATACCAATGGCACCACCCAAGTAATATACACCGACTCCAATAAATATTTCATCAACATAAACGACGAGATCACCTTTCTGCCCGACGGGCATTCAGTGGTGCTTACCAGTGAGCGCAACGGATATTCGCATTTGTATAACTGGGACTGGCAATCGAAAAAACTCACAGACCTCACCCCCGGCAACTATGATATAGCATCTCTGGCTGGGGTAGACATACCCAAAAAGCTTGTGTACTACACTTCTGCAGAGTCATCTCCGCTGGAACGGAAGTTATATACAGTAAACTGGGATGGAACCAACAAAAAATGCCTTACACCCGAAAAAGGCATACACAGCATCACTCCCTGTGCCGGTTATAGTTTTTTTGTAGATAAAAATTCCACGCTGAGCAGTGTGCCTGTCTATACCCTGCGAAACGCAGAAGGAAAGGTGATACGCACTCTGGAAGACAACAAAGACCTGGCGGCAAAGATGAAGGAATATGCCTGGGGCAATATCCAACTCACAAAATTACAAGGCGCGAATGAAGAATTGAATGCATGGATGATAACCCCTCCGGGATTTGATAAGAACAAAAAGTACCCGGTGCTTATGTACCAGTACAGCGGGCCTAATTCGCAGGAGGTAGCCGACAGGTTCCCCGTGGGCAACTACTGGTGGCACCAGATGCTGGCCGAAAAGGGCTACATCATTGTATGCGTGGATGGCACGGGTACCGGCTTCAGGGGAGAGGAATTCAGGAAGAAGACCTACCTGCAATTAGGCAAGTATGAAAGCGACGACCAGATAGCCGTGGCCAAAAATCTGGGCAAGCTGTCATATGTGGACAAGAACCGCATAGGGATTTGGGGCTGGAGCTATGGTGGTTTCATGAGTGCCACCTGCCTCATGAAGGGCAATGATGTGTTTAAAGCAGCCATATCGGTAGCGCCTGTTACCAACTGGCGATATTACGACAACATATACACTGAGCGGTATATGCGCACCCCACAGGAAAATCCTACAGGATATGATGATAATGCACCTGAAAAAATGGCCGGAAACCTGAAAGGAAAATTACTGCTGATACACGGTACTGCCGATGACAACGTACATTTTCAGAATGCGGTGATGTTGTCTAACGCGCTCATCAATGCAGGGAAAGAATTTGACAGTGAATACTATCCCGACAAAGCGCATGGCATATCAGGCGGCAACACCCGCCTTCATCTCTATAACCGAATGACAGATTTTATATTGAAGAACCTGTAATGATTAAGTGCAGTTATTTCTCTATAATTTTTGACTGCAACCGTTAAAGGTTTTACTTTTGGGTATTAATGCCCAAAACTCACAATATCAATGATTTGCTGCCGGTGCGCTATGCATATAAACTCGCGCACCGTATCATACTTCCGGGCTTTAACGGCGCTTCGCTGTTCTCTACCTGGCGTATTTTTTCGCAGAAGGTAAAGACGCTTCGGTTGCAGGAGCGTGCCGCCGCAGTCACATACAACTTCCTGATGGCAATGCCGCCTACCTTCCTGTTCCTGTTCTCGCTGGTGCCTTACCTGCCGCTGAAGAACGTGGAGCAGACCATACTGAACACAATAAAACTACTCTCGCCCAACAACAGCTTTTACCATAATGTGCGCGGTGTAGTCAATGACCTGATGCACAAGCAGCACCGCGATGCACTGTCATTTGGTATATTGCTGGTGCTTTTCTTTTCATCAAATGGCATCATCGGCCTTATTCGTAGTTTTGACAGCAACCCATCCCTATACGTAAAAAGGACAGGCGTGCGCCGCCGTTGGACAGCCATTAAGCTCACTGTAATGCTCATCACCCTTATTATGGCGGGTATTACCGTACTCGTTTTCCAGAGCCGTGACCTTAATCCGTATATCCGCAAAACCTTTCACAGCATGGTGGCGGTAAAAACTGTGAGCTTCTTTATCCTCTCACTCATTGTGTTTGTAGCCATATCCCTCATATACACATACGGCCCCTCCCTTAAGCACAGGTTCCGCTTTGTTTCCGCGGGGTCGGTGTTTGCTACTATATCGTCCATAATTGCCACTGCAGTATTTTTTTTCATGGTAAATCATTTTTTTCATTACAATAAAGTGTACGGCTCCATAGGCACTCTTATCGCCTTTATGGTTTGGGTGTGGCTCAATACCACTATCATACTGCTGGGCTATGAGCTTAATGTGAGTATATTGCTGGGTAGGTTATCAAAATCGGAGGCAGATGACAAAGAATAAACGAAACTTATTGTTTATTGGGGGGCTACCCCTTTTATTGCAATTCTCCGCTTGCAATACTGAAGAAACTATACCCGCTAACATCACCTTCACCGAACACGTAGCCGACATACTATACAATAACTGCACTATTTGCCATATGCCGGGTGGCAGCGCCCACTTCTCGCTGGTAAGCTATGAAGATGCCAGGAAATATGCCGGGGCATCCGCCTTTGTGGTGCGGGAAAGGATAATGCCGCCCTGGCCCGCCGACCCGCACTACACCGAATTCGTGGGACAGCGGGTACTAAAAGACCGCGACATACAAATACTGGAAAAATGGGCGACACAGGGCGCACCCGAGGGGCCGAAAGACAAGCTGCCTGTACTGCCCAAATATCCTGTGGGCTCCACCATCGGCACACCTGACCTTAGGCTGGCTGTAAAACCCTACTTTATCAAAGCATATAGCGGCGACCAGTTTCTGCTTGTAAAAGTGCCGTTTGAGTTGCCTGCCGATACCTTTGCCAGCCTCATTGAGTTTATACCGGGCAAGTCGAATATTGTACACCATGTAAACGGCGATATGGTAACATATGAAGCGGGAAAAAAGACAAACGTTTTTGCAGGGGAGCAGATAGTGGATATGGCTGCAGACACTTCAACACTACTACAGGCTTACCAGAAACTGGGCCTGCCCAATGACGACGGCAGCTATCCGAACCTGCAAAAATCGGTGGTGAACTACCTGCCGGGGGTGGTAGGGCAGAAATATCCCGATGGCCTTGGTGGCTACAGGTTGCCGCAGAAAGGCGCCTTCCTGCTCAACGATTTGCATTATGGTTTTGCGAAAAAGGACGATATACTGGATAGTTCCTACATAAATGTATTTTTCTCAAAGGCACCACCGAACCGTCCTGTGCAGGAATTTCAGTTGGGCACGCTTGGAGTGGCACCCGTGGAGCCAAACCTCATCATACTGCCAGATACCGTAAAGCAGGTATTCAGCCGCTTCCGTGTGCCGTTCGATATTTCTATACTGACTATAAACCCGCATATGCACCTGCTGGGCAAGAGCTTTAAGGCATATGCGCTGAAACCCAATGGAGACACGATAAGGCTTATCTCGATAACCCGATGGGATTTTAACTGGCAGTATTTTTATACGTTCAAAAAAATGGTGAAAATACCGGCAGGCAGCACTATAGTAGCCGAGGGGCTGTATGACAACACCCGCAGGAACCTCAACAACCCCTTTAGCCCCCCACAACTGGTACGCGACCGCAATGGCAGCATGAAGGCTACAGATGAAATGTTCCAGTTCATCGTCACCTACCTCCCTTATCAGGAGGGGGATGAGCACATCAGTCTGGAAACCAAACCCCGGCCGTGAACGGAACTGTAATTACATAGAGTATCCTATATTTACAAAAAAATTGCAATCATGAAAACTACCTTACTGGCAATAGCCACCTTATTTATAGCTACTATCACATCGGCGCAGGGCATTAATCCCGGCGATGGCCTGCCCGCCGCAGAGGTAGTGCTGAAAAACACCAATGGCAAACCGACATCAATAAAAAATGCCGCCGACAAGAATGGGTTGCTCGTTATCTTCTCGTGCAATACCTGCCCCTATGTTATCAAGAATGAACCAATTATCAAAAAAACACTGGAGTATGCCGCCGCCCATAGCATAGGTGCGGTTGTCATCAATTCAAACGAAGCAAGGCGTGATGGCGACGACTCGTTCGATGCTATGGCACAATATGCAAAAAAACAGCGGTTCACAGTTCCATATCTGGTAGATGAGAATTCAAAACTTGCTGACCTGTTTGGCGCAAACCATACACCCGAGATATTCCTGTTCGGCAACAATATGAAACTGGTATATAAGGGTGCCATGAACGACAATCCCGGCAACCCCAAGGAGTATAAACAGATGTATATAGAGGATGCCATCAATGCCATGATAGCAGGCAAAGAGGTGGACCCGAAAACCATAAAGTCTATAGGCTGCAGCATCAAGCGCAAAGCATAATCGTATCTATTTACCCCAGTATTTTATTGGTTCATCCCTGTTTATTTGGCAAAGGGGCGTATCACGCAGTATATTTATAGTAAACTCAAAGATATGCGTAGCCCCCGATTGCTAAATATCTGTTTATCGGTTATCCTGATACTGGCAGGAGCGCAAAATATACTTGCGCAGGATGTGGTATGGAAAAGATTAGTGGTGCGGGAGATAGAGTTGAATGAGCGCACAAGCGGAAAGGTAAGGATAATAGATTCCACGCTGGTGGATATGCTTGATAAAGCGATAAGAAGAGGGGAAATAGTGGCGTATTCAGGTATTGACCATACTTTCAGAAACAGAATAGGTGCGGATGGCTTAGATAATATTTACCGCAGTGCGCATGATACTACCATGGTGGTAGACCCGGTAACAGGCATTGAAACAATAAAAATTATCAAACCAGATGTTGATTATAAAAAGTATAGATTAATGGAGGAATGGTCTTTTGACAGGTCAAAGGGCATAACAACTATCCAGATATTAGGGATAGCTCCATTGATGCAGGTATATGGCACAGATTTCGATGCGGTAAAAGTACTGTTCTGGGTAAAGTATACCGAAGCCGCAAAAATTATTGCGCGGCATGACCGGTTGTATCCTTCAAAGGCAGTAGCCGCAATCCTCGGGAAAGCATACTTTGGGAAAACGCTCGATATTAAACCGCTAACGTTTGCCAACATCTGGACACAAACAACTCGCATATTAGACCTTGACCCCGAGAACACAAGCGCAAAAAACCTGAAGGAAGTAAATACGGACAGTACCCTATCAGATGTAATTTCATCTAAAATAGCCGATGGGAAGATTACGATATACGACAGTCTTGGAAAGATATTGCCCCGCTCAGCGGTTTACCCGCCATCTGATACAGCAATCATCGTAGACCCCGTTACTGGTCAGGAATGTATGAGAGTAATGACACACTGCCTGTTGTTTTACAGTCACGACCCCAAATATAAACTTATCGAAGACTGCACGTTCGCACCTTATGCCGGTAAAGCGCAAATAAAAATATCATACATTGTTCCTTTCGGAAAAAACAGTTCTGATATAGATGGCATATACTCCGAAGCTCCTTACTGGCTAAAATTCGAGGACATTTCCGGCATCCTGTCCCGATATGAGTACAGCCACTATAACACCTCTCTGGCAAACCTACTTTGGAACAATTACTTCCTGTCTGATGTAAGAACAAAAAATAAATAGCCCTCCTAATCAACTTATTAACTGATCAACTAATTAACCAGTTAACCAATCAACTTATCGCCGTAACTTGCAGGCTATGGTAAAAGTGGGCGAATACAATACACTTAAAGTAGTAAAGGAAGTAGATTTCGGCATGTACCTCGATGGCGGGGAAGATGAGATACTACTGCCTAAACGATATGTACCCGAAGGGCTGAAACCTGAAGACGAGATAACAGTCTTCGTTTATCACGACAACGAAGGGCGACTTATAGCCGTTACTGATAAACCCTATGCTACCGTAGGCGAAATAGCACTGATGGAGGTAGCCGATGTAAACCCCAGCGGGGCTTTTGTGAAGTGGGGAATAATGAAGGATGTATTTGTTCCCATAGCCAATCAGGAAAAGAGAATGAGGCCGGGAGATAAACGACTAGTGCGCCTGTACATAGATGAGAGGACTGGCCGTGTAACAGGCACGGAAAAAATAGATAAATTCCTCAGTAACTATGAGCTGACAGTAAAAGAGCATGAGCAGGTGGACCTTGTAGTGTACCAGAAGACGGACATTGGCTACAAGGTTATCATCAATAGCCGGCACATGGGCCTGCTGCACCATAACGAAGTGTTCAGGGAATTGGAGGTAGGTGAGAAGGTAAAGGGTTTTGTAAAGCAGATACGCGAGCACAATAAGATAGATATTGCCCTGGGCACCAAGGGCTATGCCAAGGTGCCGGATGAAGAGCAGAAAATACTTACCATGCTGAAAAACAATAACGGCTACCTCCCATATAATGACAAATCGGCGCCGGAGGATATTTACGCCTACTTCGGCATGAGCAAAAAGACCTTTAAAATGACGATGGGGGCTTTATATAAAAAACGGCTAGTCAGCTTTACCCAAACAGGCACTAAACTGGAGGAGGAATAATCTAAAAAAAACCGGCTGAGGCACCAAATTCCCAACCAATCAATTTATCAGCTAAATTAGCGGCATGGCAAAACCGAAAAAGAAAAAGTCAGGGATTTTCGGCCCTTTCATCATTATTGTTACTGCCCTTTCGCTGTTTGCCATATACAGGATATTCGGCCCCAATACCGGCACGTTTACTGAAGGTGAGTATTTGTATGTACGTTCAGGTTCCGATTACCAAGCGCTGAAAAAGGCATTGGAAGATGGTGGGTTTGTGAGTGATATGTTCAGTTTCGACTTGCTGGCCCGCTCCCGCAACTTGCCCGCCCATGTGCACGCAGGGAAATACAAGATAGATGCAGGTATGAGCAACTTCCGCATGATGCGCATGTTGAGAAACGGTGCGCAAACCCCGGTAAAACTCACTATAAATAAACTAAGAACTAAGCGTGACCTCATCCGCCTGCTTGCCACCAACCTGGAGCCTGATTCAACAGCATTCAGGCAAAAACTGCAAGACACAGCATATGCGGCACAATATGGATTAGACACAAATACCATCATGTGTCTTATTCGCCCCGATACCTATGAATTCTTCTGGAACACATCTGCTGACAATGCACTGCGGAAACTCGCAAAGCATTATTCGAAGTTCTGGGATAGCAGCCGTATCAGAATGGCACAGGCAAATGGGCTCACACCTGCATCGGCCACCATCATTGCCTCTATAGTAGATGAGGAAACAAACATGCAGGAAGACAAACCTAAAATAGCCAGCGTGTACCTGAACAGGCTCAGAATAGGCATGAGGCTTCAGGCCGACCCAACGGTTAAATTCGCTATCGGCGACTTCACCATACGCAGGGTAACAGGAAAGATGCTGGAGATCAATTCGCCATACAATACTTATATGTACGCCGGCTTGCCACCTGGTCCTATATGCACCCCAGCTACGAGCTCCATACAAGCGGTACTCACTGCTCCTAAAACTACCTATCTCTACTTTTGCGCTAAAGAGGATTTTAGTGGCTATTCAAATTTTGCCTCTACATTCGAGCAGCAGATACGCAACGCGCGCGCATACCAGCGCGCGCTCAATGCCAGGGGTATTCATTGATATTTATAGCACGCTTTTCATTTGTATTTCTGCCTCTTTCTCTTTCTTCCTGTCTTTTTTGAAAAAGAAAAGATAATAAACCAGCAATAGCAGAATACCCGTAGCAAATATCATCACCACATATTTTTTATATTCAGCATCCACCTCGTAGAATTCACTCACCATCCATACCGAGTTTGCAATAATCCATATACAAATAGCGAGGTTATGAAACAATTCCGGACGGTGGCCTCTTGACCGCCACAGTATATACAACGCTACGGCTATTGTAGGAAATATCATGAAAATGCCGCCCTCACGCCAGCCGCCGGCCCAGCACGAATCCTTCAGCAGCCAAAGGAATATATGGCCGTTCTCTATCCAGCGTTGAACAGGCGCTATATATATACTTTCCCCTTCTTTTATTTGTTGCTCCATAAGGTTGAAAATACTTTTTTCTTTCTACTCTGTAATACGCCTATGTGTCATTTTATTTTATTGTTAAATATGACTTTGGATTTTACCCGCCGTACCCGTACCTTTGCGCCACATTTTAAAAAACGTTCTTTAATTAATCTCATAAAATGAATACAGTAAAAGTCGCCATCAATGGCTTTGGCCGCATAGGCCGTCTCGCTTTCCGCCAGATATACAACATGGAAGGCATAGAAGTAGTCGCTATCAATGACCTTACTAAGCCAAACGTATTGGCGCACCTGCTGAAATACGATACCGCACAGGGCCGTTTCGGGCAGGATGTACAGCATACGGATAACGCCATCGTTGTAAATGGCAAATCGATAACAATATATGCACAGAAAGACCCTGCGCAGATTCCATGGGGCACACACAATGTAGATGTGGTGTTGGAATGTACCGGTTTCTTTACAGACAAAGAAAAAGCGCAAGCACACATTACAGCAGGTGCTAAACGTGTCGTTATCTCTGCACCGGCAACCGGCGAAATGAAGACCGTGGTTTTCAATGTAAACCATAACATACTTGATGGCAGCGAAACAGTTATCAGCTGCGCATCTTGCACTACCAACTGCCTGGCACCTATGGCCAAGGTACTCGACGACAGCTTTGGCATTGTTACCGGCCTTATGCTTACCGTACACGCCTATACCAACGACCAGAACACGCTGGATGCGCCACACGCTAAAGGCGACCTTCGCCGCGCACGCGCAGCCGCAGAAAATATCGTTCCTAACTCTACCGGTGCAGCGAAAGCCATCGGCCTTGTGCTGCCAAGCCTGAAGGGCAAACTGGATGGTTCTGCACAGCGTGTGCCTACCGTTACCGGTTCGCTTACAGAGTTAACCGTTATCCTGAACAAAAAGACGACCATAGAAGAGATAAACGCTGCAATGAAAGCCGCAGCCAACGATAGCTTTGGCTACACTGAAGACGAAATAGTAAGCAGCGACATCATCGGCACTTCTTACGGTTCATTGTTTGATGCCACCCAGACAAGGGTTATGACCCAGGGCGACACTCAAATGGTAAAAACCGTTAGCTGGTACGACAACGAAATGAGCTACGTGAGCCAGCTTGTGCGCACGGTGAAGTATTTCGCAGGTTTGATCAGTAAATAATTATTAATTTATACTATTGATAAAGCCCGCATTCATTCGATGCGGGCTTTTATTATTTTTACATCCTGAATCGATAGCATTTATGTCCACATTCTCCAATCACAATTTCGCAAATCAGAAAGCGCTCATACGCGTTGATTTCAATGTGCCTATAAAGAACGGCACCATAACTGATGATACCCGCATCCGCGCGGCATTGCCCACTATTAAAAAGGTGCTGGCCGACGGCGGTAGCGTAGTATTGATGAGCCACTGGGGTCGTCCGCTGAAGGATATTGAAAAGAAGCCGCACCTTACCCTGGCCGATTTTTCGCTGAAGCCCGTAATTGCACACCTCTCCGGCCTGCTTGGCACCGAAGTGCAATTCAGTGATGATTGCATCAGCGACGATGCCGCGCAAAAAGCCGCAGCCCTCAAACCGGGACAGGTATTGTTGCTCGAGAACCTGCGCTACTACAAGCAGGAAGAAAAAGGAGATAAAGACTTTGCCGAAAAACTGTCGAAGTTGGGAGATGTGTATGTAAATGATGCTTTCGGCACAGCGCACCGTGCTCATGCCTCTACAGCTATCATCGCGCAATTCTTCCCCGGCGATAAAAAGATGTTTGGATTATTGATGGAGGGTGAGGTGAAGGCAGCAGAAAATGTTTTACACAACAATCAGAAGCCTTTCACCGCTATTATTGGCGGCGCCAAGGTATCAGACAAGATACTCATCATCGAGAACCTGCTGGATAGGGCCACCGATATTATAATAGGCGGCGGCATGGCATATACTTTCTTCAAGGCAGAAGGAGGTATCATCGGTAATTCGCTCTGTGAGGAAGACCGCCTGGATATGGCACTGGAACTACTGGAGAAGGCAAAAGCAAAGGGCGTATGCATCCATCTACCTGCCGACAGCATTATTGCCGATAAATTCGCCGCCGACGCCAACACCTCATCTGCCCTGAGCTCTGAGGTGCCCACCGGATGGATGGGGCTCGATATTGGTGCTATGGCGATAGAGCAGTTTAAAAAAATCATCAACGACTCTAAGACCATCCTCTGGAATGGCCCGATGGGCGTTTTTGAGATGGATAAATTCCAGCATGGCACCAAGGCCATTGCCGAGGCTGTAGTGTCCGCTACTAAGCATGGTGCATACTCACTGGTAGGTGGTGGCGATAGCGTAGCAGCGGTCAATAAATTCGGTTTTGCTGATAAGGTAAGTTATGTGTCCACCGGTGGTGGTGCCATGCTCGAATATTTTGAAGGCAAGGAACTACCCGGCATAGCTGCCATAAACGGCTAACCATAATAAGTCTTCTTCATTCAACGCAAATAATAACGCCCCTGGAAAAGGGGCGTTATTATTTGGGAGAAAACTGTTAATGCCTATATATGCTGCTTAAAGTACTCAAGCGTACGCTTCAGCCCCTCGTGCCTGTCTATCTTCGGCTCCCAGCCAAGTATGTTCATCGCCTTGGTAATGTTGGGTTGGCGCTGCTTTGGGTCGTCCTGTGGCAGTGGTTCAAATACTATTTTCGATTTAGACCCCGTAAGTTTCAGCACCTCTTCGGCAAATTGCAGCAGCGTTATTTCTGATGGGTTGCCTATGTTCACCGGCCTTGCGTAGTCCGACAGCAGCAGGCGGTATATACCATCCACCAGGTCGTCCACATAGCAGAAGGAGCGTGTCTGCGAACCATCGCCATACACAGTGATGTCCTCGCCTCTCAGCGCCTGGCTCATGAAGGTGGGCAGTGCGCGGCCATCATCAAGGCGCATACGTGGGCCATAGGTATTGAATATGCGGATGATGCGTGTCTCCACACTGTGAAAAGTATGGTAGGCCATGGTGATGCTCTCCATAAACCGTTTTGCTTCGTCATACACACCGCGAGGCCCCACCGGGTTCACATTGCCCCAGTATTCCTCCGTCTGCGGGTGCTCCAGCGGGTCGCCATACACTTCCGATGTTGATGCCACCAGTATGCGTGACCCTTTCGATTTGGCCAGCCCCAGCAGGTTGTGCGTGCCCAGCGCCCCTACCTTCAATGTCTGTATCGGCATTTTCAGATAGTCTATCGGGCTTGCCGGCGATGCAAAATGCAGTATGTAGTCAATATTGCCCGGCACATGCACAAACTTCGTCACATCGTGGTGGTAAAACTGGAATTCCTTCACCGGGAACAGGTGCTCTATGTTTTTGATGTTCCCCGTCAGCAGGTTGTCCATACCTATCACCTCATATCCTTCCTTCAGGAAACGGTCGCACAGGTGAGATCCCAGGAAACCGGCAGCACCGGTAATTAATATTCGTTTAGCCATATAAATCAAATAAAAACAATCTCAATTATAAAAACAATAACACCTCCTCTCCTTCGCAGAGGCCGGGAGAGGTCTTAATCCAGCACCCCTCTCTCTCTTATATCTGCATGTTGCTTGGCTACTATCGAGTCCCTCACCTGCGGGTGAATGATCTTTCTGCCTATGCTCTCGTAGTAGAAGCTCAAATCCTGCATTTTCTCTAAGGAGTACACATTACGCCCGTCAAATATCGCCGGGTGTTTAAGCGAGCCGTATATGCGCTCAAAATCCGGGTTCCTGAATTCGCTCCATTCTGTCACCACTATCACCGCACTGGTGCCGTTGGCGGCATCATACAGGTCGGTGGCGTAGTATATTTTATCGCCAAACAGTTGTTTCACATTTCCCATGGCCTCGGGGTCAAACACCCGTAGCCTCGCCCCTGCGGCCAGCAGTTCGTCTATCAGTTGCAGCGCCGGTGCGTCGCGTATATCGTCCGTCTCCGGCTTAAAGGCAAGGCCCCATATCCCGAAGGTATAACCCGACAGGTCGTTGCCAAAATAGTTCTTCACCTTTGCGCCCAGCACTAATTTCTGGCGGTCGTTCACCTTCATCACCGTATTCACAAGCTCAAAGTCATAATCCATTTCCTGCGCCGTGAATGCCAGTGCCTTTACATCCTTGGGAAAGCAACTGCCCCCATACCCTATACCGGGAAACAGGAAACGTTTGCCTATACGGCTGTCTGCCCCCATGCCCATACGCACCCAGTCCACATTGGCACCCGTTTTTTCACACAGGTTGGCCATCTCGTTCATAAACGAGATACGCATGGCCAGGTAAGAATTTGCTGCATACTTCGTCATTTCCGATGAGCGCTCATCCATAAAGTAGATGGGGTTGCCCTGCCTTAAGTAAGGCTGGTACAATTCATCCATCACCTTTTTTGCCTTTTCCGATGAGGTGCCGATTACCACCCGGTCCGGCTTCAGAAAATCCTCCACAGCCACACCTTCCCGCAGGAACTCCGGGTTGGATACCACGTCAAACAGGTCGGTGGAGAGGCTTTGCACCAGCACATTGTGCACCTTTTCAGCAGTGCCCACGGGCACCGTGCTTTTATTCACTATTACCGTATAGCGCGTTATTATCTTGCTCAGGTCGCCGGCCACATTCAATACGTATTGCAGGTCTGCCGATCCGTCTTTACCGGGTGGGGTAGGCAATGCGAGGAAAATTACTTTAGCTTCCTTTATGCCATCGGCCAGCGATGTGGTGAAATGCAGCCTTTTTTCCTTAATGTTGCGATCCAGCAGCACATCCAGCCCCGGCTCATATATGGGCGACTTGCCCTCTTTAAGGTTATTTATTTTTTTTTCGTCAATATCTATACATATGACGTTATTTCCGGTTTCCGCAAAACAGGTGCCGGTCACTAAACCCACGTAGCCGGTACCTATGATAGCTATTTGCATTTTTATATATGATAGTACTTAGCAAAAGTAATTATTATTTGCTGCTATGCTAATAGGATGGGGGATTTTTTTGGTGGGGAGTGACACGCCATTTATCCTGCACAATTGGGAAACGTAAAACCCAACGCTAATGGGATAAATATCCATACAGGTACAACAACCGTGAAAGTGATAGCGTATTGAAGTTTGCGGAGGCTGTAAGGGCTGTTACAAATGCAAGGATTACCTACAACAAATTGATAGGAAAGCAGGGGAATTAAGCCCCTGCTTCTTCTACTTTAAACACCCCCATCTTTACTAATTTATCTCTAGACATATTGCAATACAAGTGCGTTGTTTGCGCATTTGCTTCGTCAGAGCCACCTTCATGTTCCTGTTTTTTAATATGGTCGAAACTCTTAGACATAGGGTGTAATTTCCCGTGACACAATTTGCACTCTGGTTGGGTAATTTCTTCTTCTTTGTTGCTGTAGTATATTTTAAAGTCTTTCGGGAACTTACCTGATTTTGGTCTGTCGGTACTGCTTTCTAGTGGATTTAAGAAATCATACTTTCCTATTTTCCTTAGTTCAGTAATTATATCCTTGTGCGACATGTCGGGGGTGTCGTTTATAATGTCAATTAGGTTTGAATAAAACCCCTTCATGTGTCTATACGACCGTTCTTTACTACCGTATTTTAAGTTTATTTGGTTCAAAAAAACCTTATGTTCAATCAAAAATGATTCTAATTGCTTTCGAGCCTTAGTAAATTTAGGCAAAAAAACTTCATCATTATTGTCATTTTCAACCAAAAGTGCAGCCATGCCAAGGAATGCGCTCTGAATGAATTTCCCACTATTGTAAAAATAAATAGAAGGGAACAGTCCTAAAGACCCTGATTTTTCACTAAGCATTTTCCAAATCAATTTCCTTATCCATATCATGTATTCCACAGTGGTGCTTCCTACTAGATTATCGTCCAATTCGTCATCTTGCCCTTTCTTCTTTTTGTTAATGCCATAATATTTATCTCTTATTATCTCGACAAGTTCATAAATCATTGGCGTACCTATTGTAAGGTTTCCACCTAATGGATTGTGCAATAAAATAGATTTGGAATCTAAATTATATGGCGGGTTAAATATCATATCGTGCAACTCCTTTGCAAGAGCCTGCGCATTTTTTTGATTTTCAGCGGTGAAGTTTTCCCAATATTGTGTACCAGATTCACCCCTAATTATTATCCTAGTAGCAATACTGCTAGGCTTTCTTCTTGCCTTACATAATGCCCTTTCCGTAGGTGAAAGGACAACACCTTGTTGATTTATTTTAAAAAAAGAATCTTCTGCTCGAACAACATCTCCAAGTATTAACTGAACATCAAACCCGCCCTGCCTAAGATTGTCGGCAGCCGAACCACTTTTTTTCATTAAACTATTAAAAGAACCTATCTCTCTATTTATATACTCTCTTGTTTCTTTTGCTAATCGGATTTCAGCGGGTGGAATGTCGCTGTGTCCATAGTGAAGGCGGGATATATTCCCATCCCCATAGTCATCATTTATGTACGCTATCAATGCGCTTAACCTGTGTGCGCCGTCTATCACAAAAATAAACCCCGTTTGCTCGTTTCTCCATAAAATTATTGCAGGTATAAAATGCTCGTCTATGTAGCACTCTATTTAACTCTTTAATTCTCTTCTTATCCCATGCATTAGTCTCCCTTTGAAAATCTGGCTTTCTCAATAAGTGATATATGGATGAGTAATTAACGGTTGGGTCGGGCAATAAATCCGATAATTTTAAACTATCCAAATTTGGTTGCTTTCCAATCGGCGTTCCTGATGATATAAAATCAGCCCTAGGAATTAGCGCATCTAAATTCACTTTAGACATAGGTTTTCTTTTTGGTGGGGTATCAAACATAATAAATATTTTATGGTTTTTTGAATGGTTAGTAATTTTGGAGAATGGCAAAAGCAGCGAAGAAATCAGATACCAAACAATACGCACAGAAAGTAGCCATTAAAGGCACTTTCCTTGACGTATTCAAGGTTGTAAAGAAGGATAAAGCCCGCAGAGCAAAAGAGGATAAAAAGAAGCCGTAAATCCAACATATGGCGGCTTTGGGTCGTATATATACTTTCGTTGTGTCTTTTCGTATATAAGTCCCACTATATTTGCTAATAAGACAAACAAACTTTACAAAATGGAAAGCAAACCAATACGCAAAAAACCTGTTTTGTTGCCACGCAAATTCAAAATAGTCGGGCTGGTGGTTATACTTTTATCTATTGTGGCTATGGTTATTTTCAAGACAACGATGCCACATTTATTAAAAGACGGCAAAGTCTTTCTTTTGAACGGCCTAATCCTCGGGCTACTTATTATCGTACTGTCAAAAGACAAAGTGGAAGATGAAATGCTCGTGGCCATGCGCCTGCGGGGCATGGCCGCCAGTTTTATAGGAGGGGTGGTTTTGGTATTCATCAGCCCCTTCATAGATATCCTCTTACAAGAACCGGTTCAAACCATGCCGGCGCAGCAGGTTGTCATGTTCATGCTGTTCACTTACCTGATTTCTTACTACTTAGAAAAAATACGCGGGTAAATGAAGAACACCATAAAAGTAGAACGTGCGAAACACGACCTCACACAGCAAGACCTGGCCGATAAAGTACATGTATCACGCCAAACCATTAACTCCATCGAGACAGGGCGTTATGTGCCGTCCGCTTTGCTGGCCTTAAGGATATCCAACGTATTCGGTACCACAGTCAATGACATCTTTACACTCGAAGAAACCGACCTTGATTAAAAAACTGCTACGTACAACAGGTTCATCAGCCTAATCTCGTTTAATCTGAGGTTCAGACATTTCCCAAAACACCATTTTCGTCTGTAACCCGCGCCCATCCTGCACCCAAAAACCATGACGGTACAGTTTCTGTACCATGACGTTTTTTTTATTTTGCAGCCATCACCACATCCCCGAACTTTACCTGATACCCCGAATAATACCGGGTAATACCAAATCGACATCAAAACCAGGCATTGTGACACACTCTTGCGGACTTAAAAACATAATACGAGAACTGCGTCTTTGCGCCTTTGCGTGAGGCCTTTTTTCATGCCTACATTTGACATGTAATTGGTATAAGTTCTTTGACCGACTGCTTTGTGATCCCGATAGCTATCGGGATTGTGGCCTTTGTGATTTTTTCTACTCGCAGACTTACGACTTATGACTTACGACTTACGACGAAAAATTCTGTGAAAAAAGTGTGAAGATAGTGTGCAAAAAATATTTTGTTGTAGTTTATATATCAGCATGTTACACATTAAAACATCAACCCAAAAAAATGTACGAAAAAGTGTAAAAAAAGCACATGCTAACGCATAACCTTCAATAGTTGAGGTGCCCGCAGGTCCTTTGATGCCTCCGGATTATTTCCTTTACTTTGCGTCCCCGCAATATGAAACTACTGCTTTCGGCCTTATGCTTTTTATCCCTGATGCCATCGGCACAGGCACAGCCGGACAACGACCTTGCCGAAGCAGGCCTGCGCGGCAGGGTAAGGATGGTGACCGAGACAGAGTACGTGGATGAGGCGATGAAAATACCCTTCCAGAAGACTGTGGACAGGTATGACCGACGGGGCAACCTTGTAGAAACCATGCACAACGACTACGTGCTGAAGCTCAACCCCATGAAGTGCATGGACTATGATACAACACCTAACGGGTTGGTGGCAAAGCGCACAGAATATGACGAAACCGGCAGGCAGGTGCGCATGGTCAGTTACAAATACGACCTGCAAGATCACCTGGTGAGGCAAGAAGACCACCGCTATTACGACGGGCGCGAGATGACATATAGGTACGACTACTGGTACGACAGTACGGGCAACATGCGCGAGGAGCACAGCTACAGCACCGGCAAGCTGGACCGTGTGACGCTCTACACCTACAACCCGAAAAAGAAAGTCGCGCTCGCGAAATCGTTTGATGGTACCGGCAAACAAACCTGCCTCCTGGATTACTTTTACCGCGACAATGAATGGACTATCTGCCAGAAGGAGGCCGGGGACGCAAGCAGCCACATCTTCAGGACACTGGACTCCGCAGGCCTGGCGATAGAAAAAACCACCTATAACGCTGATTACACGAAAAAGACCGTAGAGACCAACCTCAGTTTTGACAAACACGGCAACTGGCTCACCCAGAGCGTTACCGGCACTATGACTGAGCATTTCTTCATAGCCCGTAAGATAGAGTATTATGAGTAGCCATAGCTGCCGCCTACGGGTGGCGGTCTCCGATTAATAATTATCTTTGTATGTTAACAGAGCTTGAATACAGCTTCTCATTATTTTAACCCATTATACATTGAAACAAATCATTCAATCTTTTAAGACGGGAGAAACTGTGCTTGAAGAAGTGCCTGCGCCAAAAGTGAAGCGCGGCCATGTGCTGATAAAGACCACCCGTACCTTGGTAAGCGTGGGAACAGAGCGCATGCTGGTGGAGTTCGGGCGGGCAAGCCTGCTGCAAAAGGCCATGCAGCAGCCGGAAAGAGTGAAACAGGTTTTGGGCAAGATAAAAACCGATGGCCTGAAGCCCACACTGGATGCCGTGCGCAACAAGTTGGGGCAGCCCCTGCCGCTGGGCTACTGCAATGTAGGCAAAGTGGTGGCGGTAGGCGAGGGTGTGCCTGACTTTAAAACCGGCGACAGGGTGGCATCAAACGGGGCTCATGCCGAATTTGTTTGCGTACCTAAGAATCTGTGTGCCCACGTGCCTGATGGTGTAACTGATGAAGAGGCAGCATTTACGGTAATAGGGTCCATAGGGCTGCAAGGCATAAGACTTTGCGATCCGCAACTGGGCGAAACGATAGTAGTTGTGGGCCTTGGGCTGATAGGCCTGATAACGGCTGAACTCTTAGTAGCTAACGGGTGCAGGGTGATAGGCATAGACCTTGATGAGCGAAAAATAGCCATAGCCCAAAAGAAGGGTATCGTCACCATTAACCCCAAAGCTGGTGGAGATGTGGTAAAACAGGTAACAGAGCTAACGGACAATATAGGGGCAGATGGGGTAATCATAACGGCATCAGCCAAAGGGGATGAACTGATAGCGCAGGCGGCGAAGATGAGCCGTAAGCGAGGCCGGATAATACTGGTGGGGGTGATAGGACTGAACATTAGCCGGGCCGACTTTTATGAGAAAGAGCTCACCTTCCGGGTGTCTTGCTCGTATGGACCCGGACGGTATGACGATAATTATGAAAAGGGCGGAATAGATTATCCCCTGCCTTTTGTAAGGTGGACGGAGCAAAGGAATTTCAAAGCCATACTGCAAACGATAGCTTCAGGCAAGTTGGAAGTAAAGTCGCTGATAACGGAGCGGGTGCCACTGGCGGAGTATGACCGGATATATAACAATATAGGTGCCGGCAACAGCATTGCCAGTATACTGGAGTACCCGGCAGACAGCGATGCGGCGGATACGATAACGGTGACCAGCGGCAGCTTCGCTCCGGGCAAGGGGGGCATTGGCATCATAGGTGCCGGAAACTTTACCAGCATGACCATGCTACCCGCACTGGCAGCCATAGGCGCGCCGTTGTACTCCATAGCCAGCGCAAGCGGCGTGACGGGAACGGCACTGGCGAAAAAATACAAGATTGGCAAAAGCACCAGCGACTATAAAAGCATTCTGGGCGATGCTAATGTAGACTTGGTAATTATCACCACCCGCCACAACGAGCATGCGCGTATGGTGGTGGAGTGCCTGAACGGGGGCAAGCATGTGTTTGTAGAAAAGCCCCTTGCGCTGAACCGGGAGGAACTGGATGACATACTTGCCGCTTACAATGGCAGTAAAACGCTCACGGTGGGTTTCAACCGGCGTTTCTCTCCGCATATGCAAAAAGTGAAACAAGTGGTGGGCAGCGCCCAAATGAATGTGATAGCTACCATGAACGTAGGCAATATACCCGCCAATAGCTGGGTGCATGATATGAAGGTGGGCGGCGGGCGCATAATAGGCGAGGCATGTCATTATATAGACTTAATCACTTTCCTCACGGGCAGTAAGGTGAAAGCAGTGTGTATGAACGCTATGGGTGCGAACCCTCAGGCGAACACGGACAATGCCTCCATACTGCTACAGTATGAGAATGGCAGCACAGGGGTAATCAACTATTTTGCGAATGGCTCGAAGGCTTACCAGAAGGAGCGGATAGAAGTATACGCGCAAGAGCGAACACTGGTGACCGATAATTTCTGTGTTACTGAGGGATTTGGCACGAGCGGTTTCTCTAAGCTGAAAACGAATACCGACAAAGGGCATGCCGCGCAGTTCAAATTGCTGGCAGAGCGGGTGAAGAATGGCGGGGAGGCATTGATACCTTTTGACGAGATAGTGAACACTACGCTTGCTGGGCTTGCGGCTGTGGAGAGCCTGATGAAGCGTGAGTGGGTAGAAGTTAAAAGTTAAAAAGTAAAAGAACGATCAATATTCATGTTAATAGACATTATAGCAGGGGCAAGGCCGAATTTCATCAAGATAGCGCCAATAATAGAGGCAATAGAATCGCAACGCAAAGCAGGAGTGGATATTCATTACCGTCTTGTACATACGGGGCAGCACTATGATAAGAAGATGAGCGGCGATTTTTTTGAGCAACTCAATATTCCTGCCCCGCACCACAATCTGGAAGTGGGCTCGGGCACGCAGGCCGAGCAGGCAGGTAAAATAATGATTGGCTATGAAAAGCTGCTGATGGAAAAGCCTTGCGACCTATGTGTGGTCGTTGGTGATGTGACCTCAACAATGGCATGCTCGATTGCCGCCAAAAAGGTGAACAATATAAAGGTGGCGCATGTGGAAGGTGGTATCCGCTCAGGCGACTGGACAATGCCGGAAGAGATAAACCGGATAGTGACCGATGCCATCACTGATTATTTCTTTACTACCTCCGAAGTAGCTAACCGGAACCTGAGAAAAAGCGGCGTGACGGAAGATCGCATATTCTTTGTGGGCAACACTATGATAGATACACTGTACAAGCAGTTGCCTAATTTCCGCAAACCGGAAATATGGGATACGTACGGGCTGAAAGAGAAGGAATACATAGTAATGACCCTGCATCGCCCTAATAATGTGGACACAAAGGAAACATTACAAGAGTTGGTGACCGAGATAGTGAATGCATCTGAAGGGAAACCGCTCATTTTCCCTGTTCACCCCCGTACCGCAAAAATGCTGGAGACTATTGGTATCTCCGCACCAAATCTGCATGTTATAGGGCCATTAGGCTACCTGGAATTCAATTACCTCGTGAAGAACGCAAAGGCAGTTGTAACGGATTCGGGAGGCATAACAGAGGAGACCACGGTGATGGGCATACCTTGTATGACCCTGAGAGATAGTACGGAAAGGCCGGAAACATGTACAGTAGGTACTAACGAACTGCTGGGCACAGACCCCAAAAGCATCGGGCCGGCCTTTAAACGACTGTTTTCGGGTGACTGGAAGAAGGGCGAAATACCAGAATTATGGGACGGTAAGACAGCAATGCGTATTGTTACACATATTATAAGTATATTTAGCCTGAAATAGTTCGCTTTGTATTATGAAAAATAATGTAGCATCTGCTATTGAAACAATCGTGCATACCTTACTGCAGGTAGGTGAGCGTGTTGTGGAAGTAAACAGGGACGAGTTTATTTGCGGTATATGGTACAGGGAAGGTGAGCGCGAAGAAGATAACCTGTGGAAGAAATTAAAAGAAATTACAACAGATAACCTGTTGGCGGGTTGTAGTGTAAAAGTGAGGGAAGCATTTAAGACAGGGCAGAATGGCTACCTGGAGCATGTAGTACAAAACAATAATCGCGAAGCTATATATGGTATCAGGGTATTACCTATACATCCTGATAAGGACAAATTGTTTTTGGTCATTGAGCAACTGCGTGAAATAGCAAATACGGCACAGGAAGTTGATACAGAAAAGAAATTAGAAACTCAGAGGGCGTTTTATGAGCGTATCCTGAACAACGTATCTGCGGATATTGTGGTTCTCGATAGCGAATACCGTTTCCTTTATGTGAACCCGGGTGCCATACCGGATGAAGAAACACGTAAATGGCTTATCGGGAAGACTGATGAGGACTACTTCAGGTTAAGGAATAAGCCCATGACTATACCTGCGAGGAGAAGAGTGATGTATGAGGCTGCTCGTAATGAGAGAAGGATAATAGAGTGGGTGGAAAGATCTGTAGATGTGCTTGGCAATATAAAGCATACACTCCGTAGACTGTACCCGGTATTTGGCAGGCACGATAAACTGGATATAATCATAGGCTACTCCATGAATATATCTGAAATGATTTCCGTTCAGGAATCACTTAAAACAAGTAAAGATACTTTTGAGAGCGCATTCCACGACTCCGGTATAGGCATGGCGATGTTAAGTCCGGACGGAAAGTGGTTGGATGCAAATAAAGTAATGTGTCAAATGACCGGGTATAGCCGCGACAAGTTGATGCAGGTTCATATCCGGGATATAACGCACCCTGATGAGCGGAAGGAGAATAAGGCACTGGTGAAGAAAATGCTCAGGCGCGAGATACCCAGCTTCACAAGAGAACGACGATATGTAGCACGTAATGGAACACTTGTACACGCGCTGTTTACCTTATCGCTGGTATGGGGCAAGGATGATGAACCGAAGTTCTTTATAGCACAGGCGGTGGACATTACCAAGATAAAGGAACTGGAGAGCGAAAACACGAGGAAAAACGCAGAGCTTGAAGCTGCCAAGGCTCACCTGCTCAATAAAGTAAGCCAGTTGGAAGAATTGAGTTATATAATAGCGCATAACCTGAGGGGGCCCGCTGCTAATATCAAGTTGCTTACAGACGCGCTGCTGGCCAAGAACAATAAGGACAGTCAGGAGGGCAACCTTAGCGGCGCCTTCACTGTTGAAGAAGGCCTGACTTTCATACAGGATGCCAGCACATCGCTAATGAGCAGCCTCGCATCGCTGATGAAGATAGCTGAGATAAAGCTGAACAAGGCTATGCCGATGAATGACTGCGATGTGAATGCCGTGGTGAACGAAGTGACCACGCAATTGCAGAGTGCAATATTTGAGAAAAGGGCAAAAATAGATCTGGAACTTGGTGTGGAGTTTATAAAATATCCAAGGGCATACCTCGAAAGTATCCTCTATAATTTCATCAGTAACGCGCTCAAATATGCGAAGCCCGGTATAATACCTGAGATACTGATTTCTACAAAAATGGCCGGCGAACGAGTACAATTATCGGTAAAGGACAATGGACTTGGGTTGGACATGGCTCGCCATGGCGATAAAATGTTCAAACTGAACCAGGTATTCCATTCAGGGCATGATAGCAAAGGTTTTGGGTTATACCTTACAAAAACACAAGTGGAATCATTAGGTGGTAGTATATCAGTAACAAGCAAGGAAGGCGAAGGGAGCGAGTTTGTTGTTACGCTTTGATAATTGAGAATGGCAGGAAGGATAAATAAGATAATGAACCTTGCCCGAAATATGGGCTGGCGTTATATAAGTTTCAGGGCCCGGTATGAAACACTGCGCAGGAGCGGCCTCTACAAGAGTAAATTTTCTGCCGCACCACCATTCAAACAATATCTTACACTCAATGCATGGAAGAAACAGGATGCGCAGTTTTTCTTCGACAGCAGGGAATCGCTCACTTTGCCCAAAGACCCTCAGCCGGAATTAAAAGAGGTGTACAATAACATTAAAGCTGGGAAATTTCTCTTGTTCAACAGCCTGCTTACTGATCTGGGCAAAGACTACGATTGGGTCACCAACCCGGATTCAGGCTTTCGGTACGATGTAAAGAAGCATTGGACAGAGATACCCGATCTTTCAAAAGAGGCAGGGGATATAAAATTCGTTTGGGAAAAATCGCGGTTCTCATATCTGTATGATATAATCCGTTACGACTATCACTATAAAGAAGATTGCGCTGCATTTGTATTCAGCGAGATATTATCTTGGATAAACAGCAACCCGGTGAACTGCGGCCCTAATTACCGCTGTAGCCAAGAGATGTCGCTGAGGGTGCTGAACTGGACATTTGCGCTGTACTATTACCGCAATTCATCCGCACTTACTGACGATGTTTTTGACCAGATGCAGTATGCCATATACTGGCACATGCACCATGTGTACAAGAATATTGATTTCTCGAGGATAGCCGTAAGGAACAACCATGCGATAACAGAAACACTGGCCTTGTACTTGGTAGGGATATTTTACCCGTCATTGCCGGGCGCGGCAGAGTGGAAGAAAGACGGAAAAAAATGGTTTGAAGAAGAGATAGCCTACCAGATATATGAAGATGGCACTTTTTTGCAGCATTCCATGAACTATCACCGTATTGTTGTGCAATTGCTGACATGGGGAATAACCCTTGCCGAAAAAAACAAAGAAAAGTTCGATGCGATTGTGTACAAGCAGGCTGCCTCCTCTTTATTGTTCCTGAGAGCATGTATGGTGAGGGAGAATGGCTGGCTGCCCAACTATGGGGCAAATGACGGGGCATTGTTCTTCAAACTAAGCAACACGCATTTCAGGGATTACCGCCCACAGTTGCAGGCATTAGCTGCCGCCCTGCGGATGGATATTTCGGTGGATGCCTGTGAAGATGTGCAATGGTACGGTATAGAAAAGGAGGCGGAGATAATAAGAATAGAGCAGGACACCTATAGCTTCCCAAAGGGTGGTTATTATATAATAAGGGAGCGGGACACACTTACTTTTATTAAGTGCGGGGGATATAAAGACAGGCCGTCGCACGCCGATAACCTGCACATAGACATATGGTATAAAGGAGAGAATGTCCTGCCCGATGCCGGCAGTTATAAATATAATACTGATGCTGAAACCATGCGGTATTTCAGTGGCACCCAGTCGCATAATACGGTGATGCTGGGCGATAATGACCAGATGCTGAAGGGCGGACGATTTATTTGGTACTACTGGGCGCAGGGATTAGGCGCAACACTGAAGGAAGAGGACAGGTCGTTCGTTTTTACGGGTGCAGTGCGTGCTTTTGGGCATGTAAAGCGTAATGTTATTCACCAGCGTACAATAACCAAACAAAGGGGGCAGCCTGTATGGCAGGTGAAGGATGAGATAATGGGTGCACCTAAGGGTGTGAAACTACAACAGCTATGGCATTTGCTGCCGGGTACGAAAAATAAGGTGTCTATTACCACAAAAAATGAGAAGGGGGCGCAACTGGAAGCACGGGAGCAGGATGGCTGGTACTCTTCGTTATACGGGCAAAAAGAAAAGACAAGAGAATTGGTATTTAGTGATGATAGTTTGGTTGCAGAAACATCAATAAAGATAGACGCAGGAGCATGAACATATTACTGATACACCAGTATTTTTTGGAGGAGGATGACCCCGGTGGTTCGCGATGGAATGAGTTTACCCGTGTGTGGACGGCACAGGGGCATACGGTTACGGTGCTGGGCGGCATGATGCATTACAACGGGAAGGAGAAGATAGCGGAGTACAAGGGGAAATATTTTGTAAAGAAACAGCAAGGTGCTGTTTCTGTCCTGCGTTGCCATGTTTCAGAGGCATATAATAAACATTTCATTGGGCGACTGTGGGGATATTTTTCTTTTATGTTTTCATCGCTGTATGCGGGTTTGTTTAAGGTGAAGGGGAAGTTTGATGTGGTGATAGTGACCTCACCGCCATTGTTTGTAGGAGTGAGTGGTTATCTTATATCAAGGCTGCGGCGTATGCCATTTGTATTTGAGGTGCGGGACCTGTGGCCTGAATCAGCCATTGATACCGGTGTGCTCACCAACAAAATTGTGATAAAGCTGGCGTATTGGGTGGAGGCGTTCATATACAGCAGGGCAAAACTGGTTAATGTGCTTACGCCCGCATTTTATAAAGTGCTGCGCGATAAGAAACATATCGCCGAAAAGAAATTAGTACAAATATCAAATGCGGCCGACTTCAGCCTTTCGGAAAAACTGCTGAATGAGTTCGACCGCGAAGCTTTCAGAAAGGAACATGCCCTCGATGGGAAATTTGTTATTACCTATGTGGGCGCGCATGGCGTGGCCAATCACCTGGAGCAGATACTGGATGCGGGCGTAGCCCTGAAAGATACCCGAGTACTCTTCCTGCTTATAGGGCAGGGAATGGAAAAGGACAGGCTGATGAAAATGCGTGAGGAACGCAAAATTGCCAATGTCCGGTTTATAGATTCTGTGCCCAAGGCAGAGGTATTTAAATATATACTGGCCTCAGAGATGGGCGCATCTGTGCTGAAGCGTGTAGATACTTTCAAGACAGTTTACTCCAACAAGACGTTCGACTATATGAGCTGCAAGAAGCCTATATTGATGGCGATAGACGGGGTATCCAGGGAATTGCTTGAAGACGCGAAAGCCGGAAGTTATGTGGAACCGGAGAATACAGCAGAGTACAACCGGATAATTCGCCAGTACCTGAACGATCCCGAACGCCTGAGAACAGAAGGTGAGAATGGCTACCGATTTGCGAAAGAAAATTTTGACAGGGAGGTGCTGGCAAAGAAATACATCAGTTACATTGGAGAGATCAGCCGAAGTAAATGAGTTGCCATCTACTCTGAAACTATTCAAAAGTTGTAAAGTTTCAGTATTGCTATTCCAGTGACATCGCCACCATCTCTGCAATATCCAGCACTTTTACCGAGTCTTCTTTTTCTTTGTTCTTTACTCCATCCGTGAGCATGGTCATGCAAAACGGACAATTAGAAGCTATGATGGTTGCGCCTGTTTCCAGTGCTTCTTCTGCACGGTCGAAGTTGATGCGGGTAGTACCCGGCTCTTCTTCTTTGAACATCTGCGCGCCGCCCGCACCACAGCACAGGCCATTGGTGCGGCAACGTTTCATTTCTATCAATTCGTTGTCAAAAGCCTCAAGCACCTCGCGCGGGGCCTCATATATACCGTTACCACGGCCCAGGTAGCAGCTATCATGATAGGTGATGCGTTTACCTTTAAAGGCGCCGCCATCCTTCAGTTTTATCTTCCCCTCATTAATCAGTTGCTGTAAAAACGTGGTATGGTGCATCACTTCATAATCGCCGCCGAGCTTGGGGTATTCATTCTTGAAGATATTGAAGCAATGCGGACAAATGGTTACCACTTTTTTTATGCCATAGCCGTTAAGTATCTGCATATTATTGTAGGCCATCATCTGGAACAGGAACTCATTCCCTGCCCTGCGTGCAGGGTCGCCGGTACACATTTCTTCCTTGCCCAGTATCGCGAATTTTATACCTACTTTATCCAGTATCTGCGTGAAAGCCCTGGTTATCTTCTGCGCGCGCTGGTCGAAACTGCCTGCGCATCCCACCCAGAAAAGTATTTCCGGGCTTTCGCCATTCGCAGCATATTCAGCCATTGATTTTATAGGCATACTCTCTTTGTTTTTGTTACTCCTGTGTCCACGCATCCCTGTCATCAGGGCTGAATTTCCATGGGGCCATGTTATTCTCTATATTTCCAAACATCATATTCCATTCGCCCGGTGCGTTGCTTTCCTCCATCACCAGATTGCGGCGCAGTTGCATAATTATAGAAAGTGGGTCTATCATCACAGGGCAGGCTTCCACACAAGCCTGACAGGTGGTACAGGCGCGCAACTCTTCTACTGTTATATAATCGTGCAGCAGGGCTTTGCCATCGTCTTTAAATTCTTTGTTTGAGTTTATGTTCTTGCCCACTTCTTCCAGTCTGTCCCGCGTATCCATCATTATTTTGCGGGGCGATAGTTTTTTGCCGGTAATATTAGCGGGGCAGGCAGCAGTGCAGCGGCCACACTCGGTGCATGAATAGGCATCCAACAGGTTCTTCCAGCTAAGGTCTGTCACGTCTTTTGCGCCAAAGCGTTTATGCTCGGGTTCGCCGGTTGTGGCGGGTGCTTTATCGGGTTCCATCATATACAGCACTTCCTTCTGTATATCGGGCATATTTTTAGTTTCGCCCTGTGGTATTAGTTTAGAGTAGTAGGCATTGGGGAATGCAAGCAATATGTGAAAGTGCTTGGAGTAAGGCAGGTAGTTGAGAAAAAAGAAAACCCCAATAATATGCAGCCACCAGCTTCCGCGTTCAATAGCGATAAGCGTGGGTGCAGACATGCCTGAGAACATGCCGGTAAGGTGGCCGGTTACCCAGAATGGAGAGGTGGCGGTATAATGTTCCGCCTGCAATGCCTGCAACGAAAGGTCAGCAGTGTTCATGATAAGGAATAGCGACATAAGCACTACTTCGGTAAGCAATATTATGTTTGCATCTTCTCGCGGCCAGCCGGCAAGTTCTTTCATGTTCAGCCTGCGCACCTTGGTTATATTTCTTCTTACCAAAAAGATAAGGCACGATACCAGTACCAGAACGGCCAGTATCTCGAAAAAACCTATCAGATAAGTGTACATGTCGCCAAGCATTGGGGCAAACAGCCTGTGTTTTCCGGTAATGCCGTCAAGGAATATCTCGAGAATTTCGACGTTGATAATGATGAAGCCGGCATACACAAAAAGGTGCATAATGGCCGGTGCCGGGTTTTTAAACATTTTCTTCTGTCCCAGCGCCAGCAAGGCCATATTCTTCCAGCGCTGTCCGGGGTTGTCCGATAGGTCTTCATCCCGGCCCAGCAGTATGTTGCGCCTCATTTCGCCTATCTTTTTTGCAAAGATGTAAACGGCGGCAATGGCCAGGGCTATGAATAATATTTGTTGTAACAGGTGCATCAGGACGCTATTAGACCCCGAAAGTAATAGGTTTTGTGCCAAAATTCAAAAAAAGGGTGGCAGGCACTCATTATAAAAGACAATTTTATTTTCATGTGTTTTTAACAAAAAAATGTTTAGGTTTGAAGTAAAGAAAAAAGATGATGAATAAATTGATTGCCGGCAGGCATGTCAGGCTTTTCATACTAATCGTTTTTACGCTGTTATTTTGCGGTAAAGGGTACTCGCAGGAGATAGCCCCGCCTGATCGCGAGAAGTTGATGATAATGGAGGATTCGCTTATCAGGTCAGCAGATTCGATGTATAATGCATTTATACCGGATACACGCCTCATGCTCTCCGAGAGGTTTGCGCGGCAACTGGTAAGGGCGTTAAAGGTACCCAATTCATATCTGTATCCTTTTGATTCTCTTCAAAAACTTGTTAATGTCATCTATGCCGATGATAATGGTTTCAGGATGTTTAATTGGGAAATTGCCCCCAATAATGTTACCAAGCGCTACTATGGCGCGATACAGATGCCATCAGAAAAGCTGAAGCTGTATGGCCTGCTCGATTATGCCGAGCAGACAGGTAAGGGAGCCGAAGACAGCATACTTACCGGCGGCAAATGGTTTGGGGCGTTATATTACCGCATCCTTTCGGTAGAAGTGCAAGGGCGTAAGATATATACTATGTTCGGTTTCAACGACGGGGGGCTGCTTACTACGCGTAAGGTGCTGGACCCTATGATGATTGATGAACGGGGTGTGCGTTTTGGAGCACCTATATTCGGCGTAGCATCTACCAACTTTCCCAGGCAGAGGATAAACCGTTTTATTCTTGAATATAAGAAGGGGGTGAACGCATCTATGAACTGGGACAAGGAAAGGAATGTGATTGTATTTGACAAGTTGGTATCGCTATCGAATGACCCCGACAGGAAGTACACCTATGCGCCAAGCGGGGGGTATGATGGCTTCAGGTGGGTGAATGAAACCTGGAACTACCTGCAGGATCTTATACCAGTACAGATACTGAAAGACGGAGAGGCTCCGCCCGAGCAGAAATAAGCACGATTTTTTCACCACTTTTTTGATTAAATTTGCACACTTTTTAGTTTTTTAACTGAGCAGCCGGTCCGGTAGCTCAGCTGGATAGAGCACCAGCCTTCTAAGCTGGGGGTCATTGGTTCGAATCCAATCCGGATCACTTGAAAGGAGTTACAGAAATGTAACTCCTTACTTATTTTTACTCAGCTTTACTTTAAAGCGTTGGTTTTTAAAGAGATATAACAAGACCGGACGGAAGGGTGTTTCTACCTTTACAACATGTTTACACATTGTTAATCGACTAAAAATCGACCGTTTTATGTTGTTACCACTCAAAGCAATTATTAAGAAAAAGCCCAGAAAAGACGGCAGATCACTCATTTTCTTTCAGTACTGTTTTAGTTCAACAAACAGAGTTTTACTGAACACAGAAATTGCAGTGCCTTCATCTTATTGGAATCCCAAAAGGCAGGCAATTTCCAAATCCATGCCAGAGGAATTTGGGAATGCAGAAGTGTTGAATTATGAGCTTCTTAGGATAAAAAGGGTTATAGAAGCGATTATTGAGCACGGTTTAGCCATTGGAGAACCCAAAATAGGCTGTTATGTTAAAGGCTTATTTCAACCAAATTTCAATTTGGAACATCTTTCCCAAACAACAGTCGTTATCCCATTAAAAAAGCGAGAACTAGACTTTTTTGAGGAATTAAAAGATTTCGTACACTCTAAGGAAAAAAAGGTTGTAGCTGACGGCATGGCTAATTTTAAGAACCTATATGATAGATTACAACGTTTTCAAGCGCATAGAAAAACTAAAATTACGTTCTTGCAGATAGATTATAATTTTTATAACGAGCTGATCGAATATCTAGCTTATGACTATGCTCTTATACGTAAAAAGGAAGTTCAGTTTGGGCTTAAAACCTCATCAATCGGAAACACTATAAAGAAACTCAGAAGCTTTATTAAAGACCGAGTGAAAAGAAAGCGCATTCAGCCTATAGATATAAGCGACTTTAAAATTCTCGATGAAGAAACCGATGCGATCTACCTAACCAATGAGGAAGTAGGTAAAATATACAATCTCGACTTGTCTAGCGATAAGACAATGGAATTGTATAGGGATGTGTTTGTTCTAGGTTGTCTGGTTGGTCTGCGATTTTCAGACTATTCCACCCTTCAAGGATCAGACCTCCGAGGCAACCTTTTGTATAAAAAAACTGACAAAAAGGACAAATGGGCAGTTATTCCTTTGCGCCACGAGGCAATAGAAATATTTAAGAGGCACTTTGTGAAAGGAACACCAAATATTTCAAATCCGGTCTTCAATAGGTACATTAAGGCTATTGGAGAACTTGCCGGCATTACTGAATCTATTACTTTTAGTTATAAGAAAGGGAATGGGGAGGTTGTGGAAACGAAGCCGAAATGCCAATGGATTACAAGCCACACTTGTAGAAGATCATTTGCGACAAATGAATATCTAGCGGGTACAGATGTGCCATTGATAATGAAAATTACGACCCACAAAACCTATAAAGACTTTTTTAAGTACATAAGGGTCACTCAAGTTGAGGCAGCACTCCAAATCCAAAAGATATGGGAAGACAGGAACAACATGGCTGCCTTTAGCCTCAAAGCTAAAGGTTAGCTCCATTTTGATGATTTATGAGTTTTTCAATATCTCCATTTCGATAAGAGGAACAAAATGATTGCGAAACCATGGCAAACCAATTAAGATTAAGTTAAACTGGTGAAAGCTGGTTTAGATTAACTTAAATCGGTTAAAGCTATTTCTCACTAGATACATCTAAGCTAAATATATCACTAAAACACTAGTTCTCGCTAAAATATTGTCAACTGTTTTTGCGTTTTATCTTTGAAGATAATATATCCCCGAAGATAATTTTTTGATTACTTCGCTATGTGGTCAATAAGCTTGCAGTATTATCCCCGGTTATGGTCATCCTATTTCTAACCACCAAGCATTTTTGAGTTACTACAGGTAATACATACATTCAAACGTACTGATCAGACACAGAGAGTTTTTCTTTGTAATTCTATTGGATTAACATGGTCTTGGAAGAGTTCAAACTCAAAGTACCAGATGTTATCTGTCTTAATCAATACTTGATACTGTGTTCAGCACTTTTTCCCGAAAGTGATAAACGTTTTTCCCTTTTCTAAAAACAAAACTGTGTAAAGTGTTATTTCTTTGCACCATTAATTCTTGCTCCCACAAATAAGGTACGGCACTTGTGCCGTATCATACATTTTTCAATAACATTTAGAACATACAGGCAAGGCCTGCATACTGCATAGGTATGCACCGGTATGCTTGCGCAACAAAGGTATCTACCTCTGCCCCGGCTATGATAGCTGTTGGTCGGGAGCAAGAAGACTGATGGTTACTTCATGCGGGGTGGGGTAGATTACCTCCTATTGCAAAAAACTAAAAAAAATGATGAACTACACACGCTACTTACTATTTATGTTATTTATTGGCGCAGCATTGACAAGCGCCTGCAATTCCGTGGATAAAACCGGGCAGCAACCTGCCAACGCCAACGGGAAAAAGATAGGTGTGCTACTGGTAAACCACGGATCGAGGTCGGCCACATGGCGGCAGGCACTGCTGGACCTGGAAACCAAAGTAAAAGACAGCATACTGGCCAAAGGGATAGTGCAGGACATCCGCACCGCGTTCATGGAATACAATGAGCCGTCAATAGCTACTAGGCTGAAAGAATTTGATTCGATGGGATACACCGATGTGGTCATAGTACCTATATTCCTCACGGTTAGCCCGCACTCGTTCGATGATATTCCTACCATCATTGGGCAGAAAGAAGACCCGCAATCTATGGAAGTGTTGAAAATGGAGAACATACAACGCTATACCCCAAAAGCTAAAACACATATAACCCCACTCCTTGACTTTACAGATATTCTTCAGAAAAATATCCTGAGGCGTGTAAAAGATATATCCAAACATCCCGAAGAAGAGGGACTAGTGCTTATGGCGTATGGAGATGAGACTTACATGAAAGAGTGGTCGGAACTGCTGGATAAAGTAGGTAGTTATGTAAAAACGAACACAGGTATCACTGCTCATTCCTATGGCTGGTGCGGGCATGTGGCGCATTACAACCCCGACTCCACCGCTGTTGCTATAAATAGAGTGCTGAATACAAAGAAGACCGCCGTGGTAGTACCCGTTCTGGTAGCGCATGATGAGATGTTCCAGATAAAAATAATAGGCGATGGAATAGCTAAGATACAAGGCTCAAAAGATAAAGTAGTCTATAAACCCGACGCTATATTACCTGATGCAAATGTGGAACAATGGGTTATAGATATTGTAGCAACATTTACTGAAAAGATACAACAGAGTACCGCGGCTAAATAGAGATGGACAAAGAAACGACCCGAAAGATACGTCGGCTGAATGTGGCCACCCACAGGGACTTAGGCTATTTTTTTTCATCGCTGATCATTATTTACTGTATATCCGGCCTGGCGCTGAACCATGTAAATGACTGGAACGCGGATTTTATAATAAAGAAGGATACGGTGCATATAGCCCGACAGTATGAAAAATCAGAACTGACCAGTGACGTGGTAACGGCCATAGGGAAAACCATAGGAGAAGAAAAGTACAAAGTATATGACTTCCCGACCGGCGACCAGGTAAAAGTGTATTACGATAATGCCTCCCTGCACCTCAACTTTAAATCGAAAGTGGGTGTATATGAACGGATAACAAGGCGGCAGGTTTTCTTTCAGTCTAACCTGCTGCACAGAAACAGAGTAAAGGGCTGGAAATATATAGCCGATGTATTTGCAATAATGTTAATAGTGCTCTCTGTCACCGGCCTATTCATCCTGAAAGGGAAGAAAGGCATAGGCGGCAGAGGAAAATGGTGGATCGCCGCCGGACTGCTCCCTCCTGTAATAGCGATCATTATTTATGAACTGAGTTAACTCGAATAATGATCTATAAAAAATGAAAAAAATGAAAAAACTACTACTTACTGTATTTACCGCCGCAGCAATAACCACATTGCAGGCACAAGTTATCACTGACACAGTTTCCACTTCAGCCACATACGCCAACCAGGTATGGTATAGCCTACCGAATGACGAACAGGGCAGCGCGCCGAAAAACAACTGGGACCTTGCGTTTGAAGCATCCAGCTTCGGGTCCACAATACTTATCAACTCCATAACCGGTACTATGCTTTGGAATTATCCAAAAGACGATACCGGTGGATGGAGCACGGTTGACACTAATGGATTGAGTACATGGCCATCCCGGTATAACTCTGATACATCGTGGGCCTATGGTGCCATGGGCAGGTATGCCGATGCCGCTGACGCTTTCGATCTTGACTGGGGCAGGTATAACATGACCACCCACATTATTACCGGCGATTCACTATATATTATCAGACTAGCCAGCGGCGATTACAAGAAACTATGGATAGAATCATTGTCAGGCGGCCTCTATACTTTCAAATATGCCAACCTTGATGGTTCCAGCCCCCAAACCGCTACCCTTGACAAATCAACCTATGGCGCAAAGAATTTTGGCTATTACTCCCTGCAAACAAATGCCGCGCTCGACCGCGAGCCACTATCTGCAAACTGGGACCTGCTTTTTACGCAATATTCAGCCTTCATACCAAGTGCCTATACGGTTACCGGTGTGCTGGCCAACAAAGGCGTGGAAATAGCTAAATGCGCCAACGTAATTGGCAAAGATACTTTCTCGGCCTGGGAATCACAGACCTTTCATACGGCGATGAATACGATTGGTTACAACTGGAAGACTTTTACCACTTCCTTTATCATACAGGATTCGCTTGTGTATTTCGTAGCTCGCACTGATGGCGAAATATGGAAAATGATCTTCACCGGTTTCGGTGGCAGCTCCAGTGGCAGCTATATGTTCTCAAAAGAAAAAATGTCGTCTTCTGCATCTGTTAATAATATCGGTGCAGCCGGTGTCAGCTCCACACTCTATCCGAATCCATCTGCCGGTCAGGCGGTAAATCTGGTGTATAATTTCACGGGAAATGCGTCTTTAGCCAAAGTAACTATCAGTGATGTGACCGGGAGGGCAATATATACTGCAACGCTTGACAACAACAAAGGATTGCACCAGCACATCATACCAACACATGATATGCAGGCTGGCATGTATGTTGTCACCATCAGCACAGACAATGCAGCAACACTATTAAAATTGATTATACAATAATCCGGAACTCATACGGTCCCCTTATTAAAGGGGGCCGTATTAATTACGAGCTCTATGTGCAAATACCAAAATTTATACAGGAATAAAGACGGATACGTGATAAGATGCGCCGGTTGTATGAATATACAAGTGGCATTCGGTACTATAGGGATGACGTTAAGCCCTGAGCAGTTCAACGAACTCATTGTTACAGCGCGTGAGGTGTACGATACCAACAGGCAAGCCTCATTTCCCGACCGAAAGCAACTGGCTGTGCCTACTGTTTCAAAATCCGTCAGCATTATGTGCAGCGTAAATGAACTTGCGCAACTGAACCACCTGCTGCAGCAAGGCAGAAATAATATAGAAATGGCCAAACTATTTGTCTTCAATGAGAATTAGGCACAGCACTACCTGTCTTATACTATCTGGCATATGTGCTTTAGTACGCCCTAGTGCCTTGGCGCAGCAGCATGCCGATACAACGGCCATACAAAAACTTCAAGAGGTGGTGGTAACGGGCCAGTATTCTGCCAACAGTCCCGAAAAAGCCGTGCAGAAAATAAAAGTGATAGACCGGGTGAAGATAGATGCCATGAGCGCGCAGAACCTGCGCGATGTGCTTACTAACGAAATGAACGTCCGCCTATCGCAGGACAATATACTCGGCAGCAGCATGAGTATGCAGGGCATATCCGGTCAGAATGTAAAAATACTGATAGACGGCGTACCTGTCATAGGCAGACAGGACGGGAACATAGACCTCTCTCAAATAAACTTGGGTAATATAGAACGCATTGAAATGATTGAAGGGCCTATGTCTGTAAACTATGGCACTAATGCTTTGGCCGGCACCATCAACCTTATCACCAGGAAAAACCAAAAGGACCTCATTGAGGGAAAGCTGACATCTTACTACGAAAGTATAGGCACATACAACCTCTATATAAGGGGGGGAATGCACCGCAATAAACACACCGTCAGTTTGTCAGGAGGCAGGAACTTCTTTGATGGATGGAGCAATGGCGATAAAGTATCGTTCGATTTCAGCCCACGCATAGCCGACAGCAACCGATTTATGCAATGGAAACCGCGGGAGCAATATATGGGTGGTTTGCAGTACGAATATAAAGCCGGCAAAACAACACTGAGCTATAAAGCAGATTATTTCAAGGAAAAGATAACCAATCGGGGTATACCCATGTTACCCTACGGTGAAAGCGCATTCGACGACTATTATCGCACCACACGCATTGACAATGCATTCTTCCTGACCAGTGCTTTATCAAAGAACAGGAATATCAATTTCCTTGTAGCCTATAATATTTATAAAAGAACAAAAAACACCTACTATAACGACCTGACTACCCTCAACAACACTTTATCGGCAGGCGACGGGGACCAGGACACGAGCACATTCCAAAGCATCAATTCAAGGGCTACATATAGTTCCGGTCCGTCCGGAAGCAAAATACACTATGAGGCAGGCTACGACATAAATTTTGAATACGGTTCCGGTATGCGGATAAAAAACAAGATACAGCAGATCGGCGATTATGCGGCATACGCAAGTGCAGAATGCAAACCAATCGAAGCCCTAACCATACGGCCGGGATTAAGATACGCTTATAACACTGCTTTTAAGGCACCGATAGTTCCCTCCCTCAACATCAGGTATAAACTCACTGATAATATCACTGTGAGGGGAGCTTATGCAAAGGGCTTCCGAGCACCATCATTGAAAGAAATGTATTTCTATTTTGTGGACATCAACCACAATATAAAAGGCAATGAAGCTCTGAAAGCAGAATATTCCGACAACTACTCCTTATCAGCCGTTTACATGAAGAACAAGGGCCGTTACAGCTACAAACTTGAAGCCTCCGCATTCTATAACGACATCCGTGATCTCATAACCCTTGCATTCCTTTCCGGTACCGAATATTCTTTCGTGAACATAGGCACCTATAAGACCAAAGGCCTGCAACTGAATGGCGAAATCGGCATCAGCGACCTGAAAATAGCAATAGGCGGCAGCTATGTAGGTACTTATAATTATCTGTCGGAAACACATGCCGTTGCTGCTTTCAATTATTCCCCTGAAATAAGGTGCAATATATTCTTCAAGTTCAAAGCCCCTGATATAACAATTGCCGTTTTCTATAAGCATACCGGGCGGATGCAGGGCTTTACAGTTGACGCAAGCAACAATGTGCAGCAGACATTTATCTCATCCTACAACACTGCCGATGTTACTGTTTCCAAAACATTCTTTAAAAAGCAACTGAATGTTTCGGTTGGATGTAAAAACCTCTTTGACATAACCAATATTTTTTCTTATGCTAAGGGCGGGGCGCACAGCGGCACAGGCAGCACTATGCCACTACGTAGCGGAAGGCTGTATTTTATTAAAATGGACATAAACCTCAGCGCGAAATGAAAATACTGTCGCACATATTATCCTTCGCTGTTATAGTCTTCCTCTTAGCCGGCTGTGAAAAGAAAGAGCTTGCAGTGCCAAAGCACGACCCCGGCAGCATCATTACGTCTACGGTGGAAATGGACCCTACCTATAAATGGCAGGTTTATTTTAACCTGAAAAAAAATACCGTAACAGGCAAAAACCTGAAAACCACCTGGGACCTCGGCTTTGAGGCCACAGCGGCCGGTTACCATATTATACTCAATTCCGCCAAATCAATGTATGCGTTAAACACTGGCAAAACCGGCATCGCATCAGTTTCGTATGCAGATACAACAGGCTTTTACGACAACAAGCGATGGGACTCGCCCGATGGCTATCCCGACAGCACCGCAATAGGCGACTGGCGTATCGACAATAGCGTCTATATCATAGACAGGGGCTACAATGAACTCGGGCAATCACTCGGGTTGCAAAAGATACAGGTGGTAGAGGTCAACGACAGTACATACACCATTCGATTTGGTGCTCTTGGCAGCGCGGGGTTTACTACCATAAAAATAAAAAAGGACAGCGCGTATAATTTTACGTTTCTGTCGTTTGATAACAGCGGCGAGATAATAAAAGCAGAACCACCCCGCGATGAATGGGATATTGTATTCACGCAATACACCCATATTTTCTATAACCCCTTGCAGCAATACCTTGTTACCGGCTGCCTGCTCAACCGGTACCGCACATCAGCATACATGGATTCCTCCGTGGGCTTCGCACAATTGGCCTACAATGATGTTAGCAGCGCCAGGCTCTCTTCAGATATTAATATCATCGGCTACGGTTGGAAAGGATTTACGGGCAGCTCCTATATCACCTATACTAAACTGAATTACATCATCCGCGACCAGAATGGGCTTTACTACAAGCTCCACTTCACTGATTTCTATAGCATCAGCGGGACGAAAGGCAACCCTAAATGGGAGTACCAGCAGTTGTAAAATAGGACTTGCCCCAACAAGCTTCTCCGACTATGCTGCAGGACAAATCCGCAATTGGCCATAGCCACCGCATTGTGTCGGTTGTGACCGAAATAAATATATAGAGCCACCATGCCGTCCAAAAAAAATAATTGATAATAAATAACAAAACGACAAAATTTACTTTGACGAACTGCCAAGGTCAAAGTTTTACTCTTTAGCGAAGTAAACTATCCACACAACGCCACCTATATTTATTGTAGTTTCCGCCATAGGTAAGGCTTTTTTCCTCAGAATCATCGAATTCCTCCTTTTTGAGCCAATTCAAATCCTTAAATATACTATGGTAAAACTCGAATAAAACGGTATAAAAGTCAACTTTCCCCATTTTATTACCAATTTTCACATTAATATTTCCAAAAATTGCTCGTGCATATATTTTTTCGGATGCACCATTCGCAAATGCCAAAATCTCTTTTTTAGCTACTCTCTTATCGCCAATAATTTTTTCAGCGTTATTTATGATTTGATCTAGTTCAATCTCATCCTGATTTCTTGTGTGGTGTTTATTATTTTCTGCTTTTCTTCTGAAATAATTAATTAACAATTTATGTGGATGGTTATGATCTAGGATTTCAGCTGATATTTTACTTTCTAAATACTCCGAAATGCAATAAAGTGTAAGAGATTTCCCAAATTCATAAGTAATCGCAGATTCCAGAGCTGTAATATGTTTGGCCAAAGTAGCTAACGGAATAAAATACTTAAGAATATTCTCACCAAAAATATTTTTTACTCGACACCGAATTTCGAAGTTTTCTGTGAACTTAATTGCCTTCAAGAACTGATATATATCCGCTACACCTGAAAAATAATTTTTGTCTATCCGGTCCTCCCAATTAATAAGTTCAAAAAGTCCACAATCTCTTAAACATTCATGCTTGTATTTCTCCAATAAATCTGGATAAATTTCATTATCGGTATAAATATCTTCAATTGACAGATACTGGGCCATTACAACTATCTATTTCACCCAAAAATAACAGAAAAATGCATTTTTTGTTATGAGTAGAAAAGAAACAGTTGTAGTTGTTGTCTATATCCTTGCGTCAATATTAATGATTATAGTGGTTTGATTGAAAAGGTTAGCTGATATCTTTTTTCTAAATTAATAATAGGTATAAGTATAAATCGGAGTACCGTTATTTTCTAGTTCAAGTCAAGTGCGGGAAAAAATACATTTTTGTATCCACATTCATTTTTGAGCAGTTAAAAACCAAAATATGGGCACAGAAACACCATTTATTTTCCCCGTGAGTCCTGAGGATTTTTGGAGGAAAATGAGAGAAGTTATTCACAAGGAATTAGGGGATAAAAATGAAAAAGACGTGGGATATACAGTGCCTGGTCTTGTTCAGAAACCGCTATTTAAAGCGCACGAAGTATGTGCTATGCTACAGGTATCTCGTCAAACCCTTCACACTTGGGTAAAAGAGGGTGTCATAAAAGCTTATAAAATAAAGTCCAGAGTTTTTTTTCTCTGGACTGATATTGAAAAATTAATTCATAAGGAATCTGATTGATTATGCTGATAGAGAGTCTTTTACAGATGGCAAAAGCCTGTACTTACCTTTGCTGAAGTACTGGACATACTGTTGTGTTACACCAGTTCCCGCAATTACATAGCCATCTTTATCCATATCTGGCATAGCAACAGCTTTATTATCCCTGATTGAATAAATGAAAACGCTAAACGATAATAATACTATGCTAATAGCAATCGAAATATTGAGTATTTTCTTTGTGAGTTCCATAAAAATATTTTATTAAGTGATATATAAAGATAAGAAAAAAGGCTACCACGTGGCAGCCTTAAATATTCGTAGGGTACGAAAGTTTCGGCAGTTCACTAATCACTACCGCGGGATTGTTGAAAAGCGATTATATACGTAGGCAGCTAAGACACCAGCTGATCTACCTCCTGATCCAAATGGTATAGGATGGAGGCCAAGCCTCAGATGATTGTTAACAATTTGACCATACGTAACATAAGCCACAATTAATATTTCCCCGTCAGACAATAAACAATATCCATCTCGCGCCATATCCGTCGTTCCTGTTTTAGCGTACATTGTTCTCCTTGTCTTAACCATCCTGTTCAAATGATATGTTGTGCCGCCCCGTAACATTGTATGACGCAGTGCAGCCTTTATCCTGTCTGAATTCTCGGCGGAATAAATTTGCTTCTCCTCCTGTTTAATCTCTATGGTACTATCCTTATATGGATTGTAATAGCTATGGAATGAAGTTAACTGTATGTATCTCCCATGGTTGAAAAAGGTCTGGTAGGCCTGTGCAATATCGATCAACCTCATATTCCTGCTGCCTAAGGGATAATTCAGAATATTCTCTTCTCTGCGATTTTCGTCATATAGATCGAGATATGGATCTGCAGGAATATTCATTTCCCGGAACCTGCGCTCGACATTTTTGTACAGCTCAATTGGGTTTGTAATCAATCGGATGTTTACAAATGATGCGTTTCGTGATTGCGCCAAAGCCTCATCAATTCCCATATATTTATACGAATACTGACCGAAATCTCTGGGCGTTTTAAGTCCTTTTATCGGACCGTCATATAGTCTTACAGCGTTAGCGTCAAAACCGGATTCTAACAGCTCACAGGCTACAAAAGGTTTATGTACGCTGCCCATATCACTTCCTATCCCCATTGTCGTCAAATCAACCAAATTGTCACTTCCATAATGCGCTATAATCTTGCCCGTACGAATGTCTGTTACCACTGCTGCTGTGTACAAAGTACAATACCCATTTCGTAGATGCCCGCTAAATTGTCTATTAAATTCATTCACTGCTCCGCACATTGCCCGTTCATTCGCCATCGATATAGACGATTGAAATGTTCTACTTACTGTGTCTTTACCAACTTGTTTTTCAAAAAAGTCGCGCGTAGATGCTCCGCATTCTGTCCTGTAAGGTTTGCGCGTAAACCTTAGCTCACTGCTTCTTATTGAATTCAATTCTTTTCTAGTTATAAGGCCTTCGTTGTACCACGTGTTGCCCTGGTCTAGATGAAATATTTTCGTTACGCGAAAGATGTAGGTAAAGCCAATAGCCACAAGACTGAGGAGTAGCCCTGAAACAATGCTATTGATCAATATTTGTAATGCTATATCCAATGGATCAAATTTCTAAAGTATTTTATTATCCGAAATTATCATTGGCAATCCAGCAGCTCATCATGAGTTTAGGGCACACACGCTCGTAATGCAAATACAGATATGTCTGATCATTCGTCCTTGATTGGTCAAGCCATTGAATAGTAAGCGACATTGCATTTAAATGTAATTCTTTTTGCGCATCCTATCAATCATTTATAAAATATGATATGCATCTCTGGGATAGAATAGCGCTACTTGGTGACTATATACAAAAAAAGCCAGATATTCTCCAAATTCTATTTCCTAAATTGGTCATCAATCCATTCATTTGTTAGGATTTCCGATTTAAAAAACAATGCGACAAAATCAAAAAGTGCTTTGAATGGGATTTGTTCGATCCTCAATAGGTGTAAAAAGTTGCTTCACTAATGCCCATCTTTCTGCAGACTTCCTGGGTAGACATCGGGTGTTATTTTTTAAAGAAGAAGGAGAAGAAGAATGGCCCCCAATACTTAAACCATAGGATGTATTTCATGTTACTATTCATTGTAGTGCGTTGTGCGCCCTGAGCAGTGGCGCACTAGCGGTGCAGGATTTCCCCCGTCGCTTTCTTTAATGGTTATAACGATCATGGCTTCTGTGGCAATTTCTATCTAAGCATTTCGACCTGTACACTGGCGGTTTGGCATCCGTTCTTGTTGGAGACAATAACTGCTTTTCATAAAATGGGAAATCAATAGGGTAAGGATGGTCGTAGTTTTCTTATAACGCATATTGTTTTGAACTTGAAATAATCTGCCTACTTTTGTTGGCAACCTATCGTTATATTTTTTGAAAACAATTCGCGACAGCATGGCTTCAAGGAGTACCAATATCACTGTAATTAACAATACTGGATGTGATTTGGTATTAGTACGTAACGAATTATTTAAAGGAAAATGGTCGGTTAACTCAATCCCTCCTTCGTTAATAAATGTCGGCAATATTGGTATCTGGCAATCAGAAAACGATACAACCCTTTCAGGAACAAAAGGTATCGTGCAATACCTAATAAAAGATAGCAAAAATAAACTTACCATTGAGTGGAATAATCCGATTTGGGGTCTAAACCGCTATAAAATCTCTATTCTTGAGTATTTTCAAGTAAAACGTCTCGGGGGTATTGGTAACAATGCAATGATAGCCATTACAATACTTGCCAAGCAGATCACACGATAGTAAACGCCCCGGCAGTATTATTTGTTACAGGGTCTATTAGTATTCCACGGCCACATTCGGGTATGGAATCAAAGGTGTCATATGCTATCGCATCATTGGTTTTTATAGTAATCTTTGCGAAATCATTAACTACTATTGGTTCATCTGTGGCAATTATTTCAAAAGAACCAGCATCCACTTTGTGAGTAACTTTCGAAATCTTGCATAATGTCTCTGTGGTGTATATCCTCAATAAATAATCCTTTTTCATTTGCAGCGGATTTTCATCAAGCCAGCAAATTATTGCATCAATTTGATTGGCAACAATAGGAAAATCATCCAAATCTGAAATCAAATCTCCACGTTGGGGTTTATAATCGCTTTGCAGGTAAATACATATATTCTGTCCAGCTTCCGCACTCTGCACCTCATTATACCCGATCAGCATTTTCGTTATACTGCCCAGATGTTTCCCGGGATGGATGCATATGGCATCATTTACTTTTAAATTGCCTGAAAGTATACGTCCGGAATATCCTGAATTTTCTCCGCTAATGATGTATTGTATCGAAAACCTTACAGTATCTGTATTTAGGACAGATGCCGGGCAGTTTTCTAAAAGGCTTTCCAATGTATCGCCTTCATACCACTTCATGTTCTCTGAACGAAAGGTAACATTATCTCCATGCAACGCGCTTATTGGTATAAACGTGAGGTTTTGTATGCCCAATTTACTTGCTATTGCTAGGTACTCTTTACGGATTGAGTCAAAAATTTGTTCATCGTAGTTCACTGCGTCCATCTTATTGACTGCGACAACTACATTCTTAATTTTTAGAAACGATGTCACTAACGTGTGCCGCCTTGTTTGCGCAGTAATGCAGTTTTGTGCGTCAATAAGAATAATGATTAAATCCGCGTTTGAAGCACCAGTGACTAAATTCTTTGTATATTGAAAATGTCCGGGGGCATCGGTAATGATATACTTCCTGTTTTTTGTCGTGAAGTATTTGTATGCTACATCTATCGTTATGCCCTGTTCTCTTTCAGACCTTAGCCCATCGGTAATATGAGCAAGGTTTATATTGTTGTTTTCAGCATTAGATGCTGAATGTAACAGGTCACTCTTTATATTTTTAGTGTCATATAGCAACCTGCCTATGAGCGTACTTTTACCATCATCAACACTACCTGCTGTTATAAACTTCAGAATGTCCATTCCTATCGTTATTTTTTAAAAATATCCTTTCAATTTTCTGTCTTCCATTGCGGAATCCGAGAATTGGTCATCGATCCTTGTTTCGCCGCGTTCGCTGATTGTAGAGTTTTCAATCTCAACAATAACCTTATCTATGGTATCAGCTTCGCTTTCTACAGCCGCAGTACAGGTCATATCCCCTACGGTACGGTAGCGGACTGTTTTTCTTACGATAACGTCAGTATCGTCTATGCCAATATATGGGGATACGGCAATCAACCTACCATTGTGTTGAATGCAATCCCGCTCATGCGCAAAGTAGAGTGATGGTAATGCTATGTTCTCACGCTGAATGTAATGCCAGATATCCAGCTCGCTCCAGTTACTTATAGGGAACACACGCACATTTTCACCGTTATTAATCCTTCCATTATATATATTCCATAGCTCTGGCCGCTGGTTGTATGGCTGCCATGCTCCGTTGCTATCTCGTATGGAGAAGATGCGTTCCTTGGCCCTTGCCTTTTCCTCGTCGCGCCTACCACCGCCTATACATGCATCAAAATCAAATTCTTTAATGGCATCTAAGAGTGTGTATGACTGCAATACATTCCTGCTTGGGAATTTTCCTGTGGCATCTTGCAGTTGTCTTAAAGTTACTGTGTCTGCTACATTGCGAACCACAAGTCTAAGGCCATGTTGTTGCACTAGTGCATCCCGGAATTGCAATGCCTCCGGAAAGTTATGCTTGGTATCTACGTGGAGTATTGTAAATGGTGGCTTGGCTGGATAAAACGCCTTTAATGCCAGATATATGAGCACTGTGGAGTCCTTGCCTCCTGAAAACAGAAGGGCAGGGTATTTGAATTGACCAGCGACCTCCCGGAATATATAGACTGCTTCGGCCTCAAGTTCGGTTATATGATTCATAAAACACGTGCAATTTATAAAAGGACTAAGTTATGAGTAAATGAATTTTATATAAATATAAAATTAACATTAATGAATTATTGAAAAAATAAATGCAGTTATTTTGTTTTTTTTAAAATACTTTTTTAAATTTGGTTTACAATATTCAACAACCTATTTTAAAACCAAACAAAATACCTTTATGGCAGCAAATTGTAATGTAGCAACAGTTCCGGGAGCATCTGGGGTGCTTATAGGTGGTGTAAACAATGTAATTGTTCAGGGGACTACTCCGCCAAATAATACAATTACAACTTCAGACTGGGGGTTTATCGGGAATGGAGATAGCAATATTATTAATGGAACACCTGGTCCCGGTGGGGCTGCTATCGGGTCATGTACAGATTCAATAATTAATGGATGTAATAACCGGATTTTCGGTAATGGTGTTCCTGTAAATTGGAATGCAAGACCTTGCGCAAACGTAATAGTGACAGGTAATGCCAACCTTTTATGCAACAGTTATATTTCTTTCATTGGAGCTGGTGGTAACCATATTTTGTTTTGTAATTACGGTGGGTTTATAGGTAGCGGGGATTTTAATTGTATTGATGGTGGAGTTGGCGGGGGCGGGCCTGCTATTAATGGGCCCATAAATAGGTCATCTATACTAAATGGCACGTTTAATCGTGTTTATTCTGACTGCGCAACTATAGTTGGTGGGGAGCTTAACAGCATTTGGGATGTGAGTGGGTTCAGTATGATTGGTGGGGGGCATAATAATATTGTCAGTAGTTGTGTTTCCGCAATCGGCAATGGTTGCAGTAATGTTATAAATACGAATTCATGTTATAGCTTTATAGGGAATGGGCGCCAAAATGCTATTTCTGGAACATACGATGTAATAGCTGGCGGTTGTCAAAATATCATTAATGCAAATTTCCATTTTAGTTTTGTAGGCGGAGGTGCTCGAAACACTTTATCTGGTACATATGCTACATTGGGTGGCGGGGTTTTAAACGTACTAAATGGAGATTGGGGAACGATAGCTGGTGGTGGCAATAATAGTATTCTCGCAGGAACACACCAAACTATATCCGGAGGCCAGGACAATGTCATATCTAATTGCAGGCATAACACTATTGGTGGAGGTAACAATAATCTTGTAAATCAAGGCGCATATGGTTCAGTAATTGGCGGTGGGCAAGCGAACACTGTTTCAAATAACTATTCTACAGTTGCTGGCGGTCTTTTGAACCAAGCTATTGGTATTGCCAGTGCAATTGGCGGTGGCTCACATAATCAGGCCACTGCTTTATACAGTAGTGTATTCAGTGGTCTATCTAATTGCTCCTGGTCTCAGTGTTCTATTATTGGAGGCGGCGCCCACAATGTAATAACTGACCAAGCCACGCATTCTTTTGTAGGGGGAGGGTGTCTTAATACAATCCAATCAAATTTCAGCGTAGTAGGTGGTGGACGAAGCAACCAACTACCATTGGGAGATTACCATACAATAGGAGGCGGGCAGGGTAATAACATCCTTAATAATACCCACAACACCATAGGCGGCGGGCAAGGCAATATAATTGGCACTAATGCTTTCAGGTCTACGATAGGTGGGGGTATAGACAATCGAGTATTTGGCGCGTGCGCAGGGGTTGGTGCCGGTCAAAGTAATCTTGCAAATAATCTTTGGTCATATGTGGGTGGTGGTAATGCAAACTGCGCCTGCGGTGATGCCTCGGTAATTAGTGGTGGCAACTCAAATGTTGCCTGCGCAGTACACTCAACTATTGGCGGAGGGTTTAGGAATTTAATCTGCGCTAATACTACTGGTACGACAAGTACCTACTCTTCAGTGGGTGGTGGGGTATTTAATTGCATAATTGGCGATGGGTCAACAATAGCTGGTGGTGGGTTTAATTTTATCGGGTCTCTTAGTGCAGCAGCCCCTGTAGTACCCCAACCAGTATGTTATTCATTTATCGGAGGAGGTTGCAGGAATTGCATGTGTACTGCCGTTAACGCAGCCAATTTTTCTGTAATAGGCGGGGGCTGCTTTAATGTTCTTAATGCCTGTTATTCATTAATTGGAACAGGCAGGGGTAATACTGTTTCTGCTGTTTATGGTGCCATTGTTGGTGGGCATAACAACTCTGCATCAGGTATTTATTCTTTTATAGGGAACGGTGGTGATGCAGTACCCGCGACTGCTAACAGGGCTACGGGTGGTTATTCTTTTATTGGCAATGGAAGAAATCAATTAGTCTCCGGAAATTGCTCTTTTATTGGCGGTGGTTGCGGTCAAGAAGCAACTGCTGGTTTTTCATTTATTGGTGGCGGTGAAAATAACTGCACATACGCCACCCATTCAGTAATAGGCGGTGGTGCTATTAACCGAGTTGACCCTACAGGACTTTGGTCAGTTATAGGCGGAGGGATTGCCAACTGTGCTTTTGATAATTTTTCCTTTGTTGGTGGGGGGACTCAAAACGAGACACATAGTCAAGGTGCCGTTGTATCTGGAGGACAAGGTAATCAGGCATGGGGCTCTTCTTCAACTATTGGTGGAGGTACAGGGAATTTTATACAAAATGCCGATTTTTCTGGAATAGGAAGCGGCACAACTAATAGGATATTCGATAATTCCACCGCTAGCTTTATTGGCGGTGGTGGTAGAAATGCGATAGGAAACACCGCCGCTGGTTATTGTTTTACATCTTTTAGCGTTATTGGCGGAGGGTGCTGTAATTGTGTAAATACAGGAAATACACCGGGTTCTGACACTATGTATGCTTTTATTGGAGGTGGTTGTTGTAATCTCATAACTCCCGGGGCTAGTTTTACCAGCATCGTTGGTGGTCGCCAGAATACAAATGCAGGAGATTTAACCTTTATTGGCGGTGGTCAATTAAACAATATTGCTCAAATTTCTCTTGGTGCTTTTATTGGTGGTGGTGGTGGAAACAGGATTGCTAATGCGGCTGTAGGCTCTTTTAATGGAGGTTATAGCTCGATAGTTGGTGGGTGGCTAAACAGTATTGATACTACGAACGCTGCGCATTCGAGATTTGATTTCATAGGGGGCGGGGGAGAAAACCTGATATGCGCGGATAGCTGTTTTTCATCAATAACCGGTGGGTCTAAAAATATTAACTCCGGCTGTTTTTCGGGTATAGGCGATGGACTTGATAACCTTATAGGCAGCGTAACACCTGGTGAGCTGCTCTCCAACTACTCCTTCATTGGCGGAGGTCAAAACAACAGCATTAATACCAGTGCCGCATATGGCGCACCGCATAATGTAATAGGCGGCGGGCAAGGGAATACTATCGACCCTAACGTACACCACTCATCCATACTTGGCGGGCAAGGGAATACAAACTCCGGTAATTACTCTGCTATACTCGGTGGTTCGGGAAATACTATAAGTGCGGCGTATACGTATGCTGGGGTATTCGGGCAAAATGTGGCCGCTGTGGCAAGTAATACGCTACATGTGGAGTGTCTGAATTCTTGTTCAGCTCCTCCATATGGCACTACCGTCCCATGTGCGTTGTCTTATATATGTACTACGGCAGCCATGGTTGCCATTGGATTCCCACCTAGTGCTAAGATTGCTATGATAGGATAATTAATGAAATAAAAAGTTGTTATGAAATGGTGTATAGTATATGTGCTTTTATTTTGCTTTAAAGCAAATGCTCAAATTATTACAACCTTTGCTGGTGGAGGTGCCGTGATTGGCGATGGGGGACCCGCTACATCCGCTATTCTGAATGCAGCAAATGGTGGAGTTTTTGACAAGCAAGGGAATTTTTATGTATGTGAAGCAGTTGGTCACAGGGTTAGGAAAATTGTCCCTTCAGGTACAATTTCAAGAACTGCCGGAAATGGGTCATCTGGTGCCATAGGTGATGGTGGCGTAGCAACATCTGCACAGTTAAGCCAACCTACAGATGTTACGATAGATACTTTAGGGAATATTTACATTAGCGATCAGGCTAATTTTAAAATACGAAAGGTAGATGCAATTACTGGTATCATCTCTACTGTGGTCGGAACAGGCGTGGGTGGATACAACGGCGATGGAATATCTGGAATATCGGCACAAATAAATGTTAGTGAACAAATATGGGCGGATAAAGTAGGTAATTTATTCATTTGTGATCGAGTTAACAACAGAGTTCGAAAGGTAAATTCAACTGGGATTATTTCCACTGTTGCTGGGTATGGAGGTTTTAGTTCTACGGGTACAGGAGATGGAGGGCAGGCTACATCTGCGACATTTAATTGGATTGCTGGAGTTGCTGCGGATGATGCTGGTAACATATTTATAGCAGACTATAATGCTGGGAAAATTCGAAAGGTAAATGCGTTGGGAGTAATAACAACTATTTCTGGAAATGGTTCATATACATATATTGGAGATGGTATTCCTGCTACTGATGCACAATTTGCTCCGACCCGACTGACATTTGATACTTCAGGCAATTTGGTCATTGCCGATAGGTTGAATCGCCGAGTCTACAGAATTGACAACACTACTGGCATTTTTCATTGCATTGCGGGTAATGGAGGAGCAGGTTTTAGTGGAGATGGTGGGCTTGCTACGGCTGCTACACTCGATTTCCCTGCTGGCGTAACCTTTGACCCGTGCGGTAATTTATACATTGCAGAGGCAGTAAATAAACGTGTCCGCAAAGTAACCTTCAACCCCACCTGCGACCTCGAATCTCTAAATATTGCTGTAGAAAATACTGCCAAAAACATTTCCATTTACCCCAACCCTGCTAATAACGAACTACAAATAGAAAATGTGCAGCCCGGCAGTGGGTATAAACTCTATGATGTAGTAGGTGCTATAAAGCAGCAAGGCATACTGCCACAAAGCAATAACACCATACCGCTACACCTGCCCCCCGGCATTTACCTGCTGCAAATAGCAGATGGTAAAGGGGCGCGTACCATACATAAAATAATAAAGGAGTAGCTTGAAAAACAACCTATTATTTCCTACCTTGTTGAAAACACCTCTTTATTTCTTAGTGCCTTATGAATATAATCTTCCAGATAGATGGCGGTATTGGTAGAAATGTGGCCGCCACAGCGGTTTGCAAAGCCATCAAAAAGCAATATCCCAAAGACCGTCTTATTGTTGTCACCAGCTTTCCTATAGTATTTTTTGCAAACCCGGATATTGACAGGATTTTGTCCGGTAACGATTTGTTGTATTTCTACCAAGACCATGTACAGGGTAGCCCGGTAAGGGCATTTCTGCATAATCCATTTCTGGAAACCGATTTTATATCCGGTAAAACCCACTTGATACAGGCATGGTGCGAGATGTTTGGAATTAAGTATAATGGGGAACTGCCCCGGCTATTCCTTACTTCGCGCGAGCGTGATTTTTTTGACAGCCAGTTTACTTCCCCGAAACCCCTGCTCGTATTGCAAACTAACGGAGGCCAGCAGAACCAGCAAAATAAATACTCCTGGACACGGGACATTCCATTAGCTACGGCACAGCGGGTAGTAAATGAATTCGCCAACGAATATAACGTTGTCCACCTGCGCCGTGAGGATCAACTGCCACTGCAAAATACAACCCATATACAAACAGACTTCCGTTCACTTGCGGTATTGATTGCCCTGAGTGAAAAACGGCTGCTCATGAACAGTTTCGCGCAGCACACCGCTGCCGCGCTTGAAAAGCCATCGGTGGTATGCTGGATCGGTAATTCGCCGGCACAGTTAGGTTATGAGATGCATACAAATATTATTGCCAATCCCCCGACAGTAAAGCCGGACTTGCGGCACTCGGTATTTGCTAAGTACAACGCTACAGGTAATGCTACGGAATTCCCGTATAACAGCGAAGCGGAGATATTTGACGCAGAAGTGATAATAGAAGCCTTGAGAAATGATAAAGAAGAGATAGCCGGTGCAAGCAAAGAAAAAAACAACCTGCGCATAAGGGAAAGGATTATTTCAGACAGCAGTAAAGGGAGCATGGTTGGCCAAAGGTTGCAGTGCCTTACAGGGAAAGTTGACCTTACAGGAGTAAAGCAAATACTGGATATAGGCAGTTGGCATCTTGGCCAGAGCATTGAGTTTTCGAGCGTATTTAAAAACGCGCGTATCGATGCTTTTGAACCAGTGCCTGATTCATACCAAAACTGTTTAAAAAGATTGGAGCAAATTGACGAGCAAAAAAGAAACAGAATCAGCATCCACAATATCGCACTTAGCGACAAAGCAGGTGAAATCCCATTTTACCCGGTTGACCCCGCTAAAAGCTCAACGCCCAATGTGGGTGCGTCTTCCATGTTCAAATTCATTGATGGACTCAATGGTTCTCCTTTCGGGCAGAATTTGGTACAAAATGAAATACATGTAAAAACAGATACCCTTGATAATTGGTGTAGAGAAAACAATGTAACAGAAGTAGATATTATGTGGGTTGATGTACAGGGCGCGGAATTACTGGTATTTAAGGGCGGAGAGAACATCCTTAAAAATACCCGTATCATTATGACTGAAGTGGGGTTGAAACCCTATTATCAGGGGCATACCTTGAAAACCGATATTGACCGGTTTCTATCCGGTTTAGGCTTTAAAGAACTGGATGGTTCTTTTGAAGTCAATGTAGTTGGTTTTGAGGCGAATGTTATTTATGTGAGATCATAGAAAATAGTTTTGTCATTAAAAATTATTACTTATTTTTAACTATAATCATCTTATAACCTAAATTTTAGACAAATGAATATCATCTTCCAAATAGACGGGGGCATAGGCAAAAGCATAGCTGCCACGGCAGTATGTAAGGCAATTAAAACACAACACCCTAATGACAAGCTGATTGTAATTTCGGGATATCCGGAAGTGTTTCTTTGTAACCCAAACGTGGACAAAGCGTTCAACTTTAATAACCTCAACTATTTCTACCAGGATTATATAGACGGGCAGAAAGTAAAAATGTGCCTGCATAATCCTTACCTGCACACAGATTTCATCAATTTGGATGGACACTTGATAAAGGTATGGTGTGAAATGTTCGGTATAAAATACAATGGCGAACTACCGGAGCTATTTATTAATAACAGGGAGCAGACCTTTTTTGGAAACCAGTTCGGAGCATCACAAAAACCGATAATGGTGATACAAACACATGGCGGCGCGGCCAACCAGCCCAATAAGTATTCATGGACCAGGGATTTACCTTTGGCTACCGCACAGCAAGTGGTATATGCATTTGCCAATGACTACAATATTGTCCATATTCGCAGGGAAGACCAATTGCCTTTACAAGCTACGACACCAATGCAAGCCGATTTCAGGGCACTTGCAGTTTTGATTAATATGAGCGCGAAAGGGTTATTCGTTGATAGTTTTGCACAACATACCGCCGCTGCATTGGGTAAACCATCTGTAGTATGTTGGATAGGAAATATCCCATCCCAATTCGGTTATGAACTGCATACGAACATAGTAGCTAATCAACCAACCATAAAGCCGGAACTGCGGCACTCGGTATTTAGCAAGTATAATATTTCCGGCCAACCGACAGAGTTTCCGTACAATAATGAAGGGGAAATTTTTGATGCCGATAGAATTATCGAAGCATTAAAAAACACACCCGCCCCGAAAGTTGCCACTATTGTTGAAGCACCAATAGCAGCCGCTGAAATTGTTGCTGAAAACGACAATGATAAAAAATCGGGCAAAGCCGGGAAGAAAAAAGAACTTGCTGCAGAATAAAACCTGTTATTTATTTCCTTGAACATTAAACGCATTCAAAGTGCCGGATAAAATATTTTTCCAAAGCAGCCTTCCAAGGGTGGGAAGCACTGTCTTTCAAAACCTGATGAACCAAGACCCTCGTTTTTATGCATCGTCTACAAGCGGCATGTTAGAGCTGATATATGCCGCCAGGCATAATTATACGGAAAGCCCGGAGTTCAAAGCCCAGGATGTGGAGACCATGAAGAAAGCATTTTTAGGTTTCTGCCGGGAAGGCATTTTCGGTTACTATGACGCAATAACTGACAAACCCTATATCATAGACAAATCCCGGGGACATTTTGCACACTATGGGTTTATAGACAGTTTTTACCCAAAGCCTAAAATGATATGCCTTGTCCGGTCGCTTCCCGACATTATCGCGTCAATGGAGAAAATGTTCAGGAACAGCCAGCATAAATCAAGCAAGATAGTCAACCACGCCAATATGCAGGGTACGAGTACGCCTAAAAGAGTGGATATTTGGTTCAACTCTCCTCCGATAGGTCTGGCTGTTGAACGCCTTGGTGAGGCAATCAGGCAGGGCATTGATAAGAAAATGTTGTTTATTAAGTATGAATCACTGTGCCTCTACCCGGAACAGGAAATGAAGCGGGTATATGACTATCTGGAAATAGAGCCGTTTAAAAACGATTTTACCCACATAGAGCAAACGACAAAAGAGGATGATGAGATTTATGGTTTCGAGGGATTACATACTATACGGCCAGCACTTGAAATGAAACCATCGGACGCCAAAGATGTATTGGGGAAAGATGTGTACGATTGGATAATGAATACGTATAAGTGGTACAACGACTATTTCGGGTATAAATGATTCTATGAACGCCATTATAAACACACATTTACTACGAAATAAAGATAATCCGGAAGAAATATGTTCTTTGTCCGGTTCATGGAGTTATATAGCTGAGGGGAGTGAGGAGGGTGTAATAAAAGTAAATATTGTGAATTTGCCATCTGGTATAAATTTTCCTGATATTGTTGAAGACACCACGAAAATAACCTGTAGCACTAATTTGTTTACCCCTGCCTGAAGAGTATATAGGACGGGTCGTATTTACTAGTCGGGATTGAATATTCCTCGCCACAATATTTGAAACCTAATTCTATCAATAATACCTTTGAGTAGGTATTTGATGAATCATGAACAGCAAATAACCCATTTGCGTGTAAGCTGGTAAACGCGTAGTCAATTATAGTATGAGCTGCTTCTACGCCGTAGCCCTTTCCCCAGTATTCTTTTTTCAAAAGTATTCCAAGTTCATAAATTTTTTCAGAAACTTTATATGGCTTTAAGCCGCAATACCCTATCAACTCATATGTATTCAGGAGAAACATAGGCCAGTATTGTATATTATGTAAACGAAAAATTGCTCTTTCAGTCAGTAACCTTCGTTTAACTTGCGCATTTGAATAAGGACCTCCAATATATTTTGTGATTTCGGGGTCGCTCCACAATTCTAATGCTATATTCCAATCATCTAACCTCCAAATACTAAAACCTATGCGGTTGCTTTTCAAAAAATATGTTCGTTGCATTAGTTTCCAATTGTAGGGTTCATGGCCTTACTTGCAAGGAATTTACTCATAGCAAGGAATTTGATTATCGCATGAGTGCAGGTTGTTACCGATTCAACATCAGCATCTAAGTGAATATCAGGCGAAACAGGCTTTTCATAAGGACTATCGATACCGGTAAAATTTTTAATCTTTCCTTCTTCAGCTAATTTATAAAGCCCTTTTATATCACGACGTTTGCATGTCTCTATATCAGCATCGACAAATGTTTCAATAAAACTATCATCACCAATGATGGTTCTGGCCATTGTCCTATCTTCAGTAAAAGGAGATATAAAGGATGCAATGACTATAATACCAGACTGATTGAACAGCTTACATATTTCTGCTACACGGCGGATATTTTCTCCCCTGTCTTCTTTTGAAAAGGATAAGTCACTGTTTATGCCAAGCCGGGTATTGTCACCATCAACTACGTAAGACCTAAACCCATTACTGAAAAACCAACTGTCAAGTTCAGATGCAATGCTGGATTTGCCTGATGCAGATAGTCCGGTAAGCCAAATTGTAAAAGATTTGTTTCCATTCAATTGTTCTCTCTGGCTACGCACGACAGTACTTGTCTGCTTAAATAGTTTTGATGCATTTTCTTTTCTTATTTTTTCTGCTTTGCTCGATCTTGAAGGAATACCAAAATTTATATTGTGCCATACTCTTTCATGCATAAAGTAGAGGAACATCTTAGTAAATAGTTCGAGGCCGCCAATTTTAGCTCCGGTACTTATTTCACCAGTTATAAACCAGCCAAGCAGGATAGTATCAATGGTGCCGACAACTCGCCATGACACAGTTTTAACCAAATGTCTTTTGACAGTTGGGTCTTTTTCCAATAGGTTTAGAAGGGCATCTAATATCATTAAGCTAAAATAATCAAAAAATACAACGATATTAAAAATCAGCGCTCCGTCTCGATAGAGCGGAGCGCTTTAGGGCTTCATATTGTCTTTCTAGTTAAGCATTATATCTCCCTGCTTATACACCTGCTCACACAGTTTGAATGCAGTCTGTGAACGAAGCAACCCTCACCAATCTAAACTGCAAAACCGGGCAATATGACCAGGCTAAGCCAGTTTTGCTGACTAGGCCAAACCAGTTTTTTTGACCAACCTAAACCGAAATATTCTATCACTAGTAACGTTACTGAGATTGATTCTTGCCATGCTATAAAAATAGAAAACGTTAATTCTTCGCCAGCAAAACGGGTGGTCAATTTGCTTCGGCCTGAGGTGTTCAGTTTTATTGGCCTATCCAACTAGCCCTCAATTTCATTTGCGGTATCTACCGCTTGTATTCTCACTTCTCGGCAATAAATTAGACAGCAACTATACCAAACCATCTTAAAACCGCAAGTCATGATTAGAAAAATAATGAACATCGTGCGTACTATCTTGATAGTGGTACTCCTGTTACTCATCCTTGGGTTCTTGGAATTCCTAAGCAACCCGATGAAGTTCATCCATCACAGATGACTATCAGAACTAACATAGGACACTTTTTATCCACCCATATTATCGAATTAATAAAGCTGACCATTACGTATATAGCATTAACAGAGGATCAGTCCTATAACCAAGTCTGATGAATTGATTTAACGAAACCTGATTAACCCACATGTTATACACCTTTAAATTAAATCCTATTTAGCGGCATCATTCTAAGCATGCTGTCTCTGATTTCTGTTCCAGTTCGCCGTGATGCAAACGACTGCATATCAAACCGCGCTTTTAGGGTCTGCCCATGTTGGGAAAAGTAGAACCTCAATATTTGCTCTATTTTCTCCTCTGTCAAGCCTCCGACATTAAGGTTGCCAAACTCTTGGTATCTGCAACCCTTTAGGCGATCTAATAAACAATCCAAGTGGTCAAATTCGAGCTTTACGCCCACATTCTTCATTGCATCCAAATATAACAGTATTATAGATGCAAGTATCTTTCTACTATTCTCTGCGCCGAACGCATCACCCAGCTTCATTTCAATTTGCATTGTCACATCCATTTCAAAGCGTTCCAAATTGAACCGACACTCCTTATTGCTTGTTATGAACATCAGTGCTACCGCTACTTTAAATACATTTTCCGACTTCTTATAAAGTGTGTGTTGAAAAGAATAGCCGATAGCTTTCTTGATTGCCAAATCACGGTGGTCGTCTTCCAGCAAGCCAACAATAAAGTCCGCAAGATTACCCTCAATGTCATCAGGTATTTCTCTCAACTCAATTGTCGATCTCAACTTGTCTGCCAAGAATTGTGCAGTATGACCGTCTTGCTGAAAGACAGCTTTTAAATCATTCAATTCAAAGTCAGTAAGTACAGTACAGACAAACGAGTTCATCATTTCCTCAAACTGCTTATCTACAAGCCTTTCAGAAACCCGTTCCCCAATGTCATTGAGGAGTGATTCCAGTTCATCAGGGGATTTTAATACGATGGTCGTTACATTCTTCTTGCTCAATTCCTGCTCCCAGATAAGGTCTTCCGTAAACGTTATAAGATATGATTTTGGCAAAGAGTTCACTCCATAGTAGTCCGCATGCAGCTTGAATATGTAGTCTATATTCCTATCAGAAAAACTATACCCCAAAAACAAAACACTCTTACCTAATATGTGTGCCCTAAATAATACATCTAATTCGTCTCGAACAACATTTAGCCTTCGTTCGTAATCATTCCGTGTGAATATTATCCTGTCCCGACGAGAGAAATCGCCATGAAACTTTACTATTAGACGTTCTCCATGCTTCGCATCAACTATATCCTCGAGAGTTACGATTTTCTTATATGGGCGTTTAAGAGAATTGGCAGCATATTCTACAGCCTCATCGTAGTTGGTTGTATAGATAATAGGCGGGTTCATCGCTAAAATGCGAAGATGATTTTTCAACGTAGCGTTTGTTACTACTTTCAATTTACAGAGAGATTCTATCTTATCAAGTAGCGCTGTACGTCCATATTGCTTCTCATATTGTTGGGCAACGACTAAAAAGTCCTCCTCGTTTGATGTCATTGCCGACTTCAATTCACCAATTAATTCGTCCCAATCTACAGCACCCAAAGGTTTACTCATTCCTGCTCCAAAAAAGGGAATAATCTTAAATGCAATTATCCCTTCTACAATCTCAGCTATTATTTCTTCATTATTAATCATGTGGTTTGGTATTTGAGCGATCTACTAATGCCAGCAACTTCTTCCGTAGTTTTAATATCAGGATATGCGCGCTCATACTCAAAATAATCAAGACAATAAACCAACTCAAAAAAGAAGCAGCGGCACTTCTCTGTTCTATGGTACCACCGAGCGGACTGTCATGCATCTTTGGTGTCTTATGTATGCGCCTCTTTATTAGTGGGTAAGCCACGAAAACGCCAATACAATAGACATAAAATATAACACGTATATGTGCCATGCTGCGAAGTTAAGAACTCTCATACGCATTAACGGCAAAACTTATGCACATGCAAAAAGTGTTTGTAGCGTGATAGACTTTCTGACGTAGCGTTGTTATTTGTCTTTTATTCGGGAATGCACGAGATTACCAATGCTGATTGAAGGTAGATGCAGATTGACGGCAGACTTAACAACTTTCTCAAACCATTGACTAGTAAAGGGAGATAAGTATATCTCCCCAAACAATTTTGCTAAGTCAATTTGGACAGGGGGGGCAATCTCATATAGTGGAACTCTTTTTGGGAGCTTTTTTCTATCCAACTGATTAAACAATACAGCTCTAAATTCATTTTCAGAAGCATATGTGATAATCTTATTAGTTGTTACATGGTGTTGATTGATATTGACCATAGCAAGAGGTTCATAATTCACTTTTGCAAAATGAATATTGCCTGCTCCTGCAATAAGGGCCTCTCTTAATTTGCCAACTGTCGTTTTGATGGCAACGCCCTCGTTACTCCCTACCCATGACATGCCGCTTATCGATGTACTAATTTGACATTTAACTTCAGTGCAAGTTTTCGTAATTGCTTCTGTTTCTGTTGCTTTTTGAACTGTTCATACGATTCAAGCCCTTTTTCTACAAAATCTGGCTATGATGGTAAAACAAAAAACGAAGTTGTTGAAAGGCGTTTAACGACAGTGGCACAGGTAACAAAGGGTATCTACTATAACAGAAACGATACTGGTTTTGTTTATGTTCCTGGTATTTCTCCAATGTATAAATATTAAGAATTGAAAGGGCAATTTTTGATAAAGCAACAAATCGTTGAAGGTTTTCAAAAGGATATGTCAGACGAAAAGCGCAAAGAATTTAAAAACTAATTTGGTTTTGAACCACTGGTAGACCAGTTGTTTGTTCTAAAGGCTAATGAGTTTTTAACGCTAAATCCTTCATTGAGGGATTTGGAGACATGGCCAGACCAACTTCGTATTTATGCAATTATGCAACGTGACAAAATTTGGAACATGGGAAATTATATCTAAATTTGGAATCATTTCGCTGGTGGGATATTATTTAGCGACACATACAATATTTATTACAGTGGCAGGGATAGTAGGACTGCGTCTGTTGCTTTGCATACTGACAGTACGTATGCGGGTTTATCAAGTTTGGAACTAGCGAACAAATTAGCTGAAAAGATTTAATCAAAATATTTTATGGCAATTATCAGAAAGCCTCATAATTTGGTAACTGAGTATTGGGATGACACTCAATATTTTTTGCAATATGCTGAGACTATCGAACGTCAAAGAACAGATAAAAGTCTGCCTTTTGATAAAAGGGGTTGCCGATATAGCATGCTTTCTTCATTTCTGTTTTTAGAAGCGTTTATCAACGCTGAATATGTAGATAGAATCCATCCTACAACTTCGATTACTGACCTTTCGAATATTCAAAAGCACAATCTGGATGAAATGCTGATGAATACTCTATTTGAAGTGAAATGGAATGCATGGGTTAAAATGCTTGCTAACGATAACACACTAAATTTTAAAGGTGATGCTTTCTTCCAGTGGATTCAAAGAGATATTTTAGAAAATAAGTAAATTCCTTTAGCCGCAGTTTTTGTGAAGAAACATACAATCGAGAGAGGAAATGAATACATTCTCCAAAGTTAACTGAATAGAAGATATGTTTAGTGGGGTTTGCATTTAATTTACTGAGATTATTTTATTTTTCATTAAGGTTGACAGATTGTTTTGATATAAAAGAACAAATATTGATTACGTGTAACAACCCCGTACCATGGAATTAAAATTTATATGGATAGATGATTATGGAATTATTAAGGACCTCAATGTAAATTTTGATCATTCCGGCGCACATACATTCCATTACGAGGACAGCAGTTTATCGTTGATTGAAAATGAACCGGGGATTCTCGATTTTGGTCCAAGAATACATGGTATCACGGCGATCGCTGGGCAGAATGGGAGCGGGAAAAGCAGTATGTGCGAAGTCACTCTGTCAACAATAGCTACTTTGAGAAATGGAGGGATGGGATATAACATCAGATTTAGGGGTATTGTCTGTATAGAACGTCATATTTTTTACCATGAATCACTGCCATTAACCAACAAGCCCGAATTGGTTGAAGCTGGATACGAGCTCATTCCATTCCAGAATTCCCCCTTAGAACAAATGCGTCCAGATTGGCGTGAAACATTTATCAAGGAAGGCTTCATTTATTATTCCAACGTACTGGACTTGCGCAGCGGCTTTGACAATACCAATATGACTAACATCTCCACACAGACTTTTATCGTAGATGAATACAGAACCGGCACTGACTTTATTGGCGAACAGGATAGGCCTCATCATGTTAGCGACTTCAAGAGATACCAGATAGGCCAGGGCTACAGAATCATGAAATTCTATCTAGTAAACACCAGTTTCATTCCATTCGAAGGGCCGCAGTTCCTTTCACTAAAATCTGTATACTCTGCTAATAGCCGTTGGATAAATATAAACAGTGTTGAAAATCTTGATTTTGAATATTCTAGGCTAATCAACAGTTTGCAAAATGAAGTGTTTGAATTAATATTTCCAGCAAATCGTGAAACAAGTCCCACTCTGCATGTCGATATCAATATTATCAATTTTAAACTGGCAACCCATCAGCTATATAGGCTCAATCTGGTTAAGGCAGTTATTACCACTCAACATTCATTACCCGAATACAGCATGGTCCGTGAATTTGTTTTTGAATATGGCATCATATTCGCTGAGGAGTTGAATGAAATAAACATTCTAGCTGGTGTGCATAAACAATTGGTAGATCTTTCCGACATTCAGCCGGGACAATATCAGCCTTATATACTAAAGTACGACTATCCTTTTCCTTATGATTGGCGGTTTCCATTAATTGAAAGTTCCTGGATTCCGAACAACGAGAAAAGCAGAGAATTGTTGTCTTTATTGTTAACTACTGAGGAGAGCCTTTTTATCAAGCTGAACCGCTCAATTGGAAGAATTTCTAATTATTCTTTCGCTCCATATTTTAGTGCGGGCGAGTATTCATTTCTTACGTTCTACTCCCGTTTAAGAGCTGCAATTGACGAATACTCCAGAGACGATGAAGAAAGGAATAACTTGGTGCTTTTTATAGATGAGGCAGAAGTCGGTTTCCATCCGGCATGGAAAAAACGGTTTCTTTTCCAACTTTTGGACTTCCTGAATAATCACACAGAAAGATACACTTATCAGATAATTTTAACAACGCATAGTCCATATCTGCTTTCAGACTTATCAACAAGAAACATTATCCTGCTAAAACGCGGCGACGAAGGACATACGCAAATAATTCCTTCAGGTAGATTTACGACATTCGGGGCTAATATTCATGAATTACTAGCACACTCATTTTTTCTTGAAGATGGTACTATCGGTGAATTTGCCAAGCGAACGATTCAAAATGTAATAAATGATTTAAACGTTTGGAGAATACACAAGGCGAACTATTCTGCATATTCACCCAGTGAATCTGAAAAAAACAAGGTGCGGGACATAATTTCTATTGTTTCTGATGACATAGTTCGAAATAAGTTAATGGAAATGTATCTGGAACTCGTAAGTAGTGACAATGCAGTTGATGAAGAGATTATATTCCTTGAGAAAAGGCTAAATGATCTAAAACAAAGAAACAATGATAGCAATTAATGATTGCAACGGAGACATTGCACGTATAAAAGACCAGCATTTAGCATTTGTTGAAAATAGAGTAGAACGGAATATATCCTTTTACCTGCAGGTCTTTAATCTGTTAGACCAGATCCGGCACACTCCACGAATTACAAATAATGCAGTCAATCGCAAGATTGCTGGGATCAGCAACGGACTAAATGTTCAAAACTATATTAGTCTGATAAAGCCTATTTTAAAAAAGAAGTATGCATTAAACCTGCACAGCAATTTCCATCACCTCAAATTTCCTGATCGACGCTTTCCAGACGCCAACAATAATCACGCCGTATTAGATGCATTAATTGACCTCCACGAGAGCTATAAGGATATTCTAGCGCTTGATTTTAATGGTAATCCAATTTATGTCAATCGAATGATGAGGCTGTCTGTGATAACATTAAGCAGCATAGATTTTCTTTTGCCAACCATATTTGATTACGATAACTGGTTTGCCAAGTTATCACCGACCGCTGGATGGGGTCCATATCAGCTCACTAAGGAGTTGGGTATCAATGCCTGTCCGTATTGTAACCGGCAATACATATTTACAATTACGACTTCATCCGGAGCCAAGGTAGCTCGTCCTGAACTTGACCATTTTCTTCCGAAAGCTAAAAATCCTCTTTTTGCATTATCCTTTTATAACTTAATACCTTCCTGTACTGTTTGTAATAGCAGTATAAAGGGCAGCGGCATGGTTTCAGTGAATACGCATCTAAATCCCTACTTCAGCAATCCATTACACGCACTGATGCGTTTTACATATCGTCCGAAGACTTATGAAGCCTCTATTGGAGAAGATGACCTGTTAGACGTTAAATTGGTTTACAACGGGAATCCGACTAATCGGGAATTGAGAAGAAAGATAGACGGCAATATTGATTTATTTTGCCTCAACGACATATACGCCTATCACGCTGATACGGTTCAGGAAATAATCAGGAAAAGGGCAATTTCGAACGACAAATATATACAGAACTTACAAAAGACTTACCACTCATTTAATCTTTCCACCGAAGATGCGTACAGGCTGGCATTCGGGAATTTTTATAATGAGAGCGATTTCCACAAACGCCCGTTAGCTAAGCTGACAAAAGACATTGCTATTGAATTAAAAGTGTTGAGGAAATTCAAAAAATAGCTTGCGATATCTCCTTGTACCACATTTCCAGCTGTTAAATCGCTATTTTTTTACCACGAGATGACTCAATCCAGGATCGCTCAACGTTCTAGTTCCGACTGAATAATCTCCTGAACATCCTGTTTAATCTGTAGATAGTTCCGCTGCACCATCGCATTTTCCAGCTTACGGATAACTGGAATATCCTTATAAATGTCCTGTTCCTGCTTCAATTCCTTATGATCGTTTAATATCTCACAATGAAAGGATTTAGGTACGGTAAGATACATCAAACTAAACTTCAGTACGCATTTAACCATTCTCCATAACCCAATAGCATATTTAATATTTTGATTGGGGTTGCGGTCAAGGACTCGCCTCTATGGTGTTATTCTATCCACTGTTTTATTTTGATAGAATCTTCAACTCTTCGCTAGGCTTTATGTGTGGTCAATTTGTGCCGGTGGTCCTCTTCGCTGGTCGAGTAGTAGGGGTGCGCTCAACGCTGATGATTAAATATTTCCCTGCTTTAGAGCGACGAAATCCGACATCGATAGGTTGAGCAACGGTTACGTTCGCTGGCATTTTGAATCGAGAAAGGAGGCCCGTAGTATATTGACAGAATATATAGGCCAAATTCAGCAATTATTCTGGAAGGTCCATCAACTTATAAACATAACTTCCTCTCGAATCAGGTGTTTAATTTAGTCCAGTCTAGGGTGGTCACTGTGACTGATTCCTCTATCAGCCCTCTTTAGTTATTTTTACCTGGCAGTAATGAAAAAATGTTTTAAAACATTTGTAAATTAAAAAAAACTTATTAGGTTTGTTTTCCCCATTAAATTTTAACCTTTTATAAAAAATCACTATTGTAATGTAGCAATTAAACAAACAATCAAAGTCACCTATTACTCTAAGACCTTTATATATGCTCCACCATGGCATAGTATTTATCTTAACGTTTTTCCTTTTTAGTGCTTTAAGCACTAAAGCGCAAGTCATATCATCTTCGTTCAAAGTACATACTGACCTCCCGGCAGCTACAGATGATAAATTATTCATTGATGTTTTTTATAACAATGACAGTTCCTTCCGGGGCCAAATATTGATAAAGTTCTACAAATTTGAGACAGCCGGAGACAGTTTACTGGTACTGAATAAATTTGGCTCTAATGTTTTATTTAAAAAAGGGCTCAACAAGTTAAAAGTGATATTCACTGGCTCTGATTCTGGAGTTTATTGTCACGAAAAATTCTTGGAAGTGATAAAAAGGACAGGAGAAATGCCGCCGGGTTCTTACAAAGCAATGGTTACCGTTACCACTGCGTTCGATACAGTGCGAGTTGCCTACCTGCATGAGATCGATAGCCTGCTAAAGTCAAATTCACCTGTAACTCAGGACATTAATAAGAGCCTGCTGCCTAAGCAAAAATCTTACCTCGGACTATTTGCAAAAAACACATTGGATAAAAATACCAGTTCTATTGGTGCGGTAAAAAGTTTAGCCCATGCAAAGAAAAAAGTAGACAAATCCATGCGTAAGCGCGGACTGACAACAGTGCATATGGAGAAGCGTGGTAAGAGGTACATAGAACTGTATTATGAGGACTGGTTTGCCGGAATGTACGAAGCCAGGGAAAAGCAAAACCGTGCCGGGAAAAACAAGCATCTTAAATTGCATGACCCTGAAATTTCAAACGACCTTGGGTCACCATCATTATGTTCCCAATACAAAAAAAATGAACAGAATAAAAGGGAGAATGAAGATACCAAAGGGGAGATAGGGCTGAATACTAATCTTTCAACCGGCCAGGAACAGAACTCTGGTATTGATAACAATTATTATGAACTACGCGGCAGAATGGAAACATTTGTCAGTGTCCTTCCAATTGAAATTGAGGGGCTTTACACATCACAGGACAGGAACAGGCAAATTAAATCGAGCTACTTCAGGGTGCATTACAACGTGGATAAAATGAAAGAGGGACTGAATAAATCCCTGAGTTCCTTCAACGGAAAATTTGCCGAAACAAAATCGAAGGGTGTTGGAATGCAACAAATATACAATTCGGCGATTAATAATCTGGAAATGCAAAAGGCAAACCTGTTAACGGATATCAGGCGTGAATCAGGGGCGAATAAGATTGGGAAAGGATTACCCGGAAAAATAGAAATAGAAACAGGGGAAGGTGATGATAAGGAACGGCAGCTGAAGAACAAGCGGCAGCAGGTTGAGGAAATGGAGAAAAAGATCACAAAATATAAAACACTGCTTAATCAATACGAGAACACAAACCATTTCGATTCGTTGCTTGGGTACAGCAAAACAAAAGATGCAGAAAATGCAGATAACCTAAGCTATAAGCAACTGGCTAAAAAAGGTGCAAATCTTTTGCCTGACGGAAAAGCCAAGGGCTTTATCACAGGCATCACTTCTTTGGATGCAGGTATGTTTTCCAAGGATGCGTCCAGCTATACCATGTCCGGCCAGATGGTTAAAGGAATAGACTTCGGGTATGACCTTGGCTTTTGTGAAGCGGCGGTGACCGTCGGCAAAACGGAATATGTTGGCCGTGATGGCAGTTTAGACCGGTACACATGTTATTCTGAGCGGACTACATTTAAACCGGCCAAGAACCAGAAGATAACGGCCATCTATTACGGCTATACTCCAGATAAAAAGGTCTTTTCGGACGGGTTCTTTAAAAATGCGGGTATTTCGGCTCCCGGATTTTTCCAGCCGGTGCACATCGGATCTTTAAATTATTCCGGCGCTATTACGAAATATATTTCCGTTGGAGGCGAGGCTGCTGCGTCTTTTAAAAACTCAGATAATACCAATAGCCCAAAGCCAAAGATAAATGACAGGTTGGCCTACAATCTTCATGCGGAAGGCAGCATACCGCACACAAACCTGTCACTGGAAAGCTCTTATGACAGGACCGGCAGGTATTTTGAGAATAATACATTGCCCGTTTCCTTTCGTGGGACGGAACAATTCAGGATTGCTGCGAAAAATGAATTTTTCAAATCGCTGGTCATCGCCGGTGTTGACTATAACCGGATGGCACAGGCAAACTTTTCAGGCGGCGGCAGTATTACCCGGTGGGGATTTGATGTAAAAACGAATTTTAAAAGGTATCCTAACCTTGCTTTATCGTATAAGCCATTTACTTCCATTCATTCTTATACCGACACATTGAACATCCCTCAGCGGCAGTTGTTGGGTTCTGTATTGACGGGAAAGGCAACCTACCAGATCAGGCAGCATGAGCAATCATGGCGCTTTATGCTCCTGTATAACAGCTGTCGAACAGTTATGGATACCACCCGATACGGTAGCTCTTTATTACAGGCTATGGTGATTTATTCTGATAAAACCATGACCATAACCGGCACTGTCGGACAGTCCGCTGTAACCGGTATGGCTGATTCTGTAATGACCATGCCTGCCAGTACCACATTTTTTAATCTGTCCGTGAGTTATAATCTCAGTAAGAAATTCACGCTATCGGGAACACAGGATTTTGGGGTCGCCTTCTTCGGGCTATGTAGGTATGCTGCCGGTATTGGTGGGATGTACCGTATGGAAAAAATACCCTTAATACTGCGGCTGAATACCCGGTACAACACATACGCACTTAACAAAGGAACAAGCTGGAAAGAAATATACAGTTGCAATTTAGATGTAGCATACAGGTTTAAATTAAAAAATGAGAAAAACAATTTTTAAAAAACTGTCATTAAAATAGATGTAAAATGGGCAAGATAATTTTTATATCACACTGTAAGGCCATCTTATTCTTGATGCTCATTTCTATGCCACTCATGGCACTGGCACAACAGACCATAATCATCAATATGGCCCCCATAGATGGCATCCCTATTACACGCCAGAATATTTTCAACTTTCAGGTGCAGTCATCAGAGGCGGGAAAAGTAGTCGTAAAAGGTACAATCCGTTATCGCAGCAGCGGCCTTAGCCTAACCTATACGTTCCCCTGGATGATGCGGACGGGGTTAAATACATTTTCATCCGAGGAAACCCATCCGCAATGGCAGTTTTCTTCGCCCGCATTGCGGGAACTTTTTTTCAATTACAATGTGTTACCAGAAGGTACTTATGAGTATTGTGTGACGATAACACCTTCAACAGTTGTTAAGGAAAATAGTGGAAATGTGTTTGAAGAATGCTTGTATTACCGCTCCAATGGCATTTTCCTGATTAACCTCATACATCCGGAAAATAATGCAAAGCTGAAAGAATTCAACCCAATGCTTGCCTGGGTTGCCAACTATTCCTTTTCCAATGAGCTTACTTACCGGCTCAGGGTTGCAGAAATAAAGGAAGGGCAGAACCCGGTTACGGCCATTATGCGTAACCAGCCCATGTACAATGAAAGTAACCTGATGCAGAATAGCCAGGTATATCCCGTATTTGCAAAACCCCTTGAAGCCAATAAATATTATGCATGGACAGTGGATGCATATTACAAAGACATACTACTTGGAGGTGCGGAGGCATGGAAATTCATTATTCTCAGTGATACATTACCAGCTAAGTATGTTCCGAACAGATCATATATTGATATCCGCAGGGAGAACGGGACCACCCAGCTTTATGTCGTAGGCTCCCTTAAAATAAAATACCTCCTTGAAAAAACAAAAGCAGATGAGCTTAATCTCAAGTTGGTGAACGAAGGTGGAAAGGATATGAATGTACAGCCCGGAAAGCTGAAGGCAAGGTACGGTGACAATAGGTACGAAATAAAACTGGATGAATGTTGCAGCCTGAAGCACTTGAATACTTACAGGCTGGAGGTAAGCACCAAAAACGGCGAGCATTTTTCACTGCCTTTTAAATACCTTAATCCTGATTTTGTTGATTAAAAAATAGAAAATGAGTACTGCGAGAATATTATTTATTTGTTTCCTTATGTGTGTCGTCACAGGAGTGTCCGTATGGTACTTAGGCGAAAGGCAGCACAGGAAGACAGGTGTTGCCGATGCTATTCGTTTGTTCGACGAGTTCCATATGAAAAAGGAACTGGAAGCAGAAGAAAAGGTAAAGCTGGAAGGTATTAAAAAACAGGTAGACAGCATCAGCAAGATGCTTCAGTTGGCCCGGGCATCCAAGGATGAAGAGGGTACTAAAAGGCTCTCGTATGCTTTTGGCTATATGCAGTCAGAGCTCGAACGGGTATATAAACAAAGTAACCACGATATTAATGAACAGGTCTGGAAACGCCTTAACCCGGCGGTAGAAGAATATGGAAAGCAGAAAGGGCTGCATGTGATTATCGGGGCTAACGGCATGGGCAGTGTTTTGTACAATGATGAGTACTATGACCTGACCAATGACCTGATAAAATTTGTGAATCAAAAGTATGACGAAGGCAATTAAGTTCCTCTGGGTATTGCTCTGCGCGATATTAATTTTCTCCTGCAAGCGTGGGTTAAATAATGTTGCCTATATCCGGTATGTGCAGGATAAAGAAAACGGCCTGAAAAAATCGGTTAGCGTTGGGGATTGGGAATACCTTGTGCAATATAAACCGCATGACTATATCATTTTGCTTGAAAACAGGGGGGACGAAAAATCGTTCGACATCAAGAAAAGAAAAGCCGACCTGAAGGGTACCGCGTGGTTCAATATTTCTTTTCGCGTATCTGATGGACGTATCTCTCCTATGCGATACAACTTAACTTCCCGGGAAGAATATGATACAAGGCTTAATTATTTTCTGAGCCGTGCGCAAAGTAATATCCGGCTCATTTATAACAAACGTGACACGCTCTTTCCGGTCGGGTACCTGTTTGAGAACAATTATAACCTGGCGCCACAGGAAACGATAGTTGTGGGATTTGAATTACCCGTTAAAGAAGACCAACCGGTAAAGGATATGCTGTTGTGTTATCATGACGAAATTTTTAAGAACGGAATAATAAAAGTGGCTTACAAAGGTGACGACGTGCAAAAGATCCCCAACCTAATTTATAACTGATAAATGATATTGTATGAGGTACAGTAAAAAGGCAAAGAAACGTACGGCAATGTTGCTTTTTTTCGTATTGGCTTCGGAACTGGTATTCCCGAATATCGCACTTGCGCTGACTACAGGGCCCACGCAACCGGAGGTGCAGAGTTTCGAGCCTGTCGGGACCACGGACATGGTGGATATGTTCAGCGGTGATTTTAACTACAATATCCCATTGATGGATGTAGAGGGGTATCCGGTCAATATCTCGTACCATGGCGGTGTTAACATGGAACAGGAAGCGAGCTGGGTAGGCCTCGGTTGGAATATTAACCCCGGGGTAATCAACCGTAGCGTCCGTGGCATACCTGATGACTTTAACGGAGACACCCTTTCAAAGGAATTACATATAAAAGACGAAAAAACCCTGCGAGTTGGGCTTGGAGGAGGTGTTGAGTTTGCAGGGGTTGGAGATCCAATATTAACATTGTCCGCAAGTTTAGGGGCTAATCTTACTTTCAATAATTACCGGGGAACAAGTTGCGATTTCGACCTGGGCGTAGGCGTTAGCTTATTCCGTTGTGCTTCTGCCGGTGTAAATATCGGGGTAGGGTCAGCTACCGGCGCTTCTATTGATTACAATGCGGGACTATCGCTTTCTTCCCCGCAGATAGTTGGCAATGATGTGTCCGGCGGGATAGGTGTGGGTGTCACCCAAGGTTATTCCAGCCGTTCTGGTTTAAAGGATTTGAATTTTTCGTTTTCGGGCAACATGGGAAGTGGTGTTAGTTCTACACACGGAAGTGTTACCAATACTATTCCAATCGGGATAAGAAATTTTGTTCCGGTCATCACCAATAGTAATATGATGCGGTCATTTTATGGGAGAATAAAATTGGGGGTTGAAGCATTTTGGTGCCTAGGTTACTTTACGATTAACGGTATGTACAGCAAAAACCGGTTTTTCAATGACGGGGACCGGAATGCATATGGTTATATGTATCTGGACAAGTCCGGCACTGCAGATGCTGTGCCCTACCGCAGCATCCTGGATTTTACCCGCGATAAGGACGGCAATTTCAATAAGAGCATGCAGAACCTTTCGCCTGCTGCACTTACCTACGACATTTATAGTGTGAACGGGCAGGGAACAGGGGGTATGTTCCGCCCATACAGGAACGACATTGGCAGTGTGTATGATCCGGTTACCAAGAGCCAGGAAGAATATTTTTCGATGGCTCTTGAAGCGGGAGCCGGCTATTGGTTCGAATTCGGTGGGGACTTTACGGAATCTAAAACAAAAATGACATCGGGGCCATGGGAAGATTACCTCAGGGGGTATACCGGTAAAACGGTGGGCAGCATTTACGAGGACGTATATATGAAGCAGGGAGGTGAGCTTACGGAAGTAGATTCGCAATACTTCCAGGATATAAGCGGCTACAATGTTGTTGTCCCCGAACGTTCCAGGTACCTGCCGGGAAGAAAAGCCAATTCGGGATCAAAGAGAGATGCACGGGGCAATCTTGTTTATTATTTTACTGCAAAAGAGGACACATTCCCGGGCGTAAGCACCAGCACGAAAATTGTCAGCTATGAAAATAATGGCTTTGAGGATGGGCCTGATGCAGATAAGGAATATATTGACCGGATCGAGGCGGGACGCCTCGGACATAAGAAAGACGAGGTATCCGAGATTGTGCAGTTGCAGAAAGATGGCAGAAAGTACGTTTATGGGATACCTGCTCTTAACCACATACAGAAAGAAGCAACATTTAGCATAAATCCGTCTTTGGCAAACCTTAACTCAGGCACGGTAACTTATTATTCCGGCTCTACGGATGCAACCGGCAATAGCCATGGCAGGGATGAATACTATAGCGCCACGATGACACCGTCCTATGTGCATAGTTACCTACTTACTTCCGTACTGTCCAATGATTATGTAGATGTTACCGGGAATGGGCCGACAGACGATGATTTAGGCTCCTATACAAAAATGAATTATTCCCGGAAGTCAACGGATTACCGATGGAAAGCGCCTTATGGCACAGGTGTCGCCCAATACAATCCGGGTTTCTGGAGTGATAGAAAAGATGACAAGGGCAGTTATGTAAGCGGTTCACGCGAACAATGGATGCTGCATTCTATAGAAACCAGGAATTTTGTAGCTGAATTTTATACGTCGGAACGGAATGATGGTGTTGGCAGTGTTGAACGTATTACCAGTGGGGGAAGGTATAATGTTTCTCCTTATAACTCTGCCCTTTCGTCGCCTGCTAAATCCTATAAACTGGATTCGATCAAATTGTACAACAAACATGACAGGTTCATTAACACGACCAACGCAGTGCCTATCAAAACCGTGTTCTTTGTTTACACAGACACTTTATGTAAGGGCATCCCGAATGCGGTTTCCACCGGAAGCACCCGCGGAAAGCTGACCCTGAACAAAATATATTTCCGGTACGGTAATTCACAGCGGAGCTTGATCAGCCCCTATGAATTTGCCTATGGTTTTAATCCTGACTATGACCTGGCCTGTAAGGACAGGTGGGGCAATTATAAACCGAACAATGATACGTTTACAAATTATGAATATCCTTTTGTTAACCAGAATGATCCGGACAATAATATTTATGCTTCCGCGTGGTCGCTCACAGAGATTCGCTTACCGTCTGGGGGTGTGATAACGACGGAATATGAATCGGACGATTATGCCTATGTACAGGACAAGCGCGTGCAGGAAATGTTTATGGTACAAGGTGTGGGTCAATCGTCATCGTACAAGAATACAGACCAGCTCTACGGGGATGAAGAGACCCCTTATTTATATGTTTATTTCAAACGGAGCGCAAATGAAGGAAATTCGCCGACCTTTTTTGATAAATACTTTGGCGGGGGTGCGACAGATGTGCTCTACTATAATTTTAATATCCAACTGACGACGAGCAGCAGGTCATATGAGCAGATCAGGGGCTACGCGAATTTTGTCCATTGGGGCATTTGTCCTAATAACAGCAATTACGGTTATATAGAGCTGAAACATGTCGACCCGACAGGCGCAGCCAGTGAAGTAAATCTTCACCCGGCTACCTATACAGCATTAAATTATGGAAGGTATCATTTGCCCGGCGTTATTTATCCGGGCTCTGAGGCTGACCCGGATGACGGTTTTTCCATGCTCGATGGGTTGCGGAGCGCCTTTGCGGAACTTGTTAATATTTTCCGTAACCCTATAGTCACAATGGTCAAAAAGAAAGACTATGCGAAGTATATTGACCTTAAGAAATCGTTTATACGGCTCAACTGCCCCGGCATGTACAAGAAAGGCGGCGGCCAAAGGGTAAAACAGCTATCGTTCCATGACGCATGGAATACGCTTGCGGGTGGAAATGAACATGACGCATCCTACGGCAAGAAATATTTCTATGAGATCGATGAGGACGGGCGGGGAAGGATTAGCAGCGGCGTGGCAAGCTATGAGCCAATGGTAGGCGGCGATGAGAACCCTTTCCGCCAGCCTGTGCCCTACATAGTGGCTTCGGGGAGTAGCTGGCCTCCGAATGACCCAGTTGACCTTTACCAGGAAACCCCGATAGGGGAATCCCTGTTTCCTCCGCCCAGTGTCGGTTACAGGAGGGTTTTGGTGACCAGCATCCATGGCCCGCATGGTAAATCCTCCCGGGGAGCGGATGTGTACCAGTTTTATACCGCCAGGGATTTTCCGGTCAAAGTGGCTGCATCGGCTATTAATTCATCCTTCGAGCATAGTTTCAGTATTTTCCGGCAGGAAAATGGGATAACAGCCACCCAGGGGTTTTCATATGTATTTAATGATATGCATGGCAAGCCCAAAAGCGTAGAACATTACAATGTGCTTTCGGGTGGCCATAACCAGATGATCAGTTATCAGAAGTACAACTACCGTATGAAGGACGGGCAATTGGATAATTATGTGCCTTGCCTAGTAAATAATCCAACAACTGACAGGATAGAGGTACAGAACAGGCAGTTGGGGATTGAAGCAGATGTGATAGTCGATTCCAGAAAAAAAGAAGAAAAGACAAAAAATAACACCCTGAATTCCAATTTAAACGTGGCGGCTATTTTATTTTTTACCGTTCCGATATTTCTCGCTTTTCCATGGCACGGTGAGTACGATAACTCCTTCAAGGCAGCTACGGTCACTAAAGTAGTGCAGCAATACGGCATATTGGACAATGTAGAGGCTTATGATGAAGGGGCAGTCACAGTCCAGCAGAACGAGCTTTTTGACCCCCAGACCGGGCAAGTAGTTGTCACCTCTATCAATAATGAGTTCCAGGACAGGGAATACACTACTAATATCCCTGCCTATTGGGGGTATGCAGGGATGGCAACCGCCTACAACAACATCAAATATGAAATGCAGCTCTCCTCAATATCGATTGATGCTGCCTACAGGGGTACCCCATCCGCTACGCCAACTAACCTGCAAGTGGGCGACCAGGTGTACTGCGAATTTACGAGTGGTGGAGTCGATTGCAAAACCATTCTTTGGTTTACGGCAGCCAATTGCTCCACATACTTGATACCACGTTTTCCGTTGAACACGCCCGGATGGACACCGGGATCTGTTTCCAATGTACGCCTGAAAGTCATTAACTCCGGCGCTAAAAATATGCTGAATGAGACCCTCCAGAGCTATACTATGCTGAGCTCGCCGATAGACGGGTCTGGACATCTGAAACGTTTGCTGGATAGCGTGATCTCTATAAAAGCGAAAACATTCTGTGATTCTAATACGCGCGGTGTCACCCGGTATATTCGTGGAAGCGACACAATTAACCCATATGTTATCGGGCAAAGGGGAATCTTCCGTGTAAAGGACGAATATGCCTATATCGCGAACAGGAATTACAATATGACCACCGGCAGAAATGCCGGGTTGTTCAAGGCGAGGACCATTTTCGTGGATTCCATTTATGACCAGGTGGGCTGTTATCGTTTCCCGGGTTATTATATGGTACTTTCCAGTTCAGATCCTAACTGGCGTATCGCTCGGTCGATTACCAAGTGGTCTCCTTTCGGCAAGGAAGTGGAGAACCAGGATGCAATCGGTAATTTCTCAACAGCCGTTTATGGGTATAACGAGGATCTCCCGGTCGCAGTTGCCTCTAATGCGCAACAGGGTGAAGTTTTGGGAGACGGTTTTGAAGACTATGGCATACTCCAGGTCAAGGACAATTTAATGCGGTTCGGCTATAGTCCTTTTCGCCCTCATTTCCCGGGTACAGACCTGACACCACCATCCGCTGTCTATGATATTTTCAACCTGACAGGCCCTTCAATGTTAACAATCAGCCCGGAAGCAGCCCATACAGGCCTGCATTCGCTCTCCGTACCGGGACCGGGAGGTTCTGAGTTTACGATGGCACTACCTCTTAATGACTTCCTTTATAGTGGTGTTACCCATGCGTATGATTTTTATTTCCCTTCATCTTACTATGTATTTTCATCAAGGAATGAATACCTGCCTTTTCAGCTTAATCTTGGCAAAAAATACATTTTGTCTTATTGGGTGAGGGAAGTATCACCTTCAGCCAATGCGACAAACTACAGCCTGGGCTCAGGGTGTGGTGTTGATGTGGGTGGGACGTTATATCCGTTGACTAAACGGTCAAATCTTATTGATGGCTGGCAGCAGGTGGAAGCGGCTTTTAACGTTCCTGTGGGCACGCTCTCTGTTTCACTCAAATTACCCGCCGGCTGTTATGTTGATGACGTGCGTATTTTCCCGGATGACGCAAATATGAAATCCTTTGTGTACCATCCGGTGAACGAAAAACTGATGGCCACACTTGATGAGAATAATTTTGCAACATTGTACGAATACGACCAGGAAGGTAATCTGGTACGTGTGAAAAAAGAGACCGCAAAAGGCATCATGACCGTATCTGAATCAAGAAGCAGTAACCCTAAAAAATAGCATGTGCGCAAATTTGTAACCGGATATTGTTTATTTATTTTCCTGCAGTTGCCGGGATATATACTTGCTCAACGAAACGGCCCTTATGCCGGTGAATTGGTCAAGGTCACTGCTGCATTAAAGCAAATGCATAATATCCGGTATGAATACCTGATGGCTGAGAGTTATCCAAATGGCCAGACGGACCAACTAAAAGGGGAAGTGTTCGTGGGGAACGACAGGAAATTATTTTATAACAGCAACGAGGCTTTTACGCTGCTGTACACGGATGCCTGGTTCTATAAAGCAGACCATCGCGAAAAGGCCATTGCTATTGTTAATCTGAACAAGCATCTCCGCAAAGATTTCAAGCAACAGATGGAGAAGGACCTGTTCGCGCAGAATACGGTAAACCTCTATCTCGACTCGCTGGTGCAAAGATACGCAACGGTCAAAGGCCTCAAAAAGAGTGGGGATACAGTGCGTATTGACCTGGTATTTCCGGCCAATATGCAAATTAAAGCGATTACCCTGGAATTTAATGACAAGGAAAAAATCCTCATTAGCTATACCATGCGCGTATTTCAACCCTGGCATAACGATGAATTCGGGAAGGATAAGGGCACAACTGAAGTGGTTACCTGCAAAAATTTTAAAAGAATATCAGACAATAAGGCTTTCGGCGCGGATAAATTCTTTGTAATAAAAAAGAACAAAGTGACATTGAAAAAATATGGTTCATATAATCTGACTTCAAAACTATAAAAAACCTTTTTATGGTTAACTGCATTCATGAAAAACGCTGCCGGTTGGTGCGCCTATGCTGTATTCTGGTATTATCCTTTTTAATCAAGGCAAAGGGAGGCGCCCAGACATTCAACTATAAATCCTCGGAGGCCTCGGGTATTAAGACAGCGCGCGAGCTCTATGTCCATACCTTACCGGATACCATAACCGTCTGGTCCAATGAGTGGAATACGATCCGCAGCAATCCCAGTACGTGGGGTAACCTGATAAAGCTGAAGAGCAACAATGCTTTCGTTAAGTTCGCAATCGACCACTATTACGCGATTACACAACGCCCATATACGTACCAGCTCGCTTATAGCATATATGGTTATTATAAAGACCCGAATGTAGACTCTACCGCCTATACGCTTACCAGCGACACACTGACCATCACCAACTTTAACCATACTGACGAGCATAACGCCTTCCAGGATATACATTTGGCGAAATACAGCAATTATTACAAGACGATGGTGGTTATTACAGCTATCTATGATTATAACAGCGGTTCGCCGGTCGCCGCAAACCTGGCTGATTCCCTCCGTTGGAATTTTACCGTTGAAAGCAGCATCCAGACCCAACGGTATGACAAGACCTATTACGGTGCGGGAACTTCGCTTGTAACGGAACAGGAAGACTATGCTTCCGATAACTACCTTAAAGTCTATTTCAGCCTAACAGGCGGCACTGCGCCAGTTCAATTAACGCCTGTAAATTATGAGCTTGAATGGACATACGTTGATGATTACGAAAGGGACGTTGCCTCAGGAACAATTAGCCATGCGTCTGCCTCAGATTTAGCTTACAATTTTAAAAACAACAGTACACGTGTATGGCTGGACTCGAGCAATTATAAGATCCCGCTGGTTTACCAGAATGGCTATATCATTTACCGCGTGCGCATGGTGCGGCCTGATACGATTTTGTTCCGGTACCCGATATACAGTGATTGGTCTTATTCTATTGGTGATGCGGGGAATGTGGGCAGCCTGACTTCCGCCCATCCTGATGCCGTCTACCATATTTCCAACGCATATATGAGTGACAGCCTTAACTGGCAATATACGATCAGCTTCGCTGAAGGAGGTAAGTATAAACATGTATTAAGTTTTTATGACGGGTTGCTCAAAAACAGGGAGAGCATAACCCGTTTCAATAGTAATCTCAATAAGCTGATTGTTACCAAGAATGTCTACGACTTTGAGGGGAGGCCATCGATAAAGACATTACCTGCGCCCGTGTCCTCAAGTGCGTTTTCTTTCCAGCATAATGTTGACCTTAATTCAGTAACATCGCTGCCATACCGGGCGCAGGATTTTGACACTGGAGCGTACATATGCCCGGGCGTGCCGGCACTTTCCCCGCTTGCTTCAAATGCCCTGGCAAACATCTATTATTCTAACCAGAACCCGGATACTACGGGTGTACAACGTTTTGTCCCGGATGCCGAAGGTTTTCCCTTGGTGCATACCATATACAGCCCTGCTTTCAACGACCGGATAGAGAAACAGGGCGGTGCCGGGCCGCGGCTCCAGATTGCAGATTCGAACATTATCTCCAATTATTATGTGAGTACATTCCAATGCAATATCAACCGGTTGTTCGGACAGGATATCGGGTGGAACAGTTATTATAACCAAACTATTTCCCGGGATCCCAACTTGCAACTGTCCATGTCCATAAAAAATTATGAGGGCAAGCAGATAGCCTCATCGCTCATAGGTACAGGCCCAAGTCCTTTAACGCATGCAATAACGACATTAAGTGTACCAAGCGCCACTTTTATGTATGAGAACATTTTGATGGGATTGCCACAGGAAAGATCGGGTACCAGCCGTATAGCACACAAGGATTTCTTTAACCAAGCCGCGGCCAATGATTCTGTTCAGTATTTTCTGAAGTATCCGCCTTTTGCCATTTGCCCGGGTTCACTCTACCTGAAAATAAAAGCCCATTTTAACTACCAGATTATTGACCCTTGCGGGGATACTGTATATGCAAAAGACAGCGTTATCGGGGATAATGGCATGGCGACAAGTGCCGATGTAAATTTTATAGGCCCTGTTGGCATAGTACACCTGGGCGAAGGGGAGCACCATGTACGTAAAGAACTGCATTTCAGCACAGAGGACCTTGATGATGCCATAGATTCTTTTGTGACGGCTATGAACGACCCCGCGTTGGACTCGTTGTTTTCTTCAAGTTGCCTCCATTCGCTGCCATATTACATCCGCCAGGCGGTAAGGGATAAAAAATTCCCATGTACGCCCGGAAGGACCCCTTGTGAAGAAAAGAGGGCAGCTATGCTTGAGGACCTGTATCCGGGTGGCAAATATGGTGACTATACCGGCCCGGACACCACAAATTCAGTTTTCAAGTGGATAGCGGGTGATACTATAATGATAGATGTCATTCTAGGTGGGCATTACCTGTACCAGGACAGTTGTGTCATCATGGACCTCCCGGACACGATAATTGTTCTTGGTGATACTTTTACCAATCTCAGGGCGATGCCGCGTGATTCTTTCATCTATGTTTACAGCAGGGCGGTTGCATCGGGGGATAATACGATCGCTGAGGCATTGCTGCCCTTGCACCCGGAGTACTGTATGCTGAAAGCCTGCTTTACAGACACGTTCAAAACCCAGCTTCTTGCCCTTCCCAATGCGGATATTGCGGAACAGATGCACCTTCTGTATTTAGACAGCCTTATCGCCCATGATCCGTTCAGGGACCTGATAATTGGTTCCGGCGCAGATTCGCTGGCGACATTTCCCGGCGGCTGGCTGAGGCTGGATTCACCGTTATTAGTGAATGTATATTGCGGATGTGCAGATACAGTCATGTTCGGGGAATGCGTTGGCCCTATGTTCGGTTCGGAGATAAGCAGGAGGGTATTGGTCAATGATTATGTCAAAGGCCTGTATTTTAAAAATATTATTAACCTATACCTGCAAAACAGGCAACGGTTCGTAGATAACTATGTGATTATGGCCACAGGCGATTCATGTGCACAATGTGATTCTGTCCGGCTGGAACTGAGGGGTATCGGTACATTCCCCCATATTACCATGGATAGTTTTGCATCACATCGGGGCTCATGGATATTGGGTATTGGGGGAACAGGTCTTGACAGTGCGACACTTGCCGGGTATGCAGACAGTGCTACTTTCGTTTATTCAATGTTTGATTCGATGGTCTGCCACGGCTGTGCGGACACTATTGTAGCCCATCTGTCCAATTGCGCAGCAGGGGATACGGTGATCTACAACCGCATACACGAGATATTGGACAGCTTTTGTGCTGCCCACTTAGTGCATATGGGCGAATTCACACCTGAACAGGTCAGGTATGCCATTTTAACCAGCGGTGCTTCAATGGATGATTTTTGCAACCCCTTTATTATTGATTATGCTCCGATGTCGGGTGGTACTTCCGGGGATGTAGGGTGCCTTTCCGACACCTTTTATGCGCATGTTACGCAATTTCTGAACGAGAATTATGTAATGTCAGCGCTGATCAGTCCCGGCACAGACCATTCGGGCACACTCTCTACCACTAAAATATTCGAAGGCAGTATCTATGGGTTGCTGGGTACAACATCCGTTATAGCCAATGCCGCCTATGATGCCGGGAAGTCGCTATATACTTTATATATTTTCCCTGACCCTTCAACCATGCTGACGGATACTGCTAAAATTTACCTGCGGGGCACAGGTACTTGTGCGAACTTCTTCAGCGGTGGGGCAATTCCGGGGCATACCATGGCTGTCAATAATGTGCTTTGCGTTAATACTGTCCCTCCCGGGGTAACGGGGTATATCAATGAATTCGGCTTTCTGGCGCGTGTAACGGAGTCCTTTGGCAGTTCTTCTACAACCTGTAACATGTTGGGATGGACGGATAGTGTGCTTACAATGGCGGACAGGAATACGGATATTGCTGCCTGCGTTCCCTGCACAAAAATGAGGGAATTGTATCTGGAAGTGACAGATACAATGGCTGCTTATGGCATGGTAGGCGCAGACCATCCATTCTACGATGCCATGCTGATGCATTTTATGAATTACCGGCTCGGCCAATCATATACCGCTGATCAATACAATACGTTTGTCACGAGTTGCGCCCTTGCAGACAGCATGAGGATACCCCAATATGTGGGCTATAGTAACCTCATTTTCCCTACAGTAGCGGATGCAGATTCATTTATACGGATGCTGAATGCAGTCGACACCCTGTGTACTTTCGACCGCATCTACCGTGATAGTTCTTCGTCGGGGATTACCGTCTGTGTTGATTTCAATATCCCTCCTGTATGGGAACTCTACCTGTACAGAAATGCGATTCGTTCTTTTGCGGGGACATTTACCACCAAGGTTGTCGATACCGCTTTATCATATTTGCAGGTCCCGCATACTATTGGGTTTGTATATGCAGATCCCGGCACCCACATACCGGACGAGGATACATTGTTTGGTGCAGGTGGCTCGATCAGGTTATCAGCCCCGCACGAAAGAAGGGTGTGGATAGGTGGTGCGTATTACGCCCAGGATTTTTACTATGTCATAGACAGTACGATCACAACATCCTACGAATTATCACGGGCTACGTATGAATTACCCCGCTACTTCTTCAACCACGGCATACCCGCGAATTTTGTGAGTAACTACCTGGGTACTATAAACGCAGATTATTACAAGCCCAAGAAGATAGACTTTCTGCGTTATACCTATGATTATCAGGAGTTGCCGCCGTACCGGGTTCTTGACTCATTGCAGGCGCAACACCTTGTATCACGGATTCCCAGCTATTCTTACAGCGAGGTGTCTTACAACCAGCCATTCAATCCAAATGTGGTTACCAACCTGTATATCTCCGACTCAACAATGAAAAACAGGTATTTTGATACATTGGTCAAGATACTGAATTGGGTACAGGATACGAATACTGTAAATCCGGGACACCTATTTTTTGACACAAATAAAGTGGTGGTGCGTTCGGTGGTAGATTCCCCGCTCATAGCATACCGTTGCGCGGACGGCACTTATTGGTACCGGTATTTCGGGTACAGGGATACGATGTTCAATGTGTTTGTGGCAATGCCTCCATGGATACCGGATCATGAACACACACTCTATGAACTGGTTTCCGTAGGGCCGCCGCCGGGCATAATGCTCGGACTGGGGGATAGCACTACCCGGTATTTTACATTGAACCTGCACAAGACAGGTGACCCCACCGTTATCCAGGCGAGGGGTATGACCACTTTCGTGATAGGCAAGAATATTGAACTGGACGATGTGCTCCTCGGCAACCCCATAACGACCTATGCAGGCCGGACAGCACACGACACTTTCCATAATTGTGAGCGCGACCTGCTTAGCTCTTGTATCAGGGAAGGCACCCTGATGTATGAGAATTATATGGATTCCATAGTGGCCTCTATACGCACGAGGTACATTCCACATTTGCTGACTGTCGCGCAGGAAAAACTGAACATCGGCTACTGGAACCAGGAATTCAACTACACGCTTTATTATTATGACCGTGCCGGTAACCTTACCAAGACCGTGCCACCCGCTGGCGTTAATTTCGTCCCTTCGCCCTATTGGGACCCCATAGATACCGCGCGGGTGCTATGTACTACCGATCCGCTCCACGTTCCGGCACATACAAAAACCAGCACTTATAATTACAACTCCATAAACCAGGTAGTGAAGCAGAATACGCCTGATGCCGGAGATACCCGTTTCTTCTACGACCCAGCAGGAAGGCTTATTTTCTCCCAAAACGCAAAACAAACAACAACAGGCTACTTTACTTATAACCTGTACGATAAACAAAACAGGATAATTGAAACAGGTGAGGCCAAGTTAGCCTGTCCCTATTTTGCCGATTATTCCATTACCGGGCCATGGTATGTAGGTGGCCCGCCGATGGTATTCCCGGACTGTTATTTTTCATACCCTTTCCTTGCCAGTGGGCCCTTCAGCCTCTCCGGAGTTACCATTTCTCCGTATCCACCCTTTGTGCGCAGAATGCTGGCTACCACATTCATTGAAACGCCATACGACAGTATATACGCGATGATAAGAGGCATGGACAGGCGCGATGTGGTGATGACGATATACGATACAGTGGCCAAAGATCTTTATGCGGCAACAGGCTATGGGCTTGACCGGCAGCTTAACCTGCGGAAACGGGTTGCCGCCGTAAAATACTTTAAGTCCCTTTCCGTACTTGATACTTTTTATCGGAATTACCATTACGCCAACCATTATAGCTACGATATAGCGGGCAATGTAAAAAGCCTCGTGCAGGAATACCCCGCTTTAGAGGTGCACAGGCAAAGGTATAAGCGGGTGGATTACGATTATGACCTCATCAGCGGCAAGGTGAACCTCCTTAGCTATAACCGGAGTTTTTCCGACCAGTTCTACCAGAGGTATGCCTATGACGATGATAACCGCATCAGCAAGGTGGAGACCAGCAATGACGGTATTATCTGGAAGCGTGACGCGGAATATACATATTACCAACACGGGCCGCTGGCGCGGATAGACGTGGGCGACCATAGGGTACAGGGCATAGATTTTGCCTATACCATACAAGGGTGGCTGAAAGCGATGAACGGCGACACCATGAACGTGGCAATGGACATGGGAGAGGATGGCAGCGTGCGCATCAATGCCCGCGATGCCGCGTTTTACAGCATCGATTACTTTAAAAACGATTATAAGCCCATCACTTCATGGCAGATGAAGCACGTGGAGGATGAGAGCAGGAGCCTGTATAACGGTAACATCAGCAGGCAAACGATGGCCATGCACAACTTCCAACGGCTGAACAAGCAGTATATATACGACCAGTTGAACAGGATATATTCTGCGGACTACTCCCGTATCAACGCTACGGACAGCTCCCTAATCCCGGTTACCGATTACCACAACAACTATGCCTATGATATGGACGGCAACATACAGAGTATGCTGCGCTATGGCAATGACCTGGGCTCGGGGGCCACGGTGATGGACAGCCTCACCTATTACTATGGAACCGGCATCGGCGGCTATACCCCCAATGAATTAAAAACGGTATCTGAAAAAGCGGCAGATGTGTATGACCTTGACATAAGGCATAACTTTGCGGGTGATGTCCTTCCCGTGCATTACAAATACGACCCTATAGGAAATACGACCAAAGACCTCATCAGCGGGCAGGACACGATAAAGTGGAACCTGTATAACAAAGTGACGGAGACACAGAACCATACCGCCGATAACACGATGTCATTCGACTATGACGGGGCGGGCAACCGTGTGGGCAAATACTTTGAGCAGGTGGACGGCGATACCATAACGGAGCGCAACGACTACTGGGTTCATGACGCGCAGGGCAACATACTGGCCCGCTACCGCGAGACAACGGATTTTAAGATAAACGCCTATACGTGGATCCCGGTGATACATGTGGGCTTTATTACGGAGGGCGGTACCACCACCCGTTACCTGCATGATTTTGTCACCGCCGTATATGGGCCGGACAGCCGCTTTCAGGATAGGGCAGTAGCTTATGCGATGCTTAATCCTACGTTCAAGAGTTATATGCTCAGCAAGCCGGTATCATGGTTCATGGAGCACAGCAACAACCTGTATAACAACATGGTACATGGCGACGTGAACTACGTGATGTCGCTGGTGGAATATGAGCAGGCGGGAACAGACACCTTGCTGGGCCCCGCTGTGGCCGAAATGGGCGCAAACCACGCCAATGTATATAACAGTATGATGACCAACCTGCTGAATAATGCCTCTGTGGATGCCCATGCCCTTGGCCTTGTATGCCGTACCGGCGACCCCGGCGATACCCTGATGGCCCACCTGGCGCTGGCTGTGGGCATTGACGATACGCTGCTCGGGTGCGACAGCATGGCCGCCTACATTACCGACAACGTGGCCCCGCCTGCTGTGGCCGGGGCATTTACCGAACTGATACGCCAGCCGGGCGCACCACTGGCCGGCTACAGCCAATGGCTGGTATCGGACACCAACATATATAACTACAATATGTTCTCCGACCCAGGCAGCGACCACCAGGCCATACTGCAGGCCTCGGGGGCCAACTATGCCGACCGGGCGAAGATGCGCGCGTTTTTTGATGCTTATTCGGGCGCGGCCAACCTGCTGGCGACAGTAGCAACACAGGAAGACCTGCTGCGCATCTGCTATAATGCCGATCTGCCCGCATTCCTCACCGCGTTCGACTCCATAGTAGGCAGTGCCGCATTAGACAGCGCCATAGCCGAAGCCGGGGTACACCGCACGCCCATGGCCTTCGCCAGCAGCTTGTTCGGCTCAACAGGACTGCCATCCGTACCTGCATTTTGGACCACCTACGACACCATCCTCAACGGCTATAGCTTCGGGCTGGCCGAGCATGATTTCTATGGCAGCAGCCGACTGGGCATAAAAACCTACTGGCCGGGGCAAGTTGGCGCCATATGGGATATTGTGCACCACACCGCCGATACCATCCGCCTGTGGGAGCGCAAGCCGTGGTATAGCGCGGAGTACCAGGACGTGATAAAAGACACCTCCCGCAATCTTTACGGCAATACGCACAAAACAGCCTTCCAATTTAAGCACATAAACGGGCAGCGGCAGTATGAGGTCACCGACCACCTCGGCGATGTACTCGCCACCCTCTCTGATGCCCGTAATGCTGCCGATACTACCACGCCGGATAGCATAGATGTGTACACCCCCGTAGTGCATTCCGCCTACGACTATTACCCCTTTGGCATGTATATGCCGGGCAGGCATACAGAAGACAGTGCCACGCACTGCAACTGGTTCACACAGGCGCAAACCATACGCGTGTATGACAGCACCTGGGTGGGCTGGACACACACAGCCGGTGGCCTCGGCACCGTGGGCGGTGGTGTCATCACCCCCTACACCGGTGGCGGCGTTACCCTCACCACCACTACCACCGGCGATGGCCTTGCCTATGCCATGAGCATATCCCCCGGCGACCATGAGTTTGACTTTGATATAGCCGGTTCATCAGCAGATTATCTGCTCACTATTACAGAAGGTAACAACCTGCTGGCCTCCACCACCATACCCACCAGCACCACGGGCATCATTGCTGTTCCGTTCACTGTGCCGGGTGGTGTCACCAGCATCTCCGTAGGCATTGAGGGCACTACCAGCGGTGCTGGCACCTTGTCTCTACCCGGCCACTGGCATGTTACGCCACGCATAGATACCGTGAATGTATTAACGAGTGTGTGCAGCGGGGAGAAATATCCTTATGGGTATAATGGTAAGTACAAGGATAACGAATGGGCAGGGAAGGGAAATCATTATGCATATGGAGTACGGATGTATGATTCTAGAATAGCGAGATTTATCAGCACCGACCCTATGAAAGATGAATTTCCTAACACAACTCCATACATATTTGCAAATAACTCTCCTATCATGATGGTTGACAATCAAGGTAAGCACGCTAAAGTGACTATTACATGGGGCAGTAACGGAATGATGCACACGAAAGTAGAAGTCGCTCACTATCAAGATGAAAAAAACCTACAACTATATTTGGATAAAACTGTCAATAGTTCATTTAATTCTGCGAGAGAGGATGTTCAAAATATTTGGGGTAGAGATATTTTTACCGGCGTCACTGGATCCCAAAATTGGGATGTAGCATTTAAGTCAACTTTTTATCCTGAACCAGGTGAAGCTACTGTAGCAGAAATTCTAGTTCGAGACCCTACGGCAAATAAGTTGATGTTTGTGCCGGAGGGCTCTGGAACTAAGGTTGAACAGGGGAACACTTTAAAGTGGGACGGAGGAGGCGTTTTGCCGCATTCATTGGGACACGAAATCTCACATGAATTAGGATTCGCAGGTGATAAATTTTCAGGTGGGCCAATTCCGTGCTCAATCTCGTCATATGAAAATTGTAGAAACGTGACTAGTGGAGATGTTCAAGCATTTATGAAGCCAATTGTGGAGCTGGGCAATAAATATGGGCAGGAAATGGTGGCAGTTGAAATTATTGCGTTTCATGATGCTAATGGCACTGCGCGAGCAAATGTAAATACATATGTAGCATTAGGCGAAAATGGAACGATTTTGGGTAAAACAGAGGGGCCTGTTTTGAATAGTACGAATGTTGGAAATAATACAACACGTCATGATGTATCAGGGACAAGTGCTGATGGTACGCCTACTAGTTCGAGCAGTTCGTCCTCGAGCTCGAGTTCTAGTGAAGACAAAGGATCTGGGACGAGCTCAAGTTCTAGTAGTTCAAGTAGCTCTAGTAGTTCAAGTAGCTCTAGTAGTTCAAAATAGCGTTAATATGAAATTATTTGTTTTATTTTTAATAGTCTCCTTTTCTGAGTTTTGTTTAGCACAGAAGTATCAGGTCTTCGAGAACAAGCCAGTTTATATTGTATATACTTTTGAAGGTTTTAATGACAGCATTCCAAGTGTATGTGTTTCTATCAATGCTTATATGGATTCAAAGGTTTTTGGTATCAATTACTGGACTAGCTTTGATAATATTAATGATAGTGCTATTTTGAAATCTGAATGTTTAATTTATCATCATTATTATAGAAAGAAGGTAAAAGATTTGTATAAGAAAGCGTATAGGATTTACAGTAATTGCTTTAATCCTACTATTGACTCTATCTCGTCTAAATTATACCCAGCCATTGTTCACAAAGTAAACGCAATACCGATTTATTCAGTTGATACACATAAATCTTTTAAAATAGTCGTGAATAAAAAGTATAACACAGTGTATGTGGCTTATAGAGTAAATGCATCAGGTATTATCATTGACGATATAAAAGATAAATGCATTTCAGTTGCCACTCCAATAGGAAGCTATTTTGATTCGAATGACGATAACCGACTTCCCAACATTCTTTTCGCGGACATAAAAAGTTGCAGACACTTAAATAAACAAGAAATTAAAAAATTTTCTTTTATTTGTAAAAAGATAGGCATTTTTAGATTTGCATACTCAGATCATTAGAGTAGTGTATTCAATTTGTTGATTTGGTAAAAGACAGAATAAAAACCCAGTAAAATCAGGCACTTTAAAAATACATAGATAATGACCGGGATACCTAATAGGGTGTCCCAGTTATTTTTCGGGGCTAAAAACAACCTCAAATACAATAACTATACCATTGGTGTTATCAATTTGTTGTTACCGAAAAGAAAATATCTATATTGTCCTAAAACTTATGTGCCCATACTGCTCTTCAGCTTGCACTTTGTTTGGCAAAAGCTCAAACGGCTACCAACGCTACCGCTGTAAAAGCTGTAATAGAACACACTCCAAAGCATATGCGTATAAAGCCTGCCAACAGGATACCGGCCAATGGATAGTGCAATTAACAAAGGAGGGTATGGGCATCAGAAGTATAGGCAGGGTACTGAAAATATCATGCACTACTGTTTTAAGAACGATTGTGAGAAAAGCAAAAATGATTTGCAAACCAACCATAATACTATCTATCACGAATTACATCAAAATCAAAAACATGCCGGAGCAGATCACGCGGATATCGGAACCAAAAGCGGAACCAAATGCTATAAGAGCAGGCAGCTGGGTGGGCTGATAGAGCAGCTGCAAAAGGGGATATGCTAATGATTAGCGAATGGGTATCACGCTTGCATTATTTAAGCAAAATTACACCCTCGAAAATGTCTTGTAATGTGTAGTAGGCTGGTCGGATGCAATGAAAACATTATTTACGTTTAAGGTTCGACACTCATCATTTCTTCGGTTATAGAATAATCCATCCGGAAATAGCAGAAATTGAATCTTTTGCCTATCTATATAATTGCTCGAATGCCACACTGTATCAAGTTTCGAACCAAATTGTATTGCTGAATGTATGTAGAATTCAATGTTTGATACATTTTTTTCCATTTTTATCTTCTGTTCATTCAATTGATCTATTTCCAATAGAAATTTTGATTCGAATTTCTCAAACATTTCTTTGTTGATTTCTTCAAGAACAAATCTTTCTTCTAGTCGATCCAACTTCGTTTTTAATGTATTGAGTTGCACCTCAAAACCCACCACATCATTTTCATTTTCTTTGGTAAGTTGATTGTAACTAGCAATCATTTGTTGCTCAACAAGCTGTTTTACAGAATAATCCATTTCAAAATCATAACTGGATAGTAAATCTATAAACCTTTTATGCACGCTATCCGCTCGTTTGTTACAATTGCAACCTATTGTATTGCACTTATAATAATACTCATTATTCTTACTGGCTTTATAAGCCCTGAGATACTTGCCGCAATTGTCACATTTTAAAAACCTTTTTAAAGGTATATAGTTGTTTTCAGGGTTGCATTTATATCCCTGCTTTTTTGCAGAAATGACTCCGTTTACCTCTAAGAATATTTCTTTAGAAATAATTTTTTCATGGTTTCCCTCTACTGTTTCTCCATCAAGAGCACTGTGTGTTAAAATACCACAGTAGAATGGATTTCTGAATATTGCAGACATTCTTTGGCTATATATTTTTAAGCCCTGAGACTTTAACCGTTTTATTATCTCCTCATTTGTCACCTTTTCCCGTGCCTTCCAGAAAAAGGCTTTCCGAAGCAATTTTCCAGTATAATTTATAACAATTGCCCTTTTTCCATTTGACTTTATGGTATCATAGCCTATTGGCGGTGCGGTACACCATTCACCTCTCAGAAGCATTTCTTTTACACCGGCCATACATTTCTCCCGGCGCTGTTGATTCTCGTACTCGCTAAATATAAACTGGATATTTTGTTGCAGCCCTCCACTTGCTGTAGATGCGTCGGTAGGTTGAGTAACAGAGCATACACCAATACCTTGCTTTTTTAATTGCTCCGCCAAGTAAATCGCATTAGCCCCGGAACGGCTAAACCTATCTACGCTGAAGACAATAATTTGAAATACTCTTTCTTTAGCGTTTTTGACAAAGGCAAGCATCCTATTGAATTCTTTTCTTTCATCAGTCTTTGCACTTTCATATGTGCCACCGTAATACCCAACAATTACATAATTGTTCTTTTTCGCAAACGCTTCGCATGCTTTTTTTTGAGTCTCAAGGCTTAAATTGTTATCCGCTTGTTCTTTAGTTGATACCCGGGTATAAATAACACAGTTGTTCCCTTTAGCCATTATAGTTTGACCACCTTTGGCGAATGGTCTAAATGCATTGTCATTTATAGTTGGCTTACTATTTTTCATTATCAAAAGGTCTTATCCCTCGGTTTTTGGGGTTAGAACATAAATTGTAAATAATCGCTACATAGCTTTTAATAGTTTCGATTATTTTAGTTGCCTGATCGTCCGTTAATGATTTGAATTTATCAAACTGTCTTACTTCCTCAATTGTAACATCGTCTATTCTGCTATAGTCAAAATTACTTTTGTCAGTAGCGTTTAATGAATTTGAATGCTTTTGATGCCCTGTTATTGTATCCTTCTCAACTCTGTTTTTTTCATTCCTTCTGAATTTGTTTAAAACACTATCCATAATATTTAGGATTGTGAATGGCACCGGAATTTTTCCGTGTAACTTCCGTTTTTTGAGATAGGCCTGATTTTTTCAGTACCGTTTAAATTTTCGCTTCCAATTGAAATGTAATTTTCTATATTATTATAATCTATCCATTTGCCGATTAGCAGATGGGTAGGGGATTACATTGTATTCACGATTGCCGAAGGTTTCAATTAATCTAACTTATTCACTTTGTTAATTCTAGAGTTAACTAAACCACCATCTATGTAATGATATATAGATTGAATGACTTGTTACTGTCTTACTTTTTATTTGATAACAGGTCTGATTTTTCATTCCCTTTACTAAGCGTTAACTTTAATTTGAGTAGTTTCTTCAAATAGAACAATATTGCCATTAGCAATAAACATTCGTATATTTTGATATTTTCCTTTTTGAAGTAATTTTTCAACTTTGCTTTTCATGTCGTTAATGTTTTTCTCTTCTACAACCTCTATCAAAGCAATTCCAGCCCCATTTTGAGCATTCATTTTCACACGTACCTCTTTAACTCCTTCCTGACGTAAGTATGTGATAACATTTACTTCATTTTCACTTAAATGTAGCAATGTGCTTTTCTCAGATATTTTTATCTTATCGCTCTTATATAGACCATCCAGAATCAAACTTATTGGTAACGAATAGAAAGGACTGTTAAGTACTTCATTGTACGCATCATTAAATCCTTCTTGCTGTTCCATCCCGGAACCAACCACCAAATATTCTCCATCCAAGGTGATAAACAGCCTAAAATCGCCACCAACTATTAAATATCTCAATATCAACTGTACCAAACGATTAAAGTTCTTTCGAAGATAATTGACAAAAAAATCAGGCATCCCTTTAACCATATCATTAAATTCTTCAATCTTTATATTCTTAAAAGGAAATAAAGCGGCATTTTCTGGCTTTATGGATAGGTTTATGATTTCCATAAAAGTATTGGTATCAGGCTCCAAAATATGCGTAGATAGTTTTTTAATGATGGGCAACGGCACACCCATTTTCCGTAATTCTGCAATAATTCTGATCCAACAAAACTCAAAGAAGTTGACACGTGTCCAAATACCTTCTGATGAATCATCTCCTGGTATTAAGCCTTTTTGTTTCCAAGTCAACAACTCCTGGCGACTTATGCCGAGTTGGGAAACAGAAAACCTAGGTTCAAATAATCTACTGTAGTTTTTGTAGAGCAGATTAGGGTTACTTACTAACAGTTCATTAATTTTTTCGATTGAAATGTCATCTATATAGTTAAATGTGTTTTCCATATTCACAAAAGTATGTATCTTTGTCCAATCAAACAAAAAAACATGATTTCAAAACATCAAAATAAAAATAAAAGAATATCAAAAAGACGGTATCCACAAATTAAATGCAAAAAGGACGGTTGCAATATCATGTTCGCACCTTCTGATAGCCGGCAAATATTCTGTTGTATACAACACCGGGTCGACCATAATAACGACAATAGAAAACAAAAATCAAAGCCATTTAATGATCATGTAAAAAAGCTCAAGCATAATGAGTCTGTTTTGAAAAAGGCACATCAAAGGCTGAAAGAAACTGGAAATGATATAGCTGCAATTGATCTATTGCGATATGAACGATTTCATGAATCTAGTTTTACTAATGTCAGTAAAAATCAAGAAACAGGTCAAATGGTGTATTGGGTTAATGATTATGGTATTGAAGGGCTCAAAGACCCAGAAGCAAAATTGCTCATTCATCGTAAAAATAACCAATGAATATGGAATATACATTTCTAGATTGCTCGCTCGAAGATGTTTTGTTTGTTTTGCCAGGATCCACGGTAGCATTTCCTCCAATTTCGCGGACGCTATTGCCATCTAATGCCGCCGGATGTACTGACATTCCTAGAAACTTGTTAGCACAAGTTTCTAGCGTGGATACTTCGACTTCTTTTATGCGTCCTTTCACATTTAGTGAAAAGGTTACTCATTTTATCGGTAAAAACTGGCTCGGTATAATTGTTACGCTTACCATAGTCGGTGGTTTCTACATTTATAATAAAAATAAGGAAAAAGAACGAGAGCAAAGATAATTAGGCTTTTGGGTGTTGCTCAGTTTAAATGTCAATGTTGTTTGTTAATAGAGAAAGTATACAACTTTGTTACAAGAAAAAGAAAGAAGGTACTGTGCGTCTATGATATGTTGTAAACATTTACAATCGTTTAATAGCGCGTTCGTGAATTAGTGGTAATTCCATTAAATACTTTCGCGCTAATTCTGTTAAATTGCGAATTGTATTATTGTTTAATGCAAACATCTGCCATATTTCTACTGGCAGCTTTTATGGCAAAAGGCTTTTTAAATATTCTTCGACATATCCTTGTGAGATTTTTTCCTGTTCCAATCTGTTCTTATCTATCAACTTTAATTGTTCAAAAAGTTTACGTTCCTCTTCATTTAATAATGAAAGCTGTTCAGAATTGTTGCGTGTTCCGGCAACCGAAAATTCCGAAAAATGCTCAAAAGTTTTATAATCCATCATTATACTTTTCGTATTCGAATAATAACTCCTTAGCTGGTGTAGTATTTGAAAACCATGCTCGTCAACATCTCCCCAATAAAAAATATGTTTCTCTTTTAGCCAGGCAACATTTCTGAGATAGCTGACATTAAATCCGCCACCACTCCAAACAGCAATGGCAAAAGGCATGGCGGGCAATGTGAGAAAATTCATCTTGTTCTCTGTAATCAATATGTGGCTTGCTGGTATATCCAGACTTTTAAAATCGGAAAGTGGGATGCTAATATCTAAGAAATTACCAAAGCGTGTCAGGTTTATGTCCAGCATTCGTATTCTGATAAGCGGCTCGTCATATTTTAAAAAATATCGCTCTGCAAAACGCTTTTGAGCTACTGATCGTATATGGTCAGGAATAAGATAATCAAGCAAAGATTGGATTAGCGCATTATTTTCCTCAATAAATTTCGTATGAATTTCGATTGGCAGTTGACGTAGATAAAGATTAGGTCTGGGATTTTCAATAAAATACTGGCAAACCTTAAGCACATCATTCCAATTGACATTTTTATTTGTCAACAACAGGCAGTTCTGCAAAGCCCAATTTTGCAAAGTGGGAATACTGTTTTTAATAATATTGTAACTTGTCAGAAATATATCCCATGCTTTCTTGCAACCTGTAAAAGCTATGTAATCCTCGATGGTTTCAAAGACAACAGCATCCGGTAATTCATGGCTGCCTGTACGCCTAAATTTTCGCCAGCCAGTCTTTACCAAATAACCTGTACCACCCTGATTTTTAGAACAACGGTAGAGTTCTTCGATTTCCTTTTGCAACAATTCAAAACGTGCCGTCACATGGCCGGATCTGACTTTCCCAATACGATCTATACTTTTTGGAAAAAACAGCTCTCCCTGAATATAGCTCTGTAACAAGGGCTTCCACCATGTTAATGCTTGATCTTTTATTTCCGCCGGACTAATCATAGGTCAGAGGTAGTTTGAAAGACATTGTTATGTTTATCCCGTTCGGTTTCATATTCTTCTTTTGTAAAATTGCTGACCTGTGAATTGTTGCCCTCCCGATTGCTGACAAAATGAAATGAATTTACATGGCCCTCTATCACATGTATTTTTTGTAAGGGGGTAACAATGAGCAGCTGCAGGTTGAGTTTTTTAAACAGTTCAAGCCCATAACGTGTACTTTCATCGCTACCTCTGCCAAAAGCCTCATCGATGACCACAAAGCGAAAACTCCGGCTTTTGCTCTCCCCGAATTGTAGTCCGAATTGATAGACCAATGCGCTGGCAAGAATGGTATAGGCCAGTTTTTCTTTCTGTCCGCCGCTCTTTCCGCCAGAACCCTCGTAAAATTCCTTTTCGCTATCGTCCAAACGAAAACGTTCGCTGGCATTAAATTCAAACCATTGGCGCACATCGGTAACGGTTGAAGTCCAGTCCCGGTCTATGTTCTCCATACTTGCGAAGCGATCCAAAATACGTTTAACCTGTTCGTACTTTTCCTCCGTATATAATTCATTATTACTGCTGAACGAATGGATGTAGCACTTCTTTAGCTCTTCTCTGAAAAGACGTATTTCCTTATTGGTAGTGGCGTCCATCAAAATGGTTATATAGGTATCTTGCGAAGCATTATACACTATCTCGGAAAGATGCTGATTGATGGTACGTATTTTTTGTTTGATATCCGTTTCATGTTTCTGTAGCTGACTGTCGAATACCGCAATACTGTTAATGACATTCTTGTTCAGCTCTTCTTTGAAACGTTCTTCATGACGCTTTAAATCTTCGGAAACTAACTGTTCAAACTTTTTAATATACTCTGAACGGGCATCTATGCTTTCTGCAATCTCACTGTATTCAGCCCTGGAATGTTCCTTAATTTCCCGCATCTTTTTCTCAATATAAGAGCGGTAGCCCATTTGTCTTCCCCGAAGTTTTCTTAATTCGCCATTTTCGCCCTGAAAATGTTTGCGGAATTCCTCCTGCCTGTTATCAATGCCTCTTAGCGTGATCTTTATTTCAATGAGTTTTTGCTCAATCAACGGGTACCATTTTTCTTTTAGGTGGATAGATAATTGTTCCATTTGCTGATAGGCACTTTGTTGCTGATCCTCATAGCTTTTAATGGTCGTTTTAAAACCTCCTATTTTTTCCGTTAAATGTTTCTCTTTTGTTTTAGTTTCACTGATCTGCTGATCGACATCGTTCTTGTTGCGTTGTAATTGTGCAAGAACATCGTTGTTATGAAGCAATTCATTGCGCTCCAGCTCCAGTTCATAGATTTTCCCAACATGATACTGCCAGTTTATACGGGAAAAGTATCTGACATAAAGTAACAAACCTAAGAGTTGCTTTTGCTCTTTGTTTTTCTTCTCTTGTTCTTCAATATCGTTAAGTTGCGCTCTTAGCTCATTTATCTTTTTTCCCAGTTTATCAATAGAAGTCTCCAGTGCTTTTATTTTCTCCGTGTTGCTCCATCCCAACACATAGTTACGTCTGTCATCAATACGCTTTCGGTCATCCTTTGTATGCCTTATACGAGCGCTTTTTATCAAACCTTGTTGGGTAATACCAAAAGGTACATGTTGTAAACCGGTTACATCGGTACACATATAGTCTCCAAAGCTCCGCTGTATATAGGCTTCCAACCAATCGTAAAAAGGTGTTTCAGGCTTGATGTCCATTTTGTATGCGATACTATCCTGATCCAGCTCCTTAATTATGCGGCTGTTGCTGTTATACAAATCAGCCTCCAGGTAAGTGAATTTGATGCCCCGCCCATCAGCACTTTTTAACGGGTTGTTATTTACATAAGTGCTGACACTTCTATAGTGATTTTTAGGCACCAGCAGACTGATACCAACATCATGTAGCAGCTTTTCTATTGCACCTTCCCATGGAGTTTCATCTTCATTCACTTTCAATAGTTCCCCTGCGAAAGGCAGCTCTTCTTCATCAATGCGCAAATCACCACATAATTGCGAACGAAAGCCAACAAGCCAGGCCGGTATTTGTGTTTTTCGTTCTTTTAGGGATTGAAGCTCTTTTAGTTCCAGATGGTATTCTGTTTCCTGCTTGCGCAATTCCGTTATCTGGTTGTCCCGCTGCTCACGAAGCTGCTCTTCAAGTTGTCCACATTGTTCGTCAAGTTCTTTTGCCTTCTTAATGTTTCCCTCAAATTCGCTTTCATTCTGTACACCTTTAAGTCCCGATTGCAGTGCAAGACGTTCATAATCGTCAAATTCTTTCTGCTTAGTTTCTTTATCCTGCTCATGCCTTTTGATATCTCCTGCAATTTGCTCTATTCTTTTTCCACCATTGCTGGCAATATCCTGTATAATCGTCTGCCTTCTATTTTCTAGCCCATCCAGTTCCTCAACAATGCGTTGCTGTTGCTGCATGACCTTTTTCAACTCATTGCCGGCATCTTCAATAGCCTGTTCTAACAGCCCCCATTTCTTTTCGGCGAACCAAACCGGCATTACTTCCAATATGGCTTCGATGTCTTCTATCTCTTGGGTTACTTTTCCATATTCGATACAGGATTCGGTCAGTGGTTTCAATATCAGGTATTGCTCCCTGGTGTGTACCACAGCGGCATGGGCTTTATTAAGGTCATCAAACCGTTTCAGCAATGCTATGATCTGTTCTTTCACATCGGTCTTCTCCAGCATTTGTTCCCGTACAAAATCAGTAAGACTGCTCACGGATTTCATTGAAACGGTTTGATAAAACAGGTCAATGGCTTTATCGCTATTCATGCCAAAAAGCCTTCTAAAATGTTCGCTATACTGAGAGAAGTTATCGTTATATAGTTGCACCCCGTCCGTATTACGGAGTTTTTTCCTCAGGTCATTAATATCTGTAAAGTTTCCAAAGTGATCTTTAATCGTTAATGGTACCGTTCCTATAATAAGCAGTTTCTCTACTTTGCCTTCTTTGCCTATCCAAAAGAACTGGGCAAGACAGATATCTTCATTATAGCCCTCATTGTGGAAATTTCCGATCACTACGGTATAGGTATTATCATCCGACCGGAGATACACTTTCTTGGCTACCTTGGTGATATCTTCTTTTTCCTTTTTATATTCGCCTCTCACATAGCTCAATAGGTTGCGTTCTTTTCCTTCAGCCCCGGCAGCTTTGTTAAAAACAATCTTATTATGCGGTACCAGAAGACAGGTCAGGGCATCCACTAAGGTAGATTTACCAGAACCGATATCACCTGTCAGCAAAGCGTTATGCCCGTTGGGTTGTATCTGCCAGCGCACTTTGTTGAAGGTACCCCAGTTGAGTACTTCCAAATATCGAAGCCGAAAACCAGACAGGTTGATCTCTTCAGGTATGGTATTTAAAATTTCCTCCATAGTGGATGCTTATTCTGTTACCTGTTTTTCTGCCGCGTAACCCTGGAACCGCTTTAATGTATCGTCTATCACATCGGCATTTACAAAGCCCTTGATAATGCGGTGTATTTCATAGTTTTTTTCCAGATCTTCTAGCTTTCTCAAAAAACCTATTTCAAGTACCCGGTTTATGGTTGTTGTAATCTTTTCCTGCTGTTTGGCTTCATCACTTGCATTCGGCAAAAACACCTTTGTCCGGTTGATGATCTCCTGTTCGCTTATAATAGAGCGAACAGATCCTCCTTGGGCATCATGTTCAAGCAAATATTTTCTTAACACAACACATACCAATGAAGTCATAAAATTGAGCTGCCGTTTTTCCGCCAGTTTTGGCAGTTGCAACTCATCTTCTTCCAATTCTTTTTGCCTGAGAAAAGCATAACCTTCGCTTTTATCCAAAAACAATTCAAGACTGATGGGAACGAAATATTTTTTAACATCGGGTTCGTAATGGAGTAAGTTTTCCCATACCTCTTTCTGGTGGTTGTACACAATACCTTTTAGCAAGGCAATGAGACTTAAAGAATATTTTTGTTCCATATTGTTTATCGGTTAAAAATGATGACCGGTGTCCGCATACGATACTTTTTCCCACTGCCCGTGTTCTCAATGATCAGATATTCTAGTTGTTCCCGGTTCACTATGTGTTTGCCTTCATTTGTTGCGATCTGCATATAGCCTAATATCTCGGCAACACCTTTGGTAGGTTTGTAATAACTTAACAACTCGGAAAGCGCAATCTGGGATCTATTTATTAATAAGGATCTCATGTTGTTTCTCAGCTGGTCTATATCCACATAAAATTGTTCAAAAAGGATGTCCGTGTCCGCTTCGGCCAGACCGTCTTCGATAGCCGTATTTTCAAAAGCAACTTTTACCGGAGGGTTAAAAAGCGGACGATCCATTGTAAACGAGGGTTTAAAAAGTCCATCGGTTTCCATCCAGACGGCCTGCTGGTCGATCGTTTCTTTATGTTCCAACAAAAGACTTTCTATCTGATCGATGCTTTGAAGGATATGGCGACTTTCTGAGAGATTCTTTTGTTGCACAAACTTCCTGAGTTGTTCTATCAAACCATCATTACTGCGATTTACTTTATCTCCTGCGTCCACGAGATTTGCTTTTATCCTGTCTACAGTCTGTTCTTTTTTGATTTCCAAGATTGCAGGTATGCTGTTGATCCTTTCAAGTAGTTGTTCCAGTTCTTCCTGCATCTCCTCGCTCATCAAAAACTCCCAAAAAGCTTTAAAGCTTTTTCCCTGGTCGGTACTCCAGAGGTAATCCTGTTGCTGAAATACATTATCCAAAAGGTCTGCTTTTGCGAGATTGCTTTTGATGATCGTTTGCCGGGTTTGTGTATCCAGCTCTCTGAAGTTTTCTTCCACCTGCCGAAAATCGGACAGCAACCTTCTAGCTGTTTCTTCTGCCAGAAAATAATTTTCTTTGACCTGGGTACTGGATGGCCTGGAAAAATTCCCCTGTCTGATCTGTTCGATTTCTTTGTCAATTTTATTGCGCTCTTCCTGTAACTGCTGGATACGCTCGTAGGGGCCGGAGGTTGTATTGACAATCTGTTGCAGTAAATGAAAGAACTGTATGAGACGGCTGTGGGTACCTACAAATTGTTGTTTATTCAGGTCTTCAAGCCATTTTAAGGTGTTCTCTGTTGCGGGAGAGAGTTCATACACGGGTTCGTCGACTCTTTCGTAATGCCTCCGCAGATATCCCTGTTCAGCCCATTTTTGCAAATAATCTACGGCTGATTTTCCGTAATCATTGATATCCTGCCGCTGGAGTGCATAAATGTAGTCTCCCAAAAGACTTTGCAATTCACTCTGCAAATACGAAATCCTATCTTGCTGCTTGAATACCAAATGAAAAAGCCTACCAGCAACGGAAAATGTTCCGCCCGCAATAGCTGCAATGTTTTGTCATTGCGATAAAGGGATAAGGCTTTTTCGTAGTTCATAAAATCTATTCTTTCCAATCATATTTTGTCGTATCACAACCACACCTTATTTTCTTTGCAACATTATCATAGTTTTTTATTGAAACCTTTGGTCGTGTGCAAGTTGATTCCTGACAATAAAATATGGTTTCGAGTTCTTTTATGTCCGCCCAGAATGCTTTTAAATCTCCAATTTTTGGATTGAACGGATTATCGTGGGAAAGCAAATTTCCAAGCAAAGATGAACCTGCAATACGCTCAATAATGGGAACTTTTGCTTTTATATCCGGTCCGCCACTTTTATTGATTTTGGATTTCAATTCATTCAATAATTCGTCAGGCATTCTCTTTTCATTCACGTCATTTAGCCTGAAACTAACTTTTACATTTAAATTCAAACAAATGTCTTTCAGTTTGGCTTCCAAGTATTTTCGTATTGGATTTCCAAGCGTTTCAACCGAGCTCTTTGCAAGTTCTCGTTCTATAAATTCTTTCCGGTGATTTGGCTTTTCTTCAAGGTGTGTGCCTTTCGCTTCTGCCCACTTGATTTCCCCGATTATCCAACCTTTTCTTTTGGCTAATTGTTGAACATAACTAAACCATTCTGCTTCGTGTGTCAAGAGAATAAATTGATAATCGGCAAATTTTTCAAACAACAAATCAGCAAAACGTTTTCTGTGCGTAGAGTCAAAACTTGAAATTACATCATCTAATATGATAAACTTATTTTCTTTATTAAATGCAATTACCGAAGCCAAGAAAAATGAAATGCCAAAGCAGTTTAAATGTGATTCACTAAAATATTTTTGCGGGGGAGAAACCCACAGATTATTGTATTTGTATTCAATCGTAATTCCGTTTAATTCATCTTCCTCTCCAATAGTTACAATCCTGATTTCGTGAAATTGTTCATCAGGGTTCATATATTGATAGAAGTTATTTATGCATGAGGAAAACGTATTTATAAAACATTCCAATCCTTCTTTTTGGCGTTTTACAAACTCGTTATAAATTAGTTCCAAAGAATTTTTCTGATGCTCTAACTTGCTTTTGTCTTTCTCAAATCGTTTGATTTTCAAAAAAGCATCTTTTGCAGCCGAAATGTTTGCGTAAAGTTCGGTTGATTTATCGTTTTTTAATGTGGCTTGTATTGCTTCAAATCTTAAAGAAATTTGATCTTGAATTTTGAAATCATCTTCAGTTAAAATCAACGTATTGTTGGCAAGAAGTTTATTTCCCGAAGTAACTTTTTCATTAGCAGCTTTCTGATATTCGATTAGCTTGGTGTTTAAATTACTTATTGTCTTTTTGATACTTTCATTTTCTTGCTCACCCAGCAAAGCGTTATTCGCTGTAAGTTCAAGTCGTTTCAAGCGTTCCGCCACAATGTCGGCAATAGATTTTTTAGCAGAGTCAAAAGTAACTTTCTTTTTAGAGGATTCTTCAATTTCTTTTAACCTGCGTTGAATATCCGTTTTTAATTCTTCAAGATTTAGTTGTTGCAAACATAAAGGACAATTATCCTCTTTGTGATATTTCTTTGAAATAACTGTTTCCCCCGAATTCAATAGTTCAGCCAAAAAAGTTTGCATTATACTTTGAACATCTTCGGCAATCTTATTAAACTCCGAAAAGTATTTTTGATATTCTCTGTCAATAAATGAAATTTCACTTCTAAGTGTTGAAAGTGCTTTGTTCGTGTTTTCCAAAAATTGAAATTCTGTTATCTGTTTTGTGTCGGTAGGTTTCTTGATATGGTTCAAAACCTTGTCAATATCCTCAATAGAATTTACAGCAATTCCTGTTTTTAAAGGCTCAATTATTTCGTTTATCTTTTCAATCAAGTTATTTTCTAGGCTAACTGCTGCACCAATTTTTGCAATTAGTGTTTGTTTTTCGTTGTTGATTTGAGCTTCAAAATTTTGTGTTTTTATCTCTGACTTGATTGAGCTAAACGCTTTTCTCAAAACATCTTTTGTTTTGGTTACTTCTGAAAATCCGATAATATCCGACAAATATTTGAGTTTGTCGCCTTTTGTTTGGTCAATGAAATCTCGCAGAAATTGGTATCGAAGCAATAGATTTTCACTTTGAGAAGCGACATAATAATTCTGAAAATCATCGGACGAATTAGATAATTCAGATGTCAGCTTTCCCCTTTTGCTAAACAAACTCTTTGTAGCACCAATCACATTTCTATTGTATGAAATAGCAATAGAAGCGGTATCAGTATCCTTCTGATACGAATTTCGCAAAGCATCTTTTAAGTCAATTTCACCACCTGACAAGTGAGAAACTTTATCTGTATAAAACCACTCGATAGCATCAGAAACACTACTTTTCCCTGTCCCGTTATCGCCATAAAGCAATATGGATTTTTCATCAAGCGGTAATGAAATGAAATCCTTTATTCCCCTAATTCCTGTGATTGATATACTTTTAATTTTCGTTGCCATCCTCAGTTCTTATTTTTTGAAGTTCATTAATCACATTCTTGTCGGTTAATTTTCCATTCGTGTATAATTCTGCCAAACTGTCAGCAATCGTTTTATCAACGTTTTCAATAGATGAAATCTCTTTGAAAAAATCATCTAAAATTGCTTTGCCTGATTTTACTTTGTTTTCTTCCACTGTTACATTATTTAAAGTAATTCCAATCAATTTTAAAATCTGTTGTTAGAGTGTTGTTTAATATCTCAAAGCCTGTTTTATTATTACAAATCGGATATACTCCAAAATGCTCCACGAAATTTAGGATAAAGTAACTTTCCAAATCTTCTACTCTGAAACTCCAGATATTTCTAAGCATTTCTATATTGATATAAGTAAACCAAAGTGGCTCGATTTTTCTATAACTGACCAGCCCTACATTTTTTGATTTACCTTCAAAGTGCCCTAATAGTCTACTTCCGATACTATTCGTTCTTCTTTCACTCATTCCTATGTACAGTAGCCTTGATTTTTCAAATGGGTACTGGATTTGAATCGTGGAGCTGAAAATGAAATATAAGCCTGTAATACCGCTCAAAGGTTTAATATTTTTAGCCTCAAACTGCATGGGGCTGTCGAAGTATATATCAATCGTATTTTTTTCTATTTGATTACTCATAAATCTCTACGTTACTGATGCTTCCAAAGCATCGAAGTGCATTTTATCCTTTGTTTTTATCAGATAAATTAAGTCATCACAAGCGTGTCCTATGTCAGCTACAAATTCACTATGCTTGCTTATTCGGTCAATATTGTTAAAGTGGCTAAAATGATGAAGTAGCTTTAGTATTCTTTTTGCATCTTTTTTACCAAATATTTTTTCAGCACGAGTATCAACCTCATCGTTAGTAGGTAATTTGGTCAATGTATACATTTCGAGGAACCTTCGTATTATATTGGGAATAAATAAAAGTTTTGGCGAAGTATTCTTGTTAGCATCGTTTGAAAACGTTAGTATTTCTCCAAATAAATAGTGATACTCAGAAGCAAAACTGCTATATACCGCCGGAAGTTTCTCAATAGTTGATTCTGTTGCTTTTCTTGCAATAAAATATCTTGAATCTTTGTGTCCTTTTTTAGGTAACTCCTTTAAGAGCGTAAAAAATTCAAAATTATGTGTAGAGATAAACAGTTGTTTACACTTCAGTTTCCAATAAGGATTTTTAGGTTTTGCAGGATCTGTCACTAACTCAAAAAATGTTTCTTTAAGAAGTGAATTGATCTGAAAAATATGATTGCTATCCAAGCTTGAGATAGGATCATCTATATAGATAATGTAATCTTTAAGTTTACTCTTTTGTTCAATACTTTTGAGATTTACTAGAAAGTGAGAGAAGGCTATTGCCATTTTCTCTCCCTCACTGAGATTTTGAGCTAACTCTGCTCCCCTCATCAAGTTGAACTTCTTTGTGGAGGTGTTCAATTTAATTTCGATATCATCTCTGCTTAAAAAACTTTGAACAAACGAATTGAATTGTGCACAACCTTCAGAATCGCTTTCTTTTAGTGCTATAAGCCTACTAATCTCACTGCTGTAAGCTGAAATTTGTTCATCAAGGGATTCAATCTTATCCAGAGCTTTTTCATATTGGGATTGCCTGATAAGAAATTTCGATTGTTTTAAGAATATAGCAACCAGATGATTTTTATATCGGTCTCTGTCGGCAGTAATGATTTTTTCGAAGTTTTCAGTAAACTGATTGTTTTCTTTAATTAGCTCGTTAAGTAATTTTATTTCACTAAATAGCTGTTCGAATTTTTCTATTGAAAATGAGACATCTATCGGACTATATATTTTATTGGTAGCTTTTTTGCTTAATGCTATTGATATACTTTTTAATTGCGCTTTACATTTGGCAATTTCCTTTTCAATTTTTTGCTTTCGGCTTTTAAAGCCTTCCTGATATCCATCATTAAAGTCATTAATACTTGTAGGAATATTTAACTGATCAATGATTTTTTCTTCTTCAGAAATAAAATTTAAAAGGGAGGATATATGATCTTTTAGTCTCGAGGATTCATTTTCAAAGTAACTTATTAATTGAGCAAATCGTTTATCTGGTATTTTACTTCCGCAAAAAAGGCAACTGTCACTTTCTTTGTGCAGTGCTACGCCTGACTTTACCCAAGTAAAAGCAGGCAGGAGTTTGTCTAAAATACCAATAATATTTTCTTTAGAAGGTACTCTTTGAAGTATCTCATTTGCAGAATTAATTATTTTTTTGATATTGGATTCAATATTAACATCTTTCAATTGAGGCTTAGGCTCTTCAATCTTAATAGTTTTGGATAGTACAGCCAATTCTTCTTTCGAATCTATAATAAAGTCTTCTAAGTCATCCAATATCTTGTCTTTAATTCTTTTGAGATGCCCTTTGTTGAATTCTATCAAGCTTGAAAAAGCATCATTTTTAATCCTGCCGGCCTCTTGTGTAAATAAGGCTTCAAAATTGTTGAATTCATCAATTGCATTCTGATATCTTTCTTTCTTGCCTTTTACTGTGGTAGTACCGTTGATAGCGTCAATAAGCTTTTCAATTCTTTCTATTTCAGCGGCTATTTTAGCGTTGTTTCCTACCTCAAAATAAATAGCCTGAATGTGTTCGTCAAATTCCCATCGAAGATTATCTTTTACATATTCCGCATTGAACACTAAAACTTCATAGGGAAACGAAGGTAGGGTTGCATTGTCAAAAACTCCACTGTCACAGGTTAGTTTTATTATGCCTGATTTATGTCCAGAATGAATTTCTTTATCTCTTAAGGAAGTGAAAATTCTTGACAATGTTGTTTTGCCGGAATAGTTCCATCCATATAGGATATTCTTTTCTTTAAATTCTTCAATATCAGGAATAGTTCCCCAATTGAAGTTTTTAAAGATGCCAAAATCTTTTAGTTGGTCAATACGCTTAATCATTATCGGCAGAATTTATAGCAATTAATCGTACAAATGCTTTACATATCTATTAATGTAACTATTCAAGCCACTTCCACTTTGAGCTAATCGCTTCATATTCTCAACGTGAGAACTTCCTGCTTTTCGATAGCTATAAGTATAAGTTCTAATAGAACTTGAGAATCTTACCTTAATATAATCGCTACCTATTTCTTAGGCAGATACTCCTGAATCACCTGCTCTGTTTCTATATCTTTCCATTATTAAAAATTTAAAGTTCAGCGTGAATACGGGACATGCCTTTATCTCCGCGTTTATATCCTTCTCTTGGACCATCAAAAGTTTGCTCAGTGATAGTAATATCATCGGCTTTCCCTAAATCATACATTTTCCATCCGAATTTACCAGTTGAGCTATAGCCGTCAATCTGATAAGCGCGCAAACCTTCATTGCCCGCCGTTGTTTCACCATAGCAATGTGGTTCAACTACCCTTAATTCTCCTTCATAGTAGAATTCGATCACATTTAAATTCTGAATGGCTGTAATAATGTCTGTGTTCATTTTTAGTTATTTTAAATAGTAAAAAATATAATTACATTAATTCCTCCACCAACATCCACACCATCGTACACGGATTATGTTCCGTATAGTCCTGCCTATCTTCATAAGTTTCCGTAAGCCGTTTAGCATTCCGAATGGCATCTTTAATGCTACCGTGCTCTTTTAGTAAGAGCATACATCTCCTTACTGTTCTTTTCATAATTATAATTATCTCCAACATAAGGACGAAGATTATCTTCAATCAAACTGACCTCCTCCCATTTAATGGACAGGCATAAATAGAGAATCAGGGCATTTTTGATTCGATATTTCCTGCATGCAGGACGATGCTTTTTCCGAAGGTGTTGAAAAGACTTCCGATGTTGCAAAAAGCATTGTCCTGTACGCAGGAGCCGCCGGCAGGCTTTCTGTACTGTCTTCACATTGTCCTTTAAACTCTACCGGTGTCAGATCATTCAATGAACTATTAGGCCTGTATTGTATTGTATTCCATCCGCCAGGCTTCTATTTTTTCTGCTGCGTCTTCCAAAGATAAGAACCAATGCGCATTTAAACACTCATCCCGAAAACTTCCATTAAATGATTCTATAAATGGGTTATCTGTCGGTTTGCCCGGCCTGGAGTAATCCATGATCACTTCATGCTCATAAGCCCATCGATCCACATCCTTAGAAATAAACTCACTTCCGTTATACGTTTGCAGCCGTTTAGGAACAATCCCCCGCTGCCTTTTAAGCTGTTCCAAAGCGTCAACAACATCAGCTCCCTTTAACGATTGTCCTACCCGGATAGGCAGGCATTCCCTGCTATAATTATCAACTAAAGTTAAAGCCCTGAACTTTCTTCCGTCAAAGAGCTGGTCAGCCACAAAATCCATAGAACAGCACTCATATAAACTGGAGAGTTGCGGGCGTTCATGCCTATGGGCCGCAGCTTTATTACGACGTGGCCTTTTTGCTGCGCAGGTTTAATCCTTCTTCTTTATAGATCCGGTATACCCGTCTATGGTTATCATGCCAGCCTTCACGCCTCAATAGCGTAAATATGCGCCAATGACCATACCGGACCTGGACAGATGCTATCTCCCTGATCCGCTGCCGCAAAACACTATCTTCCCGACGGTGAGGTTTGAAATACAATGTTGAACGCTGCAGCAGAACTACCTGACAAGCATGTAAAGAGGACTCCCGGTAATTGGCTTTCAGTTCCTCGGCCAGCACCTTATTCTGGGCTGGCCTTAAACCTTTTTTTTGAGCACATCCTGTAACATCTGTTTATCTAAGCTAAGATCGGCAACTATCTGCTTCAACTTGCTATTTTCTTCCTCCAATTGCCTTAATCGCTTCAGCTCCGTAATACCCAAACCCTCATACTTCTTTTTCCAGTTGTAAAAGGTGGCCTCACTGATGCCCATCTTACGGCATACCTCTTGTACGCCTACACCCGTCTCAGATTGCTTGATGGCAAATACAATCTGCGCTTCGGTGAATTTTGACTTCTTCATAAGCAATATTCAAATTTTAAATTATGAAATATTGCCCGTTTTCTCTAATTTACAAATGTCCGGTTTTTCGGGGGGAGGTCAATAAGAGCCAACTAGCAAAATACAATGCAAATATAGCTACAGGCCAGAATTACGATGAAATGGCCACTCATGATAAGTATTTAGTAAAACCTGAAATAGGTCAATAATATCCGGCATCACTTGCCATAGCTATCATTCCAGCAATTAATGCCCCCGATATAGCTGACCCTACCGCATACCCAGCCCATGTTTTTCTTTTCTTCATTTTATGCGCTTTGGTTTTATAGGCATTTGCGTAATCTCTGTTTTGCATTAGTTGTTCCTTGGGATAGTTCAGATTTTCATTTTTAGGAGGAGTTTTTGAGATGCTGATGGCTGGTATAAGCCCTGCAACTGGACTTGTAAACATAGTCATAAGAAAAGTTCCCATAGCACCACTCCGGTATTGACGATAATAAGCCTGCGCATCATATTCACCTCGCTGGGTCATACTCATGCTTTCGTATACGGATTCATCAAACGTGGATATTGCTTTATCTTCTATTTTAGGCGTAGTAGATCCTTTGCCAGGTATTGCATGTTGCTCAACAGGAGGCAACTTAGGTTTTACAACAGATTCTTCTTGTATAAATAAATCCTTTGTCCCATCCTTATACCGTATCATCACGATGTCAGCTTTGTCCATCGTATAAATGGCTCCTTCTGGGCTTTCAAACCGCTTATACTTTATCTCTGTCTTGGTAACTTCAAGCACTTTAGCTTTTATATCCTCACCGTTCTTTTTGGTGATAATATCCTGTGCGTATGCCGGTAGCATAATAATTACTAGAGCAAGCGCAAGTAATGTTTTTTTCATGTTTTCATTTTTTTGCTCGTGAAATGATATTTATGGATTTATTATAAAAATTCTATTGCCTTTATCAACCAGAACTGACTTAAATTTTGCTGTTTGCAGATTCGGCGTGAATTGGTCTGCAAATGAAATTTCAAAAGCGTTATTATGGTCTACCCGCAACTCGGTATTGCCAGACCATTCTATATGGTCTGCCTTTACGGACACATACATGTTATGATTTCCCAAATCAAGGCCGTTTAAATCCCTTACAAACGATTTGTATGGTTTTATTTCAAACCAGCCTCTGCTCTTCCAACACTGTTCGACTTTATTATACCATCCATAGGAAATTAATACCGTCTTATCTGTATTGTTTTTTATCTCCAAACTGTTTCTGACCTCTGCGTGAATAATAATGGGTAAGATGAGTGTTAATACTGCTAAAAGTGTGTTTTTCATTTTTGGTTTGTTTTTATGATTGTGAGCAAAAAAATAGCGTAGCTGAAATTCCTCTGCTATCCCAGGCTCTCGAAAAGCCTCTCAATGCAAAAGACACAGCTACGCCTTTATCAGGCGTACCATAGTCGTTTATTGCATTGAGGTTTGAATTTTCGAGATTCGGAATAGCAATTAACGTTACGATACTAACACAATTAGTATTTATATAATTATCTGGTTTTACTCCATAGTTTATCTTTGATACATTGTAAAATTAAAAATTATCTTTGAAAGTAAACGAATAATATCAGAATTTGTGAAAGATCATTTAAAAGCCTTACAAAAGCTAAAGGGAATAATCCCAAAGCCAATTTTGAAAAAGAAATATGCCAGCAGGACTTATACAAATTATGGAGATGCCTACGTTGTATATTCAACTGGAAAGATTATCGTAGGCCTATACATCCCCTAACAATAACAAAATATATGCGAGTATTAAATAGAACAAGCTTTGATTAGCTCATGATCAAATTACAGATAGTGGCCTCGGTAAAATCTAAGTGACTATATATCATTTCTGAAGAAGAGAGACATAATTTAAGGTTAAGTGTAAAAAATATACAATTTCTAAAGAGCGATTGTTCTGTTTTTTTGTAATAGTAACGGCTTGTAGATCCATGTCATTACAAATCAATTCGTGTCAATATATTTCAGTTGATGTCATTACAGTTTACTCCCTGTCGAAATATTTCAATATATATTTGTGATTTAGAACTATAGTTATCCCAGTTGCTAGTTACTAAGTTAGTTTATTCAACGTAGTAGCCATCGCATAAATAAGTATTAAAGGTCTCTTTGCGTTTGTGTCTATTTTTCTGGGTGTAGCAGTCTATAAACTCCTTTAGATCGTCAGGCTTCAGCGGGTTCTTTTTTAATGTATGATGTATATTAGTGCGGTAGTCAAATATCCAAACATCTTTTGTCCATGCCTGCTTGGCCGCAGGTTTGGCATCAAAGAAGAGGACATTTGCTTTTACACCATTGGCATAAAATATACCTGTGGGCAGCCGGAGTATGGTATGAAGCTCAGTAGTTTCCAGTAGTTTTTTATGCACTGTTTCACCGGCACCACCTTCAAACAGCACATTATCCGGAATTACAACTGCTGCCTGCCCGGTAGTTTTGAGCATGGTGCGAATGTGTTGCAGGAAGTTCAATTGCTTGTTGCTGGTAGTAGCCCAGAAATCCTGCCGGTTGTAGGTGAGGTCTTCTTTTTCCTGTTCGCCTTCTTCATTGGTAAACGTCTGGCTGCTCTTCTTGCCGAACGGCGGATTTGCTAATATGTAATCGAATCGCTCTCCGTTATCTGCTATTAGTGCATCAGCAGGAGATATGAAGTTGTCGCTGTCTATATCGCCTATGTTGTGGAGAAACAGGTTCATTAGTGCCAACCGCCTTGTTCCGGCTACAATCTCATTTCCAAGGAAGGTTTTGTATTTAAGAAATTGTTTTTGCTTTTTGTCGAGGGTTTGGGCGGCTATGTAGTCGTAGGCGGCAAGGAAGAAGCCTCCTGTGCCGCAGGCCGGGTCTGCAATCGTCTTCATGGGTTGCGGCTGTATGCATGCTACCATTACTTTTATCAATGCCCGTGGGGTAAAATACTGCCCGGCACCGCTCTTGGTATCCTCGGCGTTCTTTTCCAGAAGCCCTTCATATAATTCGCCTTTTTCATCAGCACCCATTACAGTCCATTGCTCCTTATTGATCATATCAATCAACTTGTATAGCTTGGCCGGGTCTTGTATCTTATTCCGGCTCTTTGTAAATATCTGTCCAAGTATTCTCTTTTGGCTGCCGAGCTCGCGCAGCGGGGTTACATAATGCACTTCCAGTTCCGCACCCTTTAGTACGGTAAGGCTATCCCAGCTATATTGTGCAGGTATAGGTAGCTTGCGATTATATGGAGGCTTGGCATATTCGTCGGCCATCTTCAGGAAAAGCAGGTAGGTAAGCTGCTCGAGGTAATCGCCATAGCTTACGCCATCATCGCGAAGGGTATTGCAGAAAGATCAGACTTTGGATATGATGCTATTGGTGAAATGTTATTAGTTGTAGACATCTAATTTAGCGAAAGTGTTTTTATGGGTAAAAATTTCTTTTGTTCTGCAAGCCTGTATTGAGGAGAACTTTTCAGTATTTTGAAGTTTCCCGATTGAATCCACGTAAAGGATGGATTACCTTTATGCCTGTTCATTTCCGGGGCATGTTCATTCAGCCAGTCTTTAAGCCATTGCAGTTTTTTAAGCACTACACTTACTTCACTTGTATTGGCACTATGTACCTCTACAAAGTGAATTTTTGATTTATAACCAAATGCGTAATCCCAACGATTAGCTGCGGGGTATTTTATTGCTACGGCAGCATCTATATCCACGCTACCTTCGCATGGGTCGGTTAGGGTTATTTTTTTACTGTATGCCCCGAGTGCTTTAAGTCCCGGCATATACGCGCCTGCCATATCCGGCGTTGCGGCTATGGCACTTTCTATTACATTCATCATGTCAGGTGTGGCTTTACTATTCTTCATCAGGGCCATATTTTGCAACAATTTCACCTGCTTTTGACGCGAAGGTTGACAAGCCACCCCATTCTGCTACCAGCGGATTTTCGCTACCTGCATCGAGGGTGGATATATCCTTGACGAAAACTCCTTCGTCCTGTTTATCAAAATAATAGGTACGAACTGATTTTTGAAAAATACCCTTAAATACTTTCCCAAATCGCTCCTCTGAGGGCGTATCAAACAGCTCATACAAAACTTCATCGTTCGCCTTGCCCTGCTTCAAAAACTGAAATGCCCAGGCAAATTCGAGAAACACAGGGGAGTGAGATGAAATGATAACCTTATAACCATGCTGTATAAGTTCCAGTAATGTTACAATTACCTGTTTTATGGCCGCAGGATGTAATCCCATTTCAGGTTCTTCAATTATAACAGTTTTGATTGATGTCTTTGCAAAGTATCCTTTACTTAGAAGTAAATTAAGGCCCAGCAATAAGGGCATAAACTCTTTTTGCCCTGCAGACCATGTATTAAAAGGCATCTTATTTTTCCCAATGTTCAGAACAAACCTTTTGCGTGAGTTGGCAACATCAATTTCGACTTTTCCTTCGTAAAAAATACTTCTATACATAGCGTCATTCAAGTCGTAATTGTCGAACATAGGGGAATTGATGGTCTCCATCATCAGCCGAATTGTTTCACTGAACGATTTGACAACAAATGGGTCGTTCCCATAATCTATGAAAGGTTTAGGCCAGCCATTTTGGAGAACGATTATTCTTTGAGCAGGAATATAAATTGATTCCCGTTTGTCGTGGAGGTCTTTATCGGAGTATATTAAGTTTGTTTCAGAAAAAAGCGAATTGTCGTAGTTGATCCGTGTTGCCGACGTAAATATCTGCGACATCCCTTCTCCTAAAAAAATTTCGAGAAAACTCTGCATGTCATTCCAGACATAACCACGCGTTTTTAACTGGTTGCGTATCCAATTATTATCTGTCAGTAACGCAACTATCTGTAGGAAAACGCTCTTCCCACTGGCCTGAGGTCCCACAAGAATAGTTAGATCACCAAAAGTGATATCAGCTTCCGTTATTGGTCCTAAGTTCCGAATGCTTATTTTTTCCATAATAATTCCTATTATTTGCCAAAGATAATGTTTATACCAGTTTTCCTTCAAATGCCTGCTTTAATATACTCTGCCGCAGTGCCTCTGCTTCTTTCAGGGCATTGGTTATTGTTTCCTCTATTTTGTCGCATACACTTAGGCGGCTTTCGATTTCCTGAACGATTTGTTTTTGTTCGTCAGGTTGTGGAAAAGGGAATTCCAAATTTTTAATAATTCCCAAATTTAAATTTGGTTGCACCACCCAGAAGATTTGCGGCCCATCCAGCAAATGAAGTTCTAACATTAATAACTAAACGTACGAGTAATTTCTTTTACCCGCTGTTAAATTCTCAAAGTCATATGTTAAAGTCAAATTATGATGTTGGTTCTTTTTGATCAACTTATCATATTTTTTCTTCAATTCCTTATAATCAGCATCTAAATTGCTTAAATCATCGCGTTTGATCGTATAATGATTCATAAAAGTCAGTATTTTTTTCATTCGACGTCCTTTCATGGAGGTCATTGAAGTTATTACTTATAATAATCTCTTTGACCAGGTCTGCGTCCGGGCTATGCATCAAGTCGTCAAATTGTTTCCTCCATACACCGGTAAGCTTGAATTCATGTTCGAATACCTTTCTGTAAACAATGTAGGTTTCCGGCATGAATAGGAGGTGATAGAACTCATTGATATTTTCCCCGAAAGCCTTTTCAAAGAAGCTTCTCCCGTCGGCAACGATTCCTTTCGTTACGTTAAGAATTGACTGAATTGCCGTATAAATTTCCTGTTCCACTTCACCCCAATATATTCCCGATCTTTAGCCTCCTCCCCAAAAAGAGGTATATACTTCATAGGGAAAGAGTAAATGTGAATACCTAATCTCTCACCCAATTCGACGTTTATTTTTAGTCGTTCGTATAGCTCCTCTGGCGAATCCTTAAAGTTGTAAAGAATATAGTTTGAAAGTTCGTTTATGCCATATTTAGCCGCAAGTTCCACAGCCTTTGTATACTGGTCTTTTAAACCGAGATAATCAAAAGCTATACGTAGCGGCTTGATAGGAATTTCACTCATTAACTTCATCAGTTCATCTGTCACATACCGAGCATCAGTCCCCTGATTGAAATCAACGTATCGCTGTTTTATTCCTTTATTTCTATATTTTTCATAATAAGGGTCAATGAGTTTATTCGCCCTAAATATGTTTTGCTTCGTGGTTGTATCAAAATCTAAAAGCTGAAATTCTTCGAGAATATCATAGAATTCCTGCTTCACATCGCCTTTGAGTTTATTTAGAAGCTCGTGGAGCAGGTTGTATGTACGCTTCACGTAACCCTTATCGTTATATCCGCTTCTAAGATTTTTTATAGCTATTTTAAGCTGGTTTGGCTCAACGTAGGTAGCACCATTAACAAAACCCATGTCCTTGATCTCTTGAATGAGTTCCAGGAACTGTGGAGATGCCAAAACGTTATTGTCCATCAATAGGAGATTCCTTTGTTATCCAAAGTGCGCTTTAATCTCTTCAAACTTATCAAAGGTTTCAATTTTTGGTTTGTAGGTTGGTTCAAGCTTAGGGACTGAACAGAAAGCACATTTTCTCGTACATCCTTTTGTCATAAACGTGAAGTACGCGCTATCTGTTGGGTACTTATAATCTATTTCATATAGTATTGAGTAATCTAGCGGTAGGTTATCAATGATAATCTTCTTTGCCTTAGCAGACCTATCCAGCGCCCCCGGCTTATCAAGAAGCCCGGTCATTGGTTTAATGCCCGTTGCGATTTCGATTTCCTTCGTCAACAAAGATGCCATTACTCCACCAACCAAAAGTTGGTCAGATCTATTAACAAGCTTCTTAGCAAACTCTATCGTCTCAATAGTTATTTTCCAGTAGAAGGTAAATAACGTAGTGACATACACCCTGTCAAATTTCGGATGTAGCTCATACTCTTTTCTTCTATAATAGTTTGAATAACTTATAAGACACTTTTCGATAAGATGCGCATATTCAGAATCTTCAAACTGCATCTCTTCAAATATGCCCTGATTTTTATTCTTTTATGTACTTCTTAATGATCTGTGTTTTGGTTGCCCAATTGATTGTATTATCTATTCTAAGAAGCTTGACAATGCACTCTTCGAAAATCTGTTGTACAACAAAATCTTTCAAATCTCCCTTATATAACGTCACTTGATCTCCCAACATTTTATGGTAGGTCGAAATCTTCATGAGCCCAATAGGAGGGTACTTGTTTTTATAGTTAGGTTCTAATAATAGAATGTTTCTACTCATAATTAATTATATCTTTCTACCCTACACGATACAACTGCACTATTTATTATCCGTTTTCATGAGGGTCCATACTTGGAACTCTTCCTTCTTTAACTGAGGTTGATATCAGGCAATAATATCCAAGAACCAGTAACAGCGTCCAAATTGCGGTTAATTGTCACGGCTAGGGGTTCAGTTCTACCGACCTTGCCCATTTTTGCCGCCCAGTCTGATTTGTAGCAGCACAGACCAGTAATAATGTCTCTGCGTCCCCCCGGTAACTGACTCTCAAAACGATCGGATTCTGGCACTTTTCGTTCTCATAGGTTGTCCTGCAAAAAAAAACGAAATGTGAATGTCGGTAAATTGCTCAAATGCTTGCATAGCTTAGGTTTGGAGCAAAATTCGGTAACGATATACCCTGATATACCACTAATATAAAAATTGTGAATAGAACGCCTGTAATGATACTATGGGCGTTTCTGTATTTTAGGGACGGCGTTCGGGTTTGGGGTGGATAGCATAACATCTATCATTTTCCCTATTGGCTGCGCTCCTGCCTCGTATTTGGCTACCAAATCCTGAATTGATAACCCCTTTTTCTTTTACTTCCTAATATCGGTTTTCTTAGGCATAGTGTAAAGGTACGAAAGTTATTTATGTAATTTGATCAAACTATCCCGCTTATGGGCGTTAGCAATCATAACCTTATTGTTCACATCTATTACCGTGTCTAAAGATTTAATTTCTCGGTCTGTTTTGTCCCTACCTTCTGCTATATGCTCTAATACCTTATCTTGAAAATCCAGTACACTAAACATTAATTCATTAAACGCCTTTTGACCTTCATATGAACTATCAACCGTTCCTGCATACGCTCTACCATCGGTATAAATCATTTGCGCCCGCAACATACTGGTGATGCACTTATCATATGCTGCGCCTAATTTGTGATTAGGGATTAATTCTTCTATATCAGTCATGCCTTTTAATCGGGCAAAAATTTCCCTAATTAAGTTAAGCCTGTCATTAACAGATAATACAGCTAAATGCCCTCGTTTGCGCTCCCTAAAGGCTTTAAACCAATAAACATACTCCTCCACATCAGATAATGCGAATGTTATTTCGTTGTACCTGTTGAACTTTTTATTTAATAAATCTTTCTTGTTTTGATTTGTTATTTCAGCATTCAAATTATAATAGTCTATTTGCACTTCTGCCAAAAGTGAATCCTTTGAGTATAGTTTACTTTGTTTTTCTAATAGCAGTGAAAATTGCTTAGAGTTAGGAGAATCTAATATCTGCCAAACTACTAAGCCAATGCTTAGAACAGAAAGAACAATTGAATATCGAGCAATTCTAATCGCTCTTTTTTCATTTGCAGAAGGATTGCCAAGTTCATTAATCGCATTCTTTACGGGGGCTATTATTTCCCTTAGTTGCTGTGGTGTCATTGTATTTTTCTCTTGTAATTAAGGTCTTGTCAACCTGTTTTAACAACTGTTTTGTCTCTTTAAAATGTTTCTCTGGCAAAGTCATAGCTGAATAATATTTGTCATAATAATGGTCAAATTATGCATAATTTCCTTCTATTTGCAATACTGGCGGCTTTACATTCGCCGGTACCGGACTCCTGCAGCCACTTTTTCCACCTGAGCTTACAAATTCAAAACTTTCCCCGGGTAGTAACGTCATCCAGCCCAAACGGGATTTTGACCTCGCCTTTCCAGCTTTCATAGTTGCCCCACTCGAGCGACATGGTCACGGGTAGGTATGGCTTTGAAGGGTCGTATCGCGGCACTATTACCCAATTAATCCTGTTGATAAAATTGAACTCTGGCTTTGTCGGGTAATTGTCAAATATTCCTTTTGACGGTGGTACGGTGAGCATTCGCACAATTTCAAGTTTGGTAATGCTGTTGAGCAACGACTCATTCTGACCGTACTTCTTATAAATGGCATTAAAATTCGAGCCTAATGACGGGTTTGCCCACCAGCCGAATTCACTGCTCAGATTGACCCGGATCGTTTGTAAAGCACAATCAATACCGAATACCATGCCCATGTCATTGTCCGCGATAACCAAATCCCCATCGTCTCCCATTGCGAGGTCGCCGCCGACATCGTGCGGATTAGTTCTTGGCAGCTTTGGCATTAGTTCACAGGTAAGGACAAAGGCATCCACGTCCACATCAAGTGCGATTGCCGACATTAATCGTCCATCGCCTTGTGACTCAACCACAACGTATTTATTTTGATCGGAGTTGCCGGAGAAGGAGCTGATATATTCCTTTAACTGGTTCATGTCACCTTCGATGAAGTTGTAAATCTGGAATTTCCATGTTTCTTCCTTGACGCAGATCCACCTACCCTGAAATATCAGTCTGATATTCAGCATAACAAGGGTGACGGGTGCAGGAAACTCCTCCCGTTTAAGTGCCTCGAGCCGTTCGCGCACAAAATTCTCTGCATCTGTTTTCCACTTGATCAGTGTTTCGGCAGAATAGTTTGTCTCGTCTACATCAATGAGCCTTGAGTGAGACTTGCACATCCATATTCCGTTATCGACAGACGACCTTTGCTCAGGTGACAGGCCAGGATTATTCCGGGGGCCGTTGGGCGCTGCGCTATAGATATGTGCGGCCTCCCCGATGGAAATGACATGCTCGTTTCCCTGACTACCCGGCCCAATCGTAATTAATTTACAGCCGGGAAAGGAGCAGCGATATGCCACGCGGGCGGCCAGAATGTCCTTTGTATGATTGCCGAAGTTATCTCTCATGTTTTATCAAATACGTATCAAATTTACGGGCAAGCCAGGACAAGCAATTTCCCTTGACCGATATTTCTTCTCAATAAAAACCATGCAAAATTCTATCAAAACATTCCTTTGCTTTATCAATTTTCTGCCTCTCAAGATAATACGCCACCGCTCGACATTTGCCTTCAGTGTTGAGACTTTTTGTTGGGCTGCTGTTGGTACGTTTCTCTTTTGGAGTCAGTTTATCCGATACTGTTGTGGAAACTTTTCAGCCCTTGCTTTATTTTTTCGCCATTCAGTTGTCTAAAACCGTCAACAATATTGCCAATTAGGTTAGGGGCAAACCTGTAAACTTTGTTTTTATAGAAAGCTGCCAACTGCAAATTGGAAGTGTCCCTGACCTTCAGCCGATAAAAAGTTCTATGCGCTCGCAATGTCATCGGTGCTCCCGCAATTTCAATAACTGGTTTACTGAATAAAATGCTCACTACCTCCTCCAAAGTTCCCTTCCCTTTTATGGCCTCGATTCTTATCCACTGCCAATACCAGTTCAAGAAACGGTTCATGCTCCTTATTTGCAGATCATCAAGTTCACCTCCATTATCTACAAAACTCCACATCGTTTCTACCGCCGTATCAATAGCATTACAGAAGAATGACTTGACCCCATCTTGAATTTTTTGCGGTTCATACGTCTGGCAATAGCGGAACTCCGTCAACAAGCCCCAAACATCGGCCTGGTAGTCGGCATCTTCAATAACCTTTGGGAATTGACCGATGCCGTCGGCAGTTTCCCGAGTAAGCCCATGCCCGTCGCTTGCATAGTGCAATGCTTCATGAAAAAAGAATAGCCTTGCAGCCTGGGATAAATCCGTAAGATGGTTCTTGTCCAGCCTCTTTTTAAGTCCCGACAGGAAACCGTCATCCAATTGCCATGTATTCGTTCTCTCGATATACTCAAAACCGTCCTGCACATTCACTGTTGGTACATCAATCACGTCATCCTTCAGGTTTGTTTGTCCAATATTAATGACTTCACTCCAAGGAGTTTTTAAGTATTTGCACACAGCCTTATAATCCTCGTCTGTCTCGCAAAGCGTTTGCAGCCAGTCCTGAGATTGTTTGCCTGTTACTGTCCTGATGAAAGGCTTTATTTTGTCATTAAGAAGGTTGTTCCAATCCTTCCTGATAGTAGCCGCAGCAGCCCTGTCGTCGTCGGTTAAGGGTACCTGGCTGTTGCTCTCCTTGGAAATGAGCACAGCCTCACGATACTTTGGCTGCTGGTCCCGGCTGAACTGGTATGTTTGGATGTAAGGATATACATTCGGATTTATCCTTGTTCCCAAGGCAAATGGCAATCCGGCGGAGCAGGCCATGAACAAATGTATCTGTTCTCTATCGCTCAACTTGTTTGCATAAGAATTCAAAATCGCCTGAAAACTCTCAACGACTGAATTAATACACTGTTGGTTATATAGGGAATCGACATCAGGCTGTTTCAAAACAATGTCAAATTCATTCGCTGGATTATCCACTACTTCCAAGGTAGAGTTACGATCTATCGAATAGGAAGTGCCTACCCTGACAACGACGTTGCCCTTGCCCTTTTGGACTTCCTGAGGAAGTCCAGGCTGGACAATCTCAAAGACGTATCCTGCCGCCGGAGGTTCAGTAGTATCTAACCATGCTTTTCTTGCATGATGGTACTGAAAATCGTGAATGAATGGGTGTTACCTATGAGGTAGCCGAAATGGAAGGCGACAGGAATCGGTGTCAACCCGAAATACGCAATGTGGGCATTTGGCTTTTCTTCAAGCAGAGGAGCAACCTTTTTCAAAAAATTTCTTTGTTGCGCCAGTGCGATATTGTCATATGGAAGATCGTACAGTTCTTCCAGTTTCGCAGAGCAAGCCTCGAAATCAATAAAAATCGTCTCATTATATTCCTCAATGTTGATCGCTGCTTTGCACTCAGCTTCCGTAATTTTCCTGTCCAAGCCATAATGCGCAATAATTATTAGTGTTTTCATCTATCCTGAATTTATTTAATCATAGGTGATGGTTCAACTGTTTTCATGGTATCCTTTATGATTTTTGTGTCGAAAGGACGATCTTGAGAAATAGCTTTCATCATTGCCTGACGGCCAATGCGTTGCACAAGGTCGGAGAAACTGTAAGGGTGGCTTTTCATTTCTGATGCCTCCACAAGTTCGTTTATTTCCTTGTCTTTAACATTAGTGCCAGCAAGCAGCGATTGAAAAACTTTCTTGCGGGCTTCCCTGTCAGGCCGGGAAAAGTTGATCACAAGCGTTGCTCTGCGCATAACAGCGGGATCAAGCACCTTGAGTCTGTTTGTAATCAAGAGAACCGCAAGGTTCTTGCCCTCTTTAGATACAGCATCAATTTGTTTGATAAGGACGTTAAGGCCAGCCTTGTCCTCATGATGCGCCTGATTCTGTTCCCGGTCTGTGGCAAGGTCATCCGCCTCATCAATAATGAATATCCCGATGTCGTCGTCCTTTAATTTCGATTTGGCCTTTGCAAATGCCTCTGTGATGCGGCTGGAAATCTCCCCAACGCGACCGCCACCCCGAATGTTAGATGGCGTCTCAAAGCACAAAATCCTGTTGTCGAGCTTCTTTGCCAATGGAGTTGCAGCACAATGCGCAAGCGCCGTTTTACCGCAGCCAACATCACCTTCGAGGATGATAAGCGGAGTCCCATGTGTAATGTCTTTCAGGAAAGGGAGTCCCCCGCGATGGTGTTTTTTGAGCCAGGTGTCGAGCTTCTTGCCATCGAAAAAGAATTCAAGCATCCCAACAAGTGCCTCCTTCTGTTCCTCAATGCCAACCAGCTTATCATATTCTCCCTGCGCCGATGGAATCGGGTGTTTCGTTTCTTTAAGTTCAAGTTCCATAGTTAGCTTGTGATGACAGACCTTTTAAGTTGAAGTGAATTACTAATATAGTTACGCTCATGGGATGCGCTCCCTTCCATAGCCGACCCATTGCTTCCCCAATTCCTGTTTGTCTGGAGTTCATTCCATACGTCCGAATAGGATGGACTTGAATGATCAAGTTCGGCATATAATCCGACAATTGTATCAATTGGAAGGACAAAATAGTTTATGCCACCGGATGCATCACCTGATGAAATGAAACCTGAAACACCAACTTCATATCGATAACTCTTGTAACGCTTACCGCCCTGATACAATTGTATTTCAAACGCTTTTAAAGTCTTGTTTTTGAGGACAAAAGTTAAGTCCTCAATGATCTGTTTTGCCCTGTCATAAGTCATAAGTTGGCGGTTGGCGAAGCCTACAATGTCCTCAAAGGTGTTTTGCATCACCGCTTTGACATCGGAAACTGAGTATGTCTCCGTGCCAGAAAAAGTATAAGTAGTACTCATCTTAAATAATTTATTCGCAATGTGAAGAAAAAATGTTTCCAAATAATTCCTGCATGTGGGTGAGACTGTCGCCATCCCGCCCTTGCATATCGGCAACGATAGCGCGGTTCATAATTTCCGCAGCTCCTGCCAGCCAATCCCTTAGTTCTTTTATTTGCCAGCCGCTCCATGCCTTGGCAATATTGTTTTCCGGCATGACCGGATCAAGCACATTCCATAGCTTGTCAACCTCCGGCTTCGGGGTCTTATAATAGTCGTCGAACCATATTGTCTCCTTTTCTCCCACCACATGTGCGAGGCAGGAAAACCAGTTTGCCAGCGTTTGCGGATAAGTCGTATTAACGCTGCATTCCTTTAAGGCTTTTGCCGCCATCATGTTGATGAGGAAGCTTGGTATGGTAATGATCTCCTTTGTAGTCTGCTCCTTGTATTCCCGCCACCATTTCAGAAAACGCACCATATGATTGAAGGCCACGACACCCTCCATGTCCTTTGTTTTCTTTGTCCTGGACCTGATGAATTCGATGTGTTTTTCAACAGAGGTTGTTATCGTCTCTCCGTTATTGCGCATCAGAATATATTTATCCGGCTCACTCGTTGCAAACATCGGCACGATGTCATAAGAGAGCTTTGTTCCCACGAAAGACATTTTTACCGAACTTTTGGTAGCCTCTATTTTCGTGTCGGGATAGGATTTCTCAGCATATTTTTTAAAACGTTGAATCAGCGGCTCAAATTCAGTTTCCTTGTCCTTTTTCACAACGAACGGGATATCGACGTCCTGTCCTTCGATAACCATGTCGCCCAGCATGTGTCGCCTCAATCCTGTTTTGCTCGGGAATGACCCACCATAAGGAGTTTTAACGATCTCAAGACCGTCGTCTTTCGCTTTCCCACAAATTCGGTTGCGTATTTCATCTGCCTGTTTTTTAATTTGCTCCCGGGTTTCCTTTTCCGGGGCAATCCATTCTCCAAACTTCTTCATTCTGTTGTGGAGGGTACTCCTATTGCTATAATTACTCATGTTTAAAATAGGGTTTTTTATCTGCCCTCTCTATATCATACTCCAAAAACTGTTTTTTTAGTCAATGACTAAAAAAGACAAAATTAGAGTATATATTTATGGGGCACTAACGACATTAGGATGGCTGACACCGGAAATGTCTTGGAGGCACTTCAAGCGCTATCCAATAAGGATCTTGGTCGTTTATTGAAGGAACTGACTATTTACGCCGAGATCAGATTAAATAAATTAGGGTTTGTCCCCAAAACAGAGGTTGACTCTGTTAGCGGGGAGGATTTTGCACAAGAAGCGTTCAAGCTGACTATTGACGGAACGAGGACATGGCCCATAAAAGAACATCCCGATTTGGCAGAATTTTTAAGGATGGTCGTCTTTAGTTTGATTAGAAACCACTTCAAAAAGTCCGGGAGGACACCTGTTAATATTAAAGATTTGAATGCCATACAAATAGACGACTCTGATAATGTTGGCACAGAGTTTATCGATTTTACATCACCAGACGAGGTGCTGATAACAGTTGAACAATGGCAAAGGATAGAGACGGCGTTTGGTGATGACATGGACGGCTTTATTTTCTTTTCCGATTGGCTTGACGACCTGCCACCTCGTGAAATAGCTGAAAAATATAGCGAAAAAGTTACTGTGATTTACAGGAAAATAAAGAAAGGTAAAGGGATAATTACAAAAATATTCTCATCATAATACATTGTATGGCTGATAAGAAAATCAATGTTGACAAGCTGCTTGAATCTTGGTTCCAGGTAAGTACTATAGATGACGCTACATTGGACGAAGCATTGAGAGAGCATGGGTATGACCCGAAAACATTGGAGACGAAAGGAGTTCAGAATATCAGGCAGCTCCTTTTCAAGCAAACTGTAGCCTCCAAAAAATCAGCGGTTACAAATCTTTACCAAAAGGCAATCACCCTCATTCAAGACACAAAGCAACAAAGTAGAGAGGCTATTTTTAAATTATTGCAGCAAAAATCGCCTGCTTTACAATTTAGAAGTCTCGAAAAACTCGATGACGAGAATTTGCAGCAGATTTTAAATGACACTGAAATCCTTGAACTTATTGAAAAACTTGAAAAGGGAGAAATTTAATGAGTGAAACACCAGGTTCATGCGCCAGGAACGTTTTGAGTGCTTTGGGAATAGATAATCCGGCGGCTACAGATATTGAAGACCTTATTATTTTTTACAATGGCATTGTGAAACATAAGCCAATGACAAATTGCGACGGACGTGTGGTGATGAAAAACGGCAAGTCTATAGTAACATTAAATTCAAATATCGAATTCCCGCAAAAAAAACGCTTCGTCCTCTCCCATGAACTTGGTCATATCCTGCTTCATGCCGAAAAGGACGTGACTTTCTCGGATGATTACAATACGCTGGAAGCATATAAACATGGCTCGCAAGAACGAGAGGCAAATGATTTTGCATCAGAGTTATTAATGCCAACGGAGACCTTTACCGCTGCTTGCAATCGGCAAAAGTTTGGAAGCGCACTTATCCGGTCACTGGCAGAAAAATTTAATACAAGTCTTACTGCAACTGTTTATCGTTATATTGACATGGGGCCTCACCCGATTTGTGTCTTTTACAGTAAAGACGGCATCGTGCAGTACTGGAAAAAATCTAAGACGTTTTCCTACTGGCTCAAGGACAGAAATCGACTACGTGTGCCGAGCGATTCTGTTGCAGAGGAATTTTTTGGCAAGGGAAGGATTTACCCTATGAATGATTCAGACCAAACAATTTATAAATCCACGTGGTGCGAATTGAGCGAAACTGAAAATGATTCGCAGATGTTTGAATATTGTATCATTACTCCCCAATACAATACAGTACTCAGTGTCGTTTGGGCTAAATAATGTCTAGTAAAGTCCTTTAAAGTGAACAAAACAGGCAAACTGCTGAGGAAAGGCATTATGTGGAAGGCTGACGGCTTATCCAATGAGGAGGTGAGGAATAAACTTGCAGAACAGGGGCTTGAGCTGTCTAATTGTGAGGCATTAAACCAATGTGTCAATAATGACTTTTGGGGATTATGCGATTGCAGGTGCATACTAACAAACAAACTTGCATATAAGGCAGACGGGCCAAGTTCTTACATGAGGAATAAAGAAGAAGTTGAAGTTAGAAACGCAATTAGACACGGTTTCATACTTGAAAACTGTAAGCATACTATCTACAAAACAAGTGGATAGCTTAATACGGTTACAATTTGACAACGATAGCAACCATGTCGTATTTAGTAAGATTTACAGAGCAGAACTATCAAAAAACAAAATTACGCCTACAAGCATTTTTGACGATGGAACCATAAAAGGAGAAAAACACAAATTTTTCTATTGGAAGAACCTAATTAGGGTAAGCTATTCAGGTAGCTATGAAAGGCATAACGACCAAAACATCACCTTCCCTCAAATTTTTTCAATTGATGCGGTTTATGATTTGTTTGGCAACCTCATTAGCTTGCAAAAGAGCGGCCTACAAGATGCGAGTGTAGCATTAAGCACCCAAGAGTGGAAAAGCCGGTCAAATTGACCACCTAGGCCGATTTAAACTGACCAGGGCAGGCCGGAGCAAATTGACCACCCCCTCCGCCGTTTTCGGCATGCTGACATGAAGTAAATAGTTCATGCTTTGAGGAGCATTCTTGATTAAGTTTCGATCAAACTTAACAGAATGCCGAACAATCCGATAAGCATGATAAAGATCAGACAGATACTACGACTACACTGCCAGGGACGCAGCAAGGTCCAGATAGCAATGCAAACGGGAGCAGCTATATATACTAAAGATACTTGACCGCAAACAGCACCCCGAGCAGGCTTACAAGTCTTGCATGGGCGTACTCAGTTTTGCAAAGAAGGTGGGCGACGAACGGCTGACCAAAGCCTGCCAGCGGGCACTTGGTTACGGAGCCTAGGCATGTACAGAGCTTTTAAGGCCGACATCGAAGCCGGACAACAGGAACGATACACTCCTGATGAGATTACCGCTCACCTTGTGGAAGCGGAATGGGATGAGCGGCATAACCGTAATATCCAGATGAAGGTAAAGAATGCACGTTTCCGGTATAAGGCCATGCTTGAGGATATCTATTACCACACAGACCGTAATATTGACAAGAATCTGGTGATGCGTTTTGCCGACTGCAAGTTTATAGATAAGGGAGAGAACATCCTTATTACCGGCAGCACAGGCATAGGTAAAAGCTATATTGCATCAGCCCTCGGCCACCATGCCTGCGGCATGGGTTACAAGGTGGTGTACCATAATGTACCTAAGCTTTTTTCTAAGTTGAAAATGAGCAAGGCAGACGGCTCGTATCTGAAGGAGGTTGGCAAGATAGAGCGCCAGCACCTGCTTATACTTGATGACTTTGGCATACAGCCTTGCGACTCGCAAAGCCGGGCTTCGCTTATGGAACTCATTGAGGACCGGCATGGAAAAGGAGCTATTATCATTACATCGCAGGTGCCTGTAAACAAGTGGTACGAGGTAATAGGAGAGCAAACAATAGCCGATGCCATACTGGACAGGATTATCCATAACGCACATAGGCTGGAACTAAAGGGAGAGTCTTTGCGAAAGAGAAAGGCTATGAATATCGAAACAAATAATTAGTTTTGTTATGCTGCCTGCCGGCGGCTACTCATTGCCACACGATATTTTTTGCAGCATGGGAATAATCTCCCGGCTTCATCGGAAAAAACATCGTCTGGCAATGAGGGAAAAAACAGACAATAAACCATTAAAATTATTAACCATCCGATATGCATGAACTAGAAATCTTCGCCAGCAAAATGGGTGGTCAATTTGCCTCTGCCTGAGGTGGTCAGTTTGATCGGCCCATCCAACAATTGTCAAATATCTTTGCAAATGCTATTGAAATTACCAACTCTTTTATATATTGCGGTATTCTATTTCATGAAAACACTATGAGTTTACCTCGAAACTTTGAGCATGCATTTAACAATTTAAATGACGATGACAGAAAGAAACTAGGGTCTAAATTATCAGAATGGGAATCGGTTTCTAAAGATCATCAAAAGTTGGTATCAAATTTATTTGATGAGCATTTCGCAACAGTTGACCTATTTGAAAATTTCATAGCAGATATTCTACCACATGTTTCTGAAACTACTGACATTTTTTTAGCCAAAGTATTTGACTCCTACAATAAATACTCTCTAAAGGGGGGGGGGACGCTGTTTTAGATAATATTAGCAACGTTGGCTTTTCTCTTACACTCTATACTTTAAAAGATTTTTTGTTGCAAAAACACTTAGGGATTGATTTTCCCTCAGTTGATGAAATTGATAAGTTCTTGAATTTAAAATCCATTGGTCAATCTGATCCGCTACACGACAATCTATTAATAAAAGGAACAGATTCGATTATATGGATCACCTGGAGTGTATCATCGGATGATCCGTTCGACTTTATTAAGCATAATAACCAATACGAAATATACAATGCATTAGCTTTGAGTAAATATTATAGGACTGATTCTGTTTTTCTTTTTTATGTAGAGACAGATAAAATAAAATCAAAGACCAAGTTGATAAGAGCAACTGTTTTTGATGCAGGAAGCTATCCGCCGTTTCTTCCACCAGAGATATCCTTCAAAAATCACGGCTTTACTGATCCGTACAACGATGCATCTATCATTATTGATGGTACAGTATTAACTAATGAGAAAAGACCTGAGGCTATAATTTCTGGAAATGGAATTACTTGGGCCGACATAAATTTGTACAGAAAATTTTAAATAATGGAGTTAAGAGGTTATATCGAAAACATTGAAGATGAAGAATTGATAGAAGTGAGCAGATGTATTTACGCCAGAAAGGCTGATAAATTCAGAAACTTTTTACCGGCAGAACGGAGTGGCGATTTAAATGCAATTCTATTTCAAGAAATAGACAATTTCCCGGCAATTTTAATAAATAAAATTCTTAAATATAGAAATTACATTTTAAAAAATGAGATTGAAACCCCTTCAGAAGATTTGGAGGTCATAATTAGCACAATAATACGATTATCCTCTGTGTATAAATCTGAAATTCAATTTTCGATTGTTCAGGACGGTATTATTAATCCTAAAATTAATCCCGACTTAAAATTAAAGCTAGCCTTATATTTATCAAATTTTGATAGTATTTCAAAAGAGTATTTTCAAAATTTAATAAAAGAAGATATTTTTTTATTCCCAGCTTTATTTAATAAAATTAAATACAGTCATCCTTTTGAGGGACTAAAACTACTTGAGCAGAACATTGATCAAATCAATACAAAAATTATCAAACCTAATCTTCGCAATCTAATTACAAACTTATTAAGTATAGATTATCTGGAAAATCAGGACAATTATAAGATGTTTTATTTTTTTCTTGCCAGTTGCAACACCAAAACAGTCGCGCTTATCAATGAAGTGATAGATAGCGATAGCCTTAAAGGCATAAAAGACAAAATAATCCAGTATCGTACCGCATATGAAGACTCGTCAAAATTGAAGGTGCCGTTTTCTCTTACGGAACTTGGGGTTGCTGAAGATTTGATTACAAATGCAATCAAATACAAGAAAATTGAGATCAAAAATGATGTCAAAGTGAATATGGATGCGTTAACTTTTGTAATTAAGGATTATTTGAACAAATGGGACTTGAATGATATTTTGTCAAAGCTTGGAGAAGCTTTTTTAAAGTTTGATATGCATTATAAAGATCAATTTCACGTTTATCTAAGCAAACAGGAAATACAATACGATCCCACAAATCATATAGTTTTATTTAAAGGACAACCTTTCAAATTTATTATTGAAAAAAGAAGTTTTAGAGAAAATCAAAAAAAATTATCTAAAGCCAATCATCGGCAAGAAAGCATAGAGCTATTCCAAAATTATGAGTAAAGACAAAGCATACATTGAGATATTGGCTAATGATTTCCTAGCTCAATATTATATAGACATATTGAGAAGTGAAGGAGGAGTCAGCATTGATATTTACTTCGACAATACTGATATTCGCTCCATGATTGAGGGCATGAAAAGTTATGACACAACTTATAAATTTGAACGTAACAGATTTATGTCATCTCAAACGCTTGTGCATAGCTTAGTATATTTTGGATGGATGAATAATGGTATAAAGGTCTTACCCCCACATCAAGATGAGCTTATAGATTATTTATCCAAGACTCATATGCTAAATTCAAGGTACATTGGAAATGAGAGAGAATCTATTAATCATTTATTATATTCTGTTGGATTAACTGATATTGATAACCTAAAAACTTACGTTGATAATAATGAAATACACAAATACTTAGAGAATTTTAAATTCAACTCAATCGATCTGTTTAAAGTTAACTATTTGCTTAAAGATTACCATTGGCATGATCGTCTAAAAAAACTTATCTCTTTTGAAGAAAACTCAATAATTTCCATTGATGAGATATCCTATGATTTGGAAAGAGCAATAAAAACTGAACTGTTTAATGATCTATGGAGAAATTTTGAAAAGGTAAGAAAAGAAAAAAGCAAAAATAATTTTCGAGATGCGTTATCGCTTACGTTAATTAATCAAAAAATTAAAGATTTCAACAAGCATAAAAAAAAATTACCGATATTCTACGCCTCATCATATACAATTAATAATTTATCTCCTAATTTGACGAGACAGTTTGAAATTAAAATTAAAATTGACGGTAAACTAGTTAAGATAAATGTACTAAGAGACTCGAATTTCTTCATTTTAGACGTATTGTTTAATATTCGCCGCGAAAATGATGAAGATAATAAGATAGTTGAAAGGATGAATACTTTGCGAAATAGGTATACGAGTGTTTTTACAGAATATAATGCATCCGAAATTGAGAATGAAATAAATGAGTTATTGTTTAAAGACAAAGTTTTCGTTGAATTTTGGTTTAAAAAAATACAGAAGGACAATTTACATACCTATATTAGTGAGCTAGTATCATACGATTTTTTCAAGAGTGATTTAAGAGTATTAGAGGAAATGGAAAGTGCGAAAAAGCATATTACAAGTAAACTCTCAAAAAATTTGGATAAACTTAAGTTGATTGAAGATACTTGGCAGCAGATTGATGAGTTTCCCAAAGACATTAATGTTCTTTTTAAGAATACCGACAATGTAAATATTTTCACGGATTTAGGGCTTACAAGATTCTCTTTAGTAAAATGTGATGAAATACAAGGAATTGCTGATACTATTTTTAAATATAATATAGAAGGCGATAACGGCGATTTTTTTCTTACAAGGACAACTCTTATTAGTCAAATAGTTAGGGGGATTTATGAAAAAAAATACGATGAACTGTTAATGGCAATTGCCATCTTTTGGATATTTCAAAAATATAACTTCATAATAAATGTATTAAATAAATTAAATTACAAATACGATGATCATTACCAGCTCGCATTGATACATGCAGCCTGTATTTATCCAGCAGATTATCCGGAAAAAGAAATCGTCTCAAATATTATTAGAATATATGAAGATATGCCTGTGGAAAAACAGAGATATACAATTTGGATCGGCATAGGATATATATACTATCACATATGGAAGATAAAAGCCACGTTTGGTAGTTTTATTCCTGAAGACATTTACGACAGTGAAACGAAAAAGTATTATTATTATATCTCAAATGCCATGGTAGTTACAGAAAAAGCTTACAAATGGTTACATGAGAAAAAAGATGAAGTACCTGAAAAGGTTAATTATAGGAATAGAAAATATTATTACGCTCTAAATAATTTATTGTATTTCAAGGTGCGAATTGAAGAAAGTTCGGAGGCAAATGAAAAAGCATGGCATATATTGGCTAGCGAACTTATTCATTGTAAAGATGTACAAAAAATTATTGGCAACCGAGATTTGAACATACTCTGGCTTTATATGAATATAGGCTTTACATAATAAAGTATCAGAAAAAACAATTAAAAGTCAAAACACATCTTGTGAATGCCCTCAAATATATAGGGGCCGCCTTAAAAGGAATGAGGTCATACAAAGATGATTATGACACTTTAGAACAAGTCATTCGTCAGAGGAAAGAGGAGGATTTCCCTAACGATAATATAAATAATAGCAAGGTGTAGGCACTTTCTTTTTTGCTACTTTTTTCTTTGCTGCCGAAGCTTATTCCAGAATTGGCCTCTAGTAGCTTTTTTCGAGCCTCATGTACTTTTCGTTCTAAAATGTCTAGGAAAGTATTGAGAGTCTTGCTTGTTTCGTTAGTACCAATCATTGTAACGATAGTTGAACCCAAGTAAAACTTGAGTAAAAGCATCGGAAGTACTTAAAGTTAATCGACAAAAAACCATTTACAGGAATTATCGAGTCCCATCCGGTATTCAATTTTTTGTTTCAAAATAATTCCCCGAAATTTGTAAGGATAAGTAAACTACCGTAATGTAAGTTCTTCTTTTTCATCAGTTCTTGAAATTAATCGACCAAAAAATCGACCAAAAAAATAAGTAATTCATTTTCAGGTAATTAGGATTGTATCTCGAATCCAATCCGGATCACAAAACGCAAGTTCATGCTTGCGTTTTTTTCTTTAGGGGTCGTTTCTGTTCCTCTTGTGGTAGCCGATTTATATAATCCCGGTACCCAAAGCAACAGAAAGCGCTATAAGCATAATAGCCACCATAGTTTGTATGAACTTCAGGGTTACTTTTTTCAATAACTTATTCCCTATGAAGGCACCTGTTATTGCGGCAAGGGTGGCCGATGCTATCATGGGCAGATTATCTCCCAATTGAGATAGTGAAAGCCTTGTAGCATAAATGGAAAGCCGCGTAAAATCAACAAAGCAGGAGATAACAACCGTTGTTGCAATATATGCCTCTTTTGGCAGCCCGCTACGGATTAGGAAGGCACTGCGCAGCGCGCCTTGATTGCCCGATAGCCCGCCAAAAAAACCGCTTAAAACGCCACCAATCGGCATATGCTTTTTCCCGAACTGTATTTTGTTGAGAAACGGCACGAGGTCAAGAATGGCGAAAATTAATAGTAATACGGAAATGATGATTTTCACCGGGTACACCTCAAAATACTTACCGAACGCGGTATAGCTGAACAAAGGTTCCCTGTCGGGGATATGCATCAGCAGCCACGCCCCCGCAAAAGCGGACAATACCGCGGGTATGCCAAAACGCAGCAGAATTGCTTTGTCTGCATTGCGACCCACAAGCGCGAGTTTAAAAATATTGTTGAGAAAATGCACTATACCCGTCAGCCCGATGGCGAGTTCCACGGGAAAAAAAATCATAAATACGGGCGTAAGGATAGTGCCTAAACCAAATCCCGAAAAGAAAGTTAGCATAGCTGCAATAAATGCTGCCAGCGATATTAGGGCTATTTCCATTTTTCTTTAGTTATCAGTAATAAACAGGTATTCAGCTACTGTATTTTTTTACAAAGCTACTTTTATTCTTTTTCAAAATTAAAAAGCAACCGGCTTTTATCGGTTACGGATGCATACGCAAAGAGGCTCCAACAATGTTGGAGCCTCTTACTGTTTCAGGATGATAGAGATGGGGAGTATTATTGTTTTACAAAGCGCGCCATATCTTTATGCCCGTCGGTGTATATAGCTTCCACTATATATTGCGTGGCGGGCCATTGTGCCACGTCTATTTGCATCACGCCATTTGTAGCCTGCTGCTGGTAAACTCTTTTGCCCATTATGTCATACACATTTACTACCGTTACGTTTTCAGGCAGTTGAATGTTTACGTTATTCGTTACCGGGTTAGGGAAAACACTGATTTTTTCTACTTCTACAATTTCAGGCATCATCTCTTCTTCTTCTTTGCTGCCGCTGCCGGTGATATTTACCTTGTAATCTTCTGTTTCACCATTATAGTCGGTAATACAGCCTGTGATGGAAGTGCCGTTCCGGGCCATAATCACCCTCATGCCATGTGTGCCCAAGGCAGCGGTTGACCCTATGCTCATTGAAAAGCTAACTGCACTGCCACTTGTGATGGTTGACGGGCCGTAAGCAAGTTCAGTTTCTTCAAAAATGGTATTATTGTTGTAGTCAATATACACTTTGAATGTTTTGTTAGTAAATCCACCACTGTAGCCCACGCGTATCTGGCCACTATGGCTTCTGCCTCTTGCAAGACTGGCTGTTGTACTAAGGCTTGCATATCCGCCGCTTTCAGCCCCGCTGCTGCGGTTAATGCCACCGAGTTTAAAACGGGATATCCATTCTGTACTGTTGGTTCCGGCGCTATTACAGCCGTTAGTAGTGAATGTAGAGGTCACAGCCGAGCTATTGAAGTAAGGACAAGTCTGGGTAACGCGCCATTCGTAAGTGGTATTGGGTAACAGACTTGTAACGGTTTTTGATGTTGCGGAAGTGTTGCTGAGGTATACCCAGGTTGTAGTGCCTGATTTCCTGTATGCTGTCGCAAAATCCGATACTGTAGTATTATAACCCGGTGCCGCTGTCCAGTTGAGCGTAGCTCCGGTCATGCCAATGCTCGTAGCATTAAGTCCGGTGGGTTGCGGGCATGGCACGTTATAGGTCGAAGAAGTGCCATAGCCGCTTGTGCCACTAGAGCATACTGCTTTCACCCTCCAGTCAATTGATACACTTTGCATAATGCCGGCAAGTGTGTAGGTATGGGTAGGGGCAATATCATACCATTCTGCCCAGCCGTCCCAGGCTTGTTTCAACTCAAATTCATAGCTTGTAGCGCCACTTACAGGAGCCCACGAAAATGTGGTAACATTGTTTGCATAACTTGTTGTCAGGCCTGTTGGCGTAGAGCACTGTCCGTGAGCGTTGCTCAGAATACCCAGTGCAATTAAGAAGGAAAGTAATGTCTTTTTCATAATATCAGTTTTTAGAATTATTGAACAGTCAAAAGTAGCCACCGGCCGAATGATTACTTTGGCTGGATAAATAAGTGATGGAGAATACTATATAATTGAGACTGATTTTCGGGATATGTGCTTTATCAGGCTAAACACGTAGGCAGGCAGGGGGGGGTATTATTCCCCGGCCAGTAATTGTATTACCTGCTCCCACTTTCTCTGTGATATGGGAATTGATGACCCGTCATTAAGATGAAGAGTGCCCCCGTCGGCCTTATCTACTCTTTTTGCCTGGTGCAGGTTTACCAGGTGGGAATGGTGGGTGCGGATAAAACCATAAGGTTCTAACATGGCTTCCAGTTCTTTTAGTGGTTTGCTCACAATTATTTTTGCCGGATCGGTTGTATAAACATCTGTATAAGAGCCATTCGCTTCACACCGTATGATGTCCGCCACTTTTACAAAATATATCGACTTACTGTCTTTCAAAACGATTTTTTTCTCGCCTGCATGCAGCAGGTCGGTCTGCTGTTTCAGTATGTCGTATTGCTCAGTTGCTTGTTGTGGCAGTGTAAGTTCTCGCGCGCGTTTTACAGCAGCAGTCAATTCTTCAGCATCTATTGGTTTCAGCAAATAGTCTAGCGCACTGAATTTGATGGCCTTAATGGCAAACTGGCTGTACGCCGTGGTAAATATCACTTTCAGACGGCTATTGTCAATAGCGTCAAGAATATCAAATCCTGTGCCGTCAATTAATTGTATGTCGAGGAATATAAGTTCGGGTTCAAGTGCGCGTATCTTAGCTATGGCATCTTTTACAGAATAGGCTTCGCCCACTATTTCCAGGTCGCTGCAATGAAATTTTATATCCGCTTTCAGCGCGGATATAGCTTGTTTTTCGTCGTCAATAATCAGTGTTTTCAAAACCCTGTGTATTTTATTGGTAATTTAATGATCACCTTTGTTCCTAGAGCAGTTCCGTCCTCTGCAAGGTCAATTATTTCAAAAGAGGTCTGTTCGTCAAACAGCCTTAGCCTGTCTTGTACTATAGATATTGCTTTTGATGTGTGGAGATTTCTGCTGCCAAGGGTCGCCGCATGGGCACGTCCAATGCCATTGTCTTCCACAATGCATATCAAATCTCCTGCCTGCTTTTCGAATGATATCAGGAGTTGTCCCTGATTCGTCTTTGCTGCTAAACCATGTATGATCGCGTTCTCTACAATCGGCTGTAGGAGTAAGCTGGGTATCAGAATGTCTGCGGGCATCAGTTCTGAGCCTACTTTTATCGTATATTCGAATTTCTCGTGGTAGCGTATACGGGTTAGTTCCACGTACAATTTCAGCATTTCTATTTCATTGTCAAGGGTGGTGTTTTGTCCATCGGTGTTCAGCAGCATGCGCAGCAGTTTCGAGAATTTGGCAATGTAATTGCCTGCTTTTATGTCATTCCCTTCCGAATAATAACCTTTTATCGTGTTTAAGGCGTTGAAAATGAAGTGTGGGTTCATCTGCATGCGCAGGGCTTTTTGTTCCAGTTCCAGCATCTGCTTTTCCAGTTGCACTCGGTCTTTCTCCGCTTGCATGTCTTTTTTCTCCGCTTCGTTTTTTGCGTGTTGGGCTTTGAATCTGTAGCGCACATAGCTATATACAAGGCCGGAAGATGCCAGCGCGCAAAACATGATGAACCAGGGCCTTTGCCAAAATGGTGGAGAAATTTCAAAGGCGACCGACCTTATGACACTGCTATTGCCCAGATCGTTCCTGCAAAACAGCTCGAAGGTATATTCACCAGGTGAAAGATCTTTGTAGTTCACCTGCGATTCGCTGGTTTCATTCCAGGCCCTGTCCCTTCCCACAAATCGGTAGTAGTACTTTACATTACCCCTGTCTTTGAATGATATTCCGTTAAACGAAATACTGATGTCATTGTCTGTGTAACGGATTTCTCCACCGGCAAATAAGCCGTTAGCTGTCATTACAGCAGTGATATTACATACTGGGTGGAGATTTAAAGGGCCAAGTGTGTGTGTGTTGAAATATAACAGGCCATTGTCCGTAGCTAGATATACCGTATCGCCGGTAAACTCAATGTCGTTTACCCGTTTGTTACTAACACCAATCTGTAAATTGTAATTTTCGACTTTATAGGTACCATTTGAATAGGTTATTTTGTTCAGTCCATTATTTGTGCCAACCAGATAGGCGCTATCCGTAATTTTTTTAATTGAAATTGCTGTATTGTTATTTAAACCGTTTTTTGTGTTGATGACTTTCTCCACCTTTTTGTTCTTGAGCACAACAATGCCTTTTGACGCAGTGGCAACTAATAGCAAATTTTGTGCTGTGTCGTAATATACGTCTTCAATCGATATGGCAAGTTCTTCAAATTGTTCTCCTATGTTGTATAGTTTGAATCCGCCCGGTTCGTTAGCGTATAGGTATAATCCAAAGTTTGTGCCTATCCATATGTTCCCACTATCATCACTCTCCAGCACGTTTGTCCTTTTTACTATTAATTTATCTGTTTCCGGTGTGTGGAGAATATTTTCGGCCACTTTGTTTATATGTATTTTAGCCGTGTAGGTAGTGGCTAAGTATATATGATCGTTGCTGTATAACAGGTCATTGACATTGACCGGAAAAACCTGCGTTTTGCCGCTCCCGGATATAGTTAGGCCCGATTTAGCGCCTATGTAAGTCTTGCCAGCTATATATCTGAAACAGCTTATTTTATTTTCAGCCCAATCAGCAGGTAATTTATAAGCTGTCAGCATACCCTTGTGCTTGACGTAGTAGTTGTTTTCTGTTCCGCCCAGCCATAGTTCTTCTCCGTTCCGCCCCAGCCGGTGTATCTTTCTATTGTCAAGGATCCTCAGTACATTCATAGATGGCACCATAAGCACACCCCGGTTCAGAGTTGTTACCCAATAATTACCTTCATTATCCCGGAATACGTCAGAGATTGCATCTTCCGTAAAAAAGTGTTTCACCAGTTTTATACCTTCATACTGGTACAGGCCGCTCCTTGTAGCTACCCACAGATAGTTGTCTATCTTGCATATGCTAGTTATGCCTTTTGCGTTTTCCACATTGAGATACCGAACGAACTTTTTTTCCTGTAATAGAAAGACATCGTTTCCTGATATGAAGTACTGCTCATTGCCTATATGACATAGTTTGCTCTGGGTAGCAGCAAGTTTACTGCCAGGGTCTACACCCAACTCCTGCAAGACCTCACCATTCCCCATTTTAACCACCCGGCCTCTGTTCACCGAATATACATCATCCCCTTTCCATACTCCCCAGTGAGGCGATTCGTTTTTCCATCGTTCTATTTTATCCGTAGTGTCAATCACAAATACTTCACCGCTTCTGAAGCTGATATATACCTTTCTATCGGCATCTTCGTAAAAGTTAACTACAAGCCCGGAGCCTTTAATCTGTTTCAGTATTTCGGAATTGTGCTCATTGTAGATTTTATTTTTGTATATGAAGCTTGGTTTGCCATTCAGGGTGTGCATCCATATTCTTCCTCTGGTGTCCCTGCTCATCCTGAAGACTTCGTTGTCGCTCAATCCATTGTCTGTATTAAACAGTTTAAATGCCTTACTATCGTACCTTACTATGCCTACATCCGTAGTAAACCAGATACAACCATCTTCAGCCTGAAAGACCGAATAGACATTATCTGACGGCAACCCGTCTGATATGGTATAGTTGATGTAATAGGGGTTTTGCGCCCATAATCGTAATGAGCACAATAACAGGAGTAATAGTAAGTGGTACTTCAATCCGCGGTATTTGATTAAAAATAGCAAAGAATGCAATAGCGTGTTAGCGTACTTTTCTATTGACTGTTTGTTGGATGCACATATATACCGAAATGCATCGCCTGTATAAAAAAACGTGTCAGTTGCAGATTGAAGAAAAATGATTGGAATAATATTTAACTGCTATATAGGTAACAGAGGTCCATTTGCTACTATGGCGGATTCCACACATAAACTTATTGATTGTTGTGGTTAGGCGCTGTATGGTAATGCTACATTCTGAAGTAGTTTTTATACCATTCAATTTGATGGTGGTCTACCTTCTTAGGGTCAATATGATGGCCGTCATCTATTTTTGAATAAAGTATTTCCAGTGATGCAAAGTCGCGCTGGCTGATAACTTTAAATCCATTTCGCAAAAGCTGTGCGGCACTCACTCCTGCTCCAATCTGGTAGATCTTGTTCTCCGAAAATCTGTTCCCGTTATAGATTACCTGGCTGCCACAAGCAGCGCTTATATCCATAAGTACTGCCAGTTCCACTTTCTCATTCACCGCAATTTGCAGCATTTTTTCAGATGCCTTTATCATTCCCTCGGTCCAGTCGGTGCCACTTTCAGTGAGCACTTTTGCTTTTCCATCAAGTACATCATTACCCGTTCCTCCATGTATATCACACATTTCCCTTGGTGTTCCGAATGAATATTCCTCAGGACAAAATCTTATGATCTTCACATTGTCGTAGCCAAGCAGTTTTGCCGCGCTAGGGTATTCTCCATTAGTGGTGCCATCGTATCCGCAGGAAGTCCCTGCGAGGCACGCGCTCATCAATATTCTCAGAGGCTCCTCCTTAGTCGGTTTTCTCAGTTGTTTTATGTGTTCTATATCAGTCATATTGATAGCGTGTTTATGAAGAAGCATAGCTCCGCCTAAAGTACAGACTTTTCTTTATTTAGATTTTGTTTATGTTACTGCGCATAATCTGACTCCGCCTCTGTTTCTTCCCTCTCTATTCGCCCGCAGCTTGCATAGCGCCTGCGCCAATATTTATTTTCCAGGTTACTGATCATTACACCATGCCCTCTTGATGCATGAACGAAATAACCGTTGGCCAGATAAACACCCACATGCGATAAGCGTATCCTGTTTATTCTGAAGAACACCAGGTCGCCTTCCGATGCTTCTGTATGCTTTTTGAACCGCTCACAATTCCTGAATTGCTGTTTTGATGTACGCTTTATCTTAGTATTATAAACCTGCGTGTACAGCTTTTGCGAAAGTGCTGAGCAATCTATCCCTTTCCTGGTAGATCCCCCCCACCTGTACTTTACCCCATACCATTCATCTATGAACCGGTATAGTGGATAGTTGGAAATATCCGATGGCTCCAGACTGATCATGTCGGCGTACTTTATGATTACCGGGTCGGCCACTTCTTCTATAAACGAAGCAGGGTCATTAAAATCTGGATGTGTTTCGCTAATGGCTATTATCGTTGTGCCTTTTTCTTGTGTGGCATCCGGCTTGGTTATGGTCACCTGCTCGGGTTCTTTATGTTCAGTTGGAGTAGGGGAGGTAGCCGCAGGGGCAGCACTATCAGGTATTGCAGGGGTAACCGCTCCGATAGCAGGCATGGTGCTGTCATTTACCGGCAACAGCATTCTGCCGGGTGTTTCCGGTGGCATGGCAATAACAGGAACGACAGGGACCTCTGCTTTTTTGGGGATTATCGCAATGGCAGCGGGAGTAACAATATTGATGATAACTTCCTTTTTATAGTGCAACGACATCTCTACGCCTGCCATAAATTCAGGCTGGGCTGTTGTAACGCTTGCCACCATCTGCTGGCAGTATGCCGGCAGTGTTGTATTGCCACAAATGAGGAATGCAGACAGGAGGATGCATGAGGCTTTCAATAAAAATATTTTTGCCCTCATAACTTTTCTTTAGGGGGACTATAAAAATAACATTCATTGCTAAAAAATGAAATAGACAATATGTTATTGCAAAAATATTTTTTTATAAATGCATTAAATTCAACTACACAGTATTAATCAAGTGAGTTATAATTTATCGTTGTTTCTATGTGATGATTTAAGCAGGGCTAAAAATAACTGGAGAACCCACACTGGAATCCGGCTGTCCTTGCCGGTTGGTTTCCAAGCAAATCGGTCTGCAGGTTATACCGGTAGTTCAGCCGCACCACTGTTTGTGGTGTCAGCCGCCAGCTTAGCGCGGGCACAATGGCCATGAAGTTATCTGCTATATTCCCGCCCGTTGTTTCAAATTTCCCTATGTTCCAATCCACATACTCAAGCCTGCACGCAATATTGATGACAGACTTATCAAAGCCCAGCACGGGCTTGCGGTACACCGGCTGCACAATGTCCATAAAGCCGCCTGTTTGTTTGCTGCCATATTGCTGTGTATAAGTGGTAGGTACGTCCACGTTTATCCATGCCCATTCGGCGGTTATGTAGGTGTTTATGCCGGGCAATGTGGTGTTCGCGTCTATAGCATACACATCCACCCTGCGCCTTTTGTCCAGCACTATGCCATCGTCTTCAAATTTATTGTACACACCACCCATGTACGATATGCCCACCTCTGCTATCTTCTGGTGGCGCACTGCTGCTTTGGCTGTTACCAGCGGCACGCCGTTAAAGCTCTCCTCAAATCTGTCCCTGTTCTCTTTCGCCGCGGGCAATGATGTTCTGCCATCACTATTATCTATTATCTTACTATTGAAGCCATTGGTAAGGTAGGCCTCGTAGGCCATCACCCAATTCTTGTTATACTTCTTGCCATATATCCCGAAGCCCACATTGCTCCATGTAGCGGGCAGCATTTGTGTGGCCGATACCGGCCTGTCTATAAATTCCCACTTTGGGCCATCATGGTTTTGGTTGAAGGCACCTATAGGGTTCATCACCACGCCACCTCTCAGGTTGAATAACGGGTGAAACTCCACGTCCACCGCCGCAAATTCTATGTTTATTTCCTTCGTGCCATCTTCAAATTCCAGTTCCGATAAGAACTTCACCCTGCGGTAAATGCTCGATGCCACAAAAAGGGTAAACCGTTTCATTTGGAACTGGTGTCCTTCCGTCACGCCTTCTGTGCCTAAGTGCTGCCAGTTGGCCTCCACATAGCCACCTAGGGCCACCGGCAGTTTGCCCACGGTAAGAAACGGACGGTTATATACCGCGTCCATGTTAAGCAATGTGCGGGTAGTGTCCATTGGTTTCCTTCTCAGCAGCGTACTGTCTATTTGCGCGGTAGCTGTGCAGGTAATAAAAATGCAGGTTATGAAGAATAATATACGCATCATGCTTTTTTTCTGAGGTCGATAAATAAGTTGTCATTGCTTATAGTAACCGGAAACGAGCGCAGGTCTTCTGCCGCCGGCGATTGCAGCACTTTTCCGGTATTGCTGAACGCGCTGCCATGTGCCGGGCAGGTAAGCTGGTCGCCCGATACCTGTAGTTCCGCACCCTGGTGTGTGCAGCGCATCAGCAGCGCGCTGTAGTTGTTGTTGCCTGTGTGATACACGCATATAGGGTATTGCAGGTCGGGGTGCTGCACAATCACATAGGGCCGCTGCCCGCGTTTCGATTCAAATTCTTTGAGGCTTACGGTCAGTCCGTTCGTGCCCATATTGCCCGTGGTGTACTTCACCCCCGCGCAGCTTTGTATAAGCGTGCTTAAAAAACCTACACTCACGCACGATATGCAGCCTGCCTTGATAAATGTTTTACGGTCCATCGTTTACAGGCTTTCTAAGAATTTAAGGAGTGCTTGTTTATCCGCGCCCGATAAGCCGCTATACTTGCTGATGCTGCCTGTAGCCTCGCCGCCATGCAACTCTATGGCCTGCGCTATGCTTTTCGCCCTGCCATCGTGCAGCAAGAAGTATTGCCCCCCCTGCGAGTTTTTAGACAATCCTAAGCCCCAAAGCGCAGGGGTGCGCCATTCGGCGGTCTTTGCGTTGCCTTCGGTATAGCCATCATCCAGCCCGGGACCCATATCGTGCAGCAGCAGGTCGGTATAGGGGTAGAATGTTTTGTATGCAAGCGCCGCTATGGGCGATTGTCCTGTTTTCATTTCAGGTGTGTGGCATTTGCCGCAGCCGGTCTGCACGAACACTTCTTTTCCTTTTACTACCGTGGGGTCATCCGTATTGCGTTGCACGGGTGCCTTTAGTGTTTTCAGGTAAAATACCACATCCAGCACAGTCTGGTTCGATACCTCAGGGTCCACCTCCTGCCCGCTATAGGTATCATACGGCTCATAGGTCGATGTAATGCCTATATCCTGGTTATATGCGCCCGCTGTCTGCTGCATCAGGTCATATGCCCCGCTCTTTTTCCCGAAGCGCCCTATGCACCTGCCGTTATCCATAACAATGCCCGTCCGTTGGGTTAGGTAACCTTTATAATGTATCCAGTTGGGCACACCGCTTATGCCATCACCATCTGCATCACCGGGGTCTGCTAGTGCCAGTATATCCGCATCACTCACCGCGTCCAGAAAGCCCATGCCCGTATTGGCTGGCGGGGTCAGTTTGGTGAAGGTGGCCCCGGCGGGTAGCTGCTCAGGCATATAACCAACTATCGCCCTGCTCTGCAATTGTGGTGCGCCTGCATGTAAAAACTTATTGCCCGTGCTGTCTGTTTGCCCGAAGCGCGTGAGGGTAGTGAAAGGATGTCCCTTGCCATCGCCCGCATGGCAACTGCCGCACGAGGTGGAAACAAATATTGGCCCCAGCCCGGTTTCAGAGGTGAATATCTCGTCATTGAACGCCACATCGCCCCTTATGAACTGTATCTTCTCTTCGGCCGTGAGGCCCTCCACAGGCCCGTCTAATAGCTGGTCATCAGCAGGGGCTTTGGGCTGCAGCTTTGTGCAAGATAAAACAGCAATAAGCCCTATGAAGAATAAAGTAATAATCCGTTTCATAGGCGCAAAGATAAAATAAAATTAGGCAAACCTAAAAATAAATTATAAGTATGACGAATTATGTAGTGCCGGATTGACTTTGTAGCGGGTTATGAGTCGTAAGTCGTAAGTCCGGGAGATAGTAGGGAGTTTTTTTTACACTTTTTCGTACATTTTTGGGTTGATGTTTTAATGTGTAACATGCTGATATATAAACTACAACAAAATATTTTTTGCGCACTATCTTCACACTTTTTTTACAGATGTAAGTCGTGAGTCGTAAGTCCGGGAGTGGGATACGCACGGTCACAAGGATGCACAATCCCGATAGCTATCGGGATCACAAAGCAGTAGGTCAAAGAACTTACCCAGTATTATTCGGGGTATCAGGTAAAGTTCGGGAATGGGGTGGTGGTGGCAAAATAAAAAAAACGTCATGGTACAGAAACTGTACTGTCATGGTTTTTGGGTGCAGTGTGGGCGCGGGTTTGAGCTGGGTTTTTGGATTTTAGAATTTATACCAATTGCACAATGAAAACCGGAATGTTTAACCGCAAAGCCGCAAGGACGCAAAGTTCTATGTTTGAGATGCCGATTTTTAATGTTCATATGGTATTACGGATGCCGGAGTAGGTGGGGTCGCAAGGGCGACCCTTGCAGCTATCAGGGACGAAGGGAGACCCTTCGACCAGAGAGAGAATGGTCTCCTTGTTTAGGGGTAGATAATCCTACACCCATCTATTAATTTTGATTTTTGATTGAATACTGCCGGCAACATGGCGGCTATATTGTAGAACATTACGGACAACTGGGGATACAACAATTAGACATCTTTACCTACACTAACACCTAACCAATCAATACTATTTCTTATGTATGGATCGTGATTTAATAATGTTGCCTGTAGCGATTTAGACATTTGGAGACCATTAGTACTAAAATTCTTTTCGTGCGATTTATTAGTACATATAAGAGTATTGATATTGCTATTAATTTTATATTTTGAAGCTATGTAATCGCACGACAGTTTTTGCCATAACTGCCAATGGTGTCCAAGCTTCGTCAGTTGAGTTTGATAATCCACAGGATTGGCTGCATTCAGTGTGATGTAAGCACCAAAACACTTGTTTAAACTAGAGTACTGCCAACTTATATCCCCTATTGTAATAATTGATCCCATCCCAGATTCTTTAGAATCCAAAAATGTTTTCACCATAGGAGAAATTCCCTGCCTATCTGGTATGAAGTCTACGTATTTTGACAAAAGAACTTCTGTAGATAAGTTTTCGTAAGCATTATCCGGCAAGTTCACCATTCCTTGAACAGTATATAAAAGTTTAAAATCAGACTTCTGATGATCAATAATTTCAATTTTTCCGTCAGGCTTTCGAATGTCGAATGCAAGTATGCCATCTTGATTTCCGAACGGTCTAATGCAATTACTAAAAAAATTTAACAAAAAGGGGTTTACTGTCTGAGATATGGCTTCAAAATGCTCCTTCGGTGCTGTAATTACTTTTCCTATAATAGTGGCATTTCTATATAAATATTGCTCAACAAGAAAATCTACATCAACTAATACTGGTATGGGTTTATCTGCAGAACTTAATGGAAAAAGGTTAGCCAAGTTATCAGGAACTAATTTATTGCCTTTTTGGTTCGGAAAAATTAAACCTTTTGATTCTGGAGGATAGAGCCATAGTATTCTTGCGTTAGATCCATCATTAAGTTGAATAGGATTCAGTGTTAACGCTGGTACATTTAACGAAGTAGTACAGATATTAATTTTATGTTCCTGCACCTTTCGCCCAGTACCGTCAATTCTTGGCTCTCCAACTTTTTCAATAGATACATCTTTGGTATCGAGTGGCGTATAAGTTGGGAAGTGATTATTGGGAATATACGGTGACAATTTCCCCGTGAGTTTGATTTTATTTTTTGGTAACCTTTCATATGAATAAAAACTTTCGACAATTTCATCTACACTTATCTCCTTTACAAAAAAATCGCTACTCTTTAATGCATTGAATGCTTTTCTGAACTTAGATAAAGTTTCAAAAACATCCTTAATAGATAGAAAAGATGTAGCAATACCCATAAATATTTTTGAAAACAAAATTAAGCTTTTCAGCCAGTTGTCCGTGGTGTTCTGCAATCAAAAAATAAAAAAACAATGTTAACCGAATGTCGCCCGTTGCTATACTTGTCCGCGAATGTTTCGCGGTTGGACCGGAATAGCGTTTGAAACGCTATTAACATGAGACGAAAATGAAAACCCTAAGGTATACGTTTAAAAAGTTGTATTTATGAATAGGCGACTGCTAATAAACGGTTTTGTGATTGTTGTGTTTTCATTTCTCCCTTTGGTTGGTGTCCTCACCAACAAGCTCGCGCAGGAATACCCCGCTTTGGACGAGCAATGTCTGCCAATTTATCACTAAAAGGTCTTTGGCATACAGATTGATACCGTTCTGTAAATCTTTAATCCCATGAAAATACACTATACTATCAGACCTCTGTCAAATAAACCAGCCCTTGACGAACGGTTCTTGGATACCGACAATATTCAATGGGCAGTTAAAGCGTATAATGGTAATAAAGTCATGATTAGAGTAAATGCTCTTATTTATAAATGGCTACCAGATTGGAAATTATTACTTGACGCAAATAAATATACCCATGTTGTTCCATATATCCATCCGGTACTGCGAATAGAAAGCCATTCTGCGAACGGTATTTGTAATACTTCATCCCCGCTCCCCACACCCTTTCGCCTGTTGTCCATAATTTTCAACAATAGCAAAAAAGATAGTCAACCGTATTCCCCCGTTATGGTCTTATTTTCCGGCCAACACGGGCGCGCAGGGCAATACTAAACCTTTTTAATAATATCGTATATTTTATCGGGCGACCGGCGAGTATCAAAGATTGAGATGATCTCTAATTGGTGTTGCCGCTCCCTGTAGTAAATTACGTTTTGTTGGCTGAGTACACACTTCCGGATATTTTTCTTTTCATTTATTACCGGGAACATCTTTGGGTGCATTGAGATCATTGCACATATCTCTTCAAACCTCGAAATAAAACGGTTGGTAACAGCCATTCCCCAATTTTCAAAAAGGTAGTCGGTAATTTGTTCCAGGTCTTCTTCTGAGACCGGCGTTAAAACAACAGGTTTAACCATTAGATGAATACTTCCTTTTTAACCTGGAGGTTGCTGTTAACAGAGGTATTGTCTTGCCCTCGTTGGCTAACATAATGCTTCGTTCTATTTTTTCTTTTTGAAGTGCCGTAAGGCTGTCCCACTCCTCAGTGCTACTGCTATTAATGTAGTTCTGTAGTAAACCATAAAACTCTTTTAATTGGGCAATATTCATATGCTCAATAGTATGTAATAACTCCGACCGTAATTCCGCAGTGTTCATAAAGATGGCTTTATACAAATTTACATTATTTACTTTTTTCCAACAAGTCAACTTCACTTAACCATATTCATACGCTCCCGGTTGCCCGTAGTGTTCTGCAATCAAAAAATAAACAATGTTGACCGAATGTCTTGACTATGGTTGCGTGGGTCCCCGCCGATAGCCTTCGGTAACCTGATTGGCGAATTATATGGTGCGTGGGTTGCACCCCAGACTATTATATTTATACCCTTTCCGGGGACATACGGTTAACGTTTGCATTTTATTTTTTGATCCATGAACTACTGACAACACAGCACCGGGCCGGCACAATACTCTGGAGATATAAAACATTTGCCGCATTGACAAAATAATATATAGTATATTAGCATAGCCATGAGTACCCAAATACCTATTGGCAATCATTATTTTTTTTATTATTAATTTTCTCAAATAGATATCATGGAGCAGCAAAAAGTTGACATGTTTATTGCCACAAATGCAAAATATTTTGAAAGCCACCTCATCCCGCATATCAATGAGATGCTTTTGAAAGCCGACGACTCAAAATACATATACCTGCAATCGCTGGCACCAAAAGATCCCACCATAATGCTTATTGTTTCCTTGCTGGGCGGCAGTCTGGGTATAGACCGTTTTGTGGTGGGCGATGTGGGCTTAGGCGTGGCCAAGCTGCTCACCTGCGGCGGGCTGGGTATATGGGCTATTGTCGACTGGTTCATGATACAAGGCAGGGCCCGTGAGCTTAATTTCGAGAAGCTGCAGCGGGCTTTATTATATTAAGTTATGAGCAAAAAACGTTTGTATTTATTAGTAACCTCAATTACTGTTGTTGGTTGCTTGTATGTGCTGTTCAATGTAGCTAACCCGGATAGGGCGCAAGCGCTTGACGTATGCCTATTTAAAAACATTACAGGTATTCCTTGCCCTTCCTGCGGCAGCACACATTCGGTTTTGAATTTGCTGCAGCTGGACTGGAAAAGGGCGATTGATGATAACCCGCTCGGGTTTGTGCTGCTTGCAGGCCTTTTAGTTTTACCTTTCTGGATGATCTACGACTTCGCCGCTAAGAGGAGTACATTTTATAACTTTTACACCCTTGCCGAGGCATATGCCCGCAGGCGGTGGGTGGCTATACCGCTGATAGCACTGGTAGTGGCCAACTGGATGTGGAGTATTTATAAATATACAGCATGAGCAAAAGTTTTGCATACGCCCCCAATGATATGGAGCTTGAAAAAGCCTCTAATGGCTACCTCATGTCGTTGATAGCAGTGATGGCGGGCATGCCGCTACCCATCGTGAACCTGCTGGCAACTCTATTCTTCTACCTGGGTAACCGTAAAAGCACCTGGTTTGTGCGCTGGCATTGTACGCAGACATTATTGTCGCAGCTCACAGTATTGGTAATGAACAGCGTAGGCTTTTCGTGGACGATGACCATAGCATTTGGCGATGGCGTGCTTACCAACGCATACATAGGTTATATTATCACCATTATCCTCTTCAACCTGGCCGAGATTGTGATAACGATAAACATGGCAGCCCAAACACGAAAAGGGCGGCATATAGAATTATGGTTTTGGGGCACGCTTACCAATATGATATGCAAGCCCCGGAAACAAACCGAAAATATTTGTTCCTCCAACCCTGAATATATGCAATGATGGGAAAAGCGATATTTCAGTTCCTCGTTATGGCATTAGTGTTTTTTGCGGCGTGGTTTGCGTTCAGCAGGATAGACTATGTAAAAAAATTCCACCTTACAGGTATCAGCCGCAAAACCGAAAAGAAAATAGGGGATTTCATTATGAACACCCTTGAGCGCACCAAAAAAGAAGTAAAGAACGACAGCGCGCAGGTGATACTGGATAAGATAAAAACACGGTTGTGCAGTGCCAATGCAATTGATGAAAAAGACATTCACGTGCACCTGCTGGAGGAGGGCGATGTGAACGCATTTGCGCTGCCCGGCAACCACCTGGTCATCTACACAGGGCTTATAAAGCAAGCTGACAGCGTATCGGAGCTGTGCGGGGTAATGGCGCATGAGATAGGCCATATGGAACTCAATCATGTAATGAAAAGACTGGGCGGGGAACTGGGTATTACCGTCCTTGCGTCAATCGTTACCAATGGCAATTCGCAGGTAGCAGCAGAAGCCATTAAAATATTATCCTCCTCAGCTTTTGAACGGGGGCAGGAAACTGAAGCGGATAAATTTGCGGTAGGATGCCTTATCAGGGCGCACATAGACCCAAAAGGGATGACTGATTTTATGATGAAAATTGCAAAAATGCAATCAGGAATTCCCGAAGAAATGGAAAGGATTAGTTCTCACCCCGACTCAAAAAAGCGTGCGGAAGCCATACGCGCATTATACGAAGCAGAGTCTTATTATTCAGAGCCTGTCATTACTGAAGAGGAGTGGGCCTCATTAAAAAGAGCAACAAAAGCCGAGTAATATTTTTATATCGGCTCGCCCTGCAGCACCGTTTGCAGGTAGGTGATGTATTTTTCAAGCGTTTCCAGCGTGGCGGCAGTGGCTCGGGCGTAGTTCTCTTTCTTTACGTTCTCGTCCTTAGAGTGGGTGCGCAGCAGGTATTTAATCTCCTTAAAGGTCTTTAAGTAGCCCTGCCATACAGTGGTGTTGATGGTAGATAGCCCATAAATCATGGTGTCTATATGGTATAGCAGCGCAGAGGTGGCTTTGCCGTCGGGGGTGTATTCTACCGCGCTGATACGGGATATGTAGTTGTTAGCTTTGTCTATGAGAAGTAAATGCCGCTCGTGGTACATATGCTTTAGTTTTTGCGTTCGTATTATTTGTTGTCCGTGTTCTTTCTTCTTTTACCGGTTCGGGTTAGGGGTTTCACTTTCACGTACACGTGCTTTATGTTGCCGTTGCCTTTATCGGTGAGGCGTTCGTCCAGCTCAAATGCGCCGGTGCTTTTGAGCATTACCGCCAGTTTTTTGTAGCCATAGTTCCTCGGGTCGAAATCGGGTTGTTTCTTCAGTATCAGGTTGCCCACCTCACCGAGAAACGCCCAGCCTGATTCATCGGCCAGGTCGGTTATAGAACCGGATATTAGGTTGATGAGGGCTTTGTCGGTTTTCTGGAGCAGTATTTCAGGTGCTGCCTCGGTTGTTACTTCCTCCGTTTTTTTGGCGGGCGCATCTTCCGGTTTCAGTATCTCTATGTAGATGAACTTATCGCAGGCCACTATGAATGGGGCAGGGGTCTTCTTTTCTCCCATGCCTATTACCTTCATGCCGGCCTCGCGCAGACGCAGCGCCAGGCGAGTGAAGTCGCTATCGCTTGATATGATACAAAATCCATCGACCCTGCCGGTATACAGAATATCCATGGCATCAATAATCATGGCTGAATCGCTGGCGTTCTTTCCTTGTGTGTAGCTGTATTGTTGTATGGGGGTAATGGCGTTCTCGAGCAACACATTCTTCCACCGGTTGATGTGGGGCTTTGTCCAGTCGCCATATATGCGCTTGAATGTGGGCGTACCATATTTGGCTATCTCTTCCATCATCCCTTTTAAATTGTTTGATGGAACGTTCTCGGCATCAATGAGTACCGCCAGCCTTAGTTCTTTGTTGTTGTCCATGATGTTTACCCGCAACGAGTGTAAAAAAATGTTGTGCGGGCATTAGCCGGGTGTTTAAAGTGAAAGAAGCTGTTTTACAATTAAAACAGCTTCTTCAAAATGATTATTATGAATAAGTTTAGATAACTTTTACGTTAACCGCATTTAAACCTTTTTTACCATTTTGCACTTCAAAAGATACGGTGTCATTCTCGCGAATCTCGTCTAAAAGACCAGATACATGCACGAAAATATCTTGTCCGCCATTTGAAGGTGTAATGAAACCAAATCCTTTTGTTCCATTGAAAAACTTAACTGTTCCTTGTTGCATTGTTTGTTTTTAAAAAAATTAAATAAAGTGCGAAGTTACGGAATATAAAATGATTTTACGATTATTTTTATATTTTGGACTATACAGCCCGATAAGAAAGCGGGAATGCAATTGTAATAACTGACAATAGTCATATTATAATTGATTCATTTTCTGAAATTTGCTGTATTATAACGAGGGTCAAAAAAATTATACAATGGACGAGTTGCATTTAGATAGTTTGCTGCCCTCAGAGATGGCTGTTCAGGCGGAGCATGTGGGCGTGGCAAAGGTGAATATGTCGCCGGTAAAAACACTGGTACTTTCTACGCTTGCAGGCGCATTTATAGCCTTCGGGGCTATTTTTTATACCTCCGTTACAGCCGGGTCCGATTTGTCTTACGGAATAACAAGGATGATAGGAGGTGTGGCGTTCAGTCTTGGGCTGGTGCTTGTGGTAGTGGGTGGTGCCGAATTGTTTACCGGCAATAACCTCATCATTATGGCATGGGCAAGCAGAAAAGTGAGCACGGCGCAGGTGCTGAAGAACTGGTTGTGGGTATACATCGGTAATATGGCGGGGGCGATTTTCGCGGTTGTATTGATGCTTTACTCACGGCAGTATCTTTTTGGCTCCGGAGTTGTGGGAACGAATATATTGAACATTGCCAAAGCCAAGTGTGAACTGGGTTTCACGCAGGCAGTATCGTTGGGTATCTTATGCAATATTCTTGTTTGCCTTGCTGTGTGGCTGTGCTACAGCGCAAGGTCGGCTGCGGTGAAGATATTGTGCATCGTATTCCCTATAACAGCATTTGTAGCTGCCGGTTTTGAGCATAGCATTGCAAATATGTATTTCGTGCCGATGGGTATATGCTTATTAAAATATGGTGATCCTGCTTTTTTACAATCAGTGCAAGGCTACTCATCCGTTTCATGGCATAACTTTATTTTTCACAACCTGATACCGGTTACCATTGGCAACATAGTGGGTGGTGCAGGGCTGGTGGGCCTGGTATATTGGTTTGTGTATCTGAGAAAAAGTGCAAAGTGAATTTCGTAAAAAGCAAAAGGAACGCAAGAAGCGTTCCTTTGTACCACGTACGGGAACACAATAGCCTCATTTTATGGTGTCAATTAATCATAACTAATTGATTTTATTGATTTTATATTCTTATGGTTTCCAATATTTTCTTTTGTTTTCACACTTTCTGTTACTCTATTGTTACTTTTAAATGCGAAGAATCGTACTTTTGAGTAGCTAATTTAGACAAATTTCAAACCTCAGATTTCAACATGGGAGTAAAGCTAAGAAGACGAAAAAACAAAGATGGGACGGAAAGTCTCTTACTCGACATTTATGTGCAAGGGAAAAGATACTACGAGTTTCTTAAGCACATAAAATTACTAAAGCCTAATTCGCAGGTCGAAAGATTGAAAAACAAGGAAACATTGGCATTAGCTGAAAGCATAAGAAATAAAAAAGCACTTGAACTCGAAGCGTCAGATCATCAAATCGCAGTCAAGTTTAAAAGCAATGTGGACTTCATCGCCTTTTTTAAATGTTATATAGATAGTTATACCAAGAAAGACAAAAGGGTTTTGGAAGGTTCTTTCGGGAAGTTCAAAGATTTTTTGGAGCATAAGAAAATAAAGTCTCTTCCGATAAATCAAGTAAGCGAAAGTATTGCTCTCGGGTTTAAGGATTTTTTGTTGGAGAAACTTAATGGTGAAACTCCTGCAAATTATTTTAGCAAATTCAAGAAAGTCTTAACTCAAGCGCTTAGGGACAAAATAATAAACTTCAATCCGACTGGGAACATATCAGTCCGTAGAAACGATAGTTTGAAGAAAGAAATACTCACCATGGAAGAAATTCAAATGCTGGCAGCAACACCAATAGGAAATGTGAATGTTAAAAAGGCATTCATTTTTTCATGCTACACAGGTCTCAGGTTTTGTGATGTATCAACGATGAAATGGAAGAATGTAGATATAAGGAATAAAAAAGTGGTCTTGATTCAATCGAAAACCAAGCAACGTGTTGCTATAAACTTGCATGAATCTGTTATTGATCTTCTAGGTGAACCCAACGACGATGACAAACTTGTATTTAACTTGCCGTCACATACCGCTTGCCTGGACAACATTGAACGTTGGGTGAAAAAAGCCAACATCGTAAAAAAAATCACCTGGCATTGTGCCAGACATTCGTTCGCGACAAATATAATCTTCTTTGGAGCCGATGTGAATACTGCAAGTAGTCTTTTGGGCCATACGAGTTTAAAATACACTCAACGCTATACTCACGTTGTGAATGAGTTGAAGGAAAAAGCGGTCGACAATTTACCCAGCATTAAACTTTAAACAGATATCACCAAACGAGTCGCAACTCAATTACGTTTGAAAAACAGAAGAATCTGACTAGTAACAGTTTCAATCCCTGGTCAGTCTGCAATAGCCGGGCAATTTGACCAAGCTAAGCCAGTTTGGCTGACTAGGCCAAGCCGGTTTCGTTTGACCACCCTTAACCGAAATATTTTATCACCAGAAACGATGCTGAGATTGATTCTTGCTATGTTATAAAAATAGACAACGTCAAATCTTCGCCAGCAAAAAGGGTGGTCAATTTGCCCCGGCCTGAGGTGGTCAGTTTGATCGGCCTATCCAGAAAGCATAGCGAAATCAAAAGAAAAATTGTTAAACACTTCGGTAAATGACAAGGTAATTGTCGCTTACTCTGGTCACGGCTTGGTAAGTAAAAATTATAACTACTATTTGTCTACATACAATGTAGATTTCAATAACCCGCAAAATGGCGGAATTCCCTATGATGTTCTTGAGAGCTTGCTCGATAGCATCCCCTCACGTAAAAAGCTATTGTTGATTGATGCATGTCACAGTGGAGAATTAGACGAAGAAAGCACTAGAGAGATTGAATCTTCAAAAAAGTTGCTTACGAAAAACTATATTGCTACAAAAGGAGAGCAAAAAGTGCTTTATAAAGAGGATGGCATGGGTTTGAAAAATAGCATTGAGCTGATGCGGAACCTTTTTCTGAATGTAAGTCAAAATACCGGAGCATATGTTATTGCAGCTGCTAGCGGTACACAATTTGCCCTAGAGAAAAGCGATATCGGGAACGGTGTGTTTAGCCATAGCATTCTTGAATGTATGAAAAAAAAATAAAAATACAACAGTTGTTGAACTTAGCAAATACGTAAATACACTTGTACCACTATTAACTGATAGGTTGCAGGTGCCAGTAATGAGAGTCGAGAATCTGGATTATGATTGGGAAATCTGGTGAAAGAATCCTTTATTGAAGAGTATTCGTGCAGTTACTGCTTTTCAGATAGGATGCCGTTTCTTCTTCAAAACGAATCATAAAAATTCGACAATGGATGTATTTTATCGGTCCAAATAAATTGACGATAGGATCTCCTTTAATATTGGTGGTCTTCTACTACTGTCTTATGCATGCAGTTCGGAAATTTTATTAACCATAGCCTTTAAAAGACAATCATTAATAGTGTTGTCGTGTTGAGCAGTATTCATAACCCTGTAATTTTGCTCCTTGTCAAATTCAAGTATCATGACACTACCATCTAGTTCAACGTGAAACTGGTGAACGTAACCCGTCCTGAGAAACTTGCTCTTTAGGTCATATTGCTTACCGTCGTGCTCAAAAGAAAGGATAAAAGTACTGTCACTCATGATCGCAATTTACTATGAAGTAATAGAATGATCTTTTTCACTTTTTAACATTGTCTATAAACGAGTCCTCAAAATCAGCACTTTTTTTCGTAGTATAGCAGATGCAAAAATAAAACTCATATGTGTAAATCGTCAGCATAAAGTGGACTAAAAAAGACCTTACATTTAGATAGTGTTTCCATTGTTAACCAACGAAAAATGTAAACATGGAATCAAAGAAAAAGCAGTCCACAGAAAACTTCATCAAGGACATCCGCAGAAAGACACGGAGGTTATTTACCTCTGACCAGAAGATCATGATTGTAATGGAAGCCCTACGAGGGGAACTTTCAACAGCAGAGATTTGCCGTAAGTTGGATAGGCCGACCAAACACCAACGGAAAACAATTGAAAATAGTATTTTGATTAATAGAACAACAAATGACCCAGAAACAAATAAGACAACTAGAAAAGGAATTGTGGGATGCAGAAGATGCGTTGCGTGCCAATAGCAAGCTTACAGCTGGAAACACTATCTAAATGTAAGGTCTTTTTTAGTCCACTTTATGCTGACTATTTACAGGCCTGAGGTGGTCAGTTTGATCGGCCTATCCACTCCAAGGTACAGGATTACTCCGCTCACAGGCTGCATTTAAATTGTGTGAGCAGACGTACAAGCAAGGCTGCAATTTGCTAAATTAAAGTCTGTATATAAAGCCCGAAAGCGCTCCGCTCTATCGAGACGGAGCGCTGAATATTCTATTGCAAATTCAAAGAAAAATACCATACTGGATCTTTATTAAAAGTTCCCGGCCATGCTACTTCGAGCCTTAATGGGTAGCCTGCAAGGACAGTCCGCGCACTAAGGCCGTAAGACCAAAGCCATTTGCTACCCGGACTTTGGTCATTCCATGTTTCTCTGGCTGTAGCTACATCATTCAATAGGCCAAGCTGTAGGTTGTTGATGAAAGGTAGTGGGGTTTCTATTGGGATTAAAGTCTGAAAAATAGGAAAATACACATCCATGTTCAGTAAAGCGTATTGGTTGCCGTAAAGACTATTTTGATAGTAGCCACGGAACGGCGTTACCAATGTATGGAATGCATATGGAGCATTTTGGGGGAAATGAATTGAAGTGTCCACTCGTGGTGTTACGTTATTGTCTTCTCCACCTAGATTATACAAAATATGCTCATCTCCTCCGCTGTATCCTGCATGTAACTGGGTCACAAGGGTTATGTATTTGTATATTGGCAAATCATACCGGACATTTATTGAACTGCCAAAAAGGAATACGTCATCATTTCCAAAGCCTTTAAACAGATCAAATAACGCACTTGCTTTGTAACCTTTGTTCAAATACGGTATGGTTGGGCGCAATTTGTTCAAGTTGAATGATAGTGTATTTATAGACCACGCACTCTCTATAGGAGGAAACCGAAGGCTATACTTATCTGTTGCTAAGAAAACAGTTTTGTCTTGCCTTACTGCAATCTGTAATCCTAAAGAGCAATCGTAGGTTAAAGACTTTTTTAAAAAAAGTTCGTAATAGTGAATCTTATCTTTAGCATTCTGAGGATATTTGTTTCCATTCTCATCCACCCAATTTCTTACCGGATCCGGCTTAAGTGTTTCAACTTTTCTAAAATAAGATAGCCCCCAGTCCATTTTCTTTTCTGTGTTCTCGTACCGTGCAAAAAAAGTGCTCCCTTCAGTAGATACAGGTAAGGCATATGCAATTGTAAAATGGTGATTTTCTAAAAGGTCAGTAAATCCACCCTTCGTCATGCCGCTAATCTCTGGAAACTTAAATTGCCCCATGTAATTGCGGTATGGCTGGTATCGGTTAATGAAATAGTCATTGTTTACTTTAGCTGAAAAGTAAGCACCATGAAGTTGTAGAATGTAGGGTTTCACGCCTCCCGTTCTATTCTGCAAATTCTTATTCCTCTTGTTACTTTTACGTTTAGGCTTTTTTTTATCCGTCCTAGATGCAAAAACATCATCCATCATATAATGTGTAGTGTCTTTCGCCTTTTTTAGTATTGAATCCTCACGGGCTTGCTTGGCGAGGTTATTGTTATAGTCAATCAGCCATGGGCTTGCATCAGGCACATCTATTGTGTTTTCATTAATCCATTCATTCAATGGCTTTTGAGTTATGTATATACTGTCTTTATCTGCCATATACAATGAGATTTTATCGCTCTGTCCCTGATATTGCATAGGACGGTATTCACCAAGGTTTATTTTCGCACCATTCAGATAATTCAGAACCACATTTTTCTCTGTACCAAACTTTGTGCTGGTCAACAAAACTTTGTAGTTCTGTAGTAATATTAGCTTATCCCATTTTATATACCATGCAGAATCTATCGCAACAGGCTTAAGCCCGTTACCTGTGATTGTGTATACCCCTTGCCATAGCGTATCTTTCTTGTACCCTACGCCTATCAGGTAGGTTTTTCTTTCCTCATATTTTTCAGGTCTTTCCGAAATAAACAACAGCTCATTGCCGTTTCCCGTAAACACTGCTTTAGCATCATCATATTCATCATCGGTATATGGGGTGTACTTCCCGGAATTCTCGTTGTAAGATACAACATCGCTTTGCCCCTTCCTGTAGGCCGTAATCAGAAAATCCCTGTCGGATATTGGGTGCATACTGGTAATCCCATCTACACCATACAGTGTTGTGCTTTCCACAATGCTTCCATTTGTTGTGTATCTTTTTATATCAATTTTTCCCTTCCTCGGTTTTGCTATATATAGTTGTCTTCCGTCTTTATGCCATTCAATCAGCGGATACTGGTCTGCGCTGTGTTCATCTATCCAGGGTACTAAATTGTACGATGTAATCTTTTTCGTCGTTCTGTTCTTAATATCATAAATGTGTACTGTACGCCTGTTATTGGCCAACGATACATACGCAACAAGATCATTATTCCCATTGAGTAACACTTTTGAGACTATTCCTTTTTTATGGCGTAAGACGATATCCGGTACAATTGCGGTATTCTTACTACTGTCTTTGGCAAAACGGTTACTGTAATAATCAAAGCATTGTACATACAGAGAATCCAGCGACTGCTTTGTGATGAGCCTCAGCGCCCTTGGCAATGACTTCTTTTTTTTGAGCTGAAAGAAAGTCTGGGCTACGGCAGTACGATAATAATTCTGGGTTAGAAAATAGCAGAAAGCATGGCCGGCAAGCCGTGGGGCGTAATTAATTACTTGTTGCCAGCCGGCAAAAGCATTTTGTTCAAAATTCACCTTTAATTTGTCTTCCGCCGCAATTGTCCAGCCGTGGGCAAAGTAGCGGATAGAACCTTCTTTATACCAGAATGGTATATCCTTACCTCTGGGCAATGGTTTGTCTTTCGATGTTTTTTTTTCATCACTTTTCTTCTCATCCCCATTTACTTCTTTTAGTTGGGTTTCCCACAGGACCCTAGCAAGGCCCTCATACATTTGTTCTCTCAGGTTGGCATAACTTCCATTGTATGCCAGCACGATCCTGTTGCCCCTGAAAGTAAATGTTGGGAATGTAAATACTGTAGGTTCATAGCCACCTATATTGGATTCATAAACCTGATCTAAGGAAGGGTAAATGATAATATTCAGGCCGTTTGGCACGTCATGTATAGTCGCTTTCTTTATATGGGTAATACCATCCGGCATTTCTTTAAAAACAAACCTGAATAAACTATCGGCCGCATCGGCAGGAAAATAAATATTGAACTTGCTCCCATGCCAGGCTTTCCAATGAAGTTTGCGGTACTGAAAACGGTTATACCTTGGCTCTTCCTGCGCGAATAAAGATATGCTGCCATTATGCAACAGGATGAGACCCACATAAAAAATCTTCAACAGGTTGGGAAAATGGGTATTTTTCAGAAGGCTCATCCGGGCAGCATATTTTGAGAATATTATTCCAACAAAAGTCCCATTTTTTGCTCAATTTATCCGTACTTTATACCATCTTTTTATTGTCTTATGAATATGCTCCCTTACAGGTTTTTATCAGGCTTGGCAGTTATTATGCTGTTGATAGCCCCCGGCATATCTAAGGCTCAAAAAAGCGTATGGAACAGCGGTAAGAATGCAAAGGAAACAGCCGGTGGTAAGGTAGCAAAAACAGCAGGCAAGCTAAAGAGTTTTAAAAACCACTTGCAAACATGGGGCCTTGATACAAGTTATAATAGCGCATTTTTAGCGGGAGGAAAGCTAAACAGTGATGGGTGGAGCGGAAGTATGTACTTCGTGAGAAGGAAAAGCTACAAGCACAGCAATGTATGGCAGCTTCATTTCTCTGAGATAAAACATGAGAAACAGACCAAGCAAAAAAGCGTAAAGAACAACTATCCCCAGTTCGGGAATACCACGCCCTATGTGTTTGGCAAAGTAAACAACCTGTATACGTTACAGGTCGGTTTGGGGAAAGAAAACCTTTTACTGCCAGCGGTGCTGAATGGCAATCTTTCAGTTAGCTTCAGATATACCATGGGTTTTAGCCTGGCAATGCTAAAGCCTTATTATCTCAAACTTATTTACCTGGAAAATAATGGCGGTACTGATACTGTTCATTTAGAGCATCATAAATATTCAATTGCCGACAGCGGGAAATTTTTAGACCCTAACAATATTTTTGGGGCATCTGCCTGGGACAAAGGCCTGAACGAGACCAGCTATGTGCCCGGCGCCTACTTTGAAACAGCAATAGCCATTATCCCAGGAAGGAATAAAAATTTTGTACAGGTTGTTACGTTGGGCATAAACGGCGCGTTTTATGCAAAACCTTTGACCATTATGGCCGACCTTAAAGCATACCCATGGCAGGTATCCCTGTTTGCAGGATTGGGTATTGGAAAGAGATGGAAATAATTTAAATGCTATTGTTCATCTCCTAAAACACGCTTAGCATTATATGCAATTAAGAAATCTGAGCTATTTGTGAATTTTCTAATTAAGTCATCCGTCTTTTGAGTGTTTAGTTTTTTCAGATAATTAAAAGCGGGAATTATTGAATACTTACTTTTCAGCGTATTAAAATGCTCTATTACAATATTAATCATATTCTCATCTATATTGATTGCATATATTGCGGCTGCAATTACAATTTTTGAAATTTCACTTGAACTATTTTCAAATAGCATCTTATATAATATTGGAACTGATTTTTTTGATTTTAAGTATGCAAGTGTCTCAACTATTAATAAATCATCGCTCAACTTTAGCATGGTTATAAGTGTATCTTCAACATACTTTCTTTCGATTGTACTTAATTTGTCTATTAAATCTGTGTTCGCAAAACCCTCTCTATGCAAATAATCATTTGGAGGTATTATTCGGCTTATTAAATCAGGGTTATTCATCTTTATATTATTTATTGCCAATGACATGAGGAATAATTGTAACATTTTTTTGCATTAAAATAGGTAATTCATATTGAATCCATATTGAGTTTGGACTAGGGTTATTTAAAAAAGCATTCACAGTACTTCCCTCTGGAACCCCTCTCGCATAAACTTGAGATAACCTCGCCCACATATTATACGCTTGTGAACCTGGATGGAAAGGCATATTTTTGGTTAATTCCATCAGATTTTGCCCCGCTCGAGTCTGAGACAATGTTTGGAATCCACTGCTTATAGCGTGAGCACTAGTACCTGCTCCAGAATGAAATGCACGTTGTGTTTCACCCACTAAAGCCTGCTCTTCATTGATAATTTTGTCAGCTGTAGCAACCGTTGCCCCTCCAATAGTTGTTAATTGTGGTGCACGCATCATTAATCCCCCCCAAGCCATTGCTCCGAGCTCAGCCGAAAGGCCTGCGACTATAGGTAGTGTAATTCCCGCACCCAATCCAAGTGCCATTGCATCGGCAAGGTTACCAGCTGCTCGCACTTCGCCAGGGCTTGCATGATGATAAAAAGAAGGAGCGTAGCCAGTAATACTGACATCTTGCGTTGTAACACTAAGTTGTCCATTTTCGTCGCCATAAAGAGAATACTCCCAAGTATTGTAGTCGTTTTTTTTATAATAAAATGGAGTGCCTGAGCCATCAATACTATTCTGTCCAATAGTTCTCCCTATATCATTCCAAAGAATTCCACTTGCGTCCGTAAAATCACCAACTCTATCAAAGTAACTTATTGTACCAGTCGAACTTTGAAACCAATCATCAATATTTCCTGTCGGATCGACAGTACCTGCAGGCTCATTTCCCATCCCGGTATATCCACTTGGGAATTGATTCATTGCATCAATAGATTGAAATCTACCCAATTGCGGATCATATTGTCGTGCACCAAAATTATCAAGGTATAGTTTATTGATTTTATCTTGTTTAGTGGTTTGATATAAATGAATATTCTCTACCATAGGGGACGTGGTAGACTTATTAAAAGCCAAACCGTAAGGATAATAATGGTTGATGTCAACTAATGCTCCTCGGTAATAGTAAATATCGATTGGATCAATGTATACTGACGCATCCATTGTAGCAGTAGTTGCATATATAACAGCGTAACCACTGTGCGGAACTCCAACTCGCCCGCCACTTGTAATTGGCCCCCATACATCCGGAAAAGGACTTATCTGAATTCTGCCACAATTCTCTGGTATAATATTGAAATTTTCGTCATACATTAAATAATTTATGAATGCCAAAGGAATTGAAGAATCAACTGTACCCACACAAGTTGCATTAAAGATTCCGATATTTTCTGGAGAAAACAATTTTGTCACATCTGCAATATGGCTAGCTTCGGGATGAGATAAAGCCCCTGTACCATGCACCAGTGTAGATAATATCGAGCTAATAAATTGCGTCGAATCGATCACACCACTACCTTCAGTCTCCCCTGAATAATAAGATTGGGCTGATATTGCGAATGAGTCACCGGCCATGACCTTTAATACTAAGGTCGTTCCAATAGTTGTTGTATCATGTGCCGCATCTAGGCGCGCTGCTTTTAGGTCTACTGAAGGGGCCACAACTCCAGGCTTATCATCACGAACATACTCGATGTTATCAAAAATCATGTTTTCCACGGGCGCATCGCCTGTTTCATGACCTGCATGATATACCATATAAGACGCCCCTCCGGATGATGACCCACTAATATCTTCAACAGGTTCAGCGTGCAGCACATTCCTAACATTGCCAAGGTGATCCCTAATGAAGTAAAAATAGTCAAAACCTGACCCTGTAGCAGCCGCATAATTTCGAATAGAATACCCTTCCTGATTATATATTAGATTAAGGCTATTGTTTTTATAAACAATATTTCCGGAATAATCAGTAGTTGTGATTGTAGACCCATAATTTGAAATTTCTCGAAGTTTATTTCCACTTGCGTCATAAACGTAATCCGTTTGTCCAGAATAAGGGGAGCCAAATATTCTCGTTTTAGGCTTATTAAAATGATAATACGTTGTCGTAACACTTTTATTCAAGTCCGAAACTAAATTTCCATCTACATCATAGGTGTGATCAACAGTCGTCGTATTTAAATCCTTAAAGTCATAGTCAGTAAATGAAGTACTAGCCATTGGGATAGCATCACTTACACTTTGCAAGCGATTTCCCCAATAACTTTCATAATTAAATGTAAGATTGTCAATAATACCAGGAACACCACTTGAAAGCGGCCCATACCTTTTCAGTGATGTAATATTTCCATTCAAATCATACTGAATGTCCTTTTCGGAGTAATCTGTAGTTGTATTATTCCAGCTGGTTGTAAACATTCTATAGTCCGCCTGAGTCAATCTTCCAGCTTTATCATAAGTGTACCCATAGGCTTGAGGACGTTCACCTGCGCTTCTAAATATGATACCTGCAATGTTTCCACAAAATCTATTATTGGTGAATCCGGCATCGTATTTGATAGACTCTCCAAATGTAATCGGTAATGTGCCGTCAATACCACTTTCTGCATAATTAGCGTTAATCCCCTTCAACTGCCCCCGAATATTATAGGTCAGATCCTGTGTTTCAATCCCTCCAATACTTTTTACTGAAACTTGCCCAAGATTATTGTAAGCATAAGACACAACTTCCTTTTCGTCACTACCATTTATTGATTCCCTTACGACAGATAACCTCAAACCGTAGGAAGCACTATATGTGTATCGATCTCTAATTGTTGTAAATGGGTCTAGGCTACAGTCGTGGTTATTATATTTTTGTATTGTGTTTAATATTCGTCCTTTAAAATCATATTGAGTGGCAAAATAATCCTTGTCCCCATGAATATTTTTTGAAACAATTTCAACAGTTCTGCCTCTATCATCATAATAATTCGCACTGGAGATAAAATCAGGAATAGATGCGATTGGATAAGGTTTTACAACTCGTGAGGCGCTATACACTAACATTCCCTTCGTTTTAATAGATGCTACACTAGGCGGGGCAGTTGTTAGGGGGCCAGTTGAAATATGTCCAGTAAAGACACTCGGATTATAGGTGAAACTTATAGGAGTCGACGCCACCCCATCAAAAAAAGATGAGTGTGAATAATCGTCGTAAAAACCATAAGTATAGGGGCTAGCGTTTGACAACGCAACAGCAGGGTACACCCCTTGCTGCGATTCATGGAACAAATAATATAATAAACTGGAAGGAACATTTTCCAGTGCCGGTAAAGAGCTATGATCAAATATGTTCTGAAAATGAAATCTTGGCATCGAAGACGTTAAGACATAGCTTCCCGTTTCAATAACCCTGTTCAGTTTATCATAATGGTTCCACCACCATGTAGAATTATTAAAATCCTTTGATGAAGCGGACATAATTAACCGATTGTGATTATCATAGACAAAATAACTATGCCCATCCTCACCTGCTTTATGCTTTTCGACAACTCTTCCAAAATTGTCATAAATAACATAGTCACACAAAATACTTACCAAGGGAATCAAAAGTACCCATGACCCAACCGCCGACATATATTCAACCGCTCTAGGATGTATTGTATATGCAGGCCTATCAAATACATCGTAAACAAAATAAGTTATTGCCATCGTGGAAGAAGCATCGACTTTTACTTTACGGCATACAAGCTTACCCTCATTGTCATAAAACTCAATAGCTTGCGTTCCGTCTGAATTTACTATTGTCTTTTTCACCAAAGAGCCAGGACTATAACATCCCACGGATGTTGGTAGATTGTACATGTACGATGGATCGATCTTCCAAAGTCGAACTTCGCATTCGAGGTTAGTACCGATGGTACTAGTAGTGCCGTTGAATTGACCAACATTACTTTTCCCGGGGCTAAAAACTGAAACAGATCTACTTACAGGATCAGATTGATATTGCGACTCCTGTACTGCGGTGTTTTGGCTGGTTGAACCCATTTCCGTCGGAAATAGCCCATTATAATAACTGTATTGCTCTGAAAATGGTGACGTACGTAAAGCGCCGTAAACATCTGATGGACTCACCGCATATGGCAGGTAGCTAAACGTATTTGCAGAGGGTTTATTATCAAAGGGCGTTATCAAGTCACTCCCAACACAATTAGCCCTTGAAATCGTCTCCATATTTCTTGCAAAACCGTCTAAATATGTAGTACTCATTTTTATTAACCCCGGATTCAGGGTTGGGATGATTAATGTGGCGTCAGTAATGGGATACTGCGGTTCGAATGTAACAACGTAATTTACCAATCCTCCGCTACCTAAAACAAACGGCGCATGCATTGTATGGGTGTTTGTTATCACACCAGGGATAGCTGAACCTGTTGGTACATTTTGACCCAAAACTCTTTCATAACTAAACCAGAGAAAAAGAAAATAAATGAGTGCTATTCTCATAAAAAATTATTTAGTGACCCTGAATAACAGTGTTTGTTTTAGAAATGACATTTCCGTAATGATCTCTGGTAACAAATAAATTTCCAAATGCATCATATTCGTATGTAGTAATATTATCATTGGCATCAACATCTGACGTTTTGCCAATAAGTGGCAAAAAATTACTTGTTGTCATGATGCAATCAGACGGATACACCTTGAATTCATCAATATATGCTGTGCCGTATAATTCTACTCCATCAGCAGAAGCATTGAAATTTCCTTTATACAAATTCCAGACCTCTGATGTTGCGGGCACAGTATAAGTGCCTGATAATGTAAGTGGAATAGAACTCATCCCATTATATGCGGCAACTGAGCCTCCAAGTAAACCCAAAGACAAAACCCAGACGGACACTGTATAATTCTTCCCAAGAATATATGCACTCGGCGTCGAATAGGCATTTATTGCGCGACAAAAAGTTCCTGAATGTAGATAATATGATGCCCTTCCCAACATTGCATGTGCAGTTGTTGCATGCCACCCCTCATAATCGCAATTACCTTTAATGAACGGTGATGGCCAGAATAAAACGTTGGTTTCAAAACCCGAATAGCTAATTTCGGTGTACTTTGCGTTTTTTGCCTGAGCAAGCACGTCCCCAGTATGATTATTCAAAATTGTGGCAGAATAGGTGTTCCCACCATTTCCTGCTAAGTCTGACACTTCTATTGGATTACCAGCATCGTCGTGTTCTGTAATTGCATTATCTAAATGAAAATTACTAGTTGACGCTCCCGTTGACATACTTGGCAAGTTAATAAGAGTTGAATAGACCGTTGGAGTAATTGGTATAGACGTAGCCAAACTATAGACATATTTCGAACCGACTATCGATGGATTCCTTGGCGTAATATATGGTGTACCGAGGTTTAACTTTAGCAGATTGTTAGCAGATCCAACTCCTATATTTTTATGCTTTTCAATCCAAAGCAACCTTTGTATACCATTTGCATTTAACTGGTCAATGGCTGGAGTAATCGACGAAGTATAATGATAATTATAGCGATAAGTTTCTAAAACAGTTTCGCCAAGACTATTATTAAAAGAGGTTGCTACCAAATTATTTTTATAATCGTATGTGTAGTTGTAACTATTCTCAATATAATTAGTATTTGTATAATAATTTTTTGTCGTCTTTTTTTTCAAAAACGTTATCCCTGTGAATGGATAATATGTGTCAGCATAGTATGGAACAAAATGACCATTATGTGACAGGTGCCTGTTTTTGAATTGAGAAGAACTAATGTAATCAATATTTACATCATATGTATAATCTTCCGTCTGAATTAAGTTATTATTATTATCATAAGATGATTTTTTGTACAATAGTCCAATTCCCCAATCAGCATAAAATTGCTTGTTACCTGCCAAAGGATAACCAAAAGGCTTGTTGAAAGGCGGCGGATCAGAAAACGTAGGATTATATGCGTTTGAACTAAGCCCATGATCTGAGTAAATGCTGCCGGTATTCGAAAGACCTGAGAAGTTGTATTCCTCTTTATTAACCAGATTGCCAAGATGGTCAGTAATAGAGGAAGTAACAGATAAAATAGCACCACGATATGTATTTAGTGCTGTATTAATGATGTCATAATTATTACTAAGCCGAGTGTATAATACTTCTGGCGCACCATAGGGACTACCCCAGCAATATTCATCATGACTGAAAAAGTTTTTTCGAGGGGATCCTTCTGCCGGGATAAATTTTTCAACAGCGCCATATGTTAATTTCTCTTTTGTGTCATTTTCTATAGAATAACCATCATGATATAGAATCTCATCTAAAATTATTCCACCACCCAAACCAATAGTTGATATTGGTTTATATGAAAAAGCAATTGAACCGCCGTACTCATTAATAATTTTAGTTAATATAGACCCACCAACAACGGATGTAGTTGTACTAGGAGTGGGATCCATTCCCATAGGTCCTAAAGTCTCCCTTACAAAGTAAGCATCAAAATTCGTAATATATGCGCCTGGGTCACTTGTACAATATGCAAATGTAGCTGGAGTTGAGGTATTTGAATAGCCAAAACAATCTTTCCCACCACCGACTCTTTCCGTCAACGGAACATTATTGTATTCAAATGAATAGTACTTCTTTATAGTCGAACGATCATAACCAACTAAATCAACAGATTTAAGTTTCAATCGATATTGCATATGATTCGTCCCTGCGCTTAAAGCTGTAGTTGGGCAGCTTCCTGCCTCAGAAGAAACGGTTGTCCAATCATATGAAGTCAATGGATTTGTTTTAGGAGGAGAGATGAAATAAGCTTGATTGAAAAAATACGAAAACCATTTAGCTGCTGGCCCAGTAGACATGCCGGTTTCACTAATATCAATTTGAATCAATGCCTTGTCTCCTGGAGCATCGCACCGATCAGAGGCTGAATAGTTAAAATTAACTGTGATGCCATTTGGGTAGAATATATTTTTTATCCTTTTTGTTGTTACAGCTTTTTCAATGTTGCCGTCTGCAGTTGCAAAATAACCAGATCCAGATGGAAGTCCTGGAAGGTGACCGTTCCAATCGTAATAAGTTGTATGATCTGCATGTGTATGGATGTCAAATGCAAAATAATGACCTGTCGTAAGTATGTTATTAAATTCTTCATAAACATAATTAGTTACCTTCCCATTACAAGAAACGACTTTGTCTAGCAGCCAGTAAATAGGCTCCGATGTTCCAGAAACTGTTTCCCACCTACCTTTTGAATAATAAAATTTATTTCCAGATTCATCGGTTACAACAAATTTGAGATCGTTACCTAAACTACTGTTCCAAGGGGGAACTGTGGTCCAAGACCAAGATGTTATTAAACTAAAACCACAATACCGCTCGATTTTAATATTGCTTTTAGGAACCGTTATATATTCATTAGACTCCATAGAAAAAAAGACTTTATAAAACCGATTATTAAAGTTAAGATAGAAAATATCGGATTCATCATCCCAATAGTCCATGGGTACACCAAACCAATAATGTTTTTCATCTACTTTTCCTCGTCCTTGCCTGAATATATAACCACCTGTATTCAATTTCCAACCTAACCCAATATTTGACGCATAATCATTAACCAATAACCCGCCAGTGTTGTAAGACATTGTTACACTTAAATCAATTCCATCCATCTTATATTTATAAAATGGAATGGAAATATCCCCCCTTCCAGTAAAATAGTCTTTTCTCAATATGTCACTGTTTATTTTAAGCGATCCAACATTGTTAAATTGACTGCCAATGTCGTTAAACAAACTCTCTTCATCAGGCACAGACTGACAGATTCCTTTTGTGTAGAATGAGAGTACTATGAACAAAAGCAATATTCTCTTCATAATTTATCTTTTTATAGTTTCAAATCTTAAAACAACCGGGCTTTGTAAACCTTTTTGCTGCCACCATAAATCGTATAACACATGAATGGCTCCACGGTATTTTTTATTTATGTTATAGCTTTTTGTAAGGCCAGTTAATACACTTTCGTTGTAGCTTTCCGTATTATGGGCGGTATTTACTACTTCACTTCCTTGTTTACTTTTGTTGGTAAAAGCAAATTGTTTATACATACGCTCGTACCCAACATAAAATCCAATGCCATACTGCAATTCCAACTTCGCAAAACTTCTTACTCCTATCCCTTGAAAGGAAAAACGAACATTCTGCCAGTTTTGTCCTAAACCCAATGCTCCGGCTAAGCCCAGTCCATAAGTCAACTTTGGTGTATGTTTAAATCCGTAGGCGTAAGATGCAGTAATGGTAGCAGGTTGAGCTCCATCACTTGTCGCATGAGTGGCTTGCCAATTGAAATGTTTTTCAAACCTTTTATTAAATGGCAACCCACGCATAGGATTGACTTTAAACAATGGTTTTTGCGTCTTAGATACACTCTTCAATGACTTTTTAGTATCATTAATACTACCACTAAAATCCTTAAACTGTTCTTGATATTGCTTTAACCCCTCCGTCGCATTCTTAGTAATTACTCCAAGGTTATTTCCAAATTTCTTTTCCAAATTTTGTTGAGTTATTTTTTTTGTTTGAAAACCTAATGCACGCATTTCTTCAGAGGTAATTCCATTCGACAAATTTGCGGTACTTTTAATAGATGACGATGAACTTTTCATTGCCTTATCAAATCCAGCCGAACCCTGTAAATATTCCATCGCTTCGTCCTCAGCTTTCGAAGGTTCTTCTTGCATATCTTCAAACACTTTTATTTTGGCATTACCGTAGAAAACCCGTTTTTCAATGCCTTTAAACCCGCCACTTTTATTCCCTTTTGTAGTGTTCTTTAAATCGTTTGTTCTTTTCGCAATTAACTGAGACACCTGCGTACGAAGGTTGATCTGTCCTTGCAGTTTATCCATCTTAGCATTTTGATTTTGCATTTCTGGATTATTTGCAGCCCCAGCAGCTTTACCTTTTACAAATGATTGAACACCTCTTAAACTATCAACTGCATTATTTTTCTTTCCGGGCAAACTATTCATTTCCGCATCTTGTCGTGATAATTTACTTATGGAATCATATGACGGCGACTGTTTTAGAACACGAACAAACGAGGTTGAGTCAGTTTTTTTAAGTTTTTTTACAAATTGTCTTTCACGTTTTTTCAATATTTTCAGAAGGCGGGTTTGTTGACGCTTTACTCTTGAATTATACTTATCGAGTTTTTTTATCTTAATCTCTATGTATCTATTGCCAGCTTGTATAACAGCATTATTCTCCTCCTGCCCAGAAACTACCAAGGAAGAACAAAAAAACAGCATCAAGAAACAATATATACGGATTCCCACAAAATCTATGTTTGCAATTTTATAAATTAAATAATTTACCGAGATGAGTCAAATGTAGTATGTAGTCTGTAAAATTCAAAATTAAGTTTCTGAGCGGTCGAAAAAGTTTCTAAACGGTCAAAAAACATAGCATTGCTAATTTATTACATGTATTTATGCAGATAGATTTTTAGGTACATACCTGGATAGGCCGATCAAACTGACCACCTCAGGCCAAGGCAAATTGACCACCCTTTTTGCTGGCGAAGAATTGACGTTGGCTATTTTTATAACATGGCAATAATCAATCTCAGCATCGTTTCTAGTGATAAAATATTTCGGTTAAGGGTGGTCAAACGAAACCGGTTTGGCCTAGTCAGCAAAACGAGCTTAGCCTGGTCTAATTGCCCGGCTTTTGCACTACCCAACCAAATATTAAACTGTAACCTTGCTAAAACTGGACGTTAATAACAATGATGTGTGTATTTTGATCATGTGTATACGGAAACGCCACTCCTAAGGGTATTGCCTGAATATCTGCAGGCAAACTCAAGGGAACGAAAAATTGAACTGGGTTGCCTGAAGAATAGAAAAAATACGGATTATCGAACGTGATCGTACCGGGAGTTTCAACCATACCGGATTGGTCTTGAAAATATGCGGCATAAGGATTGTTTTTGTTGATCAATTCCGAATAATCAAATTTAATAGTAAATAGTCTGGTCCGACTATCAAAACAATAAGTGCACTCAACAGTATTATCACTGATTGCAGCATTAGGGATACATATTCCCGCACCCCAACAATAGCTACCCCCCGAATCATTATTATGTGAACCCATGACAGTAGCACCAATTACACATTGTGAGCCATTTTGTTTAATACTTTTTGCAGTATCTGACCTCCCCCCACAAAACTGGACAGTAAGAAATTAGGAAAAACGGGCAATATTTCATAATTTAAAATTTGAATATTGCGTATGAAAAAGTCAAAATTTACTGAAGCACAGATTGTATTTGCCATCAAGCAATCAGAAACAGGCGTTAGTGTCCAGGAAGTATGCAGAAAGATGGGCATTAGTGAGGCAACTTTTTACAATTGGAAGAAAAAGTACGGTGGTTTAGGTGTAACAGAATTAAGGAGATTAAGGCAGCTCGAAGAGGAGAATGCGAAGTTAAAGCAGATTGTTGCCGACCTGAGTTTGGATAAGCAAATGCTGCAGGATGTGCTTAAAAAAAAGTTTTAAGGCCAGCCCAAAAGAAGGTGCTGGCCGAGGAATTAAAGATGGCATACAAAGTTTCATCTAGCAAAGCATGTGCAGTCATACAACTGCAGCGTTCTGTGTTCTATTATAAGGAGCATAGGCGATTGGATGGCGCTGTAAGGAAGCGAATAAAGGAGATTGCCTCAATACGAGTGCGCTACGGTCATGAAAGGATATACACCTTACTCAGGCGGGAGGGTTGGATGGATAACCACAAGCGGGTATATAGAATATACCGGGAGGAAGGATTAAATCTTCGCAGCAAAAGACCTAAGCGCAATAAAGCTGCGGCCCATAGGCTTGAACGCCCGGTACTATCTAATTTATACCAATGTTGCTCGATGGATTTTGTGTCAGATCAGCTCTTTGATGGCAAGAAATTCAGGGCTTTAACTTTAGTCGATAACTATAGTCGAGAATGTTTGTTTATCAGGGTAGGTCAATCGCTTAAAGGAACTGATGTAGTGAGTGCATTGGATTATCTGAAAATAAACAGAGGGATAGTTCCCCAAAGGATTCAAACAGACAATGGGAGCGAGTTTATTTCTAAGGAAATGGACCGCTGGGCATATGAAAACAATGTGACACTGGATTATTCCAGACCTGGAAAACCTACAGACAACCCTTTTGTAGAATCTTTTAATGGCAGTTTTCGGGATGAATGTTTAAATGCCCATTGGTTCTTATCTTTGGAAGACGCAACTGAGAAAATAGAGAGCTGGAGAGAGGAGTATAACTGTTATAGACCACATAGTTCATTGAATGATTTAACACCTGCAGAGTTCATCGAACAATGTCAGGGGAATATGAGTAAAAATAAAAACCTGTCGGTGGCTCCTGCATCTGAAATGATGCTTTTTGACGCAGAGAACATTGACAAGCCAGGTCAAGAAAAAGCATCATTCCAGATGCAGGGAAAAGAGTGTTTTAAGGGCCCTGAAACTCTAGTTTTGCCTGTCCAATAAATGGGGGGAGGTCAAATGAAAAATCTGTCTAATTTAGAGTTGTCCGAATAATGGGGTACTTACATCTGCGCTCTCCCCTGTAAGAGACCCTTAAAACGATCGGATTCTGGCACTTTTCGTTCTCTTAGGTCGACCTGCAGAAGAACGAAATATGGATGTCGGTAAATTGCTCAAATGCTTGCATAGCGTGGGTTATGGTGCAAATTTCTATTACCTGGCGCAATGTAGAGGATGCTAAATAATGCATCTGAATGCTAAAGAAAGCAAGAAGAAGAAAGGGTGCTTTTCATGTCTCCGAAATTACACCAAATTCCCGCATTTGGCTGCACTTATTTGCATCTTTCGTAAACTAAAAGGCCTTGAAAAGCAGCGATTTGCGTTTTCAAGGCCTATACATAGTGGAGAAGGGCGGAGATATGTCGAACTTTTTTGTGGAGGACTTGGAGCGGTTTCAAAGTGCAAAGTCTTAAAACATCTGATTTGCTAATTAGCATCTCATTGTTGAGATTTCGAAAATAGGGCGTTAAACCTGTTACCTTTCATCATTACTATTACCAATATCAACCCATATATTATTTGCCTCATGTTAGCGGCAATTGTATCTGGCATACCAACAAACCGAAGTGCTTCAGGAAGTAAGACTAAAAATGCCGATGCTAAAAAACTTCCGGTTAAATTTCGTAAGCCCCCTATGATAACAATGGAGAGAATAAAAATTGATTCATTTACAGTAAAACTTGTGGGATCGATATAAGAAATGTAATGGGCGTACAAAGTGCCCGGAATGGCCGCAAGAATTGCGCTAATAGTAAAAGAAACTATCTTAGACTGGTATACATTTTTACCGATGCTTTGTGTGTAAATCTCATCTTCGCTTATTGCTTTTAATGTTTGTCCGAAACCTGATTTTGAAATATTTCTTAGGGCGAACCAAATTAATGATACAAAGAAAAGCGAAAGTATTAAGAATGAAATTTTGTTGTCTAAATATATTCCGAAAAAATGGACGGCAGGAACACCTGGAACACCTAATGGGCCTCTTGTTACGCTCATCAAATTATTCATCAGAGAAAAAATAATGACCTGTATCCCTAAGGTGCAGATAATAAAATAGTCTTCTATTGTACGCAATGCAATGAGTGAAATAACAAAAGCAATTACACCACTTAATACCATTGCTACAGGAAGATTGATCCAGAAAGGCAACCCATAGTTTACAGAAAGCAAAGCCGTTGTATAAGCCCCAATGCCATAAAAACCCGCCTGCGCCAATGAAATAAGTCCCGTAAAGCCTGCAGAAAGATTTAAGCTTTGCGAAAGCATAGTATAAAAGCTGACCAGTATTAATAAGTGTAAAATATACTCCATCTTATACCTCTACTTTTTTTAGGCGTTTGCCACTAAAACCTAATGGTTTCCAGATCAAAAATAGGATAAGAATAATATACGCAGCCGCATCCATCCATTTGCTATCAATGAAGTATGCGGCAAGATGCTGAGTAGAAGCCACCATTAGAGACGCTGCAATCAAGCCTTTTGTACTTCCAGCGCCTCCAATAATCGTCGCTACGACACCGTATAGTAAAAGATTGAAACCCAACATTGGTGTCATATTGGTGTCCATTGCTGAAAGTATTCCAGCTATGGCAGCTAATATTGAACCAATGCCGAAAGCAAAGAGAATTATTTTGTTAGATGAGATCCCGTAAATGTTGCATAATTCGGGGTTACTTGCGACCGCACGAATTGATTTACCTATTACCGTGAATTGAAAGAATAAATTGATTACAATAATTGAAGTAATAGCAACGAAAATGGTAGCTATTTGAACCGAGGTGATAAAGATACCTAAAACCTGATGCCCTACCGTTACTTTTGCTGTGTTGATGATTTTGGTATCATCTCCAAACAAAAGTGACATGCAGTTCTGTAACACAACATTCAAACCAATAGATGCAATAAGGTAAGTCAATGTTGGAACTTTTCGTTTACGCATTTGTCGATACACCAGAATCTCACACAATAAGCCTACACCGACTGATACTGTAATAGCAAGAAATACTGAAAGCCAAAATGGAACTGAAAGTTTGTTTGAGAAAAAAAAAACAGCATATGAACCTAATGTAATTACAGCCGCATGCGCTATGTGAAAGAATTTTATCGTTGTGAAAATAACATTATAGCTAATTGCAACTATTAGCAATAATGAACTTGTCAGAACGATATTTCCAAATACTTGATTCAATTTGCTTTTGCAATTGTTTGTGCAGCATAAGTCGATTCTTCGAAGCCGCTTGTTAAAAGGAGAAATATGAGATAACGTATCTTGTCTTCAGCATTTAGCCCAGTATACTCAGTTATTACGTCATTACCTATTATTGAATCGTGAGTAGTAGTTTGATACCCTTTAAACAAATCATCAGTCTTTGTAGAGAAAGCTAAGGCTGGGATTTCTTTTTTAATATTGAAAAATACGAATTGGATAATAAATAACTGTTTTTGGGAAATAATGGAGTATAATCCATGGTTTATAATTACGCTTCCAAAATATTCAAGTATAAGTAAAAAATTCTTTCCAAAAATTTGTTCATCTGAGAGTTTTCCAAAAGCTAATTCGTTGCTCAATTTTAAATTTACAAGGTAATTATTTATGATCAACTTAAAATATCTAAAGTTGGCGATTTGCCTTGCATAAGTTCGACCTAATAAAAAGTCGCTGAGTAGTGAATTAAGCGTTTTTTCTCTGTCTTGTTTTTCATTTGATGGGAGCGCGCTATAATTTTCAAAGCTAATAGCTGCAGCATCTCCTACTTTTTGCGAGTACGGACAAACTTTTATTCGCTCAAAAAAACTTTTGTCTTTTTCAATATAGTCATGTATTTGAGTTGAAACTACAGGTAAACTCGTGGCCTGAAATCCCTCCTTAAATTGGTTTTGATAAATACTAAATCTGTCAACCAAAGAAAAATATGCCTTTTCAACTTCTTGCTTTATTTTTATATTGTAATATGAATATGCGAAAAATCGCACAGTAGTTTCTCTCATTAGCCAAATTTTGCTTTCCTTCATTCTCATTATATTTAACATATCCTTAGTGTTCTGAGCAAAATTTATTGCAAAATGTAAATCATTGGTATCTTCCTGTTCTATGGACCACATCAATAAATTGCTCCAGTAATGAAAATGTGCATCGGGGCTAAATAGAACTATCTCTATTGAACAATTTTTTCCGTCCAGTCCTTCAAATGCTTTATATAGCTCTTCAAAACTTTTCTGTCCCAATACAGCATAGCCATATGAAGGAGTCGAAATAGCCAAATAGATTCTGGCTGGGCAATTCCCAACCAAATTTAGATATTTAATTAGGTGATTCTTAAATATAAGTTTGAATTCTCCCTTAACTTCTGAAGTCAGCAAACCAATTTCTATCAAAGTATCTTCAATTTTCTCAGATTTACTCGCAGCAACATATGCTTCCCAGGCTGCAATTATACCAACAATAAGTGCAATGATACCTATTAAGGATAAATAGTCATCAACTTCATAAAAGTGTAAATGCCACACCTTTCTACAAACATGGCTACAAGCTTTACCATCATGGGAAGATGCCTCAACTAAATGCGGACTTCTATATTTTACAGCATAATATAGAACCATCGAAAAATAAAGAAGGACAATCGAACCGAAGATCATCCAGAATCTTCTTTTTCTTACTATTCTAATAAAAAAATTTTCCGCTTTTACTTGCGCACTTTGTGTGGCCTTATCACTTTTTTTTTGTGTAGTGTCTTGTGCCATAATAGTATCTTATTGGTTGTCAACAGTTATAAATTTTCCATCCTTAATAGTTCTAATGACTATTTGTTTAATTACATCTCCGTGATTGTCAAAGGATGTTGTTCCAGTTACGCCTTTATAGTTTTGGATTTTATAAAATTCCCCTTTAATACATTCCCTGTCCTCTTTACATTTTGAAAGAACATCACGAATAATATTCAAAGCGTCATAAGCTAAAGCGGAGTAACCTTCCACTTGTGTTCGGTATTTTGCTTCGTACTTCTTTACATAGTTTGAAGTAAGAGAATCTTTGCTTTCAGGATTGAAATGATGAGCATAAATAACGCCGTTTGCAGCTCCACCAGCTATTTCTATTATTTCCGGATTCTCCATCGGGGCACTTCCAACGAACTGTGTTGTAATCCCTAGTTCCTTTGCTTGCTTTAAAACATAACCAGCTTCAACATAAGCTGGGATAAACACAGCATCTGGTTTCATAGCCTTCAATTTGGTTAATTGAGTCTTAAAGTCCGTTGCTCCCTGTTCAAAACCTTCATTTGAGATTACTTCTCCACCCATTGACTTAAACAAACCTTCAAACACTGTTGCTTGATCCTTTCCATAATCATTGTTTACATAGAGGATTGCTATTTTTCTCGCTTTTAATGAATTATAGACATAAGGAGCAAGAAATTTTAGATAATATCTTGAATCTGGTTGAATTCTGAAAATATAATCGCCTGCATCTCGAATTTGTGGAGATTGTGCTTCCGCCAATAATGGTAAGCGACTTCTTTCTGCAATCGGTGCCTCTGCTAAGACACAGCTTGATGCCCAAGAACCAAATACAAGAGGAACCTTATTTATATCAATAAATTTCTGAATGGCATTTGCTGCTGTTTTAGGGTCTGCCTGATCATCTTCATAAATTATGATTAACGAATCGCCGTTTATTCCGCCCTGTGTATTGATTTCCGATAGGGCCAAATCTAAACCATTCTTTATATATTGACCGTACTGTGCTGATTTACCGGTAAGAGGTAAAATTGCACCGATACTAATCTTGCCTTTAATTTTCTTTTGATTAGATGAATCACAACCAGCAAAAGAAAATGCAATTACTGTAAAAGCGACAATTATTTTGAAATTCTTCATTGAGCTAATTTTTATTTTTAGACAAATATTTCACTAAGATTATTAAAATCGAAATTCGGATTTACTTCTGTTTCATAGAAGATACTACCAAGCTTCAAACCAATTACTATATCTGCAATGGCTAAGCACTCTTTAACACGATGTTCAACGATTAGCAAGGTCATTCCAAATTTTTCATTCAGCATTTTCAAATTTTCAGTTACAAAGATTAAATTTTGGGGAGATAATCCAGTATATGGCTCGTCTATTAAAAGCATCTTCGGTTCGTGTAGATTTGCCATAGCTAAAGTGAGCAATTGTCGCTCCCCCCCACTTAGCTTCATAGGTATTCTCTGCATATGTCTTTGCAGTGTAGAGAAAATCGAAAGTGTATGCTCCATTCGCTGTTTCAACAGACCTGAACCAAGCGTCAATCCCGCCATTTGAAGGTTTTCTTTAACTGTAAGGTCTTCGTAAAGGTTGTTTTTCTGCGGGATATATAACAAGCCCTTTTTCAATAATGCGACTGTGGGCATACCTGTAATATTTTCTCCATCAAAAAAAATCTGGCCTTTATACCATTGTGGCAACAATCCAAAAATGCTTTTGAGCAAAGTGGATTTTCCGCTTCCGTTATTTCCTACTAGCAAAACAATTTCACCCTTCGTTACATTTAACGAAACATCAAAAAGCACTTGCTTTTTCCCATAACCGGTTGATATGTTTTCAACTTTTAGCATTACATATAAGCCTCCATTACTTTTATATCAGCTTTCATTGTCTCCAAATCTTTGTATTGCGAAACTTGTCCGTTTAGTAAAAAGAATAGCTCATCAGTCACTTCATTGATAAACACTGCGTTATGCTCAATCATCAAAATTGTTTTCCCTTCTTCCTTTAACTGTCTAATGATTATTGCTATTTTATCCCGGTATGCAGGATTGATCCCAGCCACTGGTTCGTCAAGTAAAATCACATCAGCATCATTAGAATCACAGCAGGCAAGGGTTAGTAGTTTTTGTTGTCCATAACTGATTTCACTAGCAAGCGAATATTGTATATCCTGCAAAAAAAATTTGCTGATAATTGTGTTTGCTTTTTCTTCAAACAGCATAATAGTTTTCCGGTTAAGAGATTCAGGCAATAACGAAGTAATCCAGTTATCCGTTGGATTATTGTGCATTGCGAGCAGAATATTTTCTTTCACAGTAAGCTTTGAAATTAAGCGTAAATCCTGGAATGTGCGGCAGATACCTTTTCGGTTGATAATAAAGGATGGTACTTTGTCAATCCTTTGGTTACCAAGATATATATTTCCTGATTGTAGTTTTAAGAATCCTGTAATTAAATTGAACAAAGTAGTTTTTCCAGCCCCATTTGCCCCCATTAATGTATATATTCTCCCCTTTTCAAGTTCTAATGAAAGATCATTGAATAATGGCTGTTCTTTTAAAAAGCCGAATCTGATATGTTCAAGCCTTAAAAACATTTCTCAAATGTAATGCCTAAATGAGATTTATATAGATTTCGTAACAAAATAATGCTGATTATTAGATTCCTAGGCTAAATCTGCAAGCACAATTTTCCTTACTTCTACTGTGCCACTTTTATCTAATTCAAAATTGCAGATAAGCTGTTCGATGTTTCTAGAAATTTTTTAATAAAGAGTGGTAGATCAACAATATTGTTAACAATTGAAATTGGATAATATTGAGAGAGTTGGGTTGCACTACATATTTGTGTCATACTTCAATCAAAAGTGGACTATTCGTTATTTAGTGTTTTGTGTTTTTGCTAAGTTAAATTAAAAGTTTTTAGTTTTCAAGTGATAGGGGGTGGTTTACCATTAAAGTGCAAAAGCCGGGCAATTTGACCAGGCTATGCCAGTTTTGCAGACTAGGCTAAACCGGTTTCGTTTGACCACCCTTAACCGAAATATTTTATCACGAGAAACGATGTTGAGATTGATTCTTGCCATGTTATAAAAATAGACAACGTCAATTCTTCGGCAGCAAAAAAGGTTGGTCAGTTTGCTCCGGCCTAGGTTGTTCAGTTTGGTCGGCCTATCCACCCATACGTTCCATGCGTACAATATTAGCCCGGCGTAAAATCGCTAGGTGCTGAGATGCGACAGAATGTTCCAGACGAAGTTTTACATAAATGTCTGTTACTTTCATTCGCTTATTTTCATCCAGCAATTTTGGAATCTGTTGGCGCTGTTTATGGTTAATTGATCGCAATGTCATAGCTGCTTTTTTAAAGCTACATAATCCATTTTATTTTGTTCGCCAGTTGCTTGCATTTTGAAAACCTTTTTAATTGTTTGGGAAGGGCAAAATATAGTATTAACTATTAGTAATACACCCCCTAATAATTGCAATATAGAAAATGTATATCTGTGGGTAGTTAGGGTAAAATCATCTACTTAATGGTCTTATATTATTTAGAAGCGATTCTAGAACTGGTAGAGCTATTTCGTTAGCTCTAATAGGATTATATTCTATCGTGCATTCCTCGTAAAATAAAAGGGCGAGCCTGTCAATATGTTCCTCTGCATAAGAAAGGTAAATGACGGGCATAATATTTTTATGCTTCTTTCTTATTTCTTGGATAACGCTATGAATATGTTTAGCAACCTCGTTGAAATTAAGCTCTTTGATTAAGGCTGTTCCAAAGGCGAATTGCGAATAATTATCAACAGTTACTATGATAATTATTTCACCATCTTTAACAGTATTTACTCTGCCGAATGTAGAGTGAATGTATTGTCCAGGACTTGTAGCTTTCAAGAGATATTATTTTGCCAAAAGTATTATTTCCGATTTTATAAACGTTTAAAAAGATCTTTTCGATCAATATTAATTTAGTTTATCGGTCATTTCTTTAAGTAAAAAATTACCTTCTAAATTTTGAATTATTTTTTTCCATGTAAAACTTCAAAAAAGAAATCTGAAATGTTGTCTATTGTCAATTCAATAGTCATACTTAGAAAAACATGGCTAAAAGAAGTTGTAACCCTAATCTTTCTCCGCAGATAGCAGGCAATATCTACCAAAGACGATAAAATTAAATACTCAAAGGAACTTGCTCAACACTACATAAAAAGTAGGCTTTTGAATGAACAGAATTTCTTGATAAATTGTGAGCAATTCGTTTGCGCTCAGACAATAAATTCCTCTGCATTTATTAACCTTAATCCGCGAATCTCAAATAAAGGATTGACATCGATAAACATCAGCTTACCTATCAAAACATCGGAGAATTCTTTAGACAGATTTTCATGTGATTCGAACTCCAAGACTACTATACATGCGCAATGAGTCCTAAAAATTTCAACTTCTCTTTTTCGGCTAAAAACTAATATTTTGCCCGGAGACCGTTCTGCGTCTGCGCATTTAAACGAAACCAAATCCTGATGCCGCTCATTTTCATTCTTGCTGATATAGTTCAGAATTGTGCCATCGGGTATCTTTTTAAATAACATCACGCAATATACCTTGTCCTCAAAATCGCTTTTTGAGTGAATCGCGACCTTGAACTTATCTGGCGACTTCGTCACCGAGATCACTTTCCTGCTGTATACAGGCAATTGAGCAGGTTTACTTAAATCCGACAGGTTAGTTTGCTCCGTATCGATAAAGGGATTTAAAGAGCTGTTGGGCTGGCCGGGCTTCTCCAGAATTAAACTATGTCCTCTGGCAATTTTTACGGTGATAAACTTGATGAATATTGTTTCAGAACGTTCGAAAAACCGCAGGGGCACAATTATCTGCCATTTCTTCAAGTTGCTGTTATAAAATGGAACTACTTCTAGCACCTCATAACATTCGCCCTCGATGCGATAAAATTTCGTTTGTTTATCAGGGTAATACTTATCTATTACTTTAGGCTGTGCGCTTAAATTTATCAAATCTCCTATTCTTCGATCCGACCAATAAGTTTCAGTCAGCTTCGTAATATCCTCGCCAATTTCTGACATATTGTTGTCATTAAGCAGTGGCTTGCCATCTTTATACTTTGCAAGAACAATCCCCAGCTTATTTGGTCCTTCCTTGCAAAACTCTTCATCGATCAAAAGTTGCACCAACTGTTCTGATATATTTTGCTTTACGCCGCTCGCATCCCAGCAATCTGCCTTCTTCTGTTTGAAGAGAATTTTTGCATCGATCTTTGGTACTGTTGGTTTGGTATTATTGGGTATCTCTATGTCTGCAACAGCGCCCAATGTACCCAATGGAAATTCAGAACTGAGCTTTGGATAGTACGCCTGGAATGGAGATGAGCTAAACAATCTGATCTTTTTTCTGCAATAATATGCCGACCTCAAATCGCCCACCACTTGATATTCCTCCGATCTGCTTAACCGGATGTATGTTTCCTTATCATGCCGGATGAAATTCAAGACTTGTTCCGAAATTTCAATATCATTGATACCTATCTCAGGGCTAATGTAGTTCGATAGCGGGATTATTTTATGATCTACCACATCAAGTACATAATTGTAACGTCTGTGGCTCCCCTCTGTCAGGTCGTAATAAATACGCAGCTTTACTTTATCAGGAGTAGTGTCGCCGGTAAGCGCCTTAGCAGTAACGAACCGGGCTTTATTGCCCTTATCATTATTTTTTACGCTGAAGTCAATTTGGCCACCGGCTATTTTTGCAACAAGCAGCTCCTCTTTGTTAAGCCTCAGCGTAAAAAGCTCATGTTCACCAATCGATGCCGCCACCCCTTTACCAACACTTATATCTATTGTTACGACCCTCGGAAAAATGTCTGTTCTCAGGCCTGTCTTCGCTTGCAGCGAACCTTCCTTCGTGAGAAACATTTCATATGGATATTCGCTGTTGAGCAAATCGTAATTGGGGCCGGCGTTTTGCTGCATATATTCCCGGTACATGCTCTTAAACCCATCCTGCGGCAACTTCATGACAGTATTCTCCTCAAGATATTTTATCGACTTCCAGGTGTGGCTTTCGTGGTTCAAGGGCAGTGGCAGCAGCCATTGGCCTAAACGCTGCATATCGCCATGCGATTCTGACGGCATCACCCGCTCTGCAACAGCAAGCGCAGGCATTGCGTGTTCCTTAAATTCAGCCTTCATAGGCTTATCTAGAATCGAAACTTTCAATGTAACAGAGTTGTATAAACAGATCTTAAGGCCCTTATGCCCCGAGCCCGTAAATCGCTTATCAACCGCATACACCTTGAAGTTGTACTCGCCGCATTCCAGGTTTTTGAATATGGGATTCCCGTTCAGGACAATACTCGAAGTACTTCCGTTATTAACTACGCTGATCGCAGACGATCGCGTGCCGGCAAAAAAAGGAAAATTGTGTGTGACCTTAAAAGCATCGCTGCTTAGAAGCGGCCCGAATTTGTTTATTGTGAAGAGGTCAGCACCAACGATGTACAATTCCGTTGCGCGTGGATCAGCTACATAGTTAACAAACTCTCTTCCAATACTGCATACGGGCGTTTTGTGTTCAGACTTTTCCTCGAGGTAAATACAACGGTCAGCAAAAATATTGGAGTTGATGACCTCATCCTTAAATCGCACGATCCTTTCCTTTGTCAAATAGCCGAGATATCGGAAATCACCCCATTTTATTCTTGGCGGAAATATGAACCGTCGCTCAGCTTCTTCGTGCCCAAACTTATCCAGCACCATATGCGTTTCATTGTCTACGTTCTCATTCCCTTTGTCATATTTCTTAGGCCCAACGATGGATACCGACTTAATAGCCAATTTATTTGCCATCCTTACGTCGAATTCTGTTACATCTATCTCATCACCTTTTTCATAAGCCTCTTCAACTGTAAGCGTATATGGCATTTGCCATTTTTCAAGCTCATCTTTTATAGGCATGCAATAATGCAACGGCGATGTAGGCCGGAGGATGATACCGAGTTCCTTGTTTTGCGAGATAAGTTGCGGCATACTTCCTTCTATAAGACTCTCATGTGTGTGATACAAATTGTCGGTTATATACACATCCTCTTCATTCGTTCCACTGGTTGGTTGAGCCGTTACATGATCCATCTGCGAACTTTCATCGTCCTGCTCAAAGACGTCATTCCTATTGACTAAAAGGTTATCACCGCGCCAGCTAATCAGGATATTGTTACGGTATCTTTCTTTCGGAGTTACAAGCTCGTTGCGGGCGGTCAGGACACCCGAAGTACGTGGCACTTCTATAGAGGTGCATCCTTTCAAGTGTACGACTCTCTTATGTAATGATGGGGAAGAGAACACATTCTCGTCTTTGACAACGACATTGAACCCATTAAAGTAATCCGAGACAAAGGGGTCAATTATTTTCCCATCCTTATCTGTGAAGTATTTGGCAAGTACATAAATGCCGTCGGGGTGGGGCCTGTCATCGGCTTCGCCCTCAAGCCTGTCTTTATAGGGGTCAATGTTGGCAACTGAAACTTCAGAGAAAGGTTGCTTTCCCATAAAAGTGTCCTTAATAAAATAATCCTTCAAACCATTGTAATATTTGTCACCACGTTTCCATGCGAGATAACAATCCTCGGTTGCCGCATGTTTATCTTCGTATATTTCAATACGGTAATTTGCTTTGGCCCCGCCATTTAATAAAATCCTGAAGGGAATACTAAATTCCCTTACCAAACCCATTCTGTGTTCAGCCACTACCGGCTCCTTCAAAAAACTACCAAATATCGCCCTGAAATCGTAGACAGCTTTGGCGGGAGTGCTGCCCTCGCCACGGGAATCATAAGACTGTGCTCGCATATCCTCTCTCCTCGTCCGCAACCTGCTTATAAAAGTTGTTCCCTGAAGGTTTCCATCCCTTAATACCGGCGTAAAAGGATCATATACTTTCTCTTCAGGCGCACGTCTGCCATCATCGTTCCTGCTATTCATCAGATGCTGTTTCATTACGCTACCACCCTTTTCTTTGTCTGAGATAAACTGGCGAATCGGTTTATTGTTTGTTGTATCCGATACAACAAGGTCAATGTCTGTATCGGTAAAAATCCAGCTATCTTTATACTTGCCGTTTTCCAGGTAATATCCGAATCTAGGCTTAGGATTGTCGTCACACTTGCCGGAGACAGCAGGAATATGGAATTCGATTGGCGAAGGCAACGGCTTCATGTTACTTCTGGTCAACGTCAATACATTATTGGAAAACCCGTAAGTCCAGTTAAATGCGTTGGCGTCCTTTATGAATTGGTTCCATTTATCGTTGCCGCGCATACAACCCTTCCTGAAGCTATTCATTTCCTGTATTGCTAAAACGAGCTTAAATACCGCATGAATTTCAGTACGGCCATTTTTTGTTACTTCCTTCACGCCATGCGGAAAAACGTCAAAACCTGGTATTAATTTTTGCATAGTATAAATATTTTATCGGTAATAAGCTGCATAATATTCTCTTTTCGATATCTTCCTTTCCCTCTCAGAAGGTTTTTTACGTATCGGGGAACGAGGGTCGATAACATGAATTATTTTATAGTAATCAACACCGTCAATTTGTATGGTCAGTTTATATGTTCCCAGATTTAGCAAGCCGTTACTTTTCTGTGGTAACATATCTTGCGAGAAAACGATCGTTGTTTGCGTGAGTTCGTTAACCGTTTCAATTTTCAGAGCATTAAACGAGTTGATCTTGGTGCCCGTATTAAATTTCGCGGATACAGTCTTCATTCCGGGCTTTGCAATGTTCATATACAATTTGGTGCTGTCCGAACCGCCCCTGAGATAATTAGGGTAAACATGTGCATGGTGCATGTTTGTACCTACTACTGAAATTCCCTTATCTGTTAGGTTCGTCATTTCATTTGTCAGCAGCATATCATCTCCCAGGTACACATAGCGGCTGTTGCCCGCACTATTTTGCTCGCTTTTCGCGCCTTTGATTGTCTTCTCGTACCCACAACTAACGGATATTTCAAACCACCGGGTAAAACGGTGTGACGCAATAACTTCACATTTCCCAACCATCACATGGCTGTTACCCTCAAGGCCCATATAGAAGGAGAGCGATGCCGAGAAGAGCCCGATCACGTTAAATCGGCCAACACATAATATATACCCCCGCATCTCCACATTCCCATTGTATCGCTTGATGTAAATACCGGCAACGAGGTATGCCGTTCCCCAAGCCACGCCAATGTTTAAATTAAAAATAGCTCCAAACTCCAGCACCAGTATCATTCCTACCACGCCACGCTTGGGCTCGACTATTATATTAAAATATCCCTGGCCGCCAAATATGCCGCATACCGTAATGCCGAATTTATTTAGTTCACTTCCTAACCCGAAATTAAGTTGCAGCGATTTTGCCGGATTGAACGGCAACGTCAGTAATGCAGTAATACTGAAGTTGAAGAAGTTAAAATAACCGGCTGTAATATCAGGTAACGGGAACCCATAGCCAATGCGTGCGCCGCTCGCGTCAATACTAAATACAAGGTTCCTGTCTATTGACTGCAGGAAGCTCTTGAACGCTTCTACAAAATTAAGCGGGCCTCCGAACTCTACATTCTTGATCTTGACCTGGAAATCATCTTTAACATCACTACCTGTAACGAACGACACCTTCTCAAATTCTACAAATATGAGCTGAAGGAAGCCGAGCTTGAAACTATTAAGTGTAGTTTCGGTAAGAAACGATTGCTTTTTGATCGTAGGCGCGCGGTCGAGACGGGAAATATCGAACTCTACGTCATAAACTACATGCACAGACAACGACGTCTTGCCGGAGCTCTGGTTAGGACTGAATGAGATGACACCCAATGATGCATTGCGGAACTTGCCGGTGGAAAACGTATAATTTAATCTCTGGTGAGCGATCTCAGATATCTTACGCTTTATTTTTTCCAACTCATTGATGGCAGTTACGATCGCATTATATGCTTCGCTTCCTTTAACCTCATTTATCAGTTCCCGCTTCTTTTTTTCAAGCTCTTCCTTTATCCTTCCAATGAAATCCCTGCCAAATGCCTCAATTTCCTTTTTCGCTTTTTCAAACTTTTGTATGTTCTCATCAAGTGCCTTTTTCGCCGCTTTATATTCCTCAAGGTTTTCGATTGTTGCTCTTAAATAGCGCTCCAGTACTTTTTCAACATTAATACTACGAACGATCTCCTGGCAATGGTCGAAAGCATTTTGGTAATCGTCCAGTTGTTTGTTCAGCTCATCACGGAATTGCAGATAAGGTTTCTGGTCAGGCAGCGGTAAGCTTCTGGTGATGTTTTCCACCAGTTCCTTAACCTCCTTCTTCAACTGCTCCTTTAAAGTATTCTTGACTTCATCTATCACATCCTGAGGCATTGAAATTCCAAAGTCCTTCGCTATCTGCTCATAGTTGCCTGCCTTAAGATTCTTGTAAATATTTGCATACTGCTCAAAAGTGGATATCAACTGGCACACCATGACAATATCCTCCAGTTTTATCCCCTTCTTTTTCAAGAACGCACTAAACTCAGATTGAATATTGGCGAGGGTCTCATTAACTTGTTTCTCCAGTAACGCTGCCTGCTCTTCTACATACTTGTTTATGAAAACTTGCGCTTCCATCACACCTTCTATCGCCGCATTATATGCTGCTCTGTACTCGGCATCTATTTCCTTTTCTAAAGCAACAAGCTGCTTTTGCACCTGCCGGTATGCTTCCGCATCTGTGACTTTTCGTACGACATATATCTTTATGGCTTCCTTGTAACGTGAGAGCGTAAGCGGCTCAACTTCATTTTTGATTTCTTTTAGTAAGATTACAAGACTGTCTTTTGCTGGGTTATCAACAAATGCCTTGATCTTAGCTTCAATATTTGCATTTTTTGCGATAACACCCTTCCATACAGCTTCAAGCAGCTCCGTCTTGTACCTTTTATAAACGTCAACCTTTTCCTTTAGCTTGCCATAATAGTCCATGTCAGCTATCCTGCCTATGATAGCATCGAGCCACTTTTTCAGCTCACCATTCAGATATCCTTTTATCGAGCTTTCAAGCAATTTTATTTGCGTCGGTATTGTTTCCACCAATTGGCGTGCTTCATCATATCTGGCCTTCCATTCGTTTACGATACCGGCATACTCCGCTATTGTTGCATTGATTTTTTCAATGGTATCATTTGTCTGCTGGATAACCGAGAAAATAGGCAAGTCGTTTATAGGCAAAATGTCATCGATGATATCGAGGATGGATACACCAAGTATTTCTGCTTTAAGCGGCTTGAAAACTGAAATGCTCGGCACATTTGTCAGTAAAGGCTGAGGCGGAGCTAAAGCTGCGACCGACTTCCGCTGCGGCCCTGAAAAAGCCTTTGCAACTTTATTGACCTCATCGTTGTATGTAATACCCTGATCAAAAACCGAAACGTGTGTTATCTCAATGCCTGGGTTTACAACTGCACCTGAACTTTTATAGTTATCGGCAAAGAAATTGCCTAACTGGGTATCCAACTTAAATAGTAGCTTGGCGAGATTCTCGTCATTATATACATCGATCTCCCTATCTCCTTCCCGATACTTCTCCGCATATGATACGGTTCTGTACACGCTCCGGCCTTCGATCTGGTCTATTTGCGAGATAATGATATCAGCACTCATCAAACCCGGAATGATCGGAAACCTCGCGAGATAATTGTCGGATAAATAGGGTTCTATATACAGTTTATCATTTATCTGGCTCTCTCCCAATAAAACTGACCTTGTCGGGAACGTAGCGTTCGCTGCATCTTTCTTTACCGCATCTTGCTTTTCATTTACCTTAAGCCCTTCAATTTTACCGTATGTGATCTCACTGTCCACTTTCGACTCATAGCATAATTTGTGGTCCTTTACATGTTTATTTACGACCGTTAGGGTAGCTTGCAAGTCGTTTTTTTTTGCAACGCTGAAAGTTTTTCCGATTTCGAATGTATAAACATCCGGCACGCCCGTACATGGATTTTTAGGATTTGGTGTTTCGCAATTACAAGGATTTTTGCCGTCGTGGCCCACCAGTTTTGATGGATTTAGCTGACCGATATGTTCAATATTAACAGATGGATTTGTTCGGTGATTGTAAGGTACTGTACCACCTTTCTCCTTACAATAATTGTATATACCGGATAGTAATTTGTAAGTTTCGGCGGGGATAAAAATCATCTTCATTTTCATCTTTATCGCCTCACCCTTCTTGTCAGCACATAAGTATTCAAAATCCAATAAGCGGTTGCAGTCGAAGCCGCCCAAATGCTCCGCGATTTGGTTATCTACTGCATACGCATTTACCTTATGTAGCGTCAGACCCGGCACTTTTGTAGGAAAAAAGTAAGCCCCCTTTACCAGCGGTGTAATTTTGGTGCAGTGGATATTACTTATGACCACTGGCTCATCATATATCTTGTACTCCTCCGCATACGTTACAAAATATAATTTGGGCAAAAAAGAAACATCGTGTTTATAATCCCGTTCCGCGATTATCGACACTTTCAGTTTAAGCCCGGTAAAATGGTCGACAGCCCTATATGTTACTGAAACAAAATTATCCCTCGCATATCGTATCCTTTGCTCCCATGCCACAAGGCTGAATTTGAGCGGGTTGTCGTTTTTGTAAAAAAGATCGGTGTTAACACCCAACGACGAAATCTGAAAGAGCTCAGACCACACGTCCCGGTCAAATTCAGGAAGCATCGTCAGGTTATGCAGTTCACACCGGTTCAGCGGCGACGGAAGTAGCTCTTTACCATTGTCGTTGTCAACCCCTTCCTGGCACATCCACTGCACCACCTTAAATCTCGGCAACAACTCCGTATTTTCATTTGTTCTGAAAATAAGTTTATTTTCCCAAGGTCTTACAATGCAGAAGTTTTTGCCGAAAAACTCGCACCTCAGTTTGTTCGAAAATGCGAATAAGTGTTCCCCCGATTTTCTTTTATAGTCGTCCGTACCCTCCACAAATTCATGGGGTTCAGCAATCGGGCTGAGCATCATTTTGTAAGGAACCTCAAACGATGTAAGCGGCCAGCTAACATTTTTATCGTTCAGCATATTGTCAAGCCATACTATGCGCCTGTCTGTTTCGCCTTCACTGGGTGGAATATTACGGCGGTCATCCATGGCCTTCTTTACCATGCTGAGGCCCTGCTTATATCCCTGACGATATGGCTTCGACGCGGGAACAAAGTCGTCCAGCGTAACGAGAGAAAAATTATTAACCCATTCAAGGAGCTCCTCGCAGGTAAATTCAATATCCACCTCTTTTTTAAATGTCCTGAATGCAAGGAATGAATTGCCAGATAAAAAAGATTCAAGTTTTTTAAACTTTGTTCGATCGGTGTAGTTGAAAGGATCTGTCAACAGTTGCTCACCAACATGCTGAGATGGCAGCTGAATATAAGCAAACACGGGCGAACCTCTGAGCACTTTTTTTATCCGGCCACAGTCCAGCTTAGCGTTGTAAAAAAAGTATCGGAAATGAAGTAGATCCGCGGCGCGGAAAAGCTCACACGAAAAACTGATATCGGGCACAACTGCTGGCGAAATGCCCAAAAATTTCGCAATTTCAGCCATGCCGGGCACAGATTCTACAAAAGTACCGGCACCAAAAATCGTTCCAAGGCGAATGAAACTTAAACGAGATATTTTATTCGACATACACTTATTGTTTTAGAAGAGCAATGTTCCAAAAAGATGCCATTCAGAACCGTGTAGGGAAAGCTATAGTATCGGTAAACAGCATAGACCGCGCATCCGCTTCAAGTTATTACCAACGGAAATGCCTCAGGGTAGTATTCTGTAATAAGCACCAAAATAAATGCGAATAGTATCCATATTATCGCCACAGTGCTGACTTGTGTGTGCATACACAGGACCAGAATCAGCACCTGGCTTACCGTCAAGCAAAAAAGCGTGAGTTTTTTCAATGAATCTCTTTAAGAAACCATAATCTCCCTTAGCGCCGTCAGAATAAGTATCAAGTTGCTTTACATTATCATACACTTTGGTTGAATTATAAAATGCTGCGGCTAATTCTTCTGCCCTAATACATAATCCTTTTGGACATGATGCGTCAGGTGAACTCCCTTTGACCATTACACCACCTGCAGCCAAACAATGAGACATGAAATGGGCACAATCTGCCGAATAAAACTTACCACATGTATTGTTTTCCTTAGAACAATATGTTTGGGCATATGCAAAAGCAGCCTTTGCGTCATAAGGCAACTTATTCAGTCGTTCTATTTTGAATTTATCACTTTCTATTTGATAAAACTGATGGACGGGAACCAAAAGCAACTTTGAAAATCTGTCATTCAGTAATGTCTCAAGATACCAAGGTTTTTGCATATTACTAGAGTCTTCACACTCCAGTTCTGCCAACTGCTTTGCTTCGTTGTCATTTCCCGCTGTTACTTTTATTTCCTTTTTGGTACCATCATTTTTAACACATAAAAAAATGTAGTTGAAGTTTCCCGGAGATCCAGCCGGTTTTTTTGATTTTTGTTTACATGTACACATAGCTGTTATAAATTTAGTTCTAAATAACATTGTGCAGGTTGAATATAAAATACTCATTAATGAGTATTTTATATTCAACTAAATAGTTTAGATTAGCGGTATCCCGTAACAGTTCGTCATGAATCTATCCGCACATGTAAAACAGATATTAAATTGCTGCGCGCCGCTTAGCCAGTATTTTTCGCCGATGTGTATCAACTGTATGCTTACTAATAGATAATTTTTTGGCTATTTCTTTAGAGGAAAGTCCTGCATCAGTCCAAGACATAATAGTTTGCTCACGCCTTGTTAGTAACCGCCTATCAGTAGTTCGAATATTGACATTTGTCTTCATTGGGTACATTTTTTGGTGTTATAATTCAATACAATTAATAGATTAGAGGGTTATGTTTCGGATACTAAATATTGTAATAATATCTTAATTTTCCAATAATTAATAAAATAAAATAAAATGTCTTTTGTAAGGAAGCGAATAAAGGTGATTGCGTCAATACGAGTGCGCTACGGTCATCAAAGGATCTACACCTTACTCAGACGGGAGGGTTGGATGGACAACCATAAGCGGGTATATAGAATATACCGGGAGGAAGGATTAAATCTTCGCAGCAAAAGACCTAAGCGCAATAAAGCTGCGGCCCATAGGCTTGAACGCCCGGTACTATCTAATTTATACCAATGTTGCTCGATGGATTTTGTGTCAGATCAGCTCTTTGATGGCAAGAAATTCAGGGCTTTAACTTTAGTCGATAACTATAGTCGAGAATGTTTGTTTATCAGGGTAGGTCAATCGCTTAAAGGAACTGATGTAGTGAGTGCATTGGATTATCTGAAAATAAACAGAGGGATAGTTCCCCAAAGGATTCAAACAGACAATGGGAGCGAGTTTATTTCTAAGGAAATGGACCGCTGGGCATATGAAAACAATGTGACACTGGATTATTCCAGACCTGGAAAACCTACAGACAACCCTTTTGTAGAATCTTTTAATGGCAGTTTTCGGGATGAATGTTTAAATGCCCATTGGTTCTTATCTTTGGAAGACGCAACTGAGAAAATAGAGAGCTGGAGAGAGGAGTATAACTGTTATAGACCACATAGTTCATTGAATGATTTAACACCTGCAGAGTTCATCGAACAATGTCAGGGGAATATGAGTAAAAATAAAAACCTGTCGGTGGCTCCTGCATCTGAAATGATGCTTTTTGACGCAGAGAACATTGACAAGCCAGGTCAAGAAAAAGCATCATTCCAGATGCAGGCAAAAGAGTGTTTTAAAGGCCCTGAAACTCTAATTTTGCCTGTCCAATAAATGGGGGAGGTCACTTTAAACTATAGATGGTCTCAAAATAACTGATTAACAAGGTACCTGAATAACTTGAAACCGTTAGATATTCTTTTCTTTTACGGTTTCTCCCGCAGTTTTAAGGTCGCGTATAGCTATTTTCCGATCTTCAGTACATTCGGCTGCCGTAGCAGCTTCTGGAGAGCCCTGAGAGTTATAAAAACTTAAGTCAGCGCCGTCAGCCTTGGCTGCGGCTTTTAATTTTTCAATATAAGCGGTCTCTTTACGATGAAGATCTGGAGCATCTGAATATGTAATTGCAATACATTGGGAAAAATAGAAAGGCAGTTTTTTAGTAGGGGTTAATTCGAAGTAAAAATATCCTGTTTTGGCTGCTTTAAGCGATGTCTGCGTCGAATCAGCTTGTGGGCTTTGCTTTACGGCAGGTGCAGCCACTTGACTGTCAGGTGCAGTTGTTGACAATTTGTTGCTGTCTGTTTCAGCACCATTATTACCGCATGAAGCGCAAAATAAATAGCACAAAAATAGCAGGTAAAGAGATTGATAACGAAGGATTATTTTGTACATAAAATGTGTTTTATCAGTAAAATACAAAAGAAAAGGAGCTTTTTGTAAAAGTTGCAAATTATTTACCAAAAAATTTCTTTTGCGCTATTTTTGACGAAGTAACTCTATTTATATAAACTATTTTTGGTTTTCATTTCGATACGTTAAAAAATCTAAGTGGCAATTAACAAAAGAAAATAGATGTTGATGTCCTGATGAATAGACTAGAACGGCAAAGGATCAGCATTTGGGACTAATTTGTTTCGTATGCTAGACAGGAAATACTACGGTTACTTTTCGTTTTTTTTGTACATGGGAAAACAACATAGGAGGGAAACTGCCACACCAAGATTAAAGCCATATTCCCGTTGCAAACACTGCTCCATTTGATTTGTGTTACAAACGCGGACAAAAAGAATTGAATACAACGAAAGCTATTAGTATGCTTAATTTAATTTTTGGCATTTTTTAATATTTCTTTCTTTAGTGGTGCAAAAGCCGGGCAATTTGACCAGGCTAAGCCAGTTTTGCTGATTAGGCCAAACCGGTTTCGTTTGACCACCCTTAACCGAAATATTTTATCACTAAAAACGATGCTGAGATTGATTCTTGCCATGTTATAAAAATAGACAACGTCAATTCTTCGCCAGTAAAACGGGTGGTCAATTTGCCTCGGCCTGAGGTGATCTGTTTGGTCGGCCTATCCACCTTGAGAACGATTGTTTTATTGTAAGCACCAAAACTGGATTATACAAAGTGAAAGGTAAGGATTGCGAAACAATTTTGACTGGATTATATGGTTCTGTTCGAGAGAAGAATGGACATGTATATATTCTTTCACATAACCCACCGCTATTGTGCGACATCATTTCTCATTGAGCTTTGTTAGACGAGAGTTTTGTAGGCTTTCTCTTAAGTTGTAGAGGTACCTCCATTAGTTATGACGCTTTTGAGCATCTAAAGGAAATAACCGGGAGAATAGAACAAGAACGATTGCAGCTGCCTGCATTGTTGATACTTTCAATAGAATATCTTTACATAATTAGTGTATAAGGACAGTATGATACCTCTCAGCGCGCAATTAGTATGCGCCCCGAAAGAAAATTATATTTGTGTTTAATGGCCTATTTACTTGCCATTGACAAGTTTAATACGTCATTAGATTTTTACCTGTAATAAACGAGGAACCATGAAGCTCAATGCATTTCGAATACAGAATTTTCGACGACTGAAAAAGGTTCTCGTCGATCTTGAAGAAGATATTTCAATCTTTGTTGGCGCAAACAACAGTGGAAAGACATCTGCAACGCAGGTGCTGGATATTTTTGTGAATGCCGCAAAAGACAAGTTGTCAATTTTTGACTTTAGCTCGGATTTATGGGCTACGTTCTCTGATATAGGCAATCGCGGCCTTACGGAGGAATTCCCCGAATTGCCGACTATCAGTGTTGACCTGTGGTTTCATGTCACCGGGGCTGACCTACATAGGGTGTCTGACCTGCTGCCGGGACTTGAATGGGCAGGAACTGAAATTGGAATGCGCATGCAATACCAACCAAAAAATACCGCTGAATTGCTTCAGAATTTTAATGTGGCTAAACAGAAAGGTGAAAACTACCAGGCACAGGGGGGTGACCAAAACGATTATCAGCCGTGGCCCGGTTCACTTGTCCATTACCTTGAGAAAATGATTTCAGGAGAATATCACTTCGCGTACTACGCCCTTGACCGGGCGCAATTCGATGCAGGATATAATGAGGGAGCAGATTTTGAGTCGAAATACCTCAGACCGGAGCTTGGGAAAGCAATATTAAAATCGATTATTCGTGTCGACCGCCTGAATGCCCAAAGGCATCTGGCAGACCCTAACTCAGGTGACAGAGCGGAAGACCTGTCAAAACGGTTGTCGCGTTTTTATCAGAAAAATCTTGAAAAGCAGGAAGAAGACCATGAAGCACTGAAGGCTTTGTCTACCTCCGAGAAACAATTGAATACGCATCTGGCAAAGGTTTTCGAAGATACTCTTGACCGTATCAAGGATTTGGGATATCCCGGCTTCAATAATCCGAAGCTTATCATTAAGTCAGCCCTCAACCCCGCGAAGGTAATGACGCAGGACACCAAAGTCCACTATGCTTTGGAAACTGACGGAGATGTAACCCTTCCAGATAGTTACAATGGTCTTGGTTTTAAAAACCTCATTTACATGGTCGTCGAAATTCTCGACGTTCAAAACCAATGGAAGGAGGAAGACGAAAACCGTGCGGCGCTTCATCTGATTTTCATTGAAGAACCAGAGGCGCACCTTCATGCACAGTTGCAGCAAGTGTTTATCAATAGAGTTCTTAGCCTTCTGGCGATTGATGGAGATGATGCCGATGCCTACAAAAGTCAGGTTGTTGTAACGACGCATTCGTCCCATATTCTGTATGAAAGAGGATTCAAGCCGATTAGGTACTTCCGTCGCGATAGCGTTGCCGGCATTGGTCAGTCTTCCAGTTGCCTGAACCTGTCGCAGTTCTATGAGCGGGAAACACGGCATCGGGATTTTCTTGCAAAGTATCTGAAGCTCACTCACTGCGATTTGTTTTTTGCGGATGCGGCCATTCTTGTTGAAGGAAATGTTGAAAGGCTCCTGTTGCCGCTGATGGTGAAGAAAGAGGCCGTAGAGCTGCAATCTGCATACTTGAGCATTCTTGAGGTCAATGGTGCATTTGCTTATCAATTCAAAAACCTTATTGAATTTCTGGGAATTGTTACCCTCGTCGTAACGGATATAGATAGCGTCACTGCGCCTGCCGCTAGGCCAGCGGCGCAAGAGCCGCTGGGAGAGCAATCCGCTGCAGCCGTCGTTGCCGGAGCGCCAGCAAATGAAGAAGAAGAGGAAGACATTGACGAAGAGGAGGATGACGAGGAGGAAGCTGCCGCAGCAGGTGCTGCAGGCGCTCCTGCAGTCAAAGCGGGCAGCAAGTGCCTGGTGGGTACAGATGGCGCTCATACCTCAAACCTGACTTTGAAAAAGTGGCTGCCTCGAATGAACACTATTGCTGACCTGCTTGCTGCCACAGCGGCAAACTGCACTCAGGCAGCAAATGCCGACACACGATCAGTTGTGAGAGTCACCTATCAAAGAACTCAGGAAGTAACTTTTGGGGGAAATAATCTCCCCGTAGCAGGCCGTACTTTTGAAGAAGCTTTTGCCCTCGAAAATGCAGAATGGACGCAAAATGCAGCGCAGCGAAATCTTAAATTGAAAGTGCAGCCAGCCGCAGTGGATATCCCGGATTTGGCAAGGAAACTCCACAAGAAAATTTCCGCGGATTCATTTGACAAGACAGGCTTTGCACTTAATCTACTGACGAAAGATGACGCACATTGGACAACGCCCGCATATATACGAGAAGGTCTGCTTTGGCTTCGGGAGCAGTTAGACCTGGTGCCACCTCCTCAACCGGAACCACAGCCGCAACCTGCAGACCAGGAAGCAGCACCAGTCGCCCAAGCGGAGGGGGAAGGAGCAGCCATATGAGTTCAAGATTAGTAAAGCCAGATACACGGGCCGATGTAGAGCTAAAGGAAGCCCTTAACTGCAAACAATGCTTCGTTATGATTTCCGGTGCAGGGTCCGGAAAGACAACCTCACTGGTTAAAGCCCTGAATTACACTATCGCTTCGCGCGGTGCGGAATTCAGAAAATGGGGGCAAAAAGCGGCATGTATTACTTATACAGAGATTGCCGCAAAAGAAATCTGGAATGACGTCGGCAATACGCCTCTTTCTCATGTGTCAACAATCCATAGCTTTCTTTGGACTCTTATCGCACCGTACCAAAAGGATATTCGCAATTGGGTGTCGAATAAGATAACAGCAGAAATTGCCGAATTGCAGGCTGAGGCTGCTGCGTTTACAGCACGCGTTCAGGCGCACACACGGGCAAAGAATCAGCGGAAAACTGAAAAGCTACGCGCATACGCGGACGACCTTTCAAAGACCTTTATTTACGGTACGGGCAGAAATTATACCAAAGGGATTCTTGGTCATGATGATATTATCAAGATGGTTCCTGAACTGATTTTGTCAAAGCCACTATTGCGATCCATTATCGCGCAATCATATCCAGTAGTTTTTATAGACGAGAGCCAGGATACTCTCCCGGAAGTGGTCGCAGCGTTTAAAGCGATTGCAGCAGACCAGCAAAAGTTCTGTCTGGGTTTCTTTGGCGACCCGATGCAAAAAATTTACACAAGCGGCATCGGCAATGTCCCTGCAGAACAAGGATGGAGAACAATTGCCAAGCCCGAGAATTTCCGGTGCTCGACATCAGTTATTTCTGTTGTCAACAATATCAGGGCGGAAGATGACGGGCTTGTTCAGGAGCCGGGTGAAAATAACCGTGAAAAGGCTGGCTCCGCACGTATCTTCATACTTCCGGCTGATAACCATCGAAACGAAAGACTTGCGCAGGTAAAAAGCTACATAGCTCGTGTGAACAATGATCCTGAATGGGAGACGGAGGATGTCAAACTTCTTGTCATTGTGCATAGAATGGCTGCAATCAGGCTTGAATTTTCTAATCTTTATGAGGCTATTCATGACAAGGGGCCTCAGGAACTAAAGGACGGATTACTGGACGGCACGGCGTGGCCATTGAAGCCTTTTTTGAAATTCGTTCTTCCGTTGGTGAAAGCACAAAAAGCCGGGAAGAATTTTGATGTTGTTGAAATATTGCGAGAATTAAGTCCCTTGTTTGGCAAGGACAAATTCAAAGGCCAGGATGTCGCTGCGCACCTTGCATCATTGAAGCAGAAAATTACCGGGCTCACTGAGTTATTCGACAGGAACACGACAATCGGCGATGTTCTTCGTCACCTACGAGAAACCGGATTGTACGAACTGGATGGCCGTTTTGAAAAATATCTTGCTCCTCAACCTGCGGAGCAAAACCAGCCTGCAGAAGAGCCTGCCCAGGAAGTGGACGACGAAGCCATGACGAAGGCGGCTGTTCAGGCATTTCTTGAATGTCCTGTAGCTGATTTGAGTGGTTATGAAAGGTATGTTGATGAACAATCTCCTTTCGCAACACAGCATGGAGTTAAGGGCACAGAGTTTAACCGTGTGCTCACAATTTGTGATGATGATGAAGGTTCATATAACCTGTACTCATACGACAAGCTTTTTGGCATAGAGCCCCTTTCGAGGACAGATATAGAAAACTTAAACAATGGGCGGGACAATGCAGTAACGAGAACGCGTCGTCTTTTTTATGTTTGTTGTTCACGTGCGGAAAAAGATTTAGCTATTGTCTATTTTGTAGCAAACCCAGATGCCGCAGTGGCTCAAGTAAGAGCAAAGGGATATTTTACAAACGAACAAATTTTGACATTAGATCAACTGGCTAATTAAGAAGAGCTATACAACCGAGTCATACTTCTCCGTATTTACAATCGTGTATTTGCGTCGTACGTTTTTTTATCCTGCTTGGAATCGGATCGAGTTTATCAGCCAGCTCACGAGCCCAACATAGCCATTCCTTAAGTTCTTTGGGTAACTCACTTAAATAATAAGGCTTGCCGTTAAAAAGGATCCAATTCATTAAATTCATTCATAATAGTAGATTGCACGGTGCTTTTAAGTTACTTGCTCCGCCGTTGCAAGCAGGATTAAATATGCAAATAAAGGGAGGTAAATTGCAATTTATTGATCGTAATAAACAGGTGGTTTGCAAGATTGAAGACTTCCTATTTGGTCTTAAAGACAAAGTTCCATATAAATCTGATGTTCCGTATGGTAGCTTTATTTTAATGAAGGATAGTTTTTTGGAAGCTGTATTATCAAAACAAGGATTGAGGCTAGCATATATATGCAAGATCAACTATAGTACAAAAAAGTACAGTTATTCGGACGAGGCAACCGATGCAACATTTTATGAGCTGATTAATTTTTCTCCAATACTCACTTAACATTATGTAATCATAGCCACGTACAGTTTATTATTTTGAAAAGAGGATTTTGTATAGTTTGTTTAAGTTAACGTCACTTAAATCCTTCAAAGAGGAAATGGGTGTTTTTATACCTATTTTATCAAAAGCAAAATTATAAACTTGGGTGATAAGCTTTCTCCGCAGGAAAAGAAGAAACAACTAAGCAGGGTAGTGCAGGGGGAGATATTTCCGGCGGGAAGGAATTTTAGATAATGGGAGGATATTTACTTTTGAGAGTAAACGAATAAATAATTACTCTCAAAGATAAATAGGGTATTCATTGTTTCTGATTGTATTATAAATGCCGGCAAATTTGACTGAAAAGAGTCTGCATGCTTTTTTAGTTCGCAAGTGGTAACTTCGAAAAGTGTCGGCATTAAATGTAGCGGGCAAATTTCATGTTTTTTCGGTTTTTGGGTGCGCAAATTCATGAAGTGTGCTGTAATGATTTAGGGGACTTTCCGATTGTATGTTTTGAGACATAGAATTACTTACCGGAATTGAACACCAAAATACAGTAGGGTAGGATAAACGATAAATGCCCGTCACCAAGTACATACAATAATCCTCCCGTGTATCGTCCCGGATTTTTAGCCTAATTTTTGACGAAAAGCCCGACTTTTTATAATAGTTTCATAGTGTGAAAAAGAAAATTGCACTTATTTTCATAAATTGAAGAAGGTATCTTTATGGATTTAAAAAAAACACTGAAAAATATAGGATTTTCCCGTTTGCCGGTATTATCATGCAAAGACATGAAATCTATCAAAAAATCACGTAAATGTAATGCCAGAGAATTAACTAGCCCGATACTAATCATTTACCAAGAATGTGACTAGTAAAACTTGATTATTGTGGCTAAAGTAATGTGAAGACAAAGATAGCAGTAAGCACTACCATACAGATTAACGGGCCTTTGTAAATTCCTCGAAACAACTCGTCATAACAATTGTTGTCAAAAAGTCATTTATTTTCGGTCTTTTTCCCAGAAAACCGAGTGTTTTATGCCGAAGTAATCCATTGCTGGCTATTACTGATACTCTGTTTTTTTTTTATGTAGTATCCTCGGGATAATATGGGCATTTCCAAAGGAAAACCTATAATATTCGACTTGACTTACATTCATTTGTTAAGAGATTATCAGAGGGGTATTTGTAGCGATTGAAGCTGTTGCAAAAAAGCGTCTTACGGCATCTTCGATTTATTGGTGATTTCTCGAAAGGCTGTTTGTTTTTTTAAAGCGGAAATTCCCGGTAATTTATCGGGATTTTCGGTCTTTTACAGCGATTGCCCTTACTGTGTAAATTAGAAAATAATTATCTAATTGCGTTAATGACTTAAAAATTGCGAAAATATGGGGATAATGAAATATTTGCCATTTACCAATAATACCCGGTATTTTCCAAAGGCGATTTTTCAAAAAAATCCTGTAATCTGACGCGAGAGAATTTGACGGGGCCTACTTATTACTTGCCTTACATGAAAGTCAATATTTACTAAGATTGCATTGTACAACCATAAGCACGAAAAATAGGAGAAATGGTTTGCCGGCATCACCTTTAAAAGTCTTGAACTCTTAGAGATTCTTTTGGGAGCGCAAAGGGAATTAACATTAAAATCGAAGTAATTAACCCTCTAAAAAGTTTCCCGAATAACATTGCTTTTTTGGGACTTTTTCTAAGGAAACCAATGAAAATATTTATGAGGGGCATCCGAAAACATCTTAATGTTCTTTACACGTTGGGTCGGAATTTACTTTATGCTAACCCCGGATTTCCTAGGATTTCCAGGTATATTGTTCGCTTCAAGCAGTACGTTACGATAAAGTACTTTTTTCCTCACAATTACCCTGGTATTAATCTTGTTTTTCCACGATTTTAATCCCTTGCAATCCCAATGTTACTTACGATTATAAATGCCTTACCGAATCCAAGGGATTGCGGCAACATTTATGGTGTTTTTTGGGACTTTCTTTCATTTTTGTTCCTTAGCACCCCGATCAGCAAAAATGCGCTATTCCATTTAGTTTTTCAAGAACCTATCTGAGTGTTTTTTTTAATGATTTCCTTAACTTTCCCTGAACAACGCTGGATTTGTTGTCGTCATATTTGTAACAGAATATAACCTTTCTCCCTTTAATCCACGCCATCTTTAGCCGAAGAAGCGTGGCGTCTTATTGAAGCCATTATTGTGCCGCCATGCCGGATATAGGAATTCTTGGCATTTTTTCAGGATGCTCGTATATATCCGGTAACTGGCAAGGGTTTTTTTATTGATTTTTTTGAACAGATATCCGAGTCCAGGCAAACAAGAAACAGGGTTATGCACTCCACCCAATTGGGAATTTGCAGTTGAGTATTGCAATTCAAAGTCTATGAACCTTCGAATTCTAATGCGTCAAACTATGGCCTCTCTAAATGGATACCGTTAAATTTCCGGGAGTAGCACCGTAATCTGAGTAAATTGGGAACGCACTTAAGCTATAGCTTGTGAGAAGAGCAAATCGCTGATACTTACTTACGACCCATTAAGTCAATATAAGTTCGCGAGCATCCAGAAGTTGGATTTGCTGCAATCATTCATTACCGGTTTGTAAGTGTAAAGCCGGAAAAACCGATACTTGCTAAAAATGGGCATATTTTAGTACACACGGTATAGGAAATTGTCATAATTTTCGCGTTATTCATCACTTAAACGAAAAATATGAACAAAGCAGAACTAATTGATCAGATCGCAAAAGATTCCGGCATTACTAAAACACAGGCCAACGATGCACTCGATGCTTTTACAAGCGGCGTTGTTACTACTTTAAAGAAAGGTGATACCGTGACGCTGGTAGGATTTGGCACATTTTCAGTTTCACAGAGAGCCGCCCGTAACGGTCGTAACCCACAAACAGGTGCGACTATTAAAATAAAAGCGGCAAAAGTGCCGAAATTTAAGGCTGGCAAAGATTTTAAAGACAAAATTGCAGGTGCTAAAGCGAAAGCCAAAAAATAATATTTGCCCTAGATTTATTTTTTTATGGCCGTATTATTCGAGTCATTGATAGATGGGATAAGTATTTTGGAATTAGTTGCATTTCATGCCTTTGAACTAAGCGCAAATTGGATTCTTTTTGACGAACATGTCCTGGAGCTTTCAATTTGCGCTTACTAATTTATGGCTAATTTGTGCGGCTGTTTTTGGGCCTATTTCCTATATTTTCAAAAAATTGCCCATGAAAATTTGCCGTGACAATGTGATTGACGAAAATAAAGTTATCCCGGAAAATAGAAGAAAGATAGGACTACGGGTGGATAGGCCGACCAAACTGACCACCTCAGGCCGAGGCAAATTGACCACCCTTTTTGCTGGCGAAGAATTAAGGTTGTCTATTTCTATAGCATGGCAAGAATCAATCTCAGCTTCGTTTCTAGTGGTAAAATATTTCTGTTTAGGGTGGTCAAACGAAACCGGCTTGGCCTAGTCAGCAAAACTGGCCTAGCCTGGTCAAATTGCCTGGCTTTTGCAAGTAGGATTCGAAGAATTGGATTCTGTCAAGATTTGCCGTATTATCTACGACAAAATATGTAATTTAGTTGCCTTCTAATGGCAGTTTTCGTCAAACGAAAAAGCTGTTTAGTAATAATTTCAACTATGGCAGTCAGATTGCTTTCAGCAGCGAAAGAATTTAATGTTGGAAAAGAAACTGTGTATGAATTTCTCTTAGAAAAGGGCTTCGACATAACTAACAATCCAAGTGCTAAACTCACTGAGGAAATGTACAACGCGCTGCAAGCTCAGTTTGCCGGCGACAGGGCCGCTAAGAATCGACGAGATGAAATAATTCTTACGCAAGTACAAGGGTCCTTACTTGAAAATTGGCGGAAAAGGAAACTAGATGGTAAATCGGACAGAAAAACGGAAAGTGCAGATAGTAACATTCTTGGTAAAATAAACCTAGAGGATATGAACTTGGCATCCCGACCAAAGAGGGGTGCTGTTAGAAAGAGAAAAGAAGTAGACGATGCTTCAAGAAAAAATCAACTTGAACCTGACCCATCTAACCTTGCAGGTTTATCCCAAGAAAACAAACCTGAGCATTTAGAGATAAAAGCGCCCAAACTCAAAGGACCACAAAACATAGGAAAGATAGAATTGCCAGTATCTCAAAGTTCAGAGAATATTACAAGCTCTGGCAACAGGGAGAGGCGCATGCGAAAGCCTTTAGATAGCAAGGCGGGTGACTCTAACGAAGGTCAACCCTTAAAATCTAATAACCTTAACATCCGCAATCGAGAAAAAAGCAATAGTAGTAAGTCCCCAAAGGAGGATATTCAGAAGGAAATATGGAGATTCTACATTCAAGCCAAAAGAAAATTCATTGAACGTTTAACCAGACCCATTAAAATTATTCCGCACAATTGGGAATTAAGGGAAAACGGCATAATGAGAGTTGAAATTGATCGGACGGTTAACAATAAGGAGCTGTACGACCTTATTCGAAAGTACTTTACAATAGAAGGCGTAGAACCAATTCTGGCATTTCAGGATAATAAATTGTCTCATTTTACGATCTCAACCGCGAATGCAATTGATGAAAGCAGAATAGTGAAGTTCCAGGAACAATCATCGGCATATTATCTTGATTTTTCAGTACTACCCGTTGTAGAGGGCAACTTTACATTGAAAGAATCCACCACAAGCCAATTCAAAGAATTTTGTGAAGCTCATAATATAACCATCAAGAAAGATCGAGATGGGAAGTGTCAGTTAACATTATTCCAAATAAGAAGCATAGAAAGCTATATTGAACAAAATCCGTCGTCGGGAATAAAAATAGGCCAAAATATTGGGTGTGTCATTAGTATTAGACCATTGGGCATCATAAACAAGCTTGTACAACGGTATGGCCCGAAAATGTTTACTGAAACAAGGACTTCAGCCAAAGGATTCTCTATCACCAGTAAATCATTTAATCGAAATTTATTTAGTGAGATTGAATGGATATGCAGGTGCAAAGCTACCTACTTTATCGTCACTTATTCCTTTTCGGATGAAATAACAGACAATCTAATAGCACTACTGCATTCGAAAATCAATATACATGATTGTATTCAAGACATATTTATAGAAAGAAAAACGCTAATTTTCAAAATTCCGTTTAATGAGTTAAATAAAGGTTCGTTTGTCTTTCACACATTGTATCATTACTTGAGTAGTAAAGAGATTAATGGAAAGTTTCACAAAATTGCAATCTTTTATGAGACTCAGCAATCTTTGTTGTCAGGATATGATTTCGGGAAAAATAGGTTTGATGAGGACCTAATGCAATCCATTAAAGGTAAGCTTCAAAATATAGGCTCGCTCGTTGATTTAAACAACAATTCAATTTCCTTCGATTTTTCTTCGGAAGAGGAACTATATAAATATATAGGAGAAGTTCAGCAGTTAAACAGTATTTTAAATATCGATTGGCGTGGACAAGACCATAGAATGAAAGTACAAATCGACTTTTCTAACCCATTTGAAGAATTAGAAAACAAGATCAAAGACCGATTTAGAACCGCTAAAACTCGATTCAATGAACTAACGGGCATTTTACGCGTTACAAACCATTATAAATATAGTGCCGAAACGCAAAATTTTATCATCACCCAGTTAAAAGGCTTCTGTGAGGATTTAGCCCAACAATATGGTTTTGAATTCACACTTGTTAACCCTTATGAAATTAAGCTTGCTGCTGAAGTCAATGAAAAATTAAGGGAGTACGAAGAAAACCAGAAATTCCAAAAACTCAGAATGTCCGATGTGTCATTTAATGAAAAAACCATCGGAAAAATTATTCGATGTGCTTATCCGATCGTCGAAATAAAGCTAAATGATATTCAAATAGATTTTTTTGAAGACATCGTTAGCAGAGATAAGTCACAGTTTACCTACGTGAAGCCGGAATTAAAAGGTGAAATAGAAAAGATATTCCGACTTGAGAACGCAATTGCAAAAATAGAAACTGATGCAAAAACTCTGCCTAATCCTAAAGTGGCAGAGTATATATATGATTCTTCGAAAGCATCTGAAATAAAAGATCCAAGCCAATTAAATCCCGGCAGCAATACTTGGAAGGAAGTTCTATTTCATAAAAATGAAAACAGCAATCTCAACGAGTCGCAAATCAGGGGAGTTGTATCGTCTTTACTTGCCGAAGACTTAGTCCTTATTCAAGGTCCACCCGGAACGGGAAAGTCAACAGCTATTGCTGAAACTATTTGGCAGCACATAAGACGACAACCGAAACAAAAAATATTGCTCACTTCTGAAACTCACCTTGCAGTCGATAACGCTTTAGAAAAGATTGGAAAATTGAAATCAAACTTGATAAGGCCAATTCGCTTCGGAGTTGAAGAGGATGAATTTGAATTAGAAGAACTAACTGATGATGATACTATCTCAAAGGTCGAAGCGGAAGGAAGACGATACTCGGTAAAAAGAATGAAAGCCTGGGCTTTAGCTGAAAGTGACAGCGCTTATTATCAGAAACTGCGGGATAATGCAGTTCAAAATTGGCTAAATAAAATTGCTGAAAATTCAAGCAGTGACACAGGTAAATTTCCAGCATACTTAAAAGAAAAATGGGTACGTTTTTGTAGCGAACCAACAATTGAAATAAAAAGCGTGCTTCTGCGTGAGTATATAGAACATGTAAACGTAATTGGGGCAACATCCAGCTCAATTGCTGAGAAGAACACCGAGGGCAAGCCAACTAGATTTACTTATAGCTATCGAGAAATATTTGGGTCAACTAGTAGAAAAAATGCACAGATTCAATTTGATGTTGTTGTTACTGACGAAGCGAGTAAAGCAACTCCTCCTGAGTTATTGTTACCCTTACTTTTTGGGAAAAAGTCGATCATAGTGGGAGATCATCGTCAACTGCCGCCAATGTTAGATGAGAATGATTTTGAAACGACACTAAAAAATATTGGTGAGCATGAGCTGGCGCGTGCATTTTCAAGGAGTAATACAAACGAATCACAGTTTGAAAGACTGTTTGAAGGTCTTCATAAAAACTCAACCCTAAGAACGACCTTCGACTTGCAATATAGAATGCACTCTAGTATCAATGAAGTAATCAAACAGTTTTATGAAAAGGACGCAGTCGGGCTCAATTGTGGGTTAGATCCAATTCAAGAAAATAGTGATAATTTGTACGACCCACAAAGTCGGTGGCACGGACTGACATCCCCAGGGCTTATTGATGAAAATACTCATTGTTTATGGGTAAATGTGATACATCCGGAAATAATCGAAGGGACTTCGAGGGTTAATTGGGGCGAGATAGACGCTTGTAAAAGGATTTTGAGTTTGCTAAAAAAAGCACAAGGCTTTGAAAAGTTTCAAAATCATTGGGAGAAGGATGAAGACAAAGAGATCGGTCTTATTTCATTTTATGGAAAACAATTGAATCATTTGAAAAGAATGGCAAGTGCATTTCCCGAAATACCTTTACGCATCAGTACCGTGGATAGATTCCAAGGAATGGAACGGAATATTATCATTGTTTCGATGGTCAGAAGTAATATAATTGCTCCGGACAAGACCGCCATTCCTGATTTTGACCTTTATCCTGACACGCAAGGGTTCCCCAAGCAAGATTCATTAGGCTTTGCAGAATTGCCCAACAGGCTAAATGTTGCACTATCCAGGGCTAAGCGCCTTTTAATTATTGTCGGCAACGTCCAGCATTTCATTCAAAAAGATATTTATGCCAATGTTTATAACGTCATCAGAAATTCCAAATATGGGAAAATTATTGACGACTATAAGACAATGCAAGTTTAGAATACCAATACAGTAAAAATGAATTTTGAAGATATTCTTAATGAATACTTATACATAGGTGAAATCGATAGTGTCTTTCCTATTGAGAGATTTTCATGTAATATATCAGTAAGAGTCAGTCAATCCTTAGATAACATTGACGAAATAATTTGTGGGATCCTCAATTGCCATCAAGGGCTAACAGACTTCTCTACTCTCGGTGATGTGTTAGGTTTTTCAGTGTATGATAATTCTCAATCGAGAAAATATCGGGATATGGCGGAAGTACATTTGATGAACTATCTTCTGAAAGAACGTGAGGAATTTTATTTGATTAACGTTGGAGGGAGTCCTACAAATCCAACTATTGAACTTACTGAACAAGGAACAGTTTCGTTGACCACAGGATTGAAATATAAATATTATAGTGGTCGATTTATAGGGTATTCAATTAAAAAGATTCAAGGCATTAATGAAGCTGAGGCGCTCCAGTCCTGCGATATACTGCCTGAAATTACTTCTTTACACAGGGTAAAGATAAATGACGTTGATAATGCTTGTTTTCTTAACCATGAGCTTTACCAGTCGATACAACAACTTTGCATTAAAGTGCCGGAATTTCAAAACGCTGATCTTCAATCCTTCACTGAACCGGCGTCATATGCTGATTTTTCGCAACGAATAGTTTATAAATTGTATACCCATGAGGGTATCAACAATGAGGTAGTCATAGCTTACAGAGGTGATAAGCTTCTCGTTCATATTTCAGAATGCATTAATGAGGCCGTGAATAGATACGTAAAAAGCGGCATTGTAAGGGAAATTGTGTTTTCAGCAATTTGGTCCAATCCAGAAACTATTTATGATTCGAATCTATTAATGCGTTACTTAGATAAATGGGATTGGGATACTCTTCTCGATAAAAATGTGAAATGGAATGACCCTGAAGTATGGAATCTCTTTGATACACATTGTAACAACAGGATTTGGAAAAAGCTCTCAGGTGTTTCACCAATAAACCTTGTCATCGAACAGCTAGATAAGCGGACAGAAAAGTGGGATTGGACACTTCTGTCAGAGCGCCTTCCTGATGAGTTTATTCTTAACAACATCATCAAGTTCCATTTTCGTTGGGATTTCGAAGTTCTTTCGCAGAAGCATTTATCTTTTGTACGTTCAGCAATGTTAGCTATTCAGGAATATAATCACAACAATGGCGAACAAGACATTAAACCTTCATGGAACTTTTATGATATAACTGAGTCATTAGATGATGACTTTTTAATCCACGCAATTTCTTCTGGTGCAATTGTAAACTACCCGAATTTATCGCTAAAACCTTATTCGCTTATTTCCGAAGTATTCAATAGAAAATTCGACGTTTTTGCTAATTGGAATTATAAATTGTTCTCAGAGGAATGGGAGATCGACCAGATTTTACAGGAAGAGAAAATTGAGCAATACATCCATTGGTATATTGTTTTGACGAGAATCTGTTCTGACAGTCAGCTAGTTGATCGTTACCTTAAAAGTGGTAAGTTCAACGAAATAATTACAAGAAACAGAAATGAAATCAAATCTTTTACAACTGAGAAACTAGAATGGAACGAATGGCTTATCGACTTTTTCGATAGCAAGTCTTTAATTCTTTGGCAGACAACCTATAGACATCAAGGCTTTGATGTAAATCAACATATCGCATGGAATGAAGAGTTACTCCAAAAATATATAAACAAATTCACGACTCCAGAAGGGAAAACGTTTCTTTCAACAAAAATTCAAAGTATTGAATTTATAAAAAGAAACAGTGAATTTGACTATGATTGGGTAGCTATCCTCGAAGGGCTAGAAACTAACGAGCAATTACGAAAGCAATTGACAGCCGATATTTTATATAACTTTAGAGATAAGCTACCATGGAATGAAATTTGCGGAAAAATTCGTAATGAAACATTCTTAAAAAGGAATGTGCTGAAGTTTATAGATTATTTTGATTTCCAAGTACTTTCCCATCGTAGTCCCCAACTACTCAAGCAGTTACTTTCAATGCCAGAAGTAGTAGGCCAATCTTGGGACTGGACCACAGTTACACAAACTATTGACGAAGATTTTATCCTTAATCATTTCTGCGAATATCCATGGGATTTTGCAGTGCTCTCAAAAAAAAGTGCCAATTTCGTTGAGCAAGCACTAGTAATAGAAGGAAATTACTCATTGTTATGGAAATGGGATTTGCTGGCTGAAACTCTGCATGATACTTCAATCGTGTCGATTCTTCCTGAATTAAACAATAAGTACGGCTCTATCCAGCCAGAACAAATGAAGTGCTTTTGGTTTTATGTTACTAAAAGGCTCGATAGAAATTTTCTAATCATCCACGCCGCTGATTTCTCCTTCAATTGGGACTGGACATTTATTACTCGAGATTTGTTTTCAAAAGAAGAAATTCTGCATTCTTCAAATGAAGTGTTAGGGTATTGGGATTGGATTTATCTAATAGAAAATAAGATAGGCTTCGACGAACTAGTTGAAAAGTCTTTATTCAAACTTTTACAAGCAGCCCAAAGATTGATAGCTGATGATGCAACGAGGCAAAATGTGATAACTCTGCTGACGAAAAAGCTCTTACACAAACCCGACTTACTTGAGTACTGGATGAATGAGGAATCGAACAATCCATCGATAATTAATCTAGATTGGGATTTACTTTCCAATCACAATCAATTCTATTATAATGATTATTTTTTGGAGAAGTACACAAGCTTTTGGAACTGGGATTTAATTTCCAATCAAAAAAATCTATTTAGACTAGTTGACGAAAGTGGTACTTTTCAAACTTATCTGCGAGACGGGATTAAGAAACGTCTAACAAACAAATTATTAAACTGGAATTGGGCCATTTTGTCACGAAATGATTCCTTAATAAAAAATTTCGGTATATTATCTGATAAACGCTTTATCAACAAATGGGATTGGCAGTATATTTCTGAATATGGAAAATTTATTGACCCTAACAAACATTACAGTGAAGTTAGCAGGAGGTACATTCAGCTGCAGGATTTTATTGACTGGAGATTGCTGTCACGGAGGAAGGATATTAAATTCAGCAAAGAACTGTTGACTGCCTTTCAAAACAAGAACTGGGATTGGGAGCTATTATCCGAATCATATGTTTTAGATATTGACAATGACTTTTTAGTTCAAATGCAGTCATACCCTTGGAATTGGAAAGCTCTCTCGAAGAACAAGCGTATTAACTTAGGATTGCCCAAAACATCCAATGATGTATCAGCCAATCAAAGCATATTGATTGCACTTAAGGATAAAGATTGGGATTGGGCCTACCTTTCTGAAAGGAAGGACTTGGAAGTTAACTATAGTTTGATAGAAGAAACTAAAGAAAAGCCATGGAATTTTAAATTATTAACCAAGCACTTCCTGTCGGATAACTTATTATTGGAGAACTATTTAAAGCTTTTGTTTGAAGAAGATTTAGACTGGGAAATGCTGTCATCGTCCTCCAAACCAATGTTCACTACTGATTTCGTTAAACAGTATAATGATTACTGGGAATGGACTGCTCTAAGCAATAATAACAGTATACAACTGAATGAGGAGTTAATTCGATCTTTTGAATACTGGAATTACGGAGTCCTTACTAAGCGCAAAGAGGTGATTGAAAATCCACATTGGATATTTATGCTTAAGAACAAAGATTGGGATTGGAATTACATTTCCTCGTCAGATAAATATGATCTTGATGAGGAGTTTATAGATAAGTTCGATGACCATCTCAATTTTTCTTTACTATCGTCAAATCAGTCTGTAAAATTTACTCCTGCAATCTTAAAAAAATACTTCAGGAAATGGGATTATAACTCACTCGAAAGCAATTATTCGATAACAAGAGATGATATTCTCAAGGCATGTGTGAAAAATATTCTTTCAGAAAATGCTTCACTAAAATTTGTGCAAAAAATTGATGCAATCAACTCGGCTTGGAAAGGGTACATCTACCATTTTACACATTTAACAAATGCTGCAACAATAATAAATACTAAGAAAATCCTTTCAAGGAACAACGCGCATAAAACTGGCTTTTCCAATTCAGCTGGCTTGGTAGTGGAAAACAGAAATGATGCTCATAATTTCGCCCGTTTTTATTTTAGGCCTCAAACTCCTACACAGTTCTACAATGAGAGTCTTGGAGTTGATAGTTCTTCTGGCTTTTTGAAGCAATGGCGTTTTTATAATGGAGAGAGGTGGGTGTCGAACAGCAAGTGGAAGTCCCATTATCCAACTGCTCAAAAGTTAGGGCTGCCACGCTGTCCTGTGCCAGTTTTCTTCAGATTTAATCTTAATGAGGTATTAGAAAAAGTTGAAAATAGTTGTTGTGTAAGCAATGGCAACATGCAAACCGGTTGGGCTGAATACGGCACAATCAATCAAATGATAGATAGATTCAATTTCGATGATTTGTACAGCTCGATAGGAAATACAAGAAATGACGATTGGAGGGACTACATCACATATTCTCAGCAAGAATTTTTGATTAATAATGAGTTTGATTTTTCCAGTTTAAGCAGCATAGAAATTTTTGTCCCAGATGAATCAAGCAAGAAAGCTTTGTTAAACCTGATTGAAGTTGGCAACGAACTAACTCAAAGAATATTCATTGATGATTACAAATCGTCACTCTACCATAGGAAAAACAGAATGGTACGCGTCACTTACGAGAAAGACATTTTAGAAATAACTACTGACTATAGAGATAAACATTCCTTGCTCGTTGAATTTGATGGAGATTATAGCAAATTTGCAAAGGAGATTGTTGGTAATGTTACTTTTGTTTCGAGCAACGCTCTAAGGGGAGAAACACACTTAAAAGCCGTAATTTCAAATGTTATTCACTTCAAAGTGAAGTTTATAGACGAGTTAAATAGAGAATGGATAGTTTATCAAACCAATTGTGAAAATTCGAAGTTCACGGTATGTGATGAAAAGAAAGTTGGCGACGAAGTACTTTCCGGAATAAGGGAGGCGGAACGCCACGTCAGAGAATTGATTGCGACGGCTCCTGAATTGCATGAGTTCTTTAGAATGAAAGTGCGACATTATGTTTTGTTTGATCATACTGTTCTGGTGTACAATCAATATCTGAAATATCCTTGGCCGCTGAAGTCAAAGAATTACAACCAATTATTTAAGACTTTTTTAATCTTACATGACATCGGAAAGCCCACAGCAGATGCTACCGGAAAAAAAGAAAATCAGTACCAGTGTACTCGGAATATATTAATACAGATTTGGGATAAGACACCATTTGCAACAGATGATCTTGAGATTGCCCTGTCGCTTGCTTCCGGCGACGTTATTGGAGAGTATTTTCAGGGTATAAGGAATACTTACGAAACTACTTCAGAATTAGGAAGATTGGCAAAAAAGGCGGGAATTGGATTAGAATCATTTTTTGAACTTTATTTTGTGTACTATCAATGTGATGTTGCTTCCTATACACAAGATGCAAATGGATTCGCATTTTTGGAACATCTGTTTGAGTATGAAGATGGAAGTAAGGTATTTGATTTAAAGGAAGGCTGCTTGCGCTTTTCTAATAAATATCACGAGAAATATTTAAAACTAAAAAAACATATAACGGCATGGCGATAGAGTTTAAGAAGGGAAACATATTCAACGCAAAGACTCAAGCTATCGTGAACACCGTAAATTGTGTAGGAGTAATGGGTAAAGGTATTGCCCTGGTTTATAAGTTGCGCTATCCTTTGATGTTTGACATATACAAGGACCATTGTAAAAAGAAGTTAATTAATATCGGAAAGCTTTGGTTATACAAAGGTCAAAGCGATGCCCCTTGGGTGCTGAATTTTCCAACCAAGTATCATTGGAAATATCCCAGTAAAATTGAGTTCATTGAGAAAGGTCTTGATAAATTTGTCAGCACGTACAAAGACCAAGGGATTAATTCAATAGCATTTCCGCTGTTGGGAACTCATAATGGAGGGCTTGATAAGGAAGAAGTACTGAGACTCATGCAGGAGTATTTGGGAAGATGTGACATAGCAATTGAAATATATGATTATGACCCATCGTATCCGGATGATCTCTATGAGGCATTTTCAATAAAATGGACTGAATTGAACAAAGCACAAATTAAGTTGGCTACAGCAATAAGACAAGATCGGATTGACACTATATCTCATGTTATACAATCAGGAAAAATTCGATCAATGATTGATTTTATTAATGAACCTGGGATTGGATTGAAGACGATGGAGCAGTGTTTTTCTTTTGTTATGAGCCACAGGAATTATTAACAGTTTATATTCATGGATGATTGCAAATTATCTTTGAAGATAATTACATTTGAAAAACAGAAGAGTTTGACTGCTAACAGTTTCAATCCTTTTTGGTCAGTCCACTTTATGCTGACGATTTACAAATTGAATAGTAAAAAGCAGTATCAACGGCTTTTATTAGCAGTTCAGGATGCATATCCGGAAGAATGGTGGGTAATTCCCCCAGGAACTACTAGCTGTTATCAGCTAGGTCAATGCCAGGTGAAAAATATCCTCTTGCAACTGCACAATAACCCTCATTTACTGGATGAGATTTCAAGAAGTTTTCAAATTTTCGATCCATATATCATTTGTGATTACTACTATGCATCTCAAATAGTTGATAGTCCATTCAAAAATAAACTTGAAGTTGCAATAAATATGCATAAGAATATGGAAGACCAAGGTGTTGGGGGTAAAGACGCAAATGAATATTCTTTCCCTGAAATGGTAGAATTGGGATTTATGCGACGCACTATTATATAGTAAACTAAAAAAAAATTATGAGGCGGGACTTTATGATATGGCAGAAATAGAATTAATCAACTCTCTACATTAAAACATAATTTTTATTCAAAAAAGTATTAAGATATGCATGTAACTTTTAAGGCTAAAAAGAAAGAACTAAAAAAAGCCATCTCCATTGTTAATTTCAAGAATAAGAGAATTATAAGCGATGGAATGATGCGTATTTCAGTATTGCCCGATGCAGTGGAGTTTTTCAATCATGGTGTTTCCCATAAGGTTGCGGCTGAAACAGAGGGTCTGGCGGATGTGATAATGCCCGATGATTTATTACAAGTCTATCTGGACAGTTTGAATTTACCTATTGTTAGTTTTACCTTTAAACAAGGGCAAATTATTTGCGGGTCATCGATTCGGGAAACACCTGCTATTAGACTAGAAACATTTATGACCACAAAAGAAAGTCCGCTTCCTGTGAACGCTGACGATTTTACAATACTTAAATGTTGCCATAACAGAGAGTTAACTTGGCTATTAGAATTTGACTTGGCAAATAGTTACAAGTCCGTTCAAGGGAGAATGAATTACAATATTCATAAAGCAATAGAAATATTGCAACCTTATAAAGTTACAGCAAGCGATTTAAAAGAAATTATTAACAGGAGAATTGAAGAAAGTATTAAATAGTGGCAATGTTATCAGGTGTTATGTAATGCAGAATATACTTTTTTGTAAATCGCCTCTAACATATTCTCTGGCAAATCAGGATGTATGATATCACCTGTTATCAATACTCGTATAAGAAAAGCCTTATTTAAAAAGCCCCATACAAAAGCATGTTCATTAGGATAGATAATATTAAGGACACTTCCTTCATTAATGCTTCTTAATAAATTGATAAGAATATTGGCAAGTGAAAAAAACAGAAAGAGATACTTCAAAAGTACATTTTCGGTTATGAAAAATGAAACTACCAATAAAATAATTGACAAAATTGAAAAAACTGCCCTTTGGGGTGTAGGGGTAGTAGTCTTCATTCCAATTAAACCTGATCCAATCGCAGTTAATATCCAATAGTTACTGGAAGTTATTGATACAACAATGGGAGTAATTATTACGGCCCAAAAAACAAGTGCCTGTAATATTTCAATATTTTTTTTTAATTTTTGCGTGTTGCGATTGCCAAACTTTGATATTATGTCTGCATCTTGAAATACTAATAAACGCAATTTTCTTTGTTTTACTAATGCTTGAACCTCTGTTGGAGAAGCAAAGGGGAAGTGGGGAATATCTTTGAATAATCTATAATTTTCTTCATTCACTGCTCTCTGATGAGATTTCATAGCAATATCTTTCATCTGCTCATTACTTAAATTCCATTTCATACATTGCTTATTAAGTTCTATAAAGTATAAAAGAACAAAAAACCATAGTATTTCACTATGTTTTTTATCATTTTTCTTTTAACCAATTTGCTTTTTAACCAGTTAATTCATTCTTAATAGCAATATTTTTGGAATTGGTTCTCACTTACTTTGAATACCAATAAACTATAAATATCTTTGATAAGATGGACTTGCCTTTTATTCCTTCCACCTTTTAAAAAAGCAGATAAATGAGGAACTTTATTTTTATTCTGGCGATTGCGTGCAAAAGCCGGGCAATTTGACCAGGCTAAGCCGGTTTTGCTGACCAGGCCAAGCCAGTTTCGGTTGACCACCCTTAACCGAAATATTTTATCACTAGAAACGGTGCTGAGATTGATTCTTGCCATGTTATAAAAATAGACAACGTCAATTCATCGCCAGCAAAAAGGGTGGTCAATTTGCCTCGGCCTGAGGTGGTCAGTTTGATCGGCCTATCCATCCTCATACCGGTTTTGTGCAAAGCGCAGCAGCACAAGGCCTAGCACAGGGTCTTTATATTCAGCCGCAGTCAGCTTACTATTAGCACGCAGCGCATCTGCTGCATCCCACAATTCCTTTTCTAATTGTCTTATTTGTTCCTGGGTCATTTGTTGCTCTGTTAATCAAAATATTGTTTTCAATTGTCTTCCGTTGGTGCATCCCAGTTTACCGCGTTAATAAAATCGTCAATGGTAAACCAGTTGGCATTTGGACAGGTTTCCGAGGTGGTTACCTGAAACTTGTTGTATCTCCATTTTTCCGTTGAGGCAAATCGTACAAATCGTTGCCCCTTCAATCCCCCACCACAACCTACGTACTTAATGCCGATATTTTTATGGTTCTTGAAAATAGCCATCCCCAGCAAGGTTTCAGTACTGTTGTTCTTGCCGGAAGATTGAGTTGCGACTAATTTATCGTACTGTTCCAGCCCGTATTTAAGTACATCTATTGCATAGGCATTCGCTGATACACTACTGTAAATATCTAATAGCCGTTCCCAAGTTATAATGGGGAGTGTGTTGGGGAGTTGCTTTGCCTGTTTCGCAGGTATTAACGCACTGTGGAAGATATGTTCCGGTTTAATGCCTCCGACCTCTGCCAGCCGGTTAAGAATTATCCTCTGCCGCTGCATTTGAAAAGCGAGGTTGTCGAATGTAGGCCTGTGATACATCTTTACCTCTATGGCAAAGAGGTATGTAACGGCACCATCAGATACATAGAAAAGTACATCCGGAGTATCTCCGTCCACATCTTCAGCTATCGCCAATGCCTCACCGGTCACATACCGGCTTTTCTTTAAGTTATATTCTGTGTAAAAAAGTATGTTCTTACTTTCGGCAGAGTATTCCGGAAGTAGACCCAGCTCCGGGGCCATAATGTCTGTTATGTGTTTCAGATCCCTGAAGTCGTTTCCGCTAAACAGTAAAGACAGAATAGTACCCGTAAAAAAACGCTCCTCTCTGTTGAAGGGGGCTCCGGATGCGCCAATTATTTGGTTTATGTCCTTCATAGTCTGTAGATTGGGTGATAAAGATAATAAGCGAATAATAAAAAACATACAAAAAAATCATCATAAAAATATATTTTTTGACGACGTGGATTGGCGTAGTCTGAATATAATTTTGCTCAAAAGCATTCTATATGGCACAACACTTTTCTGTAGATACTGCGGCGCACAGTCATCCAGTGTTTCATCTTTGACTTCAATGAGCTGCTCACGACACCCAAATGGCTCCGGCAAGGGAAAGCACGTTTTGTATGAGGGCAGTGAAAAACCAAAACACACCTGCAAATTCTGCGGCAGTCAAAGCAGCAGTATATCGTCATTAACCTCCATGAGCTGTTCCCGGCATCCCAATGGCCCCAGCAAAGGCAAGCATGAACCTGCGATGTAACCAATTTTATCAGATTTTATTATATCTAGCCCCGTTGTGGGCTTTTTTTATTGAAATATGAATACTACGTCATAAATTGGCGTAGTTGGGTAGTAGTTTTGATGAAAAATTGAGCAATATGACATCAGATATTAGCCGAATAAGGGCTTTTGAACTTCGGGTAAAGAAAGAGCCGCAGTTTAGTTTATTTGATTCCGGGGTATATATCAATTGCCTGCGCACATATTATGCATACTATGGAGTGATACCTAGCTACAAAGTCATTTCAGGACTTGATTACCTAAAGGCGATTAATTGGGTGGAAACCACGTTGCGGAGCAACATTACCCAAAAGCATCAGAAAGAAAATCATTGTGCTGACAGGAAGAAAATGGAATGTGAAAACGTGTTGTACCTTCTCGAAAGTGAAATCCTAATAGATATTGAAGACAACGGTGTTGTATGCGTATTGTATAAAACGGGCAATGAAAAGAAGGCGCAGGAAATCGCAGAGAAAATATCGGCTTTTAAAAAGAGACGAATAATAGAGCCGAAGATCAGCATTGTAACTAGTAGTGCTCATGGGCTTGAGTTAACCAGTATCAACTGCCCGAAACCGAAATTGCAAATAGAAAGTAATTACAATGACGATCTTCAGGGGCTACATAAGGACATAGTTAAATTCCTTTCCAACAACCACAAATGCGGTCTCATTCTGTTTCACGGCATGCCCGGCACCGGAAAGTCAACCTATATCAGGTATTTGATTAGCAGCGTGAGGAAGCAATTCATATTCCTTTCTCCAAGGCTGGCTGGCAACCTGGATACGCCAAATTTTGTAAGCCTTCTCATTGAGAACCGAAATTCCGTGCTTGTTATTGAAGATGCAGAAGAGCTTTTAGTATCCCGTGAGAAAAACGCTAATTCTGCTATTTCAATCTTGCTTAACCTGACAGACGGCATTCTTGGTGAAAGCCTCGGCATTCAAACAATTTGCACATTCAACACGCAAAGCAGCAATATAGACGAGGCCCTTTTAAGAAAAGGAAGGTTGACCGCAATGTATGAATTTCGGGAGCTGTCTGTTGAAAAGGCAAACCAGCTACTTAAGGAAAATGGGAGTAATCATGTCACAAACAAGCCGATGACACTGTCTGATATATACAATACTGATAAGCCCGGCTTTTCAATAACAGCTAACAGAATGCAAATTGGATTTAAAGTTGCTTGAGAAGCGAATAAATTATTTGACTAAAGATATTTCAATATGTCAAAAAGAGAAGCGATAACACGATACAGTCTCATAATCAAAAAAGTGGAGAAACATCCCTGCACTTTTGATGAAATTAATGGTTACCTCGAACGGGAATCAGAACTTAGAGAGTATGATTTTACTGTTTCAAGGCGCACCTTCCAGCGAGACCTGGACGAGATAAGGAGCATATTTGATATTGATATCCAGTTCGACTTCTCCAGAAAAGTATACTTCATATCGGAGGGCGACCAGCCGAATGCACAGTACCGGCTGCTGGAGGCATTTGACACCTTTAACGCATTAAATATAACTGAGGGTATCTCGAAGTATATACAATTTGAGCAACGAAGACCGCTCGGCACTGAGCATCTATATGGATTGCTGCACGCTATCAAAAATAACCTTCTGGCGAAATTTGAATACTACAAGTTCTGGGACCAGACTGTTACCCACAGACTGGTAGAACCATATTTCCTCAAAGAAGCAAGAAACAGGTGGTATGTGGTAGCAAAAGACATTAATGACAACAGGATAAAAACATTTGGCCTCGATAGAATATCTGAGCTGGAAATTACTAAACGCAAATTCAAAAGACCTTTCGATATTAATATTGACTCGATGTTTCAGGACTGTATCGGCATAATCAATCCTGAAGATGAAGTCCCACAGCGGATTGTGTTGTTATTTACGAAATTTCAAGGACAATATATAAAATCCTATCCGTTCCACCGGTCGCAAAAAGTAATTGAGGATGGTGAAGAGATAATCGTTGAATTGTTTATCAAGATAACGCATGACTTCCTGATGGAATTGCTGTCGTATGGGGAAGAAATGAGAGTGCTGGAACCAAAGACTTTACTTGACGAATTGGTGTCGATTCACAGTTCATCGGCAAAACTATTGCAAATGAAGCGTCCCTAATTTAGTTGTCAACTTCAAATTCATTTTGAGTAAAATATCAGAATCATGACCAAACATATACTCTCCAAGTCCACCTTCATGTACGGTTGCCAATGCCCTAAGCGGCTCTATTTTCATAAGTTCAGGTATGATCTTCGCAACCTCGACGACGAAGAGCAAACATCAATATTTGCCGCAGGTACAAACATTGGTCTATTGGCTCAAGGTCTGTTCCCCGGCGGGGTAAGCGCCGAGCCGCCGGATGCTTTTTCTTATCATATCGCTGTGGCGAAAACAAAGGAATTAGTTGAAGGTGGACAGGAGGTGATTTACGAAGCGGCATTCAACTTCGACGGTGTACTATGCGCGATTGATATGCTGGTGAAAAAAAATGGGAAGTGGTATGCATATGAGGTAAAGGGAAGTACAAAGGTTAAGGAGCCATTTATACTGGATGCGTCTCTTCAGCATTTTGTTATCAGCAACAGTGGCGTGCCTTTAGAGGACATTTCTATTATTCACCTTAACAACCAGTATGTGCGGATTGGAGAGTTGAACATTCAAGAGCTTTTTACAAAACAAACAATAAAAGAGCAGGTAATAGCTAACCGAGATTTCATAGCTAGCAAGATTGTAGAACTTAAAACGCTTTTGAAGGATAAAAAGGAGCCAGTTATAGGTACGGGCGATCATTGCTACAAGCCATACGAATGTGATTTTACCGGGCATTGCTGGGCTAACTTTCAGGCTGAGCCTTCCACCATTCAGCTGAACATTGACCGGGAAGCTATTCGGGAGTTTCTCGAAGAATGGCAATACCCCCTCTATTTTTTCGATTTTGAGACAATTATGCCTGCAGTACCGGAATTTGACCATAGTCGGCCATATCAGCAGATTCCTTTTCAATATTCATTGCATAAACAGCAAACTGTAGGCAGCGAAGTTGAGCACAGTGAATTTCTTGGTGACGGTATAACCGACCCACGGGAAGCTTTGCTCAGATCATTGTTAGGCGAGTTAGGGGACAAAGGCAGCATCATTGTATGGAACAAAACGTTTGAGATGACACGTCTGCGCGAACTTGCCAGAGATTTCCCTCAATTCGCCGACGCAATAGCCAGGGTTCTTGAACGGGTTGTGGATTTAATGATTCCTTTCCGCAGAAGGTTGTATTACCTACCTGCATTTAACGAATCTGCATCGTTGAAGTCTGTTTTACCTGCATTGATTCCTGAATTATCATACGCTGAACTCAATATTCAGGATGGAGGAACGGCCAGCTTAATATACTCACAGTTAAAGCACCATTTACCAGAGGTGCAGGAGCAGCATAGAAAGTACTTATTAGAGTACTGCAGGTTGGACACATTAGCAATGGTTGAAATACACAGACATCTGAAAAATTTACAATAGGCTATCTAGTAAAATACTCAAAATCATTAAATTTATTGAGTTTACCACTTAATTTACATGCTGAACTGAAAATATTAGTTTAAGTCCCAAACGCTACAAACACCCTCATGATTGAAGCAAAGAAACACAATATAGCTGCCGGAATCCGGCTAAAACTTAGAGATGAAGATTTCTTGGTTACGCATGTGGATAATACCATAATCGAAGCAGAAGGGATTTCTGAATTAGTGAAAGGTATGCGGTTTAGTTTTGACCTTAGCCTTGAAGATTTTGATATAATTACACCGGAATCAACTCAATTGGTTGTTGACAATTCTAATGGCTACCGGAAGTCAAAGCTGTTTATAGAAACTATCCTTCGTAACTCATCATTTTACTCGGGTGGAATTGAGATAGCTAATAAAGCTGCAATACGTCCCAATAACTATCAGTTTGTTCCTACGATAAAAGCACTATCACTACCCAAACCCCGAATACTTATTGCAGATGCTGTAGGGCTTGGGAAAACAATAGAAGTAGGTATTTTCCTGACAGAAATGATTCGTAGGGGTAAAGGCCAACGCATACTGGTGGTTACGCCGAAATCCATCCTATCCCAGTTTCAGCAGGAGATATGGGCACGTTTTTCAATTCCGCTGGTAAGGTTAGACAGCCAAGGCGTGGCAAGAATCAGTAATATTATCCCCTCTAATAAAAACCCGTTTGACTATTACGACAAAGTCATTGTCTCAATAGACACGCTGAAGAACAATGGGAAGTTCCGGCATTTTCTGGAAAAGATAAAGTGGGATGTAGTAGTGGTGGATGAGTGCCACACGGTAGCCAATGCCGGTAGCCAGCGTGGAGATCTTGCCAAGTTCCTTTCGCAGCGGAGTGAGGCACTGGTGTTAACATCTGCTACTCCGCACAATGGTAAAAAGAAAAATTTTGCCAACCTTATCAAATTATTAGACCCCACAGCGATACCATATAACGATGACTTTGTGCCGGAAGATATAAGACCATACTTCGAACGCCGGTTTAAAAAAGATGTAGAGAAAGAGGTTGGCGATTCATTCCGGGACAGGGTAACTACCAGCTTTCACACTGCATTATTTCCTGAAGAAGAGGCGGTAATAGAAGGAATTCAAAATGCCAAAAGGGAAGCTTTTGATAAAGCAAAGGGCAATTTTAGTGACGGTGCATTGCTGTTCACAATTGGCCTGTTTAAAGCGTATATGTCTTCGCCAGCCGCATGTTTGGAAACAATAAACAATCGACTGGCAAAAGAAATTGATGAGGAGATTACCAGAGATTTTCTGCTGGATCTGAAAAAGCAGATCGACCATATTTTAAAAACAAAAAAAGACGGCAAGCTTACAGGGCTAATTAATCAATTGAAAGCGGCAGGTTGGCAGGGAAAGAAAACTGATGATCGTATCATCATTTTCGCGGAGCGCAGACCAACATTAACATATCTGGAAGAACAACTCAGGGAGGCATTCAAAATTGACAAATCTGCTATCGTGGAATTTAATGGTAGCTTGTCTGATACGGATCAACAGCTCATTATTGACAAATTTTCTAAAGAAGATAGTCCCATCCGGCTATTCCTGTCATCCGATGCAGGGAGCCAGGGTGTGAACCTGCACTACCATTGCCACAAGATGTTCAATTACGATATTCCGTGGTCTATCATTACGCTGGAACAAAGGAATGGCCGTATAGATCGCTTCGGTCAAACAAAAACACCGTTTATCTACTACCTCATTTCAAAGTCCGACAATCCCAATATCAAAGATGATTTCAGGATATTGGATAAGCTGAAAGAGAAAGAGGAAGAGGTATATAAATCGCTTGGCGATGCAGGTAGCCTGTGGATGCTGTACGATACTGCCAAGGAAGAAAAATTAGTTACCAAGGCATTCATTAAAGGTGACGTTTCGATATTGGATGTAAAACAAAAGGATGATGAAATAGATTGGGATGCGGTGTTCGACATTGCAGGAGAGGATAAAATCACAAAAGAGAAAATATTCGAGCCACCGCATAGCTCATTCTATACCAGCGATTTCAATTACTACGCAACGCTGGTTGATGAATTAAAATCGGTAGATGATCAGTTGCAGAATAACATACTGATAGACCGGATGGATCAAATGATAGAGTTTGTACAAACACCGGAACTAAGCGATGAGGGTGTTTTGTATGATTTGCCTGCCGAAGCTTTTCCTCTGAGGAAGGACACGTTTAAACTAACTTGTAATAAAGAAGTTGTTGAATGGGCTATTGAAAAAGCAAGAAAAAAGGAAGGTGCGTGGCCGGAGCATCAGTTACTATATGATATGCACCCATTGGCGCGCTGGTTGCAATATAAAATACTTGCTCGCATAGACAAAGGCAATGCACCGGTAGCCAGGATGCGCAACCCTCTGCCAGACAAGTCGGCGTGGTTTATTTTTCAAGGTATAACATCTAACGGGCAGGGGCAGCCTATTCTGTCAAAAGCATTTGTGATTGGTCGCTCTTTCATAGGGTCGCAAGTAGGTAACAAAGAAAGCTTTGATGATTTCGTAAAGGAGTTCAGGCTGTTTGACGATCTCCCTACGCTGGAGATAGAACAAGCGCATCTGGACATAATGCAGGCCATGTTGCCGGATGCCGTAAAAACGGCAATGCAGCTATACACGCAAATATTGCAGGGCAACCTTGCTGATGACATAGAGGATAAGCTGCATGTTTACGAGCAAAAATTAAACAAGTGGCTGGTGAATTCAGAAAGACAACTGGAACTTCAGTTTGGCATGGAGGAAACAGGAATGCTACGCACACATAAAGACAGGAGAAAGAGAGACATAGATTATGTGCATAAACAGACCAAGGAATACTATGAAACCTACTTCCAGTTAGAGAATGACCCCTATTTGCGGTTGCTAGCCGTTTTTTACAATGCATAACAGATACATACAAGCATGATCAGGTTTATAGAAAATATCGGCGACTATTACTCCCAGCACTTTTTTACGGATGATTTCCATAAAAAGGTGTTTGACAAGGCCGGCTATATTACTCAGAAAAAAGATAGTGATGGCAATAAAACCGCCAATCACCTGACAGAAATAAATGCCCGGATATCGCCATTACGTGAAAAATACTTCCGGTTTAAAAATGACCTGCTAAACATACAGCGGGAGAAAGACAAAGTAAAACGCGCAAGCGATTTTCACCGGGAAGTGCTGGATGCACTTGGCTATATCAACGGAACACCTGAATACAACCACCCCGTTTTTATCAACGATACCGAGGTGATACCGGTGAGGTATAATTACAGCAAGGGCGGCAAACCTTACTTGTTTATTATGGAAATGAAAGCCATAGTACATGAGGGCGATAAAGAACCCATGGGTATATATGAGCAAACATGGGATAGGGGCGAGTGGAAAGAGGTTTTTCCCAGCGCTTGGGGCGACATTATTTTGAAGCCGGACGTGATCAAAGAAGCATTATCTGAGCTGTTCCTGCTACCGGAAGATGAACGACCTACTTATGTCATCATGCTGGCAGGGGCTAAAATATTCCTGATACATTATGAAAAGTGGAAGTATGACAGCTTCCTGCTTTTCGATCTGGAGCAACTTTTTGCCGAGGTGGTTAACAATCGCGATTACCTGGCGTTGTTTTATGCGCTACTAGCCAAAACCAACTTCCTCGGCACTACCGACAGTCTGCTGCAATCGCTGGACGAAGATGCGCATAAAGCGGCCTATGGTGTAACCCAAAACTTGAAAAAGGGAGTTATTTATGCGGTAGAGAGCCTGGCTAATGAAGCGATATGGTATAAGAAAACAAGCGCAAAAACATACGATGAAAAACAAGCCATAGAAAAGCTAATGGCTGAAGACAGGTTTGCGAGAGCATTGAAGGACGAATGTTTGTCATTGGTATATCGTTTGCTGTTTCTGTTTTATGCCGAGGCTCGTGAAGACTTGGAGATATTGCCGGTTAAAGACCTGACCTATCAGAAGGGCTACAGTCTGGAAATGCTTAGGGACCTCGAAATGGTGCCACTTACGACCGATTCATCGCGCAACGGTTATTTCATCTCTAAAAGCTTATGGAAACTATTTGACCATCTACATGCCGGGGTAAAAACTAAGCATGGTTTTGAAATGAAACCATTGGATTCCCCTTTGTTTGATAATGCAGAACTGAACCATTTATCTGGTGTGCAGTTTCGCAATGTGGTATTGCAGCAGATTATTAGACGGCTATCGCTGAGTGACTCAAGTGGCAAAAAGCGCAGGGGTAGAATTTCGTATGCCAACCTTGGCATTAACCAGCTAGGTAGCGTATATGAGAGCCTGCTGGCATTCAGTGGTTTTTTTGCAGCCGATACGCTGATAGAAGTAAAAGCGGCTGACGACCCGAATGATACCGAAGATACCTTCCTTGTGCCACTGGCAAGAAGAGATGAGTTTAAAGAAGCCGAAATAGTAAAGGATAATGATGAATACGGCAACCCTATACACGATAAGCAAATACCTAAAGGCCAGTTTGTGTACCGGCTGAACGGACGTGACCGCAAAAAATCAGCATCTTACTATACACCGGAGGTGCTGACACAAACCACGGTGAAATATACGCTGAAGGGGATAATAGACCGGCTAAAAGAGCGTATAGATAAGAACGACAAAGATGATAGCAATGTAGCCGATGAGCTGCTGGCCCTGAAAATACTGGAGCCTGCCATGGGTGCTGCCGCCTTCCATAACGAGGTGATCAACCAATTGGCAGATGCTTACCTGGAACTGAAAGAAACGGAAGAGGTACGCAAAGGCCGCACACGTATAGTACCCGGCAGCTATAATGATGAGCTACAAAAAGTAAAAGCCTTTATAGCCGCCAATAATGTATATGGGGTAGATCTGAACCCAACCGCCGTGGAGCTGGGCAAGCTATCGCTTTGGCTCAACTGTATGCACCGCAATATGGAGACCCCGTTCTTTGCCCACAGGCTGGGTACGGGTAATGCCGTAGTAGGCTGCTGGCTGAAGGTATATGACGAGCAGGATGTAGTAATAGAATATCCCAAGGAAGGCACCAGCAAGCAACGAAGCTCACCCATACCACGTGCATGGTGGAGCAAAGCCCCTAAGCGGGTGCGCTGGGGTACGAAGGGCTATACCCGCAAGCCGGGACAATATTACCACTTTCTGCTGCCCGATGATAATATGCTGGCATCGGTAGGCATACCATTGATAAAAGAAGAGATAGGCGATAGCCAGCGTAAGACCATTAATGCAAGGAAAAAAGAGTTTGTGCAGCCGCTTACCCGGCAGGAATGTACGAGACTGGAAAAGATATGCACGGTAATAGATGCCCTGCTGGAAGAACACTACCGGCAAATAAAGGGCATTATTAAGGACACAACTAGTGCCTATGCAGTATATGGGCAACTGGCACCGCAGATGGCCATGAAAGGCTATGATGAAAAAGAACGCCTAGCCGAAAGCCGTAATGCCCGAAGTGCGCCATTTTACAAGCTGCGCATGATAATGGACTACTGGTGTAGCCTATGGTTTTGGGATGCACGGCAGGCCGCCGACTTCCCTACCCGCAGCCAGTGGTATAGCGAGGTGGAGAATATATTGGGTGTAGACCTGGCAACATTGGGCGATACTACCGACCCCAAGAGCATACTGGAGCATATAAAAAAGTATGGTGCTGATAAGTGGAGCCTGCACGGCAGCGATAACCGGCTAAATATTATAACCCAATTGCGGGAGCAACACCGCTTCTTCCACCATGAGCTGGAATTTGTGGAAGTGTTTAAAGAAAGAGGTGGGTTTGATGTGATAGTGGGGAACCCGCCGTGGCTTAAATTAGAGTTTGAAGAAAAAGATGTCATTGCCGAACAGTTTCCAGAAACCGTTATCAGAAAAACAACGGCTCCACAAATAAGAAAAATGCAGGAATCTTATTTCGCTGTTGAAAGTCAAAAAAATGGATATTTCAACGAGTGTATAGGAGTGGAAGGATCTGCGCAGTTTATGAATGCGAAACAAAATTATCCGCTGCTTGTAGGGCAGCAAACCAACCTCTATAAATGTGTTTTGGAAAATGGCTTTTCTCTAACTGCGCCGCAGGGTTATATGGGGCTTCTGCACCCTGAAGGTGTATATGACGACCCTAATGGACAACTATTACGGAAGGAAATTTATCCAAGACTGAAATTTCATTTTCAATACACAAATGAACTTTCATTGTTCTCAGAGGTACATCATAATACAGTCTACGGAACACATGTTTATTCAGGTACAAAAAATAGTGTTTCTTTTGACTCGATTTCTAATTTATTTCACCCATTAACAATTGATGGATGTTTCGTTCAAAATCAGCCAGGAGTAGCAAGTGGCATAAAAATTAAAGATTCAGTAACAGGGAAATATGTTTGGAACCTAAAATCTCATTCCGACAGACTTGTTCATTTTACTGAAAATGAACTTAAAATTCTAGCTACGACATTTGAGAATTCTTCAAACTGGCAGGGAGCTAAACTTGTGATAGTACATTCATCATCTATTATCGCAATACTAGATAAGTTAAGTAATTTCAATACATCAATAAGTGATTTTGAGAATAAAATGACTTTGTGTTGGAACGAGGTTGCGGCGATAAATTCAAATGAAATAAAAAGATTCACGAAATATCCTGAAATAGAAAAATTTGAGATGATATATAGTGGACCACACTTTTTCGTTTCAAATCCTTTGTACAAAACACCTCGATTGGAATGCGTGCTAAATTCGGACTACGATATACTAGCAACGGACTTAGTAGATGAAAATTATATTTCAAGAACGAATTACGTGCCAGTCACCGATCTTTTTAAATATCAACAGTCAATATCCGGATTCGCAGTTGGCAAACAAAAAAGCGGCGAAGTTGAACTTGATAGTTGGTTTAATTACTACAAACTAGGCTTTAGAAAGATGCTCAGTTTAGCCGGTGAGCGAACTTTAGTCGGTGCGATTCTTTTGCCTAAGTCTGCGCACATAGATGGCGTAAACTCGGTAATATTTAAAAATGTTGAAAAGCTTGTTGAGTGTTGCGGTATTACATCGTCAATTGTTTTAGATTTTTTCGTTAAGACAATTGGCGCATCTAATCTACATAACAATAGGGTCGAAGAGTTTCCATTAGGTATAGAAAACAGATTTAAGCCACAATTATTTAGCCGGACCTTATTACTCAACTGCCTCAACAAATACTACGCATCCCTGTGGCAGGAGAACTGGCAGGAAGCATATACACAAGATCAGTGGAGCAAGGACGATGCACGGTTAAAGCTGTTTAATATCCTAACCAAAGAATGGAACTGGCATACCCCGCTCCGCAACTGGTATGAGCGCAGGCAGGCATTGGTGGAGATAGATGTGATAACGGCTATGGCGCTGGGGCTTACCCTTGATGAATTAAGCCTTATCTACAATGTGCAATTCCCGGTATTGCAGCAAAATGAAGATGATACATGGTACGACCAGAAAGGCAGTATAATTTTCACTTGTAGCAAGGGCTTGGTAGGCGTAGGTATAGATAGACCGGAATGGGAAAAAATAACCGATGAAGTAAACCCCATGCAGCGCACGCTAAAAGAGGGAGCTACATATACCCATACTATTACCAAGAGTGAACTATACATGGGTCAGCAGGTTACATACTATCCTCCTTTCGATAAGTGCGACCGGGTAGAAGATTATAAGGTGGCATGGGCACATTTTGAAAAGATTTTTAATAACGATAAACAATAGGCTATGGAAGAATTGAAGATTGAGTGGAAAACCGAAGGCTTTGTAAACGATGCTGCGTACTCATTTTATATTCATGAAGTGATAGAACCATTTAAAGATAAGTTTCCGGGTGCGGCATCACTTACAATAAATATAAGGGAAGAAATGCCAAATGAAGCGGTGTTAAATCTTGACAGAAACCCCATAACGATTTCGAGTGATAGGAAAACCATCACCATTCGTCAGGGTGTGCACAAATCTTATAAGAATGGAAAGGTTACATCGATACCGGAGCCGCATACTGTCCTATCGGTTTTGAGGGCTCTTCTGGAAAGAGCGGTTTCGGATTTTAATAGATCAGCTTAATAATACACCCCCCAATTCACCTTCACATCATGGTCCAACAAGATTTTTTCAATTCTATCAATACGTTGATTGCGGAAAATCACAAAACTTATGCCGATGCCCCGAAAAGAGTTGTCGCAGACTATAACCGGGAAGTAGAACTGACAAAGGAGTATAACGGCAGACAAATACTGGAACTGCTGCAAAATGCAGATGATACTGAGTCGCCGGAAGTATTAATCAGATACTCGCCTAAAGAAAATAAGCTTACTATAGCCAACAAGGGCGAATCGTTTTCCATTGGCGGAATAGAGTCGCTGATGATGGCAAATCTAAGCCCCAAAACAAAAAAGACGTTCATAGGGAATAAAGGACTGGGATTTAGGTCCATACTTAACTGGGCCGATAAGATAGTCATACACACGAATGGCTGTTTGGTAGAGTTTTCACCCAAAATTGCTGAAGAAGAATTTTTGCACCTTGCAGCTTCAAAACCTGAGATAAGTACTATTGTTTTTAACAGAGGCCTTACAAACACAGCCGTTCCATTTCCAATACTTTCGATCCCAAGAGTAACAACGGCCGAAAATATTGATCCTTATTGGACGACCGTAATAGAAATAGATTTCAAAAAGGAATTTGAGCCAAAAATAAAGGAGCAATTGCTCGAGTGTCGGGAAGAGATATTATTGTTTCTCAATAATATTAAAAAAATATCTATTGAAGGACTAGCGGGTGAGGGCATTCAATATGAAAGGGAAAAAGTTACCGACGGGGTGCTAACCTACATCGAGATCAAGGACAAAGTTTGGCGGGTAGAAACAAAGGAAGACTTGCTACCGCCTCACCTACAGGACCCAAACAAACAAGAAAAGGAATCATACAATATAACGGTTGCTTTCCAGGACGATTTATCAGATGCCTATTATAAGCTATTCAATTTTTTCCCTGCCAAGTTATCTATTCACCTGCCATGCATCATTCATGCCACTTTTGAGCTAAACAGCTCAAGAGACTACTTGATTGAGTCTGACAAAAACAAATTTATATTACAGCAACTGGTGACGCTACTCAAAGAGTGCGCTCTAAAGATGGCAAAAGAAACCGAAGGCAAAGCTGAATGGAGGCCATTCAGGATGATACTACCTATTAAAACAGAAACCGACTCTAAATTAATTGGGGACTTCTACGCCAGTCTAAAAACCCTGCACAATGAGCTGAAAGTGATTCCTTGCGTTGATGGGAGTTATGCTAGACTTAGCCAGATAAAATATTACGGCAAGACTTTTTCTGAGTTCATTATTAGAAGAAATCTAAGCAAGTATTTGCCATTCTTATTATACCCGGAACAGAAAAATATTACTGAATCGTTCCCGCTTAGTTTCAAGCCCTACCCTCAAAAAGAGTTTTTACCAATTATTAATGAACTAAGCAGTGCCATAGTAGATATTGCAGACAGGGCAGAGTTAATAACTTTGATACTCGACGACGGATTCAATCGGAACAGAACCGATAAGTTACCGTTACTATTGAATGATAAGGGTAAAGTTATTGAAAGTCGCAATGTCGCTTTTACTCCAGCAATTCAAAGTGAAGGCGTATTTAATCGCCCCGATTTTGTGAATATTGACGTAATAGACCGAACACTTTACGAGACTCTTATAATTAGGAATCGGCCAAAATTTGATAAAAGTGAGCCTGATGACTCAAGGGAAGTAGCGAAGTTATTTAGAACATTTGTCAACATACAACCGTATGATTCCCAAAATGTGATAACTAAAATTATCACCAGTACCGAGGAAAAAATTGACACTCTGGATGCGGAAGCTGCTAAAGTAGTTGTCGTTCAAATGGTTAACAGCCTTTTTAAGAACTTTATATCACTAAAAAAGCGCGAAGAAACATTTTCAAAATTCTGTCCATTGATTTCTGGTACCGGTGAGATAAAAAATAGCCATTCATTATTCCTCAGCTCATCATTCCCTACAGGGAAAATCACCGAGCAATTATACGAGGGCGTCCTTAACTCTGAAGACTACGTCGCCAATGTCGAAACATATGAATTACATAATGAAGATAGTATACAGGTTGAAATGTTTTTTATCTGGTTGGGCGTTAATAGGTACGCTCAGTTGAATGATAAAACAATCAAAAAATGGAAAAACGAGCCCGATCCTTACATTGAGAATTATGTTTTTTCGAAAATTGCCAAACCAACACACATTACCACTATTGAATTCAAGGGGTTGGAGATTGGTTTAATGAATGTTACTCTCGAGAAACTATCCAATGAGAAGTTGTTGTTTTTAGCACTGAAAGAAGAACATATTTTTCGTGCCCTGGAGCTGAATAACACTGATAAATTATCGATTCAATATAACGGAAATGTCACATTTATTCCGGAAAAGCCGTCATATATCTCCTACCAATTAAGCCTGCTCAAAAGATTCAATAGCTACCTAATTGAAAGTAATGAAATTCCATTTATTAATGCGGTTAACATTAATTATGAGGACCCCATTCTTAAACAGTTTGGCTTAAGAGAAAGCCAGGTAAATGATGTGTTGATAAAATTGGGAGCGCAGGAGTCGTTTGTCGACTTAGAGACTTCGAAAGTTTACGAATTAATAAAGACTTGTGGTGATCTTGAGGCAGAGCCGAAATATGCACGTAAATTATACTTACTTGCCTTGGAGCATTTTAAAGTGAAAAATGAGAATGGTGGGCTAAAGTCTAAGATTCAACCTGGCACAAAGTTGCTTGCAACAAGAAAAGGAGCAAAAAAATACATTTCGATTGATGACGAGGATATTTATTATTCCGACAATAGCACATTGCCGGAATTGATAACTCGTGATCTGTGGATGTTCGATTTTCCCAAAAGATCAGGAGGGAGACAGGTGCCCAATTACTTTTCAGTAAAGACGTTTAAGCATTTAAAAGTTGGTATAATTGAAGAGTCGAAAATCAAACATCCTGAGGCAGGAAATTTCAACGGATGGTTCAATCAGATTAAACCGTTAGTGCTGACGTATCGAATAACCTCGCTAAAAAAGCCGCAGGAGAAAAAGGATGCAGCAAATGCACTGAAAAGGTGCATCGTCAGTCTTGTCTCAGAGGTTAGATACTCTGTTAATAATGGAGAAGTACGAAAATTGGGTATTGACGAATTTCTGGTTTCGGGAAATGAATTTATTATATGTGCAGATAGTCTAAAGAGACTGAATCACTTCAAAGATTCGCCAAAATTTTGTGGTGTTTTTGCTGAAATAATGTGTATCCTTTTTGAAGTTAATGAAGCGAAGAACAACTACATTTCAGTATTCAAAGATGGCTTTGAATTTTCGAAAGAGCTTATCAAAGGCGATTTTCTGGAAGAATACATGAATGAGGCTTATGAACTTCTTGGGCTCTCTGTATTTGAAGTTGAGTTTTGGAAAGCAGTTTGTAAATTGAAAACGATTGAATGGCAAGAATCCGTTACTGAAAAACAACAACTAGGCAGATTCTTGAATGATAGCCTGCATTTTAATCTACCTGAAAATTATGACAAAGTTGATTTTGAAAAGTTCGCTAATAAGGAGAGCATAGAATTCCTCGGCGAATTACGGAGGATCTTAGGTATTACGTTGAACCTGTTGTCTGAACACAATCAGTTGTTTAATGGGGTGAAAAGCTGGCACATTTCCCAGATGCTTGATGTGTCTAGAGATATTGCAAGCCAATATGCCAATACAATATGGTTACAACTCAATCCTTTAACTGCATCCGAACAAAAGCTGTATTTAGGTAAAATAAATGAGTTCAAAGGCTGGCTGCACAAAATGCAGTGGTCTGATACTGATTTACCTCCAATGGAAATTGAGCTGAACTACACTTCAATTTTAGCAAAAATGGTGTCGGATACGTTTGGACTAGAACTGAATGATAAATCAGAGCCAATTGAAATTCATCCGGACTACGTAGAATTAACAAAGCAGCATGATGATTTTGAAAAGTCCCTCAGTGATGAGCAAAAAAGTCTTTTGTATTTCGCGGGGAACATTGAAGTAATAAAAGGGTTCATACACGACGCGGAAGTATCGGAACTGGCTGAAACTGACGAAGGGGAAGATGACGAGACATTGTTGCCAATCGTTGAAGGTAAGCTTAGTGGCAAAATTCCAGCAGCCACGTCGGCCCGACAAGGAAAAAAACAGGGTGGCGGGGTTGTGGATCCAAGGAGTGAAAGAGCGAAAAAGAAAGCAGGGAAAAAGGCAGAACAAAAAGTTAGAGATTCGTTAATAAAAGAGCATGGGCGAATTAACGTGCAATGGGTCTCAGGCAACTCAAACGAAGCTGGCGCTGATGATACTTTGGGATATGATTTTAGATACAGGAAACAAGTAGGCGACCCTTGGGACTATTTGGAAGTAAAATCGGTGTCAGGAACCTCATTTATCATTACGAATAATGAAGTAAAGACTGCTTTTGAAAACAAGAGTAAGTACCATATGGCATTGGTGAAAGATGGAAAAATTGTTATCGACAAAGCGTTCTTTGTTAATGTGGAACTGGAACAAGAGTATCACCGAATCAACTCGGGATTGACTATCAGACCACACGATTTCGAAGTCTACGTGGATTTTAGCACTATTTTTCAGCCAGTTAATAGCTCAGGAGAACTTGTTGAGACATAATTAACCGTATTTTGTAATGTCATAAACAAGTTTCGCAAGATATGTAAAAATAAATTACCAAGAGAAATGCTATCATTAATACAAGCGGAAGAAATAAAAAATGCGATTGTTGAATACTTAAAGGCTACTTACAACTTTGACGATAAAAAAGTTGAGCAAGCCTTTGAAGACTTTTTGTATAATAAACGTCATGGAATGTTCAAAGGGCCTTATATTCAAATAAGGCTTCCTTTCGAGCGAATTGAAAAAGATGTAAATCTGAGCGATGTCTTAACGATACACCCAAATTTCCCTCCATATCTGCATCAATACGAGGCATTCAAAAGATTAAGCACGCAAAATAATGAGCCAAAACCATTAATACTTACTACAGGAACGGGCTCAGGTAAGACGGAGAGTTTTTTATATCCGCTGCTAGACTACTGTTATAAAAACATCGGCAGGCCGGGCATTAAGGCTATCATATTATATCCGATGAACGCTCTTGCTACAGACCAGGCAAGGCGTTTAGCTGATACTATATACAATTACAAAGATGAGAATGGGAATTTTGTTTTGCGCGACAAAATAAGGGCTGGTCTTTTTATCGGCGAAGGAAGACAGAAGGGTAAGAATCGGCCTACCCGTATGGAGGAACAAAGAATAATAGAAGATCGGGACACACTCATACAATCCCCACCCGATATTATTCTTACCAATTTTAAAATGCTGGATTTCGCCTTGATGCAGGCACGGTTCCACCCGCTCTGGCAATATAATCTTGCAGACAATTCACTATTGAAGTTTATAGCACTTGACGAGTTACATACTTATGACGGTGCGAAGGGTTCAGATGTAGCCAACCTTATAAGAAGGTTGAAACTTAAACTGGCTATTACTGATGGTCAGCTTATACCCATCGGCACCTCTGCAACTATGGCTGGTGGTGATGAAGGAAAGGAAGAGTTGATTAAGTTTTTCTCATTAATTTTTGGTACTGAGGTGGATAGAGGTGCAGTCATTGAAGAGAAGCGAGTAGACCCTGAATTCTTTTTTGATGAATCAATTGAAGTTCCAAAATTTGATCTTACGCGAACAGAAGAGTGCAACTTTTATGAGAAAGACGAGTATGATTCTTATATAAACAGGCAATTAAACCTTTGGGGCTATTCAAATTCTCAGGAACAACTTTTAGAGCAACTCAAAAAAAACCGATGGCTATATGAATTAGTAGTACTTTCTGGTAAAGGTGTTGTTGAGTTAGAAGAAACGGTAGACCTTTGGATAAACAGGTGCCTCCCAGATACAGGTGTTTTGTACCGGGATGGATTTATGATTGTACAATCTTTAACCGGAATATTATCCTACGCTAAAGAGCTGTCGGGCACAAAGTATTTCCCGTTTGTACATTTTCAAACAAGCTACTGGATACGAAGTCTGCATCGCATTCTTAAAAAAATGCAACCATATCCATTGTTCGCATGGGAGAGTGATTTGAATCCGAATGAGAAGATAAAATCATTACCCCCGTATTATTGTCGCGACTGTGGCGGCTCCGGTTGGATTGGTATAAAAAAAGAACACAATGATCACTTAGAAAGTGACATGTCGAAAACACGTCAGATGTTCATGGCAGACAGCCAGAATAAGAACATTTACTTTATTTCCGGCATTGAAGAAAAAGCAATCACAGATGTACTAGCCGATGATTACGTCTTTACCGGCGACCCAATTAACGGTTATGTAAATCCTGAAACCTTAGAGATAAGCGACAAAAAAGATTCCGAAAATCTCTTTAGAATTTTTGGAGTGAGAAGGCAGGTTGATCACAGTATTGAGAAAATATGCCCTCATTGCAATTCCCGGAATACACTTGCACTGATAGGCACTGGCTTGCCAACATTGGAATCAATAGTTGCAGCCCAACTAATGGCAACTGCTACTGATCCGGCATTAGATCACGACCGGAAATTACTTGCCTTTACTAATGGTGTACAGGATGCTGCCCACCAGGCAGGATTTATAGAGAATAGGAACTATCGATTTGGTATGCGGCACGCTATTCAAAGTGTACTAAAAGCAAATAAAGAGAGGATAACTTTACCAGAGCTTTATAAAGCATTTGAGCTATTGTGGCGCAGGAAACTGATTAATGAAGAAAAACCTGAAGATGCATATATTTATAAATACCTTCCCCCGGATTGCGATAGCAGGATAAATATTGAAGACTACAGAGATAAGGATAAGACGTTCACACGGCAATTCTTACAGGAATTTAGCAATAGAATAAGTTGGGAGATTTGGTCTGAGTTTTCATTTAGTGCTGGTATTGGACGGACCTTGGAAAAGGCAGGAGCGTCTGCTGTGGAATTCGACACCGAGCAATTCGAAGACGTTTACAGCCAATTTAAAATATGGCTTGATAGAGAAAGTTTAGGCAACCGTATAAATAAGGATGCATTTTGTAAGTTTCTTCTTGGTTTTTTACATCGGCTCCGTTTTAAAGGAGGTGTTGATCATGTGTATTTGAAAAAGTACAGATCAGAGAGAACCAACTATTGGTTAATAACTCAGAATACCAATAAAAAGCACTTTCTCATTAAAAACTTCGGCAAAAATTCACGTTTGCCTAAGTTTGCTACTTTGTCACCCGGTCCCAATACTGCGGCTTTTGAAATTATACAAACTCAGGGAGGCAAGCACAATTGGTATAGTTCTTGGTTCTTAAAATGTTTCCCTCTTGTAAATTCCGCTGAATCTGCGCTCATCAATGAATTCTATCTCAAACTATTTGAGTATTTGGAAGCAAATAAATTGCTTGATAAAAAAGTCGCAGCAGGTGTTAACAATGTCGGCTTAAATCCTGATCAGATATACCTTACAACTTCAGTAAGTTCATTTGAATGCACCATATGCGGGAACAATCTGAATGTTGGTAGTAGCAACAGTCCATGGGTAGAAGGTATGCCTTGTTTACAATACAGATGTACTGGTGTTTATGCCCATAAGGACAATGTTTTTGATTATTATCGTATGGTCTATAATCGAGGAAGGGCGTTAAGAATATTTGCAAAAGACCATACCGGCTTAATTGACAGAAATAAAAGAGAAAAGCTTGAAAGAGATTTCAAATTAAGACCTTCATATCAGAGTACAAATGTCTTAGTAGCAACATCAACCCTTGAAATGGGTATTGATATAGGTGATCTAAATATTGCCTTCAATGCATCAATTCCGCCGGAAACATCTAATTACTTACAAAGAGTAGGTCGCGCAGGTCGTGCATCGGGAACTTCCCTTATTGTTAATCTTGCAGGGCGAGACGAACATGATCAGTATTTCTTTGAGGATACAATGTCAATGATGCAAGGTGATATCAGAACGCCTTCCTGTTATTTAGGTGCTCGGGATATTTTAAGAAGGCACTTTATGGCATATTGCTTTGACATGTGGGCTTCAACAGCTCCTTCTACAAACAATATTCCCTTTATTGTTAGATTACTGAAGCTTAAGAGCTTGCCAATCGGTGATTCTCGTTTCGTCTTTAACCAAACAGCAGCCTTTATATCTGCAAATAAAACAAAACTCTTTGCTGCGTTCAAAAACAAGTATAATAACGATGAAGCATTTGAAGCGATCCAACAAATTGAAATGGATCTAAATGCGGATCAGCCATCTGAACATTTAAAATCAATTCAGACGAAATTATTGAGTGAACTCGACTATTATAATAAGAAAAGGAAAGACATTGAAGAGCAACTTAAACAATTGCCTACCACAGGTCCGGAGACCGAGGCCCTAAAAGCAGAGAAGCGAGCAATATCAGGTGCTATACATAACATCAACAACAGAAATACTGTCGAATATCTCACTAACCTTGGGATTTTACCTAACTATGCTTTTCCTGAGACTGGCGTTCACATTAATGCCCAGATTATTTCCAAAGTTGAGGATCAGAGTGGAACAAAGTATAGAATCGACGACTTTGGTGAAATTGTACGTCCAGCATCAAGTGCTATAACCGAACTAGCTCCAGGCAATGTATTTTATAGCCAAGGTCATAAGTTAGAAGCTCAGGGTATTGAGATATTTTCCAACGAAGATTATGAAGTTTGGAGATTTTGCAGCAATTGTGATGCCTTGGAACTAGATGTTGATGTACCCAAGGGACAAATTTTATGTCCAAAATGCCTACATAATTCTTGGGGTAGTTTGGCAAACAGGAAGACTTTGGTAAAATTAACAGGAGTTTTATCAGTTAACGATAGAGAAGCGTCAAAGATTAATGATAGTTCTGATGATAGGGAACGTAAATTTTACAACAAGTCTGTTCATCTGCGAACAGACCGCAATTCGTCACGAGGAGCCAAGGTATTGAAGCGTGTACCTTTTGGTATCGAATTTTATGCGTCGGCCGATTACTTTGAAGTGAATACCGGCATTAAGGAAGAAGGATTTTGGGGAAGCAGAAAATTAGTAATAAATGACAAGGAAAATCCAGAAGTTGGCTTTGTTGTATGTAAATCTTGTGGTAAAGCAACGGAAAGACCTCTTACGCAACGTGAACTTGACAAGAGAATAAAATCTTATCATTTTGGATATTGCAAAAATAAAACAACTGTATATGAAGGTCATTGTGACGACATTTTCAACGAGCTGTATATTTATAGGAAGTTTCAAACAGAGGCTCTGAAAATACTACTTCCTGTTCAAGATTTTCGATCGTCTGAAAAAGTATCTATTTTCAAAGCGGGGTTATTGTTAGGACTCAAAAATTATTATAAAGGCCATCCTGATCATGTTAATATCCGGGAGTACGAAGAGTTTAATTCAGAATCAGGTAGAAAAGAAAGATTTCTCATAATGTATGAGAGTATTCCGGGCGGAACTGGATATTTATCAAGGCTTTTTAACACTGATGAATTCACTAAACTTTTGAATATTGCATACGATCAGATTAAAAATTGTTTATGCAAAGATGAAGGAAAGGATGGTTGTTATAAGTGTATTTACACATATGCAAATCAATATGACAGGGAAATATTGAGCAGGGCTGAAGCCGAAAAACTTTTCAAAGATATTTTAGATAAAGCTAGTGAATGGAATGAGGTTAATAGTCTCACTCATCTTTCCCATATTAACAACAATGAGGAATCAGAACTCGAAGAAAGATTTATTGAACTTATTCGTTCGGATTATAAATCAAAACCAACATCAGAATTTGAAGAGATAATTGAAAATTCACACAGAAAATACATCCTTACTTTGAAGGATGAAGATAATATTGTTCGTTATGAAATTTTACCACAGAATTCAGGCAATTATTTACAAAGCGTAAAATATACTACACGTCCTGATTTTGTTTTTAAATGTATAACATGGTCTTTAAAAGGAGTATCGAAGTCTTTTGATGAGGTTCAGGAGATTAAGGATATTGTAGTTTATTTAGACGGGTATCAATATCATGCTACACAAGAAAATCAGCGTGTCCTTGGTGATTTGAAAATCAGAGATGCTATTAAGTCATCCGAAAAATATTATTTATGGATATTCTCATGGGATGATATTATTAATCGTGCGTTTAATAAAATAGAGGATAGCTTTCATGAAAAGCTCAATTTTACTGAGATCGGGAATATAGCAACAAGGCATCCGTTGTTAAAACAATTGGATCTGACATCAATAAAAAAGCTCGATAGCTATTCCAGGTTTGTTACATTCCTGAAGCACCCTATTTCAAATTTAGATACAAAACTATGGTCTGCTGTTCAACTGTTTTCCTGCCAAACTAAGCTATTAAACAAGTGTTTAGCAACAGATTTGGTAGACTCATTTTTAGAATCTGGTGTTGAAAGTGATTTTGTTTTTGAAAGTTCAAAACCTAAAGAGTTTGCTTTAAGCGATAATCTCGAATTCGCAGATGAATTGAAGATCATCACATTAGGGCAGGCCACTAATCTTGAAATAAAATCTGGTATATACCATAATTTTCCAAATTCAGATTACAATAAAGATAATTGGGGGTTGTTCTGGCAAACTTACAATTTGGTTCAATTTCACAGTTGTAAAGGAGTTGAAAGGGAAATAAAATCTGATGAACTGCCGGGTTCAATTAATGACATTCTTGATAACTTCAGAGTAGAGCTACATAGTATCGTGAAGATGCTTTTAGCAAAGACAATTACAATAAATACAGAGTATGATTTTGACATTATTGAAGACGATGTTATTGTTGCGCAAGCCGAACTTGGTTCAGATAAACCTAAGTTTTTTATGTATGCTTTTGATGAAGAATCTAAAAATCGCTTTTTAGCTCTTGGTTACAATGAATATACAATTGATGACTTTGATATTAATAAACTTCAATCATGACCCACAATATTCAACTATTTATACACGATTCTTTTTTTGATTCATTCTCGTCTTTACCTAGACAAATTCAAAAAAAGACTAGGGAATTTTTGAAAAAATTCAAGGATAATCCTACATCTTCAGCTATTAACTATGAGAAAATAAGCACCTTCAAAGACCAAACTTTAAGAACAGTTAGGGTTGATGATAAATACCGGGCAATAGTTCAGGCACCTGATAATGGAGATGGCTATCACCTTTTGTGGGTAGATAATCATGACCAGGCAATGGATTGGGCCAAAAATAAGATTTTCAAATGGAATCAACAGATCCATGGGTTCCAACTCTTTGAACAACCTGATGAATCTCCCCACGTAGTAACGAACTCTGTTGAAGCAAAATCACTATTTAGTGATCTAGCAGATATTGATCTGATTTCTATCGGTACACCTGAGCAAATGATTGGTTTGGTACGGAACATTACGTCAATTGAAACACTCAATAGCATTAAGAGTAACTTGCCGCTTGATGTATTTGAGTATTTGTTCTATATGGCTGAAGGTATCCCTCTTGAAGAAATATTACAAGATATTGAGGCAGGAAAAGAAGATAAAAATCCAATGCAAAGTAATAATGCCCTTAGACATACTTTCATTGTTACCGATGATGCTCAATTAGAGGAAGTGTTAAATGGAAGTTTTGCAAAATGGAAATTATTTCTCCACCCAAGTCAGCGTAGTCTGGCTTATAGAAACTATAATGGGCCAGTAAAAGTAACAGGAGGAGCTGGAACCGGGAAAACTGTTTGCGCTTTGCATCGTGCAAAATATCTTGTTGATAAAGTAGGCATATTTGACCGGCCAATTTTATTGACTACATATACCAAAAGTCTTGCTCGGTATTTAGAAGAAACTATAAAAGAATTTGGCATTCAGGATGGGCAAATTCATATATCAAACATTGATAAGCTCATTTTGGACTTGGCTAATGACCCAAACTACAAAATATTCAACGCAAAAGTGGGTTACTTTACCGCAGATCAGGAAAAGGAGATATGGAACAAAAGCTTAGAGAAACAACCTTCACATTTTGATGTTGAATTTCTCTTCGCAGAATATAATGATATAATACTTCAACAAAATATTACTTCTTTGGAAGAATATAATACTGCTTCACGAGTTGGTAGAAATTCACGAATCGGAAGAAAGGACAAAAGAGAAATTTGGGATGTAGTTGAAGAGTTTCAAAGACAGAAAGCTGGAAATTATTCAAAACTGGAATTATGCAATTTACTCTCTCAATATTTCAGAAAACAGAAGTTGAAACCTTATTTCGCGGTTATCTGTGATGAAATTCAGGATTTCAGCAACCCTGAGCTAAGTTTATTAAGGTCAGTGGTTGAAGAAAAAGAGAATGATATGTTTTTAGTCGGAGACCCATTTCAGAATATTTATATGAGGTCGCTGAATTTTGCTAAATCTGGAGTTATTGTAAAAGGAAGGAGAAGTCGAAAACTAAAAATTAATTATAGAACTACAGAAGAGATCAAGCTCCAAGCAATTAATGTTGTGTCAGGATTGTTAGTTGATGACTTTGATGGTAGTCAAGAAAATTTAAAAGGCTATTTATCATTAATGCATGGTAACCAACCGTCGTATAACACCTTCATAAATCCTGAGGAAGAGGACAATTATATTTTAGCACAGCTAAAACAACTTTTAAGTAGTGGATCAATACTACCGAATGAAATGTGCATTAGTGCGCGTACTAATATTGGATTAGATGACATCAAAAAAACACTGAATAAAGCAAAGATTAAATACTTTGATCTAAGTAGCAATAAGCAAAACACAAATGCTATTAATGTCTCGACATTTCACAACATGAAAGGGCATGAATTTAAGATCGTTTTTGTTAAAGGAATGTCGACTAATACAATACCTTATCGGCATACAAATTACGTGAACCTTTCCGAAAATGAGCGTAAGTTATATATTCAACAGGAAAGGTCATTATACTATGTGGTTTTTTCTAGAGCAATTCAAACGTTGATCATTACAGGCATTGGTGGAAAGAGCAATTGGATTAAGGAGGTTTAATTGTAGATACTCTTCACAAGAAATGCGGGATCACGTTTTGTGGCAGGGCATTTCTTGTGAAGAGACGTTTTTTAGAATTTAAACTGGATTAATTCTTTAATAGCTGACCTCCTTGCAGTGACACTAATTGAAAGTAGCATTGTTCATTGTCAAAGTAAGTCGGCTAACATAAAAAAATCTATAAGTATAGTCGGTTCCACTACGAGTGGTTTCTTTGTTCTTTTTTTATGTCTTCCAACATTTGTCCGGCATTGATGCGATGTGCTTTATGGATCATGGAATTTACGTGTGATTTGATTGCAACTTATCTTGTTGGACCGGCATTTGCATGGACAAATCTAAAATTGACAACTTTAAGTAGTGGCAAAAATCGAGTTTACCAGGCCACACCTAGTCACCCATCGGATGAGGCTAGGATGCGAGGCGTTTTCTATATGCTCAACAAAATGGGACACAAGGCAGAAGTAATTGAAATAAAAGACAGTTGGGATCAGTTTTTAAAAACAACGAATAATATTATTCCAAACAATTACAATTATATTTTTCCTCAGCCTTTGATTGAGGAATTAGCTGATTGTGTATTTATAGGCTGTAAAGATATTGATTTAATTATCTATATCGATCAACTAAAACTGTAGGTACGTCAGACCTTGGTGGACTATTTTAGCTAAAACTAAAATAGTATTCTATGGACAAGTCAATTGCACTTAAGGCATATTTAGGCCAGCAAAAGAAACTCTCTATATTGCAATTTGCAAAAGAGTTTAAGTCTGTTACCAGAACACTTGCAGACTTCAAAATACCCAAATCTGTAAATCGTCAGCATAAAGTGGACTAAAAAAGACCTTAAGTTTAGATAGTGTTTCCATTGTTAACTGTCATTTTGACTATGATAAAAATTTTAATAATTTGGATAGCTTTGTATTTCTATGGCAACTAACAAAAATGCAAGTATAAGATATAATGTACTTGATAATTGCTTTCGTAACCCTGGAAGAAAATATTACATAGAAAGTCTTGTGAATGCTTGTAACGATGCATTATTTGAATACTCTGGCATTACAGATGGGATCAAAAAGCGACAGATTTTTGAGGATATTAAATTCATGGAAAGTCAGCAAGGTTGGGGTATACCTCTTGAACGATTCAAAGATGGTAAGAAGGTTTATTATAGATATTCCGATTTAGCATTTAGCATCAATAATCAACCAATTAATGAAAACGAGGCCAGGCAGTTAAAAGAAACCCTTTCAATGCTGTCAAGATTCAAAGGTTTGCCTCATTTTGAATGGATTGATGAACTATCAATTAGACTTGAATCAGCATTTGGTTTAAAAGGGAACGCTGCAAAAGTCATTGATTTTGAACAAAACCTATACCTGAAAGGAATGGAGTTTTTTTCGACATTATTTAATGCTATTGCCTATAGAACAGCGCTCCTTATCAACTACAAGAGTTTCCGGCAAGAGAACGCTTTGGAAATTATCTTTCACCCGTATTACCTAAAACAATATAACAACCGGTGGTTTGTATTTGGACTAAATGAAGAATTAGGAGTAATTTCGAACTATGCGTTAGATAGAGTTATTGATGCAGAACAGATTAGTACAAAATTTAAGGATAACAATAACGTAGATTTCACTACTTATTTTGAGGATTGCATTGGCGTTACTGTTGCTATGAATGCTGAACCTCAAAAATTGCAGATTGAGGTTGACCGGAGTCTTTGGCCGTACATAGAAACAAAGCCAATTCATGGGTCGCAGAAAATAAAGAAAGTAGGAGATTCTTGTGTGATTATTGAACTAAATATTATTATAAATTACGAGTTGGTAGCTTTGTTATTTTCTTATGGTGATCAGATAAAGGTTGTTTCTCCAAAAGGTTTATCGGAGCAATTAAGGGATAAGGCAATCTGCATGGTTAAAAAGTATTCTTGACCAATGCAGTTGTACTGCACACGTATGTCTCATCTTTGCTTCGTCAAACAAAATGACGTCAAACAATTTTATTTCTATTATGAATGCAGAAGTGGAGCAATACCCGGTTTTTGAAAACAAAGTTATTGAGTTGATAGATTTGCTCAGGGCTGAGGTGAGTATAAGTGACTATTTACCGATTATTGGTTGTTGCCTTTTTCTAAAAAAAGAAGGTATTTTAAGGGATTTATACCCGACAAATTACTCAACGATCCATAAAGAGTTTTCTAAATATATTGTCGATCGGCTAGAGGCAATACCAGATTTCAAAAATGAAGAAGTACATGTCGATTTTAAAAGGGCACTTTGGATTGAAACATATTTGTTGCCATCCTTAGAAAAGTTATCGGAGAAGTCTTTAACTGAAATTTGTATCGGACTGAATTATATTGATGATAAATCTGTGAATTCTTACTTCAGAGATTTTATTGAAAATTTCATTAATAGGATTTCAAAAGTAAGTGGCCGTTCAGGTGTCGGGGATACTCAACCAATAGAATTAACCAAGTTAATTGCGTCTTTGGCTCGCCTCAGCAAAGGGGACAATGTATATAATCCTTTTGCGGGTGTCGCGTCTTTGGGTGTATTAATACCTGAGAATGTCACATATTTTGGGCAAGAGATAAATCGTGCAACACATCTTGTAGGGTTATTTAGACTTTTGGTAAAGGGAGGTAGAAAATGGGACGATCTGTATTCAGGATATGTGTGTGAGGATTCAATTGAAAATTGGAATCCAAGGAATGAAAAATACGATCTAATATTTGCCTGCCCACCTTTTAATTTGCGATTACGTGATGACTATGCTAACTCTTATAAAACCGCTGACCAATTTCTTATTTCAAGAGGGGTGAATGATTTAACTGCTAAGGGGAAGCTGATCACAGTAATACCGCAAGGCTTCCTTAATAACGAGGGGCAGGAAAAAAATCTACGTAGAGAATTAGTGGAGGCGGATTTATTAGAGATGGTAATTTATTTCCCGGGAGGTCTGTTCATAAACACATCAATTTCTTTCTCGGTAATTGTTGTTAATAAGGACAAAAGGGACAAGGGAATTATACGATTTGTTGATGCGAGTCCTTATATAGAGAACATCACAGCTAAGGAGAAAAGAATCAACAACGAAGGATTATATTCTGCATTAAATACCGGTGACAATTCAGATGCACTGCGAACTGTAGATACTGGCACAATAAAGGGCAATGATTATGATCTAAACGTAAGGCGCTATTTCATTTCATCCATTTCTGGTTCAAACGTTGTTAAGCTCGGAGATATTCTGACTATTTTAAGTACAAATGTGTTGTCAGGTATTCTTGAGCAATTTGAAATGACACTTTACAAGCCCTATAACAGTCAACCCGTTAAATCAAATTTTGGCTCTACTGGACGCTACGTCAGAATAAGAGATTTAAAGGTTGATAAATTAAGTTTCTTTTTAGACACTGATAATATAATCCAATCTGAATTGCCAAAGCAAGCTTTTGAAATAAAAAAGTCTGCGTTATTATTGGCTTTAAGATGGAATACACTGAAGCCAACTTATTTTGAATATAAAGGTGAGTCCATATTTGTAAACAATGATATTATTGCCCTTGAGGTGGATGAAAGCAAAGTTGATCTAGCATATTTAGTAAATGAACTGCATAGCGATTATGTCCTCAAGGCACTTTCATATTTGCGAGTAGGTTCCACCGTTCCTGCGATTAGAAAGCAGGATTTGTTTAACATTCAAATTGAGCTGCCTTCTATTGAAGAGCAACGAGCAAAAATAAAAGGTGTTAAGGAATCACTAATCATTGAAAAAAGGAGAGAGCTTGATGCATTAAGGACAATTCATGGTCTTGAGAATGAGTTGCTCGAGCAAAACACCTATCTCAGGCATTCATTGGCCGGTCCAGCATCAAATTTAAGAGGAAGTATAAAAAGCTTAAGAAAGATCATAGAGGATCAAATCCTGCCACTAATACCAAATGCAATGGATTTGAAGGAAAATCCACTAAGCTCTTTGAATTTCGGGAAGTATTTTTCGATCATTGAACGTGATATAAAAAGGATTTCAGAAACATTAAGTAGAACTACCCGAGTTGAAAAGTCAATAGAGGAGAAGGTCTTAGCGCCAATTGACATTGTTGCGTTTATTGACACTTATGTGAAAGAGATTCATGATAAAAAAGACCGAAAGTTTGACATTAGTTATACAATAGATGAACAGACATTTACAGATTCTGAAATTTTGGATACAAAAGCATATGTTTTCGCTAATAAAGATCTGCTGGAAGATTTGTTCGATAACTTGATCGACAATGCATCAAAACATGCATTTACAGAATTTCCTACTAGGGCCATTCAGAATAGGAGCAGCGACATTCATTATCGTCATAGTTATCTGCATAATAGAATTGAAATTCATATTTTATTAAACTCCTCTTATGCACCAGGAAGGGAAAATGAATATGACTTGATTATCTTGTTTTCCAATTCGGGAAAGTGTTTTCCGGAAGATTTCAAATTCTCCGACTTTATAAGGAAAGGAAGTAAGTCTGCAGAAACTGCCGGTAGTGGATTTGGTGGCTGGTATATCAATGAGATCATCAAGAAATTTGGTGGAAAATTAGACATCTATTTTGATCCTGGATCAGAAGGTCTTTGGGAGGATTTGGCAACAAGTTTTGAAATAACTTTCCCGATTATTCAATTTGAAAGCAATGAAAAAATATAGAGTACTTTGGTTTGATGATGAGTTCGAAACGCTTGATTTAATAATAGATCAAGCCGTCATTAATGGAATCAGTCTTTTCCCATATAACAATGTGGAAGACGGTGTAAAAGAATTGGAAAGGAATATTCATTACTATGATGCAGTAATAGTAGATGGAAGACTTTATAAAAAGCCAGGTCAATCTGGCGATGCCTTGGATGATAATGCATGGGTATTAATTGCAAGGAACTTTGATAAATGGGATGACAAAAAGAAGTTGCCATGGTTTATTTTATCTGGCCAAGTAAGTATTACTGGAGGTAAAAATACTTTTGTCGAAATTTACAAGGACAATAAAGTTTACGATAAACTTAACGAAGATGATATTCAGTCGCTTTGGGAGGATATTAAGGCTGCAGCTGATGCCCAGTCTGACACACAGATTCGCCACAAGTATGAATCGGTGTTTGATGTTTGTACAGATCGGTACATAGGTGCTGAATCAGCTAAATCATTATTGTATTTGTTGAATACAGTTGAGAGTGATAATCACAAACAGGAAACCGAAGAAAAAATAAACACAATCAGGAAGGTTGTTGAGAAAATATTAACCGCTTTTAACAGGATTGGAGTACTGCCCTCAGAGGTTTTAAAAGGTAAAGGAGGAATGAATGTTTCCAGTAGATTTCTTCGCAACAATCACCCTTCTTATTCTTTTACCACGGAGATTATGCCACCGGCTATTGGTTTCCTGTTCAAAAATATCATGGAAATCACACAAGATGGCTCTCACTCAGAAGGCGAATTGTCTATCAAGGCAGATCAATTTATTAAGTCCCAGCCTACCGGTTATTTTTTCAATAGCGTAGTTTTTCAGTTGCTCGAAGTATTAGTTTGGCTTAAATCCTATTTTGACAAGAACCAGGATCATGATAAGAATAAGCTAATAGCTCTGCCGAATGAAGTTCAGCCGGCAATATATGACGGCGTAATTGAACAGGACAGCCAAAGGAACTATTTCTGTGGGGAATATCTATTGGGGTATAATGCCGTTAATGGTAAATACAAACCTGGTGACAAAATAACAATCACTGAAGTATCAGCCAACAGCCAACCAAAAACAAGTCATCTTTATACAAAATTTGCATCTAAGTTTATTAAGACTTAAGTTGATCTTTGAAAATAATATAGTTGCCCGAATAGGGTAAACGGATCAACAAGATTACACGTCAATACATTTCAATAAAAATCAATTCGCATCAATCCAAGTGCGTCGGCCTATCCAGTCATAGGCTTAAATTGTTCCACAAAATTCCTACTCATGTACTTAAAGTTGAACAACCACTTTTATTTTGGCATATATATTAAAAGTGATCGTTTAATTCGCATATGATGTGAAAATAAGAAACCGGGAACATCGGTTCGATGTTCCCGGTTAAAGTGGAGAAGGGCGGGAATATGTCGAACTTTTTTGTTGAGGATTTAGAGAGGTTCATCGGGCTTTCTATCAGATAAACAACCTATATTTCAATCGGTATTTGTATTGCTACTGGAGTGTAAATATCTGTGTCGGTCGAAGGAGTATCAATAGTCATTACCAAGCTATAATTGACTTGGGTATTGTACCGCTCCAACTTCTTCCGAGTTTTCCACCAACCGCCTACGGGATATACCGCAATTTTGTTTCTTGTTGCCAAGTCAGCGGCTGTACCTTCCCAAATATCCTTATGTATGGAACCTTTGTCGCGTAACTGACTTCCTAAAGTCCAGTTTTCGCCGCCTTCGGCAGCATAGTTTTCGTCACGTAGGGTACGGCTGATACGACCCCGGAAGTTCTCCAGACTTTCACGTGGGTTAATCATTTTAAATCGTAATCCGTGCGATTTATAACTGGCTGATAGTTCATATGTCTTGTTGCCGGGATTGGGCTCTATAAAATAGGAAAGGGTAATCTTAAATTTAACAATAGTGCCTAATAAGTCCTGCAGCACCTCTGTCGGCCACGGCAGATCAAACAAATGGAATTCGTTAGTTTTTACGACAGATTGCTCCAGTTTAAACGGAGTAATCGTCCGTTCAACAATCATAGATAACGAATTATTCAGGCTGTATTTGGCTTTTGCAAGATTAGGCACACCATAGCCGATATGGGCTAACAAATTCTCTCTTTCAGTTGCCGTAAGCTGACCTATCGTCCGGTTCCCAAGCATAGCAGGTGTCCAGTCGGCAGAATGTACCATCAATGCCCGAATTGTTTCCGGCCTTAAAGCTGGATAACCTACATACAATTCAGCAGCGAATTTTGATGCAAGAGCAGTAGCCGCACTGGTGTCATTAAAGGTCGTGATAAGGCTGCGACCAATTCCTCCTCTTGAGGTACTGAGCAGTAGCAATGACTCAGGGTCAATCACACCGCCGTGTTGAAGTGCGTTGTTTCCGCCTTCCATCACAATATCAGGCTTTTTACACCACTCATGCAGCCAGCCGATTGCGGTTGTATTACAGGGCGACATTGCTCCCCGTAAAGCGAGTAGTTGGGAGTTAGGAAATGCAACTTGATCCAAACTATCCTTTAATGTGTAAGCGCCTACTGTTAAGGCGTTATATGACTGACCCGGGTCTTGAATGGTAAAATCTGCATTGGATATCGGAGACCTGGCACGGTCTTCCCATGGAAGATTGCCTGACGAAACAATGACGAGAATATTGTTGTTCGGTTCGTCCGTAGTGCCAAATAAGCGCTGATCTATAGCTGCCGACCAGGATGTAGGGCGGCCTCGGTGGATGGTAGCTTCACACGTAACGGCCATGCAGATAATTCTTTTGAAATCTGCGTTTAGAAGTTCGCCGCGCGCTATAGCTTCCTGTGTTACTGCACCATATAGTACCGGATCATGTGGCGCATTGTCATTAATGAACTTTATACTCTCGAAGTTATGATAGATCTGTACCCTGTCGCGGCTGGCCATCAAATCGGTCAGATCACCGTATAATGCCAGACCGGCCATCGGCGTTCCGTGCCCGTAGGGTGTTCTAGTGTCCATGACTGTCCATGCCGGGTTGACAGAATCAAGATTCCTCGCCGGTATCAGGTTTTCTAACAGCGGGTGCGCCCTGTTAACACCGGTATCTAACAGGCAAATAGATATATTCGATTGGTCAGAAAGGTTATCTACTCTCGCCGCGAGATCTCTTAGCCAATCACCCTGTTCTTGATGTTCGAGAGTGGTAAAAAAATCGGCTGTTTCGCGCGGCTTTCGTATTTCCGCGAGCTTGTCGGAATATAAGACATTTTGTAGCTGTGTTGCATTACAGCGCATTAGGTACACCCAATGTTCGGGAAATTTGAGATTTTCCGTGCTTATTTGAATGTTCGCCTCACCAATCCGGAGCCGGATTGTTTCTAATGGACTGATATTGTCTTGGTTACCATCCCGGCTAAACCAAATTTCCCACCAGTTTTCCTCGTCGGCCTGAGGAAACGGCAACTCCGGTTCCTGCCAAAAACTTTGCAGGGTGGCGGCCCTGATTTCTTCAATGTTCGCCATTAAAGGTTGGTTCTTGGGATTACCATTAATGGTTTCCTGTGTTAGGTATTGCTCAACTTTAGCGAGGAACTGCGTTACAGCACGACGGTTAAGGCAAACTGTTGCCTCATAGTATGTGTGGGTAATACCATCTGCATCCTGCGATGGCACAGACCTGTAAGAGGCAAGGCGAAAATTGCCTTTATCCAGTTTGTCTATGTCGAGCAGCAGATCCAAAGGAGACTTAAAGACCACGTAAACGCTGTCAAAGTCTGCTTCTTCCCGGAAGGCTTCTACTGCTGCATTGAATTGGGTTCTTACGCCCTCCCCATGCCCTTGCCTGTCTCCGATAGGCCGAGGTTCAACCTTATTTCTTCCCCGGTTGGGACTTGTATATGGTAGCGCCTCCGCTTGGGTAGGCAATATCAGGTGTTCTCGTTGAAAAGGGGGCATATTGGCTTAGAATGGCTTTTTACGGTGATGCGCATACGCAATCAACCTGTGTTCTGAGACCTCGCCTTCACCATAGACGAGATAGTCCTTTACCATATCTTCACAAATCCTGTGCACATCCGCATAGCTCAGTCCGACTGATTCACCGGCGATCTTTTGAAAATTGAATTTCTTAGACAGCTTAAATTCGTGTAGTTCCTTTATATATAGCCGTTGCAATTCGTCTGCGTTTGGCAGCGGGTATTGGATAATATCGTCGAATCGCCTGAATAACGCCTGATCTAAAAATTCAGGAAGGTTTGTGGCGGCGATCACTACGCTGTTTGAGTTTTCTTTTTCAATTTGAATGAGAAAGGTATTTAGAACCCTTTTGATTTCACCCACATCATTTTGCTGCTGGCGGGTAGTGCCAATGCTGTCAAATTCGTCAAAAAAATATACGGCCCGGATTTGATGCATGGAGTCAAATATCAATTTGAGCTTTGCAATTGATTCACCCATGTACCTGCTTATTAACCCATCCAGACGTATAACGAATAATGGCACTGCAAGTTCACTGGCAAGTACCCTTGCAGACATTGTTTTACCGCATCCCGGCGGGCCGATAAATAAGAGTTTTTTACGGGGTGCTAAGTTGTTTTCTCTGAGTATCTCTATTTTTTTATGCTCATCCAGAATCCTCTTTAGCGTCTTTTCAAGAACAGGATCGAGCACCATTTCTTTGATTTTCTCATTGGGGTGCGAAAGTTCGAGGAGATCGTTCAGCTCTTTTTGAGCAGGGTTGACAGGAAAAGTTTTTACAACACCGAATGATTGAGGCCGCTTAACTTTCGCATTATCAATGAGTTTTTTTAATTCGTCGGCCAATGCCGAATGACCGTTCCTTGCTTCGGACGCAGCAATTTGCATGGCGGTAGCGTAAAAGCGGGCTTCGTCGCCTTCCGCAAACGATTTAATAAGACTTTTTATTTGATCTGCTGCTGCCATTGCTAAGCAAAGCTAATAAATTTGCTGAGAGGTTAACGAAACTTCTATTGCGCGCAAAATAAATACAGATCAAACATGGAATAAAAAACCGGGAACATCAGTTCGACGTTTGTCAAGTTTATTTTAGAATATCATATTTTTTTTAAAATCGGAATTAATGAAACAAATAGATCTTTTGCAGCTAATTTTTTGCCATTGTCGGGTATTCTTCCTTTAAGCATAATACCAATTGTATAGGGAGTGTTCGCCAAAACAAATGAGCTACTTGAATTTCCTTGCTTATTAGCAGCTTCTGCGGTTCCAGTTTTACAAATCATTTTATCCGGTTTAATATCATTGGTTTCGAGTGCTTTACGAACTACTGATGCTGTACCATATAACACTTTATTCAAACTAGCTAGCAAATATTTCCTATCATCATCATTCAGCGATTGTGAGCCATAAGTTTTATTTTCTTTAAGGTAACTCAGTTCCAATTTTAGGCTGCTTGCTACCCTTGAATACCATAGCATTACTTCTGAAAATTTATCGGGTTTCTGCCGACCAATGGCTTGCCTGGAGATGGTGCTGTTGCGGTTCAATTCTTTATTCAATTCGTTGCCTGCTGGCATTGAATCTAAGTAAGCATCATCTGTTAAAGAGTAAAGTGGCAAGTCAAAATCATTGGCTAATATTTCGTTCTATTTTGCCTGATTATTTTTTAATAGATTTTTCAATAATGCTGCCGCATAATAATCATCGGAAAATTGCAGAAAACCCTGAAATGATTTGCCTCCATACACCTTGTTGCGGTGGGCAGGATCTATTTTTAAAGCAGAGTAAGCAATCAACAGTTTCTTTAATGAGCCAATAAAGTAATACACTTCATTGCTGTTAATGTTTGACACTAAAGGGTGCAAAAGCCGGGCAATTTGACCAGGCTAAGCCAGTTTTGCTGACTAGGCCAAGCCGGTTTCGTTTGACCACCCTTAACCGAAATATTTTATCACCAGAAACGATGCTGAGAATGATTCTTGCCATGTTATAAAAATAGACAACGTCAAATCTTCGCTAGCAAAAAGGGTGGTCAATTTGCCTCGGCCTGAGGTGGTCAGTTTGTACTGCCTATCCATTACCCCCGATATCTGTGGTGGTGATTCGATTGTAGCGTTCTTTTTAAGCCCAAAAAGTTCGCAACGCTGTTCTATACACCATTGGATCCCATTGGAGATGCCCGAATGCTTAAAAGATTAGAAACTTATTTTGAAGAGAAGAGTATAGATAACCAATTATCGGTATTCTGTATGAAGTAAGTTTTCAGGTTAGATATTCCAAATGAGAAACTAATAAAATAAGGAAAATATTTTTATATATTTGATGATAACCACTTTATATAATATCCATGAGAAAGAATTACTGTTATTTTTCGGCTTTTTTGATATCATTCATTTTTATTTCATCTCATTTCTCTATTGCACAAACCAAGAAGGCTAAGCCCGTAATTCAACCAAACTTTGTAAGTCCGTTTAGCAAGAAGCAAAAAACCGGAAATACTAACCAGCAGGTAAATTCACCGAACGGGGCTGCAAAACCCAAAGCGCGAGAGAATCAGAACTATTCTTTTCAAAAAGAAGTTTATTATTCGACTATTAAGTTCACATCAAAAAGTGATGTTGTATCGCGTGATTTTTTTCGGGCGTTTGGTCAACAATTGAATATTTCCAGTTCGGACAGTTTCAAACTAATAAAAACCGAGCATGATGAAATAGGATTTACACATTATCGTTATCAGCAAATATTTAAAGGCTTTACTGTAATGGGAGGCGAATACCTTTTGCATGAAAAGAATGGAAAATTGGTTTCAGTAAATGGAAATTTCTATGATGGTCTAGCAGTGGATATTGCGCCAACCATTAATGAAGAAACTGCTATCCAAAAGGCATTGAAATATGTTGGAGCGGAAAAATATTTGTGGGAAAACATTGAAGAGGAAAATTTTCTCAAAAAAGAAAGTAACGATCCAAAGGCAACACATTATCCAAAGGCAGAATTATTGATTGCTCCCAAAGATGGAATCTTCACAGTTGACAATTTTAGATTATCCTATAAAATAAATGTCGCTTCGGAAAAGCTATATGACTTTGTAGATATTTATGTAGATGCACATACTGGTGAGGTAATAAATAGAATTAGCAAGATAGCCCATGCAGATGTACCTGCTACAGGAAACACATTATATAGTGGCTCAAAATCGATAACAACGGACAGCTACTTGGGCTCCTATCGTTTAAGGGAGAGCGGTAGGCCAATACAAACTTTCAATATGAGAAACAGTGGCAATTACTCCGCGGCTGTAGATTTCACGAACTCTACGACAACATGGATCACACCTGAAACTGTATTGAATTCCGTTACAATTTCTACAATAAACACTTTCTGGGAGGATTTTTTTGAGCAAACCTCATCAGGTGAAGCACCCGATATTTATATTCAAATTGTTGACGCAAGTAGTAATGTTATTTGGAGTAAGGCCAACCGATACTTTGAAAATACATTTCCACCTATTACGATCAATACTCAAGGATTAAATCTTTCGAACGGGCCATATACACTGAATATTTACGACTACGATGCTTCTTCAAGTGATGATTTACTAGGCAGTTTTACATTTAGTTCGGTAGCAGGAACGAATACTTTTTCCGGAAGTGGTACAGCGGGGAGTATATCAAAAGCTTCACGAAACAATGCAGCACTTGATGTTCACTGGGCAATGGAAAAGGTCTATGATTTTTATTTAACGCAATTAAGCAGGAATAGCTACAATAATTTAGGTGGCTTAATTAAGAATTACGTTCATACAGGCATAGGCTATAATAACGCGTCTTGGAATGGAACGTACAATGTAATGAATTACGGAGACGGAGATGGTGTTAATTGTCTTCCATTTGTGAGTATTGATGTCACAGGACATGAATTTACGCACGGCGTTGTTCAGTACACTGCCGGACTAATATACCAAGGAGAATCAGGCGCTTTAAATGAATCTTTTGCTGATATAATGGGGACAGCCATTGAGTTCTATGCATCGTCTTCTCCAGACTGGTTATGCGGTGAAGACTTCATTTTGACGCCGCCATATTATGGTCGTTCAATGTCAAACCCAAATGCGTGTTCGGATCCAGATACTTACAATGGGAGCTATTGGGCTGATCCAAGCAATATTTACAATGACCATGGAGGTGTTCATATAAACAGTGGAGTTCAAAATTTTTGGTTTTATCTGTTATCACAAGGGGGCAGTGGGACAAACGATATCAGTCATTCTTACTCCGTAACTGGGATAGGTATAAACTCCGCTACAAGAATTGCTTATAGAAATCTCGCTTACTATTTGGGAACTAATTCAAACTATATGAATTCCTATTACGGTTCTCTTCAAGCCGCAGAGGATTTATTTGGTTCGACATCTGCTCAAGTTAGTGCCGTAAGGGCTGCTTGGTATGCTGTAGGTATAGGAAGTAATACTCAATGTAGCAGTACAATAACTGATGCAAATACATTCAGAAATTTGTCAGGTTCATTTAGTGACGGTAGCGGGTCGTCGAATTATCAAAATAATCTTGACTGTTTTTGGTTAATAGAACCAACAGGTGCAAACTCAATTTCGCTCAATTTCACTTCATTTTCTACCGAAGCAAATTATGATACGGTAATAGTTTATGACGGTCCTACTACGTCCGCACCGGTTTTAATGAGGTGGTGGGGCAGCACATTGCCTCCCGCTCTAACTTCTACTGCTGGTGCATTGCTTGTTCGTTTTCGTACTGACAATAGTATCACAAACTCAGGATGGACTGCCAATTATACTTCAAGCGGTACTGCATATTGTAATGGAGGAACACTTTTGGCAAACCCATCAGGTTCTTTTAGCGATGGTAGTGGCACAAGCAATTATGGTAACAATCAATTGTGCTATTGGTTAATTGCGCCCCCTTGTGCGGGTAGTGTAACTTTATCTTTTTCTGCCTTTAATACTGAAACAGGCTACGATGGAATAATGGTCTATAACGGAAATAGTACGAGTGCTCCAATTATATTAAATACATCGGGAACAACAATACCATCTCCTGTTACCGCGTCCAGTGGTGAGATGCTTGTTGTTTTTGTGTCCGACTATTCTAATCGAATGCAGGGGTTTTCGGCATCTTATACTTCAACTGGGTCTCCGTATTGTTCTGGAACTACAATATTTAATACAACTGATTGGGGCAATTTATCAGATGGGAGTGGTACAAGCAATTACTGCAACAATATTGATTGCCGCTATCTGATACAACCACCCCAAGCAACTTCTGTTACTTTCAATTTTACCAATTTTGATGTCGAGCCAATATCAACCGACGGCTACACAATATATGATGCTGTTGAAATTTATGACGGAACAAGTACGTCAGCGCCTTTATTGGGTCGTTTCGCGGGAAATAGTTTACCACCGTCAGTAACCTCTACAGGTGGTTCAATGTATTTACGTTTCTTTTCGGATATTTCTGTTACTAAACCGGGTTGGTCTGGCTATTATACATCAACAACGACAAACTATTGCAGTGGGACAACTACGCTCACTGCATCATCGGGCTCATTTACTGATGGTAGCGGTGCATATAAATATGGCAATGGACAAGATTGTAAATGGCTTATTCAGCCTCCAGGTGCAACGTCTGTCAGTTTATCTTTCACTGCCTTTGAAACGGAGTTAGATTATGATGGTGTTATTATTTATAATGGCAGCACAACGAGTTCACCGCAATTAGGCTCATATACTGGCAATACACTACCGCCATTAATAACCTCGACCGGCGGTGCTATGCTTGTTAGGTTTATTTCCGATGAATCGGAACGTCGAAATGGTTGGGCTGCAAATTATAGTTCAGCCATACCTTGTGCTGTACCCACATCAATTAACGTTACGGGTGTTACATCTTCTTCTGCAACGTTAAGCTGGCCTACGGTGGCAGGTGCAATAAACTACACTGTTGAATATCGGCAGTTGGGTGCTACACCTTGGACTACGGTAACTTCGACAGGTGCCAGTTATAATATTGTAGGACTAACAGCAAATACCGCTTATCAATATCATGTCAGAACAAATTGTTCAGGTTCGAGCAGTAGTTACAGTGGCATAGGTACATTCACAACGTTTACTTTACCTTGTTCCGTACCTACTTCAATTAATGTTACGAATATTACATCGACCACTGCGATGGTAAATTGGGCAATTGTTTCCAATGCTATTAGCTATAACATTCAGTACCGGCCATCGGGAGCCTCGACGTGGACTACTGCAACGGCAACCACTAATTCATTTGTTATTTCCGGGCTTAGTCCAGGAACTATTTATGAATATACGTTACAATCAGTTTGTTCTGGTACTTCAGCAAGTAGCATTAGCACGGTAAGTTATTTTACAACGCTTTGCCCGGTTCCCACAGGTTTGGTTGGTTCAGACCTTACCGCTACCTCTATCTCATTGACATGGTCTGTTGTGCCCGGCGCAGCGAGTTATATGATTCGATATCGTCAAGTTGGGGAGCCTACATGGATCAATGAGAATTCTGTAATAAATTCAATTACAATATCAGGATTGCTACCTGGTTCCAGTTATGAATTTCAGGTTCAGACAGTTTGTTCGGGATCTTTCACAATGAGCGTGTTGAGCAGTTCTGATATTTTTACCACTATTTGTCCAATGCCCACAGTATTAACAACTTCCGATATAACTTTCACAACAGTTAAGCTAAACTGGGCTGATGTAGCTAACGACCTCGGCTACAATATCCGGTACAGACAAGTCGGTACAACAACCTGGAACGATCTTTTGACAACTGTAAATACTTCTGTCGTCATTGTTGGGTTGGTTCCAACTACTAAATTTGAATACCAGGTTCAAACTATATGCCCGGATTCAACGTTAAGCGAATATGCTGATTCAACCTTTACTACGATTAGTGCAAACCCTGAAATTTATCCGAATCCATCAAAGGGTATCTTCACTTTAGAGCTTAATGATATATTGAATGCGAATATGGCTGTTTATAATACTGTTGGCAAAATTATTTTTGAAACTCCGATTATTGACAATACCACAACAATTGATTTAAGAGAATTATCAAGTGGAATATATTTTGTTCGAATTAATAGCGCTCAATATAATGGCATAAAAAAAGTAGTCCTTAACAGATAACTTCTCTTGTCATTACATAAAAATATATACTTTATTTGTTAGGTAACTCTCAGAGGAAGCTCATTGTAATTTAATAAACATATTATCCAAGTCACTTGGAATTTGATAAGTGGTATATTCTGCATCCTTTTATCTGCCTTGCACTATAAGTGCAAAAGCCGGGCAATTTGACCAGGCTAAGCCAGTTTTGCTGACTAGGCTAAACCGGTTTCGTTTGACCACCCTGAGCCGAAATATTTTGTCACTAGAAACGATGCTGAGATTGATTCTTGCCATACTATAAAAATAGACAGCCTTAGTTCTTCGCCAGCAAAAAGGGTGGTCAATTTGCCTCGGCCTGAGGTGGTCAGTTTGGTCGGCCTATCCACCGATGCACATGGATTGATGCGAATTGATATTTATTGAGATGTATTGATGTGTAATGATGAGTATTGATATGCCGGTATCCATATTGATTGACTAGTACAGCTTAGGGACGTGAGGTATAAGTCTGGTTGAATATGGCTATAATATTTTTATCTCCAAAGATATACTCTTGCGCTTTGCCGTTAACGGAATTGTTATAACCCTAGATATTGGATCCGGGAAGGTTTCGAGTATCTTTCAAATGTCTCAATCGATGTGCTATTGGGCTGACCCAGTCACAGAGTTTGATTCGAACGGCAGAGCTTTGTACAGGCTCATCCGAAATGAGAAAATCTTAGCCGATTAACGGTTCCCGGCTCTCTGTGGTTGTAGAATTAACTTTTCCAGAATTGATATCGAACTCAATCCTATTGAGGTGTTTTCTTATTTTCTGCCATGACTTTTTGTTTATCCGCTCTGATCTTTACTGCGATTAAGATAGTAGCCCCAACTACAGCAAAAATAAAGAGAGTTGTGATCAGCTTTTTACCGGAATTTTTTGGGTTGTCAATGATTGGGATACCGTTGGGCGGGCTAAATAGCGAATTTTTATCTTTGGGAATAACTGACGAAATATTCCCGATGGAAGGGGGCAAATTATTTGCAACAACCTCATATTTCTGAGGTGTAATTTTATTCAGGTGTGAGAAAAAAGTCTCATTCCAGGTAAGTGGCCGGTCAATCATAAAAATGGTAAATATTTTCGTTCGTGAATAGTAAATGTCTTGGCATCTGGGTTGCCCTCAAGTCCAAAATGGTAGGACCAGATAATTTCCCCATTGGTCAGAATATTTCTTGTCCTATCAGTAGAAAACTGCCAGTTATAGCCTAAGTAGGCTAGCAGTTCGCCATTAAATGTATTTAACTTGTCGGTGACTACAAGTCGGTTGTACAGGTTCTCTAGTATTTGTTGATTTGATTTGTGTATTTCATTTAAAGCTCTGGCCGGCGTCGTTCGGATAGTTCTTTCATCATTATTATGATCTATACGATGTTGGGTACAGCAATAGAGTTGCCTCCGGTCTGTCGGGATAAAATGAATAGTACATCCTAGCTTCTTGCATTCCCTTAATGGGTATTTTCTGTTAGATATTCTTTTTTTTGCCATAGTTTTTGAAGGTTGTTGCCTCACTGTTAATTTTTTTTCCTGTTGTCACATAATTGATTGCCTCTTGATTTATTTCTTGTCTTGTCTTGATTGGGCGACTAAGCATCCATGCATCGAGATCTTCCCGGGCAAAATAGATCAACTTACCCAATGGTTTGAAGTGGCGAATAATCCGGGCGGAGGTTAATTTATATAAATAACTAGCCGATATGCCGGTATATTCGACCGCTTGAGCAAAAGAAAGTACCTTCCTGTCAGCCAATAACAGTCGCTCTATATTGCTCAAACGTTGCTCTATGTTATTCAAGCCATCCATTATATTTCTCCAGATTTAAGAAGAATGATCGTTCTCACACGAAACTACAAATATGCATGGTCGGAGTAATTTTTGGAAATGACAAGAAATCTCCGAAATGAGCCATGGGCAAAGCATTGGCTCAATATTTATCGAAAAAACAGAAATGAAAATAGAAATGAAACGGCCAAAAATAGAAATGGCATTCTACGGCATTTCATCAATGAAATTGAACGCACTTTTGTAAAACTCGATACGTTTTGAGACTCTTTGTGCGGGTTCTAGCTGCTTTGTAAACTTCACTCCATATCGTTGTTCAAAAAACGGCTTAAAGGATTTGCTGTAGCGGATGTTGATTTGTCCCTTTTTAACTGGCTTTTTCAGGAGGTTCTTTTCGAAAAGCACAATAATAAAAGCTGCACATTCATCCAAAGTTTTTTCCCATGCATAATTAGTGGATAAAAATCTGAGCTCCAAAAGTTGGTTTTCACAATCTTTAAAAGCAGTTATTGCGGCTGGGAAGAAAATATCATTGAGGGAATCATCATTTTTCGGTGCAACGGTGAACCCATTATCATTTGTTTGTAAATTAGTGTTCACGTCTTGAACACTATCCGGAAAGAACTGATCAACTGCATCATTTATTGCTGCATGTCGTCCCCCAAGGATCCTACGGTAATCGTGTAAGGCCATTTGCATGTACCTTTTAAATTTTCTTTCGTCGTACTTAAACGAACTGGCGAGCTGGTACTTTAAAAATAATTCCAAACTTTGAGGATCAACTGTTGCCAGTTTAAAAGCAAAGAAAATATTGAAGTCTTGGTCACCAAGTTTCAGGCTTATCTCGACCTCATCGGCAAACACGGTAATTTTATTTCGGTTCCTTGTAAAAAACAAGCGTTGTATCGGTATTTCGTTCTTGTCACGTAATCTTTCTATTTCAGTGCGAATAATCTCTAGGTATCGATTGAATTCCCTTGGGTTTAACGCGTGGTCAATTGTTACAAAGTCGATTTTGTTCTTTATCAAAAGCTGCTCGAAACGGTCAGAAAGTTCGATCAGGTCTTTACGCTGAAATTTTTCCCAATGTTGTCTGACGTCATCGATAATGACGGATGTTTCTATGTCCAATTGATAATTTATCGGTTCCATGGTTTCTTCTTGATTAATAAATTTAATCAAAAACTTTGCGTGTATGTTTCCATTTAAATCATTGTGGAAAACTATTTGCTCATGATCGGGAGCCGATTTGCCCGTGTATTTGTTACCCTATTGTTACTTTTGAAAACAAAAACACCTGCAAATACTTGATTTGCAGGTGTTTAAGCGTTTCTTACTGGTACCACGTACGGGAATCGAACCCGTCATTCCTCCGTGAAAGGGAGGCGTCTTAGCCGATTGACCAACGCGGCATTTTTCGACGTCCCAATTTTCGTTTTGGGAGTGCAAAAATAGGGAAGATTTTATTCCCCGCAAAATTTCCGTTGCTTTTTTACGCCATTGCAGCAATAATACCAAGGAAATCGGCCGCTTTCAGTGCTGCGCCCCCTATAAGGCCGCCATCTACGTCAGGGTTTCCAAACAACTCTACCGCATTAGAAGGTTTGCAGCTACCGCCATATAGTATTGAGGTCGCATCAGCTGTTGCCTGCCCATATTGCGCCGCTATTACACTGCGTATGTGTGCGTGCATATCCTGCGCCTGTGCTGCTGTGGCTGTGCGGCCGGTACCTATGGCCCAAATGGGTTCGTAGGCGATTACTATATGTTTAAACTGCTCCTCGCTCAGGTGGAACAATCCGGCTTTAATCTGGTTCTCCACATGTGTATTCTGTGTGTTTGCGTCGCGTATTTCCAGTGGCTCGCCGCAGCAGAAAATCACCTGCATCCCGTTCACCAGTGCTTGATTCACCTTTTTTGCCAACATGGCATCATCTTCCTTAAAATACTCCCTGCGCTCAGAGTGGCCTATAATCACGTAGTTCACTTCCGCGCTCTTGAGCATAGCGGCCGATACCTCGCCTGTATATGCTCCTGATGCTTCATGGTGGCAGTTTTGTGCCCCGAGGAACACATAATCCATGCCCGCCAACTGCGATGCCGTCTGCGTCAGGTGTATGTAGGGTGGGGCTATCACCACTATCCGGTTGCTGTCCAGTTCGGGCAGGCCGTTGAATATATCATTTACCAACTGGGCGCCTTCAGTTATATCAAGGTTCATCTTCCAGTTTCCGGCCACTATTTTTTTACGCATGTGTTTGATTTATAAATATTTGAGGGCGCAAAGATACTAATTCTGTTTTTTGCAGTGGGTATAGATATAGCGGAACATTTCAATATCTGCTTCCGACATGGACAGCCCCCTGCGGCCCATCATGCGGCCCGCGGTCTCCATGGCGCGGTTGAAGTCGTAGTGAGTGACTCCCTCGCTGCCGCCCCAGCTGAACGACCTGACGAACTTCTCCGGGAAATCGCCACCGAATATATTGCAAGATACGCCCACTATAGTGCCGGTGTTAAACATGGTGTTGATGCCGCACTTTGAGTGGTCGCCCATAAGCAGGCCGCAGAATGTGAGTCCTGTATTCACTGACTTACTAGCTGCTTCGTCCCATATCTTCACTTCGGCATAGTTGTTCTTCAGGTTAGAGCAGTTGGTATCTGCGCCCAGGTTGCACCATTCGCCTATTACAGCATTGCCGAGGTAGCCATCGTGCGCTTTGTTGCTGTTGGCAAAAAACACTGCATTGTTTATCTCGCCGCCCACCTTGCAGCCGGGGCCTATGGTGGTGGCCCCATAAAGTTTGGCACCCATTTTCACCACGCCATGCGCGCAAATGGCTATGGGTCCGCGCATCATGGTTCCCTCCAGCACTTCGGTGTCTTTGGCTATATACACCGGCCCCGTAGCCGCGTTAATGATACAGCCCGCGTATATATGTGCCCCTTCTTCTATAAACAACTGTTCCTTTCCGGTCACCGTTACACCCTCAGGTATGGGGGCGCTTTTTCTGCCGTTGGTGAGCAGGGCGAAGTCGTCTCTCAGGGCCCGGTCATTCATCGAGAAGATGTCCCACACGTGTTGTAGGGCATATACCGGTGCGTTGCATTCCACATTTACCAGCCCGTCCACATGCTCCCTAAAGGTGGCTATATCGCTATTGGCGAGCGGTGTGCGGGCGGCCACTATGGTGCCGCCGGCCACTAATGCGTGCCCCGGTTGAAGGGCCTTAATGGCATGTGCCAGGTCATTGTTCCCGAAGACGGCACCGTTGATATACACATTGTCATCGCCACTGTGTAGCGGGAAGACGGGCTGCATATAAGCCTCTGTGAGCGAGCCGGTGCTATTGCCCAGCAGGTGCTCCCAGCGCTCGCGCATGGTGAGGATGCCGCAGCGTATGTCGGCAATGGGGCGGGTATGGGTGAAGGGCAGCAGCTGTGGCCGTGCCGCATCGTCAAAAAGGATGTAGTTCATTGTAGTCAAAAGTAGAAAATCCCGGCAAAAGCCGGGATTTTAAATGCATATGATTTTGAAAAAGAATTATGCTTTCTTCTCGTAACGCTTCTTGAACTTCTCAATACGGCCCGCTGTATCCACGAACATAGATTTGCCGGTGTAGAAAGGGTGAGAAGTGTTTGAAATCTCGACTTTTACCACAGGGTATTCGTTGCCATCTTCCCAAACGATTTTTTCCTTGGTAGGCGCTGTAGAGCGGGTAAGGAAGGTGGTTTCGTTAGAGGTATCTTTGAATACTACCAGGCGGTAAGTTTCCGGATGAATGCCTTTTTTCATTGTTTTATTTTTTAATGCATGGGTTTTGCCATGCGTGATTGAAGGGCGCAAAGGTAAGGGAAAATACTCAGACTACAAATTCTAAAGCGCAAATTCCCAATTCCGGCATTATTGCACATACTTCTGCAGCTCGTTCAGGGCCTCTTCGGCGGCCATGTACTTGCCCAGCACCTTGCCGGAGGGGTCCAGCAGGAAAGCCTGGGGAATGTAGGATATGCCATAGGCATTGGCAGGGGCGCACTGGCCAGTGTTCCAGTCCACAAGGTCGCTCATATGGTATGGCCATATGAGACCGTCTTGCTTAATGGCTTGCATCCAGGCATCCTTGTTCTTGTCCATAGATACGCTTACTACCGTAAAGCCGTTCTTGGCGCCTTTGAATTTCTTTTTAGAGTATTCGTTATACATCTTTACCAGGCCGGGGTTTGAGCGGCGGCATGGGCCGCACCACGATGCCCAGAAGTCGACCAGCACATAGCGGTCTTTGTTCACTTCGGAGAGGGTGATTTTTTTGCCCTCAGGATTGTTGAATGACAGGTTGGGGGCTTTAGCGCCCAGCTTTATCTTGGTGTTCTCGTATTGCGCGCTCACAGAGCAGACAACGCTTAAGGAGAGGGCGAGTGTGGCGAATATTTTTTTCATCTGATTTGTATTTCTTTTTTGGAGGTCATAAATGTAAATCAAAAAAACGGACTATGATTTACAAGATGAGGATTTAAGGATTTTTTTATGTTTTTAGTCCTGGTTTTGCAAATTGTACAGGATAATCTGAGGTGTGTGAAAGGTATAATTTCGGGGAAGTGGCGTTTTTTGGTGAATATTTATTTTTAGATATGGCGAAGCGATATATAATGCAGCAAAAGTATGCCAGGAAAGCGAGAGCGAAGAAGAGTGCGGGAGCGGGGATTTAGTGCTTTGAATGCCGATTGCAAATCGGATTTTTATTTTGTGTTCCGAATGCCCTGCGGAACATGCGGAACAACACGGGGCTTGTTGGTGGGGACACCAACCTGTCGGAGAATTTAACCCCACATTTCCCTGTTTCTTCTTATCTTTATCTGGCAATATATGAAAATAAGGACAACCAATATCAGAAAATCGGTAGCTGCTGAAATCACGGTAATGCTTTACCCCCAGGGCGATTATATTGTTGCCTATTGCCCCGCGCTTGATTTGTCTTCTTATGCCAAAACCGAAAAAGAAGCAAAACAGGCATTCAGCGAGGCGCTGGATATATTCCTGGAATATTGCGAAGAACAGGGCACATTGGAGCAAAACCTCATAGCTTGTGGCTGGAAACTGCGCCACGGCTACCTGCAGCCCGATGAGGTGAGTGTTCCGCTTGAACTGCTGAAGGCAAAAAAATTACATTCTTTCGACCATAAAGTTTTACTTCCTGTAGGCTGATGGGCATCAAGCAAATTCCAACCAGATTATTTATCAAGTACCTGAAAAGCCTGGGGTTGGTATATGTTCGCACAAAAGGAGACCATGATATATGGAATTACCCTGACGGGCATATACGCGGCAAATTGATAAGGCCTGTGATATTCAGGGGAAAAGATAAAGACATACCGGTAGACCATATCGCTACAAACCTTAAAACACTTGGCATCAGCAATGCTCAATTTGAACAGGCAATAAAAGGAATGTAATACTCCCAGCAACAAAGGGAATGTTCTTGACCATTTGGATGATGTAAACAAAATGATGGATTTGGCTAAAGGTGCGCAGCGGGGATTTAGTGCTTTGAATGCTGATTGCAAATCAGATTATTATTTGTAGTTCAGGGTGTGCTATGGAACGTGTGATACCATGTGGAAGCATCTACTCGCGTACCAGAGTCTGGGTCGAGAAGGTTGTTGGTGGGCTACGCGCATGGCTTACGCCTCAACACCAAGTGCGGAGAGTGGTGCAGCCGTAACTAAAATCTGGCATAATAATTGTTGCATATTTGTAACACCTTCTTCATGCCCAAACAAAATCTATTCTTCATCCTGGTTGCCTTTTTATTAGCGACAGGCGGATGCAAAAAAAAGAACAATGCGCCACCAGACATTATCATTAGCGGCACACAACATGCCGGCTATCTTGTCGGTTTCCAATACACGGGTGGTGCCTCGACCTACCTATGGTCTTTTGGCGATGGCAGCCAATCTACTGATCCGAGGCCTAACCATACCTATAGCTATGCGTCGACCTATACCGTTACTCTTCTTATCAATAATGATACCTTAAAAAAGATGACAAAGACGGTTCAGATAGACCCGGCTTTTGATTTTACCTGGACAGGTGTTCCGGCTGCAGGGTACACCTTGGGATTTTCGAGTACGGCACCTGCGGGTAGCACGCTGCTGTGGAACTTTGATGATGGTACTACTTCAACTGAGGTTATGCCGGATCATACTTATGCTTCGAACGGCACTTATTATGTGACGCTAATGATCGATAACGATGCGGGCCATATCGTAAAGAAGAAGGTTGTGCTTTTCGGGACTGCGGTGTACTTGGCTGATATTCCCGGCACGCGCACCTTCCATCATACTTATACTGATGCCTACCCCTGGGCTCCTTACCACACTACCTACACGAGAGCCGATGCAGCATTAATCATCAGTGCGCCAGTGCCGGGAACTTTGGCTATTGGCGCTGACACTCTGTTTTATGCGGGCAATACGAATGGTGATTCTGTGCTCCTGTTTTCGGCATACGATAATTACGGGGGGCGCAGGTTTTATTTTTATTATAATCATTTTACCGGCAGCATGGATTACTATAAATATGTCCACATCAGTGCGGGTGCCGGGGATGCTTATGACCGCTTCTTTCTTCCATAGTTTATTAAATTATTTTTTTTATGAAATACTGGTGCGTTTCTTTTTTTGTTTTGTTAAGCATGTATTCCTGCAAAAAGAAGGGTACAACTGTTACGCCGATCCTTGACTCGCCGGCCTATTCGTTTTTCGCGGGCCGGATAGGCGCAAATGATGTATCGGCAGTGTTTACCAACGATGGCAACATAGCCATTGTTGGTACAGCAATGAGCACGGGTGAGCTATTGCTGCTGAAATTGTCGCAATCGGGTAATGAGCTAATGCGGAAGCAATTGCTGCCGGACACGAGCATATATGGCAGCCCTCCGGACTTTTCTTCAATTACGCAAACAGAGGACGGCGGCTACCTTGTGTGCGGCACGATAGCTACGCGCAGTACGTGGGGCGGATCGAGTACCTACTCCACAGATTTTTATGCTGTGAAACTCAACAGTAAAGGTGAGCGTGTATGGTCCAGAACATATGGAGGAGGGGAGGAAGATTACGGAAAGATGGTGATAAGGACCAAGGACAACAACTATCTTTTATGTGGTATCAGCTATAGCTTTACTACTGAAGCTTACGATGATATTTACATGGTGAAGGTTGATAAGAACGGAACCATTTTATGGGAGCGCAACTATGAAAAACATGAACAGCAAACACCATTTGATATAGTGGAAACAAAGAATGGCGACTACCTGGTAGCAGGTACCGATGAACCAACCGGGCATGGACGCATTGTGTACCTGCTGCGGGTTGCTGCTGACGGAACCAAGCGCTGGGATAACACTATTGGCTCTGTAGACATTTCTCATTGGCGCTGGGGCTATTGCGTGGCAGAGTGCCCCAGTGGGGACCTGATGGTAGGCGGCTCACTGGATTCGAAGGTGCTGCTGATCAAAACAGATGCCTCCGGCAACAAAAAATGGGAGAACACCTATGCTGCGGATAGCGGGATGTATCTTGCTGCAATGAGTATGCGTGTGCGGCCCGACAATAGCTGCGTGATGACCGGTGGCAGCGGAGGCATTGTGATGAATGGTACGCATTGTTTTCTGCTGAAGACAGATGCTGATGGCAATAAAAAATTCCTCAAAGTGTTTTCCGGTTCCGGTTCTACGACCGGAAGCAATTTGCTGATAAACAGCGCAGGAGACAACATTATAGCGGGTTACCAGTATATTGGTACAAGCTGGAATATATTCTTAACAAGAGCGGATGTGAATGGCAATTATAAATAGTATTCCGTGATTGTGGCACAATGGGCATAAGATCAAAAAAATATCGATAATAACGCTGGGGGTAACTGCTCTTATATTCCGTCCTTGCCGAGTGTCACGGCCGATGTTTCTCCGACGCGTAAGGCAGGAGCGTGGGTGGAGGACTCGGGCGCCAGGGTACTAGTGCTGAAAAAAGAACAGCTAAATAAAACATTTCAAAAACACCATTTTCGGTTGTAAGCCGCGCCCACACTGCACCCAAAAACCATGGCGGTACAGTAACTGTACCGCCATGGTTTTTTTATTTGGCAGGCAATCCCTCCTTCACGAACTTTACCATACACCTTGTAAAAACAGGGCAAGCTCTTTGAAAAATATAGGAAATATGGTCAGTGCACCTGTAAAAAAAGTGTAAAGATAGTGTCCATAAAATATTTTGTAATCAATTGTTATACAATTGATTACATATTAAAAGCGCTATCCAAAAGTGTGTAAAAATGCTCGCTGTTTTGCCCGGCTGCAGGGCCGGTCACAAAATTGCGGGCTGCTATGTGGGGTTATTATTTTCGTGGCGTGGTGGGGCAAATTAAGTACCTTTAGCATACTAAATCCATGCACCGGGGATGCTTTACGCCATTGTAGATATTGAGACCACAGGCAGCTATGCGGGGGGCAACGGCATTACAGAGATCGCCATTGTGGTACACGATGGCACCAAGGTACTCGACTTTTACGAGACATTAGTGAACCCGCATGTGCCCATCCCTTATTTCATACAACGACTCACCGGCATCAACGATAAGATGGTGGCTAACGCACCATCGTTCAATGAGGTGGCCGGGCAGATATTCGGGCTGCTGCAAGACAAGATATTTGTGGCGCATAATGTGAACTTCGATTATTCATTCGTGAAGTATCACCTACAGCAGGTGGGCTTTCAGCTGGATACCAAGAAGCTGTGTACGGTGCGCCTGGCGCGCAAGGTGTTGCCTGGGCTCAGCGGCTACAGCCTCGGCAAGCTCACCGCCAACCTCGGCATCAACCACGCCCGCCACCACCGCGCCGGCGGCGATGCCCTTGCGACTGCCGACCTGCTGACCATGATACTGGAAAAAGACGCGCAAGGGGTAGTGAAGGAGATGCTGAAGGGGCGCAACAGCGAGCAGTACATGCCGCCCCACCTGCCGGTGGCCGAGTTGGAGCAATTGCCATCGGGCACGGGGGTGTACTACTTTTATAATGCCAACGGCAAAACCATTTATGTGGGCAAGGCCAAGAACATAAGGAAGCGGGTGCGCAGTCACTTCAGCAACAACAAGACCACGCGGCAGAAGCAGGATTTTTTGCGAGAGACGTTCCGCATCAGCTACCGGGAGTGCGCCACAGAGCTGATGGCCCATGTGCTGGAAAGCGCGGAGATACGGCGGCTGTGGCCTATACACAACCGCAGCCAGCGGGGCTACCTGCCACAGTTCGGGCTGCTTGCCTACGAGGATATGCAGGGCTATAAGCGGCTTACGGTAGAGAAGATGCGCCGCAGCCTGAAACCGATATACACCTTCAACAGCATAACGGAGGGACACAGCAGGTTGAAGGAGTTGATTAGTGAATTTGGCCTGTGCCCGAGGCTTTGCAATGTAGCCACCGAATGCGGTTGCGAAGGGCACTTATTGCCCGGGGATTATAACAAGAAGGCCGATGAGGCTTTAGAATGGCTGCGCAAACAATTGCCCACCTTCGCGCTGATAGACAAAGGCATTGACGACAATGAGCATAGCTGCATACTGGTGAAGGAAGGCAACCTGTATGGCATGGGCTACATAACAGACAAGCAGGCACAACTAAAGAACATAGACGCCCTGTTGAAAAGCATAGAGCCGTTACAGGACAATGATTATATACGCAACCTGGTCTTCAGGCATGCTACGGAGTTTCCGGAGAAGTGCGTGGCACTATAAACCTTTCCCGGCCTCTCAGAAGGAGGGGTGGTGGGGTGAATAAATTTATTGAGATGTAAATGATATGGTTAAAGCGATAATAGAAGTAAAAGACCTGGTAAAGAAGTACGGTGATTTTGAGGCGGTGAAGGGCATCAGCTTTGAGGTGATGGAAGGGGAGATATTCGGGCTGCTGGGGCCTAATGGCGCAGGCAAAACAACAACACTGGAGATAATTGAAACGCTGCGAAAGAAAACTTCGGGGCAGGTGATAGTGGATGGCAAAGACCTGGACAAAGAACCACAGGCAATAAAAAAGGTAATAGGGGTGCAACTACAGGCTGCAGGCTATTACCCCAACCTGAACCTGACGCAGATAATAGACCTGTTCGCGGGGCTGTATAACAAGCAGGCCGACCCAATGACGCTGCTGGACATGGTGAACCTGCGGGAGAAAGCCAAAAGCAAATTCAAAGACTTGTCGGGCGGGCAGAAGCAAAGGTTCTCGATAGCTACTACGCTCATCAATGAGCCGAAGATCATTTTTCTGGATGAGCCTACCACCGGCCTCGACCCGCAGGCAAGGCGCAACCTGTGGGAACTGATAAAACAACTGCGCGAGCGGGGCGCAACGGTTGTCATTACCACGCACTATATGGATGAGGCAGAGGAGCTATGTGAGCGCGTAGCTATAGTGGACAGCGGGCAGATAATAGCACTAAGCACGCCGAACGAGCTGATAGACAAACTGCTGGCCACAGGCTTTAAGCGGCCTAAGGCAGTAAAAGAAGCCAGCCTGGAGGATGTTTTTCTGAATATGACCGGGAAAGAGTGGCGGGACGAGTAGACCTCTCCCCGGCCCTCTCCGAAGGAGAGGGAGGTATTTTACGGGAGAAGGAATAGGTAATTTAGCTATTGTATATCATGGGTTTGTAGTCAATAATCCGTACTTTTGCGGCAAATTATAATTTAATGAAATTCAACACATCTAAGATTGCTGAGGAGCTTGTGCAAACCAGCGAAAAAATAGCCAAAGGATATAAGGTTTTACAAGGCATTAAAGAGGTGGAAGTAGGCACTACGCCGAAAGAACTGGTATGGTCTTGCGATAAGATAAAGATGTATCGCTACACCCGCAGCACACCTGCTAAATGCAAAGTGCCGGTGCTGGTATCGTTCGCGATGCTGAACAGGCACGATGTGCTGGACCTGCAGAGCGACCGTAGCCTTATGAAGAAATTAGTGGAAGAAGGCCTGGACGTGTATATAATGGACTGGGGCTACCACGACCGCAGCGACCGCTACCTGACCATGGAAGACTACATAGACGGCTACATGAATGATGCTATCGACTTCCTGCGCAAGCGCCATAAAGTGCCTAAGATACATAAGATGGGTATATGTATGGGCGGCACCTTCTCTATGATCTATGCATCGCTGTACCCGGAGAAGCTGAAATCGCTGACCACCTATGTGGCTCCATACGATTTCTCTACAACCAAGTGCATGCTCTACAAATGGACCAAGTACATTGATGTAGATGCTATTGTGGATACTGTAGGCACCATACCCGGTGAAATGATAGACGGCGCTTTCGGTATGCTGAAACCGAGCATGAACGTGAGCAAATATTTCGGTCTCATCAACTCGCTTGATGACAGCGATAAGATGATGAACTTCCTGCGTATGGAGAAGTGGAAGGGCGATCTTCCGGCGATACCGGGAGAGATGTACCGTAAGTACATTAAAGACCTGTTCCGCGATAATAAGCTGGTATTGGGGACATTTGAACTGGGTGGCAGAAAAGTGGACCTGAAAAAGATGAACATACCGTTCCTGAATGTATATGCTACAGAAGATAACATCATACCTAATGAAAGCACACTGAACATTATGAACCTTGTAGGCACAAGGGATAAGAAAGAGTATCCTTTCCCCGGCGGGCATATAGGTGTATTTGTGGGCGGTAAGTCGCAGAAAGAGCTGGCACCGAGTGTGGCTAAGTGGGTAATGGATAAGAGTTAATTAGTTAACAGGTCAAAAAAGTCAATAGGCTAAAAGGGTGTACTATATTAGTGCACCCTTTTACATTCTTTATACGGATATTTGCCGGGTAATATAATAGCTTCAGTTTCAAATTTTCAACTCAGCAAATTCTCAAATTGGTTACATATCCATACAAGACACATCACATAGCGCTTCCGGGCAATTGCAATATTGCCTACATAGATGAGGGCAGGGGAGAGCAGACAATACTATTCATTCATGGGCTGGCAAACTATGCGATGGTGTGGCAGAAGAACATTGAGCATCTTAAACGCAACTACCGCTGCATAGCCATAGACCTGCCGGGCAATGGATTGTCGGACAAGAATGAGCATGATTTCAGCATACATTTTTTTGCTGAGTGTGTGTATGAATTCATCAAGGCAATGGGCCTGAAAAGGCTGTGTATCGCCGGGCACTCTATGGGTGGACAGGTGGCTATGCGGCTGCTTATAGATCATCCGAATTGTGCGGATAAACTCGTGTTGTGCGCGCCGGCGGGGTTTGAGGAGTTTACGGCATTCGATAAGACAGTTTTTTTCGCAGGCTACCACTTGTTCGACCTCGTGGCATCGGAAGAGGGTATGCTGAGGAAGACGATAGAGCACAGCTTTTACCACCACCATACACAGGCGGAGAGCGTGATAAAGGAGCTGACGGATATAATGAAGACCTACAAACTGAATTATTACCGCAAAATGGTAGATGCCTGCATAAAGGGTATGATAGAAGAACCCGTACTGGATGAACTGGGTCAGCTGCAATTGCCCACACTCATCCTTTTCGGTATGCACGACGCGCTGATACCTAATAAATTGCTGCACCATTATAGCCCAGAGCAACTGGCGCGGGATGCGGTGAAGAAGTTTCCATCCGCTACGCTGGAACTATTTGCCAACTGCGGGCATTTTTTACAGTGGGAGAAAGCAGAGGAGGTGAATGGGAGTATTGCGAAGTTTTTACGCGGGTAGTCCAGCGCGAGTAGAGACGCAATGCATTGCGTCTCTACGTAACAGCCATAAAAAAAGGAGCGTTAACCGCTCCTTTTCTATTTCATTTACCCTCAAAATTATCTTTTGCGCTTTGCAGTAGTTGCTTTCTTAGCGGCCGGTTTAGCAGGAGCTACTTCTTCGTCGCTCTCCAGGTCCAGCATTTTTTCTAACTGGCGAACGCGTTTTTTCAGTTCGTAAACGGTTTTGTACACATCATCCATCTGGCTGCGTGTAGCTACCGGAACATCGGCAAACATTTTTTCTGTAGCCAGTTCAATGTCTTTACGCAGCTTCATTTGCATTGCACCTACTTCAGCCATCAATTGGCTGTAGTCGTTGCTTTCAAACAGGTTCACATATACTTTGTCGCTGATGTTCATCCACTCGTTGTACAGGTCGAGGATACTGGTGATTTCAGTGCCATCTTTTACTTTTTTAGCAACGTTCTCAGCCAGCTTGTCCATCACCTTAGCGCCTTGTGAGTAAATCATGTATTGCATTTCTGCATTCTTCATGTTGAACTCAACGATGCGGTTGTTGATATCGTTCCACTCCTGCGCAAATTTAGTTTGCTGGTTTGGCGTCATCATTTTAGTGAAAGGAGCAGCGGCTTCGCTCACCTGGTTGTACCAGTTGGTGTAAGCGTTGTTCACGCTGCCGAAATTGCCTGAATAGTTCTTGTTGAACTGGTTCATCATTTCGCGGGCCTGATTGTAATTGTTCATGCTAGCATCGGTCATGTTCTTCACGCTGTCCTGCATCATGCCGCTCATCTTGTGCATATACTCACGGCTGCTCTCGGGCATAAAACCGAAGAACTTGTCCATGAATTCTTTGTACAGCTCAGGGTTCATCAGCTTCTTGTATTCATCCATGCTGAAAGTTTTTTCCTGCATAGATTTTACCATCGGCATCCACATTTCAGCGAATTTTGTGAAACCTTCGCCTGCGTTAATCATATTCTTATAAGCATCTTGTACAGTACCATTTTCGAAACTCTTCTGCCACTCAGTAAAGTTATTGTTCAGTGTGCTGTAGTATTTGCTGAACATTTCAGTCATGCTATCAGAAGCTTTTTTGAAAGCGTCCTGGGTGAAGGGGTTCATGTTCTGCATCTGGTTCATCCAGTTGTTAGCAGTCATTTGGTTCATCCATGCAGCCCATGGGTTGTTTGCCGTGTTCATATTTGTCCAGTTTGAGAATGGATTGTTGTTTGTCCAGTTAGCAAATGGGTTCTGGTTCATATCGAAACCGAACTTCTTAGCTGAATCCTGGCCCATTTCCATCATTTTCTTAGCAAAGTCGGCCTGTGCTTCATACCAGCTCTGCAGGAAATCGTTAGCGTTCGTTTCTTTTGTTTCCGCTTTTGCTTTGCCGTTTTCAGCAGCGGCACCGCTGAACTTGTTGAAGAAGCTCTTCTGAGTTTCCAGCCAGTTTTTATACCAGTCGTTGCCTTTCTCAATGGTGTCATTGAGGACTTTGTTATCGCCGGTAAGCTTTTTAGTGTTTTCCACTACTTTGTCCGCAGCTTTTTTTTGTGCATCGAGGACATTGTCTACGAGATTGTTATTACGAGTTGCCATATTCTGAGGTATTAATTTAAAAAATATTTTTCAAAAACGTGTACAAAAGAAAAATTTCCCTATTTTAGCAACTGAAATTCACCTATCTGTGTCCCATATTGTACCCGCCCTTTCAATTGCGGTGCAAAAGTATGGAAGTTTTCGTTAAATAAATGTAAAATTCATTATTTATAGGTTATCGCATGATTAAATAATCGTGCATTGTGCCCCGAAATCAGCCACAGTGAGGGGTGTGAGAAGTTTTCCACATTCCGTTTTTTTATTTGCAAATGGTAATCACCCGCCTTGTAGCCAAAATCTGTTACTTTCGCCCAAAATTTCAAGAACTATGTTACAGGTAGGCGACGAATTCCGTCATAAGTACAGTTATCCGCAGGAAGATGTGGACCTTTTTGCAAAAGTGAGCGGCGATACCAATCCGTTGCATATTGACCTTGCAGCAGGCAAGGCAAGTATGTTTGGCCGCAATATTATTCATGGTTTCCTTGGTGCAAGTGTGTTCACAAAGATATTTGGTGCTTTGTGGTATGCTGACGGGCATGTGTATTTAAGCCAAAGTATGAAATGGCTTAAGCCGATGTTTGTGAATGAAGAGTACGAGGCAGTGATAAAAGTGAAAGAGATATTCAAAGAGAAACACCGCATTTTATATGAGTGTGCCGTGTATGATGTGAAAACCGGTGAACAAACGATAGCAGGCGAAGCGCTGCTGCTGAACAAGAAGCAGTATGTGTGGCATTGAATAGATTAAAAATGTAGGGGCTGAAAATTTTCAGCCCCTACATTTTATGTTATAATTAATTTGGTGAATCATTTAAATAAAAAATCCCCTTATCTTGCTGTCCGACAGCCACTTTGGGGGAATTTTTCGTGTACATCTGTACACCTAATGTATATCAATTACTGTGCCAGAGTGTCCGGGTTATCTTCGCCGGCTGTGGTGGTTTCATCTTCTTTAACAGTATTTTCTGATATTTCGTTTTCAGGAACCCATTCTACAATGAAGTTATTTCTGCCGGTGCCGATGAGTATGCCAAGAAATTTCTGTTGTATCAGTTCGAGCATGGCGAGAAATGTAAAAATGGCATGTATCCTGTTTTGGCAGGATATAAAGAGCATTTCAAACGGTACGCGTTTTTGTTCTTTAAGGTGGTCTATAAGGTAGGTGCGCTGCCCTTCCAGACTGTAGTTGTATTTTACCACTACGTGCTGTGGCTTATTGTTACGCTCGTTAAATTTTTTGATCACCTTTTCATAAGCTTGCAGCAACTTATACATCGTTACCGTTTGAATCTCTGTACCTTCTGAATATGATTCATTCAGTGAGTTCATTTCGGCCATAATATTGCCGCGTTTTTGCTGCATCTGGCGGTCGGCCTCCATTACCATCATCACCTCTGATGCTTCCTTGAAACGCTTATACTCCAGTATCTTATCCACCAGTTCCTGTCGTGGGTCTATTTCATTTCCCTGTGCATCCAGTTCCTTTCTTGGCAGCAGCATTTTTGCCTTAATGCGCATGAGTGTAGAAACGAACAGGATGAACTCACTGGCCAGTTCTATGTTAAGGTTCTCAAGTGTATGGATGTAGCTAAGGAAGTCGTTGGTGAGCTTAGCAATAGGGATATTATAAATGTCGAGCTCATCCCGTTCAATAAAAAAAAGGAGCAGGTCGAACGGGCCTTCAAACTGTGGCAATTTTATCTGGTATGATGCTGACATTTTTTAGTCGTAAGTCGTAAGTCAAAAGTCGTAAGAGAACAAAAATAGGCGTTTGTGGTAACTTTTATCAGAATTTATATTCCAGACCAATGTTGAATATTTGTTTTATCTGCACCCATCCAAGGCCAACTCCCGGGTCTTCTTTAGTTGTCTTTTTTACTGTAGCTCCTGTGGCATCAACATAAGTATTATTGTATGGTATATCGTTGTCGTACATAAAAGTGGCACCTAAAGTAATGTTCAGAAATTTAGATGCTTTCCAGGTAAGCAGGTTATCGAAAAGGATGTCGATGTTGCCGGGATTATCTTTCTTAATCACTTTTCCGGTGCTGTCTTTCACATCTTTTGCGATATAGTTTGAGTAGAGGTCGAGGCGTGTCCTGAATGTGATCCTTTTGCTGAGATCTGCGGTGTACCTGCCTGAGAAATACGCACCGAATTGCATCTCAGAAGTTTTGTTATACTTGACGCCGAAAGCGCCGTCCGGAGACATTGTAGTATAATATTTGTCGGCAATAATATACCTGCCGGCTAATGGCGATAGGAAAAGGCTCACGTTGCTGCCTTTTCTATACTCAGCACCGACTGCGAGTGTAAAGTACGCAGGTGATAGAAAATCAGAGGTTGAGGTTGAATCCCAATTGGTGAGGGTGTAATTATATCCCTTGGTGAATTGTGATTTGAAATTAAAAAGACCGGTGATGAAGAAATCGCCACCATCCAACTTCTTGCTGTATTTCGAGGTGAAATCTATGCGGTCGTCTGTTTTGCGAGGGGTAAACCCTGTGGAGTAAATGTAATTGAGGCCATAAGAGAGGTCGAGGTTATTGCTCCATATGGCACCATGCATCAGCCTATTCACATAGCCGCTGAAAATGCCATTTACTGTAAGCGAGACTAATTCGCCGCCGGCGGCCCAGTTGTGGAGGAAGCCTTCGTTGGCACCAACATTAAGGAACCCGCCGTAGACCCAGGCAAGGGTGTCTTTGTTTGTTGTTTCTAATGATTTTTTCACATCATCTGTTTTCGCTACCTGCGCGTGTGAATAATTCGCAAACAGGCAGAATGCAGTGGCAAGTAATAGTTTTCTCATAATCAGTTATTTAGTAACGTAGTGCAAAAGTAATCCTCTTTTCACTAAATAACTGCCTGATTCAGCAGATTTTATCTCGGCTTATACTTCGCCGAATCAAGGAATCGGGAGGGTTCGGAGCGGTTGTTGAGCAACTCAGACAATGATTTTTCCGGGTACTGCTGCATATATGAAGCTACGATTTTATACCCCAGCCAGGTTCCCACATTGCCGGGTGAAACTTTCACTACATCATCAGCTGCTTCCAGCCCTTTGGCAAAAGGGCCGTCGTGTACGTAGGGCATCACTGATTGCGGAGTTTTGTTAAACAGCAGGTTTTGCCTGATAAAGAAATTGTAGATAAGGGCTTCGTTTTCGGCACACCATTTCAACTGGAGCTGTGTGAAACCGAATAGTATGGAGTCGGGATGGTGGGGGAGTATTTTATGCAGAAAGTATTGTTCCCTGCCGCGCTGCAACATCAGGTCCAGCAGTGTTTTATCATCTGGTACGAAGGGGTGGTCCATACGGTAATAGCTTGTAAACAGTGATACAGGTATATATGCTTTCCGGCAGTGGGACAACATATAATCGGGTACGGCGATTGATTTGTAAAAGGGGTATTGATCGCCTAAGAACATATCAAGGCCAATGCACATGGTGTATTTGTCGACCGGAAAGCTGGGCCACCTGCTCAGGCCCATGTTCATGTACATTATGCGTGGTATGACGGCTTCGGGGAAGTAGTATTTCAAGTACCTGAAGCCATCGGAAAGTTTTTCATCAATGTCTTTGGTGTCAGGATAGTATTTTTCAATTGTATCCTGTAGGGCCACATAGTCTTTGAAGGTTAGGAATAGCCGCAGGTATTCACGTATTCCCTGTACTGTATCATTGTAATTGCCCCTGATGTCAAATTCACGCACAGTATCGAGGTAATAGTTCAGGAAATCGGGGTATTTGGTATATAGCTTTTTCAATCCATCGGCTACGTTATTTGTATCTATGTCATATAGGTCTTTGTCGAAACGGTAAGTTTTTAACGAGATATCGATCTTTGAAACATCAGGAGTATTGTCATCCCCTGTATTGCAGCTATTGAGCAATATGAGTAATGGAAGAAGCGCAGACAGAAACCAACGCAATGGCATTTTGTTTATCATTATGTGAGTTTGACTTTTACAAATGTAGGAAAGCGACCTGAATAATAATTTTGACAATATATGGCAGGCGATATTTATTTTAAAGTTCATCAATGTTTGAGGTAAAGGTATTAAACATCAATAGTTCAGGCATGTAAAACATGTTTTTCGCTCTATAAATTCTTTTGGGTCTATAAGGTTTTCGGGGAATAGTAGTTTGATGCAGAATATTGCGGGAAACATGGTGAAATCAATTATTTGTTCATGTATTTGATATTTCATTATGCTTGTCCAAAAAAAAACTGTGGATTGTATAATTTAAATACAAAATAAACTATCTTAGTCCCAAATTTGCATAAAGGCATGTTAAAAATGGTGTATGAAAACGCACCATTTTTTTAACTGCTTATTGTAGATTTTGTAAATTTTTTATTACAGGTCATTGATTATAATACTAAAGCAGAAGATTATGATAGCAGGAAATTTCTACTCCAAACTTCTTAATGTAAAAACAATGCTTAAAAGGAGCGCCTCCTTATCAAAGGCATTTCTTTGGGCAGGTGTGTTGCTTGTTTTTGCGAGTAATGGTTTTGCTCAAACAAGTTTTAACGGCGGGTCTCCGCAGTCATTAACAGTTTGTGAGAATTCAGCGCCTACTTCGATTAACTCTCTGCTGACGACATCCGGAGGTGCCGGAGTATATACCTGGACGGTTTCGTCTGTGCCAACCAATGGTTCTTTGGCGGGTTTTCCAGCAGTTGCTGCCGCCGGGCCAAATGTTTCGCCTGCCGGTACTACCTATCAGCCAACTGCCAGCTATTCGGGATCTGACGCGTTTATTATTAACGTAACTGATGGTATTACCTCTGATAATACGACTATTAATGTTACGGTTACTCCTTTGCCTGATGTTTCTAATTTTGCTACGGTAGCTTCAGACCCTTGCCAGGGTAGTGGCTCCGTAGTAACAATCACGTCAACTACACTTGATGATGGGACATACAACGTTACCTACAACCTTGTTGGGGCTAATTCAGCGACAGGTGTGATTGGTTCTTTGACGATGGTAGGGGGAACAGGTACATTTACTACTTCTTCGCTTACAGGTGTTGGCGCTACTACTGTTATCATTACTAACGTTTCAAACCCTTGTTTGAGTGTTGTTGTTGCCGCGGGCAATGTGGATGGATTTACGGTTAATGCCACGCCGGGCGCTATTTTCGTGCCGGGCCCTGTTTGCGTTGGTTCCACTATGACAGTTGCATCGGGTACTGCAGGTGGCACGTACTCAAGCAGTAACATAGCTCTTGCTACAGTCGTTGCGGGCACAGGTGTGGTAACAGGCGTGGGTGCAGGCAACCCTGATATAACCTATACTTTGGGAACAGGCTGCCTTACAACAGTGACTATCACAGTAAACCCATCGCCGAGTGCCATTACCGGTAGCGGTACTGTTTGTACTGGATCTACAACTGCACTAACCCAAAGTGTCGCGGGCGGCACCTGGAGCAGCAGTAACACACTCGTTGCAACTGTCGGGACAACAGGTGTTGTAACCGGCGTTACGGCAGGTAATCCTACGATAACCTATACGTTACCGGCAGGTTGTTTTGCTCTTTTCCCGATGACAGTAAACACTACACCTCCTGCGAATACAGGTACTGCTGTTGTGTGTACCGGACTCACTACCACTTTGGCAAACGGCACTGGGGGAGGTACATGGACCAGCAGTAACACTGGCGAAGCAACCATAGTTGCAGGTACCGGTGTGGCAACAGGTGTTGCTGCAGGTTTCCCAACTATTACTTATACTGTCCCATCAGGTTGTTTTGTAACAACCAATCTTACTGTTAACATTTCTCCCGCAGCTATTGCCGGCGCATCTAATGTCTGCGTTGGTGCAAGTACTACACTCACCAACTCATCAGGCGGTGGCGCGTGGACCAGCAGTAATAACCTTCTTGCTACTGTGGGAGCGGGTACCGGTGTAGTTAGCGGTGTAGCCGCAGGGTCTCCTACTATCACTTATACATTACCCAACGCATGCTTTGCGGTGCAGCCAATGACAGTCAATCCAAACCCGGCGGCAATCTCTGGTACATTTACAGTATGTACGGGTTCTACCACGACTTTGGCAGATGCTACCGCTGGTGGTACATGGAGCAGCAGTAATACAGGGCTTGCTACGGTAGTAGCTGGTACAGGTGTGGTAACAGGTGTTTCTTCCGGAGTGCCAACTATTTCATATACATTGCCTACAAGCTGTTACGCTCTTCAGAGTGTTACTGTAAACACCACGCCATCGGCTAATACTGGCTCTACGTCTGTATGTGTAGGCGCAACAACAACTTTATCTAATTCGACAGCGGGTGGTACGTGGACAAGCAGCAATGTGGCTGTTGCAACTGTAGGGTCAGGCACTGGTGTGGTTACAGGTGTTGCTGCAGGTAGCGCCAATATTACTTATACCGTGCCAAGCGGATGTTTTGCGGTTACTGCAATGGTTGTTAACTCCAATCCGGTTGCAATAGCAGGAACGTTCACAGTTTGTACTGGTGCAACAACAACATTGAGTGATGCAACAGCCAGCGGCTCTTGGACGAGCAGCAATACCGGTCTGGCTACAGTAGTAGCAGGTACCGGTGTGGTAACAGGCGTGGCTACAGGCGTGCCTACCATCACGTATACATTGCCTTCAGGTTGTTTCGCAACACAGGATGTAACTGTTAACCCTTCTCCTGCTGCGATTGGAGGTCCGACCAGTGTTTGTGTAGGATCAACGATAACGATTACTAATGCAACAGCAGGTGGTACATGGACAAGCAGCAGTTTGGGCCTTGCTACCGTTGGTGGAGGCACAGGTGTGGTGAGCGGTGTTTCTGCGGGTGTACCTACAATGACCTATACTGCATCAAACGGATGTATAGCTACACAGCCAATTACTGTTAATCCGACTCCTGCTTCAATAGTAGGTTCATCAACAGTATGTACCGGTGTTAATACAGTTCTTACCAATAGTACAGCGGGTGGTGTATGGAGCAGCAGCGATGTTACAAAGGCAACTATTGGTTCAAGTACAGGAACAGTGACCGGTGTTGCAGCAGGGACTACTACAATTACTTATACGTTAGCTACAGGCTGTTTTGTTACACACAGCATGACAGTTGACCCATCACCTTTACCAATAGCTGGTACAACTAATGTATGTATCGGCTTTACAACAACCTTAAGTAATGCAATAGGCGGCGGCACATGGAGCAGCAGTAATACATCTATTGCTACGGTAGTTGCTGGTACAGGAGTTGTAACCGGTGTGGCTTCAGGTGTTACCACAATCAGTTATGTAATGGCGGGTACGGGCTGTTTTGCTACAACCCCTGTAACAGTTAATCCAAACCCGGCATCTATATCCGGTACACCGATAGTGTGTGTGGGTTCAACGGTTACATTAACAAATACATCTTCAGGCGGAGCCTGGACAAGCGGTAATACCGGTGAGGCCACTATTGGTTCTGCGAGCGGTGTGATGACCGGTGTGTCAGCAGGTAATCCGGTTATTACTTATATGTTACCTACAGGTTGCTACACAATAACTACAGCAACCATTGATCCATTGCCGGCAGCTATCACAGGTACGATGACTGTTTGTGTCGGATTTACAACCACACTTTCTGATGCCACTCCGAGTGGTACATGGAGCAGCAGTAATACTTCGATAGCAACAGTTGTTGCCGGCACAGGTGTTGTTACCGGTGTCGCTACAGGCGTTGCTACTATTACTTATACATTACCAACAGGCTGTATTGCGACAGCATCTGTAACGGTTAATCCAAATCCTCCTGCCATTACAGGTACTACCAATGTATGTGTAGGATTGACAACTACTTTATTTAATGCGACAGGGGGGGGTACCTGGACCAGCAGCAATACATCGGAAGCAACAGTTGGCGCATCAAGCGGAGTTGTTACAGGTGTTGCGGCAGGTAGTCCGATAATCACTTATACATTACCAACAGGTTGTTTTATAACAACAGCATTCGTTGTTAATCCGAACCCTGCAGCCATCACGGGAACAATGACCGTGTGCGTGGGCCTGACCACAACGCTTGCTGACGCTACTCCCGGTGGAACATGGAGCAGCAGCAATACATCTCAGGCAACAGTAGTTGCCGGTACGGGTGTAGTAACAGGTGTTGCTGCAGGTACGCCTACTATTACGTATACATTACCAACAGGTTGTATCGCGGTTACTACAGTAACAGTGAATTCTAACCCAACTACAATAACAGGTACTCCAATAGTTTGTACCGGCTACACAACCACACTTGCATCTACTCCTTCAGGAGGTGCATGGACAAGCAGCAATATAGCTGAGGCTACTGTAGGTGCAGGAACAGGGATAGTAACCGGCATTACAGCAGGTAACCCTACTATTACTTATACATTGCCAACAGGTTGTATTAACACGGTTGTTGCAACAGTTAACCCTACACCGGCAGCAATAGCAGGAACAATGAGTGTATGTGTTGGTTTAACGACTACTTTGACCAGTGCTACACCAAGCGGCACATGGACCAGCAGCAACACATCTCAGGCAGTTGTGGGTGGTGGTACGGGTGTAGTAACCGGTGTTGCGGCAGGTATCCCTGTTATATCATATACTATGTCAACAGGCTGTTATGTAACAGCGCCTGTTACGATTAATGCTAATCCGGCAATTATTACCGGTGCAAACAATGTTTGTACGGGTGCCACAATCGGGTTGTCTAACGCTACAGCAGGCGGCTCTTGGAGCAGCAGCGATGGCACAAGCGCCACGGTGGTTTCAGGAACTGGCGTTGTAACGGGTGTTGCCACCGGTACACCAAATATTACATATACATTACCAACAGGATGTATCGCTGTGTTCCCAATCACAGTTAACCAGACCCCTGCAGCCATTACAGGTGTGATGAGCGTATGTACGGGTTCTACCACTACACTGGCCAACGGCACAGTAGGTGGCTCATGGAGCAGCAGCAATACTTCAATAGCAACAGTTATTTCAGGTACAGGTGTGGTAAGCGGCGTTGCTGCCGGTACAGTTACCATCTCCTATGTGATGCCAACCGGTTGTTATGCACTAACAACAGTAACAGTTAATCAGACCCCCGTAGCTATTACCGGTACTACTTCGGTTTGTGTCGGGTTGACTACAACATTAGCTAACACTACCTCCGGTGGAACATGGAGCAGCAGCAATACTGCTGAAGCAACAGTAGGTTCAACTACAGGTATCGTGACCGGTGTTGCTGTAGGTACACCGGATATTACTTATACAATGCCAACAGGTTGTTTCACCTCAACTAATATTACAGTTAATCCTACTCCTGCCGCGGTGACCGGAACGATGGTTGTTTGTGCAGGTTCTACAACTACATTGAGCAACGCTACCAGCGGTGGTGTATGGAGCAGCGGTAATACGTCAATTGCTATTGTTGGTTCGTCAACAGGGGTGGTTACGGGCGTAGCATCGGGTGTTGTGGGAATTACCTACACACTTGGCGCGAGCTGTACGGCAAGCGCGGTTGTTACCGTAAATCCCGTACCAAACATCAGCAACTTTACTTCTACTACAGCAACTTCACCTTGTATAGGTAATAGTTCAACTGTTACAATCGCATCTAATTCATTGGGTAGCGGCACATTCACTGTAACTTATGACCTGTCTGGTGCAAACTCAGTAACAGGCGCTACGGCAACATTGACAATGGGCTCAACTACGGGTACGTTTACCATACCTTCCGGTTCACTTACCGCATCAGGTTTTACTACAGTAACAATTACAGCAATAACAAATTCGTTTGGCTGTAATAGCTTCCCTGCCAGCAGCAACAGTTATATGTTTGCTGTGAATGCACTACCAACTGCGTATACTGTAGTAGGTGGTGGTAGCTACTGCGCAGGTGGTACCGGCGTACATATCTATTTGTCTAACTCTGTAGGTGGCGTGAATTACCAATTGTGGTTAGGGGCTTCAGCGATAGGCGCTCCGGTTGCAGGTACTTTCTCCGGCCTAGACTTCGGTTTAATCACTACCGTAGGTACCTACACAGTAACAGCTACTAATACCACTACCGGTTGCAGCAGTAATATGGCCGGCAGCGCATCGATTTCTATTGATCCATTGCCAACTGCATTTACGCTTACAGGTGGTGGTTCATACTGCTCAGGCGGTACCGGTGTTCTTGTAGGCCTTTCAGGTTCACAAGCAGCGGTTAACTATCAATTATATATAGCAGGGTCGCCATCAGGTAGCCCGATTGCGGGTACAGGTTCAGCAATTTCCTTTGGTTTGCAAACTACCGGGGGTGTTTATACAGTAGTTGCAACGGATGCAGTTACATCATGTACCAATACTATGACCGGTAGCTCTACGGTTGTTGTCAACTCATTACCTTCTGCTATCACAGGTACTATGTATGTTTGCCCTGGTACTACTACTACTTTAAGCAGTGCTACTTCAGGCGGTACCTGGAGCAGCAGCACGCCATCAGTTGCTACTGTTGGTACTACCACCGGTGTTGTGACCGGCGTTGTGGCAGGTACGGCAGTGATCAGCTATACACTGAGCACAGGATGTCTCACAACTGCTACCGTTACGGTTAACCCGAACCCGGCTGCTATTGCAGGTCCGTCGAGTGTTTGTGTAGGCGCTGCAATAACATTGACAGATGCCACAGGCGGCGGTACGTGGACCAGCAGTAACACAACCCTTGCTACTATTAATATCAGTTCGGGTGTTGTTTCAGGTATTGCCGCTGGCACGCCCACAATGACTTATACATTGTCTACTGGTTGTTTAGCGACTTATCCGATAACAGTTAACCCAACACCGGCTGCTATAGCAGGTGCTTCGAATGTTTGCGTAGGATTGACAACTACATTGACCAATGCAACAAGCGGCGGTGCGTGGACAAGCAGTGCTCCGGGTACCGCTAGTATTGGCACCGGTACAGGGTTAGTATCAGGTGTGGCTGCAGGTACAGTAACCATTACTTATACATTACCAGCAGGCTGTTATGTTACCACACCATTCACAGTTAATCCTACCCCTGCAGCAATTACAGGTACAACCAACGTTTGTGAAGGATTGACCACTACGCTGGCAAATGCATCGAGCGGTGGTAACTGGAGCAGCAGTAATACATCAATAGCTACAGTAGGTGTCACTTCCGGTATCGTGAATGGTCTAGCAGCAGGTGTGGCTACAATCACCTACACATTGCCGGCAGGTTGCTTCGTTACCACTCCGGTAACAGTTAATCCTACTCCGGCTGCAATAGCTGGTACTAACAATGTGTGCGTAGGCCTTACGACAACTTTGACCGACGCTACTGCTGGTGGCACCTGGACAAGCAGTAATCCTGCCACAGGGTCTATTGGTGCATCTACCGGTATTGTAACGGGCGTTTCAGCAGGTACAATAACTATATCATATACACTTGCGGCTGGTAGCTGCAGGGTGACATTCCCAATGACTATCAACCCGAACCCGGCAGCGATTACCGGTGTTACTAATGTTTGTGTTGCTTCTACAACTACTTTAAGTAATGCCACAGTAGGTGGTACATGGAGCAGCAGCAATACTGCCCTTGGTACAGTAGGTGCTGCAACAGGTGTTGTTGGTGGTATATCAGCGGGCGTTCCAACAATAACATATGCATTGAGCACAGGTTGTATTGCTACTACGCCGGTTACGGTTAATCCGTTACCAGGTGCTATAACAGGTAATACTCCGGTGTGCGCGGGTTCTAATATAACATTAAGCAATCCTTCAGCCGGCGGCTCATGGACAAGCGCTAGCGGTGCGGTAGCAACAGTTGCCAGTGCATCAGGCATTGTTACAGGTGTTGCCGCAGGTAATACCACAATTACTTATACGTTACCTACGGGTTGCCTCACCACAACAGTAGTTACTGTTCATCCTACACCTGCAGCTATATCAGGTGCCAGCTTCGTATGTGTAGGCCAGACAACAACATTGTCGAATGCAACGAGCGGTGGTAGCTGGAGCAGCAGTAACGCAACATTGGCTACCGTGGGCGCTGGCACAGGTATTGTAACCGGCGTTGCAGTAGGTACTCCGTTCATCACTTATACATTACCTCCGGGCGGATGTACGGCAGTGATGCTGATAAGCGTTAACCCGATGCCTGCAGCTATTACAGGTTCTACTCCTGTATGCGAAGGCGCAACAATAACATTAAGCAATACTGTAGGTGGCGGCACATGGACAAGCGCTAATGGAGCGATAGCTACTATAGGTTCTAATACAGGCGTTGTAACCGGTGTGCTGGCTGGTACGGTGAATATGACCTACACTTTGCCCGGTGGTTGCTTTGTAACAGCAGTTGTTACTGTTAACCCAATGCCGGCTGCAATAGGCGGTTCTAATAATGTGTGTGAAGCATCTTCAACTACGCTTACTAACAGCGTGACCGGTGGTGTGTGGACAAGCAGCGCACCGTCGCTTGCTACTGTTGGTTCTTCTACCGGTATCGTTAATGGTATTGCAGCAGGTTCGCTGACAATCACTTACACATTGCCGGCTGGTTGCTTTACTACTTTATCATTCACTGTTAATCCGTTGCCCCCGACAATTACAGGTACTTTGCAGACTTGTGAGGCCGGCGGTACTTCTACGTTGGCCAACGCTTCATCAGGTGGCTCATGGACAAGCAGTAACCCATCAATAGCTACTATAGGTACAACAACAGGTCTTGTTACAGGTGTTACAGCAGGTTCTGTTACTATAACATATACATTACCTACAGGATGCCTGACTACTATCGGATTCACAGTAAACCCACTGCCAACAGTTTATAGCGTTACAGGTGGTGGTACTTTCTGTGCCGGCGGTTCAGGTGTCGCGGTTGGTCTGTCTAATTCGCAAAGCGGGGTTAACTACCAATTATATGTAGGTGGTTCTACTGCAGTTGGTTCTCCGGTTGCAGGTACAGGTTCTGCAATTACATTTGGTTTGCAGACAACTCCGGGTGTTTACACGGTTGTGGCGACAAATACTACTACTTCATGTCAGAATAACATGACCAGCTCTGCAACAGTAACGGTTACTGTATTGCCTACAGTATATAATATGACTGGTGGCGGTGGTTTCTGCGCAGGCGGTAGCGGTGTTGCTGTGGGATTGAATGGCTCACAGACCGGTGTTGATTATCAATTATACAATGGTAGTACACCAATAGGTGCGCCAATCGCAGGTACCGGCAGTGCAATCAGCTGGGGGCTTATATCGGGCGCAGGTACTTATACAGCCGTAGCTGCTAATTCGGTTACTACATGTTCCAGCAATATGACCGGTGCTTCGGTTGTAATAGTTAACCCGCTTCCTACACAATTTACTGTTACGGGCGGTGGCTCTTATTGCGTAGGCGGTACCGGTGTTTCTATCGGATTAAGCGGTTCAACATCTGGTGTTAACTATACCGTGACTAACGGCTCTGCTTCGGCTACTTTAGCTGGTACAGGCAGCCCGCTTAACTTCGGTCTGTTCACTTCTACCGGCACTTATACAATAACTGCTGTAAATGCAACTACAGGTTGTACAAATACAATGCTTGGTTCTGCATCTGTAAGCACTAATGTATTGCCAACGGCATATACAGTAGGTGGCGGCGGTGCATATTGCGCGGGTGGTGCTGGTGTAAACATTACATTGAGCAATTCCACATTAGGCATCAGCTACCAGTTAATGCTGGGTGGCAGTCCATCAGGTAGCGCTGTAGCGGGTACCGGTGGTAGCCTTACTTTCTCTTCAGTAACAACAGCAGGTACGTATACTATTGTAGCTACAAATAGTACTACATTCTGTACAAATAATATGACAGGTTCTGCAACAGTAACTATTAATCCTCTGCCTTTAGTTTATACTGTTACAGGCGGCGGCGGTTACTGCGTAGGTGGTACCGGTGTGGTAGTTGGTACAAGCATGACCGAATTAGGACACACTTATCGCTTATACAGAAGCGGTACAACCCTGGTAGGTACTATGGCTGGCACAGGTGCAGCTATTAACTTCCCTGCACAAACAACTGCCGGGATTTATACAGTAACTTCTACAAACAATGTTACGGGTTGCGTATCAGGTATGACGGGCAGCGCGGTAATAACCATCAATCCATTGCCAAACCTGTACAGTGTGACAGGCGGTGGCAGTTTCTGTAGTGGTTCTACGGGTCTTCCTATCGGCCTTACTGCTTCAGATGTTGGCATCAACTACCAATTATGGTTAGGTGGTACGGCTATCGGTCTGCCAATGGCAGGTACAGGCAGTGCGCTTGCGTTTGGTACGTTCACTACGGGTGGCACTTACACTGTAGTAGCTACCAACCCACTTACCGGTTGCTCGGCTACAATGTCAAGCAGCGCATTAATAGTTGTTAACCCATTACCAGCGTTGTGGACTGTTGCCGGTGGCGGTAGCTACTGCTCAGGTGGTACAGGGGTTTCCGTAACACTGAGTGGTTCTAATACCGGTACCAGCTATCAATTAATGGTAGGCGGTGTGCCAACAGGCCTTGCACAGTTGGGTACAGGTAGCCCACTTACGTTTACATCAGTTACCATAGCGGGCACTTATACTGTTCAGGCTACCATTATTGCCACAGGATGTGTAAGGATGATGACCGGTACTGCAGTAGTGGTAGTTAACCCATTGCCAACAGCTAACCTTGTAGTGGGTGGTGGCAGCTACTGTGATGGTGGTGCAGGTGTCCATGTAGGCCTCAATGGTTCAGTGTCAGGTATCAGCTACCAGACATATGTAGATGGCGTGATGATAGGTAGCCCAATGGCCGGCACCGGTTTAGCGCTTGATTTTGGTGCGTTCACTACAGCGGGTGCATATACAGTGGTTGCTACTAATACAATAACAGGTTGTACAAACAATATGACCGGCTCGGTGAATATTTCTATCGATCCGCTCCCTGTGGTTTATACGGTTACCGGTGGCGGTGGATATTGCGTAGGTGGCGCAGGTGTTCATGTAGGCCTCAGTGGTTCTGACATTGGTGTTGACTACCAATTATATAATGGCATGACACCAATGGGTGTGCTGGTTGCCGGTACAGGCGCTGATATAGATTTCGGCCTGATTACTATTACCGGTACATACAGCATCATGGCTACGAACACCGCTACTACATGTTCTTCAAATATGTCGGGCAGCGTGATAGTGAGCATCAACCCATTACCGGGTACATTCACAGTAACAGGCGGCGGCAACTATTGCCCCGGTGGAGCTGGCGTTATGATTGGTTTAGGTGGATCGGCAATGGGTGTTAATTACCAATTGATGAACGGCAGCTCTCCTGTAGGTGCTCTTGTAGCAGGTACAGGTGCTCCGATAAGCTTTGGTTTACAGACAGGTCTGGGTACTTACAGCGTAATGGCAGTAGATGCCACTACAGCATGTACTAACACAATGACCGGTGCAGCGGTAGTTGCGCTTCATGCGTTGCCGGTTGTATATAATGTAACAGGCGGTGGTGGTTATTGCATAGGCGGAATTGGTGCAGACGTTATGCTGAGTGGTTCTTCTACAGGCGTTACTTACCAGCTTTACCTTGGTAGCACGCCGGTAGGCATCGCAATGCTGGGTACAGGCTCGTCGCTCAACTTCGGCCCGCAATCGGCTGTTGGTACTTATACAGCAGTGGCTACAGACCTTACTACTACATGTACTAACAACATGTCTGGCAGTGCAATCGTATCAATCAACCCATTACCTACCGCATATAACGTGACTGGTGGTGGTGGTTACTGTGCCGGTGGCACAGGTGTTGCGGTTGGTCTGAGCACCTCTGATATTTCTGTAAGCTACCAGCTTTACCGTGATGGATTAGCTGTAGGCAGCCCACTTGCCGGTACCGGTGGTGCTATCAGCTTCGGCCTGCATACTATAACAGGTTCTTACACAGTAGATGCTACTAATACAATCACTTCATGTATGAATAACATGACCGGAAGTGCATCTGTAATCATTAATTCTTTACCTGTTGTTTATACAGTAATGGGTGGTGGTAACTATTGCGCCGGCGGTGCAGGAGTTCATGTTACACTCAATACTTCTGATCCGGGTATCAACTACCAGTTATACAATGGTACAACAGCCGTTGGCACTACTGTAGCAGGAACAGGTTCTATGCTTGACTTTGGTGCACTCACGGCAGCAGGTACTTATACCGTAAGCGCAACCAATGCATTGACCGGCTGTATGAATAATATGGTGGGCAGCGCAACTATAGCTATCGATCCTTTGCCGGCGGTTTATACGGTAACAGGTGGTGGCAGCTATTGCGCGGGCGGTATGGGCCAGCTTGTTGGCTTGTCAGCATCTAATGCAGGTATCAATTACCAATTGCTGAAAGATGGTACTCCCGATGGCATGGCAATGGCAGGCACGGGTGTTGCCCTCAACTTCGGTCTGAAAACAGCAGGTGGTGTTTATACTGTAACCGCTACAAACGCATCAACAGGCTGCTGGATTAACATGAGCGGTTCGGTTGCTGTGATTGTTAACCCATTACCACATGTAGATACAGTGACCGGTGGCGGTAACTATTGCCCAGGCGGTTCAGGTGTTCATGTTGGCTTAACAGGTTCGGCTATCGGTATCAACTACCAGTTGATGAGAGGCACTACAACAGTAGGTGCTCCATTAGCAGGTACAGGTTCAGGTCTTGACTTCGGTTCTCAAACAATAGTAGGTACTTACTTTGTAGTAGCTACTAATCCGGGTACAGGTTGCACTGTAAATATGATGGGTAGCACATCGGTGAATATCAGTGCATTGCCTACAGCGTACACGGTTGCAGTAAGTGCAAGCGGTTATTGCGCAGGCGGTACTGGTGTGACTATAACACTTAGTGGTTCTTCAACAGGTGTTAATTATCAATTATACAGGAATGGTACAATACTAATAGGTAGTCCAATGGCAGGTACAGGTTTCGCGCTCAACTTTGGCTTGCATACGAATGCCGGTAATTACTCTGTAGTTGCTACAGACCTTACTACCGGTTGTGTAAATAGCATGTCAGGCACACCTTCTATCACTGTTAATCCATTGCCTACTGTTTATACAGTAACAGGCGGTGGCAGCTTCTGCGCTGGTGGAACTGGTGTTCATGTATTCCTCAGCAGCTCGGATATGGGTGTTAACTACCAGTTGATGAATGGGTCGACCGTAATGGGTGCCCCAATGGCAGGAACAGGTTATTCACTTGATTTCGGCGCTCAGACTGCGGGTGGTACATACACAGTAGTAGCAACAAACACAACTACGACTTGTCAAAGCACTATGCTGAGCAGCGCACTGATTACAGTTAATGCATTGCCGACAACGTACTATGTAGTAGGTGGTGGCAGCTATTGCGACGGTGGTTCAGGTGTACATATTGGTATCAACAATTCTCAGTCAGGTATTTCTTACCAGTTGATGAATGGCACTGCGACCGCAGGTAGCCCAGTTATTGGTACCGGTTCATCTCTTGATTTCGGTTCGCATACAGCTATGGGCACTTATACGGTGATCGCTACAAATCCTGCTACGGGTTGCACAAGCACAATGACAGGAACTGCATCTGTAAGCATCACTCCATTGCCGGTGGCCTTCACCATGACAGGTGGTGGTAACTATTGTACAGGTGGTACAGGTGTTATTGTTGGCCTTGCGGGTTCTGCAACAGGTGTTACATATCAACTGATGATTGGCAGCACGCCAACAGGTACTCCGGTAACAGGTACAGGCAGCGCCATCAGCTTTGGCCTACAGGTTACACCGGGTACTTACACAGTAGAAGCTACAAATACCGGCACAGGTTGCGTGAACACAATGACCGGTAGTGCTATCGTTACTATCAGTGCATTGCCAACTCAATATACTGTAGGCGGCGGCGGCAACTACTGCGCAAGCACACCAGGTGTGAATGTTACCCTGAGCAATTCAGATATGGGTATTAATTACCAGCTTTATAACAGTTCATCTACAGTTGGTGGCCCGGTTGCGGGTACAGGCACAGCGCTTAGCTTCGGTTTACAACCGGCAGGTACATATACTGTAGTAGCTACAAATGCAAGCACAGGCTGCACTAACAGCATGCTGAGCAGCGCGACAGTGACTATGCTTCCATCGGTTACTCCGTCGGTAAGCATCACAACAGGTGTAGGCGATACAGTTTGCGCAGGTACATCTGTAACTTTCATACCACTGGTAGTTAATGGAGGTACTCCAACTTTCGAGTGGTTTGTGAATGGCGTATCGGTAGCTACCGGAGGTACTTACACATACGTGCCTACTAACGGCAATGTAGTGAGTGTAACTATGACCAGCTCTGCAACTTGCGCGTTGCCGGCTACTGTAAGCAGTGCTAAGACAATGACGGTGAAAACGAATGTTACTCCGGCCGTAACAATCAGCGCAGCTCCGGGCAACACGGTTTGCCAAGGTGTCGTGGTTACTTACACAGCAGCTCCGGCATGGGGAGGCACAACTCCGGCCTTTACATGGTATGTAAATGGTTCTCCATTAGGTACAGGTGCTATCTTCTCATACGCTCCGCTTAACGGCGATGTAGTATTTGCAGAAATGATAAGCAGCTATGCATGTGTAACTTCTACGGCTGCTGCAATAAGCAACAACATAGCCATGCAGGTTGATGACGCAACAATGCCAACTGTGGATATCATGCTTAAGTCAGGAGCTAACGTAGGTACTGTGGTTTATAACGATACGTTGACTGCGGTTGTTACAAGCGGAGGCCTGAACCCAACTTATCAGTGGTCTGTAAATGGTGCGGCTATCACAGGCGCTACAAACGCTACATATATAGTAGGCAGCCTTAATCATGGTGACGCGGTAAGTGTTGTGGTTTCTAAGGTTAACGCCTGCGGCTTGCTTTCTGCTAATGATATGGTGGTTGTTACCTCAACCAATGTAGGTGTTAACAATGTAACAGCGGTTGCCATAGACCTGAAATTAGTGCCTAACCCGAACAAGGGTACATTCACTGTGAAGGGCTCACTTGGAACTACTGCAAATCAGGACGCAACTATCGAGGTGACTAACATGCTTGGACAAGCTATTTACAACGGAAGCGTAACAGTTCGTAACGGAGTTGTTGATGAAACAATTCAGCTTAGCAATATTGCTAATGGAATGTATATACTCAATTTCCGCGTAGGTGGCGAGAATAAAGTATTCCACGTAGTAGTAGAGCAATAAGTAATACTATATAAGTTTGAGAAAGGCGGGGCTATATTGCCCCGCCTTTTTTATAGGGTAATACGGAAGATTTAATGAAAAGTTGCACAGCAATTTGATTAGACAATAAAATGTTTCTATCTTGTTATGCGAAAATCACACTTATTTTTTTGTTTATATAGATTGTGCAGGATGATCAGTTTTTTCCGATTCCTTATAATTGCAGTTGTATTCGTGGGCAGTGCATTTCATGTGCTTGCGCAAAAACGTGGGCAAGCGCTTGTGGACTCGCTGGAAACAGAACTTGCATCGGATAAATATAGAAACAGGGAAGACAGCTTCAAAGTGAGAATACTGGAGCGATTATCCTACATGTATTACGCTATCAATCCTGAGGAGGGTATTAAGTACGGAAGGCAGCAAAATGAACTGGCAACAAAAATTGGCTGGGCCAAGGGCGCAGCAATGGCCTACAATAATATTGCAATCAATTACCAGTACTTATCTGAATTTGATACTGCCTTGAAATATTATGATATAGCCTTAACAGCGCATGAAAAAATCGATAATAAAAAAGGTATAGCCAGTACCTACGGAAACATTGGTTTTTGCTATACATTAAGAGGGGACTTTAAAAAGGCCTTGGCGTATGACTTAAAAGCGCTCAAGGCTTTTGAAGAAATGAATGATAAGCCTGGAATAGCTAATAATCTCGGTAATATCGCAAGTGTGTATGTTAACATAGGTGATTATCCCAAAGCGTTGGATTATAGTTTCCGGGCATTAAAACTTAATGAGGAAATTGGGATTAAAAGCTCGGTGGCCAGTAATATGGGAACCATAGGGAGTATTTATAACAGGCAAAAAGATTTTTCAAAAGCATTAGAGTACTATGCAAAGGCTTTAAATCTGAATAAAGAACTTGGCAACAGGCAAGGGCTTGCCGGAAATTATGCGAACATAGGGAGCGCTTATATTTATCAGGATTCAATAGCAAAGGCGCTAGAATATTATTTCAGGGCGCTAAGTATGTATCAGGAATTAGGAGCAAAGGGAAATATTGCCATGATGCTGGGTAATATAGGTGAGGTATATGGGGAACAACATAATTATATGCAGTCCGTTATCTTCTTGTCACAAGCTTTGAAGCTGACAAAAGAAATAGGTGACAGAAATTCCGAAGCGATAGTGGTAGGCAATATCGGGGAGGCGTATATGCGGATGGTAATGGATACCGCAAAAAACAACGATATTATTATTTCGAAGGAATTTTATCCTGTGTCCCCTACACCCGATAGCCTTATTCCCAGAGATAAAAATACTGCTTTGCGAAAGGCAAGGGCAAACTTTGAGACGGCAATACAAATACAGAGCGAGGTTGCCAATATCGAAGCTATATATCTGCTATATCGTAACCTTTCCATCGCAGATTCGTTGATGGGTGACTATAGAGGTGCTTGGAATGCGTACAGGCAACATATAGAATACAGAGATTCGATTTTTAACAAGGAAACGAGGACAAAAATTACTAATCTTGAGACCAAGCGGGAAATTGAACTAAAAGAGAAACAAATAGAATTGGATAAGCTTGCTGTTCAAAAAAAGCGGAATGAGCGTGGTTTTTTTATAGCAGGGATGGTGCTTCTACTGTTTGTTATTGGCATAGTAGTGAAAAATAATCGCGCTCAAAAAAGATCGAATATCCTTTTGGGAATAGAAAAACAAAGAAGCGAAGATTTGTTACTCAACATTTTGCCGCCGGAAGTGGCCGAAGAGCTGAAAGATAAGGGTAGTGCGGTGGCACGGTACTTTGATGACGTTACGGTGCTGTTTACTGATTTTGTTAATTTCACTGAAGCCGGAGAGCGGATGAACCACCAGGAGTTGATTAATGAACTGGATGCCTGCTTCAAAGCTTTTGATGAAATAATAGGCAGTTACCGTGTGGAAAAAATAAAAACGATAGGGGATGCCTATCTTGCCGTTGGCGGTCTGCCAACAGCAGACCCTAACCATGCAATAAATATAGTGCAGGCGGCCATCAGGATAAGAGATTTTATGGCAGACCGGCGCGCTAAATTTGGCAATAAGACATTTGACATCCGCATAGGCATACATACCGGCAGTGTTATTGCCGGTATTGTGGGTATAAAGAAGTTTGCCTACGATATATGGGGCGATACCGTGAATACTGCCGCACGTATGCAGCAAAGCAGCGAGCCGGGCCGTATCAATATATCCGAAACTACCTACGAGCTGGTAAAAGATGAATTCCCCTGCCTCTACAGGGGTGAGCTCGACGCAAAAAACAAAGGCCTGCTGAAGATGTATTTTGTTACTAAATTATAGTATCGTTTTCTTCACATCTTCCAGGATGTCGGCTGTTTCTTCCTTGCTGTTCCCTTCTGCATATACACGCAGCAGGGGTTCTGTGCCTGATGCGCGCAGCATAATCCAGCCGCCATTGTCAAGGTGATATTTTACCCCATCTATGGTTTCAATACGGTTAAAGCCATATTTACCAAATTTTGGGTAGCCATTTTCTCCTGCTTTTTTGATAATTGCGTTCTTCTTGTCATTATCTATATGCAGGTCGTGGCGGTCGTAGCAAAAAGTGCCCACTATGCCATACACTTCTTCGCAAAGTTCTTTTAGGGTTTTGCCTGTTTTTGTCATAAACTCATAGATGGCAAGGCCGTCATAAATGCCATCGCGCTCAGGTATATGCCCTTTCACCGCTATGCCACCACTTTCTTCACCACCTACCAGCACGTCATCGTGTACCATTATCTCGCTTATGTATTTAAAGCCAATAGCAGTAACTTCTACAGGCAAGCCATAGTGTTCGCAAAGTTTTTTCACCCGGTCTGTTACTGAGAATGCGATTACTACCTTTCCGTTCATGCCTTTATACTTGTGCAGGTAGTGTATGAGTAATAATATGATGTTGTGCGCATCTACAAAATTCCCATCACCATCATACAATCCTATACGGTCGGCGTCGCCATCGGTAGCGAGGCCTATTTTTATTTCGGGAGTTGTGGCAACTGTTTTTGCCAGTTCTTTGAGATTTTTATCTAAAGGCTCAGGCGCTTGCCCGTGAAAGCCGGGATTGTCGTCGCAATGAATAAGCACAGCGCCCGGCAATAGCCTGCGTATCACATTTTGCCCTGCGCCAAACATGGCATCATATGCCATTTTGAAAGGAGATTTGTTCAAAGCATCAAAATCGAACAACTGCTTCAGATAATCAATGTAGAGTTCTTCAAGGTCTATATATTCCAGAAGTCCTTTTTCTTTCCAATGAGCGAGTGGCTGTGTAGGAACATCCACTTCGTCGGGGATGAGCGCCTCTACAGCGGCAATATCCTTAGGGCTTGATGGTCCGCCATGCGCGCCTTTTAACTTATAGCCGTTATATGATGGAGGATTGTGCGAAGCAGTAATCACAACACCCTGGTGGGCATTCAGTTTGAGTACGCCCAGCGATATCATCGGGGTACTGATAAAACCTTTGGCCATAAGCACCTTTACACCATTCGCGCATAGTACTTTGGTGCTGGCATCTGTAAAAAGCTGGCCGCCAAACCTGCAATCGTGCCCGATGACCACCACAGGTTTGTCTGTTTTTTGCAACAGCCAGTCTGCCAGTCCTTTACTTACACGGCTCACATTATATACGGTGAAGTCCTGCGCGATTATCGCACGCCATCCATCGGTGCCGAATTTTATTTTTTCTGTGGTCATCGGTTCTTATTTGAAAATGTGGTAAGTCTGTTAATTATTGTGAAACGCAAATTTATAAAACCTTTCGATTGGAAACGGTTATTTAATTTTACAACAAAATTTTATCACTATGGCCGAACAATTGCTATCCATTGACCCTGCCACCGGAAAGAAAATAGCCACGTATAATGTGCATGATGTGAAAAAAGTGGAAACTGCCTTGAAACTGTCTGTTAAAGCTTTTGAGGATTGGCGCAAACTCTCCTTCAGTAAGCGGGCAGCAGTGCTTAAGAACATCGCAAAGCAAATACGCAGGGAAAAAGACGAACTAGTAAGATTAGCAGCTAGGGAGATGGGAAAGCCAAAACAGCAAGGATATTACGAAGTCGAGAAATGTGCCGCCACGCTGGAATTCTATGCAAAGGAGGGTGCGAAATTCCTTGCAGATGAAGTGGTGAAGACTGATGCTTCAAAGAGTTATGTTTCCTTCCAGCCGCTTGGTACTATCCTGGCTATAATGCCATGGAACTTCCCATACTGGCAGGTATTCCGGGCTATGGCCCCGGCTGTAATGGCAGGCAATGTAATGATACTGAAACATGCCTCGAATGTTAGCGGCTGTGCGCTTGCAATCGAAAAACTCATACTAAAAGCAGGGGCACCTAAAGGTTTGCTGCAAACGCTATTGCTACCATCTTCAAGGGTTGGCGGGCTTATTGATGATCGCAGGGTGGCTGCGGTAACGCTTACCGGCAGCACAGCTGCCGGCAGCAAAGTGGCCGAAGCCGCAGGCAGGAACCTGAAGAAAGCGGTATTAGAGCTTGGTGGCAGTGATCCTTATGTCATTTTCGCCGATGCTGATATGGACACGGCAGTGGAGATAGCCGTTCGTGGCAGATTAGTGAACAGCGGTCAAAGTTGCATAGCCGCAAAAAGGTTTGTGGTTGTTAAATCAGTGAGAAAGGAATTTGAGCAAAAATTCACGGAGAAAATGAAAGCTGCTACCTATGGCGACCCTATGGACGAGAAGAACCGTCTGGGTCCTATGTCTCGCGCCGATCTTCGCGACGAGTTGCACGGACAGGTGTTGAAAAGTATAGACAAGGGGGCTAAACTGCTTTGCGGAGGGTTTATTCCTGAGAGGCCGGGAGCGTACTATCCGCCCACTGTGTTAACCAATGTAAAAAAAGGTATGCCGGCATATGATGATGAACTTTTTGGCCCCGTAGCGGCAATAATAGAGGCCAGAGATGAAAAAGATGCCATGCGCATAGCAAATGATACGATTTATGGCCTTGGCGGTGGCATCATTTCAAAGAATGTGCGTAATGCTGAAAGGCTGGCAGCCACGGAATTACAGGCAGGTAGCTGCTTTGTGAACGATTTTGTGCATTCCGACCAGCGCCTGCCATTTGGAGGGATAAAACACAGCGGTTTTGGCCGCGAATTGGGTGTTTATGGGATACGTGAGTTCGTTAACATTAAGACCGTGTTTGTAAAATGAATACCAAATAAAAAGTAACTTTGTATAGATGAGTTTAATGATTAATTGAATGTTATGACACAGGAAATTGCAATTGAGCAAATAAAGAAAATGCCCCATGAATTCAAGATTGACGAACTAATGGAGCGTTTGTTGATTATCGAAAAAATAGATGAGGCTGAAAAGGATATTGCGGAAGGACGGGTCATTTCTCACTCCGAAATGAAAAAGTCTATTGAGGAATGGAAGAGATAATCTGGTCATCCAGGGCCTCGAAAGATGCTTTTGATATCTATCAATATATAGCGCTGGATTCGAAGTTATATGCTGACCGCTGGATTGATAAAATTATAGACAGAATCAGTACGCTTCCCATACAACCTAAAAGCGGCAGGGTTGTCCCTGAAAAGAATAATCCTGATATCAGAGAAATTATCGAGGGGAATTACAGGATCATGTACAAAATTTCAAAAGGTAATTCGATAAACATATACCGGATAATCCATTCTGCCAGATTTTTTAAATAAATTCATTGATGCGGTATCGTAATTTTGTTATTGGCATTATTCTGTTATTGTTCTTTGTTTCAGCGAAAAAGCAGACAAGCCCATGTACACATATTTAGCGCTCGGAGATTCCTATACAATAGGTGAGCTCGTTCCCATGCACGATAATTTTCCGCACCAGGCGGTGAGGCTGTTGCGCAAGCAGCACATAGAGGTGGCCGACCCGGTAATCATTGCCACTACCGGCTGGACGACCGATGAACTCGCTGCATCAATACGTGAGCATAACCTAAAGGAGAAGTTCTCTTTTGTTACCCTGCTCATAGGCGTGAATAACCAGTATCGTGGCCGCAGCATTGAGAATTACCAACAGGAGTTTTTGCAGTTGCTCAATCAGGCTATTGCCTTTGCCGGAGATAAGCCAGGCAACGTGATTGTTTTGTCTATACCTGACTGGGGCGTGACACCGTTTGCCGAAGACAGGGACAGGCAAAAAATTGCTAAAGAAATAGACGAATACAACTCAGCCTGTAAGGGGATAGCCCTGGCTAACAAATGCCAATATATAGAGATAACGGAAAGCACCCGGCACAACGGGCAGAGTGAAGAATACCTGGTAAGTGATAAACTTCATCCATCGGGCAAAGAATATACCATATGGGCCGAAAGACTGGCAGGTGTGGCGGCTAAAACGCTGAAAAAATAAAAAATATGAACCTCGATAAGCTCCGCACACTTTGCATGTCTTTTCCCGGCGCCACCGAAGGGGTGAAGTGGGAAGACCATATTTGCTTTATGGTAGGAGAGAAGATATTCTGTATGACCGGGGATTGGGGTGGAGCTAACTTTAAAGTCCCCCCTGAAGAAGCTGAAGAACTGCTTGAAAGGGACGGGATTGTACCTACGCCATATATGGCACGCAATCATTGGGTCACCGTGGAGGAGTTCAATAAATTGAAGCCCAAGGAATGGGAGCATTACATCACTCAATCTTACGACCTGGTTTGTGCGAAACTGACAAAAAAGGTTCGCGAAAGCTTTAAGTAGCCGCATATCGTTATAATAGGGCATGAGGTTAATCCTGAATAATTGTAAAGACCTTTCGCGGAAAAAAAAATTATGTTATATTTGACCAAAGAATAAATATGAAATATAAATTTTTACTATCCATTATTGCGTTGGTGGTTATCTCTGTGCCGGCAATTGGCCAGCAGAAGATTAATACACTTGCAGGTAATGGTGGGGCCGGTTTCAGTGGCGATGGGTTCAATGCATCGGGTGCAGAACTGTGGGGACCTATTGAGGTGGCGCTTGATAAGACCGGCAACGTATACATAAATGACTATAATAATTACCGCATCCGTATGGTAAATACCACTGGTATCATTACTACAGTAGCGGGTACCGGTGTTCCGGGCAATTCGGGCAATGGGTCAGTGGCCACAAGCGCTGATATTTTTGCACGCGGTATGGCCGTAGACCATCGCAATTTTATATTCTTCTCTGATCCCAGCAATAGCATAATCCGTAAAATAAATACCCTTGGTAAAATATCGAAGATTGCGGGTGGTGGCCATACCGGCAGCCAATGGGGCTATAGCGGAGATGGTGGAAAGGCTGATACGGCACGCTTCAAAGGCCCGCAGGGTATTTGTGTAGATGATACAGGCAATATATACGTGGCGGATGCGGGTAACCATGTTATCCGGAAGATAGATACTTTTGGATTTGTTTCTACTGTTGCGGGTGATGCTACTTTGGGTGCAGGTTATTTTGGCGATGGTGGCGTTGCTACGTTTGCCCAGTTAGATTCTCCTTACGCTGTTGCTGTTGACCACAAGGGCAATTTATACATCAATGATTTTAATAACAATGTTATCCGCAGGGTTGATGCGGCTACAAAAATTATTACCACAATAACAGATGCAACAGGTACACCGGGTTATTCAGGTGACAATGGCACATCTTCAGCCGCAATGATTAATGCACCTCGTGGCATGTGTGTGGATGGTGCAAACAGCCTGTATTTTGCTGATGCCCTTAACAATGTAATCCGTAAGATAGATACCTTCGGTATCATCACCACCGTGGCGGGCAATGGCTGGTATGGCTTTGGTGGTGACTTAGGCTATGTAACAGGCGCTAACTTCAAAAATCCGTATGGAGTGGCTGTTAACGCATATGGCGGTATTTATATAGCTGATGCAAATAACAACCGTATCCGTAAAACATATTCTACTAACGGAATTAACAATATGGCGGATGGGAATACGATCAGTACATATCCGAACCCATTCAACGATTATGTAATTGTTTCGGCCCTTGGTAATTCCGATAGAGTGGCCGTATATGATATTACAGGCAGAAGTGTATGCGAGAGTGTGGATGCCGGAAAAGGTGAAGTGATGATTAACACAAATAACTTCTCAGCGGGTGTGTATATGCTGCAGGTTTTTGATAATACCGGAAACAGAAAAGCGATTATCAAATTGATAAAGGAATAAGGATTCTTATCCATAAAAAATGAGGCGGGGATTCCCGCCTCATTTTCTTAATGCTTGTTAGCTTAGCCTATCGAAACAAGCTCAATATCGAATATTAAATCTTTACCGGCCAATGGATGGTTGGCATCAAGTACTACCGACTCTTCTGATACCTGTGTGATAACAACCGGGAAAATATTTCCTGAATTGTCGCCCATCTGCAATTCCATACCTACTTCCGGCTTCATGTCCGAAGGGAATTCAGTGATTGGGTACTCTATCATCATGTCTTCGCTGCGCTCGCCATAGGCATGTTCAACGGGAATGTTAACTGTTTTCTTTTCTCCGATTGCCATGTCTATCATGGCATCGTCAAAACCCTTGATTACCTGAGCCGAACCAACGATGAATTGCAAAGGATCGCGCCCTTCACTGCTGTCGAAGGTTGAACCATCGGCAAGTTTGCCGTGATAGTGAACATTTACTGTATCTCCTTTCTTTGCTTGCTGCATACTACTGTTTTTGAAAAAATTAATAAAGCATGCAAGTTACATGAATATATTTGAGTTCAGGAATAATATTTAAGTAATATTGTAACGCTCATCAACATCGGTTTCTCCAGGGTGTATTAATCGGGCATATTTGTATGAAAACCAGGCGCATGAAGTCATTAATCTTATCTATATTATCTGTATTGCAAGTTTTCTTATGCAGTGGTCAAGGCATTTATGATGAAACAATTAAACCGGCAGATTCAAAGCCGGAGAAATATCTCGCTTTGTTGAAGAACAAGCGGGTGGCATTGGTCATCAACCAGACTTCTGTTATTGGCGATGTGTCCTTGCTTGATATACTTGTGAGCAAAAAAGTTAAGGTGACAAAGATATTTGTGCCAGAGCATGGTTTTCGCGGGCGCGAAGATGCCGGAGCAAAAGTGGACAACAGTGTGGACAGTGCCACAGGCATACCGGTCATTTCATTGTATGGCAAGCACAAAAAGCCTACTGCCGAAGACCTTAAAAATGTGGATGTGCTCGTCTACGATTTGCAGGATGTGGGGGTGCGCTTTTACACATATATCTCTACTATGGAGTATTGCATGGAAGCCTGTGCCGAAAATAAGAAGCAGTTTATAGTACTCGACAGGCCAAACCCAAATGGCTTTTATGTGGGAGGGCCGGTGCTTGAGACAACGCAGAAGTCTTTTGTGGGTATGCAGCCTGTTCCTGTAGTTTATGGCATGACACCGGGCGAATATGCACGGATGCTGGCAGGCGAAAGATGGTTCGACAGTGCTGCATACCTCAATCTTAAGGTCATTAAATGTATTAACTATTCCCACGCAAAAAAGTTCCGCTTGCCGGTAGCGCCTTCGCCCAACCTAAAAACAATGGCAGCTATATATGCCTATCCTTCTCTATGCCTTTTTGAAGGTACGGTGATAAGTGTGGGCCGTGGCACAGATATGCCGTTTCAGCAATACGGCTGCCCCGAATTTTACGGTAAATATGAATACAGTTTTACACCACAGAGCAGGACAGGCGCTAAAAATCCACCTTTTGAGAATAAGTTGTGTTTTGGAGAAATTGTTGGTAAGGATGAGCCTGAGGTGTTGCGGCAGGTTGAAGGTCGTTTTCGTTTGCATTGGCTTATAAAGGCATACAATGCATATCCGGTCAAGGATAAATTCTTTAATGCTTTTTTCGTTAAACTCGCTGGTACGGACAAATTACAGCAACAGGTGAAAAACGGAATGTCTGAAGAGATTATATGCAAATCATGGGATGAAGACATTGCGGCTTTTAAGCAGATACGTAAAAAGTACCTGCTTTATGAAGATTTTGAGTAAACCGTGACATACCTGGTGGATATGCAATTCGCTCAAAAACTATTAACCGGAAATTTATATTGCCCATCGTACAACTTTTGGTTATAATGCCCTGAATAGCAGTATAGTAAAGGGTTTTACCAAAGTGTGCTCATACTCGGCAAAAAATATGATTACTTTAGCATTTTTTTGCAATAATTGATTTAATTTAGTACTTCAGAATTCCAAACCACTAAAATTCATAGATATGAAAAAGTTGATTGTCACTTGTGCATTGATTTCATTAGGTTCTATAGCGTCATTCGCACAATCAAAAAGTACTACATCTACGCACACCTCTACTGTAACTATTGAGCAGGCTGCAGAACAGAGCGCAAAAAAATACCAGAAAGACTTGGGTCTTTCGGCAGAACAATACAAAGGTGTTTACGAAGCTCAGCTCGAGTTCAACCGTCAGGATAAAGAAGCACGTGCATATGGCGGTCCTGGTGAAGGCCAGGCAATGCAGATGCAGATGTTCTTAGACCAAAGGTTTCAGTCGGTAATGACACCTGCACAGTTTGATAAATACACTAAATCAAAAACCACGACAACGAAATAAGAAATTTTTTGATGGTTATGTTAGCCCCGGTCTACGGGGCTTTTTTTATTGCGCGCGTTTACTCATCAGCATACTCGCTATCCATAGTATTATCCCACCCAGTATAAGTATGAATGATGGCTGGAGTACTGACGATACATTTCCGTCACGCAGGATTACCTGGTTTACTGCTTCAAGCGACCAGTGCAATGGGGATAGCAATGCCATATTCTGCATGCCGCCGGGCAAAACTTCCAATGGTATCCAGATACCGCCCAGCGCCGACAGGATAACAATAATTACCGACCCGAATGGTAAAGCCTGATTCACAGTCTTGAACATAGCCCCCATGAAAAAGCCAAAAGATGTGGCAGAAAAGCCAATACACAGCGAAACAGGCAGCAGCACCCATGAATGCATCCCAAGATATAAGGCCGGTAAACCGAGCAGGGGCATGCCCCATAACCCGATGCACATCATCACCCAGAATTGCAAGGTGCAGATAAGCGTGTAAAAAATAATTTTGCCAAAGGTTACATACTTATACGCGTTTGGTATCAGGCCTATACGCAGCACACTGCCATCTTCCCGTTCTTTAATTATATGCCCCGCAATAGGGATGACGATAAAGAACATGCCGAATATCGCCCATGCCGGTACATTGTGCTGTACCGTATTTAAGCGCTGGGTATATTTTTGCTTGTCATTAAGAGGTTCTTCTTTAATGCCTATACCCTGCATTATATTTTTCAGCTTATCCATGTCGGTCGTATCTTCAGCGGTGCCGGGTTCTTTATTTAGTGCCGCCAGTCGCTGCATCAGTATATTCGAGCAGGTGTAGGTTATATACTTGTCTAGTGCCGAACTGATAGCATTGCGGAAAGTGGGTTTTGATACAGGGTCGAAGTATATTTGAATACTTATCTGTTCCCGCATATCTCGTGATGGAAGATTGGCGCTCAGTCCTGTTTTTTTGGCAATATCATTTACCACAATGTTGGCCGAATTAACGATTTCCGCAGAAGTGCCCTTGGGGATTATTACACCTATTTTATACGTTCCCTTGCCCAGCAGGTCTTTTAGTTGCGCTGAACTTACCGCCTCCCCGTTAATACTATCCACCACACGGAAGTTATTGCTTTGCTTCAGCCCCGTGATTATCTGTGTCGCGGCAGTTCCTTTGTCTTCGTTTGTAAGTAGCAGGTCAAATTTGATATTCTGGAAGTCCTTAAAAGGAGCATCTTGAACCAGTGCCATTACGATAATCAACGCGGAAGGCATCACTAATAGCAACAGTAACCCCGACATGTCGCGACGCATAAGCTGCCATTCCTTTAATATCGTTGCTGTAATTTTATTCATCTTTTTTATACTAATGGTCCCTTACTGTATGGCCGGTGTAGTGAAGGAATACTTCTTCCAGCCTGCTGCAGCCTGCGGTTTCTGCAATAAGGTTTTTTGGGTGGCCTCCTGTTACATATTTCCCCCCGTCTATGATTACCACTTCGTCGCATATTTGCTCGGCCTCATCCATCAGGTGCGAGGTATATAAAATGGTCTTTGATCGCTGGCGGTATTCATTCAGAAATTCAAGTATCATTGCCCGTGATTGCACATCTACCCCGGCAGTAGGTTCATCCAGCAGCAGCAGGTCGGGTTCGTGCAGCAGAGATGCTATGATGTTCGCCCTCCTTTTCATGCCGCCGCTATAGGCATTTACTCTCTTGTCGGCATGGTGGTCTAACCCAAGGCGTTCCAGCAAATATTTTTTCCTGGGCGCTATCAGGTTTTTATCAAGCCCGTACAGGCGGCCTATGTAATCAAAATTCTCATTGGCAGTTAGGTTGCCGAACAGCGCTATCTGCTGTGGTACCATACCCATTACAGCGCCTATTGCAGCTATATCTGTGCTGCAGTTTTTTCCGGCTATATGTGCCGTGCCGCTATCCGGTTTCACTATGCCGCATAGAATATTAAAGCAGGTTGTTTTACCTGCGCCGTTTGGCCCCAGTAACCCCACTATAGTGTTTTTCTTTACGTAAAACGAAAAACCATCAAGCGCGGGTGCCCATGCCCCTTTATAATTCTTGTGAATATCCTTTATCTCTATGGCGTATGGCATCAGCTGCGTTCATAAGTTATGCTGTTATTCACGGTAGCTAAGGTCGCGCACCAGATTTTCAGGCAGTATAGGCAGTAGTTGCCGTGGCAACAGGAACGAAGTCAGCTCTGCCAGTTCTTTAAATATATAATGGCTGTCTGCCGCGCCGCGCAGGTATTCCGCGCCACTGCTGCCCCCTGTGCCCACTCGTTTGCCTATCGTGCGTTGCACCATGTGTATGTGCCTGTGTCGCCACATCGACAACATTTCGTCTATCTCCAGCAGTGTGTTCAGTAATTCGTATGGCAGTTGCAGCAACGGATGGTCGCGATACAGCATGATGAACAATGCATTGCGGCTGGCATCTGCGCTGAATGAGCGGCCTGCGGGATATTCGGCATCATTGCAGAATATGGTATCGAATATCTCCAGATTTTTGCGCTCCATTTCCGACAGGCTCTTGTCATATGCACCACGGTATCCTTTCCAGAAGCCCGTTTCGCTGCCGGTCCAATACATTTTGTTCTTCACAAACGGCATTCTTTCCAGCCATTGGTTAATGAGTACCAACAATGATTTTTCACTTTCCGCACTCTTTACCTTTGCTTTGTCTTCATCCGTAAGGAACTTGGTATAATAGTCTTGTCCGTGCCTTTGTTCGTACCTGAGTCCAAGGGATGCTTCTATTATCTTGAATTGTATGCTCTGGAAGCCGGATGCAGGCCGCAGCAGGTCGCGAAAATCCAGAAAATCAAGCGGAGTCATTGTCTCCAGTATGCCCATTTGGTGCACTGCTACATCCAGTATGCTGCATATCCTTTTCAGACGGTGAACACTATTGTATATATCTGGTGTGTTGTTGTGAATGTTAGGTTGCTTAAATACTTCACGCACTATAGTCAGTTCGTGTATTATTTGTTTGAACCACAGCTCATAAGATTGATGAATGATGATGAACAGCATTTCATCATTGGCTTTGATTCCTTCTTTCTCGCTTTCAGGGTGCTGGGCGTTGAGAAGTTTGTCCAGTTGTAGATATTTGCCGTAGTATACCGGCTCACGTTGCTTCGTTTCCATGGGGTTAAATTACAAAATAAAATGGCTTCGTGGTTGTATGTTATCTGCTTGCATATTATTGGCTTCCTATGTGGTTTTTAATGCAATATGTTTTACGCCTTCGGAAACGCCTGTTTACATTTACATTTTTTGTATCATGGATTTTTTATGCCTTAAATATTACTTATTACTTTTGAAGCCATGAACAGCAATTATCTGCCAAAGGTAACTAAGGATGCTATAGGCAAAGCCCGTGCATCGGGTGATGAGAATGAGCTGTACGACCTGCTGACGCAACCATTGCACGAAGAACTCTACCGCCGCAAAACATTTGATTTCCTTGATGAGCTTTCTGATGGTCAGCAATTGTTGCTGGCGTACGATTATACCCGGATGCAGGTAGGTCAGGGTGGGTTTATCCAGTTCATCCAGAATGGTTATATAGGTATGCTGCCCACTATGATTGAACAGCTATATAAAATAGGGGCAGATGATATGGCACAGGTAATGGACGATGTGCTTAAAGTCTATGTGCTCAACAGGGACCTGCTGAGTAAATCGACAACGGTGGAGGAATTTGCTAAACTGTATGATGAGCTTAAGGAGTTTGAAGGAATAGACGACCGCTTTGCAAAGTATAACGCCCGGACTGTAAAAATAATGCTGGATTATGCGTTAATCCATCTCAACGAGTTTGTTACAATATCTGCCTGACCGGTATCTTTTTCTTAAATACCTAATTGTTGCCTTATTCCTTGCGGCACGTCCAACCTGTTGCGGAGCATACGTTTTGCGTGCTCTCTGGCTTTGTCGGGCTGCCTTGTGTCTATGTATAACAGCAGCAGGTTATTATTGGCAATGCCGTTCAGTGAGTCTGTTTTCAGGTAGGTGGCAATGTGGTTGATAGCGCCCTCAAAATCTTTTTTCTCCATGGCTACCCTGGCAAGGTAAAAGTCGGTTTCAAAATAACCACTTCTGCTTTTTTCTTTCAGTAAATATTTTTCTGATGCCAGCACCGAATCCTGTTTTTGCAGCATTACGCCATAATAGAAATTCAGGTATTTTTCGTTAGGGTTCAACTGCATAGCCTCTCTGAACAGCCTGAAGGATTCTTTTGAATCATCCAGCCGGGCAGCCAGCATCATTTTTGCGTATGCCGAGCGGGGCGATGTTTCCACCGCAGCCGACCAGAATGTAAGGCGATCCTCAAACTTTTTCTGGTGCGTAAAGTTCATAACCGCAAATACACAGGCTATGACAATGCCCGCTATAAATAACTGCTTATCAGAAAGAGGATTGTTGAATAATACGGTTTGTGACAATAGCAGTAGTATGCCAATAACGGGCAGGTATAATCTGTGTTCAAAAGCCTGTTCGTTCAGGTTGTTTGGTACAAACAGCACCGGCAGCAGGAAGAGCAGGAATATCATCAGGCCGCTCCATACTATTCTCATATTCCTTTGCCTGTGCAGGAAAATAATTAGCGCGAGGATAACCACCGCTGCAATGCCATAATAATAGACAGTATCTTGCTGTGTAGGGAATACGCTCAGGTTAAGCGGGAGCAGCACTTTGCCGAGGTACTGGACAATAAGCGGCAGACGCGGCACGAAGTCGTGTGCAATCTGTGCCGGAGATATATCAGTTTGTATGGTAGCACTTGCCCTTACCGCAAACCATAACACGAAACACCCTGTCCATACGGCATACTGAATGATGTTGCGTTTATCAAGCCACTGCTTTTGCAGGACAAAAACCAGCAGTACAAAAGCCACCGGAGCGGCGAACACTGCCGTTTCCTTAGTGAAGAAAGCGAGCAGTAAGAAGAGGGTTGAAAATAAAAGGTTGCCGGTCTTGCCTTCGTTGGCATAGCTGATACTATGTATGAGGAATGACAGGATGAATATGGCCAGCATAGTATCATTACGGCCGGGTATCCACGCCACAGCCTGCGACAGCACAGGGTGAACGGCGAATATGAGACACAGAATGAACGCATGAATATGGCCTATCTGTAATTTTCTGAATAGCTTGAAAAGCAAAAATGCGGCCCCGAGGTGAAACAGCACATTAATCACATGGTAGCTGCCCGTATTTTGTCCGTGGTCGCTGATCTGGTAGTTGAGTATCATTGTGTCCATGAACAACGGACGGTAATAGGGGTCTTTCGTGGCATCAAACAATCCGCGCTGAAAAGAAGTGAGCAGATTGCCGAGGTCTTCGTTATAAGACCCGAAATCGCGTATGAAAATGGAATCGTCCAGTTCGGTGAGGCCGAATGAGAAGCTGGGGAAATAGACCACAAGCACAGCAATGGCCAGCATAAGGAAGGGGTACGGAATCACGAACCCCTTGGCCCCGCCGGGTGCAGGTATGCTTTTCTTTATCGCCTCAACCGGAGGCTGAGGCTGTTTAGTTTTTTTACTCACAATAATTCCCGCATGCGTACATTACAAAATTAGAGAAACCCTTTTTGCGGGATGTTAGTGCGCATGTATCTCATCGTGCGTGCCGTGCTCATGCAGCATAGCCTGTGCTTTTTCCACTATGTCTTTGCTGCCATGTGCTATTACCAGGTATTTGCCCGCCACTAACGCATCGTGGTATTTTTTCTCATTGCCATCTTTTACGCCGATACTTACCAGCGCCGATGCCAGTCCGCCGCCCAGCAGGCCGAGATCGAAACCGGCTATGGCGCCCACCAACGCCCCTGCCCCGTAGAGTACACCTACGCCCGGTATGGCAAACATGCCAACGCCGGTGAGTATGCCTAATGTGGTGCCCAGCACGGTGCCGGCACCAATGCCGCCGGCCTTTATCGGGCTTTTGGGCATGATGTGCATTTTGTCGTCTATCTCTTCAGTTTCCGCCAAGCCCATTATAGACAGGTGGGAAACAGGGTATCCGCCATCCTTCAGTTTAGCCACTGCTTCTACTGCCAGGTCGTGATTGTCATAAACACCAATTGTCGCGTTCATAGAATGAAAATTTTGATAAAAATAAGTGATTCGCCTAACATTCAATAACTAGTGCAAAAAGTATTCCCCCGTGCGTTAAATGTTATTTATATTATTAATTTCTGCCCCGGTGAATCTGTATATTTGCAAAAATAAAACAGCAGATTTCATGTGACCTTGTGTTGAGATTGGGAATTTTATACTGCTTAAAAATTAATATTACTCAGATGAAATTTACTTTTTACGGCCATGCCTGTTTCAATATAGAAGCAGGGGGCAAAAATTTACTATTCGACCCCTTCATTACCGGCAATGAGCTGGCCAAAGGAGTTGTGGACCCGCAAACCATACCTGCCGACTACATACTGGCCTCTCACGGCCACGGCGACCATGTGGGCGACCTGATAGCTATAGCCCAAAGGACGGGCGCAAAAGTGATAGGCGCATACGAAATAGCCAGTTGGGCGGAGAAGAACGGCGTGGAGAACGTACACCCTATGAACTTCGGTCCTTATAATTTTGAATTTGGGAAATTACGTTTTGTACCTGCGGCTCACAGCAGTTGCTTGCCCGATGGCAGCTATGGGGGCAATCCCGGCGGTTTTGTGCTGGAAATGCCTGAAGGCAACTTTTACTACAGTGGCGATACCTGCCTGATGCTTGATATGCAACTTATCCCCAAGTATGCAAAACTTGATTTCGCGATACTGCCCGTAGGTGGTAACTTTACGATGGATGCAGGGGATGCCCTTATGGCTGCTGAATTTATAGAATGTGATAAGATTATCGGGATACATTTTGATACTTTCGGATATATTAAAATAGACCACGAAGCGGCAAAGAAAAAGTTCAGGGATGCGGGCAAAGAGTTAATATTGCCAAAAATAGGGGAAACGATTACCTTGTAATCAGATTTATCAGTATAAAGTAAACAATATTAAGTCCCTTCAGGGATTTAGGGTGAGAATATGGCAAAAGTAATTGCAATAGCGAATCAGAAAGGAGGAGTGGGCAAGACCACAACAGCAATTAACCTGGCGGCGAGCCTTGCTGTGCTCGAATACAAGACCCTGTTGGTGGATGCAGACCCGCAGGCAAACAGCACCACGGGCAACGGCTTCGACCTGAAGAATATACAGCTAAGCTTGTATGACTGCATGGTGAATGAGACACCCATATCACAGGTGGCACTGGAAACCCAGACACCCAACCTGAACCTCGTGCCCAGCCATCTGGACCTTGTGGGCGCGGAGATAGAACTCATCAACCACCCCAACAGGGAGTTTGTACTGCGCAAGGCTTTGGAGCCGGAGCTGGCCAACTATGATTTCATCATCATTGATTGCTCTCCTTCGCTCGGTCTTATTACGGTGAACGCGCTGGCCATTGCAGATAGCGTGGTAATACCGGTGCAGTGTGAATATTTCGCGCTGGAAGGATTGGGCAAACTGCTCAATACCATAAAAATTGTGCAGACCCGCATTAATGCCAACCTGAAGATAGAAGGCATACTGATGACCATGTATGATGGCCGCCTGCGCCTCAGCAACCAGGTGGTGGAAGAGATAAAGAACCACTTCGGCGACCTGGTGTTCAATACTATTCTGCACCGCAACACAAGGCTGGGCGAAGCGCCGAGCTTTGGTATGCCGGCATTGCTGTATGATGCCGAGAGTACAGGTGCGGTTAATTACCTGAACCTGGCCAAGGAGATACTGCAGAAGAACAACATGACCAAAATAAAGAACGAGGATAAAATACTGGAAACCGATGAGCATGGCGCAGATCAATAAAAAACAGGGACTGGGGAAGGGTATACGCGCGCTGCTCGATACCATTGACGATGAGATAAACACGCCTAAAGAAGGTGTGCCGGCAGTGTCGGGCCAGAAGGACAACAACGCCCCGCCGGCTACTGCGCGCATACCCCTCGACCAGATAGAAGTAAACCCCAGCCAGCCACGTCACGATTTTGACGAACAGGCCCTGGTAGAGTTGTCTGAGAGCATAAAGCTGCATGACATCATACAGCCGATAACAGTCGTTAAAGTAGGGCAGAGCAAATACCAACTTATAAGCGGAGAGCGCCGTGTGCGCGCCTCTAAGATGGCCGGGCTGAAAGACATACCCGCCTACATACGCACGGCCGATGGGCAGGGTATGCTGGAAATGGCCCTGCTCGAAAACCTGCAACGCGAGAACCTCAATGCCATTGAGATAGCCCTCAGCTACCGCCAGTTGATGGACGAATGCGGCCTTACGCAGGAGCAGGTGGCCGACAGGATGAAGAAAGAGCGTAGCACGGTTACCAATTACCTCCGTTTACTGAAACTACCACCCGATATACAACGCGCTGTGCGCGACAGCCAGATAAGCATGGGCCACGCCCGCGCCATCATAGGGCTGGAGCATGTGGAGCAGCAATTATATGTATTCCGGGAGACGATGCAGCGTGGCCTTTCTGTGAGGCAGGTGGAGCAGTTGGTGAAGGATATGTCGGCGGAGAAAACACAAACGCCCGGAAAAGTAACTAGCGTGAAACTACCCCCTGCATACAAGCGTATAGAAGACAACATGGCATCGCATTTCTCCACCCGTGTAAAGCTGGACCGCAAGAAGAACGGTAAAGGCAGCATCGTTATTGAGTTTTACAATGATGAAGACCTGGAGCGCATCATGGACAAGATGAAACTCTGATAATTCGGCAATTTGGCAATTCGGCAATTCGATAATGTTATGAGGGGCATAACAGCTTTCGACTTTCTACTTTAGACTTACGACTATGATAGACAATTGGGAGAAAGAAGCCAAGGAACACCAAAAACTCTATAAGTACCAATTAGAGAAGGGCAACTTCAACAAGATGCTGAAAGCCCTTCCCGACTTGCATGAGGAAGCATTTGCCAAGATAGACTGCTTGCAATGCGCCAACTGTTGCAAGAACCATTCACCCCGCTTTAAGCAACCCGATATAAAGCGCATAGCTAAGAGCCTGCGCATGAAAGAAGGCGACCTCGTGGCCCGGTACCTGGTGCTGGATGAAGAGGGTGACTACGTTTCCCGCACTAAGCCGTGCCCCTTTCTGGCGGATGACAACACCTGCAACATATACGATGACCGCCCCGGCGATTGCGCCCGCTACCCTTATACCGATGAAGATGTGTTCCTGAAACGCACACAACTGACGCTGAAGAACACCCTCGTTTGCCCCATCGCTTATACAGTGATGGAGGGATTGCTGAAGGTTAAATAATCCTCTCGTGCTACAATGCCCGGTGGTTTGATGGCACAGTATTATTAGCATGATATAGAACCAAAACAAACTAATCATGAGATCGCTATTGTATTTCATCGCTGTCATCCTGCTGATAGGATGGGCTTTGGGCGCTTTCGCCTGGCACGCCGGAAACCTGATTTACATTTTGCTGGTACTGGCTATCATTTCTTTTCTGCTGGGGGTGATACGTAAGGGCAGCGTTTAGGATTTTTTGCCACACATGTCACCACTTCTCCCCTTGTGTGGCGAAGTTGAAGCCGGCTTGCTGTACTTCCTTTTGCTTGTCTTTGTTCCAGAGGAGGGGGTTGGTGTGGTTGAAGTGTATGAGCCACACCTTGGCCTTGGTTTCTTTGGTTTCGTTTGCGAAGAGCTTCATGGTTTCTACCACCAAGGGGTGGGGCACATTCAGCAGGTTGCGGGCGGGCAGGTCGTTCTCGTCGTAGAAGGTGGCATCTACGAGGGCCACGTCCACACTCTTCACCATGTCCACAATGTTTTTGTCCCACTTGCCCCATTTATCAATATCGGGTATGAAGATGAATTTCTTATCTCCGGCTTCTATCCTGAACCCCGCTGTCTCGGAATACTCATAGCGGTGCGGCACCCGGAATGCCGACACCGCTATGCCGCTGCCCAGCGGCACCGCGGCATCCACGCCCGGCACTGCGCCTTCTTCCATCAGCTCCATGGGCAGTATGTTGTGCAGGCGCACCAGTTGGCTCCAGGGGCCGTTGGTCTCTAAGTATTTCTTTAGTTTGGGCAGGGTATATACCGGCACATCGTGGGTGCTCATTACCTCCTTACCCAGGTGCATGAGGCCGGTGTAGTGGCCTATATGGGCATGGGTGATGAAGATACCCTCGGGCAGAAAGCTATACGCGCCGCCCGTAAACTCCCTGAAGTATTCTATCTGCGCCACCATATCGGGCGTGGCCTCAAAGAGCCACCATTTTTTTTCGCGGGGGCTAACGAGGGCCAGGCTCACCACATGGCGTTGCAGCCGCTTATCCTTGCGCACCCGCTGGCAGCACGGCCTGCGGCAGCCCATATGCGGATAGCCGCCATCCTGCGCCACGCCCAGCGCCACCACATAAGGGGCATCCTGCGCGGGGGAGGGTAGGGCGCAAAGGCAGCAGAAAAGCAGGCAGATGTATTTTATCATTTTGCTCATTTGTTGGGGGAGGCCCCGATTTTTTATAACACGAACATTGTCAGCTTTTTGTGAAAAATGCGTTGCGCATTTTCAGCTCATTGTTTGCGCACTCTTTGCGCATTTTTGCACCATTTCAGCTCGTTTGCTGCCCGGTTCAGTTGGTAGTTTGCAGTAGCCAGCGGTACATGGGTTCGGCTATGCCCACCACGGCACAAGGGCACGCAATGGAGTAAAGTTCGTAAAGGGCGGATTAGCCGCCAAATAAAAAATACGTCATGGTACAGAAACTGTACCATGATGGTTTTTGGCTGCAGTACGGGCGCGGGTTTGAGGTGTGTTTCTGGATTTCAGAAATTACGGGTGATGTCATGCAGTGAGCACTCTGTGGGTTGGTGTTGTTATTCGGCTATCAATACCGATTTGCGAGTTCCCGGCACAAAAATAAACCCGCTATTCAGCGGGTTTATTTTTATCCGTTATTCTAAAAGATTTACATCCTTTTAGCAGTAAAAGTACCGCTGTTCATTGTTGTGCCATCAACAGCAGTAAAGTTGAATGTGCCGGAAACGGATGTGGAAGAAGATGATGTAACCACGACAGAGCCTGATTGCGCCGCTTTTACGCTTGAAAAAAAAGAACTGGGCCAATAGCTGGCTGCCACGGATGGCGAAGTAGCAGACCCGTTGATGGTGTAGGTGGCCGCCCCGGTAAAATTATATATAGTGATACTAAAATAAGGTGGAGTGGTGGTAGTGGCACTGCTGCTGCCCGTTACCTGTAATACACTTCCTGCTAATACAGCCTGGCAGGTGGTGAAAGTACTTGTTGCTCCAGAAACGGTCACTTTCAAGGAGTAGCTTGGCGTTGTTGAGCTGCTTTTCTTGGTGCATCCGGTGATTGTACCAATCATAATAACAAGCATAGCAAATGTGAATAATTTCTTCATAAGTTTTTAAGTTTTAGTTTAAGGAAACAGCGAAAATAGTGGGATAGCACTAAAAAAGCAAGTGAAGAGATTAAAATAATATATTTCCTTCCGCTGTTTGTACCCTCACCCAAAAAAATGTGCGAATAGGGCCGTAAATTTGCCCTCCATTATGCGGTATTTAAGCCTTGCCATTACACTGCTGTTTATAGTCACGCTCACCTCGTGCGAGAAGGAAGTGCATATAAACATGAGTTCGTCGCCATCGCAGGTGGTGGTGCAGGGCGCTGTGGAGAGCGGGCAGCCGCCCTATGTGTTCCTCACCTCTACCATCAGCTTTTTCTCGAAGGTAGATTTGTCAACATTAGAGAACAGCTTCATACACGGCGCAGACATCAAGGTATCAGACGGCAGCAAGACGATAACCCTGCGGGAATATACCTTCGATACAGGCACGGCCAATAAGTTCTATATCTACACCATAGATACGGCCACCCTGGGCAACATCATCATAGGCGAGGCGGAAAAAACCTATTCGCTGACGATAACGCATAATGGCAAGGTATATAGCGCGGTGAGCAAGATACCCTCTATGCGCGCCATAGACTCGATGTGGTTTGCGGCGCCGCTGTTCAAGACACCCCGCACGCCGGATAGCGCCAAGCAGCTATTCGCCAACTTCACCGACCCCGATACACCGGGTAATTATGTGCGCTACTTCACCCGCCGCAATAGCCAGCAGTTCTATGCCGGCGACCAGTTTAACGACGAGGTGGTGAACGGCAAGCCGCTGACGAACATACCGCTTTATGCCGGCTTCCAGAATACACAAAACGCCACCGCGGATTCGCTTCGGTACTTCTACAAGGGCGATACGGTGACGCTGCGGTGGTCGGGGATAGATAAAAATGTGTACAAGTTCTGGAATACGTTTTCGTATGCGCGGAGCGCGCTCGGCAATCCGTTTGCATCACCCATCAACCTGCAAACTAATATTACCGGCGGGGCGCTGGGCATATGGGGGGGCTACGGCAATGTGGAAAAGACACTGGTGGTGCCATAGTGTAAGCGTATTCCACATATAAGTATGCGTGATGTGAATATCGGTTAGTGGGATTTGATACATCGGTAATTGTTTTGCACCTTTAAGGGTTGAATTATAAGTAAAATGAGTGAAGTAGAAAAAATACATTGCCTGATAATAGGTTCAGGCCCCGCGGGTTATACTGCGGCCATTTACGCAGCGCGCGCCAATCTGAAACCGGTATTGTACCAGGGGTTGCAGCCGGGCGGGCAGTTGACCATTACTACTGAAGTAGAGAATTATCCCGGCTACCCTAATGGCATAATGGGCCCGCAGATGATGGTGGATTTTGAGCAGCAGGCGCAGCGCATGGGTGCTGATATACGCTGGGGTATGGTGACGAAGGTGGACCTATCGCAAAGACCATTTAAAATAGAGGTGGATGAAGAAACGTGGTTGACGGCCGACTCGGTGATCATAGCCACGGGGGCATCGGCCAAGTGGCTGGGGCTGGAGTCGGAGCAGCGGCTGAACGGGCATGGCGTTTCGGCGTGCGCGGTATGCGATGGTTTCTTCTTCAAGAATCAGGAGGTGGCCATAGTGGGCGCGGGCGATACAGCCTGTGAAGAAGCGCTCTACCTGTCGAAGCTGTGCAGCATGGTGCATATGTTCGTTCGCAAGGGCGAAATGCGCGCCAGCAAGGTGATGCAGGACAGGGTGCTGAAAACAGCCAACATAAAAGTGTACTGGAATACCGATACCGTTGAAGTAATGGGTGACCGTGTGGTGGATAGCGTGAAGGTGCGCAACAATGTAACCGGCGAGGAGACCATCATACCGTTGAAGGCGTTCTTCGTAGCGATAGGGCATGAGCCGAATTCTAATCTGTTCAAGGGCATGATAGATATGGACGAGCAGGGGTATATCATTACGCAACCGGGCACAAGCAAGACGAACATTGAAGGTGTGTTTGCCGCCGGCGATGTGCAGGACAAAATATATCGCCAGGCTGTGAGCGCGGCAGGCAGCGGCTGCATGGCCGCACTGGACGCAGAGCGGTACTTAGGCGCGCTGGAGCATCATTAAGAAAGAAGACTACGGGTAGGATGCAGGGATAGATTTGCCCTGCATCAGCCCTCTTCCTCCTGCTTCATGCGTTTCATTTGCTCTGCCAGGCGCGATTCTTCAATGTCCAGCTCGTGTTCCAGCTTTTTGAGTATATCGCTGCTCATTGCGGCATCTTTGTGCAGCTTCACCATGATGCCCCTTTCAAAGTCGAGTACCTTTTTATGGGCTTTTGCATATTCGTGCAGGGTGGTATTGGCCTTATGCCCCGCTGCGTGCGTTTCAGCATCTTTTCCGCTCACAAACCTGAGGTTTAGCTCATACTTGCTGCGCAGGCGCAGCACTGCTTCTTCAGAGTAGGCCCCGCCTGCTATATGCTCATCTATGAAAGACAATGCCTGAGTGCCTATGCGGTTTCGTATCTCTTTTTCTTCCTGATTTGCTTTGGCGACGTCCGGCCTTATTTTCATCAGCTTAATGATGAACCGCAGCGAGAGGCCATGTACGGCAAGGGTAAGGAAGATGACACAGAAGGTGATAAAGAGAATCATATCTCGCTGGGGAAATGCAGAGCCATCGGCGAGAGTGAGCGGTATGGCCATAGCCGCGGCCAGAGATACCACGCCACGCATACCCGCCCAGGATATTACCAGCACATAGCGCCAGTCGATATGCTCTTTGTGTTTCTTCCTGAGGTTGGCTATCCATAGAGGAATGTAGGCACCCGGGAAGACCCATGCTATACGCACTAGGATGGCCACTGTGGTTATAAGTACGCCATAGCCAAATGCCCGCAGCATGGAGTCGCCTTCTATGTTGCGCACGATGGAGGGCAACTGCATGCCGATGAGAATGAATACAAAACCGGTGAGGAGGAATTCGAGTGTAATCCAAACAGAGGTGGCCTGCATCCTTGTCTGGTAGGTGATGGAATCGTGGGACTTATGGGACAGGTAAAGCCCTGCTGCTACAACAGCCAGCACACCCGACATATGAAAGTGCTCTGCCAGCAGGTAGGCAACATATGGCGTGAGCAGGGTAAGCGCCACCTCCAGCGTAGAGTCGTTTTTAATGCGGCTGTGGCTGTGCCTGAACAGCCATCCCAGTGCCAGCCCTACGCCAACACCACCCAGCGCCACCCAAAAAAACTGTAAGCTCGCCTCCCACAAAACGAAGGAGCCTGTGACGATGCTGGCTATTGCATACCGGTAGGCTACGAGCGCAGAGGCATCATTGACCAGGCTTTCGCCTTCGAGTATGGAGACGACGCGGTGGTTGAGCTTGAGGCCGCGGGTGACGGAAGTGGCGGCCACTGCATCGGGAGGCGAAATGACGGCGCCGAGCAGAAAGCCAAGCTGCCATGTGAAACCGGGGATGAAGTAATGCGCCACAACTGCTATGGCTACCACGCTAAAGAAAACAAGCCCTGTGGCGAGCGACAGCACCGAGCGGCGCTCGGCTTTGAAGTCGTGCCAGGAGAGGCGCCATGCGGCAGTGTAGAGCAGTGGTGGAAGGAACACCAGGAAAACGGCATCGGGCTGTAGCACCAGCTCGGGCATGTGCGGGATAAACCCGATAATAAGCCCGGCGAACACGAGTAAAATAGCCTGCGGCACTTTAAGCCGCTCTACCACCGCTGACAGAATGATGATGACCACCATCAGCAATATGATAACCTCTATACTATGCATAGCCCGAAGATAAGGCGCGGCGGCCAATTTTTAAACGGTGAGGCACTTCATAAAAAAGGGCCCGCGATGGGCCCTTTCCATATAAATTTTTTTTGAAAATTATGCGAGTTTCACATTGACTGCGTTGAGGCCCTTTTTGCCGTTCTCCACTTCATATGTTACACGGTCATTTTCGCGTATCTCATCGTTCAGTCCGGAAACGTGAACGAAGATGTCCTGGCCGCCTGCTGAGGGCGTGATAAAACCAAATCCTTTGGTGTTATTGAAAAACTTAACTGTACCTTCCTGCATTGTTTGTTTGTTTAGTGGTTATGATTGTTTATTATAAAACTAACTTACTTTTTTTACTCTTATTGCGCTGAGCCCTTTCAGGGTGCGTTCTGTTTCAAAGGTTACGCGGTCTTTTTCTTTTATGGGTTGCGCTAATTGGTTTGCGTGCACAAAAACATTTTCGCGTGTCTGGCTGTCGGTGATGAAGCCGTAGCCTTTTGCCTCGTTGAAGAAGGCGACTGTACCTTTCCTTATATCCTCTTCTTCGGGTATTATTTTTGCGGCCCCCAGTTGTATGTCGTCAAGAGAGATTTCGACTTTGCGGGTAGGGTCGGGCGGGGTAGATGATATGTTGCCATTCTCATCGAGGTATGCCATCATATCTTCCAGGCCCTTTCCTTTAGAGTTATTGGCTTTGCGCTCTTTCATGCGGGCGGCCTTGTCCTGCTTTTCTTTTGCTTTCTTTTTTTCTTTTTCGTTCTTGGCAAACGTATTTCCCATATTTTCCCTTGTTTATCAGTTGTTGTTTTTTTGCCGGCGGGCACAACCATATTTTAACGCCGGGTCATCGGGCTACCGGAAAGCAGAAACTGAGGAGAAAGGAGCACTTAACAGATCAGGAAAAGCAGAGGCAGAGCGCCGTATAATAACGAAGGTAGTGGTTTTATATGTGAAAACAAAAATATTTTCGATGACGAGATGATTTTTGCGCATTTTTTTGGGTAGAGGTTTTTATGTGTATCTCTTTCATTTTCTGTTGTTTTTAAATATTTTTTTGCGCACTACTTGCGCACTTTTTTTACGCTATTTCTCATCTCATTGGCGTGGTTAAAGTTCACCGCGGAGACGCAAAGACGCAAAGATTTTCGCTTTTAGATAAAGTTCGCTAATGCGGGCCCTTTTACCAAATAAAAAAAACATCACGGTACAGAAACTGTACCGTGATGGTTTTTGGGTGCAGCGTGGGTGCGGGTTTGAGCGGGGTTTGTATGATTGTATGTCTGAATCAGGATTTTCAGAATTAAAGAATCAGGAGGATGCGCGAGGTTCAAGAGGATTAGCCTATAATTTTAAATGAAAGCACGCCCCTGACCTTCTCAAGAGGGGAAGTGTGGTGTATGCGCGAGTTGCACCCCGATTGCCGCAGGTACGCTGTCATGCGAATGTCCCCTCCTCCCTTCGGCAAGCTCAGGATGGGTTCGACTGAAAAGCTCACCACAGGAGGGGAGTTGAAAAATTTAGCATAATTTTAATTATATGTGTCAAATATGGTTAAAATGGTGTATTTTAGATGCAAAATTTAATTTTAGCGGAAAGTGTGGCCCATTTTCCGTGGATAAAAGATTGCCCTATTTAATTTTTTTAAAAAGCTGATTATGAAAAAAATCTACTTATTGCTTGTTCTTTGCTGCCTGAGTTATGTGGGTTCTGCTACGAAATGGTATTCCGGGACTTTGGGGCCGGTGAATAACGTAAATAACTGGTTTAGTACGCCCATTGGGGGGACAAATCCATTGGATTTTACTACCAGCACCACCGGCGATACGTTTGTGATACAAACTAATGTGAACATTGCCTCCGGAGGAACATGGGATGTGTGGGGAACGGTAATTGACAGTATTAGCAATACTTTTTTGCGAAAGAGCCCGGGACCCGGAAATGTAACAATAAGTATTCGTGGAGATCTTATCTTAAAGAAGAATACAAGAATCTTTTCTGCCGCTAATTCAACTGGGCTTTTAACAATTAATATAGGGGGCAATCTTGATATAAGAGACTCTGCTTACATTAATAGTACATCCTCTTTTGTGCCTTTGAATCCAACAATTGGTCAGTGTTATACACACATACATTTTGTTGATACAGCAACGCTTGCTGCTCCCAAAACGATTAGTTGGTCAAAATTTGTGGATTCAGCACAAAATAAATTCACCTCAATTTATATTGATAATAGAAGTGTAAGAAAATTACTCAGCGATGTTCCTTTGCCCATATACTCTCAAGGGAACTTCGTAAGCCCCGGTGGTACACTTATCTGTGATGTGTATAAAATGCATGCGCATGAGTTATCGGATTTCACAATTGACGATGGTGCTCACTTTTACACGGCGCATGCAAATGGCATAGACCATTCGATACAGTATATGATGACGCGTAACTTCAGTACTGAAGCGCACTACTACTATAACGGAAAGGTGGCGCAAACGACTGGTACTACACTGCCTAATAATTTTTCTGCGGGAGGCTCTGTAACCATCATGAACAATACGGGTGTGCAACTGTCGCAATCAACGATATTTGCTGCAGGCAGCATGGTGAACCTTGACTACGGAATTTTTGACCATACTAACCAGTTGACGATGGCCTCAAACTCGTTAGTGAATGTGGACTCAGGAGATTTTGCAAGTGCGCCAATGTACAATCCCGGAGTGGATGTAACGTATAAAAACATAGGTCTTGACGGGGACCTTTCGATAGAAAGCGGATGGGCACTGCGGCCTATACTGGCAGCGGGCGTGGGTAACCTGACGATAGACAAACCCCTGCCGGGATCGGTAGTGTCGCTAAACAGCAATGTGACCATAAATGGCAACATATTGCTGAAGGCAGGTATACTGGACGCGGGTGGTTTTACCGGCGGGCCATTTGCCATAACTGCAAAAGGCAACTGGACAAACAATTCGGGTATGGGTGGCTACAGCCAGTCGTTTGGCGGGATAGTGAAGCTGGCGGGCACGGTGCCGCAGGTTATAGGCGGTGCGTTCCCCACAAGGTTCGGATTGGTGGAGGTGAACAATACCGGTGGCGGCGTGACTATAGATACCACCACTTATATAGAAGACCAGCTTACTTTTTATAACGGTACTATAGACATAAACAAGGATACCCTTGTAATGGACTTCCTGGCACCACCCATAGTGGCGGTACCGGGCTTTGACAACAGCCGCATGATAATAGCCGACAACACGGGTGTGGTAACGAAAATAAGCTTTGGCGGAGAAGCCTACTTTTTCCCGATAGGGGATGCTGCGAACTACGCGCCAATAAATGTGAACATGACGGATGGTTTTGCTATGGGCAGCTCATCGTGGATGGGTGTAAATGCCTCAGCATTAAAGCACCCGAACAATGCTAACGTAACAAATCATACAACACGCTACTGGCGTGTGTATATGCACGAAATGTTCTTCCCTGAATATACGGTAACAGCGAATTATGCGGATGCGGACATAGTGGGCACAGAAGCCAATATATCGATGGGCAAGTATGCAGGCTCACTGCCATGGACTAAGTATGGCCCGGCGGTAGCCGGCAGCAATGCGCTGACTGCTACGGCAGTGCTGGAAGATTTTGCAGAATTTACGGGCATCAGCACACCGCCGCCAAGCCTCGTGGGCCCACTGGATGTGCGGATATGTGATTCGGCATCGGCAACACTGACTGCAACATCGCCAAACGGCGACCCGGGGCTGACCTATAAATGGAGCCCGACAACTAACCTATCGGCAACCAATGCATTGACTTCAGTGGTGAGCAGCAGTGTGACCGGGGTAACGACCTACACCATAACGATAACAGATGGCAACGGATTTGAAGGCTACGCAACAACAACGGTGACGATAGACCCGACACCGAGGCTGACGAGCATAAAGGCTTATGGCGATGTGATGGACAATGCGGCGTGCTTAAATACCAACCTCCAACTGCAGGCGGTACCTTCACCTTCATCTGCCATCAATACGTACTCGTGGGCCGGGCCGGTAGCAATAAGTACCGGCGGCACTACTGCCAACGAGACGGTGAATACAGTAACCCCTTCGGCATCGGGCGTGTACACACTGACTATTAGCAACGGAACAGAACCGGGCTGCACGGCGGTGCATATGACACAAGCCGTGACGGTGAACCCGCTGCCGGGAGCACCAACGGTAACAACTGAAGGCGGATTGTCGGAATTTTGTGTGAGTACGGTGTTTACGGTAACTGCAACAGGAGCAAGTGTTTATTATCAAGGCAGTACATCAGGGGGCGTATCGCTGACAGACCCTGTGCTGTTGCCGATGACGGTATCCAGCACCGGTATCTATTACTTCAGGTCTTTAGACCCGGCTACAGCATGCTGGGGTGGCGAGGTGAGCAAGGCGGTGACAATAAATCCGCTTCCGGTGGAATACCAAGTGACCGTAAACGGTTTGCTAACGGATGGTACGTATTGCCAGAACGGCAGTGGACTAAATGTGGGGTTAACCGGGTCGGAATTAGGCGTAAAATATATATTATATAATGATGGCGTGGCTACTGAGGATACACTGGACGGTACCGGCGCAGCGCTGGACTATGGTGTGTTCACAAAAGTAGGCGGATATACGGTACTGGCGAAGAACCCCACAACCGGTTGTGAGCAGCCATATACAGGCGTACCGGTGAGGATTGACACAGTGGCGTTGCCAACGCAGTACCCGATGAATGGAAACGGATATTATTGTGAGGGTAGCGGCGGTTCGTATAATGTAATATTATTAGGGTCGGACCCAGGTGTAGAATACCAATTGTACCACAGGGATACGGCCGCAGGTGCACTGCCTGTAGCGGTAGGGACACCCATACCCGGCACACTGGGTGATCTTGATTTCGGGCCATATTCGGCGGTGGGTACTTATTCGATAATTGCGACAAACTTCATATCGGGCTTGGGCTGTAATATAGCTATAGACAGTACGGATTCGATATACGTTCACCCATTGCCTAATATATATGCGATGATGGGGCTGAATGATACGATATGCGAAGGTTTTGGCGCATTGAGCAATGTGAATTTGAAATTTAACGGGCCTGATATAGGGGTAGACTATTATTTGTATGAAAATGGTGATGAGAAAACTTATATGGAAGGGGGTGGTGCGTTATTAGATTTTCTTAGATGGCCTTCTGTAGGTACACCACCCGGTACCTATATATATACTATTGAGGCGCGGGATTCGGCGTGCAGGGTGATGATGGCAGGCGGCGATACGATAATAGTGGCCCCTGCACCGTTCAGGTACGATGTATCGGGCGGTGGCGCGTATTGCGCCGGTATGCCAGATTCGTTCAGTATCTATATTTCCAACTCAGACCTTGATATCAGGTATGAAGTGACCGATCTTTTTTATAATCCTTTGATGCCTGCGGTAGATGGCACAGGCGGCTTCTTAGAGGTGGGCAAGACATCGGACCCGCTTATGTATTCTGTACTCGCTACCAATACGATAACCGGATGTACTGCTGTGATGAATGGTGAGGCGGAGATAAGATCGAATGGCTTGCCGACAACAGAAGGCTTGCTGGGCGGCGGGCATTATTGCGATGGTGTTCCTCCGGGTGTGAATATATCTATGACCGGTTATACCCCTGATCCGAATATACAGTACTCTTTATACCGTGTGGACGCCGGTGGCGATGTGCTTGTAAGCACCATTTCTGAGAGTTCGGATTTCGGTATGCACATGACAGGTGGCAGGTATTATGCAACAGTGAGGAATGTGGCCACGACTTGCGCAGGTGTGGTAAACGATACGGTTGAGGTAGTAATAGACTCATTACCTCATGTGCAGGATGTGACAGGCGGTGGCGCGTATTGCGCAAACGATGTAACCTCGAAAACGGTAGGGTTGTCGAATTCGCAGATAGGTATAGATTATACCCTGTTCAGAGATGGTACGGATATAGGCGTGTATGCCGGCACAGGCGTGGCCCTGAACTTTGGGTCGACAGTGGTAACGGGTATTTACACCGTAGCAGCGAAGAACCCGGTAACCGGTTGCGAATCGAATATGAGCGGTTCGGCAAAAATCATTGAGCACCCCATACCGGTGGCATTTGATGTGAACGGCGGCGGCAGGTATTGCGAAGGTTCAGGCGGACCGCTTGTTACCTTAACCGGCTCTGAAATAGATATTAATTACCAGTTGTACCGCAACGGCATGGCATGGGGCGCACCGTTATCGGGGACTACGATGGGGCTGAACTTTGGTGGGCAGGATTCCAACGGCGTATATACGGTAATAGCTACCAATACGGCAACCAGTTGCCAAAACGCTATGGACAGTTTTGCGTTCGTGACCATAAAACCTATACCTGTAGTGTTTGACGTGGCGGGCGCCGGGCCATATTGCAGCGGCGATACAGGCCAGCACGTGTACCTGAGCGCATCGTATGTGGGCACAGAGTACCAGTTGCTGCGTGACGGCAACCCTGAGGGCGCGCCTATGGCGGGTACCGGTTTCGGTCTTGACTTCGGCCTGTTTACCACACCCGGCAGTTATACCGTGGTTGCAAAACTATTGTCGGACAGTTGTACACTCAATATGAGATATACGGTGGTTTTGTATATCAACCCCAAGCCAACGGTATTTAGCGTGAGCGGTGGCGGAACGATATGCGCAGACAGCGCAGGTGTGCCGATAGATTTGTCGGGGTCGGAGATGAATGTGCGCTACCAGGTATATAGCGGCACAACACCAGTGGGTACACCAGTGGATGGCACGGGCAGCCGTATAAGTTTTGGGCGTTACAATGTGGCGGGTACTTATAAAGTAGTGGCCACCAGTCTGCTCACCGCATGTGTGGACACGATGAGCGGCACTGCAACAGTAGTAGTGAACCCATTGCCAACACCATTTGCTGTAACAGGCGGCGGTGACTACTGTGAAGGGGATGGCGGATTGCATATAGGATTGGCGAATTCTGAGACTGGGGTTATGTATCAGCCATATTACGTTGACACAGCTGCTAATTATGGCGGGCCGATAATGGGTACCGGATCAGCCTTGGACTTTGGTCTGGTTCCTACCGGTGGCACTTATATAGTGTATGCAACAGGGCCAACGGGTTGTAAGAGTACAATGACAGGAAGTGCGAATATAATCGTGAACCCGCTGCCTGATGTGTTCTTTGTATCGGGTGGTGGCTCGTATTGCGAAGGTGGCAGTGGTGTGCTGGTGCTGCTGAGCGGCTCGAAGCCGGGCGTGGAGTACCAGTTGTTTGCGGGTTCGTCGGCTACAGGCACACCGAGAATGGGCACGGGTTCGGTAATCAATTTCGGTTACCAACGCGCAGACAGCACTTATACGGTGATGGCAACAAACACCGTTACGAACTGCACGAAGAAGATGGACGGCAATGCAGTGGTGACGATAATACCTTATGCCGCACCAACAGTGACACTGACAGCAAGCCCAAGCACGCTGATAGCCGTGGGTGAGAAAGCTACCGTAACGGCGACAGTAACAGGCTCGGGAATAGGCACGCCTACTTTCGCATGGCGCATTAACAGGAACCCTGTGCCGGGCGAATACGGCAACACGCTGAACTTCACTATGTATTATGACAATGATACGATAGAGTGCGATGTGATGAGCCACGGTGTGTGCGGCGGCATAGTGACTACCAAGCAAATCATCTTCCACCTGAAGCCGGTAGGTGTTCAGCAGATTGCATCGCTGAACGGTGTGATAAGGCTGGTGCCCAACCCGAACAAGGGGGTATTCAGTCTGAAGGGTAGCTTAGGCATAGCAGCCGATGAAGAGCTGCACGCTGAGGTAACCAATATGCTGGGCCAGGTGGTGTATAGCAGTAAGATAACCGCCCGGAATGGTGAAGTGGATGAGCAGATACAACTTGGCGGCAACCTTGCCAATGGCATGTACCTGCTGAACCTGCGCGGCAACAACGCAAGGGGCGTGTTCCACTTTGTGGTAGAGCAGTAAGGGCAGAGCGGAGTGTGTGGAGCGGAGAGCGGTGCGGTGAGAAGAATAACTTAAGAAATATGTGCCACGCTTAAAAAAAGCGTGGCACATTTGTTTTAGGATGGATTAAATCTGTGTCAACTGAAGGTGCGGGGTTGTTATCTGTATAGTATTTCTTAGTTTTGCTTCATGCATATCGGGTTGTATTTCGGCAGTTTTAATCCTATTCATACGGGGCATCTTATTGTAGCAAACCATGTAATCAACTATACAGAGATAGATAAGATATGGTTTGTGGTGTCGCCGCACAACCCGCTGAAGGATTCGCACTCGCTGCTGAATGAATATGACAGGCTGCACTTAGTGAACCTGGCTATAGAGGACAACAATAAATTCAGGGGGAGCAATGTGGAGTTCCAGATGCCGAAGCCGTCTTATACCATTGATACACTTACGTACCTGACGGAGAAGTTTCCGCTGGAGAAGTTTACGGTGATCATGGGGGCGGACAGTTTTCAGAATATACACCGGTGGAAGAACTTTGAGCAGTTAGTGGCGCAGTACCCTTTTGTGGTGTATAACAGGCCGGGATTTGAGATAACGGAGACGCACGGGGCGGATATTACCATACTTGACGCTCCGCTGCTACAGATTTCGGCAACCTATATAAGGAAGCAGATAAAGGACAAAAAGTCGATAAAGTATATAGTGCCGCAAGCTGTGGAGGAGTATATACTGGCGAATAAGTATTATGCGAAGTAGGTGGCCTCTAGGTGTTGCTTATGGGTTATTGTCCTGACTTTCATTTAATTTTAACAGGGGTACTGATATATATCATATAATTTGATGCAGGGAAGGTGTACCTTTGGCATGATATTGGTATCAGAACCTGTATCGCTTTTTACTTTTTAAAAATCATATCACATGGCAAAGGTAGGGAACACCATCGCGACCTTATTTATAGGCGCAGCAGTAGGTGTAGCAGTGGGCTACATACTGGCAACTGATAAAGAAACAAGGCAGGAAGACCTGGAGAAGCTGAAGAAGGGCTTGGGCAACCTGAAGGGGAAATTCACGAAGAAGGGTATGGACCTGGAAGAGGAGATATACCATTCTTAATAGCGGGCACTGATGGGCATATTCAGTTCGATAACCGAGAAGGTAAGGCGCTTTATTGACGTCAATATCAATTTACTAAAGGTAAACCTGATAGGGCGTTCATCGGTGCTGTTGAGTTACCTGATGTTCGGGATGATAACGCTGTTTGTGCTGTTCTGCATCATCTTGTTTTTCGGGTTCGGGATGACTGAAGTATTTGTGGCCATGGGGCTTACAAAGCTGGCGGCCTATTTTGCCACCATGGGCTTTTATGTGCTGCTGCTGGGAGGCGTGTTTGCGGCAAGGAAACCGATAACGAAGTACTTTGCGAACAACTTTGTACAGGTGATGACCGAAGACGGGGATGATGAAGAAAAGGGTGAAAAGAAGGAATAGCCGCGCCTAAATAAAAGAGCATGGGATTTTACCGTAAAAAATTAAGTGGTGTAGATGACCTGGAGCGGGAGCGCAAAGCCCTGCTGAAGGAGAAAGAGGAACTGGAAAACGAACAGTTCTTTTCTTTAGAGGGGATATTGGGCAATGGTAAGAAGGGAGGTAAAGGCAAGAGCGAAGATAGCGGTGAGGAAGAAGAGAGCGGACTGCCCGGATTGGACAGCCTGCTGGCACTGCTACCAGCCGCCGGGCCGCTGGTGAATATGGTGATGGGCATGGTAGGGAACAATGCAGGGGGGCTTGGCGCCGCAATAGGCAAGAAGGGTAAAAGCATAGCGCTGAAGCTGGCGAAGGAGGTGATAGGGGGGTACCTGAAGTGGAAAGCCATAGAGCTGGGCTACAAGGGCATAAGACAATTGCTGAAAAAAACGAAAGAAAAACAAGAGGGGCAATGAGAAGTTGCCCCTCTTGTTTTGGGTAGCTATTTTGGGCGTAAGAGAAATCGAGGGTGTCTGCAATTTTTTTTTCAATACCAGGTATAAAAATGGCTCATTACCGGAACAGGTTTGATATTGCTTTTTACCAGATTTTGGAATAGTTTTATGCAAAATCAATTTTATGAAATTACCCGTTTCGTATCTTATCTTATTTGTTAGCCTGCTTCTTATTGCAGCCTGTAAAAAAAGTAATGATACTAAAAAATCACCCGCAGCACAGATGCTGGAGAATGGTAAGTGGCAAATGGTGGCCTATACTGCAAAGCTGAATTACCTTGGCATGGATACGGTTATAGATGAGTACGTTGACATGAATGACTGCGATAAAGATGACTTCCTGACGTTTGCCGCTGATGGAAAAGCATACATGGATGAATCGGTAAATAAATGCAGTTACGATAACCAAATTGAAAGCGCGCAATGGACACTTTTAAATAACGACACAAAAATTGCCATAGCGGACGATAACCCGGATACGATGGACTTTGAAATCAACGCTGCTCAAATGAAGTGGAAGCTCTATTATGTGAACTCATCAGGCACAACAGTGACAAATGAATATACATTTAAGAACATTAAGTAATAGCTATTCCCCCGTCTCGTGCACTGCGAGGATAGGGATATGGCTGTGGTGCGCAACGGCCTTGGTGTGGCTTTTGTGAAACAGGCCCTCAAAGAAAGAATGTTTGCGTGGTATCATCACCAGCCAGTCAATATCGTTCCCGGTTATAAAATCGTTTATGCCTTTGTCTACATCGCTGGCCCCATATACAAAATGGTATTGCGGGTTTGCGGCTGCTAATTGTCCGGCTGCTTCGGCATTAATTTCCTGCGGGCCATCGCCGCTATGGTCTGCCTGAATGTTGAGTACATGCAATGTGGCATTGAGCCGATTTGCGTAACTGCTCACCTGCTGAAGGGCCATGTCATCGGCCTTATGTTTGTTGTCGAAGGCGAAGCAGATGTTTTTTATGTTGTTGTATGATGCCGCGGGTGGCACTGCAAGCACGGGGTAGGCGAGTTCTCTCAATGTGCCCAGCAGCGAGCTGTCGGGCCATTTGGTGCCTTCTGCGCGGCTATTGCCCACTACTACCAGCCATGGGCTGTTTTTTTCACCAGTATAGTCTTCGAGTGCCTCTACGAGGTTGCCATATATTACCCGCCCTTCAATGGCCAGACCCGGGTGAGCGGTATTCATGCGGGCAGTGAGTTTGTTCATTTCATCTTCGGCGCCCTTCTCGGCATCAGTGATGATATTGCCGGGCATGGGTATATCGCTGAACATGACCGGTATCATAAAGGCGTGTATAATGATTACCTGCGCGTTTTGCGTGGCAGCCAGCTTGCAGGCATAGTTCACTGCATTCTCACTGGTCTGGGAAAAATCGGTAGCGGCAATGATGACTGGCATAAAAAATATTTAGAGGTAAAACGTTATCCAAAGATAAAATTATACCGCGAATATTTTAGTGCGTTCGCTGTGTATTTAGCAACGAACTGTATTTAAGGTTATTTAGCCGTTTTGGTAAAAGGCTGCAGTGCTTTGCGGATGATGCAACCGAACGTGCTGAGGAGAATATTGATATCGAGCGTTACGCTGCGGTTCTTCATGTAGTAAATGTCCCACTGAATGCGTTTGCGCAATTCACGCTCAACGCTTATCTCGCCAACGTAATCTTTTATCTGCGCCATGCCGGTCATACCGGGAAGCACTTCGAGGCGGAGATTGTAATAGGGAATGCACTCGGAGTAGTAGCGTGTATGGAACAGCATATGCGGGCGCGGACCTACCACACTCATATCGCCGAGGATAACGTTAAAGAACTGTGGTGTCTCGTCTATGTGCGTAAGGCGGAGGAATTTGCCAATCTTAGTGATGCGGTCATCATTGATAGACACCTGCCTGATGTCTGCCTCATCGTTAACAAACATGGTGCGGAACTTAAAGCAATTAAATTCAACCCCCATGTAACCAGTGCGTTTCTGCACAAAAAAGACCGGGCCTTTAGATGAAAGTTTTATTAAAAGAGCTATAATGGGTGTGAGCCAGGACATGACTAAGCCAATGAAAAGGGCAGATATGGTAAAGTCCATTATTCGCTTAACGGTAGTATAGTATGAGGCAGGCTGATGATCGAGATATTGCCTGTTCATTTCATGGAACATATAGCGAATGCTCGCCATATCGGTTTGCGGTATGACCTGGGTATTCTGCCTATCAACGGGCAATTCTAAAATTCCTTCTTGTTTCATCTATTCTTTCAAAAATATAATACTATACCAGCAAAAACCGTGCTAAACTCTATTCAGTAGAATTTTAGCCAAAAATTAATTTTATTAGCTATTGTTTTAAAACTAATTTGTATGCGTCAAATATGGGCAAATGTACAAATAGTTTGCATATTGTTATATTAGTGTAAAATTTTAACGAAATGTTTCCCTCAGGTACGGGCAAATATTTGGGGTATATTTATAGCTAAATGAATGTGCACTGTATGAACAGAAAGATGATATTGGTGTGTTGTATCCTGCTGCCATTGTGCCTCAGCGCACAAATGTGGCCAAAAGAAGGTAGTCGGCTTAATTACAGGATTATAGGTTTTACATTCCCGCGGGAAAGTGGCGTAAGTAAATACAAAATAGAGATAGCTGCGGGGAGGTTTTTTTCGGCCGACTCATTTAAAAGAAAAATAACAGTAACTGCCGAGAGCCGCGAGCCGAAGATGATAGCCGAAGTGCCTGATTTCGGTGCAGATTATACATGGCGTATAGTGTATGGCAGTAAGCAGGTTAAAGAGAGTGGTCTTTATCATTTCAGTACGATGACGACACCGACTGTTGATACCTCAAAGCTGCGGCTGCGGGTGATGCAGTCTGCTACACAGTTCAAAGATGCGTATGTGATAGTGGACCGAGGTGGAGTGATGTATGACATGAACGGGCGAGCGGTGTGGTTTATACCAGATCCAGAAGGAGGGGCTGTTGGGAATGCCGGGGATGTAAAATTTACAAAAGACGGGACAGTTACTTTCATATACGGGTATTCGGTGGAGATGGACTATAATGGTAAAATATTATGGAAGACGCCCAAAAAAGGAACGGTACGGAATGATTCATTGCGGGGGGAAATATACCATCATGAGTTCTATAAAATGTCTAACGGGCATTTCCTTGCACTAGCGTTGGAAATGATGTATTGTAAGACGATAACCGAGCATGACAGCAGCTATATAATATACACTGTAGATGATAATGTAGCCGGGCAGAACGGCTACCTGCCCGCGAAATTCGGCTGCCTGATAGAGTATGACGAAAAGGGGAACGTGGTATGGATTTGGAGATCGCTCGATTATTTGCTGAAATCGGATTTCGTGTATTATAATCCTGCTGATGCCAATATGAAATATGACGCGCATGACAACGCTTTTTTCTTCGATGAAAAGAATAAAGCTATTTATGTAGGCTTTAAGAATATAGCGAGAATAATAAAAATCGAATATCCGGGAGGGGGTGTAGTGAGGGAGTATGGTGAAAAATTTAAACCGGGTGTAAGGGAAATGGGTAAGGGGCTGTTTTGCGGACAGCATAATATAAGCCGAACTGAAGAGGGGTACCTGTGTGTGTTTAACAACAATACATGTAATGCAGGAGCCGCGCCTACTTTAGTGATGCTACAGGAGCCGGTTGCAGAGAAAGATACCATCAGGAAAGTGTGGGAATATGTATGCGGTGCACCAAGTAATTTCACCAGTAACTACTACCAGGGGGGTAATGCAGTACCGTTGCCCGGGGGATATGTATTTGCCAATATGGGAAGCAAATACAGTAAATTGCTTATAGTGAGCAGGGATAAAAAAGTTGTTTGGAGCGCTTTGCCTGAGCGGTTCGTAGAAACTGATGGTAAATGGATGACTAACTATGAATACCGCTCGAATATCATCAGCCGCGAAGACCTAGAGCATTTTATTTGGGCCGATGTGCAAGGGCAATAACGTTGTTTTAGTTTTCAATACAATTCATATTGAATTCAATTCAGTAATATGTAATGTTTGTTATGGTAGCAATAAAATGTTTAAATTGTGTTGAAAAATAAAGGGGTATTTTGTTAAGAAAATTAGAATAAACTCCTATTTTACATGATGTATTTTATTGGAAACACCAAATAATTACCTCATTGTGAAAATTATTTTAAAATTTTTAACTTTTTTTTGTATTTTTATAATAATTAAATTCCCATAGTATGAAACGATTCTACTTTTCAAAACTCATCACCTTGGTTATCCTTTT
>CAZBPS010000004.1:0-320174 GCA_964493865.1 uncultured Flavipsychrobacter sp.
CACAGAGCATTTCGCCACATCTAAAAATAAATATCTACCGAAAACGGCACACCCCCCGGAAATTATACCCTGGTGCACCAAAAAACAAGCATTACTACTCACGACTATCTACTACAACCACTACTAAAAAGTTGTAAAAAAAGTGTAAAGATAGTGCGCAAAAATTATTTTGTTTTGCTTTATTAATCAGTATATTACACATTAAAACCACAATCCAAAAAATTGTGTAAAAACAGTCTTGAATCAGTATTATGGGATATAAAGAAATACCACACGGCAGCGTGTTGAAATATATAAAAGAAAATTACGAAGGTAAGCAGGTCAGGGATTCGCGTTCTGCCGCCGGCAACTGGCTGGGTTTCACCCTCGAGCGCATTGATAAAGGCCATGCCATTATCTCCATGCCCGTCAGGGCAGAGATGGCCAACCCCTACGGCAACATTCACGGCGGTATGATGGCCCTCGTTATAGATGAGGCCATAGGCTGGGCTGTGGTCAGCCTCGATGCCGGCCAGCATTACACCTCGCTCACCCTTAATCTCGATTTTCTCTATGCCGTTAAAACCGGCGAAAGCCTGCGTGCCGAGTCAAAAGTGTTGAGGGTAGGCAAAAAGATAATAAATGTAGAATGCCACGTTTATGACATGGAAGGGCGCATACTGGCCCGGGCCAACAGCAACCTGATAGCCACCCATATGGAGTATGATGAAAAAAACAGCTAAATGGCAGGCTTTTCGGAATTTGGATTTTAAGTTTTGGTATTTATCCTGAAAGATTATTTTTGTAGCACAGATATGCTGAACGGTAAAAAAATAGTTGTTGTACTGCCCGCTTATAATGCCGCCCGTACCCTTGAACCCACGTATAAAGAGATACCCTTTGATATAGTGGACGATGTGGTGTTGGTGGACGATAACAGCCGGGACGATACCGTGGCCGTTGGGCAGCGCCTCGGCATAAAGCACATCATCAAGCATGAGGTGAACAAAGGCTATGGCGGCAACCAAAAAAGCTGCTACAAAAAAGCCCTCGATTTAGGTGCCGATATTGTTATTATGCTCCACCCCGATTACCAATACACCCCCAAGCTCATACATGCGGTATCATCAATAATAGCCAACGACCTTTACCCCGTGGTGCTTGCTTCGCGCATTTTGGGCAAGGGCGCGCTGAAAGGGGGTATGCCATTATACAAATACTTTTTCAACAGGTGCCTCACCTTGTTTGAGAACATTATGCTTGGTCAGAAGCTCAGCGAGTATCATACCGGCTATCGTGCGTTTAGCGCAGAGGTTATCCGCTCCATAGATTTCTCGCATAACAGCGATGATTTTGTGTTCGACAATGAAATGATCTCTCAGATATTTATGAATGGCTATGAGATAGCAGAGGTCACCTGTCCCACAAAATATTTCAAAGAGGCATCCAGCATCAACTTCACCCGCAGCATGAAGTATGGCAGGGGGGTATTGCGCGTTTCGCTCATCCATCGTCTGCACAAATGGGGTGTGGTGAAGAGCAACCTTTACGGAAAGCCTTCAGCAAAATAATAATCAACTTATGAGACTCCTGCTGCTTATTGGTTTGGGGCTGATGGCGCAGGGCGCTAAGTCGCAGGGCTACAAAGCAGGGCACGACCTGAAGGGTAGGGTGAAGTCGGTAACACAGTGCCAGTATCCCGTTTTGCGCGATGGCAGGATAGACAGTTTTAATACCATCATTTATGTATTCCGCTACCAGGAAAATGGTAACCAGTACGAGGATGACGACTATATGCATGGCAGCTTGTACGGCGACCATGGCCGGCTGGGGCATAAACGCCTGTATAAGTATGATGAAACAGGCAGGCAAACAGAGGTGGAAGAATACCTGGCAGATGGTAAACTTAGCCAACGGGTAGTGTATAAGTATGACGAAAAGGGCAACCGTACCGAACGTGCTAATTATAGCGCCAAGGGTGAATTATGGCACAGGTCAGTATTTGGGTTTGATGAGAAGGGCAATAAAACCGAATGCTCCAAATACGACGCACGCGGGGAACTGCGCGAACACTACACCTACCGTTATGACGCAAAAGGTAACATAGTGATGGAGCAACACGTGGTTGTAACACGCACAAAGCGGGAAGAGGATGATAAGCAACCTTTCAATGCTGTGAATGCCGAACGCATGATGGACTATGTGAAAACCTACACCTATGATGACAGTGGCAAGCTGATAGGCCAGTTAGATAATATGTCGAATTTCAGTACGCCATTCTCTGTAGGGTACGAATATGAAAACTATGATGCGCACGGTAACTGGTGCCGGCAGGTGCGCATAGACAACATGAAGAAAACAGGCATTACCGACCGTATTATCGAGTATTACTAAGTGGCTACCATTTTTTGAATATCACAAATACGGCAGCCACCAGCAGGCAAAAGCCAAGTATGTGATTCCATTCAAACTTCTGTTTGAAAACTATTGCCGAGAATAGCATAAAAATAACCAGCGTAATAGCCTCCTGTATCGTCTTAAGCTCCACCAGATCAAATGGCCCGCCATTTCCTTTAAAGCCTATCCTGTTTGCCGGCACCTGGAATAAATATTCAAAGAACGCCATCCCCCAGCTGATGAGGATTACAGCAATTATCCCCATATTCTTGCCCCATGAGAGGTCTTTGAATTTCAAGTGGCCATACCATGCCAGGGTCATGAAGGTATTGGAGATGATAAGGAAGGTAATGGTAGTAATGGCTTTCATGTTTAATTGTGTTTTCGTTGTTTTTCAATCTCCCGGTAAATGATTTTGTTAAGGCATACCGGGCAATAACATTCGGCATTTGCATCGACCGGCATAACAGGCGGCAAAGCGCTGCACCAGCAAGAGGATGGCGTGCAGGAGAATGAACCGCCGCATTGCGGGCAGGTCTTTACTTCGGTAATGATATTATCTTTCAATTATACAAATCTATGAATTTGTGGCATAACGGTAAGATGTTGTAGATTTGCGCCACGATGCAGCTAATCATTATTACACCAGAGGTTAACATCCCAAACGAGACAGATATAATTAATCAATTATTTGCAAACGGGCTTCAAAGATTACATATAAGGAAACCTGATTTCAGTGCTGATGAGTATAGGGGATATATCAAAGCGATAGACCAGAAATACCATTCAAAGTTGGTGCTTTGCGGCGCTTTTGAGTTATGGAGCGAGTTCAAACTAGGTGGTGTTCACCTGAACACTGAGATGAGAAACAATGAGCAGGTATGGGATACCATAGAGGACATACCTGTAAAGGTTATGTCTACTTCGTTTCACTCTTGGGAGGAGATAGCGGAGAATGGGTTTCCGTATAAATATGTGTTCATCGGCCCGGTATTTGACAGTATCTCTAAGGAAGGATATACAGCGTCAATTGAACTGGCAGGTGCAAAGGAAACTAAAGAGAAATTTAGTGCAGAGGGTAAGCGTTGCCCCGCATTGATTGCTTTGAGCGGAGTAGGTGTTACAGATTTGAGATATTTACATAAAAATGGTTTTGACGGTGCAGCAATGCTGGGTGCCATATGGCAGTCGCCCAATCCGGTAATCACTTTTAACGCCGCAATGAATGCCATCATCGGGCTGTGATGCCATTCATGCCGCCTTCCAGGTTGAAAACTCGCGTAAAACCTTTTTGAATAAGTTGTTTGGTTGCGTGGCTACTTCTCGTGCCTGAACTGCAATATAGCACTATACGTACTGTAGGGTCAAGTAAGTGTGTGCTTGCACTTAACACAGACAGCGGGATATTGATGCCGCCAATATTTTCAATCGCATGTTCTTCAATTTCCCGTACGTCTATAAGTTGAATACCACCCGATTGTTGCATTTCTTTAAGTTGGTTGAAATTAATATTTATAGGCGCAGTTTCGCATGTATCTTCGGCTGGCTTTAGGTGGGTAATATTTTTGTTTGCTTCATTAAGTTTGAAGTTGAAAATATGTGTGTGCATGGTGAGGGTGTCTATTACCAGCAATTTGCCTGATAGCACTTCTCCGATACCCGTAATGATTTTAATGGCCTCGCTTGCCTGTGTGGAGCCAATAATGCCGGGTAGGGTAGCGATAACGCCAATATCGGCACAATTGGGCGATTCGTCTGCGCCGGGTTGTTCCGGGAAAATGCAGCGATAGGTAGGGCCATTATTGTAGTTGAATACTGATACCTGCCCCTCAAACTTATATATGGCTCCAAATACCAGCGGTTTGTTCAGGATAACGCAGGCATCATTTACCAGGTAACGTGTAGCAAAATTATCAGAGCCATCAACGATCAGGTCGTAATCTTTAAGTATGCTGAGGGCATTATCCGTATTTATGAATGTTTGGTGAAGCAGGAAATTGACGTTCGGATTAAGCGCCTTCAGTTTATTTATTGCAGTAAGCGCTTTACTCTGTCCTATCTCGTCTTGTGTGTATAATACCTGGCGTTGCAGGTTAGACATTTGTATAGTATCGCCATCGGCTACACCTATGGTGCCCACGCCCGCTGCTGCTAAGTATTGCAGGATGGGGCAGCCCAACCCGCCGGCACCAACTACCAAAACTTTTGCCGCCTTTAGCTTCTCCTGCCCGGATAGGCCAATTTCAGGAAGGATAATCTGCTTGCTGTACCGTGCGTTTTCCTGTGCTGATAACATCGGCTATACCTTTTGACTCAATGTGAATTTTTCCCAATCCTTCCATACAGGTTTGTAGCCGCTGCGTTCTATCATTTTTTTCACTTCAGCCACGGAGCGGTTGTCGTCTATTTCAAATTGTTCCAGTGATTCAGGCTCCACTGCGTAGCCACCTGGATTTGTTTTAGACCCCGCGCTGATAGTAGTGGCCCCCAGCTTTATGATATGATCGCGGAAATGTTCATTTTCCCGGGTGGAAACAGATAGTTCTATTTCTTCGTTGTAAATGCGCCATGCACAAATAAGCTGCACCAGTTCTTTGTCGGTAATGGCGACCTTGGGTTCTATCAGCCCGGTTGCCGGGCGCAGACGTGGGAAGGATATGCTGTAACGTGTTTGCCAGAATTGCTTTTCCATATAGTTTACGTGCAATGCCGTGAAAAAGTTATCGGCACGCCAGTCTTCAAGGCCTATCAATACACCCAATCCTATTTTGTGTATGCCTGCGTTGCCCAGTCTGTCAGGCGTATCAAGTCGGTAGTCGAAATTTGACTTTTTGCCTTTTGGGTGGTAGTGTTTGTAATTGTCTTTGTGGTAGGTTTCTTGGTAAACGAGCACTGCATACAGCCCTTCGGCTACGAGGGTTTTGTATTCGTCTTCGTCGAGCGGCTGCACCTCAATGGAAATATTAGCGAAGTGCGGCCTTAATAAGCGTACCACATTTTTCAGATAGTCAATGCCTACGGTTTTGGATGCCTCACCCGTAACCAGCAGCACATGCTCAAAGCCCTGCTGTTTCAGGTATTCGGCTTCCTGCATTATCTCTATTGCCGTAAGTGTTTTCCGGCGTATCTTATTATCAAGGCTGAAACCACAATAAGTGCATATATTCTGGCATTCGTTTGACAGGTAAAGTGGAGCATATAGCTGTACCGTCTGTCCAAATCTTTTCCGGGTAATATGGTGGCTTAGCTGTGCCATCTGCTCGAGGTAGGGTGCGGCAGCGGGTGATATCAGTGCTTTAAAATCTTCCAGGGTCTTTTTCCGGCAGTGCAATGCGCGCTCCACATCTGCCGGTGTTTTGGCGGAGATGCTTGCGGATACATCGTCCCAGTTGTATGTATCAAAAACTTCTTTGAACATGTCGTTAATTTAGAAACTCTGTTAAAGGGCTACTTGCCTCTGCGTATGTTTTTACTGAACCGAGCCTGCCATTGTATGCCATACGACCCGCCTCCACTGCCATTTTGAAAGAGATAGCAATCTGCACAGGGTCACCGGCAACAGCAATTGCGGTATTCACTAAAACAGCAGATGCACCGATTTCCATAGCGGCAGCAGCGTGACTTGGTGCGCCTATGCCCGCATCAACTATTACCGGTACATTACTTTGCTCTATAATTATCTGTAAAAAATCCAGTGTCTTCAGTCCCATATTGCTGCCAATAGGTGAGCCAAGCGGCATTACTGCAGCTACGCCTACTTCTTCCAATCGCTTACAGAGTACAGGATCGGCATGAATGTAGGGAAGCACTATGAAGCCATCTTTTACAAGTTGTTCTGCGGCCTTTAATGTTTCTATAGGGTCCGGCATCAGGTATTTAGGATCGGGATGTATTTCCAGTTTCAGCCAATTCGTTTGTAGCGCTTCTCTTGCCAGGTGCGCTGCAAATATGGCTTCTTCAGCATTGCGAACTCCCGAAGTGTTGGGCAGCAGGCTAATATGCGGATGATGCAGGTGTTGTAATATATCGTCATCATCTCCATCCAGGTTCACACGTTTAAGGGCCACGGTCACCAGCTCTGAGCCAGAAGCGAGCAGCGCTTCTTCCATTATTACATGATTACCGAATTTTCCAGTGCCGGTAAACAGGCGTGAGGAAAATGTTTTATCTGCTATTTTCAATAAGTCACTCATGTCAGGCAGTGATTAATAGTTTTTTAAAATGTTTTGCAGTTTCCATGATGTTTCCAGAATTCCCGATTGCACCCGATACGGCTATGCCATGTATGCCCGTTGACATAAGTGTTGGTATATCTTTATGGGTGATACCGCCGATAGCAATGACAGGTGGCAGTTTTGTGTCGCTATTTTTAATGCCTGCCATTATTTGTTTATACCCCTCTAATCCGAGTACAGGGCTTAGTTTTTCTTTGGTAGTAGTAAATTGGTAAGGCCCCAATCCCACATAGCTAATAGGTTTGTTAATAAAGTGCAGCACATCTTCCAGCGTATTTGTGGTGCAGCCAATAATATAGCCGCCATCCATCAACGCTTTTTCATCTTCCGGCTCTATGCGGTCTTCTTTTCCAATATGTACGCCATCGGCTTTTATGTCCAATGCGAGACGCGCATCATCATTGATGATGAGAGTGGCATTATATTTTTTGCATACCTCCTGCACCTTCAGCGCTTCCTGTTTGTATTCCTGGTAGCTTACATTTTTCAGCCGTAATTGCACCCAATCCACTCCACCCATACAGGCTTGTTCTGCCAGCAGGGCAGAAGTGGTGATATAGTGCAGCCTGCTTATTGTCCTCATGCACTAAGTAATTGATGGTATCCTAATAATGTTTTGTTGCTTGCCAGAAAGTTATGGGTATAGTTATTTGCGTTTTCTGCGGCAGTAGGTAGATCATTGCCTAAAGCAAGTTGGGCTGTAAGTGCAGACGATAATACACAACCGCTACCATGTTTCTCTCCATTTGGGACGCGGTCATTAGGGAATGCATATGTATGGTCTTTCACAAAAAGCAGGTCTGTAATAATGCTTTCATCGCTATGGCCACCTTTCAGGTATATGTTGATATTGTCGCTCAATAATTCCAGTTTTTCATTGAGTTCGCCTGCACCGAATATCTGCACAGCCTCCGGAATATTTGGGGTGATACAATGAATGCCTTCAATGGCAGATGCGAACTGTGGTTCAGTAATGTTGTGAAACTCATATCCCGCGCTGGCTTTAAGTATAGGGTCATAGATAATAACCGGAGATGCAATGTGGTTATACAGGTATGAAACGACCTGGCGGAGCATGTCAAGGTTTTCAATGAGCCCTATTTTGATGTGCCTAATCGTGAAGCGCCTGAGGAGTACTTCTATCTGCCGTATTATTTTATCTGCATGTATCCATTCGACGTCATCAAACTCCATATCATTCTGATAGGTTAGCGCAGATATAACGCCCATGCCATATGCACCATTGCTTTCAAAGGTCTTGATATCAGCAAGTACACCCGCGCCGGCTGACGGATCGAAACCGGCAATGGATAGTACGTATGGTTTTATTTCGTTCGACAAGGGTTATTTTAGTTTTTTAATGGTATTATTTGATAGTAATGATTTCATTTGGTGAATAGCTGTCTCGTTCAATTTCAATAATCTTTCAGATTGAGATAGTTGTTGTCGAACAAGTACTGAATTAATACTCTCAAGATTAGTTAGCACTACTAACTGTTCCAGTTCAGCATGGTCACGCATATTGCCTTCTATGCCTGGGTTCGCTTCCTTCCATTGTTTGGCAGTTATTCCGAATAGTGCAACATTCAGCATATCCGCCTCGATTGCATATACTATGGCTGCCTGTGCCTTTGTTATAGTTGGGGGTATCAGTTGCTCCTTTATGGCGTCGGTATGAATACGGTAATTGATTTTAGAAAGTGTACGTTGTAAGTTCCACTCCAATTTCAGCCTGTTACTCTCATCTTCTTTCAGGCGTTGGAATTCTTTAATAAGGTATATTTTAAATTCAGCACTTACCCACATCCCGAATTCAAATGCAATGTCACTGTGGGCATAAGTGCCTCCATATCTCCCTGCCGTTGCTTTTAAGCCAATAGCATTTGTTTTTTCAACCCATTCTTTCACACTGATTTTATAGCTATTTAGCCCCGCTTGACTTTTAATTATGGCGAATTCGCCATAATTAAAAGTCAGGTTATGGACACTTTCCCAAATGCCAAGGTATTCAATGGTGTTTCTATTCCGTAGCCAATCAGCAATAAAGAAATCACCGTCTTTGGCTTTCAGCATATCTGTTAAGGAAATATAATCAATGTTGTTTTCTTTAATGATTGTTATTTCCGTACCCCTTACATTAATACAGTTACCTTTAGACATAATCAGGTATTAAAAAGGTGGTTATTTTGTGCTTTTATTTTATCTTCAATTTCTTTGGCTTCAGACCTTGTTTCAGTTTGAAACGTTCTATACTGAAGTAATTGCCAGTTTTGCAGAACGTATTCTCGTTTATTTACATTATTTCTTTTGCCAGTACCGTAAGGAGCAGGATATAATGATTTCATTCTCTTTTGACATGTGATACTAATACCAAACAAAATATTTGCTTGAGTATCTGTATTTCGAATTTGGTAAACACCTGGTCCCTTGGGGCCTGTTATTCTTCTACATAAATCAGGTTTTGGCATCATTTTCCAGTTTGTCCATCCCATAGTTTTAAGTGTTTTAGTAATCATCAACTATATATCTCTCCTCCCGCATCAACAAACTCTTTCGATTTTTCTTCCATTCCTCTTTCCTGTTCAGCGGCATAGTCACGTATGTCCTGCGTTATTTTCATAGAACAAAAATGTGGGCCGCACATGGAGCAGAAATGGGCTATTTTGGCACCCTCTGCAGGTAGTGTTTCATCATGAAATGCCCTTGCAGTGTCTGGGTCGAGTGAAAGGTTGAACTGGTCTTCCCAGCGAAACTCGAATCGCGCTTTACTCAAAGCATTGTCCCTGTGCTGTGCACCGGGATGCCCTTTCGCAAGGTCGGCGGCGTGTGCGGCTATTTTATATGCGATAACACCGTCTTTGACATCTTTCCTGTCAGGCAAACCCAGGTGCTCTTTTGGGGTCACATAGCATAGCATAGCTGTGCCATACCATCCAATCATTGCTGCCCCAATGGCAGAAGTAATGTGGTCGTAGCCGGGAGCTATATCAGTGGTCAATGGGCCAAGTGTGTAGAATGGTGCTTCATCGCAGCATTCCAGTTGCTTGTCCATGTTTTCTTTTATCATGTGCATAGGTACATGGCCCGGGCCTTCTATCATTACCTGCACGTCATGTGCCCATGCTATTTTGGTCAATTCGCCCAGCGTTTCCAATTCAGCAAACTGGGCTGCGTCATTAGCATCGGCTATGGATCCGGGGCGTAAGCCATCACCTAGTGAGAAACTTACGTCATATGCTTTCATTATCTCACATATCTCTTCGAAGTGTGTATAAAGGAAGTTTTCTTTATGGTGTGCCAGGCACCATTTGGCCATGATACTGCCTCCGCGTGAAACGATTCCTGTGACACGTTTTGCGGTCAGTGGAACATAACGGAGCAATACACCGGCATGTATGGTGAAGTAATCCACCCCTTGCTCGGCCTGTTCAATAAGTGTGTCCCTGAATATTTCCCAGGTAAGGTCTTCCGCTTTGCCATTAACTTTTTCAAGCGCCTGGTAGATAGGTACCGTGCCAACCGGTACGGGGCAATTGCGGATGATCCACTCGCGTGTTTCGTGAATATTCTTGCCGGTAGAGAGGTCCATGAGGGTATCGCCCCCCCAGCGGCAACTCCATACAGCTTTTTCTACTTCTTCCTCGATGCTTGACGTTACGGCAGAGTTGCCTATGTTGGTGTTTATTTTCACCAAAAAGTTACGGCCAATGATCATTGGTTCGCTTTCCGGGTGATTGATATTTGCCGGGATTATGGCGCGGCCGCGGGCTACTTCATCACGTACAAACTCAGGTGTTATCTTTTTAAGTGGAAGGTTTGCGCCATAGTTTTCACCTTTATGCTGATTCCAAAGGCCGTCGTTCGTCATCAGCTCATCTATACGTTGGTTCTCGCGTATAGCTATGTATTCCATTTCAGGGGTGATGATGCCTTTTCGGGCATAATGCATTTGCGATACATTAGCTCCTGCTTTTGCACGATAGGGCTTTTTTATATGTTCAAACCGCAGTTCATCCAGTTTTTTATCTTCCAGGCGCTGGTTGCTGTATTCGGATGTGAATCTGCTTAACTCCTCAACATCGTTGCGTTGTTTGATCCATTCTTCGCGAAGGCGGGGCAACCCTTTGGTAATATCAATCGTGGCATTCGGGTCAGTGTATGGGCCGCTGGTGTCGTATACAGTCACCGATGGGTTAGGTATCAATTCCTCAACGCCAAAAGACCTTGTATGGGTAGGGGTAACGGCTATCTCCCGCATGGCCACCTGTACGTTATGTAACTTGCCGGACACAAATATCTTTTTAGATCCGGGAAATGTTCCGGTACTTATTTTTCCAGTAGTGGGTGCTGTATCTTTTTTCATGTTGTGCTCTTTAGTTGTTAACTGAATTATCCGCCCTGCGCGGCCTTTATCAAAGTGATTTTGTCTTCTTCTTTTAAGGTATAAGTATCCCACTCAGAACGGGGAATAACATTGTTATTGACAGCGATGGCAATCCCTTTTGAGGCAGATACACTCAGTAGCTGCAATACTTCGGCAACCCGGGCATTATCTGTAATCTGCTGCTCTGTATTGTTGATGTATATATTCACGCCATTAGCATTAAAATAATTTTTTAGTAAACTTGAAAGAGGCAGAATGGCGTAACATTTACTTTTTCCCATCCGCAGGCATTATCCTGTTCAGGTTCAAAGGGTATGATCTCAGCCTACTGGCACCCCTAAAGTTTAGTCAAAGCTACGGGATATAGTTACACAATCGTTAGTTGATAAAAATGATTATATATAAAGTGCAGGGTGTTTGAAAAGAAGGATATCAGACCAGTTCCCCTTCAAGGTCGTAATCGAATGCTTTTGTGATGCGTACGTTCACAAAGTCGCCTATGGGCAGTGGCTTTTCACTGTGTATCACTACTTCATTGTCCACCTCCACGCTGTCAAACTCGGTACGGGCCAGATAACGCCCGGCTTCTTTCTTGTCAACAATTACTTTGTAAGTGTTGCCAATTTTTTCCTGGTTCTTCTCGTAAGAAATTTCCTGCTGTACTTCCATTATTTCCTGCGCGCGGGCTTCTTTTTCTTCAGCCGGAATATTGTCTGTTAATTCGTAGGCAGAGGTATTCTCTTCATGAGAATAGGTAAAGATACCTACGCGGTCAAGCCGTGCATCCGTAAGGAATTGCTTCATGTCTTCCACATCAGCCCTCGTTTCACCCGGGAAACCTGTTATCAATGTGGTTCGGATACAGATGCCCGGCACCCGGTCGCGCACGTTAGCAATCAGGTCTGTTATCTCCCTTCGGGTTATCTGGCGTTTCATGGCCTGCAGCATATTGTCTGATATGTGCTGCAATGGCATGTCCAGATAGTTGCAGATGTTATCGCGCTCACGCATCACATCCAGTATCTCCAATGGAAACTTGGAGGGGTAGGCATAGTGCAGCCTTATCCAATGAAGCCCTTCTACATCTGACAGGTGTTTCAACAGGTCAGCAAGTGCGCGTTTTTTATAAATATCAAGTCCGTAATAGGTAAGCTCCTGAGCGATAAGCATTACCTCTTTTACGCCCATCTTCACCAGTTTTTTTGCCTCGTTCACTATCTCTTCTATGGTCTTGGAAACATGTCCACCTCGCATCAGTGGTATGGCGCAGAATGAACATGTGCGGTTGCAGCCTTCTGATATTTTCAGATAAGCATAGTGTTTTGGCGTACTCAGCAGCCTTTCGCCCAGCAATTCTGACTTATAGTCAGCGTTGAATTGTTTCAGTATCAATGGTAATTCCATTGTACCGAACCATGCATCTACTTCAGGTATTTCTTTCAGTAGATCGCCACGGTAGCGTTCACTCAGGCAACCGGTCACATACACTTTGTCCAGCTTGCCCTTGCGTTTCAGGGCTACCTGTTCTAGTATGGTATTTACGCTTTCTTCTTTGGCTTTGTCTATGAAACCACAGGTATTCACCACTACTATGTTGTGGTCCAGTTTACGGTTCTCATGTGTTACGTCTATACCATTCGCATTAAGCTGTCCGCTCAGCACCTCACTGTCCACCATATTCTTGGAGCAGCCCAGCGTGATAATATTTACCTTATCGTTCTTTAATGTTCTCGCTTTCACGCTGCTACTTTTTTCTCATAAATATCCTAACGGGCACACCGCTAAAATTAAAATGACTTCTCAGTTTATTCTCCAGAAAATTCTTATATGGTTCTTTTATTCCGTCAGGGTGATTGGCGAAAAAAGCGAATGATGGTACAGCTGTTGGCACCTGCTGTACAAATTTGATTTTCACCGAGTAACCACGGGTCATAGGGGCAGGGTAGCGCTCTATTTCACGTAGCATTATTTCATTCAATACGGAGGTGGCTACACGGCGGTTGCGGTTTTCATATACCTCAAGGGCTTTTTCCATTGCCTGAAATATCTTGGTTTTTTCCTTAGCCGATATAAAGATTACCGGCACATCGGTAAATGGTTCCAGTTTTTCTTTTATCTTTTTCTCGAAATCCCTGGCCGTATTCGTTTCTTTCTCCACCATGTCCCACTTGTTAATCAGCAGTAGAATTCCTTTTCCCTTACGGGCGGCCAGGCTGAAGATGCTCACGTCCTGGGCTGTCAATCCGTTCTGCGCGTCAATTAAGAGCATGCAAACGTCAGCTTCGTCCATTGCCCTTATTGCCCTAATTACAGAGTAGAATTCAAGGTCTTCATGCACATTCTTCTTTTTACGTATTCCGGCAGTATCAATGAGGACGAGCTCTTTGCCAAACAGCTTGTAATGGGTGTGTATCGTATCGCGGGTAGTGCCGGCAATATCAGAAACTATAGTGCGCTCCTGATTCGTGAGGGCGTTAAGCAGGGTTGATTTTCCGGCATTGGGCTGGCCTATAATAGCAAATTTAGGTAGTGGGTTGCCATCCTTGTCAGTTTCGACAACTGCATTTTCTTCTTTAATATTAATTGCTACTTCATCCAGCAGTTCACCGGTTCCGCTACCTGATATGGACGATAAAAGAAATGTGTGTTCGAATCCCAGTGAGTAAAATTCTGTAGCATATAACGCGCGTTCATGGTTATCAACTTTGTTTACTACAAGTAGCACGGGCTTGGTTGACCGTCTAAGCACCTCTGCCATATCTTCATCCTGCAGGGTAATTCCAGTAGTTGTATCGCAAACGAATATAATAAGATCAGCTTCTTCGATAGCTATTTGCACCTGCTTGCGTATCTCGCGCTCAAAGACATCTTCAGAATCCACCACAAATCCTCCGGTATCTATTACATTGAAAACTTTGCCGTTCCAATCGGCAATACCATATTGCCGGTCGCGGGTAACTCCGCTTTGGTCGTCAACAATGGCTTTGCGTTGCTCCAGCAAACGATTAAAGAGGGTGGATTTCCCCACATTCGGCCTTCCCACAATGGCAACAGTAAAACCAGGCATTTATTAAAAATTTAAGTGTGCAAAAGTACGGCTTTACAGCCATCAAATTACTATTTATTATAAATAATATTGTTAAAACGATTAAAGTTACCTTTGCTACTCAATAATAACTTAATGATGAAGAAATGTATTTATGTATTGCTGGCTGTTTTATGCATTAGCTCTAATGTGAAAGCCGCACCCGGTGATACCACGTGGGTAAATGCGACCAATGCCCAGCTTTCCTGGTTTGGCAACTATGACAGCACGATTGCTTTTCCTGCACAAGGCAAGTCGTACAGGAGTATATATATGATATTTACGCTCGGAAAGTATGTGTGTCCCGGCTCCCCCACATACTGTGGTGATTGGGATTATACGGTACTCAACTATCTTATCACTCCGGGCGGACAGTCTTTTGAGTTGGGGAGGTTCATTACACCTTATGCAAATGCCGGAGCGCCTCGCACACCGTGGTCATGGCAGCAGCAATACGTGTTTGACGTTACAGACTTTGCTCCGTTGCTACACGATACTGCAAAGATTCGTATAAGTTATTCCGGGTATTCGGGCGGATTTACCGGCAATATTCGTTTTGCCTTTATTGAAGGCACTCCTGACAGAGAGGTGACAGGTGTACATAGGATATGGCATGGCAGTTACGGATATGGTAGCCTGAATAAGAATTTTCCGATAGTAACAGATACCGCTCCCCAAAATACGAAGTCTGCTGATTTGAAGTTCCTTGTTACGGGTCATGGCTCTGATGCCAATTATTGTTGTGAGTTCATGCCACATGATTATATGGTTTCATTTAACGGCAGTCAAATTGCAAGGCAAACTATCTGGCGCGACGATTGTGGTATGAATGAATTGTACCCGCAATCAGGCACCTGGATTTACGACAGGGCAAACTGGTGTCCCGGCGCATCGGTAAATTGGTATACGCACCACCTCCCCGGTGTTACCGGCGGATCAGATTTCAAGGTCGGCTTGCAATTTGAACCATACTCGGGTGGTGGCAGTTATACTACAGAGGCGATAATTTTCTATTACGGCAGTATGAAAAAGGTATTGGACGCATCGATAGAGGATATAATTGCACCCACGAACGACCAAAATCATTTTAGGGAAAACCCTATTTGCGGTTCTCCTATCATTCGTATCAAGAACAGGGGGGTGACAACTATTGATTCTGTTACTATCCGTTATGGGGTAAAAGACTCAGCAATGATGACCTATACATGGAAGGGCAAGCTAAAAACATTTGAAGAAAAAGATATTACGCTAGCTGCTTTAAAAGAACTGAACGGCATTGCAGGAGATACAGTTACCCGCCCATTTATAGCGAAAATAATTTCGGTAAATGGCACTTATGATGCTGATTCAGCCAATAATATTGCGCATTCCAGGTTTCTTTCAGCGCCGCTTTGGCCAAGTAAATTCAGGATTTTGTTCAAAACCAATCTTGACCCTACGGCTATTGGGTCAGGCATCTCTGAGTCAAGCTGGGCCATCTACGATATGAATAATAATATCGTCAAGAAACGTGATAGCGCTGCATTAAATTCGCTTTATACCGATACAATTTCACTCAGAACAGGTTTTTACCGTTTACAGATATATGATAGTGGTTGCACAGGTTTAAGCTGGTGGGCTAATGCAAGCGCCGGTTCGGGGTATTTAACAGTAAAAAGGTATACGAACAACGCAAATATCCCAATGAAAGGCTATACTTATACAGGGCAATATAATAATGATTTTGGTTGTGGGTATTCACAATATTTCTACACAATAGATACAGCTACACTGGCTATCACAAATATCATGGAAAGCGTTGCCGGCATTGATGCTTATCCTAATCCGGCACAAAACAATGTATTTGTGGAAATATCAGGAATTGATAATGTGAATGGGCAAATTCATATAATTGATGCTTTAGGTAGAACGGTATCTGTGACAGCATGCCGTGAAGAAAGGAAACAAATCGGAACCAGCCATCTGGCCAATGGCGTGTACACAATATTGTTTGTGGATGAGGCTAATGCCAATAATAGACTTACAACAAGGTTGCTGATAGCCAAGTAAAGCATCGCGAAAATTCCAAAGCGGGCTGCCATTGGCAGCCCGCTTTGTTTCAGACTATGACCATAGTTTTTTACTTTTGAATGGATATAATGTTCCGGACGTTTCGGATAGTTAAAATTTAACTTCTTAATGACAGACAGGATAGAAAAATTACACGCTTTTTTACGGCAATCGCCGGCCGATTGTTTTTTAAACCATGCTCTTGCCCTTGAGTATGTGAAGGTTGGCGATGATGGGTCTGCAAGGAAATATTTTGAAACCAATTTGGTGAATGACCCGGCATATGTGGCCACCTATTATCACCTGGCAAAACTGCTGGAAAGGGCAGGGGAAAAGGAACAGGCAATTAAAACATATGAGGCCGGTATGGCACATGCCAAAGCCGCAAAAGATATGCACTCATATAGCGAGCTACAGGGAGCTTATGAAGACCTTGTCTATTAATCGTGATTCATAACTTAGGATATTAAGTAGCCAAAAAATGGGTTTATCAGAGCAATTCAGGGAGGTTTGGAATAGAAAAAGCTATGTTTCGGCAACGGACAGTGTACTGCTTGCCGTAAGCGGGGGAGAGGATTCTATGGTCATGGCACACCTTTTCCTGGAAAATGGCCTCCGTTTTGCCGTCGCGCATTGCAATTTCAAATTAAGGAGTGATGCTGCCGATGGCGATGAACAATTTGTGAAAGATTGGTGCCTGGATAATGGCATTGAATTTCATAGTGTTCAGTTTGATACAAAGCAAAAGTCGGAAGAATGGAAAAAAGGCATACAGGAGACTGCGCGAATTCTGCGGTATGAGTGGTTTGAAGTTGTTCGCAGGCAGCATAAATATGCTAAGATAGCAACCGCTCACCATGCTAACGATAATATGGAGACATTGCTCATCAATCTGTTTAAAGGCACCGGTATTACCGGTATGCATGGTATTTTGCCTGAGAATGGTAATATCATCAGGCCGTTGCTATTTGCCCCCAAAGAAATGATTGCAGCTTACATTGCAGCCAATGGCATTGTATTTAGAGAAGATGCTTCAAACGCTAGCGATGACTATTTACGCAATGCAGTGCGGCATAATGTTGTTCCGGCGGTGGAACAACTATTTCGTAATGCGGTAATCCATGTAAATGATAGTATAGCTAGGTTTGCGCAAGTGGAAATGCTGTACAGAAAGGAGATTGAACGTGAACGTAAGAAACTGGTGGAGAAACGTGGGCAGGATTATTACATACCCATCAGGAAACTGGAAAAGCGACCGGCATTGGAAACGCTTTGCTACGAACTGTTTTTACCGTTTGGCTTTAGTTCGGCGCAGGTGCTGCATATCCTGAACTTATTGAAAGCCGAAAGCGGGCATTATATTTCATCTGCTACACACCGTATCATCAGGAACCGTGACTTTCTCATTGTGACTACGGTGCCTTCAGAAACCGCCGAATTGATAACTATTGAATCGGTGCCCTGCACAATTGATACCGGGAAATACATTTTCTCATTTTCATTACAGCAGAAGCCTAAGTTACTACCGGCAGACAATGAGGAGATATGCCTTGACATGAAGGAGATGGTTTTTCCGCTAATACTCCGCAAATGGCGCATAGGCGACTATATATATCCTTTGGGCATGGGCATGAAGAAGAAGAAAGTGGCCCGCGTGCTTATTGATGCCAAGGTGCCATTGCATGAAAAAGAGGACATCCGCCTGCTGGAATGCAGCAAGCGTATAGCCTGGGTTTCAGGCATACGTGTAGACGAGCGGTTTAAAGTAAAGGATACCACAGAAAAAGTGCTGGTAATAAAGCGCCGGGCAAAATAGCTTAAAGCGGAGGATGCATCAGTGTATTGACAAAGGCACTACCGTGCGTAGGGTCTATGGCAATGGCGAATACAAAACCGTATAATGCCCCCCAGAAATGCGCGCCATGGTTCACGTTGCTTGCGCCTTTGTGGGCCATATACGCCTCGTAAGCAAGGTATAAAACGCCAAAGATGATACTGTATAAGGGAAATGGGAACGGGAAAATGGTTATACCTGACCATGGGTTGAAATAAATAGTGAAAAAGATAATGGAGGCAACTCCACCAGAGGCTCCCAGAGACCTGTAGTAGTTATTATTTTTGTTTCTGACAAAGGAGGGGATAGATGCTACTACAATTCCTGACAAATAGAGTACAAGATAAAAATTCTGGCCCATGCCAAGCATGTTGAAAAGGCCTTCTACTGCAGACCCAAATATGAATAGGGTGTACATATTGAATATCAGGTGCATCAGGTCGGCATGTATGAAGCCGGACGTGAGCAGGCGGTAATATTCAGCCGGGTTGGTCATTTTTCGTGGCCAAAGTATCAGTCTGTTTACCAGAGCTTCGCTACGGAAGCCGGCGATTGAAATAAGTATGGTTATGGCTACGATTATTATTGTATGGCTCAGATTAAGCATAGTAGAATTTGTAGCGAATGTAATACCATTTGTTATTTATTTGATACAGTGTGGGTATTATACAATAAAATCACACTTTTCATACCTATTAGCTGTGGTGGTAAGGTGAATTAGCGAGTATGCTGAATGCCCTGTAAACCTGCTCGGCTACTATCAGGCGTACTAACTGGTGTGGAAACACTAGGTTAGAGAGTGACCAGGTCTGTTTTGCCCGTTTCCTTATGGCATCTGATACCCCGTATGCCCCGCCGATGAGCAATACAACTGTTTTAGAGCCATGATTCATGCATTGCTGGAATTGCTGCGACCACTGGATGGAATTGAGCGTTTTTCCCTTTTCATCGAGCAGAATAAGGTAATGCTGCGGCTGTAGTTTCTTCAATATCGTTTCTTCTTCCAGCAGTTTTATGCGCTCAATATCTGTAGTCGAAGTTCTTTTAGGCGGGGCAATGATAACCATTTCCACAGGGTTATATGGCTTAGTTTTCTGAATGTAATAACGCACACCTTCGTCAATAAACGTTTCATTTTCCTTACCTAAAGACCAGATTTCGACATTCATTTTTGATAATGTTATATTGCAAAGGTGGTTATATTTTTGCTTTCTCAAAAATTGTTGCTACTTTTGCACTCCCAATAAGGGATGGCCTTGTAGCTCAACTGAATAGAGCATCTCACTACGGATGAGAAGGTTTCAGGTTTGAATCCTGACAAGGTCACACTCAAGAGGTCTGGTAGCAATATCAGACCTCTTTTTATTTGTACATCACTCATTTATGATTGTTGTGTAAATTTAATGTGTCTGTGCTTTCCTGTTGGCGATACTGTAATGTTACTGCAAAGTGCTTTCTGCAAATCTTACAGTAACATGAAGGTATCATTCACGCCGGAACTCAATTACAGAGCCGATTCCAAAGGGGAGCACCTTATCCAAATCAGGTGTTCGCAGAACAGGACACACAAACGAATCAATACACAGGTATCAGTAGCAAAGAAGTATTGGGATAAGGGTAAACAGGAGGTCAAAAGGAGTCATCCGCAGGCTGACCAGTACAACCGTATTATCAGGGGATGGCTGCAGAAGTTATCAAAGTCATATAGCGATCTACTGGAAGCAGGAGAAGATGTTACAACAGATAACCTTATGGCGCAAGTAAATAAACCCAAAGCGCTGTCATTTTATAAGTTTGCTGAGGAAACGAAGCTTGCAGAGTTTAAAGCCAAACAGAAGATGGGCACGTACAGAAGATATGAAGCAATATTGAATAAGTTGAAAGAGTATGCACCACATCTGACCGTCAGGAAAGTGGATTACAGGTTTCTTAAAGATTATCAGAACTACCTGCTGGAAACGCTTGGTAACAGTCGTGACACTGTGTCTTCCAATCTTAGTGCCATCCGCAGCATAGTAAACACCGCTATTGCATGTGGCGTGTATGAAAAGCAGAACCCATTTGGGCAGATGAAATTACAGTACACCGACAATACAAAAGCAAAACTCACTATTGAAGAACTGCAACGTTTTCAAAACTGCAAACTACCCGATACCCACTCATTGCATTTGGCGCGGGATTTCTTTATGGCTTGTTTCTATGCAAATGGGTGCAGAGCCGGGGATATGGTCGCAATGAATAAGACGAATATTATTGCAGGGCAGCTAATGTATGTGCAGGGGAAAACAGAACGGAAGACCATCTTGCCAATAAGCCCGGAACTGGATAATATATTTTCAAAATATCTCACGACAGGCCGTAGTTGTATATTTCCATTGTTCAATGACGGAGATACCATTGACGAACGTACCATAAATTCCAAGATTACTTACATCAACAAATACATTAAAGAGGTCTGCAAGTACGCAGGGATATTTACGAAGATATCAACTCATTGTGCCAGGCATACGCTCATTGACCATGCCCTAACAGCTTCAGGCGAAAATATCTATGAGGTGAAGAACATCGTCAATCACAGTTCTGTTAGAGTTACAGAGGGGTATGCTCGCCAGAGGGTGAGTAAAAAAGCTGAAACTATTACTGCGCAGGTATTCAAAGAAGTAAATACTGAACAATAATGAGTAGTCTATTTTGTAAAAATGATACTGCAAAAAACAATATCATCTTTTGCGTTGCTAAGGCTCAAGAGAAGGGTTATATGCGGTATGCGGCAAATCCCATAGGATACAATATACGGCACAACTATATTTCTGTTGTGTTCATGCTTCTGTTAAAGGCTTACTGCATCTTGTGATTGGCTTGAAGCTGCGATATATTAAGTTGGGAAGATGTTTCAGTTGTAGGTATAACATGCCCCTTCAATCCCTGATGATTGCCTTGCGATTACACGTTCGCTAACTTTCAGTCGCACTTTCATTTGCCTCGTATTTAGCCTTGCTCATTGGGTTCATGACTTACCAATGGCCCGGTTAACTTTCCGTTGCTGTCTTTAGCCTCGGGACATGTGCCCCACCTATAGGCGTATGTTAACCGGTGACAAACTTATATGAAAGACCTTTCGTGTACTATCGGAGAAACCTCGGCAACTATGCTCCCTATTATTTCAAAGGTATCGCCTACTATCCAACGTCTGCAATGGCATTGACCTGGAGACCAGTTATTAACCATCGGAATTTGCAGCGGGTTCTCACGCCGATGCAATATACACAGTGCAAATTTACCCCTTCCGCAGTATATTTGCCTAATAACTAATGCTTATAAGGATATAATCGTATTACATAGATTTTCGCGCTGTACTTCTTTGCCGTCCGAAACTACCACTTTTAGCAGGCATAAACAGAGCAGTTGCAGTGCACCCGTAAAGGGTGTAACTGTGCTTCTGTTTATGCAGGCCGTGGTAGGCCTCGGACGGCGGAAGATGTCGGTTACACCCGATTTATTTTACAACGTCCAAATACTACCACTGATGCCTAATAATGAGAAAATAGTAGCTCAAAAACCATCTTCTAATTACCCCGTTGCTGTAGTCAGCAACAGGCAGGGCGGTGTAGCTGAACTCATTGAGAATTCCAAAGACCCGCGATGGAGGTTCCACATAATGCTCCAGCAGGGAGACAGGTATGCCCACATGTTAGCTACCGAAGAATATCTTGCAGAGCTCAATTATGAACCCGGCCACATTATTGAAGGCGGGAGGATTCTCGTAAAAGAACAGCTCGAACCATTCGAGCCAAGTGACCCGTTTCTATATCTAAAGAAAAAGAAGGACGGCACCTTATGTACAAAAGATGGGAAGTCAATATATCAAAAATATTACTTCACTCATAACAAGAAGCTACAGGACATTATTGTAAAAGAGGATAATTAATCACAATATTAAAAGCAAAGTATATGAAGGTCGTATTTTATCAAAGATGGATTTTAGCAACATTCCTTACAGTTCTATTTTCAAGTCATGCTCATGCACAACAGTTAAATATAAGAAAGCAAATAGAAGCACTTTTAAGAAAAACAGACACTACTACCAAAGTTCATATTAATAAAGCCAGCAATTATATTGAGATTGAAGGTACACCAAAAGGGAAATATTACAGCTTACAAATACCATACAATTACGTCACATACACATATAGGACAATCCCTTCCGTTAATACTGAATTTATTAATTATATTAGGATAGATTGTCCGAATAAGGAAGAATGTATTAAAGAGGAACAGATTTCTATTTCAAATGGAAATTCTACTGATTATTCGGTTTCACTTCCTTTCATATCTAAAGAAGATGCGTATAAATTCCTTGATTTAATAGACCATTTGAAGAAGCAAAAATAACCCTCATCCTGATATAGTAAACATAATTGGTGTATTTTTAGTCGCATATGATTGTCAGAGAATTTTCAAAAGTGATGTATTCACGTGTGCATTAGCCAGCCCCCAAGCGTAGTTTCCTGTGATTTTTTGAAAGGCAGTAAATCTGATGGTGCGCACCCTAAGCTAAACCCTGAAACTCGTAGGAAATGCCTCGCCATTCGCCATCACTATGCGTTTACGCCTTTTATCCTAAATGAATGGCGGCTCTGCCAAGTTTGCGTATACGGGAAGTGGCAAGTTTTAGTTAAAGTGTCCTCCGGTAGTTGAATAAGGCCGTTGGTAAAAGTGCCCTGCTGATTTATTGTAGGTTGGTAATTTCGTAAGTTTTCCCAGTCGTTAATATGTGGCCCGGGCACAAGCACAGAAACCCCAGATGTATAATTTGTTGCGATATCCGAAATTGTGAAGTTCAACATGAAGGTCTGCAGATTCACAGGCTCGTATGTATAACAGAGTCCCAGCGGAGGGAACACATCCGTATAAAAGAATACACCGTAGTTTGTCAATATATGCGGCATATCATTAAAAAAAACATCACGCATTTTCATGCCGGTAGCTGTATAAATAAAATCATATCCCCATATATAAAAAGCCTTTAGATACGCAGCCTTAATAAGAGCCCTGTACAAAAGTTTCATATCGGCTGACTTGAACTGTAGGTTTGTCCTGAAAGGCTTGACTTGCAATTCATTAAGAAACTTATTAACGTTTGGATAGCGCGCAAAACGATCAAGACTGAAACTCAACACTTGCCCATCGGAAACAAGGGACTCTTTATATTTTCCTTGTATGCCATCAAACTCCATGCTCACGGGGAATTGGCTACCCGGAACTGCATTTACAAAAGCCTGCTCCTGTATCCAGTCCTTTACTGAGTAATCGTAGTCAGCCCCAGCCTTGCTATTGCATGTTTTGCACACAAGTACAGCCTGCTTTCCACCTACGCTGCTTGGGGGGAAGTGATCAATCGTAAATTCATCGTCAGAACGAAACTCCTCTGGGCTTAAAATGCCGACCTTATTAATTAGACATATCGGACAGAGATAAACTAAGTGGACCGGCTTGTTATCATTGTCATGAAAGAACACTCCCCGCCTTTCATAAGAAACATATTGCAACGATTGCGAATAACGCTGGCAGTGTGATACAACTCGTTTCAATTCTTTTTCCGAAACATCTTTCATAAAGGAAAATTACAAAAAAAACATTATTTCGCGACACCCCGATCTAACTAATTTTGCGGGGTGCGATATTATTTAGACACCAACGTTGCGTATAACTTGAAATGTTTACCGGAGCAGGTTATAAACGTCAGCTATACCTCCTTTTTGACTGTGCTGGAGATTGTGGCAGGTATAGATAAACGAAGTTATTTCAGAAGGAGAGCTGCACTAAAAGGAATAGTAGATAGGAGGTTGTCTGTAGACTGGCGTACGCCAGATATGGTAATATTTGACAGTTTTGCTATTTATAATGAATTTCTCATGTCAGATAGTACCGTTACCGCATTACAGGATGCTATGCTAAAATGCATTAACGGTGATAACTATGAACAGTATGCAGAGAATAAAATAAACGACATCGATATTGTAGAGTACTTTGCCGGTATTGATAGAGAATTAACAGCAAAATTCAACAGATCATTTCCAGAGCTAATACAATCAATAAAACCAAGTGCTTTGGTGAATACCTTTACAGTAGGCGATCTGAGCATAAAGGTTGATTTTACAGAAGTAATAAAGGCCGGTTTCATAGATGATAATCAACACGCAATGCTTGTGAAAAATATCGCAGCCGGTTGTCAGTATATTATTATGAACAGCCACGCCGTTGACAAGCCGCAATTCCAAATAGATGATGTGATAAGATCGTATAACGGGGGTGTTGATTTCTTTATTTGTGGCTGGCTTGCATACAGCTTAAAAAATATAGGCGTTGCAAATATGCCGGGGCGCAACGATTTTCAAGACCTGTTACACTTTATATACTTACGGAATTACTTAGATAAAAAGATTGTTAGTGATGATGCGATTTATTCAGAGCTTGCACCGCAGTTTTGGCTTCCTTTAAAAGATCTGAGAAATTAGCTGCTACCCTTGCCATTAGTGGGTGAGCGTTACGAAAAATTGACAACTTTTTCATATTCACGTGAGGCTAACCCTACCTTTGCCTCCCCCGAGCCAATTCCATAAATGGGGTGTCCCCCCATACCAATGTGGACAGCCCGTTTATCGATCTCGTAGTTTTTTTATCGCTTCCTGTCTTGTGAGCAACGGCCGCACACATGATAGCAGCAGGTGAAGAACCGAAGCATCTGTTTTACCTCGGCCTCATTGGCTTACCTGTTCCAGGCTTCAGTTCCCTGATGGAGCGACAGGAAGTGTACTGGCATCCCATCAAAGCACTATCTACCGAGCTTCAGTAACTTCGATGAAGCCGCGGTAGTACTTTATCATCTGCGTAACTCCGATTAGGTTTATAGGTGTGCAGTAACGGCTTGCCATTGCACAGAGCCAGCCCTTCGCCGTTCTGCACTTCCGCTGCTACTGAACCTATGGCACTTGCCTACGCTTATGTAAACATGCCACCACACGCCATATGTTCGCAGCTCCTTTTATCGTTTCTCCGCCCCCATGCCACTACAATCGTAGCACACTACTCCGCATTTGCATTAACTGGACTGCGCTAAAGGATGGAGCAGGGGATGAGGTTCGGCGACTGTGCTGCTATTTAGGATGCTCCCGTAGTGCTACTCATTCCGTCATGGCGGCCTACGCACAGACACACGCACAAATGAACTATATATCTGTTTGTCCAGCAGTGCTTGGAACAGCAGCCCCGCACACAGGGCTATACACCGCAGCAATTCCAATGCACACGCACAGCAGGAGTAATTCCTTCACTTCATTATATCACAGCTATACACAGCCCTATACGTGATATAATGCAGTTCAGTCATTACACCTGCTTCCTGCCAACCCTGCCGCCAATGGAATAGTTCATTTTACCCACGCGCAGGCCATTCACCAGGGGCGGAAAAAAGGGGAGTTTTCACGTGACTGGGTTTATTGGTTTGACCGTTGCATTACGGAATTGCATAAGTGGGCACCAAATGCGCTTCACATGATTTACTTCAAGGATTGCCACACGCTGGAACAGGTTAAAGTTCGATACCGCACACTGGCTAAGGTGTTTCACCCGGACTGCGGCGGCACCAATGAACTGATGGTAAAGCTCACCGATGAATATACCGTTGTATGCGCCGGTATCTTGTGTGGTGAGAACTTATCTACAGAAGAAACGCAAGAGGCGGTGAAGCTGTCGGAGGAGTACCGAAGAATCATAGAACTGCTTGTGCGCCTGTCGGGTATCAAAATTGAGATCGTGGGCGCTTGGGTATGGGTAACAGGCAATACGTTTCCTGTACGCAGGGAACTGAAAGAGATCGGGCTTTACTATGCTTCTAAGAAACAGGCATGGTACTTCCGACCTGATGACTGTAAAACACGCAGCAGCGGAAAGAGCCTTGATGAAATCCGTTCCAAATACGGCAGTGAACATATCCATGGCAAACCGTATGGCCATACCATAGAGAAATGAAGTAGGCTCCCGCAGCCAGGACATGGGTTCTGCGACATTGGTAGCATGTTTCAGCAGCATCGGAGAACCCATATCCTGCCTTTGGGTGAGTAAGAACGGAGAGTATGTAATATTCAAATTGACTCTTATCTTTATCAGCAAGCATAAACAAAGTTAATATATTTCTTAACCAAGAAGTTCTTTACTGTTACTGCACAGTTACTGTAAACACGCAAAGATTGTTACTGTACGCATCTTGTGCGGCCTTGTAGCTCAACTGAATAGAGCATCTCACTACGGATGAGAAGGTTTCAGGTTTGAATCCTGACAAGGTCACTTAGATAGTACCAATACAATTCAATTCCCCGCAAAACCAACGTTTGCGGGGAATTTTTTTCCTGCCAAAACGTCATTCCGTCCATTTTTGTTTCACTATTGTTTTACCAGAAATATTATGTTTCACCAAAAATCAGGAAATATGGCAAAGACAACTATTGTGATTTATCCGCGCCTCTCTCAGAAAAACAAAAAAACTGGACAAACACTCCTCTATTTGCGCGTTAGCAAGGAAACAGCACTGGATTTTTTGTCAAAAGATAAGAACAAGAAAGCACTTGACTATTTGAAGAAATGATATAAAGTGACTGAGGTTTCAAAATGGACTGAATTAAATATCAATACGGTTTCAAAAATCAAAAAACTTGCTGCGATATGAAAATTACAATTCAGCATCAAACCGAAAAGACATACCACACTTTTGGTGTTACAAACCCCAATAGCCTCACCACCATAGAAGTGTGGACGATTTGTACTGAAATGAATGTAAAGGCTGTATTAAAAGCTGTTTGCTTTCAAGTGTTCATTCAAGTGTTCATGATGCACCAAGGGATTTGCCTAAGCCATATGCCATTTTATAAAGTAGCATTTTGTTTAAGGCTGATCAATGTATGATTTGATTATTCTGAGAATTATTGCTGTTAGCAGAATGACTAATTATTTATGACTAGTTGTTATCAAAGAGTTATCAATGTATTAATAAAATATTTTTTAGATTTTGATGATTTTTTTAATCATAAAATATATTTTTATGAAAAAAATCACCTCATATGGCAACTCCAAACTTCTCAACGTATAAAGGGGACTTCTTTTCTGACACCGGCCTTGAGTGGAAAACTAATGTAGATACTTTCATACAGTACTGCCAGGCGCGGAGTCTGGACGTTATCATGAAGCAACAACAGGATTTGCTGAAACAAATAATTCAAGAGTTGAAGGAAATACGTCCGGTAGGTATTTAGTAAAATATTCATTTTCCGATAGGCTAAATTATTTTTTTTGTTACTTTTTGTGCATTATATTACTATAAATAAATTTATATTTCTAAGTAAATATTTAAAAATATTTTTTGATTAGTATTGTTTTTTATTTTTTCTGTATTTATATTTAACTCCCTTTTAACATTTTTATCACACATGTTGTACCGCTCTCTCTTGTTCTTAGAGGAACAATTAAATGAATATTTCGCTGCCCTAAATGCAGCAGATTCAAATATTTTCATTAAGCCTGCATTGGTTGAAAACATTGCCGGGCTTGAGGAAGAGAAAATGAAGAACGCCGACAATGTGTTTATTACTCTTGTCAATATCTCGGAAGAAGCTACTTTAAAAAATACGCCCAATTATCAGAAAGATAACTTCACTACGGTGTATAAGAATCCGCCAATCTATCTTAACCTTTTTGTGCTTATTACCGCATGCATGAAAAAATACGACTTAGCATTGCTCCACTTATCGGCGGTGCTGCGGTTCTTCCAGGCCAAAAATATTTTCAATCAAAAGAACAGTAAGTCCACCGTTATCGATAACCTCGATGACTTCCACATTATTGTAGACCTGTTCTCACCAACATTTGAACAAGTAAACTACCTGTGGAGTACACTGGGTGGAAAGCAACATCCGTTTGCGCTGTACAAGCTGAGGCTGGTGATCATGGAGAAAGAAGCTACAGTGGAAACGAGAGGTGTGATAAAAGAAATCAAACTGAATGAAGAAACGTTGTTAAAAAAGTAATCACATAAGTTATGGGTTTTACCATTTCATATAGGACATTGTTTGAAGTGAAGCTATTGCATCATTTTTTCCTGAACAGGGCGAACGAGCTATTTGATAATATGGACCTTAACGGGAAGGCTAAATCTCTGAAGGGGTACGATGTACGTGATTTTGTGGATATAGAACCAACAGCAGCCTGCGCGCGGATTCTGAGCAAGTACCATTTCATATACAAGAATACCCCCTTCGGGCTGATAGTGGGGACACGGTCTACCGAAAGCGCCGGCAAGTTTTTCCCCGCAGTGGAGATAGATGAAGACCTGCAACTGACGTTTAAACTTAAGTTCAATGATCCCTGTTTTTCAAACTATACCAGTTTGCCATTGGTGCAGAATGCAGGTTGCCTGTATTATTTCCAGAACCGGGTAACGGGCGCAAAGAAGAAATTCCCTTATCTGGCACAGTATGCGGCGGTGTTTGATGCGGCGGAGACCTACTCATCAGGAGATATACTTGGCAGTGCGGCAGTGAATCCGGCGAAACTGTTCATTGCCGGTAAAGTAACTACCAGTGCCCCGCCACATGCCGACTGGGTGGAAGACACGCTGGTGGCTGGTAAGCCATTGCAATACGTAACTAAGAAAGACCAGGTGCCGGTATATGGCGATGTGGTGCGGTACAATACCGGTGAGGCCGGACTGAGCATTACCGTGACTGTAAAAGACAGGCAGGGGAATGTGCTTACTGTAAAATCGGAAACAGTAACGGATAATGATAAATCGGTGGCGATGGTGGATATAAATCCATTGCCGGAAGGCTTATACACGATAAAGCTGGAAGATGCCGGGAAGCCATACAGTAAAGAATTTTCGTTTTACCGGCTGGATAAAAAGAGCGATGCCGATGCATTGATCGATATCTGCATAAAGGGAGATGACCTTACCTACAACATCGTAGCCCCAGATGGCTCACTGAACGAACCGGTTTTTGAACTGCGCTTTAGGAACAGGTGGACCAAATGGCGGTACATGGGCGCAAGGTTTACAAATCTACCGGAAAGCGGCCCGCACCCGCTCACGCAAAAAGGGGTAGTGGCCGTGACGGTGAAGGACAAGGACAGTACAGATATAGCTGATATGCCCAATGCCGGTATCCAGATGATGAAGACGGAACATGCGCCGGCAGACAACACACATTATGAAGTAATCTCTGAAATATATATTAATTAATTAAAAAAATAAAATTTCATTCATTATGGCAACAAGTTATAAAACTCCGGGAGTGTATGTGGAAGAAATCTCCAAGTTACCTCCATCAGTGGCGCAGGTAGAAACCGCGATCCCAGCATTTATCGGTTATACCGAAAAGAATGTTTACAATGGCATGCCACTTGTGAACAAACCGACCCGTGTTAAATCCTTGAAAGAGTACGAGGATATCTTCGGGATGCCGCAGGGCACAACGGTAACAGTGAACCTGAACGTTGATAATACGCTGAACGGAGATGTAACTGTATCGGCCCTGAACTTCAGGATGTACTATGCGCTGCAGATGTACTTCTCCAATGGCGGAGGCCCGTGCTATATCACTTCTGTAGGTACCTATACATCAGCCGTGCTCGCCAATATAGCCGGCCTGTATGCTGAAATGAAAGCTGGCCTCACGGCTGTAGGTAAGGAAGATGAGCCAACCATGCTGCTCTTCCCAGATGCGCCGCTTCTATCTGATACGCTGGCATTGATTGATGCTGATGGTACGCTCGTAACCAAGACTGCATCTTACCACCAGATATACAAGGATGCACTGCAACAGAGTGCCACACTTATGGACAGGGTAGCAGTAATAGATGTGCTGCAGCCACAGAATATCTCCTTGTCACTCGACAAGCAGATCACCACCATCTTCAGGAGTGGAATAGGGAACAACTTCATGAGCTATGGTGCGGCATACTATCCATGGCTGCGTACCACCATCAACTTGTATGTGGTAGAAGACCTCGCTGCTTCTGTAGCTATTACAGGTGGTACCGGTCTGCCGGTGACACCTGTGCTGAAGAAGGAAGTAGCCGGTGCAGGCGATGCGTCTTCTTTGTACCATGTAAACAGTAAGCTATACTTTGATATAATAAAGTCACTTTCTAAAAATAAGGTGATCATGCCTCCATCATCTGCAATCGCGGGCGTATATGCCATGGTAGATAGTAGCCGTGGTGTATGGAAAGCACCGGCAAATGTGAGCCTGAGCATGGTGTCTGAGCCACTATACAAAGTAGACGACGAAGACCAGAAAGATATGAACGTATCTGGTACCGGTAAGTCGGTGAATGCTATACGCTCATTCAGTGGTAAGGGTGTACTGGTATGGGGCGCAAGGACACTTGCAGGCAATGATAACGAATGGCGTTATATCTCTGTACGCCGCTTCTACAACATGGTTGAGGAGTCGGTGAAGAAGGCTAGCGAACCGTTCGTGTTCGAACCCAATGATGCTAATACCTGGGCGAAAGTACAGGGCATGATAGAGAACTTCCTGACCCTGCAATGGCGCAGTGGTGCGCTTATGGGCGCAAAACCCGATGAGGCATTCTTCGTACACGTGGGCCTTGGAGAAACCATGACCGCACTGGATATATTCGAAGGGCGCATGATCATAGAGATTGGAATGGCTGTGGTGCGCCCTGCTGAGTTTATCATATTGCGTTTCTCTCATAAAATGGTTGAATCAGCATAATTTATTAATCATGGCCTGTAAAACCAGGCAGTAAAATATTTCCATATGCTTGTTGTAAAAACACCCGGAGTATACATAGAAGAGGTGTCCTTGTTCCCTCCTTCTGTTGCCGAAGTGGCAACCGCCATCCCTGCGTTTGTAGGCTATACAGAGAAAGCAGTAAATGCGGATCTGCAGTCGCTTGCCAACCAGGCCGTCAAAATAAGTTCGCTGCTGGAGTATATATCACTTTACGGGGGGCCATACGATGTACTGTCTTACACAATAACTACAGATCCGGGTAATGTAAGTATCATAACGGGTGCTAAACCGGATAAGCGTTTCCACCTGTATGATTGCCTGCGCCAGTTCTTTGATAACGGCGGAGGGGATTGTTACATAGTTTCGGTAGGCGACTACTCAGGAGCTATTAGCGGCGATATCATAGGTAAAGGGATCGATGAGTTGAAAAAGTATGATGAGCCAACGCTGATCGTGTTCCCTGATGCGGTGGAAATGGTGGATGGCTCCAGCAACCCGGACTATGATAAAATAGCCGACCTGCAGAAGAAGGCGCTGGGGCTGTGTGCCACCATGCAGGACAGGTTTGCGGTGCTGGACCTGATGCAGGGCAACCTGAAGGAAGATACCATCAATAAGCCCATAAGCACATTCAGGGATAAAATAGGCGTTAACTACCTGAACTATGGTGCGTCATACTATCCATGGGTAGTGACGAACTATGGGGTAGATGTGAATTACCGGGACCTTAATTTCGGTGCACTGAACCTGAGCCTGATATCGCGCAACCAGCAGGAAACAGATATGCTCAACGCGGTGAAAAGCCTGGTGGACGGAAGCGGAACGCTTAAGAATACGGACACAGTGACGACCATTACCGGACTTACTCAGTCTAAACTAAGGACTCTGGGCGTAAGCTACCTGGAGGATGAACTGGCCAAGATCAAGAAGGCATTGCAGACATCAGTGGCGGCTGCGGATATTAAGGATAACCTGACCAAGTACTTCACCTTCCTGAATACGCTGGCCCTGGCTATGCCACAGTTTGAGACAAACCTGCCGGCATCCAACCTGAAGACCGACCTGCTGCAACTGAAGAAGGACACCAATTACATTGATGCGCTGAAGGGGCTGATAGCTTATGAGAAGCACGCTACTGTCATAGCCAATACAACTGCAGACATTACACTTGCCAAGATCAAAGCTAATATCTTCCCGCCACTGTTCAGCGGTGGTGCAGGTGCCTGGATAGTTGCCGCACCAACTGATACTGATGCGGTAGCGGCAAGCACATACGTGGCACTGGCTGGTACTACTTTGGGAAAGATACTGGAGATCATAGGCAAGATGGAGCTGGACAAGGTAGTATCCGGGATACTGAATGGCTATGTGTCTGTACTTAATTCAGCATTATATTATGAGACGCTTTCGCAACAGACACTTTTTGCCAGCCATACCTTCTTTAAAGGAGTATCTGATAAAACAACGGAAGTAATGCGCACCATACCTGCCAGCGGCACAGCCGTAGGTATCTATGCAATGGTAGACCGCACACGGGGAGTGTGGAAAGCGCCTGCCAATGTAAGCGTGAACGGCATTATAGGCCCATCAGTAAAAATTGATAACAAGGAGCAGGAAGACCTGAACGTTAGCACGACGGGTAAGTCGATAAACGCGATTCGTTCATTTACGGGCAAAGGTACGCTGGTATGGGGTGCACGCACGCTGGCCGGTAACGATAATGAATGGCGGTACATTCCTGTACGAAGGTTCTTCATCATGGTAGAGGAGTCTGTAAAGAAAGCAAGTGAGCCGTTTGTATTTGAGCCAAATGATGCGACCACGTGGACCAAGGTAAAATCAATGATCAGTAACTTCCTGACCTTGCAATGGCGGGCTGGAGCTTTACAGGGCGCCAAGCCAGATGACGCGTTCTTTGTGAACCTGGGGCTTGGTGTGACCATGAGCCAGGATGATATACTGAACGGTAAAATGATCATAGAAATAGGAATGGCTGTAGTAAGGCCGGCTGAATTCATAATACTCCGATTCTCTCATAAAATGATGGAGCGCTGATAAATAACCAATTTTTAAACTTTCTAAACAAAAACAATCATGGCAAATTATCCTTTACCAAAGTTCCATTTCCTGGTAGAATGGGGTGGAACAAGAATCGGGTTTACTGAAATAACAGGCCTGACAATGGAGACAGAAGTTATTGAATACAGGGAAGGCAACAGCCCTGAGTACAGCAAGGTGAAGATGCCCGGGCTGCGCAAATTCGGTAACATCACGATGAAGCGCGGAACATTTGCAGGAGATAACGATTACTACAAGTGGTTCAATACAGTGAAGCTGAACACCATTGAGCGCCGTGATATCACTATCAGCCTGCTTAATGAGAATCATGAACCGGTAGTAGTATGGAAAGTGAAATCTGCATGGCCTATCAAGATACAGTCACCGGATCTTAAGTCGGACGCCAATGAATCAGCTATCGAATCGATGGAAGTGGTGCATGAAGGTTTAGTTATAGATAATGGTTAAGCGTTAATCGATGGCAGACATAAAAGAGGATAAGTACCAGTACCTGAAGACATACCCGGCGGTGGGATTCCACTTCAGGGTCAGTCTAGGGGCAGGCGATGACGATGGGGACAGCCGTTTCCAGAGTGTTGCCGGCCTGAGTGTGGAGGTGGAAACAGAGAATAAGAAGGAGGGTGGAGAGAACCGCTTTGAGCATGTATTGCCTATCCGTACCAAGTATCCTTTGCTGGTGCTGAAGAAAGGGTTGATACAGAGCAAGGTGTTCCGTAAGTGGTGCATGGATAATATCAATGCGATAACTACTATGGCTTCCCAGGATCCCACCAAGCCACTTATCACACCAATGGACCTGACGGTATCTCTGCTTAACCCCGACGGCGAAGAACTGATGGTATGGAACATAGTACATGCCTGGCCGAAGAAGTGGAGCGTGTCTGACCTTAATGCTGAACAAAGTTCTATAGTAGTGGAGACCATAGAGCTGCAGTACCAATATTTCACAGTAAATGACCAGGTAAATGCCAATTGAGATACGAGAGTTGAATATTCGGATCAATGTGAACCAGAACCAATCTGAGCAGGACCCGCCATCAGGCAGCGGCGCTTCGGCAGCACAGGGTGGCGGCGGCGGAGATAAGGATGAGATCATAGCAGAGTGCGTGGAACAGGTAATGGAATTGCTGAAAAACAAACAGGAACGCTGATGTCGAAACTAAAGATCATTTCATACGACGATCCAAAAACGAGAGCTGTTGTTGATTCAATGGATGTATTGATCAACCCGGAGTCGTACAATAAAAAAATTGAGATCAAGTATTCAGATAAGCAGCCGGCAGGAACATCGGGTAAGCTACCGAAGTTCTCTAAAATGGAACCTGATAAGATCGATTTCGAATTGTTCTTTGATCGTACGGGTGTCATTACAGACCAGGCTCCGGGCGACCTGGGTGTGGATGAAGACATCAACAAGTTGAAAAGCCTGACAGTAGAGTACCAGGGAGATAAACATCGCCCAAGGTTTGTAAGCCTGTATTGGGGGACACTGAAGTTTGATGGATGTCTCGTGACCATGGATATAACCTATAAGCTGTTCGATCCGAGGGGATTGCCGCTGAGGGCTATAGTGAAGACAAGTTTCGTGGGCTCCATAGAGGATGCGAAGAGGCTGGCTGTCGAGGATTCCCAGTCGCCGGACCTGACACATGTGCGGGTGGTGAAGGAGGGGGATACGCTGCCACTTATGACGTATAAGATATATGGCGATTCGAAATACTACATCGAAGTAGCGAAGTTTAATAAGCTCAATGATTTCAGGAATATAAAAAAGGGAGACAGGATCAAGTTTCCGCCAATAGAAAAATAGTATGCCGGGAGACAGAGTAATAGAGACGAGCCGGCCGCCAACGGTGGTAACCTTTGCCATAAAGATCAATGGTGCGGAGGTGCCGTTGCAATTCAAGGCAGAGACAATCATCATTAATAAGGAAGTAAACAGGATAGCATCGGCGAAAGTGGTTTTTGTGGATGGAGCAGCATCAGAGGAAAAGTTTGCTGCATCAAATGGGGCGCTGTTCATACCGGGCAACGAGATAGAGATAACTGCCGGTTATGAATCAGATAACCACACGGTGTTCAAGGGAATTATTATTAAACAGTCGGTTAAGATCAGGAGCAGTAACGCATTACTGACCATTGACTGCAGGGACAAAGCGATAAAAACGACCGTAGGATTAAAGAATAAGTATTACAGTGACGGTGAGAAAGATAGTGATATTATCAGTTCGATACTGCGGCCGTACGGATTGGAGACCGATTTAGAGGTAACAGATGTAACACACAAGGAATTGGTACAGTTTGAAACATCCGACTGGGACTTTATAGTGAACAGGGCAGATGTGAACGGAAAGCTGGTGATCGTTGATGATGGTAAGATAACCATAAAGAAGCCAGACCTGGCAGCGGAGGCGGTGATCTCACTTACATTCGGCGCTACCATTCTGGAGCTGGACACAGAGATAGATTCCCGGCTGCAGGTGAGTGCGGTGAAATCAAAATCGTGGAGCAGTGACGACCAGGCGGTAACTGAGGCAGAAGCGGCTAACCCGAATGTGAGCCTGAACGGCAACCTGACACCGGCACAACTGGCGGGGGTAATAGGGCTGAACGAATACACACTGAAACACGGCGGAGCAGTGCCGGAAGCGGAACTGCAAAGCTGGGGAAAAGCATTCTGGTGGAAACACCAGGCAGCAAAAGTGAGGGGAAGGGTAAGGTTCAAGGGAATACATACCGTGAAGCCGGGTATGATACTGGAACTGGGCGGGGTCAGTGACCGTATGAATGGCAAGTGCTTCGTAAGCGGCATACAACACCATATAAGTGCCGGCGACTGGCAGACAGATGCACAACTGGGAGTGAATCCTGAGTGGTTCTCGAAAGAACAGGACATCATGTGCGCACCGGCATCGGGATTGCTGGCCGGGGTATGCGGGCTGCAAGTGGGAAAAGTGACACAACTGGAGAGCGACCCTGACGGGAGAAACCGAATAAAGGTGTTTCTGCCTATAATCAGTGCAGATGAGCAGGGTTTCTGGGCGCGTGTGGCCACACTGGATGCGGGTAACGAACGGGGATCTTTCTTCCTCCCGGAGATAGGAGATGAAGTGATCGTGGGGTTTATAAACGATGACCCTAGGGATGCAGTAGTACTGGGCATGGTGAACAGCAGTGCCAAGCCGGCGCCGCTTACAGCCGAAGATGCGAATAACCAGAAGGGGTTTGTGACGCGCAGTAAAATGAAAATGATATTTGACGATGATAAGATATCCTATACGCTGGAAACACCAATAGGAAAGAAAGTAACGGTGGACGAAGATGCGGGTATAATAAAGATGGAGGACGAGTTTGGGAATAAGATGGTGATGGATAAAGATGGAATAACGATAGAAAGCTACAAAGACATTAAGATGAAAGCAGTGAAGGATTTTTCGCTGGAGGCAGTAAACATAGACATAAAGGCAAGCGCAAACCTCTCTGCATCAGCATCAGCTAGTGCTGAGCTGAAGGCAAGCGGAACAACAACGATAAAAGGAGCTATTGTAAACATAAACTAGAATATGCCACCAGCAGCAAGGGTAACAGATATGCATATATGCCCAATGTACACCGGGCCGATACCTCATGTGGGCGGCGTAATCATGCCCCCGGGCGTATTTACGGTCAATATAGGTGGGATACCTGCCGCTACCGTGGGCGACATGGTAATATGTGTAGGGCCAATAGATAGTATAATTACGGGCAGCGCGACAGTAAACATAGGAGGTAAGCCCGCAGCACGGCTGGGAGACAGTACAGCGCATGGCGGTAAAATTGTAGTAGGTTGTCCGACAGTGATCATTGGTGGATAAAAACAGTAACGACAATGGAAGGAGACAGGGCATTTTTAGGAAGGGGCTGGAGTTTCCCCCCGGAATTTGACAAAGCAGCCAAGGGCGTATTGATGCTCGAGGAGGAGAAAGATATAGAAAGCAGCCTGCAGATATTATTATCTACAAGGCTGGGTGAAAGGGTTATGCAGCCAATGTATGGCTGTAACCTGGATGATATGGTATTTGAGGCTATGAGCTTAACCATGCTTACTTACATGAAAGACATTATAGAAAATGCCATCCTCTATCATGAACCAAGGATAAAACTGGAGCAAGTGGATATAGATACATCGAACCAGAATGAAGGGATATTGCTGATCGTGCTGAACTATATGGTACGAACAACCAACTCAAGGTTCAATTATGTATACCCGTATTATATAAACGAAGGCACAAATGTGCAAAGCAAATAATTAATGAGCTCAATGAATTGTCCAACGAAGAATCCCCTGCAAAGGGACGGAACCAGCCAGTATCAGCGAATGCTGGAGGCGCTGGATCCGTCGACGGCAAAGATCCACGAGTTTCAGCTTCGTGACTGGATGCTTTTTGCCCGGCATTACGCTGAGCAACTTAACTATTATACCTCTACCAATGATAAAGTGCCGCAGGGCAACTGGGTGAACTTTTTCCCGGCAGGTGACGAGATCGAAAAATTCCTCCTGCAACTGACCCGGAAGGATGCAACCGCTAATGTAGAGCCGCACCTGGCATTGTTCCTTGCATTTCTGAAGTTGATGCAGGAAGCCCAGGGCCAGATGAATAAGCTGACCGGCAGACATCTTGACTTCTATTACAAGAATATTTTACAATTAGAAAAGAGCGGGCCGGTTGAAGATAAAGTGTACCTTATTTTTGAGCTGGCAAAGAATGTAACTTCTTACAAGCTGGATGACAATACGTTGTTTGATGCAGGCAAGGACAATGGCGATCCTGCAAAACCTTTAGAGTATTCGATAGCAGATGGACCAGTGATATATCCTGCTAAGATAAATTCACTGAAATCTGTTTTTCATAAAGAGGACAATAGCGTACGCTATGCCGAGGTCGCGAATTCTGCTGATGGATCGGGTGCAGCATTGGATGTGAATAACCCGGTATGGTATGCGTTCGGGTTCAGTGACGCAGTTGTAGATAAAGAGAATGATGTAAAGGTCAACCTGCCGGCAGCTAAGCTCGGGTTCGCCCTCGCCTCGCCGATATTGCTGCTCAAAGAAGGCCAGCGTACTATCACTGTAACATTGGATATCACTTTCCCGGCTGATGTGGTTGATTATAGTGCATTCAGCTCACTCAAAGACCAGTTGGTAATACTGCTGACCGGTGAGAATGATTGGGTATCACCGGCAAAGATCAGCATAAGCAAAACACCATCGGCCACTGTAAAGCAACTTGAATTTGTAGTAACTGTGGACAGTGCCGAAAAAGGCATAGTTGCATACAGCAGCAAGCTGCACGGAGAGAATTATACAACTGAAGCCCCTGTAATGCGCGTGTTATTGCAAACCGAAGCAGGCGTGGGCTACTCCGCATGGCAGTTGCTTTCAAAGGCTACGCTTGGCAAGTGCAGCATCAAAGTATCTGTGCAGGGGTTTAAAGACCTGGTACTGGAGAATGATCAGGGTAAACTTGATCCGGCAAAGCCATTCCTGCCATTTGGCCCTGCACCTATAAAGGGTTCAGATTTCTACATTGGCAGTTCCGAAATATTTGAAAAAAAGTGGGAAAGTATTTCGCTGCATTTTGAATGGAAAGGCAAGCCGGATAGTTTTGCTACTTATTACAATGCATACAAGTCTAAGTTTCTGGGCGCTGATTTCACCCGCAACGACTACAATCTTACCAAAGCAAGAGGTGAAGGAAAGCCTATTGATAATGACAGTGCGGCAGACAGAAAGGTAAAGAGCGATGCTCATTTTACCGTAGGCGCATCATATATTAAGAACAACCGGTGGTCTGATGCGGATGAGAAGAAGTTGTTTACAGACAATCCGATAGTTATAGATAACCCGGACAATGTAGCGCAGAACCCGGTATGGATCAATTACGGATTCCCGCAGCTGTTTGCTACAGGATACAGCTTCAATAAGCTGTATACACAGAATTATTTGCTGGCATCTCCGCTGAAGTTGAATTTCAATTTTGCGCAATTCAATCCTGGTTTTTCGCTGGCGGGTGCGCTTACGCAGGGATTCACCGCATCGACTAAAAGCAATTTTCTAAGGCTGAGGCTGAAAGAGGATTTTCTGCATAAGAACTTCCCGAGCCTCTATGCCGCAGCAGTAACTATACCTGGTGGTGTATTGCCATCTACGCCGTATACGCCAACGGTGGCATCGCTCACGGTCGACTATTCGGCTACGGTGAGCAATAATTTTGACATCAGCGGCCAGACCAAAGAAAAGAAGCTACAGAATTATAAGGACAGGTCTATACAGCTTTTCCAGGAAGCGCCGTTCGGGCAGGCTGAACAGCATATATTCCTCAAGGAACAGCAGGACTTTGTTGAAGATAAAGCGAACATTGCGTTGGTGCCAGGGTATAGCTCAGAGGGCGAGTGCTATATAGGCATCACAGGCGCGGCACCGGAAACTATACTTAGTGTATTGTGCCAGGTAGCAGAAGGAAGTGAGAACCCCGAATCGGCAACCATTGAAAGCCAGGATGAGATAAAATGGCATGCTCTATGCAACAATGAGTGGAAGTATCTCAATGACGATTTTATAGTCAGCGATGATACTAACCAGTTCCTCAGGCCGGGGATCATTAAGTTTCTTCTACCCAAAGAAGCAAACAGCGGCAACACGCTACTGCCTAAAGAGCTTTACTGGTTAAGGGCTCAATTGCCTGCCGGTATTCCGTACGATTCGGTTTGTAAGTTTATATCCGTAGTAGCTCAGGCGGCAGAGGCAACATTTATAAATAATAGTAATGAACTGTCCCACCTCTCTACTGCGCTGGCATCAGGCACTATCAGTAAGATGATCAATAAGCAGTCGTCAGTGAAAGGGGTAACACAGCCTTTTAATTCATTCGGCGGAGCATCTGAAGAAGAGGATAAGCATTTCTACATACGGGTTAGCGAGCGCCTGCGTCATAAGCACCGCGCGGTGGATATTTGGGATTATGAGCGGCTGGTACTGGAGCAATTCCCCGGCATATATAAGGTAAAGTGCTTGAATCATACCTCAACTACCTTTGAGCTGGCGCCGGGTAGTGTGCGCATCATACCCATACCGGATATAAAGAACAAGAACATTTATGATATACTGCAGCCGCGGGTAAGTAAGAATACGCTGAGCGAAATAGAAGATTACCTAGCTAAACTATGCGGGTTCTTTGTGGATTGTAAAGCCGAGAACCCTGCATTCGAACCAGTGAAGTTTGATTTCTCTGTGCGCTTTCATGAGCAGTACGACCCAAAGGTATATGCCAAAATACTCAACGAAGAATTAAAAAAATACCTCTCCCCATGGGCTTATGCCGATTATGCCGAGATCCAGTTTGGCGGTGCGTTGTACAAAAGCCGGGTGATCGCATTTATCGAAGAGTTGGCCTATGTCGATTTTATTACCGACTTCAGGATGTACAATATGACAATTGGCGAGTCGGACAGGGATGAGATAATGACAGATAATTCGAGGGCTATATTGACCAGTTATAAGGACCATAATATTCAAACCATTCAACCACCGGTGTGCCCATGAGTGAAATGCTAACCATACCTAAAGAGATCAGCACGGAGTACGGGCGGGACTATGCATGGCTGCGGGAACAGGGGCTTAGCTACATAAAGACCCTGTCCAGCAAACTATGGACTGACTATAATACGCACGACCCCGGCATCACTATGCTGGAGCTGCTGTGCTGGGCCATTACAGATCTTGGCTATCGCACCGCTATGCCGATAGAAGATATCCTGGCCAGCAAGAAGGACAATGATAAGAAGATGCATAAGCAGTTCTTGTCGGCTATAAATATATTACCAACAGCACCGGTTACGGCAAATGATTACCGCAAGCTGTTCATACGTATAGATGGGGTAAGGAATGCGTGGATGCAGAAGGCGCAACATTCTATTATTGCCGATTATAAGAAGCAACCGCCGCAACTGCGGTACGCTTTCCCTGCAGAGGATGCAAAACCATCAAAGGAAATTGAATTTGAGCTGAATGGGCTATACAATGTACTCCTGGATATTGAAGACTCGCACAAGGGAAAGCTCGGTGAGATATCTGCTAAAGTAAAGTCGATTTACCATCATTTCCGCGATCTGTGTGAAGACCTTGTTGAAGTGGCTAAAGTTCCAACGCAGGAGATCGTGGTGTGCAGTGAGATTGAACTGGACGCAAAGGCCGATCCCGAAGCTGTTTGGGCGGATATTGTTTACGCAATTGAAGCGTATTTGTCACCGGAGATCAATTTCTATAGCCTGGAAGAAATGCTGGACAAAGGAAAGGCCAGCGACGAGATATTTGAAGGGCCTGTGTTTATTTTCGATAAGGTGCCACTGACCGGTAATATGGATGCAGATGGCAACGAAGTGAATAAGGTGTTTTCAAAGAAAGGATTCCTTGATGATGAAGAAGTAGTTAATTCCGGCTTGCGAGAAGAGGTTCGGTTATCCGATCTTGTACGCATCATCATGAAGATCCCGGGTATTAAGCTCATTAAGAGCATACAGTTCGGATTCTGTGGCTGTGATGAAAAGGACATTACCAAGATCAACCAGGTGATGAACAAGAACCAATGGCTGCTTTGTGTAAAGGAAGGCCATAAGCCGGTACTTTGTCTGACTAATTCTGTATTCAATTTCCATAAAGATGTTATTCCTATAGAACTGAAAAGGCTTGAGGCCGAATTGCTCTTGCAGGACCTGAAAGATAAGCACAAGGCCGAAACGGAGTCTAAAGCGATAGAAGACCTGCCTATGCCTTTGGGCGAATACAGGGACATCAATACCTACCGCACGATACAAAATCATTTGCCGGAGACTTATGGTGTAGGTGAGGTCGGGTTGCCGGATACCGCAAGCACAAACAGGAAGGCGCAGGCAAAACAACTGAAAGCATACCTCTTATTGTTCGACCAAGTGCTTGCTGATTATTTCTCTCAGCTAAATAATGTAAAAGTACTGCTGAGTGCGAACAGCGAGGTAAAACAGACCTATTTCAATAATGCTGTCAAGGGCTTAAGGGATGATAGTGACATCTTCCCGAAGTCAGCCAACTGGGAGAAGACGATAGATAAGCTTATGACTGAAACAGGGCTGGATAACTATGTAGCCCGCAAAAATAGGTTCCTTGATCACCTGCTTGCCCGGTTCGCAGAGCAGTTCAATGAATATGTATTCCTGTTGCACCGTATCTATGGTGAAGACCTGGATAATGCCATCATTCACCATAAACGGGAGTTCTACAGGGACTATACAAATATGAGTGCATTCAGGGCCGATGCACTGGACTATTACAACAAGAAGACAGCGGCACAGGCATTGGTGAATGTGTCAGGAATGGAAAAGCGCATATCCAGGTTGCTGGGTTTCAACCACTACAGGCGTGAAAAACTGTCCGCACTTCATTACAAGATATTCAAGGTGCCGCCGGCAGATCCGTTGTCTAAATATACCTGGACCATAGATAAGTTGGCAGTAGATATACTGAAAGGAACAGATCTGTCTGCTAAGCAGGTAGATGCTTACGAGGAAATGGGCCTAGCCTCTATACTGGCTTGTGAGCGGGAGAATTATGTGACAGTACTGTCGGGTGATGAATCGACTGTTACATTGAAGATCGTTAATTCAGATGCAGCAGTAGTAGCTTATTCTGTTGGTTCATTTGCTGTGCTGCCGGGCGAGGTAGCAAATGGTGTTTTTTCGAACGCAGAGGCTGCGATCACTAATTTGATGCATTACTTCCTATATGAGTTCAGGTTGGAGGGCATGTATGTGGTAGAGCACATCATTCTGCGACCAGACCTGGATAGAAAAGGAATGGTTCTCAATTCTTTTATGCCGGTATGTATCGATGTGAACGGCAATCATTGCGATCCGCTTGATCCGTATTCATTCCGTATTGCGGTGATACTGCCGGGCTACAGCATGCGACTGCGCAACAAGGATTTCAGGAGATATGCAGAGAGGCTGATCCGTCTTGAAACACCCGCACATATTTTACCGCGTATTTGTTTCATCGGTATCGACCAGATGAAAGAATTTGAAGACCTGTATGAAAAATGGCTTGATGCCCGGATCAATTCGGTAGACCCGATGAAGCAGGTGCCTGATGTGTTAAACAAGCAGTTTATAGACCTGCTTGAAAGATTATTTACCGTGTACGACCAGGGGCAATTGGCAGACTGTGATGATGATACCGAAGAGAAGAATCCTGTAATACTCGGACGTACAGTGCTTGGTTCGTTGGAAACGCCGACAGACCCGGTTTCATAACAATATTTAGTAAGCTAAAAACAGCAACAATATGGCAACGAATCAATTCCTGGTGTTGGACAAAATATCAATGGAATACCATGCTTTTCGTAAAGACCAGCTTCTGACGCATACGCAGCTTAATGATTTAATAGATTATTTCGAAGACCAGGATCGCCTTACGCGCACCTGCCTTATCGGGGTAGGGCTGGTGTGTGGCCTGGGCGTTAGCTATGATGCTAAGGTGCCTTCTATATCCGTCGGAAAAGGTTGTGGGGTAACTACGGATGGCGACCTGCTCGTTTTGGAACCCAGCATTTTTAAGCACTTTAAGGTTTATGAGAATAAGAAAAAGGGTACCAATGATCCTATCTATGATCCGTTCTTCCCGTTGCCTGATGGCCAGAAGCAGATAGACTTATGGGAGTTGGTGATACCTGATGCAAAGGGTGAATTGCCGCTTGATTCCAAAGGCCTTGATAAATTCAAGTCCTTTACCGGCAAAGCACTCGATGACCTGTGTGCATTGTTGTACCTGGAATACTATCTGCAGGACCCGGATAAGTGTACCGCCATCGATTGCGATAACCAGGGGCCATTACAGGTTGCTAAAATAAAAGTATTGCTGCTGAATAAGGCAGATATGGCGAAAGTCATCAACCGGGATCCGGTGAGTGAAGTGATTGCCGATAGTATCTACACAAAGTATCATAAGGCAGAGTTAACGTATTTCGACTTGCCGCTAATTAAGCCTAAGCGTGTAATACTGAACGCTTCCAATACAGTTTCTATCGCGATGCTCGCTAAGAGCTATACCGGTATCGTTCAGGCGGGAGGTGGTGCATTGATCAGTGCGTTGTCCAAATTATACGCCGGTTTTGGTTTTATGGTCGACCCGGGTGGTAAGACTAAGATACAGGACCTGGAAAGTGAGTTGCAGCAGGCGCTTGCTACACACCCCAGGCCGTATCATGCCCAGTATGTTTACGATTATTACAAGGATATTCTTACTGCGTATAATGAGTTAAGAGAGGCTGTATACAACTGCATGTATGAGTGCTGCCCTGATAGGTACGCCTTTCCCAAGCATATAATGCTTGGCGAATTATTACCGACAGGAGTAGAGCCGGCCAATTACCGCCATGAGTGGTATCCGTCACCGGCTGTTACTGATAACAAGAACAGAGTCGCGTATTGCCGCAGTTTATGGCAGCGACTGGCACAAATGATCGGGCAATTTAACCTTCCCGACCAGCCTTCGGCAGTTAAGATAACACCATCGGCAGACTATGACCGGATGCTGGAGAACAGGGCAGTGCCATTTTATTACAAGGATGTGAATGCGCTTGTGAAGAATTGGAACTATGCATGGGCGAAGCGTGGCCTTGAAAAGAATGTATTGTCTTATCATGCCGGTCAGTATGCAGGTGGTATAGATAGTACATTGCAGCCGCTGGATTACAGTATTGATGCTAATAATTTTTTCCGTATTGAAGGGCACCTGGGCAAGCAGCTCGCTGATGCTATGACAGCCATTACAAGGATCCGGGATGAGAAAGGAGTTCCGTTTGACCTGGTAGCAATTAGAATTAATAAGGCTGGCAATCTGAAGGATATAAATATTGATGATTTCGACTGCCAGTTTGAAGACTTGAATGCTATACTGAAGGCATGGCTGATAGAGCAAAACTGCCTGTATGCCAATGTCAGCAAGTTCTTTAGCGGATTCTCAACAAAAAAATCAATAGGCAATCATACCCGGCTCGATGATTACAGGACCGAGGCACAGCCAATGTACCTGGTAGCAAAGAAGGCGGCACCTGCTGCCACTGAAGTTGTGGGCATTAGTATGCTCGAATCCTCGTATTCGTATAACAAAGATTTCGTTTCGTCACAGCCAATCTGTAAGACCATATACACGGTAGATAAAACAGTTGTTGGTAACCTGGAGACAGACGCCGACTCTTTAGGAGTCTATTTTGCAGAGACCATGAAGGCTCAATACCTGTCTGGTGATGATATAGTTGCCGATGTGAAACGGCGTACGGCTTCAGACCCCGACCTGCTCAAGCTTACAGCCGATGAGCGGGAGATCGTTTATGAAGTGCCTATACTGTTGGTAAGTCATGTAAGCGAAATATCGCAGCTTAAGCCGTTCTCTATTGGAGAGATCAGCACCGACCTACTGGAGAAGTACCTACAACGAATGGAAAAGCTCTGTGCTTATGCTAAGAAATTGCGCAGTAGGCTGTCTGCTGTTTTTTCCAACAGCACATACAGTCATGCAGGCTACGAGAGCTATTACAAATTCCTTGTACAGGAGCTCATAGCCAATTGCTGTGCGGCAGAAAAGCTGGAGAACCTGCTGGACGAGATCAACAAGCGCAAGCAGAAGATTCTTGATAGCCTGTTGTTTGCAAATTATTATAAACAGCATGCGGGCCTGGAGCATAAGGCCGGTACTCATCGTGGTGGCACCTTTGTATTGTTGTATGTCCAGCAGTTAACGACCAGGAATTCAACCACTGTAGATACGCAGGATGCTACTGGTGCACTCAACAGGGTTGAAAACTTACTTACGGAGAAAGGGGATAGTATTTCGTCAAAGGACAGTTCGCTCATTGATAAGAACGCTTATGAAGATATAGATAGCTTTGCTTACTACCTGGTGATACATCAGGGTAAGGTGAACTTTGACAAAGAAGTGCAGAAATATGAGAAGCTGCATAAGATCAAAGCCAACTCTTTGCAGGATGAGATATTTAACAAGCAACTGGCTGCGAAGATCAAAACAATATGTGCACGCCTTGCTAAGGAGGAAGAGGCTACTATTGCCGCGAACGTGGTAGTGGCTGATTTTACTTTACCATATCTCTGTTGCAGCGATTGCCCACCGATGGTATTTATCATGCCTAAGCAGGAATTTCATCTGAGTCTGCCTAAGGCATCCGTATGTAGCGATGATGGTGCGCAGTTATTTAAGAAGGAACCCTTTGATGGAGTGGTGAAAGCAACAACCGGTTTTGAGGCAACTATTGTGGATAAGGGCCCGGGCGAAACTTATTTTGACCCGTCCAAAGTGCCGGTTGCTTTATTTGGTAAGGAGATCGGATTCACCATCAATGACCAGAATACCGACTGTAGGATCACAGTATTCAAACATCCGAAAGCGGATTTTACGGCAATCGTAGACAAACAGAGCGATGATACAATACAGGTCATTTTCACCAACACATCAGATGACCCTACAGGTAAGGAGTATGTTTATGACTGGGATTTTGGCGATGACCGCAGCCCGGAAAAAGTAACGACAACCGCGCCGATATTAGTATTATATACGAAGTCGGTGCTTATCAAGCTGGGACTAAACGGCAAAATACCTGTAACGCTTAAGGCAAGCAGCGGTCCATGCTCAGAAACAGTAATCAAGGATGTTCCGTTTGCATTGCCGGTACCTGTTTCTCTTTCTCTGCCTGATGAGACGGTATGTAATGATACGCCTGCGATGCCGTTTACCGTGCAGCCCGCAACAGGCGTAGTAGCATCTGCCGAAGAACCAAACTCTGTAGTGCTGACCAATGGGAAATACTTATTTGATCCATCCAAGGTGGTGAAATTTGTGTCCCCGATCACATTCACTGTGAATGGCAAGGCCACTACCTGCAAGGCTGTAGTGTTTAAGCACCCTACTGCCGCGTTTGATGCCAAAGCATCACTCATACCGGGTGTCGCCGCTAATCTAATGGCAGTTACATTTACAAATCTTTCTGACCCCGCCGGCAACCAGCAGCTAAACTATCTATGGACTTTCAGCGACGGGACTTCCAAAACTATGACCAGTACAGCTCCATTCACACTCCAGTTCAATATGGATGTGCTAAAGAGCCAGGGACAAAAGGAACTCACTGCTATACTGGTTGCAACCAACCCGGGTTGTGACTCAAAGAAAGAGACGAAAGTTTCTTTCCCTCTTCCTGCTCAGCTTTCATGTGCAGATACGGTAAAGGCAGCTATCAGCAGCGACCGCAGTCTGTTGGGTAGTACGGCTATTAAGAGTTTCCTTAATTCCATAAAGGGTACTGCACAGTTTCCCGAGATATCGGCATTGTTGACAGATACGATCTCCCTGGAGACAGACGCATTGAACCATGTAAATAATTTCAGCCAGATAACATTGCAGGCCGGTTTGCTGCGCAAGATCAAGGCTCAGTTGCAGAGATTATACGCCACCAAATTTGAGAAGTCGGTCAATGAGATCGTCGTTACACCACAGATACAAGCAATGCTAAGGCTTGCATTGCTGATCGTCAAGTGCAATAATACAGATGGTGTCGCGAGAGAATTGTTTATCAGTATACTTAGTGATTTCATAGCGGCAATACCTACCCTTATCAAGCTGGTGCCTCGGCTGAACAGTGGTGGGGCGTTGACCAAATTCATTGCCGAATACCTGATGCCACCATTGGCTATTGACTCATCAATAGAGAAAGAAGTGAAAAACTTATTTGAAAAAATAAAAGCGAACTTCCCGATATAATGAATGAATACACCCATATTATAGAGAAGGTAAACATCGAAGTGGATGTTACTGACCTCACTACTGCTCACCGCATAAGAGATAATATGGCTGATTTTCTGCACCGGGATGTGTTTCCGAATCTGGAAGAAATGTTTAACGGAGTAGGGGATACTGGCCGGTCTTACAGTATAGATAAACTCTCGCTCGATCTTACTTTTGATTCTGAGCGGGAGTTTGAGGATAAGTTTCCTTCCGTTGTATTATCCGGTATCAGCACGGTCTTAAACAGGGCTGTTGTGGCCAGTGAAAAGGTCGTTAGGGAACAGGTAATAAAGGAACACGCAGTAAACGAGCAATTAGTAAAGGAAATCGTAGCAGAGGAACAAGTGCAGGCGCAGCAATTTGGGCAAATGTCCGGGAACGAGCGGCAATGGGAGGTGTTTCTGTATTTCCTGCGCACGGGTACATTGCCATGGTTCGCTGCAACCGATGGCAAGTGGATGGATGAAGATGAATTACTGCAATTGCTTACAGACAGTACTATCAACTGGCGAACCTCTTTTTATGATACTATCAGCAGTGATACTGCCGCAATAAGGCGGTTGTTGTTGCAGTTTACACCATCATTTATTGCCCGGATTTTGGGTAGTTATGCTAAAAAGGATATAGTTGCTATTCTATCCCATTCACGCTTTACTTATACTGATGGACCTGAAAACCAATTAATGCAGCGTGTCTTCCTCCGTTCTGTATTGGATATATTGGCAAAAGAGAGTACTCCCGGTCTTACCGATGCTAGTCTACAGGATATTTTAGATCGAACCATACAGGTACATGGTTCTGTATCAAACGAAGAATACGCGGATAAGGAAGAACTGGTAGCTGAACTTAAAGAAAATCCGGTTAAAGAAAATGTGTTAGATGCCGGGGGCATATATGTACACCATGTTGGCCTTGTACTGCTTCATCCTTTCCTTCAGTACTTTTTTAAAGAGTTTGACCTGTTGGATGGTAAGCATTTCAGGGATGTTGCTGCTAGTCAGACTGCGGCACACTTGCTCTACTACCTGGCTACAGGTAATGTACAGCCAATGGAGTTTAATATGATCATGGAGAAGTACCTGTGCGGCATATACATTCACGAGCCTATAGAACGCTTTACGCCGCTCACTGATAAAATGAAGGATGAATGCAGGCATTTGCTACAGGCTGCCATAGGGCATTGGAAGTCGTTGAAAAATACCTCGCCGGATGGCCTGCGCGAAGCATTTTTACGCCGCAATGGTAGGTTGTTCACCGAACATGGCCGGGACAACCTGGTAGTGGAACATAAGAGTATCGACGTGCTGCTTGATCAGTTGCCGTGGAGTTTTTCGATCATAGCATTGCCATGGCTGGAAAAGGAAATATATGTCGACTGGAATGCGTCAATAAGGTAATAGAAATTGAGAGAAACGCCTGCCCATATCACATCGCCTGCATTGCAAAAGAGTGCAGCGCCCTTTTTTCAGCGGTCTGCTGATGAAGGCAGGGATGACAATGCATTCTTCTCTTCCGTACAGGCTAAACTCACCGTGGGGCAAAAAGACGACCCTTATGAAAAGGAAGCCGACTCAATGGCCGATAAAGTAGTTAACCGTAGCGCGGCAGAAGTACAGGCTAAATCGGAACCCGCCGATAATACAGTAAGCAAAAAATCAAATATTGATAGTACCCCTGCACACACCTACATGCAGGCAAAATTCGAATCTTCTGAAGCGGAAGATAAGCTTCAGAGGAAGGAAGATGAAAATTCAGAACCAAACCAGCAGAAGAGCCCGGTTGCCGCTGACGGGACAACTGGCACTATACAGCGGTCGGACAGGGAAGTTGATGAGGGGGATAAAGTATTCAGGTCGGAAACAGGCACGCCCGATATGGCAGGTATGAGCAAGCGCGATGCAGTGATAGCTATGGCCAAAACCATGCTGGGCAAAATAAAAGCAAAGCAGCCCGGGGCTGGAGGGGAAAGATTTGGCGCAGATCATTTATGGGAAATATTCAAACTGGCCGCACCAGGCGTATGGACAGAAGACACGGTACGTAAAATGGGGCAAAAGTTGCCATCATGGTGCGGCATATTTTCGGTATGGGCGCACAAAAAGGTCGGTATTGACCTTGGCAACTGGCAGATGGGCAAAGGCGTTACTGCGTTCGGTACGCTAAAGCAGACCACATCGCCACAGCCAGGCGATATTGGCTACATAGACCAGCCCTTTCAACACCATTGCATTGTTACCAAGGTAAGCGGTGATACAATAGAAAGTATCGACGGCAACAGCGGCCTTTACAGCGAGGTAGTCGAGAACACCAGGCCCAGGACAATATTCACAGGGTTCTTCACGGCTTTCTCCGGTGGTGATGGCGGAACCGTCAGCAAGAAGGAGGCAGATGGTGGCACTACTCACGCCCCTGATTCTATAGAAACATCGCTGGCCTCATCAAAAGGGGGCGGTTCAGGACTAGCGCCTGGTACACGATCAGAAATGGAGTCTGGCCTTGGAGCGGATTTTAGTGGCGTAAAAGTACATACTGACAGTAACGCAGCCAAGATGAGCCAGCAATTGAACGCTCACGCGTTTACTCATGGCAGTGATGTGTATTTCAATTCGGGTAAATTCGATCCTGGCTCCACATCAGGCAAGCATTTGCTGGCGCATGAGCTTACGCATACCATACAGCAGGGGGCAGCACCGCAGGTGCAGATGAAGGATGCATCCGCTAGATTAACGAAAGCAACAGATAAGATCGCAACGAAGACCATAAAGTCGTCTGATGTCACTATCACTGTTGTTGGAAACATGTATGAGATCACCCTGAAAAACAATAAAAAGACATATACGTTAGATACCGATGGTAAAACCCTCGAGATGCCGGAGATAACGTTGCCGAGTTTGAAAAAGAGGAATGAATCATTATACAAATTTCCGATTTTGAGCGTGCGCGGCAGAGGAAAAACCTTGCAGGTAGACAATTGGGTAAATGCCGTAAAGTCGGCGGTGAATGCGAAAGTATATGCATTCCTGCTGGGAGAGAATCCTGGAATGAAGGATTCGGATACCCTGTATTACAAGTTGGGGAAGAGAGATAGTTTTCATGTAATTGGGGATGTAAAAAAAATACAAGAGAGTTCCTACATACCAAAATGGAACAGGTCGGGACAACCAAATAATCACCAGGTAGATCATATTCTGGAATACCAACTAGGTGGAGAAGATCAGCCGGGTGTAAAGCCTGAGAATTATGAATTGCTGGATGCCCAGGCAAATATGTCATCGGGGAATGCTATCAGGCAAGAACGGTATGACCGCATAGGAGAAGCATTGGGATATTTTAACGACATTAATACCGAGACGCCGGGCAAGTTTCCCAAACTACCATCGATAGAGACCGTCAAAGGTCAATATTTGAACAAGTTCGCTAAGGTCGGCAAATGGAATCTCCCATTTAATGGCAATGGCAAAGTATATTGGACTTTTGATGAGTTGACCAGTGCTGTTCACATGAAACAGCTCAAAAAGATGACACCGGCCGAGGTAAGTGAGGTGGCCGGTTCTGCAACGGAGGCCGTGATCTACGTTGGCGAAGCTTCCGGATCACCCAAAAAATTGCCGTTGCCATTTGCAGGTAAGCAGATAAAGAACTTCTTCGCCGGTATGGACCTGGAGCAATTTACGGTAAATAGTGGTGCGCCGGTTGCAGGTACCCCTGCCGGCACTGTTGAGTTTACCCTGAATCAGAAGTTCACTAACCGCTTGAAAACGGGAGATAATCTAAAGTTTAACCTCATGCCTATTGATGGCAGGCTGAATACCTATTTCATCAAGACCTCGCAACTTTTCAACAAAAACATGTTCAGGAAGTTCGAAGGGCTCAGTCCGGTAACGGTCAATGAAATGGAGTTGGACCCGCAGAAAGGTTTAATGTTGTCCGGTACGATAACCTGTGAAGTACCTTTCCTGAAAGACCTGGCTATTGATTTTTACATTGCTGGTGAAGAAATGGGTTTCAGTACTGCAATTGATCTGAACACAATAAAAGACAATTTTCCTAAGCCTTTCAATAAATATATTACAGATGTCAATCTTGAGATCAGCTACATGCTCAATAATAGTGGTGATAGTGGCATAGGGCTGGCAGGTGTCATCGGCTTCGAAATCGAAAAATTAGGAAAGGGGTTATTAAAAGGTGGAAAAAAAGGTAAGGGATTTAAACTTGCAGGAGATTTTGAATTCGATAAGTCACTGTTCGATGGAGAGATTCATTTCGGTTACGAAGAGAATAAATGGTCCATCGGAGGCAGTGCCAAAATGAACTCCAAAAAGATAAAAGGTATCAAGAAAGCTGATATCCATTTTGATTACAAGGACGAAAAGCTGAAAGCCGGTGGCAGCGCGGAGCTTACAGTGCCGGGCATATCTGCGGTAAAGATTGATTCAGAAATAGGTGCCGATGGCAACTTTGCTGTTACAACTGTGGTTGATCTCACTAAGGTGCCGCGCGTCAAATCAGGAACGGTAACAGTAACAATAGGTAAGACCGCGGAAGGGGAGTGGGATCTCGGCATTGGTGGTAAGGTGGTGCCGGATATAGAATTTAGCGGGCTGACGCTAGGTGAAGTGGTTGTCTCATACGGCAAAGGCATTTTTGATATCAGCATCTCCGCCGCCTACGATAAGAACAAAGTGAAGGCTACCGAAATGAAGTTCGGTATCACCAATAGGGCCGTGGCTGCTGATGGCACAGCAACGGGGGAAGGAGCGTCGGAAATGAACTACTACGGTGGTGTAACATTTGAAGTTACCGTCACAGATGAGCTGAAGGGCGAGATTAAATCGGTATTGAAACCGGATGGAGATATTACTCTTGATGGCAAGATAACCCTTGCCGCGGACAAAAAACTCCTGGACATTAAGCCGGTCAATAAGAACATATTTACGCTTGATAAGAATATACCTCTTGCATCGTGCGTAGTGGCCACACTGAGCCTGCATATAGGGGGCGCGGTAGATCTTTATGCCAATGTAGACCCGCTATCTATAAAGGAAGGATCAAACGTAAGGATCGGTAACCTGAGCCTGAAGAACTACAACAACCCCCAGGTCGATTCGACTATCAAACTCGGCTCTAAGCTGGCTGCAGGTGTAAAACTGACATTGGAAGTGGGCCTGGATGCTTCGCTGCTGGGCCTCATACATGCACAGATAGGCGGTAAAGGGACTCTTGATTTTGTGGCCATTGAGGCCGATGCTGCGGGGCTTATTGAAATGGGTTGGTCGCCATCGGGTGGATTTAAGATAAAGGAGGCATCGGTAACGCTGGAGATGATGTCCAAGCTCAAAGCCAGCCTGGATGCTTACGCCAAGGTTTACGTAGACCTTTGGCTCACTACCATAAATGTATGGTCGCATACCTGGCCGGTAGCACAGGAGGAGTTTACATTGCCATTCTTTGATAAGACAAAGATAAAGATGTCCATACCTGTGCCGGGTACGGATAATAAACTGGGCATGCCAGATGTGCAGGGAACATTGGCAAAAGTAGAACAGGCAGCCACGCCAGATAAAGTAGAAAAAAGAACTAAGAACAAGTTAGACGGGGTAGGTCAGACAGATGAAGACCGGCAAGCAGAGGTAAACGTTGTAACGGAAAAGGAAGTGCTGGCTGCGTTCAAGAACGAAGACAGGTTCAACTTTAACCAGAGCACCAACTACCTCGAGACCCGCTATGGCCTGTACGATTACCTGAAACAAAAATCCGGGCTTGACCCCAAAATTGACCTTACATTTATAGATGCCGAGATAGCCATGTGTGAGCAGGAAGAGTATGATGCGTTCTCATTGTTCATCATGGACGATAAGTCTTTCGATAACTACTCTAAGAGCGTTATCATTGAGGACTTCATCACCAATCACCCTACATTAGGCCCTACAGAACTCATCAACCTGCGTAATGTGGTCGTAGAGCCGGTGCCGCCAAAGCCTCCGCTGAAAACCAGGGCCGGCAAGATACCTAAGAAGACCCCAGAGCAGCAACCTAATGCACCCAAAGGACCCAAAGTCCCCGTACAAAAGAAGGCAAAGAATTCATCGCCTTCGTCTTCTGCTATAGTAGAGGCAGGCGCTGACGGTGTAATGGCCGATGGTGTTTTCAGTGATGATCCGGGCGGTGTAGATGATTTTTTGCTGCACGACATGGCTGGTTTTGATGACGAAAACGATAATATTGACAATGTTAATCCTGATTTTATGAGACCATATTCCAGAACGCGCAGGTCACTGCGGCAGCAATCGGCCGAGAAGAGCAAGAGCCCATTCTTTACAGGGCCGGAAAAGGCTGAAAAGAGCCACGGTACCGCGTTCTTCCAGGCCAAGCTCAGCGTCGGCTCTGTCGATGATCCGATGGAGAAAGAAGCTGACCAGGTAGCCGATAAGGTGATGGGCAATGCACCCAAGGCGGCAGAGAAGAAGGATGCACCCGGCAAGGCCGCAATAGCAGAGGCTGCTGCACCTGAAGAGAAGAAGGACAAGGATAAGGTGGAAGTGCAGAAAAAGAGCCATGAGACCGAGAAGGAGGAAGAGAATAAAACGGTCGTTAAGAAAAAGGAGAAAGCTGGTTCAGCGCAGGTGGCCAAAGGTAAACCCGTAGAGGCTGCAATAGCCGATAAGAACGGCAAGGGCAGCCAGTTGCCCGCCACTACCTTGCACGAGATGCAGGATGCTTTCGGCAACGATTTCAGCGATGTGCATATACATCACGACAGCGAGGCCGCTACCCTTAGCAATGAGCTCGATGCGCATGCCTTCACCACCGGCAAGGATATCTACTTCAACAGTGGCAAGTTCGATCCTGCTTCTGAATCCGGTAAGCGTTTGCTGGCCCACGAGCTCACCCATGTGGTACAGCAGAACCAGGACACCATCCGCCGCGAACCCAAGAAAGGCAAGGACAAAGACCCGGAAAAGGACCGTGCCCAGGCCGTCAGGGATAATTACCAGAAAGCGCTCAAGGCGAAGAATGTTGACTGGGGCGAGGTAGCCATGTACTTCAATGCGTTCAATGCTGCCGAGATGCAGGCGAAGATGAGCCAGCTCAGTGGCCGGCAGCTCTTCCTGCTGCACCAGGGCGCCGTGTACCGTGCCGGTGTGGGCCCATGGTCTGCCGCGGCGCTCAATACCACGCCTGTGCCGGGTCTCGATCCTTCTGCAGCGGCTGCTATAGAAGAGCAGATACTGCAGTACAATTACCAGCAGGCTATCAACCTTATGACCGAGCAACTGAGCGGCAAGGGCGTCATTGACCGGAGCCTGCTGTGGGGTGGTAAGTTCAACTACCTCGAAAAGAAAGACATGAGCGAAGAGGGTAGGATACTTGCCCCGGGCTTCGATAAAACAGGCAAGGCTGCGCCCACAGCCGCAAATATAGGCAGCGATGCTTTTGGCGAGAGCAAGGGCCTTCCCTCTTTATACTCCACCATACTTCATGAGTACCAGCATGTGCAGCAGATGCAGGCCAAAGCCGATGCAAAGAGCGTAGTGCCCGGCCAGTCCGATGATGCGGACGCGCACCTGCAGCAGGAAGTAGAGGCATACGGCACCGAATTGATACACGCCAAAGAAACAGGAATGTTCAACAATCCGGACCAGATGCAGGACACCTGGGACCGCATACAACTGCGCTGGGACAAGCTCACCGACACGCGCAAGAAGGACATTAAGGACATTTACGCAGCCGCATACAAGGTGGTCAAAGAAGCAATGGGAAAGAAGTCGTTTTTAGTGTACAACCCGTATAAATAAGCAATGGCCAAAGACATAAATTACCAGGCTATCAGCCAGTACACGCACATGCTGGATGAATATATAAAGCAGCAGCTCGAAAGTTACTTTCAGCCTCAACAACGTGCCGGGCATATCATTGAGCTGGTGGAGATCAAGTCCCCAACGGCCGCACTGTCTAAGTTCATCAAAAACAATAAACTGTCTAAGCAGGAACTGCTGGTATTACTCATGGCCCTGATGCCGCACGTCAGGCCCGATTTTTTCGATGCATGTGTGCAGAAGCACCTGCCTGCCGCCGGAGATTTTCCCGAGCTGGGAGGCACGCGGGGAAAGAACTTCAGGGGGTTTCTGCCCACTGGCGAAACAGCCCTGTTCCTCCTCGCCGGCACTGACCTCGCACGGCACCTGCATTTCCAGTCCATCTTTAGTGCGGAGCATCTCTTTGCCCGGCAAAGTGTGCTGTGGCTGGAGGATGTGCCGGCCGGCGAGCCCACCATGAGTGGCCGTATCATCCTTTCGCCAGAATACCTCGAACTGTTCACCACCGGCAAAGTATCGCATCCCCGGCTCAGCATGGATTTTCCCGCACAGTATGTCACCACCGAAATGGATTGGGACGACCTTATACTCAATCCACAGACCATGCAGCAGGTAGAGGAGATAGAGACATGGGTAATGCACCACCGCACGCTTATGGAAGCGTGGGGCATGGACCGGAGGCTGAAGCCAGGCTATCGTGCCCTCTTCTATGGCCCGCCTGGCACCGGCAAGACCCTCACAGCTACACTGTTGGGCAAGTACACCGGAAAGGATGTGTTCCGCATAGACCTCTCCATGGTAGTATCCAAGTTCATTGGCGAGACCGAGAAGAACCTTTCTCATCTCTTCAACCGTGCCGAGCACAAAGACTGGATACTCTTCTTCGATGAGGCTGATGCGCTCTTCAGTAAGCGTACCAATGTTCGTGATGCCCACGACAAGTACGCCAACCAGGAGGCATCTTACCTCTTGCAACGCGTAGAGAGTTTCAATGGCCTCGTGATACTGGCTACCAACTTTAAGAACAATATAGACGATGCATTTATCCGCCGCTTCCAGTCTGTAGTACAGTTCCACCTGCCATCATCGGCGGAGCGCCTCACACTCTGGAAGAAGTCCTTCCCCCCTAAAGTGGTCCTCGATAAGACCGTAGACCTGCCGCTCGTAGCCAAAAAGTATGAGCTCACCGGTTCATCCATACTCAGCGTAGTGCAGTACTGCTGCCTCAGGGCCATCTCCAATAAGGCACCCATCAGCAATGACCTGATCATAGACGCCATAAAGAGAGAGTACGTAAAAGAAGGGAAGATATTTTAGTTTTTCCAATTCAAAATAGGACCTTCCAAGTAAGTGCAAATCGCGAAACAATAAAATTTATAGAAGAGCGGCTAAATTCACAATCTTCAACTGCGTCCAACCACTTTAAAGTGCTGCCGTATGATTTTATTGAATACAAAAATGAAAAAGGTGTAATCACGGGAGAAGCGTTTTACAATTTGCTTATTGAGAGTATTGAGGTCGACTCCCACATTGAGGAATTGGTTGACATTATCTCATACCCGGAGCCCAATCGAAAATTTCTTTTGCACTCTATTAGCGCGTTATTCACCACCGGGCAAAAGCAGAGCGCTTTCGGGCATTATATAGCTATTTTAGTTAAGTGAATTGGAGGTTGAAGTGATAAATAAACGGGAGCAGAAAAAACTCCATTTGCTTATTTCGTTGCTTAGTCGAATTCGGCAAATGGAGTGATTGTCATTTTACTTCACTTTCGTCAGTTTTCCTATTGTTCTACCACTATTTTGAACATAATCTTTCCGGCGGATGTGTGCAGTGTTAACAGATATACACCGCTGGCAATACTATCTTTCAACTCTATTCTTTGATTTATAAAGCCATTCTCCGGAATAAGTTTACCCGAATATATTTTCCTGCCCAATTTGTCTGTAATTTCCAGTGGCACTTCTGTGTTGGTTGTTATACCTAATGTGCCGGATAGAACAAATATTCCATTATTTGGGTTGGGGAATATCTTCAGGTCATTTTGTGCAATGCCAGAACCACTAATGCCAGTATGGCTGCAATCTGCGATGGACAGCACGGTAATAGGCTTTGTAGCAGACCTGCTGCCACAACTATTAGAAACAGTGTAGCTGATCACAGCAGAACCTGCAGAAATACCCGAGACTATACCAGCCGGAGATACTACCGCAACGGTTGCGTTGCTACTGCTCCAAGTGCCGCCCAGTACAGCGTTAGATAACGATATTGTCTGTCCGGCGCATACCGTCGATGGTCCGGTGATAGTGCCTGTTACGGCTGGCTGCAAAATGACAATAGTTTTGGTGACAAAAGTACTACCGCATGAGTTGGTCACAGTATATATTATTGTGTCTGCTCCCGTCGTTACGCCGGTTACCACACCTGCGCTGCTTATTATTGCTTTTGTATTGCTGGCGCTCCACACGCCACCCGGTGTAGCATTTGTTAATGTAATAGTTGCCCCCCTGCATACCGAAGAAGGTCCACTAATTGACGTGACAGCCGGAGCCGGGTTGATGGTAACCACAACTGAGGTTACCGCAGTGCCGCAAATATTGGTAACGGAATACGAAATGGTATCAATACCTGCGGCTACGCCTGCGACAATGCCACCTGCAACAGTTGCATTAGAATTGCTCGCGTTCCATACTCCGCCGGACACAACATCAGTGAGTGTGGTTGTTGCTCCCACACATACAGTTAATACTCCTGTGATGACACCTGCGTCAGGGGCAGGGTTTACGGTTATTGTGTTTACCGCGGCAGCAGTGCCGCACACGTTGGTCACGCTATAGCTGATGTTCACAGTGCCTGCACTTAAACCGGTCACAATGCCGCCCGATACTGTAGCGTTTGTATTGCTTGCACTCCATATCCCTCCGGCTACAGGGGAGGTAAGAGTTATCGTTGCGCCAATGCATACATCTGCAGGGCCACTTATCACACCCGCGAAGGGTAGCGGGTCTATAGTAATTAATGCTGTTGCTGTTGCTGTGCCACAGGCTGTGGTAACTGTATATGAGATCATGTCTGTTCCTGCGGTTACCCCTGTAACAAGACCTGATGATGATACGGCAGCGTTTGCATTGTCAGCAGTCCATACACCACCGGGTGAGGTAGCGCTTAGTGTAATTGTTGCACCTTCGCATACGTTTGTCGGCCCGGTAATTGTTCCTGCTAACGGTGAAGAATTAACAGTTACTGTATGGACTGCTGATGCCGGCCCGCAGGGCGTTGTTACGGTATAACTAATGTTCACCGTGCCTGCGGAAATACCTGTTACCAAACCTCCGGATACTGTGGCGTTGCTGTTGCTGGCGCTCCATATACCCCCGGATGTTGAACTGGTAAGAGATATTGTTGAACCGACACATACTGCTGCCGGGCCTGCTATAGTGCCAGCATCAGCTGCGGGAAGGACAGCCAGATAAGCTACAGCTGAAACCGAACCACAACTGCTTGTAACTGTGTATGAGATATTTACAGTTCCGGCTGTGACACCTGTTACCACGCCTCCGGATGATACCGTAGCATTGGTATTACTGGCACTCCATATTCCTCCCGATACCGGGTTTGTAAGTGTTATCGAAGCGCCTTCACATACAAAGCCGGGGCCGGAAATACTACCTGCTGTAATTGCGGAACCGATGGTAACAGTAGTAGAAGACACATCAGTGCCACATGCGTTGGTTACAGTATAAGTAATGGTGTCTATGCCGGTAGTAAGTGCTGTAACAAAGCCGCCTGAGGTAATTGTAGCGGTACTGTTCGTTACGCCCCAAGTTCCACCTGATGCAGTTGTGGTATAAGTTGCCGTCATACCGGCGCATAGGATTGTTGGGCCGGTGAGTATCCCACCATCAGGTGTTGGGATAACATTTACCAACCGGGTGGCAGATGCAGAACCGCAGCTTGCTGTGACGGTGTACGAAATGGTTGTTGTGCCACCGCTAATTCCAGTTACAACACCTCCACTGACTGTTGCTGCCCCGCTGCTGCTACTCCATGTGCCACCTGGCACAGGGTCTGTAAGTGTGACCGATGAGCCAACACATACGCTTGATGGGCCGGAAATAGTGCCGGCGCTTAAATAAGCTCCAATGGTGACGATATGAGAGTCGATAGCTGTGCCACAGGCTGTAGTTACAGTATATAAAATGGTGTCCACTCCCGGGGTTATGCCGGTAAGTATACCGGCGCCGGTGATGCTGGCGTTAGTGTTAGTAACGCTCCATATGCCTCCTGGGGTGGAATTAACGAGGGTTGTATAGGTGCCTGCGCACATTGCGCTAAGGCCAATGATGGTACCTGCACTTGCGGTACCGCTTACAGTTATTGGTAACGTTGCAGAGACAGTGCCGCAACTGTTGGTCACGGTATAGGAAATCGTAACAGCGCCTGAACTTACTCCTGATACAAGGCCTGATGTGCCCACGGTTGCTATCGCAGCATTGCTGGTACTCCATACGCCACCTGGTGTGCCGTTAGAATAAGTTACAGGTGTGCCGATGCATACGTCAGAAGGACCTACTATGACTCCGGCTACCGGTGAAGGAGTAACCGTTACCATAGCGGTAGCAATACAACTACCTATTGAATAAGATATGTTGGCTGTGCCCAAAGATACCCCGGTAACTACGCCTACGCCAGATACACTTGCCACACCCGGTGCTCCGCTGCTCCATGTGCCTCCACTTACAGAATTTGAAAGCGTAACTGTAGTGCCGGTACAAATTGCTGCACCTGATGGGGTGATAGCAGATGGGGAGGTTTCGACGGTAATCGTTTTTGTTGACGAGCAACCTGATAAGTGTGTGTAGGATATAGTAACAGCGCCTGCCGATATGCCCGTCACCAGTCCGGCAGTGCCTACGGTAGCATTAGCAACAGAGCTGCTGCTCCATGTACCACCGGGTGTGGGGTTTGATAGGGTAGTAGTTGCACCTTCACATATCGTCACCGCACCTACTGGTGTGATAGCCGCCGGAGCAGAATTGACTGTGAGCAACAATGTAGCAGTACAGCCTGCTGCTGATGTGCTTGTGATTGTAGTTGTGCCAGGTGTAATACCCGTGACAATACCTGAAGAGGAGCCAATGGTTGCAACGGCAGGGTTGCTGCTGCTCCATGTACTTCCTCCGGTCGAGCTAAGGGTGGTGTTTTCACCTACGCATACGGTAGAAGAACCGGTAATAGAGCCCGGCAACGGATTAACTGTCATTGGTATTGTAGATGTGCAACCGCCGCTATAAGTGTAAGTGATTGTAGCTGTACCCGTGGTTATGCCAGTGACAATGCCAAATGCCGAACCTATGGCGGCAACGGCGGCATCGCTGCTGGCCCATGTGCCGCCTAAAGGTGAGCCTGTAAGCGTTGTAGTGAGTCCGATACACACATTTGAAGATCCGCTGACAGACCCTGTAGCTGCATTAACTGTAGCTATAGTAGTAGCTGCTGCTGCCCCGCATGAATTTGATATGGTATAACTGATGGTAGCGATTCCGGCTGTCACACCACTTACAATACCTGTAGATGAACCTACTGTGGCTATGCCTGTTGCTGTACTCGTCCATATACCGCCAGAGGTGGTATTACTCAACGTTGCAGTCGAACCTATGCAAATAAATGCTGTGCCTGTAATAGCCGCGGGGGTAACGGGTACAGGGTTAACGGTAACAGATTGTACCGCAGATTGTATTCCGCAACTACTTGTAACTGAATAAGAGATGTTGACTACGCCGGTAGCAATGCCTGATACAACGCCACCACTTGTAACGCTGGCTATGCCGGTGTTGCTGCTGCTCCATGTACCGCCTGAAGTGGCATTGGTGAGTGTGATTGTAGACGATACACATACTGTTGATGAGCCGACAATTGGGCCAACAGTTGTTCCGGACGGAGCAATTTTTGTAATGCGACCTTCTCCATAGTGCGATATATAAACATTGCCATTTGCATCAACAGAGACTCCCCATGGCTCATTGAAGGTAGCTGCAGTTGCAGGCCCCCCTTCTCCGGAAAAGCCAGAAGAGCCGTTTCCTGAAATAGTTGAAATGATACCCGAAGTATTAATTTTTCGTATCCTTCTGTTGGAATAATCTACAAAAAAAACATTACCGGCGATATCAACTCCTATCCCATGTACTGTATTCATTTGAGCTGCTGTTGCCGGCCCACCATCACCACCAAAAGAACTTGTTCCATCTCCTGCTATAGTTGTTATAATACCAGTAGTCATATTGACCTTTCTTATTCGTCTGTTAGCCCCATCTCCTATATATAAATTTCCAAGTATGTCGGTAGCTATAGCACCATATGCAAAGTTCATTCCTGCTGACGTTGCTTGACCGTTGTCCCCACTGTACAATATAGATCCATTTCCTGCTACAGTGCTGATGATGCCAGAAGTATTTACTTTTCGAACGCGATGATTATTTTCATCGGCTATATAGAGATTACCGGTCGGATCAAATGCCAAACCATAAGGAAAGTCGAATCTTGCAGCACTCGCTGGCCCGCCATCCCCAAAAAATCCCGATGTCGCCGAACCATATACCGTATTCACAATGCCAGTTGATGCACTTATTCTCCGTATTCTACTATTGTCAGTGACAAAAACATCTCCAACCGCATCTACTGCTATGCCGAACATACCGGAGAACATAGCTGCTGTAGCCGGCCCCCCATCACCGGAAAAACCACTGCTACCATTCCCGGCAATAGTCGTAATGATGCCACCAGTGGTTACTTTCCTGACACGATTGTTGGTTTTATCAAGAATGTACATGTTTCCGGTGGCATCAAAAGTCAGTCCCGCAGGCCCCCATATTTGTGCTGCGGTTGCTGGGCCGCTATCACCAGTGAAGCCACTGACACCGGTTCCAACAACAGTTGTAATAATAGGCACACCAACACCAACAACAGCAAACGCATGTGTAGTGCCACAGCTATTTGTTACTGTATAAGATATTGTTACATTTCCGTTAGAGATGCCGTTAACCACACCGCCAATAACTGTGGCAATCGCAGTATTGCTGCTACTCCATACACCACCGCTACCTGAAGTAGATAGTGTTATTGAACTTCCAGCACATAAATTAGTAGGACCTGAAATAATACCGGCATCAAAAGGATTGACGGTTACTGTGTGTGTTACAAAAACCGCACCGCATTGAGCAGCCAGTGAATAAGTGATTTGGGTAATACCGCCAGTTACACCTAAAACTATACCAGTAGAACTGCCTACGGTTGCTACAGCAGGGTTATTGCTGCTCCATGTGCCACCTAAAGTTGTGTTTGTCAATGTTATATTTGATCCCTGGCAAACAACACCGGGACCTGAAATTGCAGTAAGGGGTGCGCTGACCATGGTGATTTTGCGGATACGAGCATTGGTAGCATCGGTTATGTATATATTACCGGTATTGTCAAGGGTGACTGAAGAAGGACCACGAATGCCTGCTGTTGCTGGAGAACCCCCGTCTCCGGAAAAAGTAGGGGTGCCAATACCGGCAATTGTTGTAATAATACCTGTGGTGCGGTCTACTTTGCGGAGCCTGTTATTGGATGCGTCAGTAATAAAGATGCTGTAAGGGTCAGCGTATACACCGTTGCACTGATTAAGCTGTGCAGCCGTTGCAGGGCCATTATCTCCTGAAAATCCCGAAAATCCCGTACCAGCAGCAGTATAAATAAGCCCCGTTGCCAAGTCAATTCTGCGAATGCGGTGGCCATTTTGAGATGCAACGAACATGTTGCCAGTACCATCCATTGTAATGTGGTAAGGCGTGCCCAAAAAAGTGGCGGTAGCAGGTACGTTATCGATGACTGATGCACCGCCACCCGCAAACCGAGTAATAACACCTGACGGATCAATCTTTCTGATATATCCGCCGCCCCATTCTGCAATATATAAATTTCCGGCGCCATCCATAGTCAAGCCAACTGGTCTGTTAACTGTTGCCGCTGTCGCTGGTCCCCCATCACCATTAGATGAAAAAGCACCGTTTCCTACAATGGTTGAAATTATACCTGATGAATTTATCATACGGACACGGCTACCGTTCTGTTCTGCAATATATATGTTGCCTGTAGTAGCATCTCTATAAACTCCTGCCGGGGCGTTAGTTGTTGCAGCCGTTGCCGGTCCTCCGTTTCCGGTAGATGTAGGCGCGCCATTACCAACAATAGTCGTAATAATGCCTGACGCATCTATTTTTCTGACTCTATCGTTATTGAAGTCCGGAACATAAATATCTCCTGACGCAGCGTCCCTAAAGACATGGGTGGGCAATCCGAATTGCGCTGCTGTTGCCGGGCCTCCATCGCCGAGAGAACCTGCACCGCCTGCGAAAGTTGTTATAATCGGACTGCCAACTGTTATCCAGGAGGTTGCAGCAATAGTACCGCAACTGACGGTGATTGTATATGAGATGGCAGTAGCTCCCGCTGCAACCCCTGTTACTACACCGCTTGCAGATACTGTGGCGATTGATGGATCAAGACTACTCCATGTGCCTCCACCAGTAGAATTTGTCAGGGTTATAGTATTGCCAACGCATACTATCGTTGGTCCGGAATTGGTACCGACCGAAAATGGGTTTACTGTCATTGGATAAGTGACAAAATAATTGCCACAAGTATTAGTGACGGTATAAGTCAATGTTGCAGTTCCGGCCCCAACGCCCGTTACATAGCCTGTTGTGCTGCTGGCAATCGCTACGCTGGTATTACTACTTGTCCATATACCAGTTGTCGGACTACTGGAATATAGAGTTGGTACACCCTGGCAAATTGTAGATGGGCCTACAATAGCAGAAGGAATAACCGGAGCTGTAGGATTAATGATACGTATTGCATGATTATTTTGGTCTACGACAAGTAAATTATCCTTATCATCAAAAGCTACGCCAACAGGTCGGTTGAATCTGGCGGCGGTTGGAACTCCGTTATCACCTGTATATCCTGCGACCCCTGCACCTGCATAGGTAGTTATAATTCCAGATGTGTTAACCATTCGTACCCGCTCGTTTCCAAAATCTGCAATATAAAGATTGCCGGCTTTGTCAAAAGTAATGCCTCCAGGGAAGTTTATACGGGTGGATGTAGCGGCTACATTATCACCTATGTATCCCGCAGTTCCGGTGCCTGCAATTGTTGATATTATGCCTGTTGTCATATTTATGGAGCGAATCCTATGATTGGCATTGTCGGTTATTATTAAATTGCCGGCAGGGCTCATGGTAATATAATTCGGGTTATTCAGCCGCGTAGCTGTGGCAATTACTCCGTCACCAGAAAACCCGGCTATACCATTACCTGCAATAGTCGAGATTATTCCGGCTGGTGTTACTTTTCTTACGCGATGACCAAAAACCTCGCAAATGTAGATATTACCATCAGCGTCAAAAGTAATTCCCCCGGGCGTATTTAATTGGGCTGCTGTTGCCGCACCACCATCGCCTGTGCCCCCTGCTGTCCCATTACCTGCTACTGTTGTGATGATACCGGCAGTACTCACTTTGCGTACCCGATGGTTCAATGCGTCTCCTATATAAAGATTACCTGCTGCGTCAAGTGCTACCTCGTAAGGCGTGTTAAGTTGTGCGCTCGTTGCAGCTGCACCATCGCCGGAAAATCCTGCTACACCAGTTCCTGCAATTGTAGAAATAATACCTGCGGAATTAATTCTTCTTATCACATGGCTGCCATTTTCATCAATGTATATGTTTCCTGCCCCATCTATTTTTACACCATGAGGTTGATTCATGCGTGCTGCAGTTGCCGGTCCGCCATCGCCGGTGCTGCCGGCAACACCGGTACCCGCAATAGTGCTAATGATTGGGTTGCCTACTATAACTTTAGCCTTTGCATAACCTGTGCAACCACCACTTACTACTGTATAGGAGATGATCACATTACCGGCAGATACCCCTGTAACAACGCCGCCGGCGCTAACCGTTGCAATAGATGGATCACTACTGCTCCATGTTCCGCCACCAGTTGCATCAGTTAATGTTATTGTATTACCGGGGCACACGTACATAGGGCCAGTAACTGGTGCTACTACAGGCGGTGTGCATAAATTGAATTTTGCCAGCATCCCGTCCCAGGATCCGCCTCCGTGGATAGTCTGGTAAGCACCTGTAGTTGCAATACCCGTGGCGCTGGATGCGATACCCACCATGTACATATTTCCGGCTCCGTCAGCGGCTACGTCAAATCCTGCATCGTTTGTTGGTGTACCACCATAATAAGTTCCATAAACCAGTGTTGTTCCGGCGCTGTTGATCTCTGCTATAAAAGCATCACCACCGCCAGGAGGAGTTAACAGGTAACCGTCGCCGGTAGTAACGCCAGTTGTGCTACCGGTATTTCCTGTGATGTAGATATTACCTGCTCCGTCCGATGTTATACCATTAAGAACTTCCGACCCATTACCTCCATAGTAGGTAACCCACACTCTTCCTCCGCTCCCATCAAACTTTCCGACCAAAGCATCAGATGTGCTTGCCAGCAAGGTTTGGTAGGCTCCGGATGATGCCATGCCCGAACTGAATGAATATCCTCCAAAACACACATTCCCGGAAGGGTCGGTACAGATGTCATAGATCACATCGTCGTCACTGCCACCATAATAAGTGCTCCATTGCCGTGTCGTTCCGTTATTATCAAATTTGGCGAGGAATGCATCAAGCGCGCCGCCATGGGTTGTTTGATAAGCGCCTGTTGAAGCCAGCCCCGAGCCTAAAGATACATGGCCTCCTATGTAAACATTGCCTGTGCCATCTATAGCTACACCCTTTGCTGCCTCCAGTCCGTTAGTACCAAAATAAGTACCCCATTGCCGCACACCGGCACCATTGAATTTGGTAACAAAAGCATCCTTTCCCCCACCTCCATAGGTGGTTTGAAATGTGCCCGACGTTGAAATATTTATCCCACTCCATGTTTCTCCCGCAAGGTACACGTTACCGACGGCGTCAGTAGTAATGGCATTCCCATAATCCTCCCCTTCACCGCCATAATAAGTGGCCCATAATCTTAAACCGTCACTGCTGAATTTTATGATCATTGCATCGGTGAAGGTGTGCAATGAGGGTTGGTGTGCACCCGCAGTACTTAAACCTGTTGACCTGAATTCACCAGTGACATAGATATTGCCGGATGGATCTGCTGCAATACTTCTGCCATCATCCCATGCTGAACCTCCATAATATGTTGCCCACTGTAATGCTCCGGTGTTGCTGAATTTTACAATTACGGCATCATGGCTTGCAGACAATGTTGTCTGAAATGCGCCAGTAGTAGCAACGCTTGAGGTGCTGGTAGAATATCCTGTCATACATAGATTTCCTGCACCATCGATCGCCAGTCCTTGGAATTGATCATCACCTGATCCACCAAAATAAGTAGCCCATAAAAGGCTTGGATCAATAATTAATTCACCTGCATATTGACCTACTTCATAACTCAATATATTTCCGTTCAGCTTAAAAGAACTGGCTATAGTTTTGCTATCTCGCTGATATGTTTTCGGGGCTTGTTCAGTAATAGTTCCTTGGGGTGTAGTTGCTTCTAAACTGCCGTCATTATTAAGTTTCAATGTTTTAGCACCACCATACTTCAGCTTAATATCACTCACTTTACCGCCTTCCCTTAACACAAACTCATGCTTCAGTTGTCCATTGCTGGTATAAAGCACCCAATCAATATTCGGGTAAATATCTTTGTATGTTATACGGTTGTATGCGAGTGCGGTTACACCTTTTTCACCGCTCCATTCGGTAAAGTAATTTTCATAGTAACCCAGCTTTTGCGCTGTAATAACCTTTGCTTGTTTATTAGCGCCTATTAATTCCACATCCATACGGTGCATGGTATAGGTGGCGGAATTTGGAATTTGGAATTTGGAATTCGGATCAAATTCCACCTTTTCGGTATTATCGCATTTGCTGAATTGATAGTGGATAGCTCCATCGCCAATAAAAATGTTCAAGCCGCTTGCAGCAGCTAGCCGGAAATCAATATCAGGCCGTGGCTGATGATTCTGATCGGTTATCTGGCCTTTATTTTCAATAAAAGAAAGCGGGGCAGGTTTTGCTGTTTTTTCAGTAGTTGGGGAGCCAAATAGTATTGTGCTGACAAAACCGGACATAAAAATGCTCAGGATAAGGGACAGCTTAAAGGTGTTTTTCATTTGTATTTTATTTTATGCAGCTAAAATAAATAAAAAAAAATATTTTGAATTATTTTTTTTGCTTACGGAATCTAAATAAGACGAAAATTGAGTGTAAAGCAGGTAGCTGAAAGAATTGACATAAGTAGGGTAACATTATGGCAAGTTGAAAAAGGATCGCCAAGCATTGCAATCAGGGTGGACTGCAAAATATTTTAGCATATGGATTAAATATATACGCAATATTATTAAAACAATTAAATTTATATGAAATGGATTAGAATTGGATACGTTTATGGCTGGCGCGTAAAATCTCAAAAGAACAAAGTATGCTGCGCTGAATAAGAAATGAAAAAAACTAAAAATATCAACTGCTGCGCCCTGATTCCGGCGAGTCCCTTGACCAAAATAGGAGGCAGGGTGAGGAGACTCGGCCTTTGGTTATATTAACTTCTTTTTCGAAGACGGAGAATAGCATGTGGCAGCATAAACGTGGCTAATGCGCCTGATGCGGTGGCCTGTTTTATTGACTGGGGAGCTGCGTGTGAAGAGCGGGGATTTTGCGCAGTTTTTGGGGGGTGAATCAATTTGTTGATAATGAGTGTTTTGCGCTGTATTTTTTGCGCATTTTCTGCGCACTTTTGCCCGATTTTAGCTCGTTTGCTTCTCATTTTCCTTGTATGTTTTCAAATTACTTTTTTTACTGCCGTGGTTGAAAAAATCAGGTGAGTATGTAAAAGTAGCATGGGGTGGGGGGTGTGGCAAATTTTATAGACATAACAGTACAGTAACTGTACCATGATGGTACAGTTACTGACCCATGATGGAAAATACTTTTGGCTGTGGGTAAGGGTTTGGGCGGTTTTATTGGTATAAAAAACAATAAGCGTTTTAAATAACGCAAGTATTACAATGAGAAACTCACTGACTATACTATATGACCTGATTGTTCGCATATGCGCCCTTCATTGGCGCTAGTCGACTAAGTGGGTGAGTAAAATAAAGACAGACAACAGGAATCACGCCGCACTTATTTAAACAAACATTGGCTTCAGATGAAATGGTGCTTAATATTATGAAAGAAAGATAAAGATTCTCAAAGCGGCATACGGAACACGCCTAAAAACCTCTCATCTTCCAAACACCGTACATGGCTTCTTTGATGATGCCTTTGCTCATTTTGGAGGTGCCTTCTTTCCGGTCGCGAAAGGTGATTGGGACTTCGCCTATCTTGAAGCCCAGTTTCCAAGCGCGGTATTTCATCTCTATCTGGAAGGCGTAGCCGATAAAGTGTACCTCATCCAGAGGTATGGCGCTGAGTACTTTGCGGCTGTAGCATACAAAACCTGCGGTGGGGTCATTCACCGGCATCCACAATATCATTTTAGTATAAAATGCGCCGCCTTTTGAAATAAATATACGATCCCACGGCCAGTTGACAACTTTTCCGCCGCGGGTATAGCGTGAGCCAACGACCACATCCATCCCCTTTGCGCAGGCATCATATAGCCTGTTCAGGTCGTCTGGGTCGTGAGAGAAGTCGGCATCCATTTCAAAGATGTATTCGTAATCTTTTTGTAGTGCCCATTTAAACCCGGCTATGTAGGCAGTGCCCAAGCCAAGTTTTCCTTTGCGCTCTATGAGGTGCAGCTTGCCTGAAAATTCCTGCTGTAAGCGTTTTACTATTTCACCTGTTCCATCGGGAGAGCCGTCATCTACAATAAGGAGGTGGTAATCGCCCGGTAAGGAAAAAACCTTACGGGTAATCTTTTCAATGTTTTCCTTTTCGTTATAGGTCGGTATGATGACTAGTTTCTTCAATCAAATCAAAAATAAGTCGGCAAAATAATGATAATGTAATGATTATTTAAAATAGTTTGCTGAAGTTTTGGTTAAATGTGGTTAAAACACAGAAATATTGTAGCCTACGGTTTTAAACCGGCTTTTTTCAGTTTCATTCTGTTTAATATCTCGGATATCTTCTGTTTTGTATGGAGCGCGAAGTCAGCCTGCATCATCCAGTCGTAATATTGTGGCTCAGCGGTGAAAATCTCTTCAACTTTCCTGCCTTTGTGTTTACCGAAATTAAATACAGGTTGGCCATCTTTCATAATTATGCGACGGGCATAATCCACATATTCGTCGGTATGAGTAAACTGGTGCAGTGTGACTACATCATGACCAATATCCGCATACCTTTCCAACTGTGCATCCAACACTTCTATTGTTGCATTTATATCAGCCTCGGCACTATGGGCATTCTCCAGTTGTTTGCTACAGTAAAAATTATATGCAGCAGCCAGTGTACGCGCTTCCATTTTAAAGAATATCTGCTGCACATCAATCATATGGCGTTCGGTAAAATCTACATTGATGCCGACACGCAAGAATTCCTCGGCCAGCAGGGGAAGGTCGAATTTGCTGGAATTGTAACCGCCGAGGTCGCAGCCCCTCATCCAGTCATATAAAGTGTGCGCTATCTGCTTGAAAGGCGGGCAGTTCTTTACATCCTCGTCGGTAATGCCATGTATCAATGTTACTTCAGGTGGTATTGGTATGCCCGGGTTTATTCTTTTTGTCATGGTTTCTCGATCACCATTCGGCAATAGTTTTACGAAAGCGAGTTCCACTATGCGATCTTTTGCGTGGTCGGTGCCTGTGGTTTCGAGGTCGAAAAAAATTATCGGTCTTTTTAATGTTAATTTCGGCATGTGGTGAATTCTAATTCTGTTGCGAACTTACAGTATTCCAGTCAATTCCATCGAAAGTTCCTGAGCTCATTAATAATAAAAAAACGGGTTTGTTTGCATTGCCTGAAAGAGTAACCAGTTCTTTAACTTTCTGTTCAAGTTGTGTTTTTTCATCTATAATATCAAGGTCATTTCTATTGAAATAATCCTTTACTATGGCCGGGTCAAGATTGGGCAGGCCCTTGAGGTCTAATGCATGGTGGCTAAAATAAACAATAGCATTATCAGCGGCATCCATACTGTGCGCATACTCAGATAGGAATTTTTCGTTCAGGCTGCTGAACGTGTGCAGCTCAAAGCAGGCAATAAGATGGTGGGTGGCGTATGCTTCACGCACAGCGTTCAGGGTTGCTTTCAGCTTGCTGGGGGCGTGGGCAAAATCGCGGTACACCAGTAACCCTTTTTCTTCTTTCACTTTCTCCAGCCTGCGGGCAGCGCCGGTGAAGGAGGATATTGCTTTATAGCAATCGCTTTCGGATACACCCAGTTCCATGCATACGTCTATAGCTGCCTGCATATTCAGGAGGTTGTGCCTGCCAAAAACCGATACATTTACCGGCCCGGCAGCGGTATCCATTACCGGGAAACCATCTTCGTAGTGGAAGGGTGGGGTATCGTATGGGGTGGCTGATAAATGCCCGCCGGAAGTAGCAATAACTCTTTGCACCTCGCTATCCTCGTTATTGTAAAATACCCTGGCGTTTTTATCCATGCCCTGTAGGTATTGCTCAAACTGGCTGAAATATATTGCGTAGGTAGGGAATACGTTGATATGGTCCCATGCTATACCGCTGACTACACTAATGTGCGGGTGGTAAAAGAAAATTTTCGGACGTTTTTCTTCTACAGATGCAGGATATTCATCGCCCTCGAGCACAATGAGCGGGGCGTCGGTAAGTTGCACAGATTGCTCGAAACCGGCTACCCGCGCGCCTACAAGGTAGTCAAAGTTTATCCCCTGATGTTTGAGGATATGCATAATCATTGAAGTGATGGTGGTCTTACCGTGGCTGCCCGCAACTACCACTCTTTTCTTATCCTTGCTCACCTCATATACATATTGGGGGAAGGAATATATAGGTATGCCTATTTTTTTTGCGGCAAGCAATTCGGGGTTGTCAGCTTTGGCGTGCATACCGAGTACAATGGCATCGAGGGCAGGGGTTATTTTCTCAGGATGCCACCCGAACTTATCAGGTAGTAATCCTTTTGCCGCAAGGTTGCTTTTGGCGGGGTCGGTAATCTCGTCATCGCTGCCGGTAACTATGTAGCCCTGGCGCTGTAATGCAAGGGCCAGTTGGTGCATAATAGCACCGCCTATTGCTATAAAATGAATGTTTTTCATATTTTCTTCGTAACTTCGTACAAAGTTAAACGAGCTTTTTACTATTTATAACTTTCACGTATGCAGCATTTGTCAACATTCAGGCGCTTTGCTCCAATTATAGCCATTGTTTTTCTGGTATTTATTTCATCGTGCGGTACCAAGAGATATGGTTGTCCAAATCATTTGTCCATACCTGTTATTTCGCTGCTTCGTTAATCTGATAAGCACGTGAGGATTTATCCTCTTTTATTGTATCCGATAGCCTACATATGCCTGTATGGCGGAGTTTTTCCATGAGTCTGTGTAGAAGATAGTGTTGTCATTATTGTTCATGTCCGTTACGCCATATACATAGCGCGCACCCACAATTATGTTTAACGGCAACCGTGCTTCAATTCCGCCCAGCAATGAGAATTCGCCGCTCCTGAACAACATCTTTGCATTGCCGCTATACCCCCCATTGTTTTTTATTGTAATCATGCTTCCATACTGCGCACCTGCCTGGAGGCAAACAACGGAAAAGAATTTGTATTGTAATAACACAGGTAAGTTCAAATTAAGTGCGTTGAAGTCCCCTTTATTACCCAAAGAATCAGTTAAGTATTTGAACGTATAGCGGGAGGTAGCTGCCAGTACTTCTATTCTGAAACTGAATGTATTGCCTATCTGCATGAATGCGCCTCCGGCTATGCCGGTATTGTAGTTATCTTCCCAGGCAGAGTCGCTGGATACCTTCTGCATGTTTAGTCCTGCCTTGAGTCCGAATTCAATTTTAGGCAAGGTAGAATCTTTTCCCTGGCCTGATAAAAGTTGCGCGTTGCTTTTTGAAGTAAAGAGCAGTGATGCTGCAAACAGAGTGAATGCCGTTATTAGTTTCAAAATATTTTTTTTAAGGGTAAATATACGTTTTTATAGGAACCTGAAACCTAATGATAGCTGGATGCTGCGGTCATTCCATGCATCTTTTATACCTGATTTAGATTCGTTATTGACGTTCGTAATGCCAAGGATATAACGGGCAGAAAGTGACAGGCGTAAGGGTAAATTAGCTTGCAGACCAAGAACACCTGCAAAATTTGTTGTGTTCAGGTTGTTTTTTACGTCAGTACTGTTCTGCTTAGCAGAGATGAATGTGCTGAATTGTGGCCCAGCCTGTGCCCATACGCGCCAAAAGAGTTTGTATTGAAATAAAACAGGAATGTCGAGGCAGACTGTATTAATTTTAACAGAAGTGGGGGCAGCCGGTAGTGGCGGTGTATAGGTAATGTCCGCTGACCTGACAAGACCTTCTACCTGTACTCCAATCTTTTTCATATTCACCCCAGCAAATAACCCGCCGACAATACCTGTACTAAAATCGCTTTTGGAATAATTGCCGGTGAACTGCTGCATATTTACCCCTGCTTTTATGCCTAACGTAAACTTAGGCAGTATTTTGCCCGCCCCTGGTTGGGCGTACATATATCCGGAAAGTACTGTGGTAAGTACTGACAATATAAATAAGCGTTTCATATTGAGTCAATTTTTGCAAATATAGTATACAAAAATTATGCCCTGTGTATTATTAATGCTATTATGTGAGTATGATGCTTTTGTTTTTCGTGCTATGAAGAAGTGATATTCGTGATATAAAAATTACATTTGGCTGATGTTTAAAGAGCACGGTCGTACTGTTTTGCCGGGAAATGAGGGGCTAAGGCCTATGGCCCGCACCGTGCCTGCAATTTTAGTTGTATTACTGGCGGGGGCGATATTTTTTTATAAAGAGCGTATGTTATTCATTGATGCGCCGCATATATTGTTCCGTATTATTAATGATGGCAGGCTGCATATAGAGGAGTTCCGGATAGGATCATTCATCACGCAGATGTTCCCGTTGTTCTGCTCCAAACTGCATTTGCCTTTCAAGTTGCTGGTAGTGCTTTACTCGGCCAGTTTTTACCTGTTCTATTTGTCTGCGGCTGCACTGCTAGTCTATAAATTCAGGAATTATGCACTTGCTATATTGTACGGCCTGTACCTCACTTTGTTAGTAAGCGATACTTTCTACTGGCCTAATAATGAAGTGCACCAGGGGGTGGCATGGCTAATGCTGGCATTTGCCGGCAGTATTTATTTTGCACAGAGAAATAAACTCGTATTGATTTTATTCTTTGCTGTTTTATTCGGGCTGGCTATATGGACACATCCGTTAGTGATGTTCGTTGCCATTTACCTGTGGTTTTTTATGCTGCTTTCGATGTCCTTATGTCCCTTTCCGAAATGGCAGACAATCATACTTACAATAATATTGCTCACGCTTTCTTTTTTTAAGTTTTACCAGGGCAGCCGGCATGGATACGACAACAGCAAAATAGAAGTGGTCACTCATTTCGACCTGCAAAATATCAAGGATGTACTGACCTCACCAATGCTGCGGTCTTTCCTGAAAAGTTGCATAACAGACTATTGGATATTTACGCTACTGTTCATTTCCGGAATTTGTACGTTGGCATGGAGCAGAAAATATCTGTTACTTGCTTTCACAATGTTGTATGCTGCCGGTTACCTGTTGCTGGTGTGTATCGTATTCAGAGATGTATCGCCAAATCGTTTCTATATAGAGAGCGAGTACATGCCGCTTACTTTTATCTGCTGCGCGCCATTTGTTTATTTTTTGCTGCCGAGGCTGAATACCAGAATAGGACTTAGCATTATCTTACTGATATTTGCTGTGCGCATCGGCTATATATATGCAGCATCAGGAACATTTACAAGCAGGGTAACGGCTATTGCGGCAGTGAATGAAAAAATGAAAGCGAAGGGGTTGTCAAAGGTAATTGTGCCGGAACCTGTGCCGGAAATAAGCAGCACGCTCATCACCAACTGGGGGGCTCCGGTGGAAAGCATTATCTTTTCGAAACTGAGGGGAGAAGTACCGCAAAGGACTTTTATTTTCATTGACCCAGGCCAATTGCCCGCAGTGAGCAACATGGGTAAAGACACCCTTCTTGGCTGCTGGCAGAAATGGCCTACGAGCGACATTAACACCTTTTATTTTCAGCCGGATACCGGTGCTGCATATGTAGTGATGAACTATGCCGACCTGATGAAATAACCGTTAGCGTGTGAGTGTCGAATTGCAGTTGAAAGGTATGCCATAAGACAAACCATTCCAGGTAAGGATTATACGGTTGGCTGTATAAGTGCCGGAACCGGAGATAGAGAAATTTCCGGGGAAGGTTTGGGTAGGGATGGTGATGGTATTGTCGTTGCAATTGAGAATGGCGGCAACCTGCACGCCGCTGAGATTATTGAAAGTGATATTAATGGAATCCCGCGCAATGATTGTAGTGGAATATGTGGCCGGTCCGGTAGAGGCGCAGTAGTCGTTTCCGGTATATACCCCCGCCACATTGTGGGCGCAGTCTATTGGAAAAACAGGACTGTTATTTTCTTTTTTGTTACAGAATATGAGGGTAGTACTTAATAACAGAATGCCAGAAAATGTAAGGAATGATATTTTTTTCTTCACTTGCGCGGTTTATGCAAAATAAACGGCTTTTTATTCAACTACCAAAAAACGTGCGGATAAAGGATCTATACCTTCAAGAATAGTATCAAAGAATGCCGGGCCCATTGCCAGGTAGTATTCCATAAAGTTTTCTACCCGTTCCTGTAATCCATTGCCGGGAAAGAGCAACGATTTCATCTTGTTTATCCTGCTTATATGCACCTCTGCTTTCTTTTTCTCTGCACGCAACATTTTTTTCTCCAGCACCATAAGCTGGTGTTTTATTCGGGCAAGGGCAGCTTCTGTAGCAGGGGAGAGTGTGGGGTCAACAATTTCCGCCTTTTTTTTCAAGGATGCGAAAATCCGCTCTAGTTCCTTAGCTTCCGTGGCTGTCTGCCATTCATCACCGGAATGGGCGGTGATATGACCTTTAATCAGCTCTGCCTCGGTCCTGAACAGGTCGGGAATATTCAACCCCAGTTTTGCGCGAAGTGCAGAGGCATCTTTGCTCACACATTGTACAGACTGGCGGAGCAGCACACAGGGAAAAAAGACATTGTAATGCCCAAACAAGGTTTTTAACTGCATCCAATAAGCTACTTCCGCGCCACCACCTATAAAGGCTACATTGGGTAGTATCGTTTCCTGGAAGATGCCTCTTAACACTACATTAGGGCTGAACCTTTCGGGGTGCTGATGCAATTCGGCAATTACCTCGGAGCCTGTCCATTTCTTATCGTTGTTCACTAATCGCCATTCATCGCCTGTCCTTTCAATCCGCTCACGGAGGTTGTCGGTAAGGTAAAAGAGATTTATGTGGCGGGGGTGGGCCTGTATCTTATAATGTACTGCTAATTGTTCTATTTGATTTGTAACAATAGGGTAGGCGTTCCCACTCAATAGTTCGTCCTGCATCACAGGTATGAAAGCGGATTTCAAGGAGGCATCATCCGGGTTTAGGATAAGCAAGCCATATTTACCAAATAGTTCATGAACAAGGTATTGGGTGGCAGCGGCAATGGTATCATGCTTTAAGTAAGCGGTAGTGATAAGCGCCTGTAGGTCATCGCAATTTTTTCCCGGTGGGCCGAAAAACTTAAACAGGTCGTTGAGTATCGGCTTCAGGCCCTTTGTTTGCATCCGGCCTACCGCGCCAGCTTGTCCGTTGCCATCCCATGTATATTTGTCGCCCCTGAACCTGAAGGTGCCCAACTCCTCAATATCATTATCCTCGCTACCCATATAATATACCGGCACGAAATGCTTGCCGGGGTATTGCTCATTTAGCTGCCGGGCAAGTTTTATGGCATGGAGTATTTTGTACACAAAATATAGGTAGCCCGTAAGCAGGTTAGGCTGGTGTGCGGTGCAAACAGTAAAAGTATTTTCACTAAGAAGTGACTGTATGTTCTTTTCGGTTTCAGGCTGTGGGGGCAGTTGTTCGTATTGTCTTTTCAGGGTCGCTGTCAGTATTTCCCGGTCTATGGGAAAAGTCGCACGGTCATTTATAGCTTTATCTAATCCTTCAGCATTAGGCGCGTAATTGTAAAAAGGGTGCAGGTTTTCGTGTCCGCCTACGTAGTCGGTGACCAGTGGGGAGAAATACCCTGTTTCTTTATAAGACAGATACGTAAAACTGTTGGCCAATGTGCTGATTTGAGCGACGAAGTTAATAGCCATTATCGAAAAATAGCGCACGGTTATCAATAGTGTGTGCTGATACGCATGAAGTAAAAACTTATAAAGTCGTCTAAAAATCCGGAAAACATGTATTTTCATGCTGTGAGTGAATCAAAAAGCATAAAAAACTGGGTGGAGGATGAACGTCCGCGCGAAAAAATGCTGCAAAAAGGGGCTTCTGCTTTGACAGATGCCGAGCTTTTGGCCATTCTCATATCCAGCGGCACACCTAAACGCTCTGCGCTTGACCTGGCGAGGGACGTGCTGGGGCTTGCCAATAATGAACTGCGGGATATGGGGAGGCTGAGTGTAGCTGAATTGCGGAAAGTGAAGGGCATAGGCTCGGCAAGGGCCATTACCATAGCGGCAGCATTGGAGTTGGGGCGGCGCAGGCAACTAAGCGAGAACCCCGACAGGCAGTCGGTAAGCAATACGGCTGTGGCGGCAAGAATGGTTATGCCGCACCTACAGGATTTAAGCCATGAGGTGTTTTATGTGCTGTACCTGAATCATAATAATAAACTGCTGAAAGAAGAAAAGATAAGCAGTGGCGGATATACCCAGACAACAGTAGATGTGCGTATGATATTAAAAAGCTGCCTGCTGCATAATGCCAGCCGTATGATTATAGCGCATAACCATCCATCGGGTAGCAAAAAAACAAGCGAAAGCGATCGGCGGCTCACAGCACAGATAAAAGATGCTGCCCGGCTTATGGACATACAGCTTATTGACCACATAATAGTAGCGGGCAGTGAGTATTTGAGTATGGCCGATGAAGGGTTGTTATGAAGCGGCACCTTTCTGTTTCCCGATTTTTTTCTACTTTCACAACACTAACATTCATAGCAATGAGGATAATTTCATACAACGTAAATGGCATCCGTGCCGCAGTAAAAAAAGGATTTATAGACTGGTTGAAAACAAACCCTGCTGATGTAATTTGCCTGCAGGAGATAAAAGCCAACAAAGAAGATTTTCCGGAGGATGCAATAAAAGCTGCCGGCTACGATGTTTTTTCTTTCTCGGCACAAAAAAAGGGGTACAGCGGTGTGGCAATTCTTACTAAAATAAAACCATCGGCTGTTTCTGTTGGCAATGGACGGGAACAAAGTGACTTTGAAGGGCGCGTCATCCGTGCTGATTTCGGGAAGATTACGCTTGTAAATGCTTATTTCCCTAGCGGCACCAGCGGCGAGGACAGGCAAGTGTATAAGTATCAATGGCTCGCCGAGTTCTTTGATTATATAGGTGAGCTGAGGGAAAAACAACCCAAACTTATAGTATGCGGCGATTACAATATCTGCCATAAAGCAATAGATATTCATGATCCGGTACGCAATAAAAATTATACCGGTTTCTTGCCTGATGAAAGGGCTTGGATGGACAGGCTATTTGAAAATGGATTTGTGGACACGTTCCGACATTTCAATCAGGAACCGCACCAATATACCTGGTGGAGCCAGTTTGCCGGTGCGCGTGCGAATAATAAAGGCTGGCGCATAGACTATATAAATGTGACAGAACCCCTAAAAAAGACGCTGAAACACGCAAAGATACTGCCAGATGTTGTGCATTCAGATCATTGCCCGGTGTTCCTTGAACTGGCATTATAGATTTTGGAGTGCCTTTATCGTTTCTGTTTTGTCTTTGTGTAGCTGCGTAATCAAATCGTCCAATGAAGCGAACTTTTGTTCGTCGCGTAGTTTTTTAATGAAGATAATACTGAGTTGTTGACCGTATATTTCTTCGTTGAAATCGAAAAGATTTGCTTCTATGCGTAACTCTTTTTTATCAGTTACTGTAGGATTGTAACCAATACTTAACATACCGTTGTACTGGTTGCCCTCGTGTAGTGCCCTGATGGCATAAATACCGATGGCGGGGAGGATCTGGTCGGCAGAAGAAGGCTTTATATTTGCGGTAGGGTAGCCTAGCGTGCGGCCAAGTTTGTTGCCATGTACTACAGTACCGGTAAACTCATATGGCCGGCCCAGCATCTGGGTTGCATCTTCTATGTGCCCGGCCACGATAGCTTTGCGAATCTTGGTGGAACTGACAGCGGCATCATCAATCAGTTGTGCGGGGATTTCCAAAAGTTCGTAATTAAATTCGCTTGAGTAATCTTCCAGCAATTTAAGGTCTCCTTTCCGGTCGTGACCAAAGCGATGGTCGTAGCCTATAATGATACTATGAGGGTGGAATTTTCCGACAAGGAATTTCTCAATATAGTCATGTGCGGAAATAGCTGCGAATTCTTTTGTGAAAGGAATAATGACTACATGTTTAATGCCTGAATCCAGAACCAGTTTCAGTTTCTCTTTTAATGGAGTAATTATGCCCAAAGGCTGATCGGGGAACAGAAGTTTGCGGGGATGCGGCTCGAATGTAAGCAATATACTTTCACCGCCCGTATTCCCAGCATGAGCGACAACTTCGTTCAGTATGGTTTTGTGCCCGGTATGTACGCCGTCAAATGTACCAATGGTAATTACAGCATTGCGAAATGCAGGCAAGTCATTCGTGTCTGTAAATATGGCCATGTAACAGGGCGCAAAGATAATAATAAAGGTGTTTGGATAAGAGATGTATTAAAATGGGTTAGAGTTCATTTTTTTTTCAACATTATCTCGGCGCTTTCGCCAATGTCGTTGAAAGCTTTTATTTTATAGTGCCTTGTTCCATCAGTGAGTATAAAATTAGCCGTGTTTGGCGGAGTTTTTCCCAGATTTTCGGCAATTATGGAGATGGTGTTTACTTTTCCTTTCAGGTATAATTTAATTTGGTGTTTTTGCTTGGTGAGCGTATGTTTTGTCAATATTTCATCGGCATTGAACAGAACGGTAACCACATCCCCATCTATTACACCCCCGTCATAAATGTCCAGAATGCAGGTGTCGTTATACCAATGGAATTGCCTTGTAGTACCAGATGTTATTTCATACTCCTTTCCCAACTCGTAATGCTGTACGGAGTCACCTGTGTGGGTATGCTTTTTTGTGCCTGATTTTTTATTGGAATTTGTGTACTGAGGGCCATAGCTTGAGTCAGGGCTGTATGTGGATATAGTATTCCTGTCTTTTATTTTTTTTTGTCCGCTATTATTCACGTTGTTAATTCCTAACAGTTCTCTAATAGTTGCTGATTCGTTGAAGGTGATTGTCCCCTCACCGCAATAAACGTCAAAATGGTCCATTCCCTTAAAAACGCCTTTTATCTGATACTTGTTGTTGATAAGCCTGAAAGAAACCGAAGCATGTACAAAACATGTTATTGCATCCTGCCCTCCAGTGTCGTTGGGATATTCGGTAAAGGTTAATATTTGTCTTTTTGTGTTGATACTGCCATTTATAGGGGTTTTTGGTTGAGCCCCATTACTTAACTTAGTAGTGGAGTAACCGGTAATTTGGGTGCCTTTTATGTAGTACACAAGGTTGTAAGGAAATGTGTTTCCGTTTTTTACATGTAAAGTCCCGTTCAGCACATATTCCTTCGCCATCGAAATAAATGGCAGAAATGCAAGCAAACAAATAAATGCTATATTCTTACAATGCATTTTATGGTGTGGTATTCGTTACAATAATACTATAATTCCAATTGTTGAACTTGTACAATTGTATTAATGCTTCGTTAATACAAGAAAAGTCCCTCATACAAATATGCGAATACATTCAATGTTATTTATTGATGCTGTATCGATATATATATATGTTTGAAATTTTTAGTAATACGATAAATTAAATAATTTAGCTACTGAACTATACAGGAGTAATGGCAAAATTCAGGATTCATTTGTATTATGTGTTGGCAATTATTTTTTTAGGCAGCGCGGCGTACTACTATATAAACAATTCAAAAAAAATTGAAAATCAATCAGCTATAAATGTTGATACCGGAACCGGCGTTAACAATCCATTAAAACTTACGAGTCAAAAAGGATATCATTTGGTACAGCCTTTATTGAAGGCAAATCAAGAGAATGAATCGGAAATATTTGCTACACTCAGGGCAAGGATACAGAACCTTTTTGAGGATAATAAAAGAACGGGAGTACTTACATCTTCTTCGGTGTATCTATTCAGTTTGTCTGATGGTAAGTGGATGTATATAAATCCCAATGAGGTTTACCATCCGGGGTCCATGATGAAGATGCCTATGTTGCTAACTTATTTGAAGGAAGCTGATCAGCATCCGGATATTCTGGATAAAAAGTATTTTGTAGGAAATGATATTAAAGTACCAGCCCAAACATTTGCATCTTCAATGATTCTTGAGAAAGGCAGGTCGTATACTGCTCGTGAATTGTTAAAGTATATGGCAGCATATTCCGATAATTATGCTACGAGGATTCTCAATGAAAATGCGGATATAAAGAATTTTGTAAAAACATTTACTGACCTCAATATGCCAGAGCCGAATGTCTCAGACAGATTTTATGAGACATCAGCTCAGAACATGGCAGAGTTCTTCATTGTACTTTATTATGCTACTTATATTTCGAAGAAAAATTCAGAGTATGCGATGGAGTTGCTGACCGAATGTGATTTTAAGGAAGGTATGCTTAAAGAGTTGCCTGGTAATATTAAAGTCGCCCACAAATTTGGTGAGTGGGGCGATAACCGTGTGAATGTGCATGAGATGCATGAGGCAGGTGTCGTTTATCTGCAAAACAAGCCATACTTACTTACTGTTGTTACAAAGGGAAGTAATTCAAAAGATCTGGCAGCAATCATCAGTAAAGTTTCAAAGCTGGTATATGATGATATGTCCGCAGTCTCTTCTGCTGCCACACATATGTAAGCCACTATAAATCACTTTATCCCGGCGAGTACTTCATAGAATTTAAAACAATCCTCAAAAGTATTGTATAGTGGTACCGGGGCAATACGGATGACATTCGGTTCACGCCAGTCGGCTACAATACCATTCATGCTGAGTGCTTCAAATACTTCTCTTCCTTTTTCATGAAAAAGGAGGGACAACTGGCAACCCCTTCTTTCTGGCTCCGTGGGGGTTATTATTTCAAACGGCAGGTGGTTTAGCTGTTTCAGTAAATACTCCATATAGCCAGTCAGCTTGAGGCTTTTTTCCCTGAGTGCTGACATGCCTGCCTTCTCAAATACATCAAGTGCAGCATTATGGGCCACCATGTTGAAAACAGGGGCATTGCTCATTTGCCAACTGGCAGCACCTTTTTGAGGCACAAAACCTTTCTGCATTTTGAATCGGGTCTTTTCATCGTTGCCCCACCAGCCGCCAAGACGGAACAGGGTAGGGTCATTGCCATGTCGTTCGTGTACATAGATGCCACCTACCGCACCAGGGCCGGAATTAAGGTATTTGTAAGAACACCAGCAAGCAAAGTCCACATTCCAACTGTGTAATTTCAGCGGGATATTACCTACTGCATGTGCGAGATCAAATCCTGCGTAGGCACCAACGCTGTGAGCAGCTTTGGTAATCTGCTCGAGATCAAAGAACTGTCCGGTATAATAATTCACACCGCCGATCATCACTAATGCGAGGGAATCTCCAGCTTCTGTTATAGCGTTGATAATGTCTGTGTCCTCTATCAGGTAAGCCCCCTGTTGTGGCGTAATTTCAATAATAGCATCTTCAGGGTCAAGGCCATGCATCCGTACCTGAGTCTCTACTGCATATTGGTCGGATGGGAATGCCCCTGCTTCCATCAATATTTTATACCTCTTTCCTTGTGGCCGGTAAAAAGACATCATAAGCAAATGGAGGTTAACGGTCAGCGTGTTCATTGCGACCACTTCATTTTTGTCAGAGCCAACAATCTTCGCCAGACGCTCACAAAAAAAATGGTGGTAGGAGAACCAGGGGTATGCTGCCTGGAAATGACCTTCAACACCATATCTTGCCCAATCGCGAAGCTCTTTGTCCATAAGGTACTCAACACTTTTAGGTTGCAGACCTAAAGAGTTGCCGCAAAAATACCGTACATCGGCCCCTTCATGCTGAGGAAAGAAGAACCTTTCCCTGAATGAGTAAAGGGTATCTATTTGATCTTCACCCTGTGCGTACTCCAATGAAGCCTCATATGACAATGCCATAGCTTAATGTTTACAGCAAAAATAGTATTGCCAATGTTAAAAAGCATAACAAATGACAGCCTTGGCACAATTTATTTTACTTCAATACTCAAAAACGGAAGATGAAGCAGGCATTTATTTTATTCGCATTATTGTTTATGGCAGCTATTGTCCGCTCGCAGGAGTACGGCATGCCTCCCGGATTAGGCTTCAGGCTAAGTCCGGATGGAATAGGTGTAACGGGAAAGGTATTCATGGGCCCGCGCTGGGCCGTAGATATGCAAGTAAATGGGTCTGAAGGATTTAACTGGTGGGCTGAAAAAACTGCCATGGATGACAAGCGTGCAATGCCTGCTAATAATAACAGTATAGGCCAAAGCTGGATAGCCGGGTGGCTTATGGAGTATAATATTATATTCAATAATGTATCGTGGCGGATTTATGGAGGAACCGGATTCCATTTTGGTAAATGGGACAGGTTTAATCACCGTGATGATGAACGAGCGCCTAAATCTGAAGGGATATTTGGGTTTGATGGGGTGGTAGGTGGAGAGTACTTATTCAAAAGTTTGCCGTTGGGTATTTCAGCAGAGGTAAAGCCGGCAATAAACTGTTTTAATAATGATGTTGTCTTTTTCCCTAATAACTTGTTTGGGTTGTCCATCAGGTATTATTTCGGCCATCTTGTTCCGCTTTATTACTATAAGAAAGGGTGGTAATTATAAACTTAAAACTAAATTATATGAAAACGAGAAACATTTTTCAATGGGCTGTGCTGCTCTTGCTATTTATTGCATGCGACATACATGCCCAAATGACCGGACCGGTAGCGCTTGGTTTTAGGGCAAACCCGGATGGTGGTGGCTTATCTGCTAAATTCTTTCCCCAAAAGAACTTAGCCATAGAAACCCAAATGAACGCAGGCCTGAGTTATTATAACGGGCCAGGTGTGGCGTTTGTGGGACTGGTTGAATATCACATCATATTACCTGATCCTTCGTGGCGAATATTTATAGGGCCAGGGGCTCATATTGGAACTTGGGAACGTAATACCGAGTCTCGCTCGCAGGCTATATTTGGTGTGGATGCTATATTTGGTGCAGAGTATGTTTTCAAATCAGTGCCAATTGGCCTTTCCGCAGATATAAAACCTGCTGTCAACTTTGCGCGGGATGTTGCCATATACCCGAATAACTTCTTCGGGTTGTCTGCCAGGTATTATCTCGGTCATAAGATGCCACCACCGCCACCAATGCGTTGACTTATATCACATATCACATAGCGTGAGAAACCGGTCTAATACCGGTTTTTGTTTTTAAAGGCGGTATTCACATGAGGTAGGATGATAATTACCGATTTTTTAACGTTGCTCGCCGACAGGTCGTGTAATATTCAATTAACATAGCCTACTTTTGGTGAAAATTTATAAGCAATGAAAGGATTATATATTGCCTTAGGCATTATTCTTTTAATCGTATTATGGGGTGGCTGCGGCTATAATGGCATGAATACGGCCAGTAAAGATGTTGACCAAAAGTGGGCTGATGTACAAAGCAGTTACCAGCGCCGGTCAGACCTGATACCCAACCTTGTGGAAACCGTAAAAGGCGCAGCGGATTTTGAAAAAACAACACTCACGCAGGTGATACAGGCGAGAGCGTCTGCTACGCAGATGAAAGTGAATGCAGAAGACCTGACGCCTGAAAAAATGCAACAATTTCAGGCCTCGCAGGGTCAGTTGAGCCAGGCATTGGGCCGCCTGATGGTTGTGTCTGAACAGTATCCACAATTAAAAGCAAACGAGAACTTCAGGGATTTGCAGAATCAGCTGGAAGGTACGGAAAACCGAATCAAGGTATCACGCGATGCATTCAATGCCTCTGTGAAGGACTACAATATCAAGGTGTCTAATTTCCCTAATAATATACTTGCGGGCATATTCAATAAAAAGGAACGTCCGTCATTCCAGGCTGAGGCAGGTGCAGAGAAAGCTCCGTCTGTGAAATTTTAATCAGGCATAGCATGTTCTCTTTTTTCAAAAAGAAGTCGGCACTTGATAGCGACTCGCAGGCGAGGGTGGTGTCCTGTATCAAAGAAGCAGAGAGCAAGACCAGCGGTGAGATACGTATATTCATAGAGCCTCATTGTTCTTATGTGGACCCGCTTGACCGTGCCCGGGAGATATTTACCAACCTGGGTATGGAGAAAACGGTGGAGCGCAATGCCATCATCATATACATAGCTTTGCAAGACCGGCAGTTTGCATTGTTTGGCGATAAGGTGATTTATGAGAAAGCCGGTGGCGCGGCGTTTTGGGAAGGAGCCGCACAAACACTTTCGGGCCACCTGAGGAAAAATGAACTTACGGAGGGCTTATGTAACTGCATCCGTGAGTTGGGAACTGCACTTGCGAAACACTTCCCATACGATCCTTCGATCAATAAAAATGAATTGCCTGACGAAATAGTTTTTGGGAAATGATGCAAAAAATAATCCATGACCTTCGCCTGCTTGGGCTGACCCTGCTATTTCTTATAGCAGGGTTGTATGCGCATGGCGAGGAGAAGATTTTCCCAGACAGGCCAAACCCTCCAAGGTTAGTAAATGATTATGCCGGGATGATGTCGGCGAATGAGCATGCGCAACTGGAACAAAAGCTGCTTGATTTCGAACGGCAGACCTCTATAGAGATAACTGTAGTCACTATTACTTCTCTCGGCGAGTATGACATTTCGGATTACGCGATAAGGCTGGGCAAGGCATGGGGTGTAGGTAAAAGCGGTAAAAATACGGGGGTTGTGGTGCTGGCATCGATGCAGGAGCGAAAAGCGTTCATAGCAACCGGTAAGGGAATGGAGGGCGTGCTTACGGATTTACTTTGTGGCCGTATAGTGCGGAATGAGATGGTGCCGTCGTTTAAGAATGGGTTTTATTTTCAAGGGTTTTCGAAGGCGGCAGATGCTATCATAGCAGCATCGAAGGGGGAATATAAGGCAGACCACCACGAGAAGAAGAAGCATGTGCCAATGACTGCTATTATCATTCTTATCATTATCATTGTGTTCATTGCTAAAATGTTCAAGGGAGGCGGAGGAGGCGGTGGCAACTATATGAGTGGCCGCGGCTTTGGCGATATAGCTACCGGTATGCTGATAGGCAGTATGCTTGGCGGCAGGCGCGGCGGCGGCGGTGACTGGGGCGGAGGAGGAAGCGGCGGTTTCGGTGGCTTTGGGGGTGGTGACTTCGGTGGCGGCGGCGCGGGCGGCGACTGGTAGCTGTTGGTAAATTGGTTGACCGGTTGATTAGTTGATAAGTCCCTTCACTCTTTTAACTGACAATCTTCAATACCCCTTCTTTGTACTTTATTTCTTCGAGGTAGAGGCCGTTGCCGGTGACATCGAAAAAGGCTTTGGTACAATCTTTACTATCTATTATTTTTCTGAAATCTGTTATGAACCCTTTGCCTCGGGCGATGTGCAGTTGCGTGGCCACCAGCCCGCGCACCATGCCTCGCAAAAACCGGTTGGCCTCCACCACATAGTGCAGCTCATCGCCACGACGCTCCCAGTACGATTGTTTGATGCGGCAGATGAAGGTCTTTGACTGGGAATTCCTTTTTGAGAACGATTCGAAATGTTCATGCTCCATGATGATGGCTGCCGTCTCGTTGAGTAGTTCTTCATTAAGCGGGAAGGGGTAGAAGAGGGCTTTATCAACAAGGAAGGGGTCTTTGTGGGCGTAGATGCGATACCTGTAGCTGCGAGTAAGGGCATCGAATCGGGCATTGAAATCATCGGCTGCGGAGTATAGTTTTTTTACCGCCAGGCTGGATGGCAGGATAGCGTTGCATTTATAAGTGAGATCGAAGGTGAGGGGAGCGGGCAGATCGAAGTGGTAGAAGTTGCTGAGGGCGTGCACACCTTCATCGGTGCGACTAGCGCCGAAGGTGATGACCGGCAGACGCAGCAGGGTAGACAGCGCTTTGTTGAGCGCAAGCTGCACGGTAGGCTGTTCGCCCTGAATCTGTGAGCCATTGAACTTAGTTCCATCGTACATTACCTCTAATACATATCTTGGCATAACTCTCTAAAATTCCAATTTACAAAATCCAAATTTCAAACCACTAGTTTACAGCCCCTAACTACCTGCTTTCTTCGGCATTTCTATTACTTCGCACTGCTTCATATCTTTTCCGTCTATCACAAAGCGGATGAGGGTGCGCACTTTGTGCCATCCGCTGAGGCCGGCGGCACCGGGGTTCATGTGCAGGCACTTCAGTTTATCGTCATACATTACTTTGAGGATGTGTGAATGGCCGCAAATGAACAGTTGGGGCGGGCGCGCCAGCAATTCTGGTTTTATCTGTGGTGCATACCTGCCAGGATAGCCGCCAATGTGGGTCATCAGCACCTCTACTTCTTCACATTTCCAACGGAGTGTTTCGGGGTAGGCGGCCCTGATATCGGGGCCATCTATGTTGCCCCATACACCTTTGAATGGCCTGAAAGCTTTCAGCTTATCAGCTACTTCCATGGTGCCGAAATCGCCGGCATGCCATATCTCATCGCAGTTTTCAAGGTGCTTGAAAACCGCATCATCGAGGAAGCTGTGGGTATCTGATATGAGGCCGACCCTTGTCATTTATGATTAAATATATTTGATTTATGATTGTCCCGTATTGCTCACTTTGCTTAAAAAAACGTTGAAAAATTATAAATAAATGATTTTCAATTAGTTGTGATTTATTTCTTGCGCATTTCTTGCGCAAACTTTGCGCACTTTGAAATTTTGAACGTGGTTTTTTATTGAGTTGTACTTGGTTGTTTTTTATTGTGCTTTTGCACTCTTTTCTTAACACATTTTGGGTTGATGTTTTAACGTGTAATTCGCTAATATTCATACTACAACAAAATTATTTTTGCGCACTATTTGCGCAATTTTTTTCACGGATGCACATCCGCATTAAGTTTACAATGCAATCCCGATAGCTATTGGTATCAAAGAGCTTACCCTATAATTTTCGGGGTTTGATGTAAAGTTCGTGAAGGTGGGAGTAGCTGCCAAATAAAAAAAACGTCATGGTACAGAAATTGTACCGTGATGGTTTTGCGGTGCAGTGCGGGCGCGGGTTTGAGGGGGATTTTCGGAATTATTCATTTACAGAATGTGCGTGTTCTTCACCTGTATAGTGTGGTTGTGTTTCGTGAGGTTGCTTGGTTCGACTGTCGCTCACAACTCCTACCCATGAGCAGTTGTGGTTCAAGGCTTATTACGAGACTGGAGGTGAAGGACACACCCTCTCTCCAGAGGGGAAGTATGGCGCGGGCCTTGATTGGGCTGTTTGCATAGGCTCAACAATGGTTCGGCAAGCTCACCAAGACTACGGAGTGTGTTGCGTATACAGGAGTAGACCACCCCAGCCGGTCGCAGGCTCCCGGCATCCCATCATAAAAACAGGGGGGGAGTGTGTTGCGTAATTCCTGATTGGGCTGATTGCATAGGCTGGGTTATGGTTCTTCAGGCTCAACAAAATCCGTGGGGTAATTCCCGAAATATTTGCGGAATACATAGATTAAAGTAAATATTTTTAATGCATAATCTTGGGTGTGAAATAAAAATCCCCCTGTTTTTACCGTTCATTTAACAATCTTTTGTACTTTAGAAGCAGCTAATTAGATTTTCCCGGTTTCCGGTTTCAAGTATTAAACACTTCATTGTATCATCATAATCACGTTTATGAAAAAAATAACGCTACTACTGGCTCTAATTGTAATCAACATGGCCTGTTTCGGGCAGGTGAGTACCTACACATTTGCATCATCGGCGGGCACATACACACCCTTGTCGGGCGGGACAGCTTTGGTACCTCCGGGTTCAGGTATTTCCGGTGCCGGTTGGTTTTGCCAGAACTTTAATGTTACCCTACCATTTGTGTTTTACTATAATGGCATAGGGTACTCTGATGTGTACGTGAACAGTAATGGATACCTTACTTTCGGTGCGCCAGCGTACGCAAACAGAACAGCCCCGCATCAAGTAAATGATGGGCAAGCAGGCACGATTACCGCTTTGGCTAGTTCAACAGGGTATGGATACAGTGCGAGCGCATCCGGAAGGATATGGTTAGGCTCAGCAATTGATAAAACTAATTCAAATCCTATTCTCTACAGCACAACAGGCAGTGCGCCAAACCGAATATTTGTTGTACAGTGGACCGATTGTGAACGAAGCGTGGCTTATTTTGGAGGCAGTGGTGCCGTAACTGAAAATATTACGTTCCAGATTCGTCTTTATGAAACTTCAAACATTGCAGAGATTGTCTATAATACTTCTGCGACTAACACAAATTCAGCCGGGGTTACCAATTTTTATCCTACCATAGGACTTTGCGGTGCATCAACAACTGATTTTAACCTTCTTGACGGGCTTGCTTTTTCATCAGTTACAAACACAACGACAACTGTTACTGCAAGTGTATTGTTTAATAGTACCAGTGGAATAGATGCGGGAACAACTTTCACTTTTACCCCCCCGTCTGGTCTTCAACCTACAGCCTGCAGCGGTACTCCCACAACTCCGACAGCTATAGCTACACATGGAATCACATGTGGCTCAGTACCTGTTGGTATAGGTCTGACGAATTTACCCCTTTCAACCGGACTAACATATCAATGGCAAAGTTCTGCTACTGGTGTGCCGGGGTCATGGTCAAATATATCGGGTGCTACTAATCCAAGTTATGTGGCTACACTAACTGCTACTACTCATTTCCAATGTTTAGTAGCGTGTGGTTCCGGTACGCCTGTAGCTTCCAGTTCAGTTGTGGTTGGGTATCAATCATCGTGCCCCGGAATGCCTTCCTATTCGTATAATCAATTTGCCAGTTATCCAACGGCGCAGATAGGCCGGTTCTCGATCGCCGGTGCTGCCTGTGGATCCGGGCTAAATGATGTGACCAATAGTGCCAGTGCATTTAACTATACAGTTTTTAACGGGACATCAGGTACACAATACAGCTACCTGGATATGACTAGCCAGCCATATCACATTAAACTGTTAGGAAGCAGCAGCACCACTACTTCATATACAGTAACAATGGGTAATTATGGCTCAACAGCTACTTATGGGGTGTGGCTTGATATAAACGATGATGGAGTTTTTACAGGCACCGGGGAGTATATAGGGAGTGTGCAAAGCGGTGGTGCTACTTTTACATTTAACATAACAATACCTGCCAATGCATTTGGTGTGCATCGTATGCGAGTGCGAGGTACCAGCACAGCTTATAACACGTCTACAATTACACCAACAGGATTTTTGAGCGGCACATATGGGCAGACCAATGACTACAAAGTAGAGATAGTTCCACCCACGCCTACACCGACAAATAGCAGCCCTGTATGTGTAACGGGCGCACTTAATCTTACATCGCCATCCTACACAGGAGGCGTATACACGTGGTCCGGCCCGGCAAGTTATTATGCTACCACTACGAGCACAACTCAGAGTTATACTGTACCCAGCACATCGGCCGGCGGCACATACACTTTATATACTACTGTAAACGGCGCAAATGCCTGCACGGGGGCTACTACCACTGTAACAGTTAATGCACAACCAGCACTCAGCAGCGCATCGAACAACAGCCCGGTATGCAGCGGCGGCACACTGAACCTCACCGCAAACAGCCCTACTGACGTTACAGGTTACGCATGGGTGGGGCCAGTGGCTATTACCAGCTCGGGCAGTGCTACGGCAAGTGTGCCCGGCATAACGCCCATAGGTGGCGGCACGTATTCGGTAACGGTAAACAATGGCTCAGGTTCCGGCTGCACGCGAACCTATATAACCACGGCAACGGTAAACCCATTGCCAACGGCCATATCCGGCCCTACACAGTTGTGCATCGGCAATACAGTGACATTGGGGAGTAGTGGCACAGGTACCTGGAGCAGCAGTAACAGTGGTGTGGCATCGGTGGGCAGTACCACAGGTGTAGTGTCGGGCGTTTCAGCCGGCACAGCTAATATTACTTATACACTTACATCCACCGGATGTTATGTAACATCGACGGTAACGGTGAACGCGCCACCTGCGGGTATAAGCGGCGGCACCAGTCCGTTCTGCCCCGGCGCTACCACTACACTTACCAATGGCACATCGGGCGGTGCGTGGTCATCCAGTGATGCAGCCCTTGCTACGGTTGGTTCATCTACCGGTATAGTAACAGGTGTGTCAGGCGGCAGTCCGGTTATTACTTACACTTTAGGCACGGGTTGTTTTTCCACGGCTACGGTTACTGTTATCAGTACCCCTGCCATTACGGGTGGCGTAGGGCTGTGCGTGGGCGCTACCAGCACACTTAGCAATGCCATAAGCGGCGGCAGTTGGGTGAGCAGCAATCCGGGAGTAGCTACTATCGGTTCTTCTTCAGGCGTGGTATCTGGCGTGTCTCTTGGTAGCACAGTAGTTACTTATACTTTCCCCAGCACCTGCACTATAACCGCTACGGTAAATGTTACGCCTTCCCCTTCAGTATATACAGTATCGGGGGGAGGCACTACCTGCACAGGGGCTACGGGCGTACACGTATTGCTCAGCGGCTCGGATGCGGGCGTGAGCTACCAGATGTACACGGGCGTAACTCCGTTTGGTACTCCGATGTTCGGCACAGGCGGCCCGCTTGATTTCGGCACAATAACTACGGGTGGCACATACTCGGTAATAGCCAATCCAGGTACGTCTTGTTCTGCCACTATGACCTCGGTGGCTGTAGTAGCCCTCAATCCTTCGCCCAACGTATTTAATGTATATGGTGGTGGCGGCTACTGCACAGGCGCCACAGGCGTGCATGTCTATTTGAGCGGATCTAACTCAGGTATCAATTATCAATTATACAATGGCGCATCGGCCGTAGGCACGCCTTTATCGGGCTCGGGGACTATTCTTGATTTCGGTTTGCTCACGGCAGCGGGTACTTATAGTGTTACCGCAACGAATACAGTGACCGGGTGTACCTCAGACATGAACGGTACTGCTACCGTAACCATCAATCCACTGCCGGTAGCTTATACGGTAACCGGCACAGGCGGCTATTGCACAGGCGGCACAGGCGTGCTGGTGGGCCTGAGCGGTACGGATGCCGGCATCGACTATCAATTATACAGGGGTGGAGTAGCTGTGGGTAGTGCGGTAGCCGGTACAGGCGGCAGCATCTCCTTCGGTTACCAAACGGTAGCAGGCAGCTATACTGTGATAGGAACAAACACTACTACGGGCTGCACCGCAAACATGACAGGTGCGGCAAATATTACTATCAATACTTTACCTGCTATATTCAGTGTTACCGGTGGTGGCAGCTATTGCGAAGGTGGCACCGGAGTGGCTGTAGGTTTAAGTGGTTCTTCAGTAGGTGTCAGTTACCAATTATATGAAGATGGTGTACCTGTAAGCGGGAGTTCGGCAGTTGCGGGAACCGGAACGGCTATTTCGTTCGGTAACCAGATATGGGGATTTTATTATGTAGTTGCTACAAATACCGCTACCGGCTGTACCAATGAGATGTTGGGCACCGCTACCGTGATAGAAAATCCGTTACCTACGAGTTATACAGTGACGGGTGGCGGCAACTACTGCCTGGGCGCGGAGGGCGAATATGTGGGCCTGAGCGGTTCGGATGTGGGCACCAGTTACTTCCTTTATAAAGACGGTACGCTGGTTGACGGCGCATCGGGCACCAGCGCCGCACTTAGTTTCGGATTGCATACAGCGGCGGGTTTTTATACTGTATCGGCTACCATACCCGGTACAGGCTGCAGCGCGGTATTCCCCGGCGGTGTGACCATCACTATTGATCCGTTGCCAATAGCCTATGCCGTAACAGGTGGCGGCAGTTATTGCGCAGGCGGGGCAGGGTTCAGTATAGATTTAAGCTCGTCGGAAAGCGGGGTGAATTATGTGATGAACAGTACGACTACTGTATCGGCCATGGTAGCTGGAACGGGTTCATCAATCAGCTTTGGCACTTATACCGACGGTGGTGTATATACGGTGACAGCGATAAACTCCAGCACAGGTTGCTTCTCTAATATGACCGGCAGCGCAACAATAATAAAGAACCCATTGCCAACTGCATATACAGTAACCGGTGGCGGCAGCTATTGCGCAGACGGTACAGGTGTAAATGTTGGTGTGGGTAATTCTAATACAGGCATCAGCTACCAGTTATTAAAAGACGGGCTTTCGTCGGGTGCAGCGGTTACGGGCACAGGTGGAGCTATCAGTTTTGGCCCCCGCACAGACGCAGGTACTTATACAGTTGAAGCAACAAACATTGCTACCGGCTGTATGAATATGATGAGCGGCAGCGTGACGATAGCCATTAACCCATTGCCGACAGCTAATAATGTAACCGGCGGTGGTAATTATTGCGCAGGCGGAAGCGGCGTAGCAGTAGGACTTGATAATTCGGAGTCGGGTGTTAACTACCAGTTGTATCGTGGAACTACAGCTATCGGAGGGTCCCTGGCAGGTACTACCGGAGCATCAATAAATTTCGGTTTACAAGCAATAGCAGGAACATACACAGTAAAAGCGATAAACGCATTGACGGGCTGTATGCAAAATATGACGGGTAGCGCAGCAGTAGCGGTAGACCCATTACCGGCAGCCTTTACTGTGACCGGTGGCGGGGATTACTGCACGGGTGGCAGCGGTGTGAATGTGGGCTTATCTAATTCGGTGATTGGTGTTGACTACCAATTATACAATGGCGGCAGCACAGTGGGGGCACCAATGACGGGTAGCGGCTTTGCACTTGATTTTGGAATGCAGACAGCGACAGGCACTTATACTGTGATAGCTACTGATATGACTGCGGGCTGTACAATGACCATGAGCGGTAGTGCCGTAGTGAATACAAACGTTTTACCGGTGGTATATGCTGTGACCGGCGGTGGTAACTATTGCGCAGGCGGCGCGGGTGTGCATGTGGGCCTTGTATCGTCACAGACGGGTGTAAATTACCAACTGCAAATCGGCACATCGGCAGCAGGTGGCATGGTAGCAGGCACGGGTGGCGCACTTGATTTCGGGGCACAGACAATGGGCGGTGTTTATACAGTAAAGGCCACGAATGCTGTTACGGGTTGCACAATAAATATGAGCGGCACGGCTACAGTGGTGATGAATGCTTTGCCTGCGGTACAGATAGTAACCGGAGGAGGCAATTATTGCCTTGGCGGCCTTGGCCTGCACATCGGACTTACCGGCTCTCAAACAGGTGTATCTTATCAATTATATAATGGAGGCTTAATGGTTGGCCTCGGGACAGCGGGTACGGGCTCGGCTCTTGATTTTGGTTTCCAGACAGGGGTGGGTACATATTCAGTTGTTGCCACAAATACATTGAGCGGCTGTACCAATAATATGAGCGGCACGGCTTCAATAGCCATATCGTCTATGCCAACGGTATATACGGTGACGGGTGATGGCAATTATTGCCCTGCGGCAGGTGGTTCATCGGTAGGGCTTAACGGTTCTGATATCGGTGTAGATTACCAACTGCTGAAAGGTGGGTTGCCTGAAGGCAGCCCTGTAGCGGGCACAGGCAGCGCACTGGATTTCGGGCTGCATAGTGCAGGGGTTTATACAATAAAAGCAACAGGTACCGGCACAAGCTGCGTTGGCAATATGTTTGACAGCGCAATGGTGGGGGTTCATTTGTCGCCAATCATTCATAATGTAACGGGCACAGGCAGCTATTGCGCCGGTGATGCCGGTTTGGCTATCGGGGTTGATGCTACGGAGGTGGGGAATACCTATCAACTGTATCTGGGTGGTGTACTTAACGGACTGCCTGTGGCAGGCACGGGTTCGGCGATAGATTTTGGTATGAAGACATTACCGGGTGTATATACAGTTGTAGCAACAAGTGACGCGACTACCTGCACATCACCAATGGCCGGTTCGGGTATTATTACAGTAAACACGCTGCCTACAGCATACAATGTGAGCGGTGGCGGCAGCTATTGTTCGGGCGGCACGGGTGTTCATGTTTTCCTGAATAATTCAACTCCGGGTGTAGATTATCAATTATATAATGGTGTTGACCCAATAGGGCCATCATTACCGGGTACGGGCAGCGTGCTTGATTTCGGTTCGCAAACGCCGGGCGGGAATTATACAATTACAGGTACCAATACGCTTACAGGTTGCTCTAAGGCAATGAGTGGCAGTGCGACAATAAATGTGCTTGCATTGCCTGCAGCTTTTGAAGTAGAAGGAGGCGGTAATTTTTGCGCAGGAGGTACAGGTGTAAATGTAACACTTACGGGTTCTCAGGTTGGCGTTTCTTACCAACTATACAGAGCGGGCATATTTGCCGTAGGCAGCCCGAAGCCGGGTACGGGTAGTTCAATAAATTTTGGTCTGCAGACAACGTCCGGAAGCTATACGGTATCAGCGATTAACACATCGACAATGTGTGTAAATAATATGACAGGAAGCGCTACGGTTGTGGAAATGGCATTGCCTACAGTATATACGGTGAGCGGCAGCAGTGCCGGATACTGCATTGGTGGCACAGGCGTGACTCCTATACTCGCCTATTCTGAATACGGAGTTAGTTATCAGTTATTCCGTGGCAGTACGCCGATAGGCACGCCATTACCCGGATCAGGAGGCCCTGTATCGTTCCTCCCACAGACAACCGCGGGTTCATATACTGTAATAGGTACTAATAATGCGAGTGGCTGTACCAACAGTATGGCAGGCGGGGCATCTGTAACTATCTATTCGTTACCAACCATTTATACAGTAACCGGCGGTGGCAGCTATTGCTCCGGCGGAACTGGTGTTAATGTTGGATTGAGTGGTTCTGATATAGGCACCAACTATCAGTTAATTATAGGGGGAGCTCCGGGCCCAATAGTGGCAGGCACAGGCAGCACCCTAAACTTTGGCCTACAGACAACAGGCGGATATTATACTGTAAAAGCAACAAACGCTAATGGTTGTGTACAAAATATGACCGGCAGTGCATCAGTAACGATAAGTGCATTACCTACAGCACTGGGTGTAACAGGTGGCGGTAATTATTGTTCAGGCAGTGCTGGCGTTCCTGTAGGGTTGAGCGGTTCGGTTATGGGCATCAGCTATCGTTTGTACTGGGGCACAACGCCTATTGGTAGTGCAATTCTGGGTACCGGCAGCCCAATCAACTTCGGTATGCAAACTTTAGCAGGTGGTTATACCGTTATGGCAACAAATACTGCTACCGGCTGTACACGATTGATGACAGGCAGCGCGACAGTAGGTGTTAATACTTCTCCTGCTGCATATGCTGTAGCTGGTGGTGGTGGCTACTGTGCAGGCGGCACAGGGGTAAATATTGGTATCGGCGGTTCGGCTTCAGGCGTTATGTATCGCTTATACAGAGGGACTACATTGGTTACCGGCCCAATTGCAGGAACAGGTGCAGCAATCGATTTCGGAATGCAGACAGTTGCGGGTACATATTCAGTTACCGGCACAGATGCCATCTCCGGATGTGTGACCAATATGGGCAGCACATCGGTTGTGGTTAATGCAAACCCGGCGGTATATAGTGTAACCGGTGGTGGTAATTATTGCGCCGGCGGCACAGGTGTGCATATCGGCCTTTCTAATTCGGCCACGGGTGTAGATTATGAATTATCAACCGGCAGTTCAGCAGTAGTTACTTTAGGTGGCACTGGGTCAGCTCTTGATTTCGGACTGCAGACAACTTCCGGCAGTTATACGGTGACAGCTACGAACGCATCTACAGGTTGTTCTACAGCCATGACAGGTAGCGCGACAGTAATAACTAACCCGGTTGTTGTTCCTTCTGTTAGTATTTCAACAGGGGTAGGGGATACAGTTTGTTCCGGCATGCTGACCACATTTACGGCGGCACCTGTAAACGGAGGTTCGTCACCTACTTATCAGTGGACTATCAATGGAGTACCGGTTGGCACAGCAGGCGGTAGCTACAGCTATTTGCCATTGAACGGTGACCTGGTGGGTGTACAAATGACAAGCAGTGCGTCCTGCGCAACTCCGGTTATAGCTACCAGCAATATGGCTGTTACTGTTAACGCACCGAGGATACCCGCAGTTTCTTCATCAGCAAACCCCGGAAATACGGTATGCCAGGGCAGCACGGTAACCTTATCTGCGGTGCCTGTATTTGGTGGCAGCGCGCCGGCTTATATGTGGATGAAGAATGGTGTAGGAACAGGAGTAACCACCAACACTTACACTTATGCGCCTAATAATGGCGACAATGTTTACTGTATCATGTACAGCAACTACCGTTGCCGTTTGCAGGATTCTGCGTTAAGCACAGCTATAGTATTTTCGACAACCGCACCTGCTGTGCCTGTTGTGACTATCACCGCAGACCCGAGCCTGACCATTGGCCCCGGTGCAGCGTTGACGCTTACAGCTTCGGCTACCAATGCAGGCCCGGCACCTACCTATCTGTGGAAGGTAAATGGTATTGCCATACCTGCGGCTATAGGTGAGACTTATGTTAACAATACTTACCGTGACCAGGACCAGGTGACTTGCGAGGTACGCAGCAGTGGCGCGTGTGCAGGCGCATTGGGCAGCAAAACTGTTACTGTAAGGGTACATGGTGTAGGTGTGCAGGAAATTGGCGCAGCAAACATAGATGTGAAGCTGCTGCCAAACCCGAACAAAGGCACTTTTGCCCTGAAAGGTAACTTAGGAACTGCGGCTGACGGAGAGGTGACCATAGAGATAACCAACATGCTCGGACAGTCCATCTTCACAGGTAATGCCAAATCAAGTCAAGGTATGATTGATGAGCATATACAACTAAGCAATACCCTTGCCAATGGTATGTATATATTGAACCTTCGTACCGAAGGCGGGACCAAAGTGTTCCACCTGGTTATTGAGCAGTAATATCAATATAATCGCGAAGAGTGGGTATAACGCAAATTATACCCACTCTTTCTTTTGTGTTATCACCGTGTTCAATATGTATCGCCCTACATGTGTAAAAATATTGTTATAATTATATGATAACTGCAACCATATTGGGATACACCAATTTTATGGTTTATTTTTGATTTTTAAACCAACTCATAAGGTTTTAATTCCGTCTTTCAGTGGAATTAAACCAAAAACTAAATATGAAGCGAATTTCATTTATTGCTGTGCTATTTATGGGCATGGTAATACCGTCTATTGCACGCCAAGGGTATAAGATACAACTTAAAATACCCGGTGTGAAAGACTCTATCGTGTACCTTACGCATTACTATGGTAAACCATTACCTACGATATACAAAAAGGACTCTGCCCGGTTTGATAAAAACGGGGTAGCTGTGTTTAAGAGCAACGATTCTACGTTTACAGGTGGCATATATATGATGCTGCTTGGCGACCGTAAGACCTATTTTGAATTTTTGCTGAACAAGGGCGACGATATATCTATGACTGCCGATCTGGCAAAATTGCCGGAGGGTGTGGTATTCAAAAACTCTCCTGAGAACGACCGGTTCCAGGAATATGTAGATTTCCTTAGCGGCTACAGCAAGCAGCAGCAGGCGTTGCAGAAAGAATACAAAGAAGCCAAAAACGCCGAAGACAGCGCTGCCGTGCGTAAAAAAGCCTCTGCTACATCGAAAGACCTGACCAACTACAGGAAGAGTTATACCGCGAAATACCCCAACACTTTATTGGCGGCAATTTTTAAAGCATTGTCTTTGCCACAGGTGCCGGAAGGGGTGCATTATTTGCCTGACGGCGTGACAAAGGATTCCACATTTGCGTATAATTATTACAAATCGCATTTCTGGGACGACCTTGACTTTCAGGACGACCGCCTGATTCATGCGCCTATCTATGACGCCAAACTGGAAGAATATTTTACTAAACTGGTATTGCCCTGGCCTGATAGTATGGAGAAAGAGGCAGATATGCTGCTGAGAAAAGCAAAAGGTACCAAGGACATGTTTAAGTATACCTTATGGTGGCTTACCCGCCATGTGGAGAACAGCAAGGTAATGGGTATGGATGAAGTATTTGTGTACCTGGTGGAAAACTATTACATGAAGGGGGACGCTTTCTGGCTGACTAATGATGAATTGACCAAGTACGTGGACCGCGCGCAGAAAATTGCGCCAAACGTAATAGGCAATATAGCCCCAGAAATAAAGGTGCCAAATATTATGACCAAAAAGATGGAAAGCCTTTATGATATAAAGGCGAAATATACGCTGGTCATCTTCTACTCCCCGACTTGCGGTCATTGCCAGCATGAAGTACCTGCGCTTGACTCGCTATACAGAGCCGAATTGAAAGCGAAAGGCGTGAAAGTGCTATCAATAGCCACCGAAGGGGAAGAAAAGGCAATTACCGATTTTATTGCTAAGTATAAACTGGAGGGATGGACGAACGCATGGGACCATGACCATGTGGGCGACTGGAGAGGAAAGTACGATGTTTACAGTACGCCAACCATATATTTGCTTGATGAGAAAAAGATAATCAGGGGCAAGAGAATCGATCACACAAATCTTGGTGGCTTGATAGATATGCTTGAAAGAAGGGCTCTAGAAAATACTAAATCAAAATCCTAAATAATAACACATACAATGCGAAAAATTGCACTAACGTACCTTACTACTTGTGTCTTATTATCTTCTGCGCAGGGGCAGAATTTATTTACTTACGGTAACCGCTCTGTATCAAAAGATGAATTCTTAAGGGTTTATAAAAAGAACAGCATCAACAAGAAACCCGACATGTCAGATACGGCACTGAAGAGTTACCTGGATTTGTATGCATTGTTCCGCATGAAAGTCGCTGAGGCCGACAAACAGCACCTGGATACGGTAGCCACCATTGAGAACGAGCTCAATAACTACCGGAAACAACTTGCGAAAAATTACCTGACCGATGAGCAGATAACAAATAAGCTGTTTCGTGAAGCCTATGACCGCATGAAGGAGAATGTAAGAGTAGCACACATACTGGTAAGCTGCCCTCCCGGAACAGACACTACTGCGCCTTACCGCAAGATAGACAGTATTTACCGTGTTATTGAAAGCAAGAAGTCTGATTTTGAGCGTATGGCAAAAGAGCTATCTGACGATAAAAGCTCAAAGGATAACAGTGGCGATATTGGTTATTTTACTTCTTTGCAAACAATATACAGTATTGAGAATATGGCCTACAACACGCCGGTAGGCAAAGTGTCAAAGCCATTTAAAACACAGTTTGGCTATCATGTATTGAAAGTGCTGGACAGGCGCCCGGACCGTGGACAGGTGAAGGTTGCACAAATCATGATCTCGACCCCTAAGTCGAAAGGTGAAGAGGGAATAGCAACTGCCCGTAAGCGTGCCGACAGTGTAGTGGCAATGCTGAAAAGCGGAGCGCGTTTTGAGGAGCTTGTTATGAAATATTCCGATGATCAGTATTCTATAAAAGACAGTGGCGTTTTGAAACCATTTGGTGCAGGCCGTATGATACTTGCCTTTGAAAACGCTGCTTTCGCTTTGAAAAAACCGGGCGACATCTCTGAACCTATCAAGACGGATTATGGGTATCACATCATCAAGCTCATTGCCAAAATACCATTGGGGCCGTATGATACGGTATTGCCACAGATAAAACATAAAGTGGAAAATGACTCGCGCGCACAGACAGCCAAAGAAATATTCTTTGACAAAGTAAAAGCGAAGAACGGCTTTAAAGAATACCCGGATAACCTGAAAGAGGTAACGGACAGATTGTCCCTTATACCGGATACAGGCAAAAACGCCAAAACATTTTATGCTAAGGACTATAACAACATGACCAAGCCGGTATTTGTGCTGGCAGGTAAGAGTTATCTGCAAAACGATTTTATAGCATTCTTTGAAAGGCTGGCGCATGGTAAACTGAATGGCCCCAAGGGCGCTGTGGTGCATGATGCATATGTGCTGTATGTAAATAATGTGGTAAATGACTTCCAGGAACACAAACTGGTAGAAGAGAACCCTGAATTCAAAAATCTTATGCAGGAATACCGTGATGGCATCATGTTGTTTGAATTGATGGACAGGAATGTATGGAGCAAAGCAGCGCGTGATTCTGCCGGGTTAGCCGCTTTTTATGAGAAGAACAAAAGCAAATATATGTGGGAGCGAGGGTTTGAAGGTGCTGTGTATAAATTTAAAACCAAGGCGCTGCTTGATTCAGGTATCGCTATGCTGAATGCAGGTGTAAGCGATGAACAAATGGTGAAAGACATCAACACTTCAGCACATCCTGATGGTGTTTCTATTCAGCGTGGCCGCTACGAGTTCTCCCGATTCAGGGATGCTACCCAGGCGGAACTCATGAATAACAAAATGAAAGTTATTACATCGCTTAATGGCCCGCATACTGTAGTGTTTGCGAAAGAGATATTCACCGGCCCAAGCCAGAAGACACTCAATGAAGCCAGGGGCTATGTTGTAGCCGAATATCAGGACTACCTGGAGAAACAGTGGAATGAAAAAATGCGCCGTGACTATCCGTTGAAAGTAAATAACGCTACTTTCGCTACAATGGTGAAGAAATAAGTAGCGTACTGAATATGAAAGCCCCCGGAATAATCCGGGGGCTTTTTCGTGTAGTCCACGTTCATTTTAATACAAATGCTTAGCTTTAGGCAGTAATTCTATTTCGGTAAAACATACCTACTATGAAAATAACATTTCACGGTGCGGCAAGAACAGTAACCGGTTCAAAGCATTTGTTGCATATTCAGCCCGACAAAAAGATACTCCTCGATTGTGGTATGTTCCAGGGTATGGGGAAAGATACCATGACGCTGAACAGGAATTGGGGATTTGATCCGGCAGAAATCACGTATGTAATCATATCCCACGCGCATATAGACCACATTGGATTGCTGCCTAAGCTGGTAAAAGATGGCTTCAGTGGCCCTATTTACTGTACTCCGCAAACAGAGGAGCTAGGGCGCATACTGATGCTGGATTCGGCGAAAATACAAGAAAACGATATAAGGCATATCAACAAACTAAGAGATAAGCAGGGCAGACCCAAAGAGGAGCCTTTATATACCGAGGATGATGTGAGTAGTGTTCTCGGCCTTATCACTACCATAAAATATGACGAGCCCTACAAAATTGACAGCGACCTGGAATTGCTCTATACCGACTGTGGCCATATACTGGGAAGCGCGGCTGTGAACCTGAAAATTAAAGAAAACGGGAAAGTTAAGCGGCTCACTTTCAGTGGCGATGTAGGGCGGTATAATGACCTTATACTCAGGCAGCCGGATGTTTTTCCACAAGCCGATTATATTATACTGGAGTCCACCTACGGTAATAAGTTGCATGATATGATAGCCCCTGCCACAGACAGGATGCTGAAGTATATAGAGGATACTTGCATACAGAAAAAGGGGAAGCTGATCATACCAGCATTCAGTGTTGGCCGAACACAGGAAGTTTTATACCTGCTGAACCGATTGGAGACCGAACACCGCTTGCCGAAGTTGAAATATTTTGTTGACAGCCCGATGTCTATCACTGCAACCGAAGTAGTAAAAAAGCACCCTGATTGCTTTAACAAAGAAGTGCAGTCCCTGCTTAGGCATGATGAGGATGTTTTTGCGTTCCAGGGGTTGCAATACCTCAGAACTGCTGAAGAGTCGATAATGTTAAATTCCCTGAAGGAGCCTTGCGTTATTATTTCAGCGTCTGGCATGGCAGAGGCGGGTAGGGTGAAGCATCATATTGCACATAATATTGAAAACTCAAGGAATACAATCCTGATAGTAGGTTATTGTGAGCCCCGGTCGCTTGGTGGCAGACTACGAAATGGTGACCGGCATGTGACTATCTATGGCGAGGCGTACAATGTTGCTGCAGAAGTAGCTGTTATTGACAGCCTGAGTGCCCACGGAGACTACCAGGACCTTATCAGGTGGCTATCATGTCAGGATGAGCGCCAAGTGGACAAACTCTTCCTGGTACATGGAGATTATGATGTTCAGCAAGATTTCCGGGAACGCTTAATGAAAAAAGGCTTCCGCGATATTGAGATCCCATCCATCCATCAGGAGATAGGTTTGGGATAAAGTATAATGTTTGTTTAAATATTGCTTTTGCAGGGGTGGAAATATATAATGTTGTGGTAAATAATCTGGTACATTTTTTGTTGCATCAGTATAAATGGTTATGTTTGCATCACTTCATTTGCTAAAAAACTGAATTTTTTTAAAATCGTAATTATGAGGAAATTATCCGGAATTATCTGTGCCCTGTCACTACTATTATGCGCGGGTTATACATCATTTGGGAAGAAGGTTGATGAAAATACTGCTAAAACAGCTGGCAGTAATTTTCTGAAATCAGTGGGTATCAATAACGTAGCTAGTTCATCAGACCTCATTAAGACTTATGAGGCGGTAACATCACCGGATGGTACATCAATTACAGGCTACTATGTGTTTAATTTTATCGGCAATAACGGGTTTATTATGGTTGCCGCGGACGATGTTATCGAACCAATTCTTGCTTACTCAAGCGAGTCGCCGTTTAACATAGACAAAATAAGCCCTGCCGCCAAAGATTGGGTAGAGGGTTATCAAAACCAGATTGCATACGTTATCCAAAATCATTTACCTGCACAGCCCGGTGTGGCAGATAGTTGGGCACAACTAATGAAGCCGTCACAGGCAAACGGCACTGGGGCAAAAACTACGGTTACGTTTCCGAGCAGCACATCATGGTTATTGACTACAATGTGGGACCAGGCACCAAATTATAACTACCTGTGTCCCGGTTCAGGTGCAAGTAAGGCGGTTACCGGCTGTGTGGCCACTGCAATGGCTCAAGTAATGAAATACTGGAACTGGCCAACAGTAGGTACAGGACAGCATTCATACACGCCTCCCGCGTACAGCTCACTTACACTAACAGCAAATTTTGGAAATACTGCATATAACTGGGCAGGGATGCCGAATAGTATCAGCTCGAATAATAATGCAATAGGTACATTGATGCTTCATGCAGGAATTAGTGTTGATATGAATTACAGTTCTGCGTCCAGCGGGGCTTATGTAATACATGAATATTCTCCGAAACTAAATTGCTCCGAATATGCTTTTAAAACGTATTTCAGGTATAAATCAACTTTAAAAGGACTTGCGCGTTCCGCTACACCTAGTGGGTCGCCTGATATTTCATATACAGATTGGATAAATTACCTCAAAACTGAGTTGAACGCTCAACGGCCAGTAATGTATTCCGGTCAGGGTACTTCAGGAGGTCATGCCTGGGTAGCAGATGGATATGATGCTTCAAGCAGAATGCACTTTAATTGGGGGTGGGGCGGTTCTGGGCCCAATGGTTTTTATACAGTAAATGCTATCGCTCCACCTACGTTAGGTATTGGCGGCGGTGGCGGTAACTTTAATTCAGATCAGGCCATAATAATCGGTGTTATGCCCGATAGTATTGCTTCAACTCCGGGTGACATTTCAATGCAAACACGCCTCAACTGTCCTACTGAATCGCCAATGCCTTACTTAGGATCCTTCGCTGTGAAAGCGAAATTCCGTAACACGAGCACTACAACATTTAACGGCGATTTTTGTGCAATGGCATATGATATGACCGGGAAATATGTAGGTACTCTGGAGACGATTACAGGCCAAACTATTGGAGCAGGAGATAGTACGGCAGAACTTTCTTTTGACGGTGCTAATATGTACGGAATGGTGCCGGGTACACTACCTAATCCCACTTCTTATTATCTGGCAATTGCAAAAAATTATGGTATCAGGATAATGTACCGCCCAACCGGTTCGGGTACTTGGACATCTGTATCTAATAATGGCGCATTCATCAACTACAACCAGATGGCTGTGGTGGGTAGCGCTAATTCGATCAGATTACATGAAGCTTTAGGGGTTAGCAGTTCAACCGTTTCAAAAGGTACAGCTTTCTCCGTGACCACGAAAATTGCCAACTTTGGTGGTTCGGGCTTCAGTGGTTCTTTACGTGCATATTTGTATAACGTACACACAGGCGCATCATATGACCTTCAGACAAAGACCGGACAATCGATTGGAGCAGGGTCTTTTGCCGCTCATACGTTTAGCACCCCCAGTCTTAGTGTACCGGGAGGCACCTATGCTCTTGCAATTCAGCATCAGCCGGGTTCAACAGGATCATTCATTATTACAGGTAACGACCGCTACGCCAATCCAGTTCTTATTGATGTAATAGGCAGCGCTGACATCAATACACCTGAATTAACAGCTGACAATGTGAACGTTTATCCTAATCCTGCCACTCACGAGTTTTTCGTTGATTTGAAAGGCGCAATGGTAAGTACTTTGCATATCATGGATATGGCCGGACGTACTTTGCGGACCATGACCGGTTTTGATAATCAGTCGCTCGTGAAAGTACCCGTTGCTGATTTTGCACCCGGCCTTTATATAATTCAGTTGCATTCAGGTGATGCGGTAGTTGTTAAGAAAATAGTTGTGGCCAAATGAGGATACAGTCATTTGCCATAGTTGCTTTATCGCTTTTTTGTTCAAAAGTTGCCACGGCACAGGTAAGTAGCGCATTACCACACGTTGTGGTTTATAAAGCCAACACTAAATACAGGTACTTGGTTCCTGTGCAATTATCTCCTGATAAAAAGTCTGTGGTGTCTTATCCCGCACCCGGTGATGTGAAAACCAGGAGTGGGTTTCTACAGCCGGTTTCTTTGCATGGGGGCTATTGGCTTGACAAAATCGGGGTTAATGCCAACACTGCGTACATAAAGCTAAGTTATCAGCAATATAGTAAACTTAAAGAAGCACCTACTGCCGAAGAACTATTTAAGATGATAGCCGTTAAATCGCCGATGACCGAGTTGTATGACTGCGGGGTACGTGATGGCAAAAATAATTCGGTGAAACGATTGAATGGGATTATTGACAAAAAGCAACTAAGGAAGAAGTGTAAACGGATAAAATAATTTTCCGTATTTCTCATTACCTCTACGGGTGTCGTTTTAGTTTACCACATATTTATTATGCAATAAAGGCGCTTAGATAAGCGCCTTTATTCATCGTCCTCATCGTTCATTTTCACCGTCATGAAACGATAAGAGAAACCAATTGTAAAAAGATACTGAGATGCAATTGCAGTGCCATTTACATACTGATATAATGGAATCTCAGTCAGTGCGTAAACAGCCAGATTTTTATAGCTGTAATTCAGTTGAGGAACAAACAGAAGCTTTTGGCCGCCGGTAGATAGTACATCAAAATTGTACTTAGCAATGAAATCAATGTTCTTGTCATATTTCATTACATCTACCCATTCGCCCTTTAATTGTATTGTAACGCCAAGTCTATTGGGGAATGACTTTCCTGCAAATAAACCTAAACTTGCATAGTCGCCAAATCTTTGCCCCAAAGGGTTCCATCCTTTCTTTACATACAATACGCTTGTGAAAAGGCTGAACCTTTTTTCGGGATATCCACGGTACCCAAAACCATAAAATATAAAATCCTGAGACCCTGTTGTGGGCATCACAACAGGTGGCATAGGTGAAAAAATTACTTTCCCTGATGCGGGGTCGGTGTATACTACCGACGAATCAAGATACTTCCCAACAGGCATTTTAAAACCAACACCTAAAGTAATCTCATCCCTTGTCTTTTCTGTATTGTGGGTATAAATGGTGTATCGAGGAAACAAAATAACATCTCCGATACCCGAGCATGTGATTTTATCTTTATTATACAATGCAACCTGGGTGCGATTGAAATAATATCCCGACTCAAGAGAAAGGGTAAAGCGTTCGGTTACGCCATATGCTAACCTGGCATAAAGGTAATTACTGTTATAATTGTCGAGGAAATTAATTGTTTTTTTGTCGCCTGTTTGAAACCGGTTTGTATTAATATGCTGAAAACTGGCGCTTACTTCCGCTTGTCTGTCTGCAAGTACGCCTTGCGAAGTGCCACCCGCTATCGGACTGCCGCTGCCGCCGGAGCAACATCCCTGAGCACCTGCTTCATTAGCAAATGCAGAAAGCAATACAAAAGGCAGTACGGTCCGAAAGGAATAATTTTGAATGAAACACTTAAATTGAATCGTAAACAACATCTTATACTGTATATTAACTAATACTATTTATCTACAACGAACTTCAATGTTACTGTAGAGCCTTCAGCATTTATTCTGGCGAAGTAGATGCCGTTACTGAGTTGGTTTTCAAAATTGAATTCCTTGCTATGATTACCTGAAGCCTGATTTCGTTCTGACCATGTAATGACTTTTGCTCCTATAATGTTATATATGTCTATTGCGACATCGGATGTTGCAGGCAGAGAATAGCTTAGGGTAATATTGTCAATAGCAGGGTTGGGAAATGCTGACAGGTTCAATTCATCAGATTTAAACTGGGAAACTGCGGTGCTTGCCAATGCTGAATTTATCGCAGTTTGCAAAGCAGTTGATGTTAAAGTATTGTCCTGATGAAATAGAACCTGATGACCTGATCCTGCTATCACAACAACTTTCGGCATGGCGAAAGGAGATCCGGGATAATCGCCCTGACTGAAAGCCCCATTGGAAAACACTGCGTTGGGAGTGTTACTGATATAACTGCTTACCCACGATGTCAGAGTAGGGCAACTCGTCATCCCATCATCATCGGCAATATAAAAAAGTACCCTGCCGGGGTGCGAAGCAGCATAACTTTGTGCTACAGTTTGCGCACTATTAGAAGGGCCTATGCAGGAGCCACATGGCATAACAAAAGATACTACAATCACCTTTCCTGCATCCATTTCGCTATAAAGGTTGTGTGGATTGCCAGCGCAATCGGTACCAATAAAGTTCACTGCCGTCTGTGAATACGCTAATAATCCGTTTAACAGAGTGAACAGGGATAGTAAAATGTTCTTTTTCATAAAAAGTAAATTACATTTTCAATATGCAATGTTACCACATTATTATATATTTACATTGTACTTTAAGTTTTTTTAGCAAAATAAGAAGGTGATTAAAATCATTTTATGTACCTGACGAACATCATGAAGCGTGTATCATACGGCTTGTAATTTTGAGTTGTAAATGAGGATGTTAGTCAGGTAAGAATGGTAACCACAACACACTCAGCATAATTAAGTTCACTATTTTTTAACCAGTAAAACCAATAAAAATGAAAAGAATAATCATTATTACTTCGATGATTGCCTTGGGTATGTTTATTTTACCTACCCAGTATGGCTGCAAAAAAAGCAAAAACACAACAACGGTTATTGATTCCGTCAGCCCATCCGATGCAGACAAACTTCAGGCTGTATTGATAATACCCGGCGGGTCCCTGAAAACAGGCAGTCGACCAACAAAAAGTTTGACTAATGCTCCGGTTATTTCGGCCTATCAATCATCAGCGGCAATTAACCCAAGCCAGCAGTTAATGTTGCCATTTAATTATTCTTCTATTGCAGGCCTTTCAAAAATAATTGTACAGGTAGTAGGTGCAAGCGGATATATTGAAGTTTCAGGACTTTCATCTTCAAGCAATACCGGCACAGTAGTTTTACCTGTTACTATTCCTGCCAAAGTGAAATATGGCAACTTTCAGCTTGTAATTATTGTCATCGACAATTCGGGAAATATATCTGATTACATAACTACATCTGTCCGCGTTAATGCACCCGTTACTTGCGCTGATGCAAACGTATCCGGAAGCGAAGGGTTAACTTTTACTCTGGTAGATATGACCGGTAAACCATCAGGCACTATGAGCCTTGAATATGACACCTATTCAGTTCCTGACAGGGTTGATGTGTACCAGAATGGCACATGGCTTGCAGGAACCGGTACTAATCCCGGATCAACTATACCTCCACAATGTGATTGCAGCACACCATTGCCCGGATTTATTGGTGCAACCGGCACGCTCACATTCCCATATGACGCAAGCAAGTCTAAAAATATTACTGTAGTAGTAAGCGGTTGCCTTGGTGGCGGAACTGCCTGGGATTGGAATTTGAATTGCCCATAATCCTGAAAAGTATTGCATAAATGCTTAGAGCGGTTGCCTTGATTGGCAGCCGCTCTGCTATTAATACACTTATCTAATTGATTTTATAGCGTGCTCCTAAATAAATTACTCTTCCCATCATTGGTCCCCATATCATCGATGCATCAAAGTTGCGGGCGTAAGGGTCGCTGGCATTAATGATTGCATCATGCTGCATGTAGTGTGTAAGGTTATCACCGCCGAGGTAAATATCAAAAACATCGTTTACTACTTTTGTTATCTGCGCATTCATGAGTATGTAGGATGGCGAAGAGTTTACACCTCCGGGTGTCAGGCCGCCATGTTCGTGAGTTACTCCCGGTGTCCGCTGTGTACTGATCCACTGCACCGTAAAATCAAATTTCCATTTATTCCTTGTTGTGTAGTCAACATTCACAAATGCGCGGTGTGCGGGGACAAGCGGCTTTTCTTTCAGTTCGCCCTGATAGGTAACCATGACGTTGTAATAACGGTAGGCGAGGCGTATATTCAGATTGTGCAATAGCTCGTAATCAAATTGTGACTGGAAGCCATGCGCAAACGACTTGCCGGAAAGATTGTAAAAACGTAAATAACCCGGATATTCAAGGTCAACTACTACCTGATTTTCGAACCAGGTATAATAATAGTCGAAACTTAACACGGCATCACGCATGCCTATCTTGAATTTTTGAGTAAGGTTTGCTCCTGTATTCCATGCAATCTCCGGGTTTAGCCCATATGCTTTGCCGGTGGACGGGCCTACTATATCAAACTGCCTGTTGCCGGCCATAAAGCCCATATTCTCGGAAAATATGTTTGCGGTACGCTGGGCCCTGCCCACTGATGCCCGTATAACCGTCTTTTTAAATGGCGCATAACGTACATGCAGCCTCGGGGTGAGGAATCCGCCATAAATACTATTCTGGTCGCCACGCAACCCTGCAACAACGTTGAATTTGTCAAGATAATTATAGGCGTACTCTGCAAATGCACCGGGCACTTGTTCGCTCCGGTTATAGTTCGTTCCGATGAATTGCTCGCGGTAATTATCCAGCATTTCGCTGGCGCCGATTTTTATAATGTTATTGGTATTACTGATGTAGGTCTGAAAAATCAGGTTGGCATAAAAACTGTTTTGCAGTCCGGTATATGGGCGCGCACCGTAATTAGCATCCTGGTTGTGGTTAATGTGCGACAATTGCAGGCCGATACTGGTACCCGCACGGCCCTGGAATATTTTAGCAATCTTTACCCAGTCTTCCAGCCTGTTTATCTGATTTTGGTAGCCCCAGGGGTTGCCTGTTGCCTGTATGCCATTTTCTTTATACCCCCATTCGCCCCCTATGCCTTTCAGGTAAAGATATTTGATGCCAGCCTGTACCATCCATCCTTTCGCATCCTGGTATATCCAGCGGTTGAGGATGTTGAATTGGTTGCCTAATGGCGCATCAAGGAAATGGTCTTTGTTCTGGTCTGTTTTCAGCCATTGCGAATTAGCATGTACCAAGAGATTTGTGCCAATCTTGTCGCTAAACTTATGCCTGAAATTCACATTGGCCTCGCTTCGGCCCTGTGAGCTCTGGTATATATTGAACAAAAGGCGTTCCCCTTCAAATGGCTTCCTTAATTCCACGTTTATTTGCCCCGCCACACTTTCAAAACCATTCACTACACTACCTGTGCCTTTACTCAGTTGCATGCCTTCAATCCATGTTCCGGGGGTAAATGTGAGACCCGATATGGCAGCCAGCCCACGGATGTCCGGTATATTCTCACGGGTAATGAGCGTATACGGGCCTGCCAACCCCAACAATTTGATTTGTTTGTAGCCCGAAACGGCATCGGTGAAAGAGACATCGACAGAAGGGGTGGTCTCAAAGCTCTCGCTGAGGTTGCAACAAGCGGCCTTCATCAGTTCTTTCTGACCTATGTTCTCCATCTTTATTGGGCTGAGCAAGCTGATTTCCGTCGATTTGTTTTTCTCTCGGATGGTTATCTCCTTTAAAGCATGTTGCTTTACAAGTTCTATATTATAGTTGTTGATGCCCGGCGATATATGCAGGGTGTCCGTTTTATAGCCGGTGTACGAGACTTTTATTGCCGTAATGCTGTCCGGAATAATTATTGAAAATTTGCCGTCTTTGTCGGTCGCTGTACCGGTAACGAGGTCAATTGTGCCTACAATTGCCCCTTCAAGGTATTCAGTTTTGCCTTTGTCATCTTTGCTGAATACAGCGCCGGTAATGGTAACTGTCTGAGAACTGGCGTTATTAAATACGAGCAGAAACGCCCACACCAGCAGATGTAATCTATGCTTTGTTCTCATTAATGGGTTTTTATTCCGGATTTGTATTTGCAGCAAGGCGATATTTTATCATAATCACCATCCTCAGCATTGAACATTTCATTGTCGTGCCCCGACTTAGCGATACTTTTCAGGAAGATTTCAGGTGATGTTTTTGATGAATCGTACTTTATAGTGAGTATATGCGTTTTTTTATCCCATTCGGCAAATTTCACCCCTTTAACGTAAGCAGCATTCTCTATGCGCTCTTTACATTTTCCGCATACCCCTTCCACTTTGTATTGTTTCGTCACAATTGCGTTTCCGGCATATACATCCTGTCTAAAAAAAATGACTGCCAAAAGCACTAAAGATGAAATGAAAAGGCGCATAATAAAATGTATTTGTAGTCAAAGTTCATCATTAATTCTCAATACGGTACTTTGAAAATCATAAAAATGCTCAAAATTGTGTTAATAACAGATTGTCATATAGCAGAAACGGCGGATATGCCCGCCGTTTCAAATCAATAGGTCGTAAATCTGTTCTACTCCCTCACATCCATTTCCTGAATCAGGTTTTTGGCATTGCCCATTTTGTCTATGAGGAAAAGCACAAAGCGGATATCGCAAACGATTGTCCTTTTGTATTTTTTATCAAATGCTATATCGCCGCTCATGGCTTCCCAGTTGCCGTCAAACGCGGTACCAATCAACTCTCCATAAGCATTGATTACTGGACTACCTGAATTTCCGCCGGTAATGTCGTTGTTGGTAATGAAGCAGGTATGCAGTGTGCCATCTTCATCAGCATAACGGCCATAATTCTTTTTCTTGTAGAGTTCTACCAATTCCTTTGGAGCGTCAAATTCATCGTCTCCCGGTTTATACTTGGTCATCAGGCCATCAAGTGTAGTAAAGTAGTTGAAGTGAACGCCATCCTGTGGGTCGTAGCTGCTTACACGTCCGTAGGTGATACGCATTGTTGAGTTGGCATCAGGGTACATTAACTTGCTTTTCTGTTGCATCATCAACTGGCGCACATATTCTCTTGCCAGGTCGGCTTTTTGAGTGGAAAACGCTTCAATTTTAGGTTGATAATTTTTCCCGTAGTTAGTGACATAGCTCAGCGCATAGGTGAAAGCAGCATCATTCTTCAGCTTTTCGAGTGAAGGTGCTTTGCAGAATGCGTTGAACTTATTGCTGTCAGCAAGGAAAGTATGGGAGAACACATAATCGGTGTAGGCTGTATAGGATTTTTTATGTTTCGCGAAGATAACTTTCTCATAAATATCGGGTAGCTGATCTTTGGGCACATTCTTATAGTATAGCTCGGTCATCTGCGCAAACATGTCTTTTTCAGTACCCAGGTCAAACTCCTTCATGTTTGCCCTATATACGTTCTGTGCGATATCAATGTATTTTTTCAGGGTATCGTCAGCCATTTTCTTGCCGGCATGGCGCACATAGGCATCATGCAAAGGTTTTAACGCAGAGCCAATCCTTGCAAAGGCTGTAGCCCTGAAACACTCACCATAATAAACAGAGTGTTTTGCAAATGGTGTATAGTCGGTATATATCTTTGCGAACTTGCCAAGCAGCCCTGCATCGAGGTTGTTTTCACGCTGCCACCTTGAGAAATCGTCCTCACTTTTTCTCTTCTTGTCCACTACGTTGAGTCTTACCAATTGTTCTGTCTGGCCTATGTAGTATTTCCAGTAGTTGGCAATACGGGAATAAGAGGAAGTGAGTTGCAGATAGGTACTCTTGTTCATATCCATATGCTTGCGCATAATAGACAGGCGCAGGTCGCGGCAGGCAACGATTGAAGGGTTTGTTACATTTACCGCGAGGTCAACACCATAAGATACCTCATACCTGTTTGTGCGGCCGGGATAACCCATTATCATCGCATAGTCGCCTTCTTTCACCCCCCTGATGGATACGGGCAGGTATTTCTTTGGGCGGAAGGGCACATTAGCTGCGTTATATGGCCTTGGCTGGTTATTCTCATCGGCATATACGCGGAACATAGAGAAATCGGAAGTATGGCGTGGCCACATCCAGTTATCCGTGTCGCCACCGAATTTGCCTAATGATTTTGGAGGTGTGCCTACCAGGCGCACATCAGTGTACCTCTTGTATATAAGCAGGAAAAACTGGTTGCCATTGAAGTAGTCTTTTACATTGGCTACATATTTTCCTTTTTCGCCGGCGGCTTCTTCAATCTCTTTTCTTACGGCATCAAATTTTTTATTGAACTCCTCACCGGTCGCATTGCCTATTGCTGCCTTCACCTTGTCGGTCACGTCTTCCATACGCTGCAGGAATAGCGCGGTAACACCCTTAGCAGGTAATTCTTCCTGCATGTTGTGCGCCCAGAAGCCGTTGTCTAATAAGTTGCGTTCCACGGTGCTCAGGTTAGCAATAGCGTCGTACCCACAGTGGTGGTTAGTGAGCAATAGTCCGCTGCCTGAAATCATCTCGGCAGTGCAACCACCGCCAAACTGCAAAATCGCGTCTTTAAGGCTGCTGTTATTTATATCGTAAACGTCCTGCTTCGACAGCCTAAGGCCCATTCGTTGCATTTCTTCATAGTTTTTACCGATAAGCATCGGTATCCACATGCCTTCATCAGCCTTAGCCCCAAACATAGAGACTGCTGCAACAAGTAACAATACTATTTTTTTCATTTAATCTGTTTTTTGAAATAGATGACAAATGTAACCCTACATTTTTATTATTAAAAGCATATCACCCTCATAATCCCCCTTGTGTGCAAAACGAAAATAGCCCCCGGTAAAGGAGGCTATATGTGATATGTTATCAATAATCGACTACCAGTAGTAGTCATAATCGCGATGATGGCGGTGTTCCCATTCTTTTTTATCTGTTTTATAGGTCTTTTTATAGTATTTATATCGTTTTTTTTCAGCCTTTACCCCTCGGTCGCGGAACATTTTTTTGTATATTTTAGATTCTTTTTTCTCTGCCTTCCACTCCTTTTTATAGGACTTGCTGCACTTGTAGTCTTGCGCATATGATACGTTGCATACCCCAACAAGGATGAATGACAAGAAGACGATTAAGATGAGATTTTTCATTTCGTTACTTTTATTGAGAGGCAAGGTAGAAAAATAATCGGTCAAAATAAAGTGTAGAGGGAAAATATTTCATATAGATTTGTTTGTATGTCTGATCAATTCAAGGCATTCATAACAATGCCAGGCCCATTTGCATCAAACCGATAACAAAACCCAATACCAATGCCACCAATTCAAGGAACCAAAATTCTTTTTTCATTACCGACAGCAGTATCTCCTCCAATTTATCTGATGAATAGTTGGCGACCTTCTCCGTCACTATTTTCTCGATGTCAATCTTCTGGCCCAGCGAATTTGTGTACTGGTTAATAACCTCAGGCAGCAACACTTCTATCTCTTCAAGCATACCATCTTTCAGTTTTTGTAAAGTGCTGTCCCCAACGAACATGGATATAACCGGCAGCTTTTCTTTTAGCTTCACATGCAGAAAACTATCCAAATGTTTTTCTATGGTCGGGGTCAGGTCTTTCAGTTGTTGCGGGTCCTTGAGCATGGCCGCTATTTCATCAAAATGGATGAGCTCTTTGGCTACTATTTCACCTAGTTTCTGTGCTACCAATTGTTGGCGTTTCGGGAACACGCCTTGTATGGTCATGCCCACAAAACGTACAGGGTTGCGGGGGTGAAACAACATTTTGATGGCCAGCCATGTAGTTATCCAGCCAATGAAGGCAGCGATAAGCGGTTGCGACCAGAAGATGATATTATTCATGAATTATTTTCGATAAATCGTGCGCAAAGGTACGGGAAAAGGCTGCGGCGCCTATGCTGTTTAGGTGCGTGAAATTTCTGAAATAGTTCGTAGACCTGCACAGGGTGTCATTTGTGTAGTCGAGATAATAAACATCTTTACCTGCTAACGAACGGTATTTCGATTTGATGCCTTCTGCATTCATTATTAATTTATAACCTTCTTCATATACAGGTGGGATCACGAATATTAATTTGATGTCTTTTTTTCTGATTTCACTTACTGTTTCTTTAAGTTGCGAAAATACATTTTCGTCATAGCGAGAATTAAATGGCTCTCTTTTGGTTACCTCCCATTTCGTGTCAAGCGATTCAAAGCCGTTATCACCTTCCGGGTAGCGATGGGCAAGAAGCATATCGGTATAAAATGCCTTATTGAGCAAGGTAAGTTTGTAACCAGGTACATACTTAGCGCAAAAAGCTTTACGTGGCTCCATTTCGTACAACGAACTGTATACATTTCCATTATTGATGTATGCATAGAAAAGGTCGGGCCGAGTTGCCAACTCATTCTTGCCAAGATTATCAAAATCGCAGGCAATTACAATAACCTTACACTGCTTCATGTAAGCCAGGTATTCCTTTATCAAGCCATCGTATTGCACAAAGAACATACCAGGGAAACCCATATTGTATGCGCTTAATCCGGTCACGTCTTTTATAATCTTCGGGTCAAACTGGTGGAACGCTACGGAACTTCCGAATATCATTACATCTTCATCAATCTCATGCCTGAATACCTTAATGAACTTATTAGTCACCCTTTTTTTGTAGCAAAAGTCTATACTCCATTGTATGGAACCGACGATGACAAGCAGCGTGAGCAGGAACAGCAATATGGGCTTAATATTTTTTTTCATCCCACGCTAAAATTGAAAATAAATAAATTCCTGGTTGTCATATACTCCGATCAATAAAATCAGCACTATCAATAAGGAATAAAAGCTCCATTTTATCAATGCCGGTTTGTTGTGAACAATATTCATCGCCGGGCCATCTTTTGTCTTATACTGCACATATTCCATGAACAGTATCAGAACAATTCCAAGTCCCACATTGAATGTACCCATGATAGTATCGTTTCCGCCTACTGCTGTTATCACAGACTTAATGCCGCTGACAGACAACGTATCTCCCCAGCCGCTGAATAGGTGTGTACTAACATAAAGAGCATCGTGCAGGTTTGCGGACACAAAGAATATCCAGGCAAAGCTGGCCAGTAAGAATGTGATAGCCATTGACAACGTATTGTTCAGTGTTGAATGCTCCTTTATGCCAACAGACTGCATCATAGCTACTCGCGCTTTCTTTGTAGCCATTCCAAAAACAAGGTAGAACGCATGCAATGCGCCCCAAATAATAAATGTCCAGTTAGCGCCATGCCACAAGCCACTAACCAGGAAAACTATTGACAGATTCATATACAGACGCATTGTAGGTACCCTGTTACCGCCAAGTGGGATGTATAAATAATCTTTGAACCAGGTGGATAATGATATGTGCCACCTAGTCCAGAACTCAGAAATGGATTTTGAAAAGTAAGGACGGTTAAAATTCTTCATCAGTTTGAAACCCATTACCCGCGCCGCGCCGATTGCTATATCTGAGTATCCTGAAAAATCGCAGTATATCTGGAAAGTAAAGAACAGCGTAGCGATTGTCAGTGATGGGCCATCGAAGTTCTCAGGATGCTTGAATACCGTTTTTACCACTAATGCAAGCCTGTCGGCAATCACTATCTTTTTGAAGAAGCCCCACAGCATTTGTTTAAGCCCTTCCTTGCATTCTTCGAAATTAAAGTCGTGATGCTCATGGAACTGGTGCAGCAGGTTTTGTGGCCTTTCTATGGGCCCCGCCACAAGTTGTGGATAAAACATCACATATAATGAGTAAATACCAAAGTGACGCTCTGCTTTTTCATGGCCCCTGTATACTTCGATAGTATAGCTCATGGCCTGAAAGGTATGGAACGACAAGCCAATTGGCAGCAGTATATAGAGTAATGGGAGGTGAAAAGCCGACCCTGCTGCAGAGAAAACTTCATTAATATTCCCGATGAAGAAATTATAATACTTGAATACCGCAAGTACACCAATATTGGCCACAAGGCTCATCACCAGAAATAATTTGCGCCTCCGGCCGGTAGCGTCCTCTATCATAATGCCGGCTATATAATCTACAACAATGGTGAAGCCGAGAATGAGGATATAGACGGGCACAAAGGCCATGTAAAATATGCAACTGGCAACCAGCAGATGGAACCACCGGAGCTTATAAGGCAGTAAAAAATAGAGTAGGGTGACTATAGGGAAGAACAATAAAAACTGGAAAGAATTAAAAAGCATAAAGCAGCACTTTGGCTAAGCCGTACAAATATAACATTACTTGCCTTTAATTCTATAACGAGGAAAGATTAGCTGCTATCCTACTTGTTACCAATAATTTTCTTCAGATATGCTCCATACCCGCTTTTTAAGTATAGAGTAGCCAGTTTATCCATTTCCGCGTCATTTATCCAGCTGTTGCGGTAGGCTATTTCCTCAATGCAGCCAATTTTCAACCCTTGCCGTTTTTCAATCACTTCAATGAATTCTCCGGCCTCGATGAGTGAATCGAATGTTCCGGTATCCAGCCATGCTGTGCCTCTGTCCAGCACACCCACTTTCAGCTTGCCCTGTGAAAGGTAAGTTTTGTTAATATCTGTTATTTCCAGCTCGCCGCGGGGCGATGGTTTTATTACCTTGGCTATAGCCACTACATCATTATCGTAAAAGTACAGGCCGGGCACGGCAAAATTAGACTTAGGTGCGGTGGGTTTTTCCTCTATGCTGATAACATTATTGTTCTTATCAAACTCTACAACACCATAACGCTCGGGATCATTTACCTGATAGGCAAATACAACAGCGCCATCCGGGTTTACATTATTTTTTAATAATGTACCCATACCGGAACCATAAAAAATATTATCGCCCAATACTAATGCAACAGGGTCGTTTCCGATAAAATCTGCTCCCAAAATAAAGGCCTGCGCCAGCCCGTCGGGGCTTGGCTGTACCATATACTCGAACCGGCAACCAATCCTACTGCCATCGCCCAGTAATTTTTTAAATGCCGGCTGGTCTTCAGGAGTAGTTATAATGAGTATCTCATTGATACCCGCAAGCATCAGGGTAGATAAAGGGTAATACACCATTGGCTTGTCATATACAGGCATCAACTGCTTGCTCACAGCAATAGTAAGTGGGTATAAACGTGTACCTGAGCCGCCGGCGAGTATTATTCCTTTCATTTAGTGTGTGTATTGAGTATTGTAATATTTCTGGTAATCTCCTGATGTAACATGATTCAGCCATTCTTCATTAGCAAGATACCAGTCTATGGTTTTGCTCAGCCCTTCTTCAAAAGTAACTGATGGATACCAGCCCAATTCTTTATTTATCTTATTGGCATCAATAGCATACCGGCGATCGTGGCCGGGGCGGTCTTTGATGTAGGTAATCAATTTTTCTGATTCTCCGGCAGGGCGGCCCAGCTTTTCGTCCATCTCTTTGCACAGCAGCTTCACGAGCTCGATATTCTGCCACTCATTAAAGCCACCTACATTGTAAGCCTCTCCATTGCGCCCGCCATGGAAAACCATATCTATAGCGCGTGCATGGTCTATCACATAAAGCCAGTCGCGGGTATATTTGCCGTCGCCATATACCGGCAGCGATTTGTTGTTGCGTATATTATTAATGAAAAGAGGTATCAGTTTCTCAGGGAAGTGGTTAGGCCCGTAGTTGTTAGAGCAGTTAGTTATAACAAATGGTAAACCATAGGTATTGCCATAAGCACGTACAAGATGATCTGATGACGCTTTTGAAGCAGAGTAGGGTGATTGTGGGTCATAAGGGGTAGTCTCTAAAAAGAACCCTTCAGCCCCCAGGGAGCCATATACTTCATCGGTAGATACATGATGGAAGCGTTTCCCTTCAAAATTTCCTTTCCATGCTTCACGTGCACTATTTAGCAGGTTGGCTGTACCCATTACGTTCGTCTTGATGAACGCATTCGGGTCTGTTATCGAACGATCTACATGGCTTTCTGCCGCCAGGTGGATGACCCCATCAAAATTATATTGGGCAAACAGCCTGTTTATATGTTCGGCATCAGTAATGTCCGCTTTTTCAAAAACATAATTCGAGGAGTTCTCAATATCCTTTAGGTTCTCAAGGTTGCCGGCATAGGTAAGCGCATCCAGGTTCACTATCCTGTAATCAGGGTATTTCTGAACAAATAACCGTACCACGTGAGAGCCTATGAATCCGGCACCACCGGTTATGAGCAATGTTTTTTTCATAGTGCGAAGGTAATAATTGAATTATAGTAAGGCTAATATTGATTCAAAACAAAAAGCAAAATTGCCTTAAGTACAATGTAATTCCTAAACCAGCTTGAACGTCTCCAGAAACTTGGTAGTAAAATTACCCTTCCTGAATTCCTCGTTCTTCATCAATTGCAGGTGGAAGGGGATGGTTGTTTTAATACCCTCAATCACATACTCGCTCAGTGCGCGCTCCATGGTGTTTATTGCCTCTTCCCGTGTCTGGGCCACGGCAATCACTTTAGCTATCATGGAGTCGTAATAAGGAGGAATGGTATATCCTGCATAAATGTGCGAGTCTACACGCACACCATGTCCTCCGGGTGTGTGTAGGGTGGTTATTTTGCCGGGGCATGGCCTGAAGTCGTTGTAAGGGTCTTCGGCGTTTATCCGGCACTCTATTGCGTGTATCTTTGGCTCATAATTCTTGCCGCTTATCGACACACCTGCAGCTATCTTTATTTGTTCTTTTATCAGGTCGTAGCTGATCACTTCTTCCGTCACGCCGTGCTCCACCTGTATACGGGTATTCATTTCCATGAAGTAGAAGTTACGGTGTTTGTCCACCAGGAACTCTACTGTGCCTACGCTTTCATAATTGATAGCGGCAGCTGCTTTTATGGCCGCTTCACCCATTTTCTGGCGTAGTTCAGGTGTCATAAACGGGGAAGGGGATTCTTCCACCAGTTTCTGGTGCCTGCGCTGTATCGAGCAATCGCGCTCGCTCAGGTGGCATACGGTACCAAATTGGTCGCCGGCCACTTGTATCTCTATATGGCGCGGTTCTTCCACGAACTTCTCCATATATATACCGTCATTCTTGAAAGAAGCGGCGGCCTCCATTTTTGCGGTATTATAAGCATGTTCTATCTCGCTGTCTTCCCAAACCACGCGCATGCCTTTTCCTCCACCGCCAGCAGTAGCCTTGATGATAACAGGATAACCCATTTCTTTGGCCACTTTCTTAGCTTCGTCTACACTTTGCAGCAACCCTTCAGAGCCAGGTATTACCGGCACCTTGGCCTTTATCATAGTCTCCTTTGCCGTAATCTTATCGCCCATAGAGCGGATCATGGCAGGGGTAGGGCCAATAAATTTAATATTGTATTGCGCGCATATCTCGGCAAAATTGGCGTTTTCTGCCAGGAAGCCGTAGCCGGGGTGTATGGCATCTGCATTGGTTATCTCAGCGGCGGCCATGAGATGCTGTATGTTCAGATAGGAATCAGCGCTTTGGGCTTTACCGATACAAACAGCTTCATCAGCAAAACGTACGTGAAGACTATCCTTATCAGCTGTGGAATAAACAGCTACCGTGCGTATCCCCATTTCACGGCATGTACGTATGATACGTAAAGCAATTTCCCCACGGTTAGCTATCAGTATTTTTTTAAACATCTTAGTTTAATGGCTCAATAACTCAATGGCTCAATGGCTCAATTCTCAGCGCATTTAGACAAAGGTTTATGATTTTTTGTTATGAACTATATTTCTTCTCGAAGTATTGACTATTGCCCCCAATACTTTGTTGACTTCTTCAAGTTTATTAATCAGCTTATCACAATTTGGATAATTGGTGCTGTAGTCACAAAGCCATAACCAAAATTGTGTTTCTTCTGCTTCTTTTGCCGCTATCTTCATTTTATGAAGAAAATCAGCTTTGCTCTCTGCATTTTGGGCCGCCATTGCATTAGCACCTATTGAAGTGCCGGATCTGAACAGCTGCCGTGCCAAAATGTATTACTTGTTCGACTCCAACAACTCACAATACTCAACTACCATTAAAGCAAAATCAAATGATAATTTCAGAATCGGATTTTTATCAAATAATTCCCGCTTCATTTTTTTTAGAATAAAAATACACTACACCATTGAGCTATTGAGCCATAGAGTAATTGAGTAATTAATTACATCGGCTCAATAATGAACAATGGCTGGTCATATTCTACAGGGCTGGAGTCGTCAGCTACTACTTTAACTAATCTTCCGCTTACTTCGCTTTCTATTTCGTTGAACAACTTCATAGCTTCTATAATGCAAAGTACTTGTCCGGCCTTTATTTCGTCCCCCACGTTTACAAATACTGGTTTATCGGGCGACGGGCTTCTGTAGAAGGTGCCAATCATTGGCGACTTTATTGTTATCGCATTGCTTGTTTCCGTTGCAGGCGTTGCCGCCGATTTTTCGGGGGCAGGCGCATGTACCTGTGCGGGTGCCGATTGTATTACAGGCACCATATGGTGTGCCGGAGCAGGAACCGGTGGTGCAGTAACATACTGTACCGGTGCTGATTCCTGTTTGATGGTAATTTTAAACGTACCGTCTTCTACAGTCAGTTCGCTGATGTTCGATTTGTTGATTGTCTTTATCAGCTCTTGTATTTGCTTATATTCCATGAAATATTTTTTTTAGTAAAAAGTAACTCTAAAAACCGGCTAAATGACAGGCCAGTTAACTTATTATCCTTTTAACTTATTAACTCCTTATCCTTTTACCCTTTCCACGTAGTTACCGGTCTTGGAGTCAACTTTTATCAGTTCCCCTTCATTCACAAACAATGGCACCTGTATAGTAGCCCCTGTTTCTAATGTAGCTGGTTTGGTAGCCCTGGTAGCAGTATCGCCCTTCACGCCCGGCTCTGAGTAAGTAACAAGCAAATTCACACTTGGCGGTAACTCTACACCCATAGGCATTTCAGTCTCCGTGTTAACGATAACAAAGCATTCCTGCCCGTCCTTGTATAATTCAGGATGTTCCACAAGGTCTTCACCTACTACAATCTGCTCGTATGTATTATTGTCCATTAAATTGAAACCGCTGTCATCCTTGTATAAGAATTGGTATGGGCGTTTTTCTACCCGAATAGGGAAGATGGTATCGCCGGAATTCCAGGTGTGTTCAATTGAGCGCTTGTTGTCCACGCCTTTTAATTTTGCCCAAACTTTTGCTGCTGCGCGGGCTGTCTTGTTCTGTCCGAATTCTACTACTGAATAAAGGCTGCCATCAAGTTTTAAGATGAGCCCGTTACGCATATCTGCTGTTGTAGCCATGTAAGTTTCTAAATTTTAAATTTGGACTGCAAAAGTAAACATTAAAGCCATAAAACGAAATCATATAAAAAAGACTAAATTGATGCTAAAAGCGGGGTAATTTTATAAAAAACGACAGAAAAATGAGCCATTATCACAGTTTTTTTGTAAATTTTAATTGTTTTCCCTACCCCTTTTTTTCCCTTTCGTCTTTTTTTACAAAATAACATTTCAAGCAATAAATATATTTTTTGGCACGATATTTGCCATATATTCTTTAAAAACACACCTTTATGAAATCGAAAAATTACCCGATTGCGGGCATGCAACGCATGCTCCTAACTTTATGTTTGTCCATCCTTGGATTCAATGCGACAGCGTCCCACATTGTTGGTACAGATTTGTATTATAAGCACATAAATTTGGATACCTACAAGGTAACCGTAGTGCTTTATGGTGATTGCGGGCCGGCAAGTGCCGGTGCTTTTGCCGGGCTGCCTACATCAGCACCACGCGTATGTGTCTATGATGGTTCTGTGTCTATAGGTAGCGTTGCCCTGTCTCCCGACACCGGTAGCAATGTAGAAATTACCCCACTATGCCCCGGAGATACATCGCAGTGCACCAACCCTTCATCCACGATACCCGGCGTGAAAAAGTTCAGGTATAGTGCTCTTTATGTACTACCTCATACGTCTGCCACCTGGCGTTTTGTTTATCAGGGCTATAATGGAGCCAGCGGCTCAGCAGGAAGGGCTGCCGCGATTACGAATATCTCGATGGCAGGCGCTAGTATGATAGAATTGGAAAGCAAATTAGATAATACCATATTTAATAATTCCAGCGCCAATCTAACCGTATCTCAACAGACGTTCTTTTGCAATTTACAGCACGATGAGTATAATCCTGGCATTATTGACCCTGATGGCGATAGCGTGGTAGTTTCACTGATTGCCGTAAAAAATGGCAGTGCCAGCACCGGGTGTGCGTCATCCGGAGGTGCTCCTACATATACCGGGAGTGCCTGGGCAGGTACGCCCATCTCGGCGACAAAACCCTTGCAGGTGCTTGTTGATAGTTTTGCTATAGATAGCTCTTCCGGGAAGTTGATATTTCATCCAAATGCATTACAGCGTGCTGTGATTTTATACAATATGAGCGAATATCGTTCTGGTGTGCTGGTGGGTACAAGCCAGCGCGAAATGACGGTTTTGGTGCTTGATTGTACAACTACATTTCCCTGTATGCTAACATCGTCACTTAAAACGCCTATGGATAAAATTGGCAAATTCGATATATATCCTAACCCTGCAAATGACCTGCTTACTATAAAAAACATTGGGCATTTCAGCTCAGTCGAAATTACAAATACCCTTGGCCAAATACAAATAAAACAATCAAATATTTCAAGTGGTATGATTTTGAATATCAGTAATTTGAATAGCGGCATTTACTACGTTACTTTAAGAGGTGAAAGTGGTATTTCCGTGAGTAAGTTTGTGAAAATATAATCGTTCAGATTATAATATCCCCCGCATTTTCACGCCTTGTAATAGCACATAATCTTTGTGCTTTACAAGGCGTTTGTTGTACTTTTGCAATTCAATAATATCTTAACGCGTATTTATATGAAATTAAATTTGATTGCGATTGCCGCATCTTCCCTGCTCGTTGTTTCCGCCTGTAGTAGCAATGCTACTAACAATGCTGGCGATGCCGCGATTTCGAGGAAACTACTTGACCCTGCCAACATGGATACTACCATTCATCCCGGGGATAACTTTTTTCAATATGCGAATGGCACCTGGCTGAAAAATAATCCGGTGCCCGAAACAGAATCAAGGTGGGGGAGTTTTAATGAATTGCAGGAAAATAACTATAAAGCACTCCAAACCTTGCTTGATTCTGTAGCTGCAATTACCAATGCGCCTTCCGGCAGCACAGCTCAAAAAGTGGGTGACCTTTACCGCACAGGTATGGATAGCAATACCATCAACAAAATAGGGTTAGCCCCTCTTAACGAGATAATAGAACGAATTAATAATATAAAAGAAGTAAACGGCCTTATTGAAGAAATAGCAATAGAACATACACAAGGCATAGGGCAGGTATTCGGTTTTTATATATCGCCCGATGACAAGAATGTGTCTAAGCAAATGTGCCAGTTTTTTCAGGGCGGCCTTGGCATGCCGGGTAGGGAATATTATTTTGACAAAGACGAGCGTACGGCAAAGATCCGGGACGCCTATAAACAATATATACCCAAAATGCTCATGCTTATGGGCGACGACAGCATAACTGCGGAAAAAGAGGCCACTGAAATATATAAATTGGAATCGACCCTAGCCGGGGCTTCAATGACCCGGGTTGAAATGCGTGACCCATATAAACTGTATAATAAATTCAATACAGATGGTATAGGCAAATTAACGCCAGGTATAAACTGGAAAACTGTGCTGGCTAACCTCAAAGTAAAGGGTGAGGATTCAATGATTATAGGCCAGCCTGCATTTTTTGCTGAAGTGGCGAAACAATTCCGCGCAACTTCTATTGACTCTTGGAAGAAATACCTGAAATTCCAATTAGTGAATGATATGGCTCCTTACTTAGGAATTTCGTTCGACACGACCCGTTTTGGTTTTTATGGAAAGGTGATGCGCGGCCAGAAAGTACAGAAGCCAAGGTGGAAGCGCATTCTACAGGTTGTTGATGGCTCTGAAGGCGAATTGCTCGGGCAATTGTATGTAGATAAGTATTTTAAGCCCGAAGCGAAAAAACGTATGCTTGAAATGGTGGACAACCTGCAACAGACCTACGCAGAACGCATAGACAAGCTCGACTGGATGAGCGACAGCACCAAGAAAAAAGCACATGCAAAGCTGAATACCTTCATGAAAAAAATCGGTTATCCTGATAAATGGAAAGACTACAGCGCGCTTACGATTGTGAACGATAATTTCGTTAAAAATATCCTCGCCACATCGCAATGGGAGTATAATTACCAACTCAATAGATTAGGTAAGCCTGTGGACCGCACAGAGTGGGGGATGACACCACCTACCGTGAATGCTTATTATAACCCCGCCTTCAACGAGATTGTTTTCCCTGCCGGAATACTGCAATATCCTTTCTTTGACGAAAAAGCTGATGATGCCGTTAATTATGGTGGCATTGGAGCGGTTATTGGCCACGAAATGACACATGGTTTTGATGATCAGGGAAGATTATACAGCGCAGATGGTAACCTGAGTAATTGGTGGAGTCCGGCTGATTCGGCGAATTTTGTTAAGAATGCTAATAAAATGGTGGACCAGTTCAATAAAATAATTGTAATGGATACCTTTCATGCTAATGGCGCACTTACAGAGGGGGAAAACCTGGCCGATTTGGGCGGCCTGAATATAGCTTATGAGGCTTTCAAAAAGACAAAACAAGGTAAGGGGAATGATAAAATTGACGGCTTTACGCCCGATCAGCGCTTTTTCCTGAGTTGGGCACAGGTGTGGCGGGCCAATACAAGGCCGGAAGAACTGGCATCTCGCCTGAAAACTGACCCACACTCGCCAGCCGAATTGCGTTGCAACGTAACTCCAAGTAATATGGAGGCATGGTATAAAGCATTCAATATCAAACCAACTGACAAATCTTACAGGCCGGAAAACGAGCGCGTAAGGGTTTGGTAGCTCAATAATATTGCGATTTTTATTAAATCTCCGTTCATCGCGAACGGAGATTTTTTGTTTATCCAAACTATGGAAATAATCTTTTTTAAAAATATACCAACCTTTATTCATTTTTGTGTGTCTTTTTAGTGCAGAACATTAGTTATTATCAACCTGATATATTATTTTTGTTTGTCACCAATAACTGTAATATTTAACTCTATATAAATTGAAAAATCATATGCGTAGCCGATTACTCTTACTCTTACTTCTTTTAGCTACAGGAACATCCTTCGCTCAGATAGTTGGTCCCAATGTGTACCTGAAAGGGGGTTATCTGGAAATTGGTATGTTAAGCAATGGGGCTTTTGGAGCACCGGCACCTCCCGCCGGTTATCATCCTCACTTTGGCTCACTTGCAGAAGTTTATGACTACGGTCATGATGGATGGACTGTAGGCACGCCGGCCTATATGGGTGACTACACATTCCCGGGATACCCGTTTGAAGGTTGGGAAGTTCAATGGGGTGGTACTTTTCGTGTGCAGGGCTTTCAATCAGGATATATTTTTGGAGGCGGTGCTACAATGACCGGGTCATCTGTTACGTCATATAGTAATATTGGCGGTAATAAACGTGCTTACTGGCAAGGCACAACTGGCCCGGGTGGCATTATGCTGATGAAATCTGAAATCAGGGTGGATACGCTGGCATCTGCGGTTGTAGTTACAGTTAAATTTATCAACACGAGTGCGGTAACAACTATCCCTGCTGTGTACTACATGCGTTCTACCGACCCGGACAATGATCAGACATGGCCCGGTGGTGGCTTCCTTACCGATAACTTTGTTGATATTCAGAACGCTACTATTCCCAACCCAACCCATAAAGTGGAAGTAACAGGTATAGGCAGGAGCACAACTCGTCCGCCATTAACAATAGGTACGAAAGATTCCCGTGCAGTTGCTTTTATATATAATTGGTGGCCGCTTGCTATCACTCAGGATCTCGCAGTTGGCTGGGCAATGACAGCCGGTTTTGGTGGTGGCGCTTTTTTCAATGTAGGCGCAAACCACCCCGGTGATATCGGCACCGGGATTATATGGAACTTATGCGATATTCTTCCCGGTGACAGCACAGCAATCTCTTATGCATATATATTCAATGGCCCTACGGGCATAGATGACGCAGGTGCATTGCCTGATCCCATTATGACAATAGGCGGAGTGCCTACCAGCGGCGTAAGCACACCTACCAGCCATGATACGATTGATGGTTGTTTATTACCGGGTGTTGATTCCGTAGCAGTGGATATTCCTTACGGAGATGATCGGTCTTGGGTTACCGGAAAATGGACTTGGATGCCAGGTACAGGCCTTACTGCCACTACAGGTACTCATGTTTATGTTCGTCTTACGGCCATCCCCGGTACCATCACCTATACCGTAATCGGCACCACAGATACCGGTGTATGTATGCCTGGCCTGACTGACACATTTTATTTCACAGCACGATCTTGCCATCTCGCATGGGCTACTGACCCTTGCCTTGGCGATCCCTTGCATATAGGCATGGTCGGCGATTCTCTGGGCGCAACTTATCTATGGACAGGGCCTACAGGTTTTACAAGTACTATTCATAGCCCGTGGATATTCCCGACCACATGGGCTGATACCGGCATGTACCGTGTCATCAGGACCATCGGCGGCATAGATGACACCGATTATATACGTGTGGTCATACACCCGTTACCGATCGTGACTCCTACCAGCAACATACCCAATACCTGCGACCCATTGGTTAGCCCGTTCAACCTGTTTGTTAACCTTGACTCTGCCGGGGAAACCTTCTTATGGTCGGGGCCGCTTGGCTTCACTTCCACCATGCAAAACCCTGTTATAGCACCATTCAATTCTACGATGCAGGGTACTTATACAGTCACGGGCACCACTATATGGGGCTGTAAAGCTACGGCCAGCCACACGGTTGTACCGGGCGTGACACCTGATTTTGACTTTGTTATTCACTACGGCTGTTTATGGGATACCGTATACTTTAATAACAAGTCCGTCAATGCATCTTCATACAGATGGGAATTCGGCGACGGCACTCCGGATGTATACACACGCCATACAATGCACGTGTTTAAGCACAATAACGTAGAGTGGTTTGTAAAACTTATAGCAAGCAATGCTTTCTGTACTGCCAACATTACTAAAAAAGTGGATGCCCGCCATGAGATAAATGCAGTGTTTGATGCTTCTCCTGATACTATCTGCTTTAATGGAGGCGCTAATTCGATTACCTTCACTAATACATCTTATGCCAACGATAGTATGTTCACAAATCTGGCAGTTAACGGTAGCTTCTGGAGATATGGAGACGGCACTTTTGATACGACATCATCCCCTTCTCATTCTTATAGCATACCGGGTATATTCCCTGTCACACTTATCGTTACAGATGCCATGGGCTGTCCTGATTCGGTGACGCATGAAGTATTTGTAGTGCACCTGGATATAAAATCGTTCAATGACACCATGCTGTGTATATCGCAGCCGCTGGCAATGAGGAATGAGGTGATTTCTATACCGGACGTGGACCCAGACTGGGAATATAAGCACACATGGACACATACTCCGGCAAACTTAGACAATGATGCAGTAGCTACTCCTTACTCATTTGGTATCGGCCTGTTCACTAATATCCATACAGTGACCATACCGGGCATCGTTCCTGATGGTTGTCCTACTATAGATACCATGATCATCAATTCGGTGGAAGGCAAGAAACTGCAAAACCTAACGGTCTCTCAAACGATTGACTATGGTTCCAGCATACAGTTAAATTCATCAAACGAAGTGATTTATTACTGGATGCCTAACGACGGTAGCCTTGATAACAACAACATCAACAACCCGATTGCCACACCAAAACGTACGACTACTTACACAGTGTATGGTATTGATGATAATGGTTGCCGCGACTCGGCATACATCACGGTGTATGTGGATACGACCATGGACCAGGATGTACCAAGTGCGTTCTCTCCGAACGGAGACGGCCTCAACGATGTGTTCAAGCCTGTGGGCATGAAGTTCCAGAACATGGTAGAGTTCAGAGTATTCAACCGCTGGGGCCAGGAGATATTCTACACCAACAGCAAGGAAGTTGGTTGGGATGGTACTTTCCAGGGCACCAAGCAAGATCTGGGTGTATACAACTACATTATCATAGTAGGGCGGCCGGGACAAAGCAACATAGCCTACAAAGGCAATGTCACCCTGATACGATAAGTAAGTTGATTATAAGAATGATAAAAAATCCCCTGCATACGCGGGGGATTTTCTATTATTTCTTAAAAATTCATACATTAATAATAAAAAAATAATATAGATAACCAACCTTTATGGATAATCTTCATGTCTATATAACTGTACTATTAAATCCCATGTGCTTTATTTTATAAAAAGTTTTTTGAGGATAGTGTAATAGTAACTATATTTAGCGTTAGATTTAAAAATAAAGAAGAATACTATGCGTAATCGCTTACTTTTCCTGTTCACTTTTCTGTTTGCAGCAAATATATCTTTTGCTCAGATAGTAGGTGTTAATTGCTATTTACAAGGTGCATACTTAGAAATCGGGTCGTGTGCTAATGCGGCTTTTGGCGTTCGGGGAACACCACCCGCCGGTTATCACCCGCATCTTCCGGGCGCAGGTGGATTAGCTGAAGTTTATGATTACGGACATGACGGATGGGCTGTTGGAGCGCCACCGTATATGGGAGATTATACATATCCCGGCAGCCCGTTTGAAGGCTGGACTATCCAGATGAATGGTATGCGCTCACAGCAGTATGCCAGTCCTGCTTACACAGGGACACTTTTTTCCACAACTGGTGGCGCAACGATGACAGCTACAAGCTGGCTTTGGTATTCCAATACCGGCGGTACGATCAAAGGTATGTGGACCGGAACTTTTAATGCCGGAGGAGCCAGCTTGCTTATCAGGCAGGAGACAAGAGTTGATACATTGGCTTCTGCGGTTGTGGTTACTACGTCTTTCCGCAATATTTCCGCTGTTTCTGCTAATAATGTGTACTATTTCAGGTCAAGTGATCCGGATAATGATGTATCATGGCCGGGTGGTGGATTCGGCACAGATAACTATGTAGATATGCAGACAACAACGCCGGGAAACCCAAGACATAAAGTTTCTGCAACAGGCATTGCCCCCCGTGGTACTCGTCCGCCGCTTTCAATTTGCGCAAAGGATCAACGTGCTGTGGGATTAATCTATAGTTTCTGGGGCATGCCTGTTACCATAGATCTTGCCACTGTGTGGAATATGACTTATGCGCCTGGCGGCGGAGGTTATGTGGTAGGGCCTAATTATGCTGGCGATATAGCACATGCTATCGTATTTAATCTGTGTAATATTGCACCAGGCGATAGTACTGCTATCTCTTACGCTTATGTATTCAATGGTTTTGCAGGCATAGATGACCCCGGTGCATTGCCGGATCCTATAATGACAATAGGCGGCGTTCCTGCCAGTCCTGTAAGCACACCTACCAGCCATGATACGATTGATGGTTGTTTATTGCCCGGCGTAGATTCAGTAGCAGTTGATTTACCATACGGAGATGACAGGTCATGGATTACCGGCCGCTGGACATGGACTCCCGGAACGGGCCTGACAGCCACTACGGGTACACATGTTTATGTTCGCCTTACGGCTATCCCCGGTACCGTCACCTATACCGTAATCGGTACTACAGATACATCTTGCGGCCCCGGCCTTGCTGACACATTTTATTTCACAGCAAAATCCTGCCATCTCGCATGGGCTACTGACCCTTGCCTTGGCGATCCCTTGCATATAGGCATGGTCGGCGATTCTCTGGGCGCAACTTATCTATGGACAGGGCCTACAGGTTTTACAAGTACTATTCATAGCCCGTGGATATTCCCGACCACATGGGCTGATACCGGCATGTACCGTGTCATCAGGACCATCGGCGGCATAGATGACACCGATTATATACGTGTGGTCATACACCCGTTACCGATCGTGACTCCTACCAGCAACATACCCAATACCTGCGACCCATTGGTTAGCCCGTTCAACCTGTTTGTTAACCTTGACTCTGCCGGGGAAACCTTCTTATGGTCGGGGCCGCTTGGCTTCACTTCCACCATGCAAAACCCTGTTATAGCACCATTCAATTCTACGATGCAGGGTACTTATACAGTCACGGGCACCACTATATGGGGCTGTAAAGCTACGGCCAGCCACACGGTTGTACCGGGCGTGACACCTGATTTTGACTTTGTTATTCACTACGGCTGTTTATGGGATACCGTATACTTTAATAACAAGTCCGTCAATGCATCTTCATACAGATGGGAATTCGGCGACGGCACTCCGGATGTATACACACGCCATACAATGCACGTGTTTAAGCACAATAACGTAGAGTGGTTTGTAAAACTTATAGCAAGCAATGCTTTCTGTACTGCCAACATTACTAAAAAAGTGGATGCCCGCCATGAGATAAATGCAGTGTTTGATGCTTCTCCTGATACTATCTGCTTTAATGGAGGCGCTAATTCGATTACCTTCACTAATACATCTTATGCCAACGATAGTATGTTCACAAATCTGGCAGTTAACGGTAGCTTCTGGAGATATGGAGACGGCACTTTTGATACGACATCATCCCCTTCTCATTCTTATAGCATACCGGGTATATTCCCTGTCACACTTATCGTTACAGATGCCATGGGCTGTCCTGATTCGGTGACGCATGAAGTATTTGTAGTGCACCTGGATATAAAATCGTTCAATGACACCATGCTGTGTATATCGCAGCCGCTGGCAATGAGGAATGAGGTGATTTCTATACCGGACGTGGACCCAGACTGGGAATATAAGCACACATGGACACATACTCCGGCAAACTTAGACAATGATGCAGTAGCTACTCCTTACTCATTTGGTATCGGCCTGTTCACTAATATCCATACAGTGACCATACCGGGCATCGTTCCTGATGGTTGTCCTACTATAGATACCATGATCATCAATTCGGTGGAAGGCAAGAAACTGCAAAACCTAACGGTCTCTCAAACGATTGACTATGGTTCCAGCATACAGTTAAATTCATCAAACGAAGTGATTTATTACTGGATGCCTAACGACGGTAGCCTTGATAACAACAACATCAACAACCCGATTGCCACACCAAAACGTACGACTACTTACACAGTGTATGGTATTGATGATAATGGTTGCCGCGACTCGGCATACATCACGGTGTATGTGGATACGACCATGGACCAGGATGTACCAAGTGCGTTCTCTCCGAACGGAGACGGCCTCAACGATGTGTTCAAGCCTGTGGGCATGAAGTTCCAGAACATGGTAGAGTTCAGAGTATTCAACCGCTGGGGCCAGGAGATATTCTACACCAACAGCAAGGAAGTTGGTTGGGATGGTACTTTCCAGGGCACCAAGCAAGATCTGGGTGTATACAACTACATTATCATAGTAGGGCGGCCGGGACAAAGCAACATAGCCTACAAAGGCAATGTCACCCTGATACGATAAGTAAGTTGATTATAAGAATGATAAAAAATCCCCTGCATACGCGGGGGATTTTCTATTTTATGCTGTATTAATTATCAAACTTTACTTCGAGTAGCTTCGGCCAGTATTTGCCGGTGATAAATATACGGTTGCTATCAGCATCATAGGCAATGCCATTAAGTACTTCAGGGCCACTACTTATACCGGTAGGAGGGGGCACGGCAACTGTATGACGCAAATCACTGAGGTCAACTCTACCAACTACACGTCCTGTTGCTGTATCTATTTTCACAATCATGTCCGTTCGCCACACATTGGCATAAATATACCCCTTGATCATTTCAGGCTCGTTCAGTTCTTTTACCGGGCCGTATTCGTCCGTGACACGCAATTGTTTTATCTCCCTGAAAGTTGCGGGGTCAAGGAAATGAAAAATACTGCCCCCGTCATCAAATATCAGGTGGGCGCCATTATTGGTCATTCCCCAACCCTCCGAAGCATTAAAAGAGAAAGTTTGTTCCTGCTTCAGTGTAGCAGCATCATAAACAAATCCTTTGCCTTCCCTATAGGTAAGCTGGTAGATTTTTCCATTCAGTACGGTAAGCCCTTCACCAAAGTAGCGGGCTTCCAGTTTGCGGGATAAGATGACTTTGCCTGTTCTCAGCGCTATCTTCCGGATTTCAGAATTTCCGTACTGGCCGGTACTTTCATATAGTATACCATCTTTAAATTCAAGGCCCTCTGTAAAGGCGGTAGCGTCGTGCGGGTACTGGTTGATAATTTCATACCTGATTGGTGCAGGTATCACTATTGTACCGGAACTACTGTCATTATTTTGCGCATTACCTAATGGAGCGCGCTCATTGTTGCAGGCAGCCATAACTAACAGACAGATAGGTGCCAGCCAATTACTACGGTTTGAATTTCTCTGTTGTTTCATACCTTTTAAAGCCTATAGGAGTATATCGAGATGTTTTCTGTGCTTCGGTCTGTTCATTCATTTTTTGTATATCTGCCATGCCGGCAAAGCTGCTGTAATAGGCTACTTCTATGCCCTTTTTTATTATCTCATCCGCCATGTCCATCGTAAAATCAGCAGGTTCATTGATGATGGCCAATGTACTGTATTGCGGGTCACCTTCATTAATGTCGCTATGGTGCGGCAATAGTAACACCAGTATCTCACCGGTGATGATTGGGTTGAATGAAATGCGGAAACCTTCTTCCGTATAGCTCTTAAGCTCACCCAGACTGTTTCTGAATGTTATCTGCATAGGCATATCCCCCGACCTGAAAGTGATGGATGGCAATTCGTTGCAAACACCATTTGTTGCTTCATTAAAAGCATGTAGCGTATCTACAAAAAAACCTTGCTTATAGGTTGCATTAGCATTTAAGTACTCGGCTACTTTCTTTAAATGTGCTTTCAGCTCTGTATGTTTTTTTATCCAGTTTAGTCTCCTTTCAGTTACACGTTTAACCCCGTCATTGTACCGGTTGGCCGCATTCAGTATATCTGTGAGCATAAAATAGTTTTTTGATTTTTAGGGCAATACCGCCACAATTCCCGGCAATATTAATAGTTTGATTGCTTTTATCGAAAATAAGTTCACTTATTAACTTAATTCTTACTTTTGTTACTTGAAATCTATGAAAAAGCTCACCAGGTTCATAATTCTACTTTTACTGGAACATACGGATGTGTGGGGCCAGAGTGGTATTATAGCCGGTAAACTTACTGATGAAAATGACCTGCCGGTATCCGGTGCTACTGTAAGGATAAGCAAAGCAGGTAAGGCCATTGATGCATATTCTGACGAAGATGGTTTATTTTATACACAGTTGCTGCATTCTGATTTGTACCATCTTGATGTGATAATTCACGGCAGGATATTAAAGGCAGGCAAGGTATATGTGCCGAATGTTCAAAAGAAAAAGAAATTTTATTTTTTAAAAATTGCCGGTGACAAAATAAGGGTAAGGATAGACGGCGAGGACCCTTTTCTGAAGGCTAAGGTGAGTAAGATAAAGAACGCTAACCCGCACGATTATTTTGATTTTGAAGGAGATTTAAACAATAGCCGTGCAGACCATGTAAATATGGGTAGCTACCATCTGATTTGGTCAAAGCAACCCGATTCCACTAAATAATTTTCTCCTTAACTTATTTCAGTACACCAATATTATTCCTGAATATCTTCACTGCAATAGCAAGCAGTATCACCCCAAAGAACTTGCGTACTACAGTAATACCAGATGGTCCCAGTATACGCTCCAGGAAGTTTACTGAGCGAAGCGTGATATAAATGATAATGAGGTTGATGCAGATGGCAATCAGTATATTGTAATACTGGTATGCGGCTTTCAGCGACATCACAGTGGTGAGCGTGCCGGAACCCGCAATAAGGGGAAATGCTACCGGAACCAATGTGCTGGATTTTGCATCTTTTTCAGGCTTAAAGAACTCCAGCCCAAGTATCATTTCCAGGCCCAGGATGAATATAACTATGGAACCTGCTATGGCAAATGATTTTATATCCAGTCCCATGAACAGCAGCATTTGCTCCCCTATAAAGAAAAACAATAACATAAGGACCCCGGATACCAAGGTGGCTTGCAGCGCATTAATATCGCCAACTTTCTTTTTGATGGATATGATAATCGGCAATGAGCCCAACACATCAATTACCGCGAAAAGGGTGAATGTGACGGTCACTATCTGCGATATATCTAATTTACTTAAACCGATTCCTTCCATACTAACTGTAAGATACCTATTTTTGAATTCTAATTAACAGGCATGGCTTTACAAAATTACAAACATACCGCAGCAAACCGCTTTATGCGTTATGTGCAGGTAGATACGCAAAGTGATCCCACTTCGTCATCTCAACCTTCCACCGGCAAACAGATGGACCTTAGTCAATTATTGGTAGAGGAATTGCTTGAAATGGGTATAAAAGATGCAGAGCTCGATGAAGCTGGATATGTGTATGCTACAATACCAGCTACAAGCGATAAAAATGTTCCTGTGCTGTGTTTTTGCTCGCATGTGGACACTGCACCAGATTGCAGTGGTAAAGGGGTGAAACCTGTATTGCATAAACAATATAACGGCTCCGATATTATTTTGCCGGACGACCCCGGGATAATTATTTCAACAAAAGACCATCCTTATCTCCTGGAAAGGATAGGGGACGATATTATAACCGCGTCGGGAACCACATTGCTTGGAGCAGACGATAAAGCCGGGGTAGCCATTATTATGGACCTTGCTAATTATTTTGTCCAAAACCCGGGTATAAAGCATGGTAAGATACGCATACTGTTTACACCAGATGAAGAGATAGGGAGGGGTGTAGCGGCAGTAGATATGGCGAAATTGGGGGCCCAATTCGGCTATACTTTAGATGGTGGAGAGCGTGGGCATCTGGAAGGAGAAACCTTTTCAGCAGATGCTGTAATAGTTACTTTTCATGGTGTCAGCGCCCATCCCGGCTATGCGAAAGGCAAAATGGTGAATGCTATAAAAGCGGCTTCTGCATTTGTGGCAATGCTGCCAAAAGATGAATGGTGCCCTGAAGTAACCGATGGGCAGCAGGGATTTGTTCACCCTACCTCCATTGAGAGTGGGCTTGAGAAAGCCACGGTACAGTTCATAATCAGGGATTTTGATACGGCAAAGCTATCGCAATATGAAGACCGGTTGCGTGGCCTTGTAGATGCAACTGCTAAGCAATTCCCGGGAGTTACAACTGATTTCGTGGTGAAAGAACAGTACCGGAATATGAAAGAGATACTTGACAATTATCCCGATGTAATGGATAATGCGGAAGAGGCATACAAGCGTGCAGGATTGGAGGCTGTACGCATGAGCATTCGGGGAGGTACCGATGGCTCAAGGCTATCATTTATGGGTTTGCCTTGCCCTAACCTGTTTACCGGGGAGATGGGTATACATTCAAAGCAGGAATACGTAAGTGTTCAGGACATGGAAAAAGCCGTGGAAGTTTTGGTGCAATTATCTGTAATATGGGAAGAAAAGGCGAAATAATCATATATCCCTCCCAAAATTATTACATCTAATATATTATTGTATATTTGCAAAAAAGTCGGTATCAATGAATAACAGGAAATATAAGATCATTTTACTTACCGTTTTGGTGATATGTGTCTTTGTCATTGCTATTATTGAACTGGTAGGCATCAGCGACCATTCCATAGGGTGGTGGAGAGACCGGCATCAGGGGGAAGCCAGCCTTTATGACCGGCATAACGACCGGTATTATCATGGTGATATATATCCAGAAGAAACGCTTTCCCGGTCGGAACTAGTTGAAAGAATGCAGAAAACAACAATGCAGTTTTATGAAACCAAGTATAGCTTTGGTGTAGTAAGGCAAGGTGCTACGGTAAAACACGCATTTCGTTTCAAGAACACAGGCCAACATCCGTTGATGATTGCAAAGTCTGATGTGTCTTGCAACTGCACAGTTTCCGGCTTTCCTAACGATGCAATTGCGCCCGGGCAGGAAGGTGAAATCACTGTTGAACTGAATACAACAGGCATTAAGCCTAGCTGGCAGGAAAAATCAATTACTATTCACTCAAATGCTATGCCTGAATCTGTGGTCATAAAGGTAGACGCAGAGATACAATAAAATGGCCTCAAACGTTCTGTCGCTTACGCGCTTGCGCAATTACCTTTCTCTGGTTCGTTTCAGCCATACCGTTTTTGCCCTGCCATTTGCATTAATCGGCTTTAGCTATGGTTTAAAGCTTACAGGAAGTTCTATTTTTTCACAGTGGCCGCTGTTCTTTAAAGTTCTATTATGCATGGTATTCGCGCGTAGTGCGGCTATGGCATTCAACCGATACCTTGACAGGCACTATGATGCTTTAAACCCCCGCACAGCAAAAAGGGAAATTCCTGCCGGGATCATAAGGCCACAGCACGCGTTGGTTTTTACAATTGTCAATTCCTTGTTGTTCGTCACCACTACATGGTTCATAAATCTGTCGTGTTTCTATTTGTCATTTATTGCCCTGTTTATTACACTGTTTTATAGCTACACAAAACGTTTTACCGCCCTGTGCCACATAGTGTTGGGTGTTGGTCTTGCATTGGCTCCCATCGGGGCTTTTCTTGCCGTCACGGGTTATTTTACTTTACTGCCTGTATTGTTCTCTTTCTCAGTTCTTACCTGGGTCGCGGGCTTCGATATAATTTATGCCCTGCAAGACGAAGAGTTTGACCGCAGCAATAAACTGCATTCAATACCCGCGGCATTAGGCGTAAAAAATGCTTTATTAGTTTCAACGCTGCTGCATTTGGGTACCGCGGCCTTTATTATTGCCGCAGGTGTGTCAGGTCATTTTAACTGGGTATATTGGTTAGGGGTAGGTAGCTACATAGCAATGCTCATTTACCAGCACATGCTTGTAAAGCCCCACGACTTGAGCAAAGTAAATATTGCTTTCGCAAACACTAACGGCATTGCCGGTGTACTCTTTGCTTTGTTTACTATACTTTCCTTCTATATCGGAGTATAAGCACCTTTGAGGTTACATACTGATAGCGATATATGCGAGTGCTGAGAGTATAACCACTATTATAAAAATCGGGATAACTTCATCCCGTAGTCTTTTCAAGAATCTGTCTTTATTCATAGTATTCAGAAGGACGTTTGCTTTCAGACTGGGTTTTAAGTTTATAAGTATCTTTCGAAAGCAAGGTCTGTAATAATGTTTTTTTGTTCTTTTTTGCAATTATTTCTTCAAACATATCTATCGATCCCGCTGTTTTCAGGTCAATGCCTTTCCCTGTTAAAATATAAGCGGTCATTTCTTTTTTCTCTATAACAAAATCATTTTTCAGCAGATATTCTTTAATGGTGTAAAAAGTCTCCATAATCAATTCATTCTGACTGGGTAATATACACTTATGGGATACAGACTCGCTCACCAACTCATAAATATTGAATTCCTTGTCGACCTGAAAGCCCGACAGGATGCGGTTCAGGATATGCCTGTTGTATTTTGATAATCCCGGAGAGTAATTATTCTCATCCATTAATAAGGTATTAGATTTATTTCGATAGTGTAAGTTATAAATAAATAACTATTTAACCAAACAAAACCTACAAAAAATTATTTGTAACGTACACATCGCGATGTGGGCTCACTCCGCATATTTATAACTACGGAGGTGAAAATCTTTGCCAAGAATAAACAACGTTTTTGACTTTCTACTCCTTACTTTCTACATTTACTTTTTGGATTCTTCATGCGCCTGCTCATTACAAACATTACACAGCTTTGCAACACCGAAACCAATGATTCTGCCATCTCCCGAAGGAGTGGGGTAGAACTGGCCACAATGCCATGTGTGAAAAATGCATGGCTGCTGGCGGAGAATGGTATCATTCATAGTTTTGGAGAAATGGACAGCCTCCCCGAAGGCCATGCCGATGTGCAAATCGATGCCACTGGCCGTTTCTTGCTGACGTCTTGGGTGGACAGTCATACGCATCTGGTATTTGCAGCCCCGCGCGATGGAGAATTCGTAGATCGCATAAAAGGTTTGAGTTATGAAGAAATTGCCCGCCGCGGAGGCGGCATCCTTAATTCTGCGCGAATGCTCAATACCATGGATGAAAATGAGCTTTACGACCAGTCGCTTGTCCGCCTCAATGCTGTTATGGCCACAGGCACAGGTGCTATAGAAATAAAAAGCGGCTACGGGTTATGTCTCGAGGGTGAATTGAAAATGCTGCGCGTTATCCGTCGCCTGCGCGAGAGCGCACCTATACCCGTTAAGGCGTCCTTCCTCGCAGCCCATGCCTATCCGCCCGAATACAAGGAAAACAAAGAGGGTTATATCGACCTTATCATTAACGAAATGCTGCCGAGGGTCGCTGCGGAGGGCTTGGCCGATTACATTGACGTATTCTGCGAGCAGGGCTTTTTTGGCATACCCGAAACCGGGCGCATACTCGAAGCCGGGGCGCGTTATGGCCTCAAGCCAAAGATACATGCCAACCAGTTGCATTTTTCCGGCGGTGTTCAGGTTGGTGTGCTGCACAATGCGGTAAGTGTCGACCACCTTGAGTGCGTTGGCGATGCTGAAATAACAGCACTTACCGGCAGTGCCACCATACCCACATTGCTGCCCGGCGCGGCCTTCTTCCTCGGGATGCACTACCAGCCTGCGAGGCTGATGATAGATGCAGGGCTGCCTGTATGCCTCGCTACCGATTACAATCCAGGATCATGCCCCAGCGGCAATGTGCCACTGCTGCTCTCCATTGCCTGCACACAACTGAAAATGACACCGGAAGAGGCAATAAACGCGGTGACCATCAATGGGGCCGCTGCTATGGAGCTTGCTGGCGAATTAGGTACCATAAAGGTGGGCAAGAAAGCCAGCCTGATACTCACACGGCCTATACCATCACTGGCATACATTCCCTACGACTACGGAAACAACAATATTGATCGGCTTATCTGCTGATATTGTTCGGAAGAGGTTTACTCATTCTCCCAATCATACACGTCCTTTTCCTTCCCCTTTATCTTAGGGCTGCGCGTCAGCAGGTTGAATATTGCCACAATAATGATTGAACCGGCTATTGACCGCAAAACAGGATTGAAATAAGGTATGTCCGTGTTCACATGGATAAACGAGAAAAATATCTGCCCAAGCCAGCCGCCAAGTATGCCTATGCCCACCGTGGTGAAAAAACCGTAGCCCCTGCCGGGCACTATGAACTCTGCAATATACCCACCTATAGCACCGATAATTATGGCCACAAACAGGTCGGTTTTCATAAATTCCGGGAGCGAATATAAGAGCAGGTCTGTCATAATAACTGAATTTTTATAAAAGTATAGCCAATGTCATAGCTTACAAAACTTTATCGAAGAAATGTTATACACATACTGTGCATTTGGTGTAAACAATTAACAAATACGTGCAATCGGCTCCGCGCATCATCAAAATATTACAACTTACAGTTTTGGGGTTGGCTGTTTATGGTTATTTTTGCTGCCTATGCAAGCAACACTTAACGAACAGGAAGTAGTACGCCGTGAAAAACTGGCAGAGTTACTGGAAATGGGGATTGACCCTTACCCGGCCCCATTATTTGAGGTGAGCCATTATGCAAAATCTATAAAGGAAGAGTTTAGCGAGGATAATAAAGAACAATTTAAAGCCGTGACCCTTGCAGGGCGCATCATGAGTGTGCGCGATATGGGCAAGGCAAATTTTGCCGTGCTGCAGGACAGCACTGGCAGGATACAGCTATATGTGAAGCGTGATGAGATATGCCCCGGCGAGGATAAATCAATGTACGATACGGTTTGGAAAAAACTGCTGGACATAGGCGATATTGTAGGGATTAAGGGATATGTGTTTATCACCAAAACAGGGGAGACCTCCGTGCATGTGGAAGGCTTCACAATACTATCCAAGTCGCTGCACCCAATGCCGGTGACAAAGGAAAAGGATGGGGAAGTGTTTGATGCTGTTACCGATCTGGAGTTTAAATACCGTCAACGCTACGCCGACCTGATTGTGAACCCCGGAGTGAAAGATACCTTCACCCGTATCACCAAAATGAAAAATGCCATCCGCAACTTCCTCAACGAAAGGGGAGCGCTGGAGGTGGATACCCCGGTGCTGCAAAGCATTCCCGGTGGCGCTACCGCACGGCCGTTCGTCACGCACCACAATGCGCTCGATATGCCTTTATACCTGCGCATAGCCAACGAACTGTACCTCAAGCGCCTGATAGTAGGCGGGTTTGATTGGGTATATGAGTTCAGTCGCGATTTCCGCAATGAGGGCATGGACCGCACCCACAACCCGGAGTTTACCATCCTCGAATTTTATGTGGCCTACAAAGACTATCTGTGGATGATGGAGACCACCGAGCAGATGCTGGAGCAAACAGCTATAGCTACAAACGGCACCACAAAAACAACTATCGAAGGTGTAGAGGTTGATTTTAAAGCACCATACAAGCGCATCAGCATATATGATGCCATAAAAGAGCATACCGGCCACGACATCAGCGGCATGGACGAAGCCGGCCTGCGCGAGGTATGTAAGCAACTGAAAATTGATGTTGCTCCTTCCATGGGCAAAGGAAAACTGGTAGATGAAATCTTCGGCGGCAAGTGCGAGAAGCACTATATACAGCCCACCTTCATTATAGACTACCCGGTGGAGATGAGCCCCCTTACCAAAAAGCACCGCAGCAAAGAAGGCCTCGTGGAGCGTTTTGAGCTGATAGTGAACGGCAAGGAAATAGCCAACGCATACAGCGAGTTGAACGACCCCATAGAGCAGCGCGAACGCTTTGAAGACCAGGTAAAGCTCATGGAGCGCGGCGATGACGAAGCCATGTTCATTGACTATGATTTCCTGCGCGCGCTGGAATACGGTATGCCCCCCACAGCCGGTATAGGCTTTGGTATAGAGCGCCTTGCCATGCTGCTCACCGGGCAGGTATCTATACAGGATGTACTGTTCTTCCCGCAGATGAGACCGGAGAAAACCGTCTAACTCACTGCTTCAGTTGCATACACCTTTAGTTCGTTATACAGCGTATCCCGCTCCACCGGTATATGGCCTGTAGCCTCTATCAGCCCGCACAGTTCTTCCGTGCTCAGCGATGGGTGCTGCTCTTCCGACCCTGCCATGGAGTATATTTTAGTGCTGTCATCTATGGTGCCGTCCAGGTCGTTCACACCAAATGAAAGCGAAAGCTGCGCTGTCTGCCGGCCCAGCATAGGCCAGTAAGCCTTCAGGTTGCGGAAGTTGTCCATGAATATGCGGGAAATGGCATACAGCCGCATGTCTTCTATCAGCGTCAACTCAGGCAAATGCGACATATCATTGTCCTTATTCCTGAATTTGAGTGGAATGAAACAATTGAACCCGCCTGTTTTGTCCTGTAGCTGGCGCAGGCGGCTCATATGGTCTATGCGGTGGCTGTAGTTTTCAATGTGGCCATACAGCATCGTCGCATTCGAGTGCATACCCAACCTGTGCGCGGTCTCGTGTATGTTCAACCATCCATCGCCATCCACCTTGTCGGGGCATATTTCCTTCCGCACATCCGGATGGAATATCTCCGCACCACCTCCCGGCAATGATTGCAGCCCTGCATCCTTCAGCCGCTGCATTCCTTCCTCTATAGATAGTTTGGCCTTGCGTATCATATAGTCCAACTCCACAGCGGTAAACCCCTTTATGTGCAGGTCGGGTCGGTGGGCCTTTATTTTACTCAGCAGCTCGCAGAAGAATTCAAGGTTCATTTTCGGGTGCACACCACCCACTATATGTACCTCTGTCACCGGCTGCCCGTCATACTTGCGCACCATATCCAGCATCTGCTCCATGCTCAGTTCCCAGCCATCGTCCTTGTGCTTATACAGCCGAGAATAAGAACAGAAGTTGCAGGTGAACACACAGACATTCGTAGGCTCTATATGAAAATTGCGATTGAAATAAACCTTATTATTATGTAGCTCCCGGGCAATATGATTTGCCAGCGCACCTACAAACCCTAGTTCTCCTCTTTCAAAAAGGAGCATACCTTCAGCTTCGGAGATGCGTTCCTTATTTTGTACTTTTTCTGCTATAGTAAGCAGGTCTTTATCCGTATTGGCTATTCTTAGTGCTGCTGAAAGGCTCAGTGGCTTCATCATTGTAACAGTATTTTCCGGGTTATGCTCCCGGATGCAAAGTTACACCTAACGAAGCAAATACCCTTGCTGATACCCGTCAGGTCTGCAATATGGTGCCCGGTATCTTGTCCGTCCACTTGGAATGCCTTTAACTGTTGCCCTACAGTATTTAAAATCACAATTTCCTTCAACACATCTGCACTATTATCGAATGTGATGTAGATAATGCCACTAGTTGGGTTCGGAAATATAGAAAGGCTATTGCTGGCGGGCACATCCTTTACCACGGTCCTCGAAGACCAAAGCAGCAGTTCGGGGTGCTGGGTAAGTGAATAACTCTCCCCCGAATCTGATACCTGGAAAGCCATTACCGCGGCCTGGTCGTGGGTAAACATATGCATCGCAACATCATCAGTGTAGTTCATGAAGTTAAGCGATGCTACGCCATAGGGCTGCACCTCTGCCCCAAAAGTATCCTTATGGCAGCTATCACGGTATGTGCCGTTAACTACATCGTAGGCATTAGCCCCATATTTCTTGTCCTTTTCTGGTGGGGTGTCTGCAAGTCCGTCATCGCTGCCGCCGGTTTGCCACGGACAGCGGGGGCCATCATCACCCCAGGTGTGCCATATTTCGAAGAAGTGGCCCATTTCATGAGTCAATGTACGGCCTTTGTCATAATAGTTCGAACCAAAGCCCGTAGGCATATATACGTCAGCAGGGGAAACCCGTTTGCCTACCGCCCGGTAATTCATACAAATCCCCATTTCATCAATAGGATAGCCACCTGTGCCGGTAATAGACCTATACGTAGTAAGGCCCAGCAGGCCGGGGTAGTCTGCAAAATTGGTGACCCATATGTTCAGGTACTTGGTCTCATCCCAGCGGTCGGTGCCACCGGTCGCATCATGTTTTGCGCTGCTGTAATTGGTGCCAGCGCCATTAAAACCACCGGGTATAGCAGGTAATATTTTCAGGGTGTAACCCGGAGTGCCATAGCCCCACGGATCGGTATGCGAAAGCCCAAAATGAATACCGCTGGAGCCATAAAGCGGCTTCCAGCCTGAAGGTATGAGCACAGAATCCGGATTGAGTCGGTTAAAGTCGCGGTTCAATACGGCTATCTGCGAGTCTATACGCTGCTGAATGCCCGCTGTGCCGCCAATTTCGGTAAGTTGTGCCTCGGTGAGCATGAAATGAAAGATAACAGGTACAGGGGACGCTGCCGCTGTGGTCTTGCGGGCCACATTAGTATGCTGTAGCTTATATCTATCGGCTATCGACTGCAGCGATGCCCTGTGGGCCTCATACCTTTCACCCCATACAGGGTCTTTAGCTATCAGGGCAGCTTTTGTATGCTCAAAGCCGCACTGGCGCTGGGCATAAGCGGCAGGCAACGATAAGGTGATAGTAAATAGGTAGAACAATAACTTTTTCAATGTCACTCAATTTATGTATTTACGAAGTTAACGAATAATAGGTATATGCCATTCATAGAATTGTAAAATCTGGTGCCGTTTACCCCAACAATCAACTCATTTACTTCAATTATTTGTACTTTTATTACCCGGCTTTTATTTTTACGAATACAAAAACTAAAAACACCTATGCTTAAACTAATGTCGCAACGCCCCCGTTATGTATTTGACCGCGCCCTGGGGGTAATTATTAACACGTATATCATCGTAGCTATTGTTTATTTGGTGCAGCACTTGATAATCAGAGCGATGTGATAAATGACCAGACAAAAGATTTTTGGCTGCCTTTGGCGGCCTTTTTTATGCCGGTAAAATTCACCCCAATATTGTGCCCATACACCTCGTTTATTTGTTTGAGCAGGTGAAGGAGGTAATTTTGCATCTCAAATAAATACGAAATGATTACATTATTGCTGATTAGTGTGTTTTTGAAAAAGAGGGAATACTTTTTACAGGTGTTTGCTACATTCAGGAAGAAATACGCGCTGCTGCCGGTACGCGTAAAATAACGTGTGAATTGTGTTGTGTTATTTGGGCTGCTTTAGCAGCCCTTTTTTTTCCCGGCAGCAATGAATTGAAATTCCCCGACATTGATGGTAGTCCACACGGTAAAAGCAGGACTAAGCAAACATCGGCTTGACGTGCTCTAAAATTCTTTTATTTTAATATTGGTTGCCGAATCACGGGTTGGTAGTCATCCTGCCATATGGCTTCATTCGGCACAGTATACTGTGCGCAGTCTATCAGCAGGCCCTTTGCTTTTCCTTTTTGTGTTCGTTTATAGCCATGCGCGGTGGTAGCCCCTTTCGTGGCCCATTCGTTAATAATCCATCGGTATATTAGTGATGGTTCATGGTATACAATCTTCCTGTATGCCTGCATCGTTGTATCTGCCCATTTTCTTTTGAATACAATCCTGTGGATACCTACCCATCGGTTGTTACCTTCCGGGCCGCCAATAAGTTTATCAGGTACGTTTGCACGAACGGTCCATTGCTCAATATCCACCGCCGAGCCAATCCCGGCCACATCTATAAAACTTGTGCCAAAAGCAGTACAGCCAGCCCCCTTGCCTTCACGAGGCTTATTTTCTCCGTTATATATTTTATGATAGCTGCGTTGCTTATACTCTCCTAAGTAGCGCCACAATCGCTCAAACGCATCGTTGCATAAATTGAAGCTGATATATGCCACATCACCTCTTCTCGTCCTTATCAGCATTTCCTTTGCGTTAATTTCGCCCTCCTCCATATTCCCGCTCAAGCCTGTAAACAAGATGCCGAGTCCATAACCTTTGGCATATATTTTATACGCGAGATCACTTTTCGATTCCGCCACTATGCCCACTATCGTCTGGCGGGTGCTGTCTTTCAGCTCTATCACCAGGTGCCCCATAGGGTGGCGGCGCATTATGTAACGGTTTCGCGCAAGCAGATTGTCTACATAACTGAAAAATAAAGACTGGGGGGAGCGCCAGTTCATCGGGGTTTGGGGTGGAATAACATACAAGGTCATTTCCTGCCCGTGCAATTTATATAACGAAAATAAAAAGAATAATGTAACCTTAACCCTGATTGACATGTCTGAAAAACAATGCAAAAATGCAAATATTTTGAATGGCAAGGCATGACCTTTGTCAGGAAACTGGATACGGGATAAAGGGCTCATTACTAATCTGTACCTTTGCAATCCAACAACTGTAAATGAACGATAATATAAGGACCGAAATATCATCATTGGGCGAGTTTGGCCTGATAGAATATCTTACAAAAAATAACGAAACTCGTCAGGCGGGCACAATTCTGAGCATAGGTGACGATGCTGCGGTAATAGACCAATTTGGCCGGCAATGCGTGATTTCTACCGACCTCCTCCTCGAAGGCATACATTTCGATTTGATGTACACTCCGTTAAAACATCTCGGCTACAAAGCGGTAGCGGTAAACCTGTCGGATATATACGCAATGATGGCCACGCCTACGCAGATAACAATCTCCTTGGGCATTAGCAATAAATTCTCCGTCGAGGCGCTCGAAGAGTTCTATGAAGGCGTATATGCTGCCTGCGAACGCTATAATGTGGACCTTGTGGGCGGTGATACCACCAGTTCAAAAAAAGGCTTTGTGATTAGTGTGACTGCAATAGGAGAGGTTGCACCGGACAAATACGTAACCCGCACAGGGGCCCGGGTTAACGACCTGATCTGTGTTTCGGGCAATCTCGGGGCGGCTTACCTGGGTTTGCAATTGCTCGAACGCGAAAAACGGATTTTTATGGAAAATCCTGCTGTGCAGCCCGATCTTGAAAGCCAAAAATACTTAGTGGGACGTATCCTTAAGCCTGAACCGCGTGCGGATATAGCAGATTGGCTGCAGGAACACGGTATCCTTCCCACGGCAATGATAGATGTAAGCGATGGCCTCAGTTCTGAATTGCTGCACATTTGCAATGGCAGCAATACCGGATGTGTGTTGTATGAAGATAAAATTCCCGTACATGATGACACAAGGGCCATGGCGCTGCAATTCCAATTGGGAACAGCGGCTTGTGCGTTGAGCGGGGGAGAAGACTACGAGCTTTTGTTCACCATAAAGCAGGAGGATTACGAAAAAGTGACCCGCAACCATGACATAACAGTTATAGGGTATATCACAGAGAAGAGTGAAGGAACACACTTGCATACCAAAGGAGGGGCAAAGCATAAGCTCACAGCACAGGGCTGGAATGCATTTTAATGGTTCGAAACGGAAAAAAGGTTGATTATTTCACTACGTAAACTATTTTTCAGTATTTTTATACAAAATTCAACGAAAAGCATGAAGTTTCGGAAATTTAGTCTGCTTACTGCTCTTGTATGCTCTGCATTTGCCTTTATCCTGTTCCACGCGTCGTGCGAACGAAATGTGTGCAATAATGTTACCTGTTTCAACGGTGGTTCATGTAATATGGGTATCTGCAATTGCCCCCTTGGCTACGAAGACCCGCAATGTCAGAGAAAATCAGTTGACCGTTACCTTGGTGTATATTCAGGTTACACTAAATGTAACGAAGGTGGCTATCTGATAGATTCCGTTTGGATTGAATCCGACCCCAAGCGTATCAATTTTGTTTATGTGTCTTTTAAAAGCATTCTGCCAAAGAAACTTCATGGATTTGTGCAAAACAGCGCCAGCACATACAGCGTAATCATTCCTAACGACAGCGGTGTAAATTATCTCAAACAATATTCGCTTACATTACAGGGAGATAAGATGCTGAAGTTACACACTTATGAAGTGTCGGAACAACCCGGCGATTCAACGTACAATAGCTGTATGTTCTCCGGCTCCAAGCAGTAATTTTGATGCCCGATTCACTTTAAGGCCCTCACCGGGTTGGAAACTATGTCGATACAAGTAGCTTCACTTACCAAGTTATACGATACGCAAAAAGCCGTTGATGATATTTCCTTTGAGCTTAAGAAAGGAGAAATAGTTGGTTTTCTTGGGCCTAATGGTGCAGGGAAATCGACAACCATGAAGATTATCACCACGTACCTGCCATCCACATCGGGTTCTGTTAAGGTTTGCGGGTTTGATGTACAGGAACAGTCAATGGAGGTGCGCAGGAGAATAGGCTACCTGCCGGAAGCAAATCCGTTATACTTTGAAATGTATGTGCGCGAATACCTGGAATTCACCGCAGGCATACATAAGCTCGGAAGTAACAGCAAAAAACGCATTGAAGAAATGATCTCCCTTACCGGCCTCGGAAAGGAAGCGCATAAGAAAATAGGGGCGTTATCTAAGGGCTATAAACAAAGGGTAGGGCTGGCACAGGCTATGCTGCACGACCCCGAAGTGCTCGTGCTTGATGAGCCTACAAGCGGCCTCGACCCGAATCAGATAGTAGAGATTCGTGACCTCATAAAAAGCCTCGGTGGGCAGAAGACCGTTCTGCTGTCCACCCACATTATGCAAGAGGTTCAGGCCATGTGTAGCAGGGTCATTATCATCAACAATGGCAAAATAGTAGCTGACGATTCCATAGAGCGGCTGCAGCAGGCAAATACAAACCAGGATGTGCTGGTTGTTGCTTTTGAAAAGGAGATTGACCAATCCCAGCTTAAGGGATTAAAGCATTTGACCAATTTTGAAAACCTGGGCAATCATAAATGGAAACTGCACACTAAAGAACCGGATGCACTGAGAAAAGAAGTAATGCAGTGGGCGTTAAATAATGACATCAACATTTCCGCACTTCAAACACAAACCGAGTCGTTAGAGGATGTTTTCAGGTCGCTGACTAAAAACACAAATAGCCAATAACGCCGAAACGTATTGTTCAATTACCCCTTTTGACGGTAAGAACATCTGCGGATAATGGTATTTATTTACACAAAAATTGGCTCTGATGAAAAAAATACTGGCTTTAATGGTCTTGCCATGCCTGTTTATTTCCTGCGGCAATGACTCTACACCCGCCCAAAATGAAGACAATAGCAAAAAACTGGCCGCAATACTCGATAGTTATTGGGAAGAACGGATGCAGCTTTTTCCATTGGAGGCAACTGCCAATGGCGATAGCAGATACAACGACAGGCTGACCATTCAAATTGCCGGGAGCTTCCGGGATAGCCTTGACCGCTTTTACAAAAAATACTATGATCAGTTAAGCGGTATAGATAGTAACGGGCTTGCTGGTAATGACAAAATAAGCCAACGTTTACTGAAGTACGAAATGCAGATGGGCATAGAGGGCCTGAAATTCCCTACTCATTATATGCCCATTAATCAATTCTGGTCGTTTACGCTTGAGTTGCCTCAGTTGGGTTCCGGAAGCGGTAATCAGCCATTTAAAACAGTAAAAGACTATGACGACTGGCTTAAGCGCCTTTCCGTATTTCCGGCCTGGGCCGACACTGCAATTAATAATATGCGCAAAGGGCTAAATGCCGGATGGGTACTGCCGAGGGCATTAGTGGTAAAAATATTGCCCCAGCTTAAAGCCGTTGTAGCAAAAGATACTGCCAATATTTTCTATGGCCCTGTAAAAATTATGCCTGATAACTTTTCGCCTGAAGATAAACAAAGGTTTAAAATAGCTTTTACAAAGGCGATAGACAGTATTGTAAACCCCGCTTACTCAAAGCTCTATGATTTCTTTGAAAAAGAATACCTGCCCGGCTCAAGGGCTACAAGCGGAATAAAAGACCTGCCAAATGGAAATGAATACTACCAATATTGCATCCGCTACTTTACCACTACTCACCTTACGCCCGACAGTATCTATAATCTTGGATTGAATGAAGTGGCGCGGATAGAAAGCGAAATGAATAAGGTAAAGGATGCCGTAGGCTACAAAGGAAATATGCAGTCTTTTTTCAAATACCTGAATGAGGATAGCAAGTTCGCACCGTTTACATCAGCGCAGCAGGTCATTGATAGTTTTTGGGGTATAAAAAAGCTGGAAGGGCCGCAACTCAAACGACTGTTTAACGATACCCCAAAGACACAGTTCACCATCCGCCAGACAGAGGCGTTCAGGGCGGCTTCTGCCAGCGCGGAGTACAATCCCGGCTCTGCCGATGGCTCCCGTCCCGGCATATTCTATGTGCCGGTCATAAATGCCGGTAAATTCAATTGTGTAGGCATGGCCACCCTGTTCCTCCACGAAGCCATCCCTGGTCACCATTACCAGATATCGCTGCAGCAGGAAAATGCGCTTTTACCCAAATTCAGGCGGTTTTTATGGTACAGCTCCTATGGCGAAGGCTGGGCGCACTATTGCGAAACATTGGGCAAAGAACTGGGCGTATACAACGACCCTTACCAATATTTCGGGCACCTTGGCGATGCCATGCACCGGGCTATCAGGCTTGTGGTTGATGTGGGCATACATCATAAAGGCATGAGCCGTGAGGACGCTATCAAATACATGATGGCCCATGAACAGATAACTGAGCGTGATGCAACAGCCGAAATTGAACGTTATATGGCTATTCCCGGCCAGGCGCTGTCATATAAGATTGGCCAGGTGACCATTAGCGTCGAGCGGAAACAATATGAGCAGCAAATGGGAGCAAGCTTCAATATCGCATCATTTCATGATGAGGTGCTGAAAGATGGTTGTGTGCCTTTGAACATCCTTCATGAGAAATTGCAGGAATGGGCAAAACACCTGAAATAGTGACCAAAGTTATTTCCTGTATAGGAATTGGAGTTGTATTTTTACAGCTTCAAACCGTAATGAAATGAAAGATTTCAAACATGCTGTTATAGAATGTGTGCCTAACTTCAGCGAAGGGCGCGATATGGGCATAATCAGGCAAATTACCGACGAAGTAGAGAAAGTTGAAGGGGTGCAGTTACTGGATGTGGACTCCGGAAAGGCAACCAACCGCACGGTAGTAACATTTGTAGGTAACCCGTATGCGGTAATTGATGCTGCGTTCCTGGCCATAAAGAAAGCAGCAGAACTGATAGATATGCGCACCCACCAGGGCGAACACCCCCGCATGGGCGCCACAGATGTTTGTCCGCTCATACCCATTTCCGGCATTACGGTTGAAGAAGCAGTAGAATTTGCCCGTTTGCTGGGCAAAAGGGTAGCTGAAGAACTGCATATCCCCGTTTACCATTACGAACATGCCGCATCTGCGCCGCATAGAAGGAACCTTGCCGACATAAGAAGCGGGGAATACGAAGGCTTTGCCGCCAAAATTCTGAAACCTGAATGGAAGCCCGACCACGGCCATCCGGTATTTAATGAGCGCAGCGGGGCCACAGTCATTGGCGTTCGTGAGTTCCTTATTGCTTATAATATCAACCTGAACACCACATCTACCCGCAGGGCGAATGCCGTAGCATTTGATATAAGGGAGAAAGGCAGGCAGAAAAAGGATGATAAGGGGAAAACGGTGAAGGACACGAATGGCGAACCTGTTTGGGAGCCAGGATTATTAAAGTCAGTAAAGGCCATAGGCTGGTATATTGAGGAATATGGCATGGCGCAGATATCCGTAAACCTCACCAATATGCACGACACTCCGCTGCATATGCTTTTCGATACCGCATGTGAGCGCGCCACAGCCCGTGGCCTCAGGGTTACCGGCAGCGAATTGGTTGGCCTCGTGCCATTAGAGGCTATGCTGGAGGCCGGCAGGTATTTTCTGCGCAAGCAGAAGCGGAGCGTAGGGGTGGGCGAGGCCGAGCTGATAAGAATAGCCGTAAGGTCCATGGGGCTGGACGAACTCGGGCCTTTCGACCCGCAGAAAAAAATAATTGAGTACCGGATGCAGGACAAAGGAGTGAAGAAACTGGTAGATATGTCGCTTACCCGTTTTGCGCTCGAAACCTCGGGCGAGACACCTGCACCAGGCGGTGGGTCTATAGCCGCTTATTGTGGTGTATTAAGTGCAGCATTAGGTACTATGGTCGCCAACCTCTCCGCGCACAAGAAAGGGTGGGACGACCGTTGGGAAGAATTCTCCATTCATGCCGAAGCAGGCCAGGCACTGATGAAGGAGTTGCTGTTCCTGGTAGATGAAGATACCAATGCCTACAATAAGATAATGGCAGCGTATGGCCTGCCTAAAACCACCGATGCTGAAAAAGCCGCCCGCAAGGCCGCCGTTGATGCGGCTACGGTATATGCTATTAAGATCCCCTTCCGCACTATGGAGCTTGCATTCAGCGCCTTCAACCTTGCAAAAGCTATGGCTTTGAATGGCAACCCTAACTGTGCCAGTGATGCCGGGGTAGGGGCTTTATGCGCCCGGGCTGCCGTAAAAGGCACTTACCTGAACGTGATGACAAACGCAAAAGACCTGAAAGACAATGCAGAGGTAGCGGCTATCATCGAAAAGTCGGAAGAAATGAATACGGCTGCCGAGGCCCTGGAAAAGGAAATATGGGAAATAGTGCTTGGCAAAATGAAGTGATTCATACCGTCACGCTCATTCCTAAGCCTTTATTTTATCTATTGCTGCCGCCAGCTTCCTGTCCCTGTCAGTCACCGTATTGCCCGCATCATGCGTGTTCAGCCATATCTCCACCGTGTTCCAGGTATTCTTCCAGGTAGGGTGGTGGTCCTGCTTTTCCGCTAGTATGGCTACCCGTGTCATAAACGCAAATGCCTCACTAAAGTCAGCGAACTTAAAGCTGCGGTATAAGCTGTTGTCTTTTTCTTCCCACATACAATTTGGCAATTTGATAATTCGACAATTAGTCGATTTCAATATAAAGTTACCACTTTCCACAAACAAAAAACCATCCGCGTTAGCGGATGGTTTTCGTATTTTAAACTCATTGGCACATTGTCTCATTGCCAAATTGTCTCATTGGCTATTTATTCAGCAGCTTCACCGCCTTCAGCCTGTTTCATCTTGTCCTTAAGGGCAGCCAGTGCGCCAAGGTCACCCAGGGTGGGCTTCTCTACTTTGCTCTGGATATTCTTCACTGCCTTCTTGGTTTTTTCAGATTCAGCAACGGCATCTTTACGCAGCGATTCTTTCTCTTCGTTCTTCACCTGCTCCCATACCTTGGTATGAGATACCATGATACGCTTGTCGTTGCGGTCAAATTCGATGATCATGAACTGGAGTGTTTCTTCCACTTCTACATTGCTGCCGTCTTCCTTGCGCAGGTGGCGTGCAGGCGAGTAAGCCTCAAGGCCGTACTGGAGCTGTACTGTAGCACCCTTGTCGTCCTTGCGCGTTACGCTGCCTTCATGTATAGAGCCTATCGGGAACACGGTTTCAAATGTATTCCAGGGGTCTTCTTCCAGTTGTTTGTGGCCCAGCGCTAGTTTGCGGTTTTCCTTGTCTATGCTCAGTATGGCCACTTCTATTTTGTCGCCCACTTTCACAAACTCGCTTGGGTGGTTGTAGCGCTTTATCCAGCTCAGGTCGCTGATGTGTATCATGCCGCCTATGCCTGTTTCCAACTCCACGAATACGCCATACGGAGTGATGTTCTTCACAACACCTGTGTGGCGGCTGTCTACCGGGAATTTGTTTTCTATAGAATCCCATGGGTCAGCGGTCAGTTGCTTGATAGAGAGGCTCATTTTGCGCTCATCTTTATCCAGCGTCACCACTACTGCTTCATGCTCTTCGCCCAGTTTAAAGAATTCCTTCGCGTTGATAGGCTGCGAAGACCATGTGATTTCCGATACGTGTACCAGGCCTTCTACGCCGGGCATAATTTCCAGGAATGCACCGTAATCTTCTATGTTCACCACTTTGCCCTTTATCTTGGCGCCTTCCACTATTTCTGTTGGCAGGTTGTCCCATGGGTGTGGGGTCAGTTGTTTCAGGCCAAGGCTGATGCGTTTCTTCTCATCATCAAAGTCAAGCACCACCACATGCAGTTTCTGGCCGTTATGCAGCACTTCGCTCGGGTGCGTTACGCGGCCCCAGCTTATGTCTGTAATATACAGCAGGCCATCTACGCCGCCCAAGTCTATGAACGCACCGAAATCGGTAACATTCTTCACAGTACCTTCCAGTACCTGTCCTTTCTCCAGTTGGCCTATTATCACACTACGCTGCTGCTCTATGTCGCTTTCTATAAGTGCCTTGTGCGATACCACCGCGTTGCGGATGGTCTCGTTTATCTTCACCACCTTGAAGTCCATGGTCTTGCCCACGTACTGGTCGTAGTCCGTTACAGGCTTCACATCTATCTGCGAGCCCGGCAGGAAGGTTTCCAGCCCGTACACATCCACAATAAGGCCGCCCTTGGTTTTCGAGGTAATAGTACCCGTCACCACTTCGCCTGTTTTGTAGAAGTCCACTATCTGCTGCCATGCGCGTGCTGCGCGTGCCAGTTTGCGGCTCAGGTGCAGGTGGCCGTTGCGGTCTTCTTTTTCCACCACCATCACTTCTATCACATCGCCTATCTTCACTTCCGGCATATCGCGGAATTCGTTCAGCGATACAAGCCCGTCCGATTTGAAACCTATGTTAATGATAGCATCGGTTTTTGTCAGGCCCTCGATAGTGCCCGTCAGCAGTTCCGATTCGGCTATCGTTTTAAACGTGCTGCCATACAGCGAGTCAAACTTCTGGCGGTCGTCCTCCTTGTAAGACGCTACATTGCGCTTGTCCACGCTCCAGTCAAAATCGTCGTGCGATGTCTCCGATGGGTTGGTGTAATAATGGCGCGGTGCGCGTGGTTTTTCTGCCACAACTTCTTCCGGTTGTGCTGCGGTTGCTTCAGCCGTTGCAGTTGTTTCTGCAGTGGTTTGTACAGACTCATCGGGTGTCCCGGTGGTTTCTGTATTCATTACTTGATCTTCCAATGTACTTTCAATTTGTACGGACCTCCCGATTTTTCGGTATTCCGGCGGTTAAAAATAAATAATACCCCAATTTTTTTGGGAGTGCAAAGATAAGGAAATATTTTGGGAATATGACATTTGTACCCCTAGTTAAGGGGTGTTTTTGTATGCGTCCGCATTGACCCGGCACTCGTTTGTTTGCAACGAGTATCTCACGGCACAGCGTTTGTAACGCGAGTATTCACATAGCGTGAGGTTGCTTGGTGCCTCGAAAAGACACTCATTTTTGTTTTAATACATGGGTCATCGGGAGTTCTGCTATTCTAAAAATTCAAACAATTCTACAAATTCGAGTTCAGACAAACAATCCTGACAAATAAAAAAAAACATAATATCCACATCAAACCCACGCCCACACTGCACCCAAAAACCATCACGGTACAGTTTCTGTACCATGACGTTTTTTTTATTTGGCAGCTAACCCCACCTTCACGAACTTTACATCGAAACCTCAAAAAATCGGGGAAAGTTCTTTGACATGCTGCTTTGTGCCTGCCCCGCCGTGGAACTCCGTGCCGTGTAAGCACTCGCATCCCCGCCCCCCTGGGCTTGCCGAAGGGCTGGTTATGTCTGCTCCCGACATTCGACTTTCTACTTTCGACTACCCTTCAAAACAAAAAAACGCGCAACAAACGAGCTGAAACTGCGCAAAACTGCGCAAAGAATGCGCAACCGGAGAAACGCTAAACACCTGGCTGTTAGCCACTTATACGCTCAACCAATCTCCCCCCCCCCAGAAAATGCGCAAATAATGCAAAAGCCCCCCCACTCACGACTTACGACTTACGACTTACGACTAAATGGTTCACAACCTCACACCCCAAACTGGTTCAGGTGGTGGTCCAGGTGCTTATAGAACATATTATTCCACTCTGTCCGGTTCAGCACCCCAAACGAGTGCGACTCCTTCCCGTCAAAAAACGCCTCACCCGCATCCATTGTCCGGCGTATATAACCCACTAAGCGTTCCTTCTCCTTTTCAAACACCCGCTCATCAGTTATCAGGAAATCCGGGGCCGTGCGCAGGCTTTGTTTATACGGTGCTTCGTTCACTATATGCTTTTTGACGAACTTGGTGAGAATGAGCTTCATAATAAAACCCGGCTTCTTGTACTTGTTGTCATACACATACTCGTACGTTACGCAGCAGTGCGCCAGCATTTGCGCTACAGACATTTTGCCCCATTTAGGCTGGCTCTGGCTGCTCAGGTTGTTTATACGGCTTATTATCTTATCAGCCACCTCGCGGGTGAATATATTGGGTAATGCCATTTTCAGATTTTTGTTAAAAGTGCATATTTTTTTCAAAATTTCCTACCCACATCACACACCACCACCGACTCAGTTCGACGACCGCCCCTGTATCTTTGCATCGGCATCAAACAGCTTAAAGATAACGCCATCCACCACCACATAAATGCACAGCCCGTCGTATATGAGCACATCCGTCATTTTATGCGCCGGCTCCGTTTCCGTAGCCTTGGTAACTGATGAAATGGTAACCTCATATACGCTGTCCACGCCTATGCCCATCTTCTGCTTGCTGCAGTCAAAATTGTTCCTGGCATACTGTTCCGCGTTCATCTTCTTTGCCGAATATCTGGGCTCATACAATACCCCATGAAACATGCTGGCACTATCCTTCCGGAAGCAAAGCCTTTGTTTGGACAGATGTTTTATCTCCTCTACCTCCAGTCCGTATATCAGGGAGTATTCATGGCTCAGCACCCGCCAGCATTTGTTCAGTGATTTGACAATGGCGGCAGAATCCGCCACCTGTGCCGGACAGGTAGTAGCGCAAAACATGGCCAACAGGCATAAGTATGTTTTTATCATCACCTTCGGTTTTTATAAATCAGTATTTTTCTTTCGGGTTGGTAATCAGATGCGTTCCTTACAGCCATCTCGTCGCGGCGCCTGTTCATCAAGCCCTTCATTACCCCCGGTGCTTTGGAATGCACAAACCTCATCCAGTCGCTGCGTAGCTTGTCATAATCTGCATAGCCATTAATATCCTTTACAATACTAGTAGCCTTTGAAAAGCCACCCAGGTTATATGCCAGCATGGTGAGCGCGTCAAATTCCTCCTGGGTCAGCGGCACATTAATGTATTGTTTCACCTGGTCTTCATATGTGGGTACTTTCTCGCGTATCATACGCTCTGCCTCCTCAAGTGTTATGCCCTTGTCCCATACACGAGCCTCATTATATGGTACGAAAAATCCAAAGCCAATGGTCAGCCCGCCGTCTTTCAGTGAGTATAGCTCAGGCGAAAAACCTTCCAGCTTTTCAAGCAGTATATACCCCTCATCCGAAAGGTGCATACCCTCTACCGGCATTTTCAATTCCCTGAATACTGGTATGGCCGTGGTATCCATTTTGTTAATGGGAGTATATACTATGGCAATTTCATAGGGCGCAACCAGTGCAAGAGGGTCTATTGTCTCCAGCTTCACCTCAGGGAGCGGCGGAAGGGTTACCGTATCTATCTTATCGAAGACAATATCCGCTATACTGAATGCAGATACCGAATGTGGCGAAAGGAGGTCTATAATATATGACAACACCTCTGGCAGATCGGGAACAGATGCTGAAGTGACCATGGGGGGTACGACATCCTGAATGCTGATTCGGCTCAAGGCAATGGGTGGAAGATAATCTATCGTAAATACCTCGGGCAGGGGAGGCAGGGTTACCGCACCCGCATATGCGTACGGTATATCCCTTATTTCCAACTTGAAAACAGCACAGGGCAGCAGTGCCGGAATTGAATCTGCAACTGATATGGGCGGGGGCAGAGCGGGAACAGCTACAGCACGCATTTTACCGACTATAATTTTTCCGGTTTTTATGCCCGCAAAAGGCTGGGGTGGGAGCGGCACTATAATATCTGGGGCAGTGACACGCACACGAACCAATATAGTAACATATTTACCACTATCTGATACCTTAATCTGCTTTACCTCAGTACCCGGATTATTACTGATGAATGAAGAAACACCTTCTAAAGTAGTTGCGGCTGCTTTGATGGAATCAATAATGGCTTTTTGCCGTATTTGACCAAACAAAATAACGGGGGACAAAACGAACAAAAAAAGCAACCCCTTCATTTATGTACAGATTAGCCGCATAAAAGTAACAAAATAGCGATTTGTTAGCATAAAATCCATTATGCATCATATATCATATTTTCATGTGATTCACAAGAGGAGAACAATGCATGTATTGTTCGCGTCTTTGAAATAATTGAGTAAAGCAAAGCCATTGTTTTACATTTACAGCCCTTTTCCCGGAAATGCACTGTTACTATGAAAAAAGACACTACGAATATTCCCTTCACCGGTTACCAAAAATTTGTCATCTTCATACTGTCCGTCACCCAATTTTCAGTAATACTCGATTTTATGGTCATGTCGCCGCTGGGAGATATGCTGATGAAATCAATGGAGCTTAAACCATCACAATTTGGGTTGGCAGTTTCGGCCTATGCCATTAGCGCCGGGGTGTCAGGTCTTTTAACAGCCGGATTTGCAGACCGCTACGACCGCAAGAAGCTGTTGCTGTTTTTTTACGCAGGATTCATTGCAGGCACCCTATTATGTGGTGCAGCAAATACCTATTGGCTTTTGCTTGCGGCTCGGGTAGTCACGGGCCTGTTCGGTGGGGTTATCGGTTCAATTTCAATGGCCATTATCACCGACCTTTTCGATATTCATCATCGCGGACGGGTAATGGGATTCGCGCAGATGGGGCTTGGTGCCAGCCAAGTGCTTGGGATACCTGTGAGCCTTTATATAGCCAACCATTGGGGCTGGCAGTCGCCATTCCTGATGGTGGCGGGATTATCTCTGGTTGTCTTCATTCTGATTTTTTTGAAGATGCAGCCGGTAAGGAAACACCTTGCGCTACAGCACGATAAGACTGCATTTATGCACCTGTGGCATACTGTGGCCAAGCGGAATTATCGCATTGGCTTCCTGGCGATGGCATTATTATCAATAGGTGGTTTTATGATGATGCCATTCGGAACGGCCTTCGCAGTCAATAACCTCGGCATCAGCAACGCACAGTTGCCCACACTTTTTATGGTGTCCGGAATTGGTTCACTAATCGTTATGCCTTTATTAGGTAAGCTAAGCGATAAGGTTGATAAGTTCACACTGTTTACCATAGCCTGTGTGTGGATGATGGTAGTGGTGGTGCTTTATACCAATCTCTCCATAACGCCCTTATGGCAGGTAATGGCCTTCAATGTCATGATGATTATGGGCATTATGGGACGCATGATACCCGCAGGAGCACTTATGACCGCCATGCCGGAAATGCGGGACAGAGGCGCTTTTATGAGCGTCAGTTCATCGCTGCAGCAGATGGCCGGCGGCATTGCAGCAGCGGTGGGCGGGCTTATAGTAGTGCAGCAGGACAAGTCCAGCCCCCTGCAGCACTATGATACACTTGGGTATATAATGGTGGTGTTATCCATTATCACCATAATTATGGTATACAGGATAAGCAAAATAGTGAAGAAAAGGGCCCACGAGCAGAAACTTTAATTGTGCGACTGGGTGGCTACATATAAACATTAAAAATGCCAGCTTTTTTAATTTTAAATTACTAATTTTATACTAATAACATCTATTACCTATAAATAACGAATATATGCAACAACTCCGTTGGATATTGTTTGTATTATTTACCGCCCTATCTGTTCACCCGGTATTTGGTCAGGTTGTCGCCGGTTTTAATGCATCCCCCGCATCAGGCTGTGCGCCGCTTGTCGTCTCTTTTACCAATACTACATCTCCGTCCACCGGCACTACCTATGTATGGAATATGGGCAATGGTACAGGGCCGATAACCCTTGTCAACCCCGGGGCCACCTACCTTACGGCTGGAACTTATACGGTAACGCTCACAGCTACCAATGGCAGCGCCAGCAACACTTATAGCCGTGTTATTACAGTACACCCTTCTCCCGTAGTCAATTTTGCGGCCATTCCTACATCTGTGTGTCCCGGGGGGCAAGTTACATTTACTAATACCACAACGGCCGGTGTGCCGGGTCCCGTCACATATCTTTGGTCATCAGGCGATGGATATACCAGTACCGGGGCTACTTATACACATGCTTACTCATTGCCGGGCTACTTTCATGTTTCGCTTACGGCCACTAATGCAATGGGTTGTTCTTCTGTACTAACAAGATCGTCTTATATATATGTGTACCCGCCGCCAGTACCAGCCTTCACCGTAAGTACACGGCGTATATGCCCCAGTACCGGGGCTGTAACATTTAGTACTACCTCTACCGGCTTCGGGGTATTGACATACAGGTGGACGTTTGGGGATGGCAGCCCGGCATCAACATCTCCTAACCCAAGCCACTTGTACACGGCGCCGGGCGGATATCCGGTGAAGCTGGTGGTGACCGACGGCCGGGGGTGCAAAGACAGCATAATTGTGCCTAACTACATAACCGTGAGCCCGCTGAATGCAGCCTTTACCGGGCCAGATAGCGCCTGTGCATATGCACCGGTCACATTTGCCAACACAAGCACCAACTTCAATACCTACTATTGGTACTATGGAGACGGAACGCCGGGCGGAATACCTACACATACATATACTGCGCGGGGAGCATATACAATTATGCTCGTTGTTAGGGATAGCTTTTGCAGCGATACCGCATACAAGAATTTTATTGTTCCTGACCCCGTGATAGATTTCAGGATAACACCTGATTCACCTTGCCCTGCACCGGTTCTGGCAACATTCATAGCTACAGTACCGGCAGGGTCAACTGTTGCGTGGAATTTTGGGAACAGCACTTTTGGTTCCGGGAGCACTACCACACATACCTATACTGAGGATAAATTTGACACAGTAGTGATGGTGGCCACGAATACCATTGGATGCAAGGACACGGTTTCAAAAATATATAAGATATACGATCTTTCCTTTTCCTTCTTTTACCCCGGTGGAGTAACAAAAGGCGGGTGTGTGCCGCATACTGCATGGCTGGAAGCCAGGTTTGGGACATATACTCCTAATTTACGAACAATAGCCACATACCCTTACGGGGGGGCGTTTTTATGGAATTTTGGAGATGGTTCGCCACCATCTTCTTTACAAGCACAATATCATACATATACGACTGTAGGTGTTTTCCCTGTATCTGTAAAACTGACAACCGGGAATGGCTGCATAAAAACACTTGTGGATACATATAAAGTTGGAGTAAGGCCCGAAGTTGAATTTACTGCAACTCCAAGACATTTGTGTTTTAACCGAAATCTTGTTACGTTTACCCGTACCCTACTTTCAGGGCCTGTTGATAGTATTTTTTATTGGTGGCGCTTTGGCGAAGGGGCATACGGGTATGATTTGTGGGATACTGTCACAAATGTTGTACATAATGTTGGTCATCATTTTGCATTACCTGGTGTCTTTTCCGATACTCTGATAGCCTATTATAACTGGTGCCCTGATACTTTTATTAGGAAAGATTACATTACGATTGATTCACCTATGGCAAGGGCAAAACTCAACGTAATATGTTCATTAGGCAGGGCTGCAAAGTTTGTAAATTTTTCGTTGGGAGATGATAAACATATTTGGCTTTTTGGCGACGGGACAACTTCTACACTCGACACCCCTATACATATTTTCCCATCTCCAACGATTTATGAAAATAAATTAATAGTTTTTGATACTGTAACAGGCTGTAAGGATACAGCCATAATATCTGTAGATTTTAGGCCGGTTGTGGCTCATATCACAGAATCAGACACAGCGATATGCACGAAAGATAGTGTCGTTTTCAAAGTGAACGTCACATCAGGCTACTCGCCTTTTTTTGACTGGTTTGCATATGGGGGAATCCCTACACCGAATACTACTGCTACTAAATTTTATTACCTGCCGGGCGTTTATGGTATGAGCATAGTTATTTTCGACCAGAATAATTGCCCTGATACACTCTATAAGCCAAATTATATTACTGTTTCAGAACCGGATGCTTATTTTAAGATAACCCCTTCAAGCCTTTGTTGGCCACAAGTAACCACCTTTACAGATTCTACGGTCAGACGACCCTCAAGTATTGCTATTACTAACTATCGCTGGTCATTTGGCGATGGCACGTCTGCGATTTCCGCCTCGCCTTCAATAACCCATACCTATTCCGCTCCGGGCGCATATAACATAAAAGAGATAGTAACTGATAATATTGGCTGCAAGGATAGTTTTTCTATAACGAGGACGTTTTATGACCCGAAAGCCGCATTCTTTGCGCCACCACAGGCATGCGCATATGCTAATATTAGTTTTACCAATACATCTACACCTGCAGCCTCTTACCTGTGGTCTTTCGGCGATGGCCGTACATCAACACTGATGAACCCCATACATGCTTATTCGGCCAGCGGGGTATTTACGGCACGGCTCATCATTACAGAGTCTCACGGCTGTAAAGACACCGCCACACGTACTATTACCATAGCCGCTCCCAACGCAGCATTCAATATGAGCGATTCTGTTTCTGTCTGCGCGCCATTTACGGTACACTTTACCAATGCCAGCACCGGTGGCATCAGCAATCTATGGAGCCTCGGCGACGGGAATACTTCTTTGGCAACAAACCCCAACCATGTATATACCAGCCCAGGACTGAATACTGTAAGGCTGATTGTGACCGATGCGTATGGCTGCAAGGACACGGCGATAAGACGGGTGAAGATTTATGGTTATACCGGAGCATTCACCTACAATGCAGATTCCGGATGCGTGCTGCTTACGATACATTTTGATGCAGACCTCAGCAATGTTTCGCTTGCGTCCAGTATTGTCTGGGATTTTGCCGATGGTGTAGTCAGTTCACCGGCGCTTAACGATACTATTTCGCATACATACATGACACCCGGTGCGTATCTGCCACGGCTAATCCTTACGAACCACGCAGGCTGTGTAAGCTCGAGTATGGGGAAAGACACTATAAAAGTAAATGAGGTCGTTCCGGGATTTACGGCCATTCCCGACCCGCTATGCCTGGGCGACCCAGTTACCGTTAATGATACCTCTTCCAGCTATTGGTCGCGTATTACTTCCTGGAACTGGACATATGGCGGGGCTTCCAGTTCATCCCCGACTCCGGCCATCTCATTTTCCACTACGGGCACACATACCGTTACCATGCGGGTTACAGATGGTTGGGGCTGTGCAGGCACGGTCTCAAAAACTGTTTCGGTATATGCGCTTACTGATATTTCCGCAACGCCGGACGCTACGATATGCGCGGGTAGTGAAACGGTGCTCAGCAACGGTGCCCCCGGTGGGGTATGGAGCAGTGGTAACCCTTCCATCGCAACAGTAGGGTCGGGCACAGGCATTGTTACCGGTATATCGGCGGGAATAGCGGTTATTACTTATTCATTGAGTTCGGCCTGCTACACAACGGCTACTGTTACCGTGAACGCCTACCCGGATGCGGGCAGCATATCGGGCGATACCAGTTTGTGCATGGGGGAAACGATAACGCTGAACAATACTGTGCCGGGTGGGATATGGCGCACGGCTATTGGCCATGCCACAGTAACAGCGGCCGGGATGCTTAGAGGCATAACAGCAGGTGTGGATACCGCCTGGTATATAGTATCGAATGCTGACTGTCATGATACGGCAAAGATGGCTATTATCATTAACCCATTGCCTGATGCGGGTACGATAACCGGGCAAGATACCATATGCATTGATGCTCTGGACACGCTGACCAACCCTATAACTGGCGGCAGGTGGGGCAGCAGTAATACGGCAATAGTGACCATTGACAGCCTTACCGGCAGGGTGAGGGGAGTAGGTGCGGGCAATGCTACCATCACATATACTGTTTCATCGGGGCCGGATGGCTGTACCAATTTTGCCACCTTCCCGGTGACTGTGGTAAATACTGATTTCGCCATAAGCAGTGTGGTGACTGATGTGAAGTGCTATGGAGGAACAGATGGCAGTATCGCCTTAACCATAAACGGAGGTATGCCCCCATTTGAATTCCTGTGGTCGGTGGACAGCACAACATCTTCGATCTCCGGTTTGGACACAGGGGCTTATACGGTGCATATACGCTCGCTTGCCAACCAATGTAAACTATCGGAGACCTTCCAAATTATACAGCCCGATTCAATGACCATAACCGGCATAGCGGAGGATGAAATCTGCTACCGTAAGGACGGTAAAATAACCACAACTGTGACAGGAGGTGTAACCCCGTACCAATACCTGTGGACGAACAATGCAAAGAACAGCGATGTGAGCGGGCTGGCAGCGGGTGTATATAGTGTGACAGTGACCGATGCCAATGGCTGCCGGCAATACTATGCGGCGGAGATAAAAGACAGTTGCGCAGATATACTGATACGCACCGCCCTTTCGCCCAATGGCGATGGCATAAACGACACTTGGATAATAGAAGGTATAGATAAATTCCCCGGCAATAATGTGAAGCTCTTTGATAAGTGGGGTGATATGATTTATGAGAAAGACGGCTATAACAATGAATGGGACGGGACAGCAAGCAAAGGTTACCAACTGCCTGACGGCACTTACTTCTACTTAGTAAAACTGAACTCATCATACACCGCCAGCGGGAAAGATGTATATACGGGGGCAGTGCTGATAAAACGATGAGCTATATGAAGAAAATATTTTCTGTTTTTCTGTTATTTTTACCAGTATATGCTACCGCTCAAAGCGACCAGCATTACACAATGTTTATGTACAATAAGCTATTGTACAATCCGGCATATGCGGGCAGCAGGGATGTCATATCCTGCAATGCCGTATACCGCGACCAATGGGATAAGATACATGGCGCTCCAAAGACAGTAAATGTTTCTATTGATGCCCCCGTGGGCAGTTATATGAAGCCATTCCGGAAAGTGGCTGTTGGGCTTAGCCTGAACAATGAAAAAGTGGGTGTAGAGAGTAATACCAACCTCAGGGCGTACTATGCTTACCGCCTTCGGTTGAAAAGCTCCGTATTATCTTTTGGCCTGAGTGCAGGTGGGGCGTTATACAGCGCTAAGTACAGCGACCTGAGCCTGCACCAGACGAACGACCCTAATTTCAGCAATAATATCAGGAATTCCTTCCTGCCCAATGCGGGTGCTGGCGTTTACTGGTCGGGCGATAAGTTTTATGCCGGCTTCTCAGTGCCGAATTTGCTACAGAACTATTATGACCGGAATGAACTGGTACTGGCCGCAAAACAGATAAGGGGCTACTATCTTGGCGGCGGGTACTCGTTCCAGGTGAATGATAAGATAGTATTGCAGCCGCAGGTTCTGGCACGGTATGCCACAAACGCAAAGTACAAGCTACCCTTCAATGGCGATATTAATCTCTCGGCAATTGCGTATGAAAGGTTTCTGGTAGGTGTCACCTACCGGACAGACAAGTCTGTTGAGGCAATAGTTCATGTGCAGGCTACCAAAAAGATTAATATTGGTTATGCGTATGACTATATGATGTCGGGCCTGCAGGGATACAATGGAGGAACCCATGAAATTGTTGTCGGCTACGACTTTGTGCGAGACAACGCAAAATTTTATACACCCCGTTTCATAAAGAAGTTCTGATCCTATTATGCTACAACGCACTATTATCTTATTGGTTGTATTCCTTCTCATGGGTAAACTGCCCGCTGCAGCAAAGGAAAATAAAGACCTTATGCGCGCGCAATACTATTATGTACACTGCGCCTACTACGATGCTATCCCCTATTATGAAAAAGTAGCCGCAGAGGTAAACACCTCTGCCGTTTACGCCGAATTGGGCGACTGTTACTACGTCACCAACAACTTCAATAAAGCATCAGAAAGCTATGCTAAAGCGGCAAAAATGCCAGCTTGCAGGCCCGCAGTGGTACTGCGTTACGCCCAGCTGCTGATGCAGCTTATGGACTATGGTGAAGCCGAAAAGTGGCTGAAAGAATATCAGAAAACTTATAAGGATGATGTAAGGGTTGCTAATCTGCTGGCGGGGTGCAACGCTGCACGGGTAGCACTTGATGCTATTCCTCCGGGTGTGGTAAAATTCCTGCCTTTTAATACCGATGGGTCAGATTTCGGCCCGGCCATATGGAAGGGTAATCTTGTTTTTGCGTCCGATACGGCTATTGACCTAAAGAAGAAAAAAGACTACTGGACCGGTAAGTCGTACTACAATTTGTATAGTGTGCCTTGCGATGACCGGGGCAATTGTAAGGAAGAAATGAAGAAACTTTCTGAAACGAAGAAGGCAAACATAAAGTACCATGATGGCCCTGCTACCTTTACGGCGGATGGTAAGCAGATGTACTTTACCCGCACTAAGTATAACGATAATTTCCTGGCTAAAAAAACGGACCCCGGCAAAGATAGTTTCGTGTTGCTGGAGATAATGATTGCCAGTGATTATGATACTGCTGCGAAGCAATTCAAAACAATTACTCCTTTCCAGCATAATAGCGATGGCTATTCTGCGGCTCATCCATCTGTAAGCCCCAGTGGTAAGTTGCTTGCCTTTACATCAAACATGAAGAAAGGGCAGGGAGGTTCAGATATTTACATTTGCAAAAAAGTTGGGTCCGGCTGGTCGAGGCCACAAAATGCGGGCAAGGTAATAAATACGGAGGGAGAGGAGTTGTTCCCCTATTGGGCTGACGATGAAACCTTCTGCTTTTCATCAGACGGGCATGAGGGGCTTGGCGGGCTGGATATTTATCAAAGCAAGTGGGATGAAAAGACCAGTACATTTTTAAAGCCTGAGAATGCCGGAGTGCCCGTCAATTCATCTTACGATGATATTTCCCTTGCTTTTTCCACCTCAGCAAAAGGTACATACCTGTCTTCTAACAGGCCGGCGGCGAAGGGCGGGGACAATATTTATTTTTTCAGGAAGATGAAGATATTTTTGCAGCTTAATGTTGTTGACTCTATTACCCGCGAGCCATTGCCTGAAGTACAATTGTCTGTCAGTTCGGTAAAGGATAGTAAAAATATGACCATACAAGGCAGTTATTTCGCACAGTTATACCCGGAAGTGTCTTATTCTTTAAAGGCAGGTAAAAATGGCTATTCAGGCAGTGCGCTGTTAGTCTATGCTGTATCTGATAAGGATGTGGATACGATTGTCAGAACGGTAAGTTTATATAAGCCGCCACAAGTGAGAAAGAAAGATACCATGTCTTATCTTGATTCGCTGCCTGTTTCTTTCGAGCACAAGGTAATTAGTCCTCAATTGCACCAGATTTACGAAATAGGGCATATCTATTTCAGCTACAATAGTTCTGAACTTACTGATACAGCACGTTGGGTGCTGGACAGCCTGGTAGAATATCTGGTGAAGAGACCAAATATGAGGATTGAAGTGCGTGCGCATACCGATTGCAGGGGCAGTGCCGCCTACAACCTTAAATTGTCGAATGAGCGTGCGTTATCTGTGGTTAAGTATCTTATTTTCAAAGGCATATCATCAAAACGCTTAGAACATATTGGCCTGGGGCTGAATAGGGCCGCTTCTGAGTGCCCCGATTGCGGCAAGTGCAGCGAAGAGCAGTATTATCTTCACCGTGTGCTGGAGTTTAAGGTTTTGCAATTGTAGGCCTGCAAAAAAAAGTTCTTTTCAAAAAATACATAACTATATAAATACAAGTTCTTTTTGTATAGCTTAGGAAATATATTCACATGTGTACTTTTTAACGCAAAGTTTCCAAATAAAATTGCAACTTTGTAAGATTACGGGAATGGAATTACGTTTATAATAATATCCATTTCCCATTATTTATCGCCATATACCGCGCTGTAAGCCTTGTCTGCTTTTTTCATAAAATAGAAGGATGAAAAAAATATTTATTCTCTTATTGTCCTTTCTTGTTGTTACTACTGCTTTTGCTCAAACTAAGCAAAAGAGCAAGTCTGTTGCAGCTCAAAAAAAACACGCCACATCTCATAAAAGTAAAGTAACTACGAAAAAGAAAGCACCGACAGGCAAGCAGGCAACTGCAACTAAAACAAAAAAGACGCCTTCTAAAAAATCTGTAGCTAAACCTATTCCACCAATCGTTGCAAAGAGTGATACATTGGGTGACCCTGTTGTGGATAATCTCCTGACTATCCTGACCCATGAATTAGGTAAGCCATATCGCTTGGGTTCTGTCGGCCCAACCGGGTTTGATTGCAGTGGATTGATAAAATTTGCATTTTCGTTCATCGGTGTTGCCCTACCTAGAACGGCCTCTGATATTGGACAACTTGGTGAGAAGATAACGCTGAATGACCTGCACCCCGGCGACCTGCTTTTCTTTTCAGGGCGAAGGCCCAGCCGCAGCACTATCGGGCATGTAGGCTGTGTGTATAAGGTTGACTCCGGAAAGGTATACATGATTCACTCCAGCAAAGAAGGGGTTAATATATTGGATATTAACAGCGATGAGTATTATAAAAAGCGTTTTATCTGCGCTAAACGCCTCTTCGGACCCGATTCGTGCTATATTCTTCCCGTGAAGGCTAAGGGGTAGCCAATATTATTTTATATTTATTCATATAATCTCGTACAAACTAATTTAATCGTTTAATCACGCCAAATTAGGTTGCTTTTACTACCTTTGTGGCTCGAAAAAAATACGTCTTACCTAAATAAACACCGATTATGGGTTATGTAAAAGACCTTTTCAAACAAAAGGCAGATGAACAGGGAAAAGAAATAAAAAGCATTCTAGAAAAATACGGCAACAAAAAAATTGAAGATGTAACACTGGCGCAGGTGTACCAAGGTATGCGTGGTATTACTGGTCTTGTCACCGAAACATCATTACTTGATTCGAATGAGGGTATCCGTTTTCGTGGTTTTTCAATACCGGAGTTAAGAGAAAAGTTACCCAAGCATAATGGCGGTACTGAACCAATGCCTGAGGGGCTGTTTTACCTCATGCTTATTGGTGAGTGCCCAACAGCCGAAAATACAGATCATATTTCTGCCACATGGATGCGCCGCTCTCATGTGCCTAATTATGTGTTTGATGTGATAGAGTCATTCCCGGTAGCTTCTCACCCGATGACACAATTTACTGCTGCTATCCTGGCATTAGGCACGGAATCTAAGTTTGCAAAGGCTTATAATGATGGCATCAGCAAAAAAGAGTATTGGGATTACATCTACGAAGATGCTATGACTTTAATAGCCCGCCTGCCGCGTATTGCCGCATATATCTACCGCCGTAAGTATAAGAACGGTGACCATATTCAGCCTGATGGTATGCAAGATTGGAGCGGCAATTTTGCCCATATGCTGGGTTATGAAGATGAGAGCTTCAAGGAGCTGATGCGTCTGTATATGACTATACATGCCGATCACGAAGGCGGAAACGTATCGGCACATGCCACGCACCTTGTAGGCTCGGCATTGAGTGATCCGTATATGTCATTCGCTGCAGGTATGACCGGGCTTGCCGGGCCGTTACATGGCCTTGCCAATCAGGAAGTGATCCGCTGGATAGAGGAAATGTGCAAAGAGCTGAATTCAGAAGCACCAACCAAAGAACAGATAGCAGACTATATACACAAAACACTGAAGGAAGGAAAAGTAGTACCGGGATATGGCCATGCCGTACTCCGCAAGACTGACCCACGTTTCATAGCGCAGATGGAGTTTGCAAAACGTCACTGCCCGGATAATCCCACGGTGAAAACGGTATGGAACATTTATGAAGTAGCGCCGCCCATACTGGAAGGAACAGGCAAGATAAAGAACCCATGGCCTAATGTGGATGCACATTCAGGCTCATTACTCAAACACTATGGCCTTGTGGAAGAGGATTTCTACACTGTGCTTTTCGGTGTATCACGTGCGTTAGGTGTATTGGCTAGCCTTTGCTGGGACCGTGCCCTAGGGTTCCCTATCGAGCGTCCGAAATCCATTACCACAGAGTGGGTAAAGAAATTTGTAGCGAAGGTACCAAGTGAGAACGGGGTACAGGGATAAAAACGACAGACAATAACTACAGTTAAAAAGCATGCAGGTTTCTGCTTGCTTTTTAGTTTAGGATAAAATATTCATACACTATATCAATAAAAAGTCATGAACAAAGGGCCGATTTCTCAATTTATACAGCATCACTACAGGCATTTTAATGCTGCCGCATTGGTAGATGCCGCAAAAGGATACGAAACACATCTGCAGGAAGGTGGTAAGATGCTGGTTTCTCTGGCGGGTGCTATGAGCACTGCTGAACTCGGCATCTCATTTGCCGAGATGATACGCGCAGGAAAAGTAGACATTATTAGTTGCACCGGCGCTAACCTGGAGGAAGACATCATGAACTTGGTGGCACATACACACTACAAGCGGGTGCCCAACTACCGCGACCTGACACCCAAGGAAGAGTTTGAACTGCTGGAGCAGGGTTATAATCGCGTTACTGATACTTGCATACCTGAGGAAGAAGCCTTTCGCCGCATACAGCGCCATATCTATAAGATATGGAAGGATGCTGAGGAAAAAGGTGAACGCTATTTTCCGCACGAGTACATGTACAAACTACTTTTGAGCGAAGTAATGAAGCCCGATTACGAGATAGACCCTAAGCATAGCTGGATGATAGCTGCTGCGGAACGCAACATACCGATAATAGTACCGGGATGGGAAGACAGTACAATGGGCAACATCTTTGCGTCATACTGCATAAAAGGAGACCTGAAGCCGTCTACCATGAAGAGCGGTATCGAATACATGATGTGGCTGACAGACTGGTATCGTAAGAACTCATCGGGTAAAGGAGTGGGTTTCTTCCAGATAGGCGGCGGTATAGCCGGCGATTTCCCGATATGCGTAGTGCCCATGATGTACCAGGACTTAGAATGGCATGATGTACCTTTCTGGAGTTACTTCTGCCAGATAAGCGACAGCACAACCTCTTATGGCTCATACAGCGGCGCTGTGCCTAATGAGAAGATTACCTGGGGCAAGCTGGATATTGATACACCGAAGTTCATCGTAGAGAGCGATGCTACTATTGTTGCCCCGCTGATATTTGCGTATCTACTGGGTTGGTAGAACCATATAGGTTAGTGCAAAAAGGCTCCGGAATCTGAAATGATACCGCGCTTATGACTTGATATTTATTTTCGGGTTGAGGATTATTTTTGACTTCACGGAATTGGATATAAGACATGCGCTTTCTGATTTGTGAAGTATTCTCATTGCTTTTTCCCTGTCTTCCTCCCGCAATATGGTGAGGGAAGGAACGAGGGTAACTTCGCTCATCAGGTATTTTCCGTCGGTCATTTCCAGTTTGCCATACGCTTTTGATGTGAACTTATGAAACTCCAGTTTCGAACTTTCCGCTATTGATAAAAATGTGGTCATCAGGCAGCTGTTAATAGCTGCAGTAAACAAATGTTCGGGCGACCAGATTTTTTCCACTCCTTTTGGAAATTGTGGAGGTGTAGCTACTTGCACCTCATCATTTAGGTCGGGCGAATATAGTACACCTATCCTGTCCTTTATCCAGTTTACATCTACTTCATAACTATGTTCTGTATGCATGCTGTTGATTTTAATATCAAATATCATCCGCTCGTCATTAAATATTTATGATAATAGTCATAAAAGGCAGTGATTATCGTCAACAGGAGCTAATCCCCGTATTTCAACTATTAAGTACGGAAAACTTATCTTTAACCCATGAACCGTTTGCAGCTAATAGATATTATTTTTAAGAAAAAGTCCGTTTTGTGTGTGGGGCTGGATACAGACCTTACCAAGATTCCCAAACATCTTTTAGCAGAAGAAGACCCGGCTTTTGCATTTAATAAAGCTATTATAGATGCTACCAGGGATTTTACCGTAGCCTATAAGATAAACACCGCCTTTTATGAAGCGCAGGGGATAAAGGGTTGGATAAGTATGGAACGTACCCTCAACTACATACCCAAAGATATTTTCACCATTGCAGATGCCAAGCGCGGAGATATAGGCAACACATCCGAACAATATGCTCGTACCTTTTTTGAGACGTACCCGTTCGATAGTGTTACCGTTGCCCCATACATGGGTGCAGATAGTGTTAAGCCCTTTCTTCAGTTCGAAGGAAAGTGGAGTATAGTGCTTGGGCTAACCTCTAATGCAGGTAGCGCCGATTTTCAGCTGCAACAGAGTGGTGACGAGTTGCTTTACCAAAAGGTGCTGCGTACTGTTGCTTCCTGGGGCTCGCCGGAGAACATTATGTTTGTGATAGGCGCAACGAGAAAGGAGCAGTTGCAGGAAGTCAGGGCATTATTGCCCGATCATTTTTTCCTGGTTCCCGGAGTAGGTGCGCAGGGTGGTGATGTGGATACTGTGTGCCGCAATGCTTTTAATAAAGATGCTGGTGTTTTGATTAATGTATCGCGCGGAGTAATTTATGCGGATAACACGACTGCATTTGCTGAACGGGCAAATGAGGAAGCAAGAAAGTACCAAAAGGAAATGGAGGTGTTTTTCAATTAGGTATGATAAGTACCGGATATAGTATTCTATTTACAACTTAGATTTATTAAGCCATGAATGAAGCCTTACTGCAATTCATATGGCAATACAGCCTTTACCGACCTGTTTCATTGCAGACGGCGGATGGGGAGCCGCTTACTGTTATTCATTGCGGTAAACTGAACCGGGATGCCGGCCCTGATTTTGCTGAGGCAAAAATCAAGGTGGGTAATACTACGCTGGTGGGTAATGTAGAACTGCATGTGAAAAGCAGCGACTGGCTGAAACACGGGCATCAGCATGATACAGCCTATAAAAATCTTATCCTGCATGTAGTATATGAGAACGATGCGCCCTCGGTGGCGCAAAACACACCGGTACTCGAATTAAAGCAGCATATCCCGCAGGATGTTATCTTACGCTATTCCGGACTGATGCAGGCTCCGCAGAAATTGCCCTGCGCCGGGCAGCATGAAAAAGTAAAGAGCATTACTAAAGAGGCATGGCTCAGCAGGCTGTTGGCAGAGCGGTGGGAGCATAAATTGGGCGATTGGAATGTGCTGCTCGAAAACTCTGCCGAAGACTGGCGAAACTTGTTGTACTGGCGCACCGCTGCCAATTTCGGTTTTAAAACAAATGCCGCGCCCTTCCTTATGCTGGCGCAATCATTGCCGCTGAATATCCCTACCAAACATAAAGACAACTTAATGCAGATAGAAGCCCTGCTTTTCGGCCAGGCAGGTATGTTGGAAGATGATTTTACTGATGAATATCCACGTCAGCTTCAGCGCGAATATGATTACCTGCGCAAAAAGTATAAACTGAAACCCATCGCTGCCCATCTCTGGAAATTTCTGCGAATGCGCCCTGCCAATTTTCCTACGGTACGTATAGCACAGTTTGCCGCACTGATACATAAGTCGCTTCATCTGTTCTCGCAAATAATAGAGACACATTCAGTTAAAGAAATAACACCGTTGCTTGATGTTACTGCCAGCAGCTACTGGGACACCCATTTCCAGTTCGATGCCGCTCAGGAACAAAAATCGCCGAAGTCGCTCGGCAAATCTTCAATACAGAATATCATCATTAATACCATTGCGCCTATCCAGTTCTTGTATGCCGCAAAACAGGATACACATAAACTACAGGAACGTGCGCTCCAATTGTTGGAATCAGTCCCCGCCGAAAAGAACAACATTACACGCCTTTGGGATGAAAATGGCTGGCAGGCCGAGAATGCGGCGCAGTCTCAGGCCTTGCTACAGTTGTATAACAACTACTGTAGTGCTAAACGTTGCTTGGAGTGTACGATAGGGCTGAATATTATTAAGACGCCCAATTAATAGTCAACGTCTTTTTGCAATCGGGATGCAAACTGATGAGTACCGGACAGGTCATTGCAATATTTTCAATGATTTTCTTTTCCTTATCCGTGTAGCGTTGCCCGCGCGGAAAATCCATGATTACCTTCACTTCACCTATCCGGCGAGGGTCTGACAGCATTATTTTCTCCACCTGGCATACTGCACCATCTATGTCCAGGTTGTGTGCTTTGCCACCTATGCCTATTGTGGTAACCATACATGCCGCAAGTGCGGTGGCCACTAGGTCGGTAGGGGAGAAGCGTTCTCCTTTTCCGTGGTTGTCAACCGGGGCATCAGTTTCAATCTCGTGCCCGGAGCGGAGGTGGGTCGCCTGGGTGCGCAGGTCGCCTGTATATACTACTTGAGAGGTCATGGCATTAATTTTGCTAAAATTACGAAGTATTAGCTGGTTAATAGGTGCATTTGTCAGTTTATATGAATTATTATCCGTAATTTAGTTTCTGTTTCTATGGCATCCTGTTTCAGAATATTATTTTTATTTGTTGCTTGTTTCGCTATGTTTTCCCGTGCCGGTGCGCAGACAGTGACCAAGCCGGCTGATTCAGTCAAAAAGGCAAAGCCCGTGATGGCAATGGTTAAGCCTAAAGCGCCCAAGTCTATATCGCGTGAGCTCAGTTTTGGTTTGCGGTTGAATAGTAATGGTTGGAGTGTATATTCAGACATAGGAAGAATAAAACCCAGAGATACGAAACATGCCGACATGTTTTATAATGTACGGCTTTGGCAAATTGAAATCACCGAAAAGAAACACCCAAAACAATATAAAATATCGAACAACGGCGGTGGCCCGGGGGCTAATTCATACATCTACGGGAAAATAAATAATTTATATGCCCTTAAGTTGGGACGGGGTTATATGCGTATGCTGGCCGGCAAGCCCGATCCCGGAAGCGTTTCCATTCATTGGTTGTATGCTGGCGGGTTTTCTTTGGGCATGCTAAAGCCTTATTACCTGAATGTATATAGCGACCCTAATGCAATAAAATATAGCGATAATACAAAAGAGGACTTTCTAAACCAGTACCTGATACAAGGTGGCGCAGGTTTTGCTAAAGGGCTTGGTGAAATGAAGTATATCCCGGGCTTTCATATTAAATCCGCTTTGCATTTCGACTTCTCTGCCAGCAGGAAAAGCGTGATCGGTGTAGAAGCCGGGTTTAATGCAGAGTATTATACCGGGGAAGTGCAAATAATGGCAAACCAACCGGCCACACCTTTGTTCCTTGATCTGTATGTAGCCATCCAGGTGGGCAAAAGATGGTAGTTCGGCAGGCTTACTTTCAGCAGGTTCACTATTCATATATTTGAAGTTTTCCCTTTTCCTTACCTTTGTCATCTATTATGCAGGAGCTCCCGGTTATCAATTCTGTAGACATTACCAAGGATACGCGCGTTAAAAAGCCAGATTGGCTACGTGTTAAGTTGCCTATGGGCGAAAATTATCGCCATGTACGCGGCCTGGTAAATACCCATAAACTCCATACCATATGCGAAAGCGGTAACTGCCCCAATATGGGTGAGTGCTGGGGCGAGGGTACTGCTACCTTTATGATATTGGGTAATATTTGCACCCGCTCTTGCGGTTTTTGCAATGTGGCTACAGGCAGGCCCGAACCTGTTGATTGGGATGAACCGCAGAGGGTGGCAGAGGCCATATTCCTGATGAAGGTGAAACATGCCGTTATCACGTCTGTAGACCGGGATGAACTGAAAGATGGCGGTTCCATAATCTGGGCAAATACCATAAAGGCTGTTCGTGCACTGAACCCCGAAACGACATTAGAGACACTTATTCCTGACTTTAAAGGGGATTGGGACAACCTGCAGCGCATTATTGATGTGGCACCGGAGGTGGTTTCCCACAATTTGGAAACAGTGGAGCGCCTTACGCGTAAAGTGCGAATACAGGCAAAGTATCACCGTAGTCTTGAAGTGATACGCCGGCTGAAAGATGGTGGCATGCGTACCAAGAGCGGTATAATGCTGGGCCTTGGCGAAGAAAAAGAAGAAGTACTGCAATCCTTGCAAGACCTTGCCGATAACGGCTGCGATGTGGTAACGCTGGGCCAGTACCTGCAGCCATCACAAAAACACCTGCCCGTTGTACGGTTTGTGCACCCCGATGAATTTGCTTATTTCCGTGAGGAAGGCTATAAAATGGGACTTGATTATGTAGAGGCAGGCCCGCTTGTTCGCTCATCTTACCATAGCGAAAGGCATGTATTTGCAGGAGAGGGGAGGAAGAATTGGGAGGCTAATAATAAGTAAAACTAAATGGGTGGGGCTATTCTTCGTTGGGCTCTATATGTATTAATACATGCCCTAATTCCGGGAGCTGCCGCCTCAGTGTATCTTTAAGTTTGTGCGCTATTTCGTGTCCCTCTTTTACTGATATGTTTGCGTCCACTGTGGCATGAAGATCTACGTGATAGATTCTCCCGGATTTACGGATAAAGCACTTCTCCGTATCGATCAGTCCGTCCACCCCTCTGGCCACAGCCCGTATTTTTTCTACCAGGTCTTCGTTTAAATGTTCATCCATTATCTCACCCAGCGCAGGCCTGAAGATCAGATAGCTGTTATACAGTATAAAGCCTGCTGCAAAAAGCGCAGCCCAGTCATCGGCGGCCTCATACCCCTTGCCCAGAATAAGAGCAATCGTTATACCAATGAATGCCGCTACCGATGTAATGGCGTCGCTGCGATGGTGCCATGCGTCAGCTTTTAGCGAAGAACTGTTCGTTTCTTTACTCCTTCTCATTACAAGCCGGTAGGAGTATTCCTTCCATAGAATTATTGCACCCAAAACAATCAGCGTGTATGGTGCAGGCAAAGCATGAGGGGTATAGATGTTTATAATACTCTTGTAGCCAATAATCATAGCCGATGTAATTAAAAAACCTACGACCAAAAAGGTGATAAGTGGCTCTGCCCGTCCGTGCCCATAGGGGTGGTTCTTATCTGCAGGTCGGTTTGAGTACTTTAGGCCGAACAGCACCAGGAAAGAGGAAAAAATATCAGAAGTGGACTCTATAGCATCGGCTATCAGCGCATAAGAATTCCCGAAATAACCCGTGATTCCTTTTATAAGGGCTAGGCATGTGTTGCCAACTATACTAAACCAAGCGGTCTTTATCGCTGTGTGTTTGTTGCTCACCGCTACAAAAGTATGGAAAATAGCTCCCGATATATGATATTATCGAACAAGCAAATGACAAAAACCAGCTTATTCCATTTTCAAACATTAATTAACTAAATTATTTGCAACATAACCCCTAAATTCGCATACCAATCTTCTCAAATGGTGCAAACAGACTATATCCATGTTCCTTACGGCAGAACGGTACATGGCGAAGAAGAAATAGAGGCAGTTGTTAATGTATTACGTACCAGCACCCAAATGGGCAAGCATGTGCGCGAAATTGAAGAGCGTGTAGCAGCGCTATACGATAAAAAACACGGCATTATGGTGAACAGTGGTTCATCGGCCCTATACCTCGCTGCTGACCTTATGAACTATGAGGCCGGCGCAGAAATCATTACCCCCGCGCTTACATTCTCTACTACAGTAGCACCACTGGTAAAAAAAGGCTGGATACCTGCTTTCATTGATGTAGAAGAAGGTACATACAACCTCGACGCTAATAAAGTGGAGGAAATGATTACGCCTAAAACAAGGGCGATGGTAATACCCAACCTTATGGGTAACCTGCCAAACTGGAAGCAACTGCGTGAAATAGCGGATAAACACAACCTGTATGTAGTTGAAGATTCATGCGATACTTTGGGCGCAGAGATTGATGGCAAGTCATCAGGCCGATTTACCGATATGAGTGCTACCAGTTTCTATGGCTCGCACATCATCAATTGCGCAGGTAATGGAGGTATGCTGTGTGTGAATACCGAAGCGCTTTACAACCGCGCCCGCCTGCTACGCAGCTGGGGTCGCAGCTCATCTTTGTTCGTAGAATCAGAGAAGATAGAGAACCGATTCAATGTGGAGATTGATGGAATCCCTTACGATGCGAAGTTTGTGTTTGAAGAGCCGGGATACAATATCGAACCTTCTGAAATGGGTGCGGCGTTCGGCCTTGTTCAGTTGAAAAAGCTGGCCAATAACCTTGATGTGCGCACGGAGAATTACAGGCGTATGCGCGAGTTCTTCGCTCAATATGAAGAATTCTTTGTACTGCCTAAGCAATTACCAAACTCACGTACCGGCTGGCTGGCATTTGCTACCACGCTCCGTGAGTCCGCACCATTCATCCGCCGCGACCTGCAGATATTCCTCGAAAAGAGAAATATCATGACGCGCACTGTGTTTACCGGCAATATACTCCGTCAGCCGGGCTTTAAGCACGTACCTTCAAAAGTGGCAAAAGGCGGCTACCCTGAATCAGATAAGGTGATGCGTGGCGGTATGCTGCTTGCGTGCCATCATGGGCTGAATGATGCACAGATAAGCCATGTAATGGAAAGTGTAACCGAGTTTATGAAAAACCTGTAAGCAAATGCTGCAATTGATAATGGCCGGGTTGCTGGCCTGGAATAATAGCCTGAGGGCAAAACGTAAAGAACTGAACCCCATACTATGGGCTGTTTATACGGTCATTGCCTTCTTTGTATCGTTCATAATCGGTTCCCTTATTGTCATCTTTGTTTTTTGCAGAAATGTTATTGACTTTAACATGATGGCTTCGCAAGATGAAAAGGTAAGGCTGGAAGCATCAAAAATGCTGGAGAATGCCATACTGAGCAATCCGCTGCATTCGTTTACACTCGTACTATTTAGCTTTGGCGGCTACTTGTTCGTCCGCTACCTGATAGACCGCAAACCGGGCAAAAAAACGCCTGAAGTGCACTGGATGGATAAAATGGGGGATGAGTAATTTTCAAATTTGCATTACCCTTGGTTATCCCGCCACTCATATACCCATGCAGACTGTATCATCTCCAGGTGGCCTTCGTTGCAGTCTTCGCGCTTGCCTTCAAAGTGGGGTAGTTCCAATACCCATTCTATCAGCTCTGTAAAGCGTATGCGGTAAATTTTGCTTTCGCCAAAATCATCGCCAAAGCGCTCATAGAGCTTCATGGCAATATCTTCGTGGTCTTTCCAGTTTATTGGTGGTTCGTAGTGAGTGCTCATTTTTTAATTTATATTTTCAAATTAGCTTATTCGCCGAGAAACTGTGTTTGATCCGGCAATGTTACTTCTATTAGTCCGCCATCACCCTCAAGTATACATTGGCATCCTAATCTAGAGTTTATCCTTGGATTTACCGCCCGGTCAATAAAATCCTCTTCTTTGTCCGATAGCTCAGGCAGTAGGCCATCTCCTTTTTCCACGTATAAGTGGCAGGTGCTGCAGGCGCAAACCATTCCGCAGTTATGATGTAGCTCTATGTTGTTGTCAAGCGCCACCTCAAGGATACTTTGCCCTGGCCCTACGTTTTCCAACGTGACCGGCTCAAGCCCTTTTTGTTCAAAATTGAATTTAATTGTATACATGAAAATAGTGTAGTAAACTGCCGCAAAGGTAATGTATCAGGGCAGAACAATAAATACCGTTTCCCTATCCGGTTATTTATTTTTTGCGGCAGCCTGTATTGAAGCGGTTATTGAGCTATACACGTGTTGCCATGCCGGGTGTTGCTGTAGCAATGCTACCTGCTGTCCTATGGTGGATTCGTCGTGCCGGATGGCTGGTCCCGTCTGTAGATTTTGTGGCGATGTATGTCGAATACGATCAAATGTTTGCTCTATTATGGGCATCAGGGTAGAGAATGGCAAACCATTTTCGGCGCAAATCTGTTCGCAGATGGATAATAAATGGTTCACGAAATTATTGCTTATTACCGCCGACAGATGCAGCCATTTACGCTGTTCATACCTTGCTTCAAATAAAATGTCAGTTATGGCATGTGCCATTGTAAGGAGCATTTTTTTTGCTCTTTCCGAAGAGGCCTCCCATGCGCAGGGGATGTTCCGGTGGTCGGGTGGGTTGTTACGCAATATTGAATATACGGGCCACAGAACAGCCCTGTCTTTTGCAGCATCCTTAAGGGTGTCTACATCCACTGCACCGGCAGTATGCACCAGTACAGTTCTTTGTAACGAAATTATCTCGGCAACCCCTGCAATAGCGGTATCTGAAACAGCCAGGAAACAAATATCAGCAGTTCCGTCCTCTATGTCTGAAATTTCTCCGTATCTATCGCAGAGCAAGGACTCGGCCAGTGCCTTGGCTGCATCGGTGTTTCGGGCATATACTCCTGTACATTCATGTCTGCCCGCCAGCAGCCTGCTGCCCAGGAACCATGCTATATTTCCGCTGCCAATGATACTGAATGTCATACCTTACGATGTGCAATATAATGGTTTTCCATTATCTTATGCACTTGCTCTTTGAGTGCGGGCACGTCATCCGGGGTCAGTCCGCTGGTGGGTATCGGGTCAAGGAAGTGGATGTGGATAGGCATTGGGCGCGCCCAGAATTTTTTATTATGCGGCAATATCTTCCCGGTGTTAAAGATGATACCGGGTATGATTGCTTTTTGTGCCTTAACTGCTGTTACAAACGCACCGTCAAAAAATGGTTGCAGCGGTTCGTTGGTCTTGTTGCGGGTTCCCTCGGGGTACAGGCACAGATGTATGCCCATTTCCAGGGTTTCCTGCATTTTCAGTACACTTTCCCTGCGGCTCCCTTCTTTTTTACGGTCTACGATTATTGATCCGCATTTATAAATAACGCCAAACAGCGGTATTTTTGACATTTCCACCTTTGCCAGGGTCTTGTTCGGACCCGGTATCCAGGGTGAGGAAACAGGTATATCCGCCAATGAGTTATGATTGATGACCACCACATACTGTTCGCCTTTTTTGAATTTCTCCTTCCCTTTTCTGATTACAGGGCAGAACACAAGGGGCATATACACATTCATCCACATCCTGAAAATCGGGTGCAGCGCCCTTGCCCTTTTCGGCTCCGGTAGTTTTGATATGAGCCATATAGGTATAAACACCACAAGCATTGTGATGGCAAACACCACCAATGAGTAGACAATGAAAACGGTGCCTGCTATGTTTTTAATGAGTTTCATCTGTTTCTATATACTCCAGTCTATGGGTTTTTCTCCTTGCTCCCTGAGCCAGTTATTGGTTTTGCTGAAATGCCCGCAACCGAAAAATCCATTATAAGCCGATAATGGCGACGGGTGCGCAGCTTTTAATACTTTATGCTTGTCCTGGTCTATCAGGTTCACCTTGTTTTGGGCAAATTTTCCCCACAGCATAAATACCACATGTGGCCTGTGTGCGGAGATATGTTTGATAGCCTCATCGGTAAAGATATGCCATCCTAAACCGCTATGCGACATCGGGCTGTTTTGCTCCACCGTAAGCGACGCATTGAGCAGCAACACGCCCTGTTTCGCCCATTTCTCAAGGTTGCCGGTACGGGGTATAGGTATGTCCAGATCGGCATTCAGTTCCTTGAATATATTGATTAGGGAGGGTGGGTGGGCTACTCCGTCCGGCACCGAGAAACAAAGCCCGTGTGCCTGCCCCGGATTATGATATGGGTCCTGGCCAATGATTACCACTTTCACATTCGTGAATGGGGTAGTGTCGAAGGCATTGAATATTAATTTCCCGGGAGGGTATATTATTTTTCCGGCTTTTTTTTGCTCTTTCAGAAAATGAACGATACTTTCAAAATATGGTTTCCCGAATTCCTCTTTCAATTCTTCCTTCCAGCTTGTTTCAATATGTACGTCCATAAACCTATTTTGCTTCAAGGATAAAGCAATCAATTTCTTTTATTCGGGCAAATGCCTTATCAGCGGTAAGTATCGGTATTTGCATAAATTGTGCTGTTGCAGCAACGATGGCATCAGGTAATTTCGTAGAATACTTGCGCCTGATTTTTATAGTCAATTCTGATATTTCTTGTTGATGGCCTATCTTCAAACAGGTATTTAGCATATTCCGTATCAGGGTATCTTCCTTTATTGTAAGGCCCTTTTTACTTAAAATCTCCATTTCTGTGATATAGGAAAAAGCCCAGGTATTTTCAGTAAATGGCAGTAGTATCGGATTTTGTTCAAGCAGGTAAATAAAACAATTGGTATCTGCTAAATAATCAATCCCATTCATTCCTGATTTCTTTTTGGTACTTTAAACCATCTCCGAATTTTCCTTTCATTTTCCCATAGAAGTCAGAAAGGGCAGGACGCTGTACTTTTTTATTAAAACGTTTTACGGCTTCCTTAATTTCCTTCTTACTATCACTTTTCCGTATCGTTATTACCATAATATAAATTATACTATTCAAAAGTAACGAAAATAATAAGAATAGTTTGTTATTAAATGCTTGGCTACCTCACTTCCACCTCCAGCACTTTATAACCTTGCATATAGGCTTCCAGGGTATCTCCCGCATTTACAGGCCCTACACCCGCCGGGGTGCCGGTAAATATCAGGTCGCCAATATTCAGCGTAAAGTATTTTGATACATAGGTTATGATCTTATCTACACTGAATATCATATCCCGGGTATTGCCTTCCTGCACTATTTCTCCATTTTTCTTTAGCTGCATCGATATGTTGTTTACATCTCTTTCGGGGCTTATCACTTCAAAGGAACCTACCGCAGCCGACCCGTCAAAAGCCTTGGCTATTTCCCATGGCAAACCCTTTTTTTGTTGTTCCCGTTGCACATCACGGGCGGTAAAATCTATGCCCAGTGTTACATGCCCATAGTATTTGCTGGCAAACTTCTCCTGTATGAATTTTCCGTTCTTCGTTACCCGCACCACCATTTCACATTCATACTGCAGGTCATCGGTGAATTCGGGATAGTATAGTTGCTTGCCCGGCAGTAGAACTGCTGTTTTGGGTTTCATGAATATTACCGGCGCCTGTGGCACCTCATTATTTAATTCTTTGGCGTGATCAGCGTAATTTCGCCCTACACAAATTATTTTCATATCATATTAGCCACTTATGGGCCGTGTAAAATTAAAGTTTCCTGACGAAAATCCATTGTTTACCACTACGATTCCCATTCGCGTGGGCGACCTGAACTACGGCAACCATGTGGGAAATGATTCAATACTATCCATAATACATGAGGCCCGGATGCAATTCCTGCACCGCAGCGGCCACATCGAAACCGATATTGCGGGCATCGGGCTTATTATGGCAGATGTGATGATTGCTTATCGGGGTGAGTCCTTTTATGGAGATGTATTGACCGTGCACTTATACGCTGATGAATTGACCGCTCATTCCTTTGATCTCCTGTATCATCTGTCTGCTACCCGCGATAACCGACAGATAGATATAGCCCACGCCAAAACCGGAATGGTCTGCTTCGACTATAAAGAGCGCAAAATAACCACCATGACAGAGATACTTAAAAGCCTGTTGGTAAAGGAATAAATAGTTATCTATTTCTCAATTGCGGCTATAATCTCCGGGCTATCGGGTAGGGTGGTAGGGGCGAATATATGGGTCAGCCTGCCGCTTTCGTCTATCAGGTATTTTTGGAAGTTCCACTTCACCTTGCTATCCATATATCCGTTATATTTTTTGTTGGTGAGCCACTGGTATATTGGTGCCATGCTGCCTCCTTTCACTGATACCTTCGCAGCCATAGGAAAGGTTACACCGTAATTCTGCTTGCAGAAACTGGCTATGGTCTCATCAGACCCCGGCTCTTGGAAAAAGAAATTATTGGCAGGGAATCCTACTATTACCAACCTCTCTTGATATTTTTCATAAAGTTGTTGCAGCCCGGCATATTGCGGGGTATTGCCGCAGTAACTGGCCGTATTTACTATCATTATCTTCTTTCCCCGGTACTGTGAAAAGTCAATAGTCCCCCCATTCAGTGCGGCAACTTTAAAATCATAGATACTTGCAGGCACAGGGCCTTTGGGGGCGAACAAAAATGAGAAGAACAACAAACCGGGTATCACCATATGCTGCAAAGGTAGGTCATTTCAGGCCCTGCACTCTTTGGAATTTTAAATTTTGAGTTTGGCAACTCCGCATCCTGAAAATACTGGAATTTAGAAAATCATGATCAAAACCGCGGCCACACTGCACCCAAAAACCGTCATGGTACAGTTACTGTACGTTCACTTTGCCTTTTTCCACCCTGTCAGTTTTAGTATACAAAAAGCTATATGAAAATAAAAATGTTAGCTTTAGGGTGAAGTTATAATAAAATGGAGACAGCCCTGAAATTTCAGATGTAATCTTTTTCTTTTACAATATTATAATAAATTTGAGTTTGAATTGATTTTGCTCCACATTTTTTGGCTTGGCACGGTCTTTCTGTAGTATTTCTTACTCCAGTACTACCTAATCTTATATTGACAATTTACTTATGCATGATAGATTTCAAGAAACCAAAAACTTGTATTATGCAAACATTAAAAACGTCGAGAATAATCTATTCTCTTGAAAGAAAAGTCCATTGCTCTTTTCTAAAAGATGTATTAAAACACAGGGAAACGATAATACTGGGTGAGTACCCTCAAATTGCTAATCTTCAAAAATATTTGAAGGAACGAAATTTTAGGCGTGAGCAAATAGCGACAGTGGATTTAGTAAATATAGAAGTAGTGAGGGACAACTTTAGCAAGATATATTTCGGTCCGCTTGTCGATATAAAAATTAATAAAATCGTTAAAGACGGAATTCGGGAATATCTTCCTAACGTCGTAAAAATTGGCGAGAAGCTACAGTTCCCAATCCATTTACATGGTGGTAGTTATGTACTCAAGAATGCAATAATTTCCATTGGTGAGTACATAAATATAAGTGGCATGAAAGAATCTAGGTGGGAATTACTTTGATAAAATAAAAAATAATAAGCAACGATATTGCTTGTTATTTTGGGTAAAGTAAAAACCTTCCACAACAAATGGGAGGTTTTCTTTTGTTTGCAAGGCACAATGGAAGAATTGCATATGTAGCTTACCCTTATTTTTTTGGTATCATTTCGATGAATTTAAACAACAATGTAATAAATGATAACAGCAAGGCAACAAAGCTTATTGCTAATGCCATTCTGGAGTTATTCTTACTAACAACGAGCGATATATATTTAGTCGTTTTATCAATATCGCCGTCATTCTTTAAATAGCATGAACACCCATAGCACATTTTTATTGTTTTTGGAAAAGTACATTTTACTTTTTCGCCGTCTGTTCGCTTGAATACACAATCAATGTTATGCTTTTTGCCTATAAACATTCTTAAGAAATTTTAATGGATACTCATTCACTTTTTTCCTAACTAATCTAATTTGTTTGTTATTTTTTTTATGTATTCCTTTAACCGAACAAATATTTAATGAAAGAACAATTTTGCAAAAAAAATCATACTGTAATGTTATACTATCATTTCTTTGATATTGAATAGGAAAATGATCTAGAAATAATTCGTAGAATTTGTGCTTATATATTTTAACAGAAGAACACTTATCTTTATCTAGAATAAAAATAGAAAAAATTAAAATGTCATTTATTAATGGATTTTCCTTCTCGTTTAAGTCTATCGTCATAGTATGATCTGTTTGATTTTTTATACATATTTCCTAATTCATTTTCCAAAGAATAATACAAATTATTCCTTAAAATGTTTTCAATAAACTGAATTCCTTTCTTATTTATTTTATAATGTTGAATAATTGTATTTACCTCATTATGGTCTTTTAAATAGACAAAGTCCGGCACTATTAAACTGTAGGGCGTACGAACCAACATTTCTATCGCTTTATCAGCGTCAAGTCGTGATATTCCATAGTCAGCCATCTCTTTATAGAAATAATCATTTACAGCTTCTTCAAATTTAAAATATTCTAAAACGTTTTGAATTATTGCGTTGTCATTATATTTTGTTTTATTATCCCTTGTTCTATCACTCACTAAATCCAAAATAATATGCGACTTTCTTATGGCAATTGTAATAAACGGCTCATAAAAATTATCGTTAATGCTATTTGTAGGATTTGACTTCTCCCAGTCGATTATATCTGGAAGCAATTCTTCTATTACTCTTAAGTTCGAGAAAGTAATGTTTTTTATTTTGGAATAAAAATTGCTATCAAATGGCAATTTAAAAGTTGCACTTGTGAAATCATTATCTTCGTCTCTTAATTTTTTAATAATTATCTCGTCAATACTTTTTTCTCTAAAGGCTTTTAAGAACTTTCCTATTGTTATACTTTTTCCAAAAAATCCTTTATCTTGATTCTCCTTCTCTTCTAACTCTAAAATAGATTTCAGGCGGTTATTTAGAATAAACTCAATGTCGTCTTCAGGTATCGTGATTACCCTAGGAAAACTGTGATAATATTGCCTTAAATGGTCAAATCTTTTTAATGAATTCATCAATGGAGGCCTAACTGACAATATTAAATTTGCTTTATCTGTTTGAGCATAGGGTAAAAAGTAATCCTTTAGAATCGTCATGTAATCATTTTCCGCATAATCTAAATCGTCGAGAAACAATACCATTTTCTTTTTCAATTGGCTTTTAGGAATAGCCGACAGATGCCTTTGGACAATTAAAGAATGGTCGGCACAGTTAGAGAGGGTTGTTTCTTCAGTGATATGATTAATAGGATGTCCAATTTCTGTAAAATACTTTCTTGCATCTTTTACAAAAAGTGTCAATAAAGCTTCGGGCTTTTTAGGAGTGAGACTTCTATAATCTAAGATTATTGGATAAAGATTCGTTTTGCGTTTCAGCTCAATGAACATATAGTGCATTAAACTAGTTTTTCCCATACCTGGCTTTCCAACGACTGTAATATTGTGGTGTCCCTGAACAATTGCGGCCTCTACTTCGTTTTCAACACCACTTCTTGTAAAGTACAGATATTGGTAAATTTTTTCGCCCTCCTCATGGTCATCTAAAAATTCTATAAGTGGTTTAAGCAAATACTTTAACGCTTTAATCATTTTTTGATTAGATTTTGTATGATTTAGAAAATATATTTATTACAGGGCGAACTTATTACAAAAACGCTACTGACACTACCGTTAAAAAACGGTAAATTATTATCGGAATGTTATTGCATGAATCGCAAATTTATATAACGCATATGAGAAATATAAGGTGAGGTGCCACATACTGTTTCAGTATCGCACTGATTAAAGTAAAGCACGAAGCAAAGATTATGGTATGTAGTATTCAACTTTCTTGCTCCGCAAATAATACCCAATCACGCTATAAGTAATACCAGAGGTCTGCTTCGCAGTAATCTAATGATGCCTTCTCCATTCCATTCTGAAGGCAATGGTAAATAGGTGTTCGTCCGTTTAGTTCATCAAACTCTGCGGCCATGCCAAACAAACACTTTCGCTGCATATAATTTTCAAAGGCAGGCGAAAGAGATTGTTTGCCCAAAAGGATGCTGTCGCAGCATGGCACGTAGTTTGAGTTCACTAAACCTCCTCACGGCAGCTACTGTGTCTTTTTGCCCGCCTCCTTCATTTCGAAATCACTTGTTACGCTCCTGCCATCGCACAATACCTACACCAGCCGGGTATTTCATTGCTATCCGCAATATCCCTGCTGAAATACCACGCTTCACGGGTCGCTATACTGCGCTTTCTTTCTCCATTCAGTCAGCCTGCAAAAATCCACTCGCTGCCCTCGTATGAGCTTGCCTGCGCTGCCATAGGCTGCGTGATGCGGGTTGCTTCACAAAGCTATGCGTATTGACATGCAAGCGCAACCCGCATCACTGTCTGCAAACTGCATTCGTGCCTCATGCGTTCCTTTGCAGCCAGCCTGTGGCACAAGCGCACTCCATTCCTCATTGTATTCGTCATTTCGTTTAGGCAAGCGGCTGCAATAGTGTCCGCAATGAAATATTGCAACCACTATCTGGCTTACGCACATCTGAGGGCTCCTTTCCCGTATTAATTGCGTTTCTTATAGTATTTTTATATTCACAAATCAATTTTGTTCAAGGAAATGGTAAAGGCAAAAAATACATCGAAATCACTACCGATTAGATCGTCGGCTCATATAAAGGAGGACGAATCAAAATTAATCTTTAATAAAGTTGTAAAACCTTGGATGGTGCGTGATGAGCATAAGGATTATGGTGTCGATGTCTCCGTTGAAATTACACGTGCATTACCAGACTCAAGTCAGATATTATCTGGTAAAAGAATTTCCGTTCAGCTTAAATCGTCTAGTACAGATAAATTTGATAAAGCAAACCTATCATTATCAATCCCCAAAAATCAGATTATTTATTGGAGTAAAAATTTTGAACCGTTCTTGTTGGTGTATATAGATTTGAAAACAGAATGCTGTTACTACAGATGGATAGACGAACAGTTAATCAGTGAACTGAACACAATCAATAGAAACTGGCTGGCACAGAGCACAGTATCTATAAGGTTTGATAAAAACCTAGTTATTACGTCTAGTAGCCTAATTGATATCGAGCGATATGTTTTAAATTTCAAGAGAAATCCTAAATCAATATTGACTCCCGGCAACTACTTCAAATTCAGTCAAGAGGCTAAAAATTACATAGATGAGTTTTATAAAAAATCCCTCCAATTTAACATCAACCCTTTACCGAAGGAGTTGAATACTCTTAAAAATTCTACAATAGACCCAATATTTACTATCGCAGTGGCCGGTCCCACTAAAGCAGGTAAAAGCACTTTGATAAACTGTATCTTAGACAATGAAATATTACCAATTGGACGTTTACCTACTACTGGTATTCCAATTTCCATATACCCTAGTACTGAAAACAAATGTACAATTACGTTCACTAACAATTCAAATATAAAAGGGGAAGCTAATGTAAATTTTATAAGTAAATATACAACACAAAGAGAGAATAATAAGAATCACAAGAAGGTAAAATTGGTTAATGTTGAAATAGTCAACTCTCTACTAGAAAAGGGCTTTGCCATCTGCGACATGCCTGGAATAGATGACGCAGATGAGGAGGTTAGGGAAATAACACAAACTGCGTTATGTAGTGCTGATGCAATCGTTTACGTTGTTAGTGTCGCTACCTACGCAAGTGATGATTTTTCAATTACCGATTCAATGATTAATGACCTTAACTCATTAGGAGGAGAGATGAGAAAAATATTTCTCGTTTTTAATAAAATTGATGCTTTATCAGCAAATGATCTAAGAGACCTTCAAAAATATATAACTAAAGAGCTTACAGATTCTCATATTCTCCGGTATTTGCCTATAGAGCCCCTTTATATTAGCTCCACAGAGTCAAAAGAATTTAGAAAGACAAAAAAGGGTAAAAAGGATACAGTAGCAATTTTAGAGAACAAAATATGGGAATATCTGCTTGCCAATAACAAAACCGGTTTATATAGATTGATTGATTGTTTTAATGATTGTCTGAACTTATTCGAGCGAATAACATGTTTACTTCATGCAAGAATGACTAAAATGGAAGAGCGACACGAAATCGAAGTTAGAATCAATTCTGCAAAAGTTGAAATAATGAATTTCGAAGGGGCTATTGAACATCGTAAACAATCGATTATTAAATATCTTCAAGAGTATTTGATATCTTCTTTGCAAGGTGTTGTTAATTACTTAAATGAACACTTAAATGGACTTTCATTGGATCAGAATTTACCGACTAACTCAAGCATAGTGAAGTGGCTTGAGAATCACGCACATAGTATTTTTTCTAAAGTTAATTCATTATTGCAACAAGAAGCCTTGTTACTACACGCAGACATTAATGATTGGATTCAACGTCAAATGAACCTAATTAGTATTAAGATTAATGCAGAAGGTAATATACTGAGGTTTGAGAATACCCAAATCTATTCAAGCCAAATCAACTATGCGTTTCATCCGAAAATTGCGCAAAGTGGAATAAAAAGAGTTTTTGCTGAAATTGAAGAAGTTATCATGAGCATTATTACTATTGTCGAAGATACTTTTACTGCAAAAGGCATAGTGCGAAAAAAGCAGATAGAGGAAATTATGCAAAAGAGTACACAGGCTTATAATATTATATATAGTAATTTTCTCTTTAACCTTAACTCGAGAGTTAATTATGTTTGCTGTGACCTTAAAATGAAATCTATTGACCGAGCCGAAATATACTTGGATGGCCTTCTAAAACAGTTGTCATTACTTGATCAACCTCTTACATCTCATGAACATAATAATTTCGCAGCGTTTTTATACGAAATAAAACGTCTAGAAATAGGTATAAAAAGTAATCTAAACCACCTAAAGGATTATACTTCAGGTATTGTGTAATTTCTGGCCTTGCCACAGCAAAGATATGCTCGTCCCTCATTGTCGGCAAGGTCTGCGCTTTGTTACCACTATGCTTGCATTGTTGAGGCAAAATAATCTCCACACTCGACCTGTTTTTGACTGCAATCTCTATTGAGGTCGTATTTTTTTGCCTCAAACCTTGCCGAACTGCTTTTGTCCGCTCTTACTGTTGCTTATCAAGTCCATAAGGCTTTTTGAGCCGAATTGGGTTATCCCGTAACGAGTAATACACAGCATATGGCACACGACATACAACAACTATCCCGCATCATGAGCGCAAGCTGGGACATACAGCGCAAGAAAAATGCAACACGTTCAAAAGCCCTCATGATGTCCTGGGCGATTTTCAATTGCGAGGATATAACTGTTCACTACCTCACTCGTAAGCTGAACCGGGAAAAGCCGCTTGCACGGCATATTGAAAAGCAGTTTGCCCTATTTCACTAATTCAGTAACCAATTTTTAACCGATACAATACAGACATATGGAAATCACAGGGAGATTGACCGCAGATGCGGAAGTTAGGAAGACAAAGAAAGGCAAGGAACTGGTATCGTTTACCGTAGTGGTGAATGACAGCTTTAAGCCGAGGGACGGCGAGGAACAGAAGTTCGAGGAGTATTTTAATTGTTCCTATTGGCTAAGTACCAAGATTGCTGAACACCTGCTTAAAGGCTCAATAATAACCGTTATAGGGCGGGTGTACCTCAATGAGTACAAAGGCAAGGACGGCCACCAATATGCCAGTATTGCCGTTCATGTGGATAGGATAAAGATACTGGCGAAGGGCGGGAAGAAAACCAATGAAGCCATTGCAGCCACAACAGAAGCGACACAATCAGGAGACAGCATAGACGACCTTCCATTTTAAGTAAAACAATTTCGTAACCAAAAATCAAAATACTATATGGCACATCAGATTCATTTTAACGACAAGACAGGAAAGCACAGTTTCTTCTCGGTGCAGGAGAAAGCATGGCATGGGTTGGGACAGATCGTACAAGACTATCCCACCAGCAAAGAAGCACTTCAATTTGCAGGGCTTGACTATGAAGTAGCCAAGGCCCCGAATGTACATCGCATTGGGGATGGTATTGAGGTGGTATCAGATACATCATTCTTTACTTACCGTACTGATACAAGCGCAATACTTGGCGACAAGCTGGGCGCAGATTACAAGGTAGTACAGAACACAGATGCATTTACATTCTTCGACAGCATTGTAGGCGGGGACGGGGTTTTATATGAGACAGCCGGGGCTTTGGGAAAAGGAGAACGGGTGTTTATTACAGCAAAGCTCCCTGACTACATCAAGGTTGGCAGCGATGACCTCATAGAAAAATATATCTTCCTGACCACCTCTCACGATGGCACCGGCAGCATTACAGCAGCCTTTACGCCTATACGGGTCGTTTGTGCCAATACCTTGAGCATGGCACTTACTAGCTGCTCCAATGTGGTGAAGATACGGCATACGGAGAGCGCGCAGGAACGGTTGAAAGCGGCGCATAAGATAATGGGCATATCCAATATGCTCTCTACTCAACTGGAAGCCATATTCAACGAATGGACGAAGGTAAAGATTACCGACAGGCAGGTAATGCGGCTCATACAGGAAGCCATGTCGCCAAGCAAGGAAGTATTGGAGAATATACGGAAAGGAGCAGACGACCAGCTTTCGACAATATTCAAGAACATCTGTGAGAACACCTTTACCTATGCTATGGTTAGCCCGACACAACAGACGGAAACAACCAAAGGTACTTTGTTCGGTGCTTTCAATGCTATTACCGGGTATTTCCAGAATGTGAAGGAGTATAAAACGGGAGAGGATAAGCTGAACTCCATACTATTTGGTACAGGGTTGCTCCGTTCACAGGCTGCATTCAAACTGTGTGAACAGGTATGCAAGCAGGGCGATACAATGCTTAACTAAAAGGCTATATGAAGCCTAAAAGCGCCCCACCGCGAATAGCAGTGGGGCGCTGGCTTTAAAATTTTTCTTGATCTTTAGTTATCTGTGTCAAAACAAATTAATCAGAGAAAATATTGAGAAATTGAAGCAATTACGAAAATTAGTGAAGAGTACAGGATATATCACATCAGTGCAATAAATTTGGACTTAATACAATTTTTCAATTGCTTCATAAATATAGTATCGAAACTCTGTTTATTATTAACCAAATATTTACCCTTCATAATATCATAAACAGTACCAAGGGAATTATTGTTTTTGATATTGTAAATTAAATCAAAAACATATTCGCCAATTTCATATTGAACAACAGGTTGGCCTCTTGGAGAAATTTGCAAAATCGTATAGATATTATAATTGCCGAATTCTTTTATTTGCAAAGAAAGAGAATTGTCAACAACTAAATTCAAATGTAGCATTTCATCAAAAGATAGATTATCATATGCTATAGAATTTAAATTCCTATTGTTAACAATATCTTTTATATAGAAGTAATTATCACTTTCAATACCATCATGCTTTTGTATTCTGAGTATATCGGTTTCATATGCTTTATGAACTAAAATATCGTTTGATTTGCGAACGTGTTCAGCAACCATATTTTCAATAAAATCCCTTTCGATATATTTAGTGTCCGTGGTTAAAAATAAATCTTCTATATGGAGCTGTAAGCATGTATTGGGAAAGATATTTTTATACATTAGGTTTAAAAATGAAGAGGTGCTTATGCGACCCTCGAGTCTTGCATTTGTTTTTATCTGTGAAATACACGGCACTAATACTGATTTGATGTTGGATGGATCAACTAACCTCAGGTAAAAATGACCGATACCTGCCAACCCATTTAGCAAATTAGCATCCGCTCTTGCTCCTGTTTTTGAAATACCGGATGTATAACCATTATTATTTGCAATAGCATGTTTGCCGTAATTAACAGCGGTACTCAAAAAACTTGAATTATTAGTTACACAGTATGCATCGATTAATAAATTCAAGTTGCCAAAAACACCATGACACAATGTATAGTTTGTGTTTCTCTGACTTAATGTACGAATTGTATTATCAATGGCATTTTCTGCCATCTTTAAAAAATGTCCGTTGCCAAACCATTTATATGCGTGTAACCGAGCCATTCCGATTCCGGGAGCCCCATGGCACCATGCGGACATGAAAGTATAGTTTGTAAACTGTATAAAATCTTGTTCCCTATAAGCGGTCACTAATTTCTCAACGCCATCATCTTGATAGACATCCTTTCGCAAATCCGGCCAATTATTTTTAGCTATATTTTCGCCTTCAGTATGAAAATATTGGTCTTCGTACTCAAACGCTTTTTCGGCAATTTTATAAAATAATTCAATTTTGAAATACCTGTGCAATTCGAGGAAAACGAAAGCTATCCCACTTGCACCATGTGCAAAGCCACAAAGAGGGTGGATTGAACACCCGGTTCGTTCCCAGCAAAAACCTTTTGTGGGAAATAATGTGCAACCAAGTAAATAATTGACGTGGATATATATTGTGTCCAAAAGCCAATCTTCTCCCGTTTCATTATGTAAATGCAATAAGGTTAAAATACTACCCGCGCTGCCATATAAAATATCACATGTTGAGTTCGGTGGGTTTCCGTTCTTTGCCAGGCTAAGCGCGTGTAATTTATATTTTTCAACACCAGTCAACTTATAAATTTCTGTGAAGACATAAATCACGCCGCCACACCCGCAATAAAAAGCAAGGTTTTTGTCTTTCCAAGAGTAACTGTATCTGATAAGCCATTCGGCCCCTAATAAAACGGTATCGAGGTATTTTTCTTGCCCTGTAATTTTGTATAATTCGATTAAATAAGTTATTACACCCGAATAACCGCCATAAAAAGAAATATTATTGGGGTCTATTTTATCCTCGTGAGTGTAAACGTTCCAAAAACAACTGTTGTTCTCATGCACAGATGCGTCTACAATGGCGTTACCAATATTTATTGCTTCAGTCAAAAAAATACTATTGTCCTCCTGCATATATGTAAGTTCTAATCGGTAATTTCTTGCAAAGCCCTCATTATGTAGTATGCGATTAATGCTTCCTCATGGGGTGGAATACCGATACGGTTATTAGTCATATGTATGTTACTTTGAAATATTGACCATAGTGGATAATTTTCGTACAAATCAAGGGTTTGAATATTACCTGATGAATGGAGTTCCTGTATATTACTAATGAATTTCTTTTCACGTATCAACCATTCCAAATTATCAAAGCCAATTTCGAACTGCTCATTGTTTTGGATTCCTTCCCATACGTTTCTTATAAACGTCGCTAACACATCTCTTTGATTTAAATAATAATTCCGGTAATTTAATTCTATCGAAAAATCTTTCTTCAAAAATGGAGCAGAATAATTCCCTCTCAAATTATTGAATAAGTATGCAAAAAACATGATCGCTTTTTCTAAATTGCCATCACAATACGCAAAAACAGAAATGACATTAAGTATGATTATTGCCGTCATTTTATTGTAATAAGTAACGGCAGTCCCACTTTCGTCAGCTAAGAATTTCAAAATTACCTCACTGGAATTTTGAAATTGTTCTTCCGCAAAATCCATTGCAATCAAACCACCATATCTGTCTAACTCAGGTAAATAAGGAATGAAATGGACAGAATCGTTCGCAAAAAAGGCTGGGTCTCGTGTTAAATCAACAGGAGATGGGTTCAATGATAAAAACGCGCTTATCTCGGCAGCAATGTTAATACCGCACTCCTCTTTATCTGTTTTAAATCTAAAACGAATGTGTGGCCCTCCCTCGTTGTACCGGATAAAAAAGAAACCTGTTATTGACCCATTTTCTTTATTCTTTGTTACAAGGGGCACCAAACAATCAACTAAAAATTTGTCTACATCATTAGTGAAAAATATGTGTATGCTTATCCAATTCATTAATAGTGATTATTGCCATTGAACTAAATTTTCAATTACATACGGACTTCCAGAAATTTTTAAGAGTTTCTCCGGTTCCGGCAACATTTCTTCAAATGTAAATGTACCTTTTTCAACCTTATTAATATTTTTAATCAGTAATTTAAAGCATGTCGGGCTTAAAAAATTGATATATTGTGGCTTATAGTCATCCCTATTAAAGGTTTTTGATGTCTTTTTTCCTTTGTTGTCAAAAAAATGGTTTATACGTATAAAAGAATGATCCGGGATAGAAAGTGCAATACGCCATTTCTGAATGGCTAAAAATAAATGTTCATTAGACATGCTTCGGTGCTTTTCTACAATTGAAGTAAGCACTTCTATCGGGACTATCCAACGTTTCCTTTGTATAATTAGTTTTTTCAACACAACTAATCGGGGGAATACCTTAATTTTCAATGTACTTTCTGGCACATCAATATCTGTGAAAAAAATTTCATTGAATAGGTTGCTTATTGAAAAAATAGGAAACCCATTGTTATTCCCAAAGGAACACAGCAATCTATATAAATGAGACCTACCCATCAAAGACTGGAAACCAAGATCAAAAATCGATACTCTTTTACCACTTTTTGTCCACAACTCAAGCTGCTCCTTTGTAGAATTAGGTATAACAACCAAATCTGTTACATGAACTATATTTTCAGGAGACCGGTTATTGCCTCCAGGCATCTGAATTTCATACGGCATTAAACATGGATGGAGGTTAGCATTGAAAAACGAAGCATCACTGTTTTCTACAAATATTTCATTATCCTCTAAATCTGCTACATTCCATTTTTTCAAATCGTCAGTAACGGATTGCTCAAACAGATGGAGAAACCGGCCAATCATTTTTCCTTTTCCGGCTGTAACACCGTTTGTAACTCCTGTTAATTCACCAGTACCATCAATGTAGAATTGTATGAATGATGCAAAACTTCTTTTTTTTACTTCAACAGAATTTTTGTTATTGAAACTGTTAAAAAACTCTTGCGTCAATTCACAGCAATGATTGGCGTATATGATATGTCCATTTTCTGCTTCGGCACGCAAATCAGCCCGCACCTTATCAAAAAAAGATTTTGCGTTGAAAGAATCACTATCTATAACTTCTTTTCTTTCGTCTGGTTTAAAACTTAGTTTCTTCTTATACAACAATTCATAGAACCGCAATAATTCCACCTGTTTCTCCCCTGTAAAATTTTTTTGAAAAAAATGATAATGGCCGTTTCTCTCACTTTCGTCATTAAATACAAATGAAAAACTTTTCATTAGCATATCAACAAGCGAAATAAAATCACTAATTCGATTCTCACTGATACTTATCGTTATATCTCTTGAGCTATCTTCGTAAATAACATTTTTCAATGACAATTGGTCTGCCTTAAAGGGTAGCCGGTTAAGGAATATATCCTTTAAGTCTGTTTGCGGCTTAATAAAATCATACGCCTGTATATTCTTTTCATTTTCTCTTGCAGGAGTGTCTATAGACAGTAAACTAACCAGTTCGTTGAATAAATTATTTATTAGCTCGAGTATATTTTTCCTTTGTTTGGTATTTGATTGCGCATATTCATTTCGTAGCCTAACGAGGTCATTAAGTATTGTAATAATTCTTTGGCCATTTTCTATGTGTCCGATATTTTTGTTTAAAAGCAAGCTAAGAGATTTGTCCCATTCACTATCTAAACCAGAGAAGTCAATGTCAATAAACAAAAGTCCTGTCTGTGCCAATTCAAATAGATACTTTTTTACATCTCCTTCATTAAATCCTTCCTCAAGAACTTCAATAATTTTTATAACAAGGGACTGAATCGTAATATTACTTTCATTACTTACTGTGTTTATTATGTATTCGATAATAGCATTAAATTTTATGGTCTGAAAAGACTCAGAATTATTATTGTTTGTAAAAAATAACCACCCATCTTCATTCTTTTTAATTGTTGGGTTAATTGCCACGCGCAGTAGGCCAGAAATTAGAGGATGGTTTTTTAATAAAAGTAATAGGAATTCAAGGATGTAATTGTTGTAACGTATATGACTGATAATTTTAGGTGATATTTCACTAAATGAAAAAACGTCGTCAACTTTGTCCTTTATGGTGCCAATATTAAGTTGGGTGAATGTGCTATAAGGTGTTGGCTTGGTAACTACCCTTGTAATATATTTCCACAAGCCCAGAATATCACCTTCAGCAATTTCTAAGCCTGATGCAAAATCTTGAGCGCTTTTTAACAATACATCGCTTGATAATAGCAGTCCACTATTAATAGTGTCCTTTTTGCAGAGTTCTTTAATACTTTGTCTTTCTGCAATATATCCCTCAGCAAAGTAATTGTGATATTTTAGATTTTCTTCTGAAATTAGCTCATTAAGTAAATTGTATTTATTGTATTTTTCGCGAAGCACATCAGTTAAAAGGACATTAATTTTCCGTTTAGTTTCATCCGAAATATTCCTTTCGTTGTAGACGTCTCTCTTGAGGTTTATTAATGCTTTACGCGCTGCGTCATTCTCAGAGTCCTTAATGAAAGGGAATAAAGCGTCGCAAAAATCAACTTTAAGCCTTTCCTTTTCAGCCTTCAGAACTATTACTTGTAAGATGCTATCCTTTATATTTTGATAATTCGCGTTATTATTTCCAAACACTGCAAAACTCTCTCCCGCAATTCTAAAAAGTATATGCCTAAAGATATCTATCCCATTCTTCATCAATTAGCTTATATTTTGCTTATTTTCAGGGTATTCGTCATATTGGCTGATGTAACAGACAAAAGATATATTCCGGGAGAAAAATAATTCAGGTCAAATTTCATAGTAGTTATGGCACTTTTCCCAACTACATCTTCTTGACGCAATACTGTGCCTTCAATATCAGACAATGTTATTCTATAGTTAGATGTGCTGGCTGGTAATTCAATATTTAAAATGTCTTTTACTGGATTGGGGTTGATCGATATTACTCCAAATGTTTTTTCTACATTTTTTAAATTGCATCCTCCGGCCAATAACGCTTGTTCTAGCACTTCATCTCTTCCATACCTGATTCCTTCTTTTGTTGGATGGGCAGCAACATCCGGTACTATGCCTATTCTTTGGGTACTATCTCCATTAGGGTAATAAACACCAAGGGTTGTTATTCCAACATTCAAATCTTCACTTAGCTTCCAATAGGTAACATCTCCGTCAGCTCCTGCTGTTTGACTCCCGATTTTTACAGCATCAGGCATTTGCTCCAACGTCATACACGCAAATTCTCCGGCACTTTGTACCTTCTCATTAATTAGTATAATAACCTTACCGATATATGGAGAAGGATTGGCTGAATTGCCTATGAATTGATTACTCCAATAATACGTTCCTGGGTAAGTGGTGTTTGGGTGAGATAGTTTAGCAAACTCGCTATACGTAGAATAAATTAGCGTCGCAATATAAGCAGGATTTGTCTTATAACCATAACGAAGATCAAAAATTATAGCCGTCTTATTCCGTAAATCGGCATACATAGCGTTTAAGTTTGAAGTTTGCAGGTTACCTAAATTTACGTATCCTATGTCACATGGCATTGTTGTCCATTCAATGGCTTTTAAGGAATCTGCAGGATAAAAAGCATCGTAGAAAAAAGGCAAATTTAGCATAGGTGAAATGCAAGCTACAGTGTATGGATAATCAGTACCCATGCTATCTCTAACTATTATAGACTCAGTTGTTCCCGAAAATTGCCTGCCTAATATATTTTCGGACATCGTTCTTCTTAATACGGATAAATTCCCTGACGAGTAATACTGCTTCAAGCTGTCTTCCCATTGTGCAGTCGTCAGGCCATCTATAGAAACAATAATATCGCCTTTTACAATACCCGGCTCCAGAGAATTAATAACGACATAGGCCCCATCAATATACTTCAGACGGATAAATGGTCTGTAAAAACCAGGCATGCGTTGCATGATAGAGCTGTTAGTAAGATGATACACATGTGCGTCATCTAAGAAAGTTGCTATTTTCAAGTATAATACATACAAATCGTAATCAGAAGCTGCATCAGCAATAGGTACAACATAATCATACAAAACCGAGTCCCAGGGCTTGTTTGAAACATAGTTGTATGGATTAAAGTATCGCACAATATTCCAGTATTTAAAGAGCATCATTAATCGTTGATCCATATTAGGGTATGAAACAGTGGTATTCATATCAAGTCCTATACTGTCGTATGGAAAGACAAGATATCCATAATAAGGGGTAGTGTAAGTGTTGTTCCTGTACCAGCAACTAGCATGTGGCCGGAAGTTATTTTTAATAGTATCTAGTATTATCTGCACATCGCTTCTCAGTGTCGGTGTGCTTATCCAGCTCCAATCCCTGTTGCGTTTCAATTCCGGCGCTAAAGTATCGGGAAAATAAGTAGTAGATAATGCCATTGACCCGGCGGCATTCAGCATATCCATAAGGGCATTATTAAATTCCGTGCTGTTTGCCGCGCTGCGCACATCTGGTAAAACGGCAAGCAATACACTGTCCCAATTTACCCTGCATACTGATACTTCGGAATGGTAATACTTCACAAACCCCCATACCTTGCAGGTATAATACAGTTTTTCCTGCATTGAAGGAGTTTGAGCATAACTATTTGAAAAAAGCACTTCCAAAACTATGATAAACATTAGTTTTTTCATGTCTCAAAATTAAACAAATAAAACCAATATAAACTTTTTGGTTCATAATGGAATACTTGCACCCATGGTCAATATCTACCTCATTCAATTACGCAGGACAATATTTAATAATCGTAGTTGGAGATGGACAGTACGGTCGTCCTCCCGTAGGCTTATCAAACGCCGTTGCTGTTGGGCACACATTCACATCGCATGTATACATACAAGTATTGGCACATGTTGCGCCACACGTATTACAGCAAGTACCTTGGCATGTATGATTGCAGGTATGACCACATGTATTGCATGTGTTACATGTTGCTCCACAAGTATTGCACGTAATAATGCATGTAATACCACATGTAGCACCGCCGCAAGTGCCGCCACATGTAGCCCCGCATGTGGCTTCACCACATGTGCCTCCACCGCATGTGGCTTCACCGCATGTCGCCACTGTTAGACATTTAGGTCCGCACGTTGCACCACATGTTGCACCAACAGTCTCACCGCATGTAAAATAACAAGTAGCCTCTGATCCGACAGGACAGGTGACAACAGAGGCGCCTGCCCCACACATGTGGGGATCACATGTTCCAGGTTTACCTATATCTGAAATTGCGGCAGTATCAGGATTAGTTACTGTGAATGGATTATTTACAACCCCTGTAACAAAACTCTGTATCTCTATATTTTGAAGACTTAATTTTTTTTGCATAAAATTCTATTTATTTTATGATTGTTTATTTTGCTCTAAAAAAAATGTCTAAGCATACTTCCATGCAACACCACTAATGTCTATAGCAAATGATTGCGAGTTTTGCGTTGAGGCTGCTAATGTAAAACCTGTTTTAAGATTGTATTCCTGATTCAGTCTTATTTTAAACGCAGGTTGACTACTGGATTGTAAAGTCTGAGGTACATATATCTCATTCATCAAATAATAGGTGCCACCTGTTTTCATAAACAGTCTAATCATACCTTCTGATGTACTTTGTAAAGCACTAATAGAAATAGATTTTACCACGGTTCCATTTCTACTGGCAGGAGCCTCAAAAATATCCTGAATTTGTCCGGTGCCATCTAAACTTGAATTACCTTGAGAAACTATGCCAAGACCACTGACTGGATAATTTTGCTGGAAATTACAACAAACATCCGGTGCAGGATCAGGGTAGGAAACATCAAGGCACTCACCTATAATATTAAAAGCTTCAGCATTTTGAGTAGTCGCCTTTAAAATATCCCCAGCTCCCAAATTAAGATTATAGACTTTGTATGCAACAAAAACCGGTAATACCGGAGCAGGTGTTGGAGTTGACTTCAACCTCGGGAATTCAGGAATAACGATTTCATCAATCAATATGCTATTTAGCCCGTTGACAATAAATAACCGAACCATTCCAGCAGTGGTCTGCTGGGCAGCTTTAATAATTACAGATTTCAAAATCCCACCTGCAACACCTGCGGTAAGAACCGTACCTACTCCAACTCCACTCCCTGTCAGGCTGGAGTTTGCAGTATTGATTGTAGCCGCACCAGAATTTGCGGTTAATAACGAATAGTCATTGCATTCACACATAAAAAATATTTTTTTGAGAGAAATAATCTAATTAAAACACAAGTAGTTTTTTTACTTTTTATTATTTACTAATCCTAAAATTAATAGATGTATTTAATAAAAAAAAGAATTTTTAGTTTTTTGTTAAATATAATATATTTACACGTGTGCTTTTTTAACACTTAAGTATGATTGACCTCCTCGACTTTCGCTAATTCAAAACCTGAAGGTAACCCCAGAAACACCACTACGCCATTCCAGTTAAACGTCGCATTACTTCGTTTGCAGTTCGGAACATGCAAACCTGTTTGGAGGTTAGCTTACTATCATTATAGATATAGTCACCTGCAAGAACTGAAACGAAAGAAATAGAGAACTATATTGATCAAACACTCTAAATAAAAGCGGCGCAGGAAATCCCACACCGCCCGGTGCGCCACTGCTCAGGGCGCACAACGCACTATTATGAGTGTTATACAGCATTACATCCTGCGGTTTAAGTATTGGTCACCATTTGCCCGCACATGCCGATGCTTCCGCTTTTTCAGAAAATAATAACCAATGTCTATACCATAGCTTTGGCTGTAGATGGATGCGGAGGATATATCAGATACAGGGCTGATATTCTTCAAACCACGCTGGTATCGTGCCCGGAAGAAAAGTCCGTTTGACAACTGATAGCCAGCATGTAGGCATATGCCCGCATCAATCGGGCGTATCTGGTCAGTGTCGGATGACCCTATATCTAATTTTCCACTCGAGATATCCTCATTGGTATTCTTGTCCGTCCCGCTTACGTTATAGCCAAAAAACACACCAGCTCCTGCAAAAAATCTGCCATAGCCATTATCATTTGACTTGAAATTAAGCGTCACCGGCGTTTCTATGGCATGGATATTTACCGTTTCCGAATTGGTAAAGCCGTTCTTACTGAATGTACCCCGCACACCGTTCATTGCATAGAACGCACCGGTTTCCAGCTGCAGCTGCCTGAGAATCGATATATTGAGCAATATACCTGCACGGGCGGCTACTCTATTCTTAATTGAATAATTATACCCTTCGTAATAGTTGTTGAAATGCAGCCGTGATACGTTCAAGCCACCCTCAATTCCGAAGGCGATGGCTTGTCCCTTTGGCCTTTTGCGGCTGTGCGATGGAGCTGGTTCTTCCATAACCTCCTCCTCTTCAATTTCAGCATATCGTTCCTTATGCTTGTGTGTTTTACTGGTGTCCTGTGCCGTTGCGTTTGAAAGGACAACCGATGCAAGTATTACTGTGATTAACCTTTTTCTCATGAGCTATGTTTTAAAGTATGTATACTGGTTACTGTTTTTTAAATACCCACCACAATGCAGTAGTGTTGCGCACCCGAACCGCTAGCGTGAGATCGTGTACGGTCAGTACATCCACTCTGTAGGTATCTACGATTGTTGACAGTGCGCCCGGTAGTGTTAGGTACAGGTCATTGCCAGAGAGCTTCCAATTAAAATCTTGGTCGCCACTCCCGTGAATACCGTTCCAACTCGTACCCGTGCCATCGCTGTTGAACGTGAAGCGTGTATCAGTGTCGATTTGCAGTTCGGAAGCCTCTAGGACATCGTTGCTATTGGCATCCGCTGCCCATTGTATGGTTTCCCATGTCCCGACCAGCGTGGACTTTGGTGTTGTAATCGTTTCCTTTGAGCAAGATGCGCAGAGCGCAACCATAGCGATACCTAAGCATAACAGATGTCTTTTCATGTGCTTTAAGATTTTTTGTTTTGGCGAAATAATTATTTAGTTTTAGGCTTTCATATTATTTTCAATTGTATTTTACCCATTTCATCGGGTATTTTACCCATTAATATTATTTGCCATGTCGATGCCCCAATTAAAATCTCCGCATATAGGTAGAAAAATCGTCCGCATTCGCGAATTGAAAGGGATGAAGCAGGAAACGCTTGCAAGTATGATTGGTGTAAGCCAACAAACAGTATCGCGTATTGAACAAAGCGAGGAGGTAGATGAAGACAAACTGAAACTGATAGCGGATGCTCTTGGTGTCACGGTTGAAGCTATACAGAACTTTAATGAGGATGCGGTCATTAATCATATGAACAACATCCACAACAACCATGATAGTTCTGTAAACGCGGTAATTTATTATCAATTAAGTCCTATTGAAAAGATTGTGGAATTATATGAACGCCTTCTGAAAGCCGAACAGCAAAAAGTCAGCTTGCTTGAAAAACTGCTGGAGAAAAAGGATGAAAAAAAATAGACCCAACAATTTATTTGTTAGGTCTAGGTTGTGTCTGTGCTTATTTAGCAACAGTTAGTATTCCTGCGAAAGCATTAATATGCAGCAGTTCTCATTTTCCCGTGTTTCTGTGACAGGTACATTGGTGGGTGATCCGTGGTCAATGAAATACAGCTTGTCGCCACTCTCATTCTCATACACCTGAAAGTAATCAGCACCGCCGTTCTCACTTACAAACCTGCGTATGTCCTGAAAAATGGCGATAATCTCAGCCGGCCTGAGTTTGGCGTTTACACCTTGTGTGATGTAGATAGCCCCGTTAAATAAGTGCCTGCCTTCACGTTCTTGCGGCCTGCGTTTCCAATTGCTTGTTCTCATACGTGCAATTTTATTGTTCCGGTTTTTCAGCTTCCGCCTGTCCGGTGCCAAGGATATAATCTACCGCCTTTTGCGCCCTGCTTGCCGCGATGATGACCAGCTTCTTGTCCTCCTTCAGCTTTGCGAGCCAGCCGTCCATATACCCTGCGCTGTTCTTGAACACCGTATGCACACCTACGGCAGAGAGCAGGAAGCAGAGGCCAATATCTGCAACCAAGTCCTCGCTGGAATTGAGCGGCCTGTCGGAGAGTTCCGACATTTCTGCAACTCCTTTACGGGCAAGCCGAGAGTCATGGCCGGTACTGTGCACCAATTGCCGGAAATAATTGCTGTAAAACAGCATATCCTTCTTTCCACCCTTTGGCAGGGTAATCATGTCTTCTACCACATCGTAGAGCGCATGGGATGCCCCTCGTTGCGTACCCGGTGGTTTGGGCATACCTGAGACAATGGCATCGCAGCTTTTCTTTACAGGCATGTCATTGACTGCTTCCAGATACCGCTCTGGTATATTCTCGCACTGGGCAATGTTGAATACCGTATAGGTTTTCATAAAGAAAGCATCTTTACTGTCTTTGGGCTGGTCATTTTTTACCCAGCGGATAACGGAATGGCCTTTGGTGCCTTTCTTTACTTTGCCGCCGATGCCGTTTACTTCTTCAAACGAGAGGAACCAGTTTTTCTCGTATTCCTCCATGCCAAGCAGTATAGCGTTAATGCCGGTATACGGCGCTTTGGTGAGCAGGTTCCTGGGTGGACCTGCTTCGTCCCATATTCTCTGCCATGGCACTATGCCTTGTTCGAGTTTGGCAGTGATTTTGTCCGTTATGGACTGGTAAGCATCAAAATGCTGCTTTGTTTCCGGTTTTGCTGCTGCTGTTTCTGTCATGATTTTTTGTATTTAATTGTGAATGAAAATTGTTTCATAAGGAGTGTAGCCGTTTGGGGAAGAGAACATAAGGCGGGACTATTTGCATCATATGCAAATACTGTTCACAGTAAAAAACAGCCGTTAGTGGCTGTTTTTAAAATAACTGAAGCTGGGATATGAGTTGGGGATGCCCGTCTCCGCTTTCTGACGGCAGCTTGATATTCACAGCACTTGGTTGCTGTCTTTTCCCAAATGAATTCTTATACATATGCCACAGTCTTGATTCCTCTTTCTTTTCCACCCGGAATATGCCAAGCGGGAGAAAGGAGAGAACATAGCTCATACGGAAGTCATCCGGCGAGAGCGCATCGGCGCACATGACCTCGGCATGGGATATACCGTTAAAGAACAGGTTTAAGGCCGTCATCTTTACGCAGGTATGGTCGAGGTCAATGCCATAGAACTCATGCTGCTTGCCAATGACCGCCGCCCCGGCAAGGAGCATCCTCCCGCTGCCGCAGGTAGGGTCAATAACCCGCCTGATTTCCCCTGAGTCTGTGTCCATCCGGTTCATTTCCGCCATCATCCTGCATACTGGCCAGGGCGTAAAGAACTGCCCTGAATTCTTGCGGCAGAAGTTTAGCTCATAGTATTCACCAAGGACATCATTTCCTTGGCCATCGTCAAGGCGATCTTCCATTTCAACAATCATCTGTGCGAACAGTTTCGGGAATACGTGGCGCAATTCGTCATCTTTGTATTTTGTAATCGTTTCGAGATATAAGTCCTCATAGTGAGACTTGCCCGCTCCGGGTATCTGCGTAACCGCGCACAGGGACATGGTCAGGAAGTCGTCAAAGACGGGGCGGAGATCGTACCGGTAGGAGAAGGAATCCATTAGGCTGGCAAACGTTTCTTTTGGCTTTTTCATGGAACATTGTTTATACAAAGCCTATCAGCCAAGCAACGAGCTTTCCTCCCGGGAGAATTTGCATGCCATGCAAATTGCCAGACATGGTAAAAGCCACCCGGAGGTGGCTTTTATATGAACGTGTTTACCTGTACCTAGCGGTCTACAGGCTTTGCCTGTATCGGCCCGTTATCCAGCCGTTGTAGCACAAGCGATACATGGGACTTCGGGAACACGGCAACGAGGGTATAGTAGATCGTATCACTGTTCTCCGTCCCAAACGGGAAGAACTTGGCACCGAACACGAAATCCGTTAATTCATCCACGGATAACCGTTCCGGGTGATCCATAAAGGTCTTCCATACCTCCGGCACCTGATATATCTCCCGCCATTCGCTGATAGTAATTACCTCCGCCTTATAGCTTGTCATGCCTACAATATATACCGCTCCCGGGTGATGTCAATCTTCAGCCCTGCCGCTTTCGTTTGCAGGCTACACTTTGTTGTCTTTCTCATATTGCATATGGGCGCATAATACGGCCTCGAACATCTTGGCGTAGTACTCCCGCCGGTTATTGCGTTCTTTCATGTATTCGCCCCGCACCCCCGGATATATACCGAGCACATATTCAGCAATGGCGTTATGCAAGTGCCGTTCCTTTTTGCCTGTAATGACATAGAGGTCATGTATGGAATACATTGCCGTCCGTACTCCTTTCTTTTTTGCTTTGACCATGATGTGGTCGGTAAGGCGAAGCAGTTGTGGTGAGCATTTGAGCGGGTCAACTTTTTTAATAGCTACGACCGATATCCCAAAGTATGCCCGCATATTTTCAATCACCCGGAATATATGCGCCAGTTTCTCCTTCGACCATGGGCCTTTGAATGTCTTTACCCGCCATTCAATCAGTTCTCCGTTATGGATAACGGATAGCCCCATAGTGCGGGTTCCCGGGCTAATACCGAGAATTGCCCTGGACGCTGCCATGCTGCTTGATGAGATAGGTGAATAATGCCCCGCGGGTGCGCTTTATCTTTTCGTCCGGGAGCGACATGACTTTGGTAAGCAATCGGCGCAAGAACGGTTCCTGGTACTTTTCAGCAAAGCCGATATACACCTGTAGGGATTCCATGTCGTTCAAGGCTTGGGCCAGTTCATAGGCCAGTGATTTTTCATTTGTTTTCATAGGGTTGTTAAGGAACTTTCTTTTTTAAGGTATCGTTCGCTATTTTTCTTTAAAGAAAAATTATCGGAGCGTAACGCTCAACAACGAACGATATTTTTTAGGTTGTTAATGGATATGCATGGGGTTCAATATTGGAACAGCACAATTTGGGTACAGGAAATAACCGCATTAGTAATAATGGGTGTACGGGCATTGGGGGGCATAAAGCGTATTCACCTGCAAGCGCGCGGTGCAGGTAAATGACTATTTGTAGGGCGGTCATAGCGGTTCGGTCAATGAGCCGAACAAACGGTGCCGCTCCTTAATTTTTAATCGTAATTCATTGCGGTGATCCATATACAGGGAATCAACCGCAGTGCCGTACACCACGGCAAGGGATAACAGGTTATCGAAACCCGGACGGCAGATGTTGCGCTCCCATTTTGATAGGAGTGTTGTGTCGGGTAATTCGAGCAGAAAGGCTACCTGCTTTCGAGTGTAACCCATTTCCTTCCTGCGTTTCCGCAAATTGTTGTGAATTATTTTTGCCATCCGATATATTTAAGGATATCGGAGTTAAAAGTTTCTTAAAGGCGGGAGAATTTGCTTTTAAAGGCAAGTTGTGTGGATAACTGGCGTGGTTTTTCCACAACCTTCAGGCCGGTAAGGACTTTGCCTTACAACTCCAGCGATCTTATGCGGTTATATAACCGATAGTAGTACCCCCAATGCTTAATTTTTCCTTTTTAAAGGGTTATTACTTATATTTAATATCTTCGATACTTGCTGTTGTACCCTTTTATAATTTTCGCTGTCTTCAAAATGTTCAAACTGAAATATATACACGGGCTCATCATTAGTGAGCGTGAGTGAACGAAGTTCTATTGCCTGTGGACGGCTGTCCATCTTAATGTAAGCCTTAAATCCATTTGGGAAATAAAGACAATAGTAATTTAGTCCATCCATTCGCACTTTATGAGGCAGTTCAAGGAATTTATGATAGCCCTTTTCAGGCGACGTATATCCAAATTTTGTCAGCACGATTGAAAAATCATCTTGTCCCCCGGGATCATTCGCGAGAAGCGCATGGTGTAGTGCCATTTCAAACTTTTTCCCAAGATTTGTACTATTAAATTCCTGCAATTGAGAAATAGATGCACGCCATAAAACGCTTAAGAAAAACAATTTTAGTTTCAATACATCGACGTTTTCTAAAACAAAAGCCTCAATATGATTAAAGGTTTTTACAAGACGCAATGGTTTATACAGAAGTGCATCTACGCCAACTTCATCTAATTTTCCTAAAATATTATCGCATTCCGCACAAAGTATGGTTTTATCGTACAGACCACTCCAACTGCGGCCTTTATTATTATTGTCTCCGTGAAGTATGACCAACGGCTTTCCTCCGATCCTCTCATCCGGGTACATGTACTTATGAAAAGCCCTAGGGATAATATGGGCCTCACAAAGACGTTGTTTCTCTTTAACACAAAATTTGCAAAGCATTCCGTAAAGTTATTATACCCTCCGGTACATTATTAGTTTTTTATAAAAGTTCAACGATGTATTGAATGGTCGAGTATTTTCTTGAGGTATGGCCTACATTTTTTGACTTGGCTGTATATGTTCTCAAGTTCGAGAACAACATAATCTTCCCCGCAACATTTGTTATTTATAGCAATTTCCCTTTGTAAAATATGGCTTTTCCAAACTACTAACGAAAAGTACCCTCTACAAAGCCTATTATTTCTTTTTGACATACCTTTATAGGTGTTAAAATGTTTACCCCATGGCTGAAGAGCAAAAACAACCATCAATAATCAGCGTCCCTCAACAGGCGTTTTCGCAGTTTATTTCTGCGCTTGAGAAAAAAAGTATTTCTCCGGAAATAATAAAACGGCTTAAAGAAAAGCTCATAGACAAAAACGACACGTCCGAAACGGCAATGAGAGATGCATTTTTCACCGAAACATTCGAAGCATGATCTTAGTTGATGAACTCACAATAGAAGAGTTTAGGGGTATCCGGAGCATGACATTGAAGCTGGATGGCAAGAATTTTGCGATTTGCGGCCCGAACGGAACCGGCAAAAGCGGTGTCGTAGATGCTCTTGAGTTCGGTTTGACAGGGAATATTTCTCGTCTATCTGGAGGCGGCACAGGCGCTGTTACCTTGAAAAAGCATGCACCGCACGTTGATCAGCGGAATAACCCAGAAAAGGCTAAGGTTATAGTCACGATACGCATTCCATCTTTACAAAATAAAAAAGTAACAATAGAGCGAAATGTTAAAGATGCGAGTTCACCTACAATTACTCCGAACACGCCAGACGTAATGGGTGTTTTGAAACAGCTTGAAAATCATCCCGAGTTTGTTTTATCAAGACGAGAGCTAATCGCATACGTCTTAGCTGCCCCGGGTAAACGATCGGAAGAAATACAGGCGCTGTTGCAGCTCAATAAGATTGGTGAATTAAGATCCAGCCTTTTAAAAATCAGTAATGCATGTAAAAAAGAGTCTGACTTATTGCATGCCGGCGTAACAGCGGCAGCCCAAAATTTAGCAAAAGCGCTCGATATACCAGAGCTAAAAACGGACCAGCTATTAAATGCTGTAAACAGCCGTCGGAGTATTCTAAGCCTCCCATCAATTGAAACACTGACAGCCACCACGAATTTGGCCGATGGTTTGCAAACAGTCACTAAAACCGCTGCCCCAAAAGTCCATAGGACTGAAGCAGTTGCCAATCTAAAAACAATTGACGGCCTGGTAGCACATTTATCTTCTTCTCAATTTCAAGAGGCTTGTGCTGCCGTGTCGAAAGAGGCTGACGACTTAAATGGTAACCCGGCAGTTTCTGATGGGTTAACAAAGGAACAGTTTTTACGGAGGGCTATTACTCTTGTGACCGATGATAAATGCCCGGTATGCGATACTGATTGGCAAGTGGAGGATTTGAAAAAGCTCATTCAAACTAAGTTGAATGGATTTGAGGAAGCAGCTAAACTGCGAGTAAAGCTTGAAAAAAACCTTACGCCCATAATTTCACACATTCAGCAGTTGGCTAATGCCATTGAGATAATTGAAAAATACCCTAATGCTCTTGGCGTGGGGAATGTATCCGCTTTCATTACTTATCGTGACCAGTTATCTAAAAAGGCTAAGCTGCTTCAGAACGTCTTACCGCTATCTGATACGAAAACGGCTATTAATACTATTTCCGAAATTCCAGCAGAATTTTCTCTCGAATTGCAGGAGCTGAATAAAAATATAGCAGCGTTGCCTGACCCAAGCGATCAGGAAGCAGCACGAGATTTTCTTATTCTCTCCAATGATAGATTAACACAGTGGCGAGATGCCGCCAGAAGTGCAAAAAAAGCAAAGGAGCAATCAACGCTCGCTACTATGGCTCACGACATATATGTTGAGGAAAGTAATAAGCTGCTCGAAAATGTTTACAAAGAAGTAGAGAGTGAGTTCGCGGCATTTTATAAATTAATCAACGGCGAGGATGAGAAATCATTCAGTGCAAAGTTGACCCCGTCAATGGGTAAGCTGGGCTTCGATGTGGAATTTTATGGCCGCGGACATTTTCCTCCAGGAGCATATCACAGTGAAGGGCACCAAGATGGTATGGGCTTATGTTTATACCTCGCTTTGATGCAGCGGCTGCAAGGCGCCAATTTCAGGTTTGCTGTGTTGGATGATGTGTTGATGTCTGTTGACACGGGTCACAGGAGAGAAGTATGTACGCTGTTAAAGACCAAATTCCCGAATACACAATTTGTTTTAACAACCCATGACGAGGTATGGTTGAAGCACATGAGCACCGCTGGACTTGTCGAACCCTCCCGATCTGTAAGATTCAGTAATTGGACGCCAGATATTGGACCAACTGAATGGGCTAAACGCGATGTGTGGAAGGAAATTGACCAAGCGTTAGATGCTGGAAATGTTCGAGAAGCAGCAAGCATACTCAGATATTACCTAGAGCATATTTGCAAAGAGATTTGCCACAACTTAAGGGCGCCAGTTGAATTTAAAGGAGATGGACGGTACGACTTGGGTGATTTATTACCTCCGGCCATAAAGCGGTTTAGGACACTACTTACGGACGGACAAAAGGCCGCTGTTTCTTGGGGGCGTGCAGCTATAGGCGACGAGCTTACAGCCAAGGAGAAGGCCATTGGTATATGTTTTCAAAAGTCTAATGCGGACCAATGGCAAATCAATCCGGCTATTCACTATAACGAATGGGCCAATCTTACACCCGATGACTTTAAGCATGTGGCGAATGCCTTCCGCGAACTCATGGCTAAATTTTTCTGCCAAGAGAACGGGTGCGGAGGTTTATACTACACCACCTATGAAACTCCCAAAGAACTTTCATCGGTCAGATGTTCGGGCGGGCATTTGAACGTTGATTTAAAGAGGAAGAAGTCATAATCCTAGTTCATATAGACTTTCTGCTGACACATTGAATAGTTTGGCAAGCTTCAGCAGGTTAATCATATGAGGATATTGATTTCCTTTCTCCCAGCGACAGATGCGGTCAGAGCTTTGCAATCCAAGATATTGAGCCACTTGTTTCTGAGTCAATCCTTTCAACTCCCGGTAGTGTCGGAGATTGTTTTGTATTGTTTTCATATAAATAATCGTAGGTTAAGTAGATAAGAGAGATAAGACGGGAGAAATTGCCGGATATGACAATTTCTGTGGAAAACTCTGGCAATGTCTAAACCAAACATAGTGCCAAAGAAGTTTCCTTTTACTATTGAAGTAACCCCTGAGATGCTTGCTGCTATGAAGTTTCTGAAAGAGTGGAAGCAAAATATAGATGACAGGTTGTTTCGGGAAGGATTTGAGATGCGAGATGGTCAGCTGTATGAGATTGGCTTCAGTACTCCAGTCGAGTCTGAAACGTACTGGCAGAAGCACTGGGAGATTGAAGCAAAGAAACGGAAGCGGAAATAGAGTTCGGTACATTCTCACTACTTTGTGTGATATATTGCCAGTAGTAGCAAGTGTGGAGTAAATAATTGCTCACGGACTATTGCAGTTATTATCTGGACGCCTGTTATATGCTGTATTTAAAAGGTTTTCTAGAACAGGTTTAGAAGTAACTGCTTTCGTGTATATGTCCTCAAGTTCGAGAACAACATAATCTTCCCCGCCAACTGGCTATTTATAGCCAAACAAGATTGATAAATATATATTTCTCTAACAGCTCGAGGTTTCTTTGTACTTTTCTCGTATAATCAAGGATATGAAATACGGAGAAAGCATACAGATAGACAACGCAAAATTACGTGAAGTTTATCCCGGTTTTAGATCTTGGCAACCGAGTACATGGCCAGACTTAAGTGGCGATTCAGCTAATCTGCCTCTCGTATTAGAATCGATTGTCAAAGAAACAATCGCTGCTGAGATTGGTAATGTAATTAACGACGCGTTGCTAGTCAATAGTGGATTGACCCATCGTGGTCATGTGGTAGCGATATCACTGTTTTGTGCGATAGATGCCATATCCTCATATGCATTCCTTTCCAAGGAAAGCCAAGGGTGCGAACAATGCGGCAGAGGTGATAAAGTTGGACCTCGCTACGAGAAGTTCATTCAAGAATTTTTTCCGGACAGTTACAAACCTCATGCTTCTTCATTATATAAATCCTATCGAAACAGCTTAGTTCATAGCTGGAATTTATTTGAGGTGGCAATGGTGCCCGGTAACGAAGAAATTAAAGAGGTGGGTGGCATACTCCATTTCGGACTTTTAAATTTCTATGACGCACTGTGTCTGTCATGTAATAATCTAATCAATAGTCTTGATGAAAACAAAGAAGTACGGGAAAATTGTCTGAACAGATATACCCGACTGAGATCAACTGCAAAGTAAAAATTTATCACTCATATATTTCATGAGCAGAAACTTCAAACAATTTAAGTAACTGTACAAAATTTCTGACATGCGGATACAGCACTCCTTTTTCCCACTTAGCAATCCGTGAGCTGCTTTTCAAACCTAAATAAGTTGCAACCTGCTGCTGAGTCAACCCCTTCAATTCCCGATAATGTCGTAAGTTATTTTGTATTGTTTTCATAGAGATAATAGTAAGTTAGTCGGATAAGAGGTATAAGACGGGAGAAATTGCCATACGTGCTAACCCTGTAGGAAACATTTACACACAGAAAAAGACCGTCTGGTTATGCAGCCCGTGGTAGTATGGAATGGTCAAGTATATTTTTCAGTATCGGCTTGCTACATTTGACAAGATGGTAAAGATGTTCTAGTTCGAGAACTACATAATCTTCCCCGCAAGACAAAGTATTTAAGGTATCATAACGCTTTAAGAGAGCGTGATAAGCCCCTGTTGCTACATATTTTAACTCTCCGTTCTCAATATAGAGTTCGGTAAACACTTGCTGCACAATGTCCCTTTTATACACATCCAAGCCATGCCCAAAATAGGCGGCTGTATGCCGTGCCAGTTCGGAAAATGAAATGACATACTCCAGCATTGCTTTTGTCGAAACCGACAACTCACTTATTTTTTGCTCATAATCCGCAAGCAGCGCATTGAGCCTGCCTTCTTCTTCAATTATTTGCTCAGCAGTAAAAACCTTTGTACGCAAAAGGTTTAATTTGTCTTTGGTGAGATATTCCAAGTTATCTGCAACCTTGTTTTTCTGCAATCTCAAATCCTCAGCTTGTCTGTTTCTGCGGGCAGACAACTTGTCCAGTTCCTTCCATGCATTCGCTTCAATGGCTGCTATTTCCAGTTCAGTAAAGTGAATCCGGTCGAGAATCTTTAGCACCTCTGCGGTGATGAACTTGTCATTGATATTCTTTAGCGGGTTGGCACAGCCTTTTTGGCATCGGGAGCGATAGTAGGTAATGCCTTTTTGAACGTACGGAGAATAACTCCGCTTGCATGAGCCGCACTTAACAAGCCCCCGGTAGGTGAAAAACTCTAGTTCAGGGTAAGTAACTTTCACTGCCTTCTTTTTTAGTACCGATTGCACCTTGTAATAAGTGGCAAGGTCAACAAGCGGCTGATGCACCTTGCTGTCGTATAGTTCGCCCTTGTGCGTGATTTTGCCGATATAAAACGGATTACTGAGTATATGCCATATACTTGCCTCGGTAATAGGGCGGGTGGTTTTCGGGATTTCTGACAGTTCCACACCTTGCAGCTTTTCGGCCTTAGTGCGCTTCCTGCGGCATGGCTTGGTCGTTAAGCCCTGTTGGTTAGCCCATGCGGCCAAAGTACTGAAACTCCATTCTCCCGTGGCGTATAGCTCAAATATGCGCCTTACAAGGTATACCCGCTCAGGGTCAAACGGTTTGCTGCCCGAACCCTCGCTTAGATAGCCGAGCGGAGGGGTGTAAATGCACTGTCCCTCGCTTCTGAGCTTCTTATTGGTATTCCTTACCTTCTCGCTGATGGTGCGGGAATAATGGCGGGAAAACATGCCGTCAATGTCCATGTGGAGCGCACCCGAACTACTGGCATCGTATTTAACCTGCACAAAGCGGACATCAATGCCTTGTTTGAGCAGCTTTTTTGTAAGCATGTCGTCAGCCTCGTTGCGACTGAATCTGTCCCAACAGAGGGAAATAACCCCCCAGGGTTGGTATTAAAATCGGAATCCTCTTTAAAACCGGAATGATGTTCAGTAATATATCCGTCAGTACAAAAACCCTCAATAGTAAGAGGTGCTATTAGAATTCCTTGCCGAGCCAGATCTCGCTTTATTTCCTGTGCCTGATATTCAATAGAGTTCTTTTGGTTATCGGCATCATCGGTACTTTTACGGGTATACGCTATATAGCAATCCGCATATTGACTACCTATTTTTTCTTGTGAGTTTATTATTTTGGTCATACGCTAATAGCCTATCAGACTTGGTTATTTTTCCGTCTTTTATGACGTACCCTTCGGCTATAAGCTGAATATGAATGCGCTTTAGGGTTACCGCAAAGGCTGAAAAAACATCTATCGTTTTCGGGTTAACGATGGCATTTTCCGCTTCAATTCGTGAATTGTCAACCCCTTTCGGAGCTTCATGTTCCAACCTCATAGCTCCATTTTTGCAAGGTGGCGAGATACTTTAAAGCCGGGATATACGGAGCGGCATTCAAATACTCCCGAGTTCATTGGATACAGCGCAAAAGATATGCTTCCCAATATGGAAAGCAACGATGTAACCCCAATAGGCATAACCAACTACCGGAATACCAATAAAAAATTTGGGATTAAAGACAAGGATAGGCTGGGACACATATATGTCATCGGAAAGACCGGTGTAGGAAAATCCACATTGCTTGCCAATATGGCTAAGAGTGACATCCGGCGCGGCAATGGCATCTGTGTCATAGACCCACATGGAGACATAGCGGCAGAACTGATGCAACATGTGCCGGAGAGCAGAAAGCAAGACCTTATATATTTCAATCCGAAAGACCTGAAAAATCCAGTAGCGTTTAATCCGCTTTACAAGGTTCATACAAGCTACCATAGCTTGGTAGCATCAGGATTGATTTCCACCTTCAAAAAGATATGGTCGGACAGCTGGGGTCCCCGCATGGAGCACATACTGCGTTTTACGCTCCTTACCCTGTTATGCCACCCCGAAGCCAGCTTGCTGGATATACAGCCGTTATTGACCAATGTGGGCTTCAGGGAGCGTGCATTGCTGTTTGTTACGGATGAACATATTCATGCCTTCTGGAGAGATGAGTTCGGACAGTATTCAAAGGCATTCCGGGCAGAGGCTATTGCGCCTATTCTCAACAAGACGGGCATGTTTCTGGCAAGCGTACCGCTACGTTCAGTTGTAGGCCAGAAAACAAGAGGTTTAAGGATGCAGGAAATAATGGACAATAAAAAGCTTCTTATCTGTAACCTCTCCAAAGGCGAACTTGGCGAGGATGTTTCGTCACTTTTGGGCTGTATGATATTGACCGCTATCCAAAATGCTGCGCTATACCGTGCAAAACAGCCACCAGAGAAGCGTGTACCGTTCTATTGCTATGTTGATGAGTGTCAGTCATATCTCACCTTGTCTATCTGCAATATTTTAAGCGAGGCTCGAAAATATGGCTTGTCGCTCTTTATGGCGCACCAGTACATAGAGCAGCTTGATGAGCGTATACGGTCTGCGATATTTGGGAATGTGGGGACTATGATTGCTTTTAGGATTGGGGCTACAGATGCTGAATATTTAGCTAAAGAATTTCATCCTGTCTTTACCGAAAGTGATCTTGTTCACTTGCCACGATATACGATGTATTTGAAGCTAATGATTGACGGGACTACTTCACAAACATTTAGTGCACTTGCGCTTAAAGCAATTGATTACATTTGATAGATAATTGATTGCTGACAACAATCGTATTAATATCCGTAATGGAAGTATGGCTCCCACAATTGTATAATTCAATTACAGGATCTCTATCAATGATTAAATCGTATAGTTGGTCTGGCGAAATAGTTTGAGTTAATTTTGAATACTCTGCAATTGTGATATTAATAAACGCTGTATTGATTCCAACACTGCCTGTATAATATCCATTATGCAATGCAACCGGCGTCTGTCGAATAATGTCAGTAGGAGCAGGATAGGCGGTTATTCTGCTCTTATCCACTGATAGTTGAACCCAAACTAGGTTACTATAGTCCTGCCTTGTTTTGTAAACCACAGATGGTGGGAGCATACTGCTATCTCCAATACTGATTGGCTTTATTGAAAGATCAAGATTTTTAGGTTGAAAATTTGATGACCCACTATTTACCCGGTCGGTAGCCGGAAAGCCGGGAGTATACAATGCCGTACTTTTGTCATTATGTCTATATAAAACATAAGTAAACACTAATAATATTATTATAGATCCGGCAAATAAAACATTTCTTGTTTGCATCTTTTCATGCTAACAATTTCTCTGATTATTGCAACCATAATCCTGAAACATCTATAATTTATTGATTTTAAATACTTGTTTTGAAGTGTTTGTATGTAGTGTCAGGAAATAAATGCCGCTGGATAAATTCTTTAATAGAATTTGCTTTTCGGATGCATTGTCTATTGCAAAATCCTCGCAATACACCACCGAACCAATTAGGTTAGTTAATTGTACAGTGAGTTTCTTAGCCATTTTTTCTTTAAAAACGATGTTGATGAAATCTTCTGCAGGATTAGGATAGACATTGAGTACAGGAGTAAGTGAATCTATTCCTTGATTATACAAAGACGAGCCGATAGGACAATGAACAGGCATTGTCCACCCGGTAAAAAGTAAATTGTTATCTGTCTCATTACTTTCTGTAACCGTGGCATCGTAGTCAATATAGAATCCACAGTAGTAATACCCATCAGGCAACCCTGCGGAGCATAAATCAATCGAAATACTATTCGAATGTGTAGCACCAGGCCCAAGACTGGAGACAAGATCTGCGTTAACCCAAACTGGAGAGGTAAATGAGGGTGTATTACATAAATATGATCTCACATAAAAACTGCCTGCCGTTCCACTACCACTATTCTCGATGTTGTACGAATAAGTAACAATATTTCCGCCTGAAGTTCCCACTCCGCTGCCACCACCAAATAATAAATTGGGTAATGAAGCTGATGAGCAGCTTAGAACAAAAGGTGCCAGCGAGTAAAAAATATTGTTGTTTGCCTCGTTACTTTCGGCAATAGAATTAGCATAATCTACATAAACTCCAAAATAGTACGTGCCATCAGATAAACCTGATGTACATAAATTGATACTTTTGGATGATGCATATGTTGCTCCCGGAGCTAAACCGGGCACGTAGTCACTTCCTATGAAAACAGGAGACGAAAAAACAGGAGATGTACAAGCATAAAAATCAATATTGCAACCACTTGTGCTGCTTGTACCCATATTTTGTACAGTATACGTATGATTTGCTGTAGCGCCTGAGAAGCCCATGGAAGTACTGACTGTTAATACGTCAGGCAAACCTGAAGAGCAACTATGAGCACGCGGAGTTGAATAAAACGTATTATTGTCGCTTTCGTTGCTTTCCGCAATGGAATTAGCATAATCTATATAAAATCCAAGGTAGTAAGTCCCTGCAGACAATCCTGCGACGCATAAATCAATGCTCCTTGCAGATGAATATGTTGAACCTGCTGGTAACCCTGCCGCGACGAAATCACTACCGATAAAAATAGGTGATGAGTATGTTGAAGAAGTACAAGCGTAAAAATTAACGTGAAAGCTGCCAGCATTTGCAGTACCAGTATTTTGAATGGAATAGGTATAATTTGCCAAAGTTCCTGTGTAGCCCAAGCTTCCACTCATAGCAATTAAATTTGGTGATGCACTTCCTCCTATTGTATTAAAGTAATAATCAGTAGAATAACCACTCACACATGATCCACAGCTAATACTAGCTTGCACATCCCAACGATAGTAATTTCCTGATGTTAAATAACCTGACGGCAATGTATAAGGAGGACTGCCGACACAAGTACTATAAACTATATGGCTTGGGCCAAAAGGATAAACACTGATTGAAAGATTGTAATTGGTCGCTCCTGATACGGTCGTCCAATTAAATGTAGGGGTAAGTGTTGAGACACTTGGACCTGGGTATGAAGAAGTGCCGGGAGAAATAGCAGTTGGCGTCGCCGGTGCACTACAGCCTCCTGTACTCGGTCTAACCCCTAATACAGCCTGCTGACCGCTGGTAAATCCGCTCATTCCAGCGGGATTTAAAGCATTAATACCAAAATAACCGTTGCTTCCACCATCCCAGCCCCAATTAATATGAAAATTATTGGAAGCATCGTAGCCATCTAAAACAAAGCAATGGCCTGCGGAACTGTTGTGCCCCGCATATATAATCGGGCGAGATGCATCCAATTCACTTTTTAACATACTAATCCAAGTTGGTTCCGTATAAAAAACTCTTTGTTCTCCATGAAGTGACGAAGAATAGTTAAAATATGTCTTTAAAGCGTATTCTACGCAATTAGGATAAATTCCCGGAGGCGTTAAAGCTGTGATGACGTGAGCGGCACTTCCAATACCGCCGCCTCTGTAATCCATATCAACACTAACGCCAACATTGAACATAAGATTTGCTACGTAAGCATTTGAACCAGTAAGACTGTTTGGCATTAATGACCAATAATACGTTGTTGCGCCAAAATTTACTGTCAAAGGAGTTCCATAATGACCAGTAACATATGAGTGTGTTCCTGTACCCATTGTCGGCCAACTCCAGTATTTCATGACCTGTGCCATAGCAGTGGCAACGCAACCTGTAAAGGAATTGCGACCATAACTAGCATCATAGGGACAATAGGCGTCGTAGTATGTACCTTGACCCCATGTGGTTGTTAGCAGTGGACTGACTGCTGTTGTTTTAGCAGCTATTTTTCTTTTATCCTTTAATAAATCTGACCAGCTTAAAGTTATTTCAGGAGTTGCTTCTATATTGTTTTTAATAATGAAGCGAATCTGATTATTATATCCTTCAAAAAAGTCGAGGATGCTATTTGATAGATCGTTGGTCTTAAAAGGCTGTTCACGTGAATATCCCAGTACTGGCAGCACACAATCATCTGCTGACACAATCACAAAACAGTTTGGTCCATTAAAAATGTAAAATAATGTTGGCTCAGCTCCCGATATATATACCAATCGTAAATCTTCAGAACTTTTTAGAATTGATTGAGAAAGATAATTATAGCCTGCTTTTTTTGCGGCAGTAACAGATACAAACTTAGCGTTAGAAATGCCGAAAGTAAATAAGAAGAAAATTAAGAATAAAGAATGTTTCATAATAATGAAGTTTTATAATACTAAGGTAGACATTAGGTAGATATAAAGCCCAAAAATGTACGTTATTCAATTGTTATTAGCGCTCATGCACGGTGACAAAGAGAATCTGAGAGATAGTTAATAGTTCAGCATGACCCCCATTAACAATAGATAAACAAAATGCCGTTTTTTAACGGTATCCACATCTACATAATTTTCTCAACTTTATGTACACAAAATCATCGCCATATGCTTACAGAATTTATTTTAGTACTTGCCAAGTACCTTTTTGCGTTTGTAGCGATATGGACAGTCATCACCTACATGATTTCGCCACGTAAGTCTTTCGGCAACATTCAATCACGGTGGCAAACGACATTTCCATTCAGTTTTTCAACCAAGGAATTCTATGACCTCATTACTCAGAAGATAAAAGATACGGAGATTGAGCATATCAATATCAGCACCGTCAAATACTACGGCCATCATGTCCTCTTCTCCCCACACCGGGTATATCTCCTGGTGCGCAGGGGCGACCATATGTTCCTTATTTGCGCCGCCCCGTTCGGCAAAGAGTTTTTCGTCTCCTGGTGGATGGGCGAACCCATTGACTTCATTAAAGACCTTATTCCGCGGATACCCAAAATAGGCCCTGCCCTTGCCGTATGGATGTACCAAAAGACTTTCTACCGGATGGACACTGACAGCATGTTCATTAACTGCATCAAGAACTGCGTGAACGAGGCCGTTGAGCAGGTGGCCAATGACCAGGGCATACGGAATATAAAGGAATATGTGCAGCCGCCCGTGCAAACCAGGCTTAAAGAAAATATGGGTTAATGCAATCGCTCTCACAACAGCTTACGGCCCAGTTCTATAAGTGGGAGCAGAAAGGCCGGGGGTGGCAATACTTCGACGGCCCGGTTGACCTCGAACCGCACTTTCACCCGTTCTTTTCTCACCATATTCCTCAGCCATCGGCTATTGACGATGGCAAAAGGCACACCCTGTTCAGCCTGATTGGGGAGATATTTAAAACCAAACCCGAGCCAAAGCCTGACCCGTATTCTTTCTTTGCGGACAATGAAAACGTACAGGCGCATGTATTTGATTGCGAAGAACCGATACAAGTATTCTCTATTGCCCTGCCTAAAGGCCATAAGGTAGATGGAGAGGCAATGCAGCAGTTGCTTACCATGCTATCCTTTTGCAAGTTCCCTATTTCGTTTGAAATCATAGGCAGCAGTTCGAGAATATCCTTACAGCTCATCTGCCGCCGTTCAGATGCAGGTCATGTCCAAAGTCAGGTCAAGGCATATTTCCCTGAAAGCATCATCAAGGAAAGAGCTGATCTCTTAGAAGACATCGTGAATCAGGGCGATTTGCAAGCCTGCATCATTCACTATGGACTCCGGGATGAATTCATGCGCCCCCTGAAGATGACGGAGAGCTTCAAATCAGACCCGCTCATTGGCCTCATCGGGACAATGGAACACCTCAGTAAAGGCGAATATGCGGTTATACAAGTTCTCTTTCAAGGAGCAATAAACCCCTGGGCAGAGAGCATCATGCGCTCAGTTACAGGTAGTGATGGCAAAGCCTTCTTTGTGGACGCACCGGAGATGGTAAAACTCGCCCAAGAGAAAATATCCTGCCCGCTCTACGGCGTTACCATGAGAGTGATGGGAGTGGGCAGAAGCGTTGAGAGCGCACTTCGTATATCCAGTATGGTAGGAAGTGCGCTCGGGCGAATATATTTTTCAGAATGGAACTCCTTAATTCAACTCTCCTCACCGTTAGATTTCCAAACCCACTTGGCAGATTTCCTCCTTAGGGAAACCCATGTCGTGGGCATGCTCTTAAACAGCAAGGAGCTGGCAACACTAGTACACCTCCCGTCCGATACGGTTGTGTCCGATAAGCTGGAAAGGGACACCCGAAAGACCAAAGCAGCACCACAAATTACAGAGGGACATGCCCTGATACTCGGCCTAAATGAACATCAGGGAACGGAAAAACTGGTGACCATCAGTACCAGCCAGAGGCTACGTCATACCCACCTTATAGGCGCAACCGGCACCGGCAAGTCAACCTTGCTCCATTCCATGATCGTGCAGGATATAAAACAAGGAAACGGCATAGCAGTGCTTGACCCTCACGGCGACCTCATTGAAAACATATTGGAATACATACCGGCACAGAGGCATAAGGATGTCATAGTCATTGATCCATCTGACGGAGAATATCCTGTAGGCTTCAATATCCTTTCCGCCCATTCAGAGATTGAGAAAGACATACTTTCCTCCGACCTTGTTGCCGTGTTCAAAAGGCTCTCCACTAGCTGGGGCGACCAGATGAACAGCGTGTTTGCCAACGCCATACTTGCCATGCTCGAAAGCAAGCAAGGCGGGACACTCATAGACCTCCGCAGGTTCCTCGTTGAAAAGGGATTCCGGGAGGGTTACCTTAAAACCGTCAAAGACCCCAACGTAGTGTATTACTGGCAGAAAGAGTACCCTTTGCTCAAATCGGGCTCTGTAGGCCCCATTTTGACCCGTCTGGACACCTTCCTACGCCCAAAGCTCATACGGAACATGGTTGCCCAGAAGAAAAGCCTGGATTTCGAGCATATACTGGACAGCCAGAAGATATTGCTCATTAAGCTGTCACAGGGGCTAATGGGTACAGAAAACAGCTACCTCTTAGGCACATTCTTTGTCACCAAGATGTATCAGGCGGCAATGGCGAGGCAGATAAAGGCAAAAGCAGACAGGAGCGATTTCTTTCTCTACATAGACGAATTCCAGAATTTCATAACCCCGTCTATGTCCCAGATACTAAGCGGCGCCAGGAAATATCACCTGGGAATGATATTAGCCCATCAGGATATGAGCCAGCTCAATAAGTATGATACGGAACTTGCAAGTTCCGTGGTATCTAATGCCGGCACTCGTATATGTTTCAGGTTGGGCGACACGGATGCCAAACGCTTTGCCAGCGGCTTTGCATACTTTGAAGCGGAAGACCTTGAAAACCTCAATACCGGAGAGGCCATTGCCCGGATTGAACGCCCCGAGTTTGATTTCAGCCTGACTACCTTACCGCCCAAACATATAGACGGTGAACTTGCGGAAATGCGGAAGTATGAGGTCATTGAAAATTCAAGAGATACATATGGCACCCCAAAACAGGAAGTAGAAAAGGAACTGGAAAAATTGCGCGGCGAACTGGTACAGGAAGACATACAGGACAAGAAACCACAACCTACACAGAAAACGCCATATATTCCCGAGCAGCAGCAAAAACCATCCCCTGAAGAAGTATCTGCCAACACCTTGCAGGAGAGCATCATTAAAAAGAAGGAGGAAAGCCAGCACAGGTATTTACAGGCGCTCATTAAGCGCATGGCAGAAGCCAGAGGCTACAAGACCCTTATCGAAGAACCCACGCCTGACGGCAAAGGTAGAGTGGATGTGCACCTTGAACGGAACGGCAAGCTGATTGCTGTAGAAGTCTGCAATACAACCGAGGCGGGTTGGGAGATGCATAACATACAGAAATGCTTTGATGCAGGTTACGACCTTATTGTTGCCTGCTCGAATGAAAAGAGATCGCTGGAAAACATACGGAAGAAGGCAGATACATTGCCGCAGCAAATATTGGGCAAACTCCTATTCTTTGAACCGGAAGAATTGTTTACATACTTGGATACGGAGATAGCTAAAGAAGCATCTACCGAAACAAGAGTACGGGGCTATCGGGTAAAGGTTAACTATTCTCCTGTTTCAAGCGAGGAGGCAAAGCATATAAGCAGTTCGTTAGTAAAAACCGTCAGTGAGGCAACAAGAAAAAAGAAAAGAAATAATTAATTGTAATTTAGGACATTAATCATAAATTATGGCAGTGGTTGATACCGCCGAAAATATCGAACATATTGGTCAGTTCCGCGCTTATATACAAGAACAAAAAATGATGATTGCTTTTACCGGTGCTGGGACTTCTGTTTTTCCCGGAATTCCCGCTTGGGAAAAATTTGTTATTGAACTCGACAGAACATTAAATACTAATCTAGATATTAACCTGATAATTGAGAGAGACGGTGTTCTCGCTGCCGCTTCTTGTATATACGATGAACTTCCTCTCGAAAATAAAGGAGATTTTTATCAAGGTATTAGTCAAATAATTCAACGTGCAGTTCGCTTTGCATCGTACGATCTGCATGCAGCAATACTTGGTGTTTTCAATCGTATAGCGACAACGAATTACGATACTTGCTTTGAAGAAGGTCATGAAATGAATAATTTTACTCTTCAAAAAGTTGGACATCCTGGACATACATTTTTATACCAAAGAATTCCAACGCTCGACTATTCTCAATTTACCGCTACTGACAAGAGTCTCGCTTATTTGCATGGCCGAATTGATACAGATCAGATTATTTTGAGACGCGAAGATTATCTACGATATTATCCAACAATCAATTGTTATACGGGTGCCGATAAAAACACCAACCTAGAGGCGTTCATAGAAAAAATAATCGAGAACTATTCGTTTGTATTTATTGGATTCAGTTTAGACGATGAAAATTTTGTAAAAACATATGAAGCACTTAATGATAAAATAAAGGAAAATCTTAAAACCACTACCGACATGCTAGATCAATATATAAATAAAAAACACTTCATTATCCTGTCGAATAGTGATGTAAAAGATTGGATAGATCTGGGGGACTTAACAATGAACGAATTAGATCCAAATCTCTTGATTCAAAGTCACATAATGCAGTATAAGGTTAATAGCACAGAAAAACTTGAATTTCGGTTAAATTACAAGACCCAGTTACCCAGGTTGTCGCTGGACAAACAGGAGAAGGTTTTGTCGCTGGATGAAATCTTAATAAAAAATAGGAAGAAATTAAGTAGGTTAAGAGATCTTGGCATTGTCGATATTCGTTATGAAGGGCGGGACTATAAAGCCGTGAGGGATATATTGATTAGAAATGGCAAAACAGTAACATCATCTGATACCATAAGTGTAAACGATCTTTAAAATGAAGCACGACGTTATACAGGAACTACTAAAAATAAAAGCAATAGTGACAGATGGTTTGAAAAATCATCAGGACTTTGTCGCCGATATTGTTAGTTCTGAAATGAAAAGAACATATTTATTCGAGCGGTTGAATCAAAAAGATTTTCTTCGCGAGGATTTCTTGACCCTTGCCAAGCAAGGTGGATTCAATACAGACAATATTTCAATCCAATATACTGAGATTGTCTATCTCGATGAAAATAAAATCAGCTATAAGCAGTGGGAGGCAAATCAATATTTGTTAAGGGCGGGAGATTATTTGCTTAAAAAAGAAGATGATGAAGTATGTGAGATTATTTTGGAAGTGTTAGAAGGCTATCAAAAATTAATTAAGGCTAATTTAAACAATAGAAGAAACTTCATTAATGATCTTTGGATTTCTGAATTAATATTGAAACTCCCGCTAGACAAGATAAACAGCGCCCATATCAATTTTATTCGCAATTATGGATTTGAACTACTGCATTTAACAGTTGCAGCCGTAATTGTCGAGAGATTTGCCGAGAGAGTTGTTGCAAATAAGGATATACGCTTGCTACATGAAATTGTAAAACTTGTATTTGGATATACGCAAGTAAATCAGCCTAGTTTCGAAAGTGACGAAGGGTTTTTAACGGTCAAACCATTGGTCGAGGGGTATAACATTAAGAGATTTGTTGAAAAATTTTCCTTGGATTGTTTCAAAATTATAGGAAAGCAGTTATTTAAAACGGTTGCACATTTTATTGAAGAGATTTCCAAGCACGACAAGTATAAGTTTCACACAATTCATATCATTTCGCTGGAAAAGGATGAAGAAAACTGGGACTTTGATACCTATGAATCGCTTTTAATAAAATTTCTAAAAGACGGAGTAATCGGTTCCCCAGGCGAAGACATTATTGATGTTATTTCGGATTACAAAAGCAGAACAGTACCTATCTTTATCCGGTTAGTGTTTTTTGCAATCAATGAGCACTATTCAAACGCACAGATTCAAAAAATGTTTTGGAGTTTTTCCAATCCCCTGAACATTTTCGACGCGGAACAAGAGATATACTCCTTACTTGAGAATCATAAATCGGAATTTTCTTTAAATGAACTTGAAATAATTTATAATTGGGTTGAGGCAATAGAAAAGAATAAATACGAGGGAGAGGCTGAACAAGACTTCATTAGGCGAATAGCGTCTAATAAATATAGATGGCTTAATTCAGTAAAAGATTCTTCGCTCCGAGGCCGCGTTGTAGAGAAAATAAACGTCGAATTCGAGACATTAAAAAAGCAGTTCTCTGAAATTAATGATCGAAATCCCTTTCAGCATGTAAAAATTTCTTTTGAAACCGACGAACAAGAAGTGTTGAATTTGCCAATTTTGACTTTTGACGAAGCAATAAAGGCTCTAAATTCCGGTGCCTATCCTGCTGGATATAATAAACTGAATATTAATAACAGCATAAGGAACGCTTTTTCGGGCCGAATGGACGAGGTATATCCTAGATTGAAAGAGATTGAGGATTGTGATCCTGAAATATTATATGCCCTTTTGGGATCTTTAAGAGTCTATATTCATGATCGTAAAAAGGAGGATTGGTCTACATTATTCGATTTTCTTAGACACCTATTATTGCGAGAAGATTTATGGCAGTTTGAAGAAAGTAATTACTCGAATTATAACGATAGGATATGGCATGAAATAGGAGATTTGTTTAGGGAATTTTCAAAAAAAGAAAATAAAGAATTAATAGAGAGTAAAGAATTAATAGAGGCAACACAGATTTTGTTAGAAATTGAAGTCAGATACCAAAAGCCTTTTAAAATACTCAATCAAGATCAAAAGTACTTTGACGTTCTTAATTCTGTGCGTGGTAGTATTTATGAGGCTCTCATTGGAATAGCGGTATCCTTGGCGTTAAGAGATGGTAAAAAAGTATTTTATGAACCGATAAAGGAAGCCGTTACTAAAAGATTGCAATCAGATATTCCTTATGAATTGTTATGGGTGATAGGCACGAACTTGGCAAAAATCGGATATTTAGATATTGAATGGATAGGCAAAAACAAATCAACGCTTTTTAATACGTCTGGTGAAATGACTTGTTTCAAAGGTTATATACTGTACGTTCCTACCGTCTATAAGGATTTGTACTCAATTCTATATGATATTTATTGCACAGCATTGTTATCCTTTACTGATAAAGCTGATTATACAAGCAAGTTAATACAACACGTTAGCATTATTTATGAAGCCGAATGGGATAAGAGTAATACCCTTATGAATTTAGTGTTCAATCAAAAATGCGCTATTCAAATTGAAGAGCTAATTAACTATTATGCTAATCGCCGCAACATTGTTCCCAAAAACCAGATACAGGGTTTGTGGAAACGAGTGTTGGAATATACGCATGGTTTACCTCATGAGAAGAAAAAGAAAACGTTGCGGTCACTAATCAGATGGGTCACAAATATCCACCAATTGGATGAGAGCTATGAAGAGTTATTAGATGCAACAGCATTAGATTTAAGCTCTTTTCCTTATGATTATTATTCTATAGCTCATTTGGAAAAGGTGAGTGAAAAATTCCCCAAGGATGCAGGAGTTATTTTGTTAAAAGGACTAAAGAAAGCCACTTATTTCGATTTAATTCATTTTCAAAGTATATCGAAAATTGTAGGCAAGTTGTACGAAGGCAATGAAAATTCTGTTGCTGACGAGATTGTAATGAATGTTACAGGCAAAGGATTATTTTTTCTTGTTGACCTTTATGAAAAAAAACATTTTAGTAAACTATAGTTAAAAATCAAATTGTATCTTTGTATCGCTATCGCATCTAGCGTTCCCGATTTCATCCCCGGCCCATTTTTGCGAACAGAGTTTCCCGCACTGGGCGATAGCAGGTAATCGCATTCTTTCACAAGAAAATATCGCAAGTATATGGAACAGAAAAAATCTGTCGGTATTTGGATACGGGTTAGTACCGAAGATCAGGTAAAGGGAGAGTCCCCAGAAACACACGAAAAACGCGCCCGGCTATATGCCGAGGCTAAAGGCTGGGAGGTGGAGACCGTATACCACCTCGAAGCGTTAAGCGGCAAATCCGTCATGGACTATGCCGAAACCAAGCGGATGCTTTCAGACATCCGGAGCGGCAACATTTCCGGCATCATATTTTCAAAGCTGGCACGGCTTGCGAGAAACACCAAGGAGCTGCTTGAATTCGCCGACATATTCAAACAGGAAAATGCCGACCTCATTTCCTTACAGGAAGCCATAGACACCAGCTCACCGGCAGGTCGGCTCTTCTACACCATGATAGCCGCCATGGCCCAATGGGAGCGTGAGGAGATCGCTTCACGGGTCATAGCCTCAATACCCATCCGGGCAAAGATGGGCAAGCATATAGGGGGCAGGCCGTCTTTAGGGTACAAATGGGACGGCAAGGCCTGGGTCATAGACGAAGAGTATGCCCCAGTCAGAAAACTGGTATATGACCTGTTTTTAAAGCTCAAACGCAAAAAAGCCGTAGCTCGGACTCTAAACGAACAAGGCTACCGGACACGCACCGGCAAAAAGTTTAGTGACACGACCATTCTCCATTTGCTCCGCGACCCCACGGCTAAAGGAGAAAAACGCTCAAATTTTACGGATAACGTCGGGGGCAAAGCTAATGGTTTGAAACCCGTTTCCGAATGGGTTTTATCAAAATGCCCGGCGATTGTTTCAGAAGAGGTATGGAACGAATGCAACATGCTCCTCGACAAAATGGAAAGGAAAATGGAAAAACCGGGACGGCAGCCGCAGTTCCTCCTGGCCGGGTTCGTCAAATGCGAAGAGTGCGGGAAGAAGATGTATGTATATCACAAAACCAAGACCCCGACATATACCTGCACGGCCTGCAAAATCCGCATTCATGTCGAAGACCTCGATTCCATTTACCACGACCAACTAAAAACATACCTCCTTGCCGACACCAGCGTTTCCGAATACCTGCAAAAAGCAGATTCCGAATTGCAGCAAAAGGAAAAACTGCTTTTGACCGTTTTGGAAGAACGCAAAAAACTAAAGAAACAAATAGAAGAAATGGTACATATGCGAGTTTCAGGCGAGTGGTCGAAGGAAATCTTTGCCGAGCATTATAAGCCGCTGGAAGAACGAATACTGCAGGCTGATAACCAGTTGCCGGAACTGCAAGCCGAGGTGGATTTCCTTAAAATACAGTATTATTCAGGCGATACGGTCTTTGCCAACGCCCGGGATCTGTACAGCCAGTGGGACACTTACGAATTTGAACACAAGCGTACCATAGTGGAACTGATAACCCAATCCATTGTTGTCGGCAAAGAGGACGTACAAATAAATCTGTCCCATTTGCCGACAAATAGCCCCAAAGCCGCTACACCCACCCGAACCCCAAGTAATAATTCTAATTCCCAAAATCCCGTAAAAAGGCAAAATGACCTTACCGTCATGTTTTTTTTTATTTGGCAACTAATCCCACCTTTCCGAACTTTACCTCGTACCCCGAAAAGTATCGGGTAAGTTCTTTGACCTACTGCTTTGTGCCTGCCCCGCCGTGGCGGGGAACTCCGTGCTTTGGTAAGCTTGCGATACCATCTCCCATCCCGAGCATACCTAAGGACCTGGGCTTGCCGAAGAGGTGAATATTTTTTTCACTGCCGACCTACACTTTTTCTGTAAAAAAAGTGCGCAAATAGTGTGCAAAAAATATTTTGTTTTAGTTTGTGTATTAATACATTACACATTAAAACAACAACCCAAAAAATGCACGAAAAAATGTAAAATTGCGCTATTGTATGAGGCCGTTTTCCACTCCCGGACTTACGACTTATGACTAATGTGTAAGGTAATATCAGGATGAGGCAGCTAATAAAGTGAGCTGCCTCGTGGTAACGAAGAACTGAAATATACCTTAGCCGGTCAATAAGAAGTCTAAAAATTTTAACTTGCATGTTCTTTAACTTCAAAATATGTCTCTTACACAACTGAAAAACTACGCCGAAGGCAAGTGGGTTCAAGGCGCTGAAATAGGCGAAACGCTGCACAATGCCATTACAGGCGATGCTATATATACCGCCAGTAGCGATGGCTTGGATTTTGGTGCTATGATGCATTATGCTCGCAAAGTGGGTGGGCCTGCATTGCGCAAGCTAACCTTCCAGGAAAGAGGGCGGATGCTGAAAGCCCTCGCCATGTACCTGCTGGAACGTAAAGAATATTTTTATACTATCAGTGCTTATACAGGCGCTACCCGCATCGATTCATGGGTCGATATCGAAGGTGGTATTGGTAACCTTTTTGCTAATGCCAGCCTCCGCCGCCAGTTTCCCGACGAGCGCTTTTATGTGGATGGTGATGCAGCAAAGCTGTCGAAAAACAATACATTCATTGGTCACCATATTATGGTGCCGCGTGAAGGGGTTGCCATTCATATCAATGCTTTTAACTTTCCGGTATGGGGGATGCTGGAGAAGATTGCTGTAAACCTGCTGGCAGGCGTGCCCGCTATCGTGAAGCCCGCAACGCTTACATCTTACCTTACCGAAGCGGTGTTTCAGGAGATTATTAAGTCAGGCATACTGCCGGAAGGGTCATTGCAGTTAATTTGCGGTTCTGCACGTGGCATATTGGATAATATTGAAACACAGGATGTAGTAACATTCACAGGGTCGGCTACAACGGGCCGGATGCTTAAATCTCATCCGCGTATTTTGTCTGAGGCTGTGCCTTTTAATATGGAGGCTGACTCACTCAACTGCTGCATTCTCGCCCCCGATGTGAAGCCCGGAATGCCGGAATTCGATCTTTTTATAAAAGAGGTAGTTCGCGAAGTGACTACAAAGGCAGGACAAAAATGTACCGCTATTCGCCGCATCATAGTACCTGAGGATAGGGTAGAAGATGTGCAGATAGCCCTCGGCAATCGCCTGCAGGGAACCACTATTGGCGACCCCTCCATTAAAGAAGTGCGCATGGGGCCGCTTGCGGGTATATCGCAGCGAAATGAGGTGAGGGAAAAGGTTCAGCAACTTGCCAAATCCCAAAGCATTGTGATTGGCGACCTCGCAAATTTTGAAGTGATTGGCGCAGACAAAGAAAAGGGAGCGTTCCTGCCACCACTCATTTTCCTGAACACGGATCCTTTTAATAAAACCGATTGCCATAATATTGAAGCGTTTGGCCCTGTATCTACCATTATACCTTACAACACGATTGATGATGCCATAGAACTGGCTAAAATGGGCAAAGGCTCGCTTGTGTGTTCTGTTGTAACTGCCGATGACAACATAGCAAGAGAAATAGTGTTGGGAACTGCAAGTATGCATGGCCGGATACTGGTACTAAATAATGAATGCGCGAAGGAAAGTACGGGGCATGGCTCGCCAATGCCACTGCTGGTGCACGGCGGACCCGGCAGGGCAGGGGGAGGGGAAGAGATGGGCGGCAAGCGTGGAGTGCTCCACTACCTGCAGCGCACAGCCATACAAGGCTCTCCTACTACCATAAGCCGGATAACAAATGTTTACCAGCAGGGTGGCAGGCAGCACGAAACGGATGTACATCCGTTCAAAAAGCATTTCGAAGACCTGGAGATAGGGGAGACTTTGGTAACGGCAAAACATACAGTTTCGGAGGCGGACATTACCAACTTTGCCAACGTGAGCGGAGACAACTTTTACGCCCATATGGATGCAACATCGCTTGAAGGGACTATTTTTGAGCGCAGGGTTGCACATGGCTATTTTGTGCTGTCAAAAGCAGCGGGCCTCTTCGTGGATGCTAAGAAAGGTCCAGTGTTACTCAACTATGGGATAGATGAATGCAGGTTTACTAAACCAGTGTACCCCGGAATGACCATAGGTGTGAAACTGACAGTAAAGGAAAAAGTTGGCCAGGAAAAACGAACTCCCGAAGATATAGCTAAAGGCATAGTGAAATGGCTGGTCGATATTTATGACGAGACCAACGAAACAGTAGCTATTGCTACTATCCTGACAATGGTGAAGAAAAGGAATCAGGAGTAAGTGGAAAGTTCAGGTTGTTAAATGTTGGTATATATTCTTTACCACCTGTACTGAATACCTGCTTGATATACTTTTGATAAAAGTAGGAAAATCGACAGCAGACTTTTCGTCGGCAGTATCGGATATGGTGCGGATGATGACAAAAGGGATGTTGTATTCATAGCATACCTGCGCTACTGCAGCGCCTTCCATCTCCACACAAAGTATAGAAGGCAGGTATTTAGCCAGTTGATGTTTCTCCTCGTTATTTGCGAAGAACTTATCACCGCTGGCAATATCCCCGGTGTATAACATTGTCTGTTCAATGCCAAAGTACTGCAGTTCGCTAGTCTTAATCAGGTCATGCAGGTGTTTGTTTTCCAGCATGTCGCTAACTGCCTGCGCTGCTATTCTGGCCATGTTGCTGTCGCAATCAAACCATGTTTTGCCCAATAGCGGTATCTCATATTGCGGCATTATGGGCCTGGCATCCATGTCATGTTGTAACAAACGGTGGGCCACTACAATATCGCCTATTTTCAATGAACTGTCTATAGCTCCGGCTACCCCGGTAAAGATCAGGTGTGTGATGTTAAATTCGTGGATCAGGGTAGAAACTGTTGCAGCGGCCGCCACTTTTCCCCACCTGGAAAATACTACCACTGTATAAATGCCATTCAGGGTACCAGTATAATAAGTACGCATACCTATAGTGCGTTCCTGCTTATTCACAATCAGATGGGTAACACCGGTTATTTCTTCAGGCATTGCTCCCATTATACCTATTATGCGTTCTTTCATTGATAACAATGATTTACTGTATAACGTAATCCCAAGCAAAAAAAAGTCCCGATGAAATCGGGACTATGGAAAATATATAAGTATGGTATTAAGCCAAAGCGTTAATCTTTTTCACGATACCTGATTTCAGGTTGCTTGCTTTGTTCTTGTGGATAACATTGCGTTTAGCCAACTTGTCTATCATAGAAATAACCTTGCTCAGGTCGCCTTGTGCTGTTGCTTTATCAGTTACTGCAAGCAGTTCGCGCATTGCATTACGTGTGGTTTTGCCATAGTAACGGTTGCGCTCGTTGCGTGTCCTGCTCTGGCGGATATCTTTTTTGGTTGCTTTATGGTTTGCCATTAAATTCTACTTTTTTAAGGACTGCAAAGGTAATTCAAATATTTTATACAACAAAAAAAATGCTGTAAAATCAGATTTAAGGATTTGTATTAATTATTTGTCATATAATAAACCTTAGACTTTTGGGTAATCTGCGCTTTTTTTGCGAGGAAAACATCCAGTTTGTCTTTTGGAAGCCTGAAATTATAATATGGGGTTGGGTAGGTATTGTAAATAAACATATCGTAATCGCTGTTCCATCTCATAAGCTGCCTTTTATCTGCGCCGATTTCCTGGGCTACAATATCGAGTAAAAGCGGGTCGGTAATACGCACAATAGCCATATTTTTCAACTCGTCGTCAGAAAATGGAGACTTCTTCTGTATCCCGGTCTTTGCCCCTGTGGTACTCGATGCTGCTAAAGGTGCCGCTGAATGTTCATCTTCTTTACCAAACTTAATATCCAGCGGCAGGCTGCCGAGATAAATGAACTTGTTGAGGTTTTCGAATATGCTAGCGGTAGCTATAAATGCCAGTACATGACCTTGTGTTTCGCGTGGCAGGTATTCCTTTATATCCCAAAAATTGCGGCTGCCCGTGCGCGCTATTGCCCGCAGCACAGGAGTGGGCCCACTATTGTAGGCAGCGATTACCAAAAGCCAATCGTTGAGCTCGCTGTATAGTATTTCGAGATAACGGGTGGCAGCAAGGGTTGACTTGTTGATGTCCCGGCGTTCATCTTTCCCCTTTGTCACTGTCAGGCCCAGCATTTCTGCGGTGGTCTTCATCAGTTGCCATGGGCCTACTGCCCCTGCTTTTGAAACAGCATTGTAATTAAGCGCCGACTCTATTACCGCAAGGTATTTCAGTTCCATGGGCATATTCTTGCGTTTCAGTTCGTTGTCGATCACTGAAAATGGCTTGGTACTTTTATTCTGCACGCAGCCCAAAGTATTGTAGTGGAGCTCGAGGTAACGCCGTGTGTAATCGTTTACAAATTCGTTCTTCTCGCCAAAATATGATTTTTCTCCGGCAAGGGGCACTTTGTTGTAGCCCTTTTTTTTATCAACAGATGTAGTCGGGAGATTGTCCGCTAAAACAGCGTTTGCAGCCGGAGTATGGTCACTTTTTACAACAACTGCGGTATCGCCCTTGCCGCTGGCAAATGCAGCAGACAGTATGCTCAATGAGCATAAAAGCATCCGTAACTGTAAAGAAAAAAAGTTTATCCGGTAGAGCATCTCGACCTGGTAGTTTGTGCTAAAAATAAATAAGTCCCGAAAAAAAAATACAGGGATGGGGTGAAACCCTAAGAATTAGTGGAGTTGTTGCCGGATTGTATTTTGTCCTTATCTCTGGCTCCGTTCTCTATTTCGCTTTTAATACCGTCTTTCGCCTCATTAAATTCACGAATGCCTTTTCCAAGGCCTCTGGCTAATTCCGGTATCTTTTTTCCACCAAACAATACTACGATGATAAGCAATAATATCACCAATTCACCTGCGTTCGGCATACCGAAGAGCAATACGGGATTGAAATTAGCTATTGTCATACTACACGATTTAATTAATTATTAAACAATATCAAATAGGAACTGGGCAAAGGTAATCATTTATGGGTTAAAAAAACAGTAAACGTTAGCATGGGTGGTTTTTTGGGGTGTTGGTGGTGAATATTGGGGCATACATAAAAAATATAGGTGCATTTATTGTTGTGATCTTACCGGTCATCAATATTTGTTTTTACCCCTTTTGTATAGCTGCGCCACTTTTCTATCACCTCGGCCATGTCTGAGGGCAATTCAGAATTGAACTGAATCCATTGGTTGGTGGTGGGGTGGGTGAAACCGAGTTCTTTTGCATGGAGGGCCTGGCGGGTAAGGATGCCAAAGCAGTTATCAATGAACTGTTTGTACTTGCTGAATATAGTACCCTTGACTATGCGGTCGCCGCCATAGGTGGCGTCGTTGAAAAGGGGGTGGCCAATGTATTTCATATGTACCCGTATCTGGTGGGTGCGGCCCGTTTCGAGGCGCAGTTCGGTGAGGGTGACGTAGTTGAACCGCTCCAGCACTTTGTAATGGGTAATGGCTTCCTTGCCGTGGTCGCCATCGGGGAAGGCATCCATTATTTTGCGGAAGCGGAGGTTGCGGCCTATGTTGACTTCGATAGTACCTTCATCTTCGGTGAGGTCGCCCCAGACGAGGGCTATATAACGACGGTGGACGGTATGCTTTTTGAACTGGGCGGCGAGCTTGGTCATAGCGGTATCGGTCTTCGCGATTACTACGAGACCGCTGGTGTCTTTGTCTATACGGTGAACGAGACCAACGCGGGTGAGGCCATCAACTGTGATGTTCTGCTGCCGCAGGTGCCAGCTGATACCATTGACCAATGTGCCGCTGTAGTTGCCACAGCCGGGGTGTACTACCATACCGAAAGGCTTATTGATAATCATCAGGTCGTCATCCTCGTAAACGATATTGAGCGGCATCTGCTCGGGTATTATCTCCTGGCTTTCGGGGCGGCGTGTTTCGTAGATGACAATGGTGTCGCCGGCCTTTACTTTGTAGTTGGGCTTAACGGTCTCATTGTTCACGAGAATGTGGCCTTCTTCGAGGTCATTCTGGATCTTATTGCGTGTTGCGCCCTCCAGACGATTCATGAGGAACTTATCTATGCGTAGGGGCTCCTGGCGCTTATCTGTGACGATGCGCATACGCTCCACAGGCTCGCCGGAGGCCTCGCTGACCTCTTCTTCGGGTTCCTCATCGTCCCAAACATCTTCGATACCGGCTTGTGAAATGCTCATTTTTTCGTCATTTTTTGGATAGCGGTTTTAATGTATAAGCAACTTAAATACTGTAATATACGTATTTGATTACTGGTACTATCTTTACACTTTTTTTACAAGTTTTTTACACGCATTTTATTCATTTTTTACACTTATGGGCTTTACTGCAAAATTGCAATGCAGGCCAACGGGTATGGAAACGGGTAAAGTTCGTGAATAGTAGTGTGGTTGCAAAATCGATTTTGCATGATGGAAAATACTTTGAGCCATGGGCAAGGGTTATAGCCGAAAAGGGTGGTTGAAAAAGTTATTTTAATAGATTGTTGCCAACGTTTTTTTGTGTGAGATTGCCCAGCGCGAGGGTTGCGGGTCAGGAGGTAAGACCTGCAACAGTGGAAAATGGTACTACTTGCACTTTCCATTTTAGAAGTCTGTAATAATCATTACCAGCCTACCGGCAGGCAGGTTCGTTGATTTTACTGCCTGTAAAAAAGAAAAATCCTATAAATATTGTAAACTGTATTTAATCAACGTTGCCAAGCCAAATTGCGACCAATAGTTAACAATACTTAAATACCCCAACTGATGGGAGATGCGTAGTGTCTTTAGTTGTATAACATGAGATAAAGCTAAACATATGACGATTGTGAAACGATACTTTTCTGTGGTGATGTTGATATTGGCAAGTGCTGCAAGCACATTGGCTCAGACAGTTACCACCATAGCCGGCAACGGAGCTACGGGGTTTTTGAGCGGGGCATATGGTGGCGATGGAGTGGCGGCAACAGCGGCGCTGCTGTATTATCCCAGCGGATTGGCGTATGATGCAACAGGCAACCTGTATATAGCGGACTCGCGCAACCACAGGGTGCGGAAAATTGACGTTTCAGGCATTATTACCACATTTGCAGGTACAGGTGTTTCTGGTTACAGCGGTGATGGCGGAGCCGCAACAGCCGCTGAAATGGGCTACCCGGAGAGTATAGCGATAGACGCCACGGGCAATATTTATGTATCGGACCACTGGGAAGCATGCGTACGGAAAATAGATGCAGCAGGCATAATAACCACTGTGGCGGGAACAGGTGTGTATGGCTATAGCGGCGATGGCGGCCCGGCAACGGCAGCTATGCTTGACAACCCCTGCCATGTGCAGGTGGATGGAGCAGGCAACCTATATATTTGTGACTGGGTGAACGCACGGGTGAGGAAAGTGAGCACAGCAGGCATCATCACTACTATAGCGGGCAATGGCACAGCTCCCTTCAGTGGCGATGGCGGCCCGGCCACAGCGGCTGGAATGCGGCCGTCGAGTACGCTGATAGACGCTACGGGAAATATACTTGTATGCGACGGTGTGAACAGGCGTGTGCGCAAAATAGACGCAGCAGGTATTATCACAACTATTGCGGGATCGGGAGGGGATGGATATAGCGGTGATGGCGGGCCTGCCACCGCAGCGCAGTTCAGGTATATGGTAGGTATGGTGTTTGATGCAACCGGCAACCTGCTGGTAGCAGACCAAAACAACAGCGTAATTCGCAAAATAAATACATCGGGTATTATAACTACTATAGCAGGTACAGGCACAAGCGGCTATAGTGGTGATGGCGGGCCAGCCACAGCGGCAGAGTTTCGCTATCCAACGATGATGCTGTTTAACCCTGCGGGGCAGTTGTTGATATCTGACCTGCAAAATAACCGTGTGCGTATGCTGGATGTGGCCGGGCCGGTGGCCACAGTGGTAAGGGAAGTTAATCTCCACGAAGGCATCGCCATATCGCCGAACCCTAATCAGGGGAACCTCTCTATCGTCGGCTATTGGCCAAGTACAAATAACAGTGTAATTAGTGTATCGATTACTAATGTGACGGGCCAGATAGTGTATATGGGTAAATTGTTTGTGCAAAATGGCGAGATAGGGAGTGTTATTCACCTGAATGACAAACTTGTAGCCGGGGTGTACGTGCTGAAACTCAGTAATGGCGCAGATGCCAAAACATTCCATATAGTTTTAGAGAAATAATACTTTTAGTAGGTATTGAATTTGCAAACCACTTCAAAAGAGGTGGTTTGTTTTTTGCGTTTACCGTGCTTTCTAATATTGTATCTCTCCAAAACAACAAAGCCTCGCTTTCGCGAGGCTTTGTGATTCCGTTGGGACTCGAACCCAAGACCCATACATTAAAAGTGTATTGCTCTACCAACTGAGCTACGAAATCATAAAATAAGAACTAAAAAAGAACACAGTATTACGTGTTTCGGAGCGCAAAGATAAGGATATACAGTTTTCAGCAAAATCTTTTTCAAACAAAGTTTTTCACATCGACAAAAACCTTAACAGGCAATAGCTACAAAGGATATAAACAAAAATAATTTAAAAGTTAATCAACACTTTCACATTAAGTAGCCGGGATGTGAGCCTGTTTGGCACGGCATAGTTAAGCCCGCTGCCCCAGTCCTGTATCCATGAATAGGAGAGTGTGTTCTGGATGCTGAGCAGGTTGAATACTTCAAGGCTGGCCCAAATGCTTTTGATGTTATTGAACAGGCTATGTGCAGGGTGGTCTCTGCGGCTACCATCAAGCAGCAGGGCTGAGAAGCCAATGTCCACACGCTTGTAGTCGGGCAGGCGCAGGGTATTCTGGTACAGGTGCCCGTTCGGAGGCCCTACTGGCAGACCCGTGGCATACATCATATTGATGTGTACTTTGAAATTCTTATTGCGTGGCACATAGTCTTCAAAGTACATGCCGAGCATAAACCGCTGGTCGGACGGGAGCGAAAAATATTGAGAGTATCCCGGTATGCCGGGGCTATCGGTTATCTTCTGTTCACCCTTCAGTATGCCTATGCTTATCCACGAAGTGGCATCTTTTACGAGGTCGCCATAAAGGCGCACCTCGCCACCGTATATCCTGCCTGTAGCGTTGTTCTTACCCGTGTAGCGCACGCGTACATTGTCATAAAAATATGGGTCAAGATCCCAAAGGTCTTTGTAGTAAACCTCGCCCGTTACTTTGAACGGCCTGTTGTACATGGTGAAGTTATAATCTGTGCCCAGTACTGCCTGGTAAGATTTTTGCGCCAGCAAGCCCATATTCACATTGCCTTTCAGGTCGCGCATTTCGCGGTAGAAGGGAGGCTGGCTGTAGTAACCGGTAGAGAATTTTACAACTATATCTTTCTCGCCTCGTGGCTTGTAGGCAAGTTGCAGGCGGGGGCTTATCAATAGCTCATTGTTCAGGAAACTGTAGTTGAACCGCACACCGGCAGTTGCTGTAAGTCTGCTGGCAGAATCGAAGCGTATGTTGTCCTGTATAAAGCCACTGACGCGTGAGTAGGTGAAATTATGGGATGAGTTGAAGTAGTAAGCCATCCTGATAGCCGAGGTGTCATAAGGCTGCGTGAAGCGGGCGGAATCCCTACGCTGCCACTGGTGGAGGTTGTCACTTATGTTGGTGAAAGTGCCGTTCATGCCGAACTGGATAAAGTTCTTTTTGGCATCGTAAGAGCCGCGAAAGCCGGCATCGCTCACGCTTACGTTCAGGTAGTTCCTTGCGTAGTCATGTATCTCGCCTGCGCCAAGGTAGGTCTTTATTTGGCCGTAGTCTTTTTTGCTTTGGTCGGTTTGCAGCTCTCCGAAAAGGTATGCGCCATTGATATCGAAGGTTTCGAACTCATTAGTCTGGAAAGCGGATGCCAGGAATTTAATTTTAAACTTTGACCTTTCCGGGTGGTAGGTGGCCGATATGCCGCCAAAGTGAGAGTCGAACTGGTCGAATTCGCTGCCCACATAAAATGCGTTGAGCTGGTATGCCTGGTTCAATGCCCCGAAACTGGAAACCATTGTCTCGGGGTAATACACAAACCTGTTGCGGGCATAGTTACCTATCGCCTCCACTTCCCAGTTGGCATTTGGCTGGTAGTTCACCAATGCCTGGAGATCGGTGAAGGAAGGGTAGTAGATACCTTTAGTGGGCTGCGATTGCAACAGGTATTGGTTGCTTTTTTGCCGTGCGCCTATGAGGTAGGTCAGTTTTTGGTTTTTTGTTGCGCCTTCCAGATGCAGGTTAGCGCCGAGCAGGCCCAAGCTGGCGGAGCCGGCAAAGCGGGTGGGGCGCTTGTAGGAAACATCCAGCACACTGCTCATTTTGTCTCCGTATTTCGACTGGAACCCGCCCACCGAGAAGTTGACATTAGATACGAGGTCGGAGTTGACAAAACTTAATCCCTCCTGCTGCCCTGTGCGCACCAGGAACGGCCGGTATATTTCGAAATCGTTCACATATACGAGGTTTTCATCAAAGCTGCCGCCGCGCACACTATACTGCGATGTGAGTTCGTTGTGTGAGCCTACGGCAAGCTTTATCAACCCTTCTACGCCGCCTATGGTGCTGGGCATATAATTCACTTTGCTCAGGTCGAGATAAACACTGCCTGCCTCTTCCCGCTTTTTTTCACTTTTTTTGGTGAACTCAGGCAGCAGGTTGGCACTTTCCTTAAGTCTTACATCAATGGTGCGGGTGTCCCCGGCTTTTACATTTACCCTCCTGCGCTGTGTTTCGTAGCCGGCATACCCGAAAATGATAGTAATATTTTTATCTGCCGATATCTCCAGTCTGTAAAATCCTTTAGCGTCGGTATAGGTACCTATGCCTGTCTCTTCATCGGCTATTACTGTTTGTTCCAGGCCTTTACCCTTCTCGTCGCGAACAATACCGGTGACAACAGCTTTTTGCGCATACGAGCAATTAAATAAAAAGATAAGTGTAAATAGTAAGAATATCCGCTTCTGAAACATAGTCGCTATTAAACGTAATGAAAGTAACTTTATTTTCCGACTTGTTTCAGCTTTTTGATCATGTCTTTTGGGTCAGGTGCTGAGAATACGGTATTGCCGGCCACTAACACATCGGCACCGGCGGCTACAATATCCCCGGCATTCCCTAATGTTACGCCCCCGTCAATTTCTATCAAGGTGTTTGCGCCTGCCTTTGTTATCAGCTCTTTTGCCTGCCTTATTTTGTTGTAAGTAAGTGGCAGAAATTTTTGGCCGCCAAAACCGGGGTTAATACTCATTACCAGAAGCAGGTCTATCTCGTGTATTATATCCTGCACCATATCCACTGGTGTGTGGGGATTGATAGACAAGCCAGCCTTCATACCCAGTGCCCTTATGGATGTAAGAGTACGATGCAGGTGGTAGCCTGTTTCGTAGTGTACGGTTAGGTAGTCGGCCCCGGCTTTTTTAAAGTCCTCGAGGTATCTTTCCGGCTCCACCACCATCAGGTGTACATCAAACGTCTTTTTTGCCCTTTTCTTCATCTGGCTGATGATGGGCATGCCATAGCTGATGTTGGGCACAAACCTGCCATCCATCACATCAAGGTGAAACCAGTCGGCCTCACTATCATTGATCAAGTCTATTTCTTCGCCCAGCTTCAAAAAATCTGCTGAAAGCATAGATGGGGCAATTATCGGCATATGATTTTAGTTAAAAAGTCAAAAGTAGTGTATTTATTTCTTGCCCTTCAACCTGTCTAACGCTTCCCTGGGGCTTTTATAATCCGGATCCAATTCCAGTGCGAATTTATAATCCTCGACAGCGTTTCTAAGGCTATCCATTGCTTCGCTACATACCCCCCTGTTGTAGTAAGCTGAGGGATTAGTGGGGTCTATCTTTGCGGCCATATCAAATTGCCGCCAAGCTTTTTTTACTGAGTCCTGCTGCATATAGATAAACCCCATATTAAAGTAGGCATCGGTGTATTGGTTGTCGCGGATGATACATTCCTTATACGATTCTTTTGCGGCCTCGTAGTTCTTATTGGTCTGATAATAAACGCCCTTGGCGAAAACCGGGAAAACATCTGAAGTATCCCCTCTGAACGCATTGTCTAAGTATTTCAGGCCGATGGGGTCTTTCTTTGCGCAAAAAAGCAACCCAAGCTGTATGACCGCATCGCGATAGTCGGGGGCTACCTGCACCGCAGTCTGGAAGTTGGATATTGCCCGTGCGGTATCCTTCATGTCTTTGTACATCATGCCTTTCAGGAAGTAGGCTTCGGGGTCGTATACATCCTTGCGAAGGACAATGTTTATTTCGGCAAATCCTTTAGAGTAGTCCTGGGTATATAGAAAAAGCTTGGCAATTTTAAGGTGTGCTTTCCTGTCTTCAGGATTTTTGGCAATGGCTTTTTGCAGCCATACAACCGATTGGGCGATGTCCTTGTTTTCAAAAAGCAGATCGCCTACTGCGCTGTAGTATTCAGCTTTGTTGGTATCTAGGGACGCAGCTTTTTTGAGATCAATAAGAGCAAGTGTGTCATACTGCATACGGCGCAGTAGGTTGCCCCGCTGAAAATACAGTGCTGCATTATCCGGCGATTTTTGTATCTGCTCTGTTATCCCTTTCAGGTTCGGGTTTTCAATCAGGATAGGGTCGTTATCCGTATCGGTTACACTGCCTTTTTGGTTGTTACACGCAATAATAAGCATTATCCCAACCAGCATCGGGAGATAGCTTATCCATGTTCTTTTCATGACACAAACTTATTAAAAAAGGATGGGTTTTGGGTCAAGGTATTACCAGCAGGGAGTATTTAACCTATAAAAGCGCAGTTACCCTCCAAATACATCCTTGATCTTATCAAAGAACCCTCTTTCTTCACGTTCCTTTTTGGCATCAGGGCCGGGTTTGAAGTTGGGGGAGTTCTTCAATCTTTCTATAAGGTCTTTCTCTTCGCTTGTGAGGTGCTGTGGCGACCATACATTTACTTCTATCAGTTCATCGCCCTTCTCATAGCCCGACTGGAATGCGGGGAAACCCTTACCCTTCAGCCTGAATATCTTGCCGCTCTGGGTGCCCGGGGGTATTTTTATTTTGGCCTTGCCGTCTATGGTAGGTACTTCGGCCTGCATACCCAGCACCGCCTCGGGGAAGGAGATATGCAAGTGGTACACCACATCAAGGTCGTGGCGGGTAAGGAATTCGTGTTTTTCTTCTTCAATCACCAGCAGCAGGTCGCCCGGAGGGCCGCCGCGCTCACCGGCATTGCCCCTACCGCTCATGCTCAGTTGCATACCGTCTTGCACACCTGCCGGTATATCCAGACTTAGTGTTTCTTCTCCAAACATCCGCCCTTCGCCCTTGCAATGGGTGCATTTGTGGGTAATAGAGGTGCCTTCGCCATTGCAGGTAGGGCAGGTGGTCACTGTCTGCATCTGCCCGAGGAAGGTATTAGTGACCCTGCGTACTTGGCCGGATCCGCCACAGGTGCCGCATGTCTGGATAGAGTTCCTGTCCTTAGCCCCGCTACCATTACAGTGCTGGCAGCTTATATGCTTTTTTACTTTTATTTTTTTGTTGGCACCGTTCGCTATCTCGGTGAAATCCATTTTCAGCTTAATGCGCAGGTTGGCACCACGGCTGCCTTGCCTGCGGCCACCACCGCCACCGCCAAACATGCCGCCAAAAGCGTCATTGCCAAAAATATCGCCGAAATTGGAGAAGATGTCTTCCATGCGCATACCGCCGGGGCCACCGTGACCACCAAAGCCGCCCTGATTTCCCATTCCCGAATGGCCAAAACGGTCGTATTGCGCTTTTTTATCAGGACTGCTGAGTATCTCATAAGCCTCGGCAGCCTCCTTGAATTTCTCCTCGGCCTCTTTATTCCCGGGGTTCTTATCGGGATGGTACTGCATCGCTATTTTGCGATACGCCTTTTTTATCTCATCTGCCGAAGAACTTTTAGAAACACCTAATATCTCGTAATAATCTCGTTTTGCCATATATACCCCAAATCCCTAAAGGGACTTTACCCATAAATTCCTAAGGAATGTAGAGCTGTTTATAATATAATATTTTCAAAAATAACTCTTTAAACAATCAGGGCGGATGTTATTTACCCACAACCACCTTAGCGTGCCTTATCAGTTTATCGTTCAGGTAGTAACCCTGCTCCACTACATCAATTATTTTGCCAATCATTGCTTCATTGGGTGCGGGTATCTCCGTTATTGCCTCGTGCAGGTCGGGGTTGAATTCCAGACCTGTAGCCTCCATGCCCTTCAGTCCTTTTTGCTGCATAACATTTCTTAATTTGCTGAAAACCAAACTAATGCCTTCCTTAATTAAAGTCACATCATCGGTGTTGCTTATCTGCTTTTCAGCCCTATCCACATCATCCATAACCACCAGCAGGGACTCTATCACGTCTTTGCCTGCGGTCTGTATCAATTCAATGCGCTCCTTGGCGTTGCGCCTGCGAAAGTTATCAAACTCGGCCACAAGGCGTATATGCTTGTCTTTCATTTCCGCCAGTTCGGCCTTTACCTTTTCTGACTCGGCATCATTGCTTTCCGGTAATACTGTTTCGCCGCTGCCACTATCGTCAGTATTTATTTCAGCCGCCAATGCATCCTCCATTTGTTCATTTTGTGCCATGTTGTCTGCACTTTCATTATTTTTTTTATTGTTATTTGGTGTTTTATCAGTCATATTCCGCTTTTTTTTGAACATCATCGTATGTTTTAACAAGTGCAATAATTTTGCCAAATGCCCTGAAAAGACAAAATGGCGGGTGCGAAATTAGGCAAGTTGCGCTGAAATATTCTTCTTTAATTGGGATACGTCATCAAGTTATTCAGCTTTAGTGCCCTGAGGCAGCCGCATCCCGCTACGCACCGGGCTTGCTATGGAGACCCGGGAAACAGAAAACTTTATGCCGAGAGGGTATATTTTCGGGGATTTTGACCTTTTCGATAAATATTATTTTATGAATGTGTTGAAATGCACTATGGGCATGTTTTATGTGTTTTCTTGTAAGGTATAAAGGGGTATATTTATACCCGAAAAGGTATATTTATACCCCCAAAAGTATAATTATACCCTAAAAGGTATAATTTAGTCGTCATGCCTGCGGCAGATAAATAAGTCGTAAGTCATAAGTCGTAAGTCCGGGATTGTTAGTCATAAGTCAATATACCTGAGGCAGATAAACCAGTCATTCAAAGAACTTGCCCCATTTTTTGGGAGTTGTGTAAAGTTCCGCAAGGTTATGGATGCCGCCAAATAAAAAAAGCGTCATGGTACAGTTTGCTGTACCGTCATGTCAAAAAATTTTTCTCCGGAAATGCCCGCCGACACAGCGTTTGGCAGGTTTTTGAACTTAGTTATAATATGTGTATATGACTGGTTTTGAGTTGGTTGTGGCGGGTGTGAAAAATGCCACTGTCTTAAGTGTTGCTACCAGTGGCCCTATGGGTGTTTCGCAAGGGCGACCCTTGCAGTAGTACAGGGAAGCGAGACGCTTCGGACCAGATGGAATTCAAAAAACGGTTGAAACCGTGGGCTATGGGGGGTAATTGAGGTAGGCCATTGCCGATACCATATTCAACCACCTGCGGGGTTGGTGTAGCGTGTTTTTATCCACCGGTTTCACCGGTGGTTATTCATATTGAAGCCCGTTGGGCTTGTGTTGGGTTGTGGGTATAGCAATACGAGCATTTGACCGAAAACACACTCCTAACCCCTTTCCCCTTCGACAATAGCTCAGGGCAGGCTGCCGGGAAGTGTGGCGTGTTCTTCGTGAGTGTTTACATCCCCCTGCCCACTTCTAAGGGGATTACGCCCGAATATGTTTTGGGCTGTTTTGCCTTGATTGGGGTTTACAGTACGAGCAGAGATCCTTGGTTCGGCAGTGCTTACCACTCATCAGTACAACCTTAACCTTATTTAACCACTTAAATTATACTTGTCCGCAGCTATTTCCGTTGATATCCCGAATGTTTTTTGGTTATTTAATTTCGATAAGCGGATAGAAGGATTATTTTTGTTTCGTTAAAAGCATTTTATGCAAATTGATTTCAAAAAATTACAGATAGATATTATCGCTATAATTGGGTTCGCTATCCTGTCGCTAGCTTATTGTTATCCGCAAATGAGTGGCAAAAAGCTGAATGCGCATGATAATATATCGTGGATGGGGATGGCGCGTGAAGGGATGGCCTATCATGACTCTACCGGGAAAGAGGTACTATGGTCTAACAGCATGTTTGGGGGTATGCCTACCTATACTACCTATGTGGGCACATCAAGTACAAATTATGTAGGGTATGTGCAAACTTTCTTACAGGTTGTGGGCAAGCCGGCATATTTCTTCTTTATTGCCATGCTGTGCTTTTATGTGCTGATGCGGGTAATGGGCGTGAATAAATGGCTGAGCATAGTAGGGTCTATAGCCTATGCTTTCTCTTCGTACAATGCCATTATTATTGGCGTAGGGCACGATACGAAGATGCTCACCATTGGGTATTTGCCCGCGGCTTTAGCCGGGTTCTATCTTATTTACAAGGAAAAGTGGCTGGCAGGGGCTGCTGTATTAGGTATTGCCATGGCGTTAATATTTACGAATGTCCACTTCCAGGTCATCTATTATTCATTTATCATGTTCGCCTGCTTTGTGGCAGGCATGTTGTTTGTGGCGATAAAGCAGGGGCGGATAAAGCAGTTCTTCATTTCTGTGCTTATATCGGGCGTAATAGTGGGTATAGGCGCCGGACCGTGTACCAGTTCTATACTGACCACCCAGGAATATGCCAAAGAAACCATGCGCGGGGGGGCGAGCGAACTATCGGGGCATGATAAGAAAACCAACGGCGGGCTTGATAAAGAATATGCTTTCAGGTGGAGCAATGGCATAGGCGAAACCTTTTGCATCATGGTGCCATATCTATATGGCGGATCGGGCGGTGAGGCAGTGGGAACGAGCTCAAATACTTATGAGCGGCTAACAAATATAGGGGTGCCGGATGCACAGGCCGAAGCTTTTTGCGAACAGTTGCCTATGTATTGGGGGCCACAGCCATTTTTGAGCGGGCCGGTTTATTTCGGGTCTGTTATTTGTTTTCTGTTCGTGTTAGGGTTGATGTTGGTGAAAACGCCGCATAGGTGGTGGATACTAGCCGCTTGCGCTATCAGCATCATTATGTCGTGGGGCAAGCATTTCCCTGCGATTAATTACTTTTTGTTTGACACACTTCCGATGCTGAATAAATTCAGGACACCGTCTATGTGGCTGGTAATAGCACAGTTTCTCTTCCCTGTTCTTGGCATTCTGGGTTTAAATGAGGTAATCAATGCCACTAAGAAAGAAGAGGTATTGAAAAGCGTAAAGACCGCTGTGATAATAACAGCGGGATTATGTTTGCTATTAGGCATAGGTGGCAGGATGTTCTTCGATTTCCAGTCGGATAGTGATGCAAGAACGCAGCAGCAGTTCGCTTCGATGTTTGGCGGTGGCGAAAGAGGGGCAGAACCGGCTAAGCAGATAATGAAAGCCATACAGGATGACAGGGCGGGGATGGCTACCAAAAGCGGGCTGATGAGCGCCTTTTACATTTTGCTGGCCGGTGGCCTGATATGGGCATATGCCAAAGGCAAAGTAAAAGCACCGATGCTGGTAGGAGGTATAGGTCTACTCGTTGCAATAGACCTTATTCCGGTAGCGCATAATTACCTGAACGAGGAGAATTATGTGGAAGCTTCTGAATATGAAAGTGTGTTTGAGCCAAGGGCTGTTGACAGGCAGATATTGATGGACAAAGACCCATACTACCGCGTTCTTGATATAACGAAAGATACCTACAATGATGCAGTGCAGGCTTATTTCCATAAATGCATTGGCGGGTATCATCCTGCCAAAATGGAAATATACCAGGACCTGATAGACAGGCAACTGAGCAGGGGCTTTAATAAAGAAGTGCTGAATATGCTGAATACGAAATACATCATTGTTCCCGGCCAGAAAGGGGAACCGGGTGTAATACCCAACCCTGAGGCATGTGGGAACGCATGGTTTGTAAATGAAGTGAAGTGGGCAAATACTGCAGATGAAGAAATGGACGGGCTGAATGCGCCAAACATAGGGGACACCACTGTGGTGCCGAATGCGTTCAACCCAAGGCAAACGGCGGTTGTACGGACAACCTTCAAAAACGACCTTGGCAACTATGCTTTTGGCAAAGACAGCGCAGCCTATGTGAAGCTGGATAAATACGGGCTTGATGAAATATCTTTTATTTCGGGCAACAGCCAAAATGGTTTAGCCGTGTTCTCCGACATATATTATTCAAAAGGATGGAAAGCCTATGTGGACGGGAAAGAAACACCTATAATGAAAGCAAATTATGTGCTGCGGGCCATAAAAATTCCTGCGGGTGAGCATAAGATAGAATTCCATTTCAAGCCGGAGAGTTTCTATACCGGGCAGAAGATAGCCATGGTGAGCAGTATATTGCTGATATTGCTGGCACTCGGCGCCTTTTATCCGTTATTCAAAAAACCGGCACAAGGCAAATAATGAGCAGTGGCCCATCATACCATATTAAGGACCTTTTCGGTATGAGGAGGGATATGAGTATTGGGTTTTACCTTACGGACTTCCTGTTCCGTAAGATACTGAGGCAGAATGCCGGGACCAAATGGCCGGTGCACCATACCAGCACTATCCATAACCCCCATAAAATTACCAAGGGGAAAAATGTTTACCCCGGCGACTCGCCGGGTGTGTATATAAATGCAGCAAACGGTGTGCAAATAGGGGACTATACGAATATAGGGCCAAACGTAGGCATCATATCGTCGAACCATGACCTGGTGAACAATGATACGCATACAACCGCACAACCAATAAACATAGGGAGGTTTTGCTGGATGGGGATGGGGGCTGTGATATTGCCCGGTGTGCAACTGGCCGATTTTACAATTGTGGGCGCCGGGGCAGTGGTCACTAAAAGTTTTCCGGAGGGGTACTGCGTGATAGCAGGCAATCCTGCACGGGTCATAAAATACTTAAACAAGGAAGAATGTAATGCCTTTGCGCAAAGCAAGTAGTGCTTTATACAGCAATTCTTTTTTCATTTTTATTATCAGGTTCTTTCCATCGCTGGCGAGCCTGCTGGTAATGATATGGTATTCGAGGCACCTGCCAGCTGCCGCATATGGCAGCTACCAGCACTTCTGGATACACCTGCTTATATTTTATCCGATTATGTGCCTGGGGCTGCATGTAGTGATTGTCACATATTCTCCAGATAGGGTATTGAAGTTTGTAAGTAACCTGAGTGCCGGGCATTATAGCTTGTACTTGCTGTGGGTATCCGGATTAAGCGCCATATTTGCTTGGCTGCAGTTTGTAGCAATAGATGTGTCGTTCATCATACCGTTCCTGTTCATTTTCTTTTACGCCCTCACTTTTATTTTAGAGTCGTTCCTTATTGTTTTTAGAAATTACGCAACACTCGTCTCCGCTAATCTGGTGTATGCCATCACATTTTGTGCCATCCACTGGTTTGCATTGCAGCACAATTTTTCACTGCTACAGTTATTTATTCAGTTGCTGGCAATAACGTTGATACGCTTTGTGATATATCTCATAGCGGCTTTGCTGCATAAAAGAAACCACATAGCACAGCAGGGTGACGACGTGTATGACATTGGGAAAGCCCGTTCGTTATGGCTGCACCTGGGATTGTATGATATATTACAGGTGCTGTCCGGCTATGTAGATAAGTTTGTCATCTCCATTCTGCTCACCGCCGAAATGTCGGCAATATATTATAATGGCTCTCAGAATATCCCGTTTATACCGTTGCTGCTCAGCGCGGCAGGCAGTGCGGTGCTGATGCAGCTTGCTTCGGGTGGGGGAGGCGATGAAAGAAGTGAAAGTATAAAGCTGATGAAGCAATCGGGGAAAGTATTGTCCTGTATCGTGTTCCCGCTTTTTTTCTTTTTGCTGTTTTACCGGTCCGAGCTTATTATTACCATCTTCACAGATAAGTACACATCCGCCATACCCGTATTTTTTGCAGCCATTCTGGTCATACCTGTGAGGGCGTATAGCTTTACAACAATCCTGCAACGCATGCACAGAGGGGATATTATAAATATCGGCGCGGCATCTGAGCTGATATTAGCCTGCGCGCTCATGTACCCGCTGTATTCATGGGCCGGCCTTCCGGGGGTAGCCATCAGCTTTGTTTTCAGCACCTATCTGCAGGCAGCTTTTTACCTGTATCATTCCGCTAGGATATTAAATGTGAAACCCTTGCAGCTTATACCTTACGGGAACTGGGTAGCCAAACTTATCATTTTTGCGGCTATGTTCATAGGTATTCATTATATCACCGGGCTGTATTTTACAGGTGCGATTGCATTAGTTTTGGGGGGACTAATGATGGCTGCTATTATAGCTGTTTCATTGTACATGGAGTTAAGGAAACAAAAAATGTATGGCCATGAATAACCGGCAACGTTTACGGGATATAGACAATACCGGCTTTGGTGCCAACAGTAATGTGGAGGGTGGGCGGTTGCTGAACCCGGATGGCACTACCAATCTGCGCAAGCGGGGAATACCTTTATGGGAGCGCATCAGCATATACCATACGCTGTTGCGTATGAAGCCAAGTCATTTTATTCTTTGTGTATTCCTGTTTTATACCAGCGTCAATATCATTTTTGCCTGTATATATTTTCTGATAGGTGCGAGTAATCTCGGTGTCGCAAAAGATGCTACATTGTTCGAGCAATTTTCTGAGACTTTCTTTTTTTCTTCGCAGACATTGACAACCGTTGGCTATGGGCACATGGCACCCAGAGGTATGGCTGCCAATATTGTAGCGTCCACTGAATCGCTGATTGGAATACTGTCCTTTGCTGTGGTTACCGGTCTGATTTATGGCCGTTTCTCCAGGCCAAGGGCATATTTGTTGTTCAGCCCCAACTTGCTTGTGGCACCCTATAAGGACGGAAAAGCACTGATGCTGCGTTTTGCTACTTATAAGAATAACCACCTGACAGAAGTTGAAGCCGGACTTACACTGGCCATGCACCTAAAAGAAAACGAAAAGACAGTAACTAAATTCTACACGCTGAAACTGGAGATCGCGAAAATCAACTCCATGGCACTCAGTTGGACATTGGTACATGCAATCAATGAAGAGAGCCCATTGTATAACTACACAAAAGAGGGAATAGATGAAGCCCGCATGGAATTGATCGTGATGATCAAAGCATTCGACGATCATTTCTCTAATGTGGTGCAGCAAAGAACGTCTTACACCTACCAGCAGGTGATTTACGGAGCGAAATTTTTGCCGATGTTTGAGCGGTCGACTGACGGAGGCTATACATTGCTGGAACTCAATAAGATAAATGCCCATGAGTTAGTTACCTTACCTGCCAACATACAAAACAAAGCGGTTTAGCTGATATGGTAAAAAAATCATAATTTTGCCAAATGCCAATCGTAAAATCAACAACATCTGTTACCGAACAATATCTTCAGAGGGAAGCATTATATGGAGCACATAATTACCATCCATTACCTGTAGTCCTTTCGCGGGGCGAAGGTGTTTTTGTATGGGATGTAGATGGTAAAAGGTATTACGATTTCCTATCGGGCTATTCGGCCATAAATCACGGGCACTGCCACCCACGTATCATTGAAACATTTATAGAACAGGCGCAGCGCCTCACGCTTACATCGCGTGCTTTTCATAACGATGTGCTGGGTGAATATGCCGAATTCATTACCCGTTTCTTTGGTTATGATAAGGTATTGCCAATGAATACCGGTGTAGAAGCCGTGGAAACAGGTTTGAAACTTGCACGGAGGTGGGGCTATGAAGTAAAGGGCGTGCCGGCGGAGAGAGCTAAAATTATCACCTGCGAGCATAATTTCCATGGCCGCACAATAAGTGTTATTTCTTTCAGCACTGATGAAAGTTCCAGAAAAAATTTCGGACCTTTTACTCCCGGTTTTGTTACTATACCCTACAATGATACAGATGCGTTGCAAGCTGCTTTGCAGGATAAAGACGTAGTGGGTTTTCTTGTTGAGCCTATACAGGGTGAGGCCGGCGTAGTAGTGCCCGATGACGGATACCTTGCCAAAGCCGCGGCCATGTGCAAGGAGGCCAATGTGCTGCTGATAGCCGATGAGATACAGACAGGGCTTGCCCGGACCGGCAAAATGCTGGCGTGTGACCATGAAAACGTTCGACCGGACGTATTACTGCTCGGCAAAGCCCTCTCCGGCGGCACTATGCCAGTATCTGCTGTGCTTGCTGATGATGAAGTAATGCTCACCATAAAGCCCGGCGACCACGGTTCTACTTATGGTGGTAACCCGCTGGCGTGCAGAGTGGCTATTACAGCCCTACAGGTGCTGGTAGATGAGAAAATGACCGAAAATTCGATGATACTTGGGGAGCACTTCCGGAATGAATTGAAGGCAATGAACAATGAGCATGTAGCCATTGTGCGGGGCAAAGGGTTGTTCAATGCAATAGTCATAGATCACCCGAATAAAAATATGGCATGGGATATCTGTGTGAAAATGATGCACAATGGCCTACTTGCCAAACCCACCCACGATGACAGGATTCGTTTTGCTCCTCCGCTGCTTATTACCCGTACGCAGATAGATGAGTGCATCGGGATAATTAAAAGCAGCCTGGAAAGTTTCTAATTACATCTCCGTCCCCCTTGGTGGGTTCCGTTCCCTGATGCGCCTGATCAGGAACCGTAGTATTAATACCACCACGATGAGCAAAAGGATAGTGATGCCGAATATGGCGAATACGCTGGCTACACTTTTCACACTCACTGTAGTTGCCCTATATGGACTGGGGAAAGAATGCTGTGCCAATCCTGCTTCATCAAACGTCTGCTTCGCAAAAGAATCAATGCTACCAAACAGCAGTTGCCTTTTCTGGGAAATATAGCTGAAGTCAAATTTTTCGATATTGGGAGAATACACAATAATGATATTGTCCTCAATCACAGGAGCAAAGTCATCAAAGCGGAAAAGCATTGTATTGTTCCCTTCGTTTATCCTGAACACCGATGATGGCGATACCCCTTTCAGGTCGGCAATCTTCAGTTCATCCATCAGGGCTACTTTCATTTCCCCTTTTACAATAGGTGGTTTCCATGGCGCACCAGTTTCCATCAGGTATATAAAGCCGTTATTCTTATCTATCGTCAATCCATCCTTCACAACCGTATTATTGGTGTTTACTATAAAGTAAACGAGCAATGTAGTGGTATCTCGAGGGGCGAAGGTGCTTTCCCACAGGTACCAGTTGCTAGCATCCAGCGATAGCCGCCGACTGCCCTCCTGTATCATCAGGGTATTTTCTTTGCCATCGGTATAGCTTTTTAACGCGTATAAAGGGTCGAATAAAATATCGGTGCCTATAGGCCCTTGCCCAGGGGGGCGCAGCATGGAGTTTACCGGGAATCCCAACTTTATGGTAAGGGCGGAGTCTGCCGCATTGTACATCAAATATTCCCCGCGCACCACTGCAAAGCCCCTGTATAGCTGCACCGCCAGCCATTCGTCCAGTATCTGTATCATGCGGAATGCACTACTGTCGCCGGGGTTAATGAGCAGGAAATTGCAGGTTCCGCCCGCATCGAATATGCCCGATTGACCGCCACCCGAAAAACCCCTCAAGGATACAAGCATAAGGCAAGAGCATAAAAAAGCGGACAGTGTTTTCATTATGTATGTTTTTGAAGCTGTGCTAAAGAGCTTATTTGAACTAAAAGTACAAAAAAAGTTCAGCTGCGTTTAACCTGTTTATCATTCACCGGTAATTGCTATTTTTACTACGACTTATACGTTATGCTACGTCTTATACTACTCGTTTCATTATTATGCGCCTACGCTGCCGGTGCGCAAACCTATGCTGACAGTATCAAACAGTTCCGTAAAAAGTACGTTGACGAATTGCTGGCCGATAAACGCGCGCCGGTAAAACCATCTCAGGTGCGGTATATCAGTTTTTATCCGGCTGACCCTACCTACCGTATATGGGCATCCTTTACCGAAACACCGGGCAGCACGCCATTTCTTGTGCCTACCCATAGCGGTAAGCAGAAGCCATTCAGGGAATACGGGCAGTTGGTATTTTCGTTAAACAACAGTGTATGCACCCTTCACATTTACCAGAGTGTTGACCTTGTGAAAAATGCGGCGCATAAAGACGATCTGTTCATCATGTTCAATGATGAGACCAACTACGAGTCCACTTATGCCGGTGGCAGGTATATAGACCTCTCGGTGAACGACATAGCAAGTGGCGGGTTTATGCTCGATTTCAATAAGTGCTACAACCCTTATTGTGCCTATAGCGAGGGCTTCTCATGCCCTATACCCCCTGATGAGAACAGGCTACATATCCCTATAATGGCAGGAGAGAAGATGTTCCTGCATTAGTAAAATACGTCAGAACTGTTATTTTCTCTGCGTTTCTCTACGCCTTCTTTGAGGCTTCCGCGGTTAAACAACTTTTTTAGCACAACCTGTATTACTTACCTCCTATTGCTTCCACCACTCATCTGTGGTTTGGCTGCAGGAGCCGGCGCTGGTGCAGGGCGTGGCTGTACCTGCTGCTGCGCGGGGGCTGGCCGCGATTGCTGCGCGGGTGCCGGTGCCTGTCTTGCAGGAGCAGGAGCTTGCCTTGTTGGGGCTGGCAGCGGTGCTGCCTGCTGGCGTGGTTGTGGTTTGGGCTGCGGTTGCGGACGGTTTATGTCCCACTCATAGGGGTTGTGGTCGTTGCGCACAGGGCGGCTGACCGGTTCTGCGGTTTGGTTATAGTTAGTGCCCGGCGTTTCGTTGCGTGAATTATTGGGTAATCTATTCCTGAACTGGGGCGGGGTTGTCTGCCCTGTGTTCACAGCCTGTGGTTGCCTTATGGGCTGCGGGGCGGTCACCACGTTCTGGGGAATTGACCTCTGCCCAGTGGCCAGGTTCTGCCTTATCTCTGCCGGGCGATACATGCGCACCTGATTGTTATGCACCCGTGTGTTCAGGTTGTTCGAGCTTTTTATTTTGAACACCTGCACGGGCTGGTGCGTTATATCTTCAATATCGCGCGTGCGCGGGCCCGATACATAGGTGACATTGTTGTTCCTGTACACATTGTTGATAAACACTGTATTGTGTATAATCTTTGAGTTGCCGTGCGGGCCATACCAGTAGCGGTAATAATTGCCGGAGTATATATACTGCGGCGGAATAAATACCCACCAGTCGTTAGGACAAGAGTAGTCTACAGCGGCATCGGTAAACTCATAGCCGGGGCCAAGGGGCGCCCAACCAAAATAGCCATCGCCATTACGCCAGCTCACCCATGCCGGCCCCCAGTAGTTGCCAGGTATCCAGAGCCAGCCGTAGTAAGAGTCATACGTCCAGCGGCCATAGTGGAAACACGCCCAGCCCCATGCGTAATCCGAAACCCAGGTGTTGCCGTAATCAGTCATTACCCAGTAGCCATTGGTGTAGTAGGGGCGGAAATTGGCATCTTCATTAGGTGACCACACATAGCCATATTGCGGGTCTTCTATCCATTGCCCGTATGGGGCAAGGTTGTCATAGAAGTCGTTGAAAGAGATATAGGTGTCATCATATTGCGCGGCTGCTTTCGGCACCGGTGTGCCAATGATGAATAAGACAGAAAAGCAGATTATTGCCAATAACCGTTGAGAAATACTACGACGCAGTTTCATAATCGAATCCATTTTAGAATAATTAGTGCCTATCTTATCAAAACGCACTCCGCCATTGGGCAAAAGATTGTTAAGTATAATAAACCGGGTAAATATAACAATAAATTGCGGGCAAGCCGCATATCTGCAATTCACAGGTGTGGATAATGCAGATGTTCACCCCCTCAGTATCTTTTCCATTTTCCTTCCTTTTGCTAATTCGTCCACCAACTTATCTAAATACCTTGCCTGCCTGGTCAAGGGGTTTTCAATTTCTTCTATGCGGTAGCCGCATATCAGGCCCGTGATCAGATGGGCATTCGGGTTCAGTTTGGCCCGCTTGAAGAATGTTTCAAAAGTTACTTTTTCGTCTATGAGTTCCTGTAGTTTTTTTTCGTCAAAGCCGGTAAGCCACTCAATCACCTGATGCAGTTCTTCCACAGTCCTGTTCTTGCTTACTACTTTTGTTACATAGTGCGGGTAAACCGAAGCGAATGTCAATTTTGCTACACGGTCGTTATGTGCTTGTGTTTCTTTCATAGTTATTAAAATTAAGACATTAAGTGTAATACTTCAAACGGATAAATGGGTTGTGGAATCCGGAAAAACGACAGGGTAGCTGCGGCATGTGAAAAAAGAATGGGATATTTCTTTTTATTTTATCAACGTTCATTATCTTTGCCATGCTTAAAGACTCAATAAATGGCTAAAAAAGTAAAATCTACCGGTAAAGAAAAGTCGATGCTGGTATTGCACACAGTAATATTTGCTATAGCTACCGTTATCTCCTGGATGATGTATGACCCAAAGAACGGACAATGGGCTTACCCCTGGCCGGCCTGGACTACTGCAGCATGGGCGCTGACGCTGCTTGGGCATTTCTGCGTGGTATATACCAGCTATGAAGACAAGGGTTATGATACCTACCGCCAGCAGCAAGGAAAAGCATAAAAATATATTTTAAGATAATTTTAAAGCCCCGTTTACCATAAATGGGGTTTTCTTTTTAGGTTAAAGTGATATTTACCTTAACTTTGCTCCATTCAGAAACACTACTGCCCAGCAGGTAGTTTTTTTACCGGTCTATGAAAAAAACGCATATTGTTTTATTAATACTTGTGGTGGCTGCGATAGCCACTATCGTTACGGTATTCAGTGATTTCAGTACTTATGAGACGTTCGCTTCGGCATCGAAGCAGCCGGGCAAGACCTATTATGTAATAGGCCACCTCCAGACGGACAAGGAGATGATCTATGACCCAAAGGTGGACCCGAATCATTTTACGTTTTATGCAAAAGACAAATCGGGTGAAATGCAGAAGGTGATATTTAACGGAGAGAAACCGAGGGATATTGAAAAGTCGGAACAGATAGTGATGATGGGCTACAATGAAGGTGGAACTTTCCATTGCTCGAGGATACAGATGAAATGCCCGTCGAAATACAAAAAGGATATGGTGGCTGTGGGAAACAAAAGTTAATAGCTCAATAAACAGATGAACACACAGTATATAGGAGAACATTTGTGGCCCGGGCAACTGGGTCATTTTTTTGTTATTACATCTTTTGTCGCATCCCTGTTCAGCGCGTTCAGCTACCTGGCGGCGGTGCGCACGGAAGGCAATGAGCTGAACAGTAATAAGTGGCGGCTGCTGGCAAGGAGCGGGTTCATTGTACATACGGCCACACTGGTGGGCATTTTTGCCATGCTGTTCTACATCATTGCCAATCACTTGTTTGAATACCATTATGCCTGGGAGCACTCGTCATTGTCGCTGCCGGGCGAGTATCTTTTATCTTGTTTCTGGGAAGGGCAGCAGGGTAGTTTCATGCTCTGGGCCTTCTGGCATTGCGTGCTGGGGCTGATAGTGATGAAGACAGCCGGTGGGCTGGAGACGCGCACCATGTCTATTATAGCATTGGTGCAGGTGTTCCTGGGCACCATGATACTGGGCTTCTACTTTGGCGATGATATAAAAGTGGGCAGCACACCGTTTATGCTGCTGCGCGACGCCATGCAGGGCGCTCCCATCTTTCAGCAGCCAAACTATATGGAGTTTGTAAATGATGGGAACGGGCTGAATGTGCTGTTGCAAAACTACTGGATGGTGATACATCCACCTATATTGTTCCTTGGCTTTGCGAGTACGCTTATTCCTTTTGCCTACTGTATAGCCGCCATGTGGAAGAAGGACTACCAGACTTTTGTGAAGCCCACGGTAGCCTGGTCGCTATTTAACGGGGCAGTATTAGGAACTGGTATAATGATGGGCGGGGCATGGGCTTATGAGTCGCTGAACTTTGGCGGGTACTGGGCGTGGGACCCTGTGGAGAATGCATCGCTGGTGCCGTGGCTGACGCTGATAGCGGCGCTCCACACACTGCTTATATACCGCAGCACAGGCCGCGCCTTCATCATGACCATGATATTGTTCATTCTGAGTCACCTGCTCATATGGTATTCCACATTCCTGACGCGTACGGGCATCTTAGGCAAGACATCGGTACACGCCTTTACCGGTGATGGGGCGGCGCTTACGTATCATTTGCTGGTAGTGATAGGCATACTGGTTATAGTGAGTATAGCGGCGCTGGTGAAAAGATGGCGCGATATGCCACGCATAAAAACGGAAGAAGAGACCTTGTCGCGCGAGTTCTGGATGTTCATAGGGTCAGTGATCCTGTTCCTGGCTTCTATACAAATTATCATTACCACCTCGATACCTGTATGGTCGCCACTGGCGAAGTGGATAACAGGGAAAGAATTTGCACCACCTAACGATGTGATGCTACACTATAACAATATACAGGTGTGGGTAGCGATAGTAGTAGGATTGTTATCGGCTACGGTGCTGTACATGAAATTCAAACATAGTGATGCCAGGACAGTAGGGAAACGACTTGGGCTAACGGCACTTATTGCCGCTCTGATGACAGCGGGCATAGCCTGGGGGCAGCGTATCACTACATGGCAGTATGATATAATGCTGTTTGCGGCGTGCTATGGCATTGTTGCCAATATCTACTTCGGCATAGTTATCCAGAAGGCGAAATTCAAGAAGTTGGGGCCCTCGGTGGCGCACCTGGGTTTTGCCACCTCGCTGCTGGGCATACTCTTATCTTCTTATAATAAGCACCCCATATCATTCAGCACTACAGGCATACCTATGGATTTCGGGAAGAAGACGGAGCAGGAGAATATAAGGGAGAACAGTGAGAATGTGACTCTATTCAGGGGCATACCAGTGGCTATGGGCGATTATTTTGCTACCTATATAGGCGATAGCGATGTTGCAGGCAAGGACAGGCGAATATATTACAAAGTGCAGTATGAGCGAAAGGATACTGTGTCCAACAAAGTGTTGGAACGGTTTATGCTTTACCCGGATGCGTTCATTAACCCCAAGGGGCAGCAGGGGCTGAGTGCCAACCCATCGACCAAGCACTATTGGAACAGGGATGTATTCACGTTTATCAATGCGGCATCGGACAGGAGCAGAACTGACACTGCCAGCTACCGTAGCCATGTGGTGAACAAACCGGGTGATACTATCTTCCTTAATAATGGTTATATGGTGTTTAACGGGACGAACAAAAATGACCTGAAGAACAAGAATTATAAGCCGGCCGCAGGGGATGAGCAGATAGAGTTCAGCCTGCTGGTATATGATATGAACAATGATGCGCGGGAGATAAACCCTGTATATGTGATCAGGGACCGCAGCTACATCTCGTATGTTGAGGATACAGTCGCAGCAATGGGACTGTTTGCCCGTGCTAACCTACTGATACAACATAACGAAGGGAAGGATACAGTGCTGACGGAGATACTCGTAAAACAGACTGACCCCAAGGATGATTTTATTGTGCTGAAGGCGCTGGTGTTCCCGTATATCAATGTATTGTGGATCGGGGTGATAGTGATGGTATTCGGGTTCTTCATCAGTCTGGGGGATGCGCTAAGCAGGAAGGCTTAATCGGATTTTCCCTCAAGCAGCAGTGAATGCAGTTTTAATACCTGTGGTAGTACCGGGGTGGCATCATCGTTAATAATCACATGGTCGCAGCGTTTCATTTTTTCGTCCTCATCCATTTGCTTTGCCATTATTGACAAGACTTTTTCGCGCGAAATGCCGCTACGGTCCATGGCGCGCTGTATCCTCAGTTCTTTAGGGGCGTAAACGCCTATCATTACATCTATCTCCTTAAAACTGCCGCTTTCAAAGAAAATGGCGGCTTCCTTTATCACATAAGCGGCATTCTGTTCATTCATCCATGCAGTGGCATAGCTGATGGTGGCGGGATGAACTATTCCGTTGAGTTTTTGCAGCTTTTCGGGCTGTTCAAATATTATCGTAGAAACCTTATCCTTATCGAGCTTGCCATCTTTATATACATCATCGCCCAGCAACCATTGTATCTGCTGCACCAGAGTGGTGTCGTTCTCCATGAGGTGGCGGGCGGCATTATCTGCATTAAATACAGGTATGCCAAGTGTTTTGAACACCTGGCATACAACTGACTTCCCTGAGCCAATACCACCGGTAACGCCTACCTTCAGCATCAGGTTGCAATATTACTTGGTTGTTGTGGTAGCAACTGTTTGTGCAGCACCAGCCTTTTTCCTGTAAGCGGTGGTCAGTTCCATAGATACAGCGGAACGCTCAATGGTCATGAATGAACCACGGTAAATCTCTAACTGAAGTGTGCCGTCTTCATTTGCACGATTGATACGGCCATGTATGCCTGCGGTTGTTACTACCTGCTCGCCCACATTCATCTCATCAGCAAACTTCTTTTGTTCTTTTGCACGCTTTTGCTGCGGCCTAATCATGAAGAAGTACATGACCACGAACATGCCGACCATGATAAACACCGGCCCTAGACCTCCGCCGGCCGGAGCCGCCTGTAACATTAATTGATGTAATTGCATATTTCTGAATTGTTATGATTAAAAAAGTGTTGTTGTTATTTTTTAGGTTCTATATAGGCTTTTATATACAACATCTGAATACTTTTCAGGGTGTTAGTGTGAATGGTGATTGCTTTGTCCTGGCCGCCATGTTTGCCGGTAGAGTTAAAGGTCACTTTCATGTTCGCGCTTTTTCCGGGCTGAAGCGGGTCTCGCGGGTAATCGGCTACAGTGCAGCCGCAAGAACCTGCCGCGGAAGTGATGAGCAATGGTGTCTTGCCATTGTTGCTGAATTCAAAATCATATTCTACTACCTCACCCTCATGAATGGTACCGAAATCATGAAGGGTATCTTTAAAATCCATGGTTGGCTTCATTTCTGCCGCCGCAGCATCTATTCCATTAGCAGTATGGGGGTTATTGACAAGGCCAACAGGTATAGTGCCCTTGTTTTCCCCGGTAGGGGTATTGTTACATGCGGCTAACAACAAGAAAGATATAACGATATACGGCTTCATTGCTAACTATTTTCTATCTACTTTCTGTATTTTATTTTCTCTTGTCAGGTCTTTGAGGATATTGTCCAGCACACCATTTATGAATTGACCGCTTTGGGGGGTGCTGTACTGTTTTGCCAAGTCAATATATTCATTGATCGTCACTTTGGTAGGTATGGTAGGGAAGTATAAGAACTCGCATACTCCCATCTGTAACAACAAAAGGTCAATAAGCGCTACACGGTCTTTGTCCCAGTTTTTGAGCTTAGGATTAATCAACTCCATGCAGTAGTCGGTTTTTTCCTGTACAACACGCAGCAATTCATGGGCATATTCTTTCTTTTCGCCCGACAGGAGGTCCATAAAGTTGACCTTGGAGTGGCCTGTAAAGAAATTTTGCATCAGCATGACAATCAGCTCACTATCATCTTCCCACCCCGGCAGTTCGTCCAGAAAATGGCTGAGCAGGTTTTCATTGGGAAGCATTTCGTGTTCCCATATATGCCTGATTATATCTTTGTCCTCAGCAGGTGAGTGCTCTTTAGCACTTGTGTATTTTGCGTAAGCATCACTTTTCAGCAACTGTTGGAATATCTTTTTTACCCATTCCTCATCAATGAAACGTTCCAGCTTGTCTTTCTTTATTTTTTCGTTAAAGGAAGCATTGCGCAGCATTTTCATTACAAATGAGTTCTCTGCGATACTGGTGCTTACGTTGAGGTCTTCATTGCTACGCAGGTATTTGAATGACCTGTTTGCTGCATCTGTTTCGGCGTATTGGGCTACCCTAAGGGTATAAAGAACGGCTACCGTGAAAATATCCAATACCTGTTCCAACTTATCATTCAGCATCCGTGAAGCACCATCGTTGCCATTATACCCGCTATTTTCTAATGAAGTAAGCGTGTACAGCGTTTGCATCACCTTTACCCGGATGTTCCTGCGGCTTATCATAATTTATACTAAAGAGCCTGTTTATTGAGGCGCAAAGGTAGGTAAAATAGGGTGAAAGTCTGTTAAGAGATAGTAATTTTATTCTCATATAAATGAGCTATATTTTTTAGTCATTACTTTATATTTTTGAAGCCATGGCTAAGAAACCCAATACCAGTACAAATCCAATACCTAAAACGGCACAGGCTAAACAACCGGGACCCGTAAAGAGCGTTTCGGCGGGAATGAATAAGTGGTTCTCAATAAAATACCTGTGTATCATACTTGCAGTCATTTCCTTCGTGCTGTATGCCAATACCCTGCAAAATGGGTACGTGCTGGATGATAAAATGGTGCTGCGGGATAATCTATATGTGCAGCAGGGGCTGGCCGGCGTGGCCGACCTGATGACTACGCCCCACATGAGGGGATATCTCATTATCCCTAACGACTTGTACAGACCGCTTTCGCTGGTGATGTTTGCCATTGAGTACCAGTTCTTTCCTGCCAACCCTACGGTCAATCACTTTTTCAATATACTCACCTTTATAGGGTGTGTCATTATGCTGTTCCTGTTCCTTGATAAGTTCTTCGACCGTAAAAAGACTTCCCTTGCGTTTATAGGCGCATTGATATTTGCCGTGCATCCTATACATACTGAGGTAGTGGCCAACATCAAGAGCCGCGACGAATTGCTGTCCTATTTCTTTGGTTTCTGGTCGTTGAACCTGTTTATGAACTATATGAAGCAGGGTAAAATAACGCAATTGCTGATGGGTATATTTAGTTTATACCTTGCTTACATTTCAAAAGAGACCGTTATTGCTTTCGTCGCCATAATTCCGTTGTTGTTTTTCTTTTATGCTAATGAAGATAAAAAGAGGGCCATTTTCATTACCGGGGGCGCTGTGCTAGCAACAGCTATATTCCTCGTCATCCGCACGGTAGTACTTAACAAATATGATGCGAACCAACCCGGGGCAACGATAGATTTTATCGACAATGCGCTGGTTAACGTACCTGATTCAGCTTCAAAAATCGCTACACAATTTTATATTCTTGGAAAGTATCTATGGCTGATGATCATTCCGTATCCATTGCTTGCCAATTATTCGTTCAACAGTATTCCGTTTGTTGGGTTTGGAGATATAAAAGCGCTATTGTCTATTGTTGCATATGGCGGCCTTATATTCCTGGCAGTTTACCGGTTTATGAAAGACAGGAAAGACCCATGGGTATTCGCGATAGTGTTTTACTTAGGTACTTTATTCCTGTTCTCGAATTTTCCATTCCTTATGGGTGCAGAAATGGCCGAGCGTTTCGCCTTTTTTGCATCAACGGGGGTATGTATAGCCATTGCCCTGGCTATTGAAAAATGGATGCTTAAGGGCGATGCTACAAATGTGATGAGCCTTAAAAGCTCAAAAGTTTTGATAATACTCGTGCCATTGTGCCTTGTTTATGGAGGTATGACCATAGCCCGGAATTTTGACTGGAAGGATGAATACACACTCTACAAAATAGACCTTGAAAAATCGCCGAATGACACCCGCATCAACCAATTCCTTGCCACGGCTATAGCGGAAAATTTGTACCCGGAAGAGCCGGACAGCATGAAACGCCGCGAGATGGATATGGAAAGTTTGCAGCACCTGAAAAGGTCGCTGGAAATATATCCGGAATTTGCAGAAGCACATGTTCAGATGGGTAGGGTGCTTGAACGCCTGCGTCGATACGACGAAGCGGTGGCGTCCAATCTCAAGGCGCTGTCGCTGAAGCCCATGAACAGCATAGCTAACAACAACCTGGGGAGTGTTTACATCAATCTCGGCAAATTCAGAGAGGCAATACCTTACCTGTTGAAGTCGGTAGAGGGAAATCCTAATTTCAAGTTTGTGTACCTGAATCTTGGCAACTGCTATTCGAAAGTAAATGTATACGACTCTGCCGCAACCAATTTTGCCAAATACCTGAACTTTGAACCGGAGAACGCAGACGTGAGGAAAAAACTAGCCACATCATACTATATGCTGCAAAAATACGATTCGGTAGGTGTGCACCTGAAGCAGATATTGGCTACCACGCCAAACGACCTTGACGCTTTAAATATGATGGGTGCCATATACCTGAACACGAAACAGTATCCGCAGGCGATAGAGCAATTCAGGAAGGCAATAGCCATCAATCCTAACTATTTGCTGGCGTACTCGAACCTGGCCAAACTCTATTACAACAGCCAGCGGTATGATGAGGCTATAGACATACTAACGAAAGAATACAATATAGCACCGAATAATGGAGACCTCCCATACCTGGCACTATCTTACCAGAAAAAAGGCAATATGGAAATGGCAAGGAGATTTGAAGCCTTAGCGAAGCAAGTTTATTCAAACTTTAAGTTGGAGTAAGTAATATCAGTCCATTTTGCTTTGTATCCTGCAGTTTGAATTGTATATTTACTTATAATCATGTTTTATGAAAAAGTATTATATACTGCTGATGGCTGTTTTATGCTGCTCTTCTTTGTTTGCTCAAAGGAATGTTTGTCAATTTTCAATTGATGAAAAACCTACAGTGCGTGTGGATGATCATTTGCAAGGAATATGGAAGTTGCGAGAGGATACTAATTATCACAATTATTTTATAGTTGAAAAATTAGATGATTACTCCTATTGCCTGACATATATGAACTATGGCGGTGATAACCGAGGACTTGAACATGGTTGGGCTTTCTTTTCAGAAATTAATAATATCAAGTTCATGACATTGCCTAGCGGAGATAACAGAGGGGTGATCTTTCTTAAAATTAATTCTATTGGTAAGGGCAGTTGGGATATGACAGCGAATTTAGTAATCAGCCCCGAGATAATGAAAGTAAAGAGCAGAGAGGAGCTCCGGGCACTGCTTGAAAAAAATCTAAAAAATCCGTCCTTTTACAGTAAAGAATTACATTTTCGAAAGAAGTTTGAATTTAATAGTTGCCGATAAATAAAAAGGGTGCCTTTCTGATTAAGAAGGCACCCTTTATGTTGACTTTAAATATTACCTTATTTAACTTCAGCGCTATTCATTACCTCGTTTCGCATTACCACCACACCGTCAAATACATCTATCAGCACAGGCTTTGATTTGTCTATTTCACCGCCTATTATCTTCTTGCTGAGCATGTTGATAATGTCTTTCTGGATAACCCTTTTCAGCGGCCTTGCACCATATTGCGGGTCAAAACCCCGGCCTGCCAGGTATTCAAGCGCATAATCGGTAAACTGTAGGTTTATGCCTTGTGCCAGCAGTTGTTGCTGCAACATTTCCAGTTGTATGCGTATAATACCCTTTATCTCCTTCCTCATCAGCGGGCGGAACATGATCACATCATCTATCCTGTTCAGGAATTCAGGCCGCAATGTCTGACGGAGTATTTCCAGCACTTGCTCCTTTGTGGCATCTACCACTTTGTCTATATCCTTGTCCTTCAGGTCCGCAAAATTCTCCTGTATAATATGGCTGCCCATATTGCTGGTCATAATGATGATGGTATTCTTAAAGTTCACCACACGGCCTTTATTGTCAGTGAGCCGGCCATCATCTAATACCTGCAGTAGAGTATTGAATACATCAGGGTGTGCTTTTTCTATTTCATCAAACAGTACTACCGAATACGGCTTCCTGCGAACTGCTTCGGTTAGCTGGCCGCCCTCATCATAACCCACATAGCCGGGAGGCGCACCTACCAGGCGGCTCACGCTGTGCTTCTCCTGGTATTCGCTCATATCTATGCGGGTCATCATGGTGTCGTCATCAAAAAGAATCTCCGCAAGGGCTTTGGCAAGCTCGGTCTTACCCACACCGGTTGTACCCAGAAATATGAATGAACCAATCGGTTTCCGTGGGTCCTGCAATCCGGCACGGCCACGGCGTATAGCATCTGATACCGCTTCAATCGCTTCGTCCTGTCCCACTACTCGTTTGTGCAGTTCGTCTTCCAGGTGCAGCAGTTTTGCTTTTTCGCTGGTCATCATCCGCTGCACAGGTATACCCGTAGCCTTGGCAACATTTTCTGCAATGTCCTCGGCATCCACTTCTTCTTTCAGCAACCGCTTATGCTGGTCATCCATAGCATGCAGTTGTTTAGATAGCTCGTCTATAATCGCTTCTTCCTGCTGCACCTTGCCATACCGTATCTCTGCCACACGGCCATAGTTGCCCTCGCGCTCTGCCTGCTCGGCTTCCAGTTTCAGGTGCTCTATGTTGGTCTTGGCTTTATTTATTTTGTCTACTATTTCTTTTTCTTCCAGCCATTTTGCCTTCAATGTATCACGCTGCACACTCAATAAAGATATTTCATGCCCCAGCTCTTTCAGCTTTTCGTCATCTTTTTCTCTTTTAATTGCCTCTCTTTCTATTTCCAGTTGGCGTATGCGGCGTTCCAGTTCATCCAGCGCCTCGGGCATGGAGTTGAGTTCCAGTTTCAACTTTGCAGCGCTTTCATCTATCAGATCTATGGCTTTGTCCGGGAGGAAACGATCTGTAATATACCTTTGCGACAACTCAACAGCGGCTATAATAGCCTCGTCTTTGATGCGCACCTGGTGGTGGCTCTCATAGCGGTCTTTCAATCCGCGAAGGATGGATATGGCATCTTCGGGCGATGGCTCATCCACGAATACCTTCTGAAAACGGCGCTCAAGCGCTTTGTCCTTTTCAAAATACTTCTGGTACTCATTCAGCGTGGTTGCACCAATTGCGCGTAGTTCACCACGGGCAAGAGCCGGTTTCAGGATGTTTGCCGCATCCATAGCACCTTCCATAGCCCCGGCACCAATAAGGGTGTGTATCTCGTCTATGAACATGATAACACTACCATCACTTTCCGACACTTCCTTTATTACCGCTTTCAGCCTTTCTTCAAATTCGCCACGGTACTTGGCCCCGGCCATCAACGCGCCCATATCCAGCGCGAAGATAATCTTTGACTTCAGGTTATCCGGCACATCGCCGTTAATGATACGGTGCGCCAGCCCCTCAACAATCGCGGTTTTACCAACACCCGGCTCCCCAACAAGGATCGGGTTGTTCTTGGAACGGCGGGAAAGAATGTGCAGCGTTCTCCGTATCTCTTCATCACGCCCTATCACAGGGTCCAGCTTGCCACTGCGTGCGAGCTCGTTTAAATTCTTGGCATAACGCTGCAGCGAGTTATATTGCTGCTCTGATGTCTGCGAATTTACAGTGCTGCCTTTTCGCAGTTCCTTAATGGCTGCCACCAGGCCTTTCTCGGTCAACCCGGCATCTTTCAGCAATTTGCTGGTATCATCATTCACCTGCAACAAGGCGATCAAAATATGCTCCGGGGTTACAAATTCATCACCAAACGTCTTGAGTATATTGCCCGTGCGCAGCATCACGTTATTGGCCTCACGGCTAATGTTCTGGGCCGGCTCTCCACCCTGCATTTTTGGCAGGCGGTTTATCTGCTCTTTCAGTTTACCTTCAACATGGTTCATGTTGACATTGTTCTTCTTCAGCAGATAGGGTATAGGTCCTTCTGTGTCATTCATGAGCGCTTGCAGCAGGTGGGCAGTCTCGATGTTCGGGTTTTGGGCATTGAATGCCAACTGCTGTGCCTGCTGCACTATTTCCTGCGCCTTAATTGTGAAATTGTTCAGGTTCATATCTTTTGTTTTCGCTTTTCCTTTAGTACCATAAAAAACGTTCCAAAATCCCGACAGTTATCGAAATAGGAAATATTGGCATATAATGTGCTTGATTGCAGTCAAGATGTCTTATTTGCTGATAATCAACTGCCTTTTATTCCGGATTTTCGCCAATACATTCAAATACATTGAAATGTCACACCTATAGTTTCCCCCACTTCAACCGTAAACTGTTGCTCACCACCGATACTGAACTTAGCGCCATAGCCGCGCCGGCTATCATAGGATTAAGTAAAAAGCCATTGATAGGGTAGAGTACACCGGCGGCAAGAGGAATGCCGATGACATTGTAAATAAATGCCCAGAAAAGGTTCTGTTTTATCAAGCGCACAGTTTTCTGCGAAAGTTTTATAGCCTTGGGTATTTGTTCGAGGTTTGAGGAAATAAGCGTCATTTTTGCCACATCCATTGCTATGTCTGTTCCTCTGCCCATTGCAATACTGACGTCTGCCTGAGCCAGCGCCTGGCTGTCATTGATCCCATCTCCTACCATGGCCACTACTTTGCCTTGATGTTGCAGTTCGACAATAAACGCCGATTTATCACTGGGGCTTGCTTCGCTTTTTATATGTTCAATACCTGCCTGTCTGGCCACTGAAGCAGCCACTTGCGCATTATCGCCGGTCAGCATGTATACATCTATGCCCATCGCACGCATTTGGCGTATCGCCATTGCCGATGTATCCTTTACTTTATCAGCTATTGCCACAAATGCCAATGCTTTGGCGTGATCCGTAAACCATATCACAGTATTTGCCTGCGCCTGTATGTCTGCTGCCTTTTGCTGCATACGGGTCGGTATCTGTACATTCATTGAACGTATCAACTTTTCGCTTCCGGCAAAGAATATCTTTTTGTCATACAGCACGGTTATCCCTCCGCCTGTGATACTGCTGAATGACCCAACAGGCACTACACTAGTACCTATTCCCTTAAAGTACCTTGTTATTGCCTCAGCCAATGGGTGCTCTGAAAGGCCCTCCATACTGTATAACACTTGGGAGAGCATAGGCTTTTCCACGTCATCGGCCCATTCCACCGACATCACTTCAGGCCGGCCTTCGGTAATGGTGCCCGTTTTGTCAAGCACTATGGCATTGATCTTATGCGCTGTTTCAAGACTCTCTGCATCTTTAATAAGTATGCCATTCTCCGCGCCTTTTCCTACACCTACCATGATCGCAGTGGGAGTGGCAAGCCCAAGCGCACATGGACAGGCTATGACCAGTACTGTAACCATTGCCAGTAACCCTTGGGTAAATCCGTTGTCACCACCGAATATTATCCATACAGTAAGGCTTAATACGGCGACACTTATGACCGCCGGTACAAATACGCTTGCGATCTTATCTACCAGTTTTTGTACAGGAGCTTTGCTGCCCTGCGCTTCCTGCACTGTTTTTATGATCTGGGCAAGCAGGGTATCACTGCCCACTTTTTCCGCCCTGAACCGGAAACTGCCTTTCTGGTTTATGGTACCGGCATAGACTTTCTGGCCCTCCTTTTTTTCTACCGGTATCGATTCCCCTGTGAGCATGCTTTCATCTATAAATGATCCTCCGGTTACCAACAGCCCATCTACAGGTATCTTCTCCCCTGGTTTCACCAGCAACAGGTCGTTTACCTGCACATGCTCTATTGATATCGTTTCCTCTACGCCGTTGCCAGCAGCTATGCGGGTTACTACCGAAGGCTGCAGCCCAATTAGTTTCCTGATAGCCGACGAAGTATTTGATTTGGCCTTTTCTTCCAGTAATTTACCTAGCAGTATAAAGGCGACCACGACCGCCGCAGCCTCAAAATAAACACCGGCATGCAGCCCCTTATCGGTCCAGAATTGCGGGTTCAGGGTATTAAAGACACTGAATATATAGGCTATACCTGTGCTCAAAGCCACGAGTGTATCCATATTGGCTGTTCGGTGCTTTAGCTGCTTCCATGCACCTGCGAAAAATTGTCCCCCCATAAACAGCACAACCGGTGTTGCCAATGCCCACATCAGGTAATTGGCGTAAGGGGCGTGCATGGCAAACATGGCGATAAAGACCAACGGTATAGAAAAAGAGATGGCGAGAAGGGTCCGAAGGCGCAGCTGCCGGTAGTACTTTCTGTTCAGTTCCTCGAGTTTTTCGGGCGACTTGCCATCATTTTCTGCTATGATGTCATACCCGGATGACTGCACAGCTTTCTTCACAAGGTCAATATTGAGATCATCTTCTTCATACTCGACCAATGCAGAAGCATTGGCAAAATTCACAGTTGCATGAACAACCCCCTTTTGTGTTGCCAATGTCTTTTCAACGTTTATGGCACACGATGCGCAATGCATACCTGTAACCGGGAAAGTTTTTTTGACGGTGCTCACTGCGCAGAATATTTTGTTACGGCAAAGTTCCTTAAAAACCCATTATATAACATGACAGCCGTCAGAATAACCCTATAGGAGAAAAATATGGAAGTATGCACAATTGTAGTGCGAAAAGCCCCCAGGCCATTTAGCCCACTGCCAGTAGTATAAAACAATCTGATTATCAGTCGACCATGACTTTCTCTCTCGTCACTTGTTTATCGTCAGCAATTTCAATAAAGTACATACCCCTGTTTAAGCCCGAAAGGGGGAGAGGAATGGCGTTATTCCCTTGCGATACAGCAACATTTTGTTCCTGTATCGTTCTGCCGGAAATATCGCGAAGTACGATATGTACCGGTGTTGAAGATGGGCTGTTATATTTCACAAAACATTGACCGGCAGCAGGGTTAGGGTACACAGATGCATTGGGCCTGTTGTCAGGTGCCTTGTAAAAACCGAGAGTAGCCGAATCCCCGAAATGCAGGTCATCCACCCATATATAGCTGGCATGGGCCGCAGCAGCTAACGTTGCTCCGCTGGCAGACATCAGTATGATCGCAGAATCAGGTGTGGCACTACTCGTATAGTTCAATGCTATATGAAATGGCTGCCATGTCATCACCATATCCGGCAGGTCGTATTTTCGGTATGCAATCGTATCTCTTTTGCCGGATGTAGTGTTCCATTTAGACAATAAAATAACGAAGAATCCCTGGTCTGTTGCAGACATTGCCATATACTGCCAATATCCGGCCAGCACCTGCGGGCGCTGCGTATACGGAAATCCTGATATGGGCTGATAGGTAGTATGATTCATAGTGCCACAGACAGCAATACCCGGCTTAACACCCATACCGGGTATATTTTGCGATGTAAGGCTCATGTAATATGAGCCACTGAACCCCGGGCTTTCGTACTTGCAGGTGTAAATAGAAGCCGAAGTTGTAACAGAATTCAGGTTGTCCCAGCCAACAGGCACGCGGTAACCCAGGGTAGAGTCCCAGGTCTCAAATCCGTTATTAGGTATTTGCGCAAATGAACCAACTGTAGCCAACAGCAATAGGAATGAAAAAAGTGTCTTCATATGTTCAGCACGATTTAAGTATTATAGGTTTCAAACCGCTAAATTATCTGGTTCCTGAGCAGATCTTCAAACACATCGGCCCTTCTTATCAGTTGCGCTTTACCGTCTTTTATCATCACTTCCGCCGGCTTGAGACGTGAGTTGAAATTACTGCTCATCTCAAATCCATAAGCTCCGGCATTATGAAATACAAGGAGGTCGCCCTCATGCACTTCATTCAGCACCCTGTCCCAAGCAAACGTATCGGTCTCGCAGATGTTACCCACCACTGTATAGATACGCTTTTGTCCGTCTGGGTTTGACAGGTTGGTGATGCGGTGATACGCCTCGTAGAACATCGGGCGTATCAAATGATTGAAGCCTGAGTTTACCCCTGCGAATACAGTTGCCGTGGTATGTTTTACCACATTGGCTTTTACTACAAAATAGCCACATTCACTTACCAGGTACTTGCCGGGTTCAAACCATAGCTCTATACTCCGGTTATACTCTTTTTCAAAGTCCTGCACGGCTTGTGTTACTCTCTTGCCAAGAGTAATGACGTCCGTTTCCTGGTCATCATCCTTATAAGGCACTTTAAATCCGCTGCCGAGATCAATAAAGTCCAGGCCGGGGAAGTGCGTGGCTATCTGGAAGATCACATCGAGCCCCTGGAGGAAAACATCGATATCTTTTATCTCGCTGCCGGTATGAATATGCACACCCTGCACATGCAGTCCCGTTGTTTTTACTATACGTGCTATATGACGCTGCTGGTGTACTGAGATACCAAATTTGCTATCTATATGGCCAGTTGATATTTTATAATTACCGCCCGCCTCAATGTGGGGGTTAATACGTATGCAAACAGGGTAGCTTCCGCCAAATTTATGCCCGAACTGCTCCAATATCGACAGGTTGTCAATGTTGATGCGCACGCCAAGCTCCGTGGCTGCAATGATTTCAAAGAAATCAACACAGTTAGGTGTATATAATATCTCCTCCGGCTTGTATCCGGCCACAAGTGCCAGCTTCACTTCATTGATGCTCACACAATCAATATTTGCGCCAAGGCTGCGCATATATTTTAGAATATTCACATTTGAAAGAGCCTTGCAGGCATAATAAAACTTGGTTGGATGCGCACTAAAGGCACTTGTTAGTTTTTTATACTGTTCTGCTATTTTTTCGGCATGATATACATATACCGGGGTGCCGTATTCATTAGCTACGGCTATAAGTTGTTCGTTTGAAATCGGTTCGTACATAAAGGCTGCAAAGTTAATGGTTAGCAGGCTAAAATATCTTGGTTTTTTAAGTATTCAGCATATAATTATACAGTATTATTAAGGCATTGTGGGTTGCAGGGGTTTGGAGAAATGAAAGTTTGCTATATCTTTAGCCTTGTAAAATCGGCAAACACGGATAAAATCGAATTATGATGAGAAAAAGGATATACATTTTTTGTCTTGCAGTGTCTCTGTTCAGTTTTATGGCTACAAGCTTTGCACAACGGGGCAGGAGCGAAATAGCTGTAGGGTATGGCTACTGGAGCCTTTACTCGCTGGTGAATGGCAAGCCTTTCAACGGATCTTCAGGCGCATTTGTTGTTACATTCCGTCATTACTTTACCCCAAACGTCACTTTAGGCCTTGGTATCGGTGCGGAAAATATTGAAAATTACGGCAGCTTCACCACATTTTCTCCCGAACTCACGGTTAAATACCTTGATACACGCAATGCGCGTTACCGGGTGAGGCTTTATGGCTCCATCGCTTACGGCGTTGCTTTCTTTAACGACAATAACATTGGCCTGGGTGAAGCAGATGCCACAGGTGTTAAGGCCGTGGGTTTCCATGCTGTGCCACTTGGCATCAGGTTGGGCAGGCAGGTTGCCTTCTTTACAGAGATTGGAGTTGGCTATAAAGGGTTGTTCCATTCCGGACTTGATTTCCGTTTCCCCCGCGTATTGGCACGCAACAGAAACAGGGTAGAGTAGATTCGTTTATTTTTATCATTTACAGAAGCCGGTTATATTACCGGCTTTTTATATTATACGGCGAGTAGTGTGCAACTGCGGATTTTATATTCAACATGGCAGCACCAGCTTACCCAACCTTTTATTATGAAAAAGTTGTCTTTAACTTTAAATTGTCTATATTTATCTATCCTTTATGAGAAACGTACTCTTGTTTTTTGGTTTGCTGGTTTCCTCTTCGTTATCCGCACAGCGGTTTGAATTAGGTATTAATGGTGGGGTGGGCTTCAACGGGAGGCTCAATAACCTCTCCAAGGAAAGTTACATCACACATGCCGGGAGTGCGTTAAACTATGCGGATGCATATTCTCTGAAAGGGATGTATTTATACAAAAACTGGCAATTTGGTATTTCTATAGACCATCGAAGGGCAACTTATAGGATTGAACAAAAAGTTGTTTTTTATTCTCAATATCATCCTGGTGGCCCCCTAATCATTGATAATCGGATACCCCTGTACGCACACCATAGCAAATCCTACTATCCCATAAAATTTTTAGCTAATAGGAAGGTTAAGCTAAACCACTTTGAACTGTATGGAGGGCTTTCAGCAGGTTATGTGATATTATCAGATATAAAGATCAATCCGTCAATATCAGACCTGACGGTGGACATGGAGACAAAGCAGCGTTCCGCAGATTATAGAATCAACCACGGGATTAGTTTTACTGCGGGTGCGCAGGTTGGGTTTACTTATTTTGTAGGCAAACACATTGGCCTGAATATGGAAGTAAACGCAGATTACGTGCAATTCAGACAGGGACCTCATAGCTATTCAGAGATGGCTTGTGTACCTATACTCATTGGTTTGCGCTACAGATAGCCTCCGATAAGGCGAAAAAATGTGCGAAATTCGTACTGTTTTTCCGCTTCAATTTATTTTTGTTAGCTTTAGGGTTTAAATACCGATAAATGAAGAAATATATTTTACTTACCCTTGCTGTAGCTGCTACTATAGCGGCCTGCAATAAAAAACCTGAAGTTAAGGCCGGCAGGCAGGATATGCTGCGTGAAGGCAAATGGAGTATAAGCAGCGGTACTGTAGTCATAAAGTTGCCCAATGGTAAGGATACAACGCTCAATTATTTAGATTATCTGCCCGTCTGCCGCAGGGATGATTATATGAAGTTTATGACGGGTATTGATGCGGCCATATTCACGGCGGGCAACAAATGCAGTGCTGCCGACCCTGATTCCATTCATTTCAGCTGGCAATTTACTAACAATGAAACAGTGCTTTCGATGTACAATGGTTTCGATTTTATCTATGGTATCAAACAATACGTTATGCCGTTCCGGTTCGATACACTTCCGGGTTTCGGATACCTCGTGCTGGATACAATTTACGGCCATTATGATACGCCGCATCGCAGCCCCATCATAGTGTTGGATACAATTTGGGAGGTGCGCTATGACTCAGTGAACCTGAAGTACAACAACCTGTATAACGCCAAAATTGTGGATTTCAGCGAAAGCTCTTTCACGCTCAATTTCTCGGTTTACTCTACTTACCCGGATACGACAGGTTATCACACCGGCATGTTTATCCGTACGGATGCCGTTCCGGTAGATACGATAGATTTTGACCCTATACTGAGGCCGGACACGCTTAAATACACGATCAAGTATATAAAAAATTAAAAGAGCATATGCGAAAAACCATCCCGCATATGCGGGATGGTTTTTTTTATACATAACCACTATTCACGTACATTTGCAGCCTATTATTAATAAAACATGATACACATTACATTACCGGATGGATCAGTAAGGGAATATGCCGAGGGCACAAGTGCCGGGGATATTGCCAGGTCCATTAGTGAAGGGCTTGCCCGAAAGGTGCTTGCCGCCGAAGTGAATGGCGAAGTATGGGATACATCTCGCCCTATAAACAATGACAGTACGCTTCGCCTGCTTACGTGGGATGATAAAAATGCAAAAGCTACCTTCTGGCACTCTTCAGCCCACCTGATGGCTGAGGCACTGGAGGCATTCTATCCGGGCACAAAGTTTGGCATTGGCCCGCCCATAGAAACCGGGTTTTACTATGACATAGACCTTGGCGACCGCACAATAAGTGATGAGGACCTGAAGAAGATTGAAGATAAAATGAAGGAGCTGGCGAAAGCCGGGAATGCCTATAAAAGGGAGGATGTGCCCAAGGATAAGGCCATAGCCTATTTTACGGATAAAGGCGACCAGTATAAACTGGAACTGCTGGAAGGGCTTGACGACGGCAATATCACCTTTTATACACAGGGCAATTTTACTGACCTCTGCCGTGGGCCACATATCCCCAACACAGGGTTTATAAAGGCAGTGAAACTGACCAGTATTGCGGGTGCATACTGGCGCGGCAATGAGAAGAACAAAATGCTTACCCGCATTTATGGTGTTACCTATCCGGCGCAGAAAGAGCTGGATGAATACCTGGCATTGCTGGAAGAAGCCAAAAAGCGCGACCACCGTAAACTGGGCCGTGAACTGGAGCTGTTCACTTTCTCTGAAAAAGTAGGTAGCGGGCTTCCATTATGGCTGCCTAAAGGTGCCATGCTGCGCGAACGCCTGCAGCAGTTCCTGCAAAAGGCACAGATAGAAACAGGGTACTTGCCGGTCATCACGCCACATATTGGCAGCAAGCAATTGTATGTCACTTCCGGGCATTGGGAAAAATATGGCAAGGACAGTTTCAGGCCAATAACTACGCCCCAGGAAGGAGAGGAATTCATGCTTAAGCCCATGAATTGCCCACACCATTGCGAGATATATAAGTCGTCACCAAGGTCGTATAAAGACCTGCCATTGCGCCTTGCAGAATTTGGTACTGTATATCGCTACGAGCAGTCAGGCGAATTGCATGGCCTGACACGTGTTCGAGGCTTTACACAAGACGATGCCCACCTTTTCTGCATGCCTGAGCAGGTGAGCAATGAGTTTAAAAAAGTAATTGACCTGGTATTGTATGTATTTGAATCTCTGGGATTTACAGAATATACCGCACAAGTATCGCTTCGTGATAAAGATGACCGCAGCAAATACATAGGCAGCGAACAGAACTGGCAGATAGCAGAGCAGGCCATTATAGAAGCAGCTGCTGACAAAGGTTTGAAAACGGTTGTGGAATACGGCGAAGCTGCGTTCTACGGGCCTAAGCTGGACTTTATGGTGCGTGACGCACTTGGCCGCAAATGGCAACTGGGTACTATTCAGGTAGACTACAACCTGCCGGAGCGGTTTGAACTGGAGTACGTGGACAGCGATAACACGCGCAAGCGCCCTGTAATGATACACCGAGCACCATTTGGCTCAATGGAGCGTTTTATTGCTGTATTGCTGGAGCATTGTGCCGGCAACCTGCCTATATGGCTCGCACCACTACAGGTGAAGGTATTGCCGATAAGCGATAAATACAGCGAGTATGCGCACAAAGTTGTGGCCTTACTTAAAGCGGCAGACATAAGGGCCGACGTGGATGACCGCAATGAGAAGATAGGGAGGAAAATAAGGGATACTGAGCTGATGAAAACACCGTATATGCTGGTGGTAGGGGAGAAGGAGATGACAGATAGCCTGGTTTCTGTGCGCAAGCATGGAGAAGGGGATAAGGGGGCAGTTACCGTAGATGCATTTGCAGCCGAAATGAAGCATATGGTAAATGAGCAGATGAGAGGAAAGGCTCATAGGATCAATTCATAAAAAAATATTACATTATTTGTGTGCAATTGATAAACAAATATTTTATTTTTGCCATAATCATTAAAAACCATTAATGCAGAAAAGACCAAAACCATTTTTCAGGCCAAGGGTGCCACAAAACGAACACCGCCTGAACAACGAGATAACTGCTCCCGAAGTAAGGGTGATAGGTGAGGATATAAAACCAGGCGTTTACCCGCTGGCTGTAGCCATAAAAATGGCGATAGATAAAGAAGTAGACCTCGTAGAGATTTCTCCTAATGCTGTCCCGCCGGTATGCCGCGTTATCGATTATAAGAAATTCCTTTACGAGAAGAAGAAAAAAGACAAAGAGCAAAAGGCTAAGTCGAAGCAATCGGAAGTAAAAGAGATAAGGTTTACCCCCAATACGGATGACCATGACTTTGATTTTAAGGCCAAACATGCGGAGAAATTCCTACAGGATGGCGATAAAGTGAAATGTTATGTGCAATTCAAAGGGAGGGCCATCATGTTTCAGGAGCGGGGAGAGTTGTTACTGCTGAAATTTGCTGAACGTATGGCAGAATATGGTGCGTTGGAGTCGATGCCAAAGATGGAAGGACGACGAATGCTGGCTATGTTTTCTCCCAAAAAGAAAAAATGATAGGTATTTTACAACATGTTGATTAACAATTCATTGGATTATTTGTTATTGGTATATAATTTTTAAAAAAAATTTGGAGAATATAAAATCAGCCGTATCTTTGTTTTAGAATTAAACATTAAATAACAATCTGCATATAGCATAAAGAGGTTTTCATGGTGATAGGGTTTATAGGGGCTGGCCTGTTCTCAGGCTGGCTTTTTTATTTGTAGTCGTTGTGAAAAAAAATGCCATATTTATTTGCAATTATTCCGGGAATTTTTAGCTTTGTTAAAGTTTTCATAGTGATAGGGTTTATAGGGGCTGGCCTGTTCTCAGGCTGGCTTTTTTATTTCATACAATTTGAATCCTAGTATAAGCATAAAAAAAGCCCCGGAATACGGGGCTTTTTTTATTTAAAGTAGCTGATTATTTAGCCTTTACGTCTGCTGGTTTGTAAGTAGCATTTGAAACAGGCTGAGGAGTTGAATTAGTATTTGAAACAGGCTGTGGGTTTGAATTTGCATTTGCCGGACCATGGGTGCGGTTGGCAGCAGCAGGGCGAGCAGGTGATTGCGTACTTGTGCCCGCGGCAGGAGCAACATTAGCAGCTGTGTTTGCAGCAGGCATAGCGGCTGGTTTTGGGGTGGCTCTTTTTTCTGTTTGTTTGTTTGTTTGCACGGCTTCCTGTGCGATGCTCACAGAGCCGAGTAAGCAAAGGCCTGAGGCCAGTGTTAGTATCTTTTTCATTTTTTTAGTTTTAGCAAATGTAATTACCTATGTGATTATAAGCAAAATATTTTGAGGTTTATCATGAAGGAAATGCGTATAAGGGTAATGTACAGCGAAACACATATCTGCAATTAATCCCGTCAAAATGTTACTTTTGGACATTGAATTTTACAGATGCCTGATAATAACCGTTATAATCTCAGAGGCGTATCTGCCCAGAAAGAAGATGTTCATAAGGCTGTGGCCAAACTGGACAAAGGCTTATTTCCAAATGCTTTTTGCAAAATATATCCCGACTACCTGGGCAGCGACTCAGCTTATTGTAACCTGCTTCATGCGGATGGCGCAGGTACTAAATCGATACTGGCCTACCTGTACTGGAAAGAAACAGGAGATATGAGCGTATGGAAAGGTATAGCCATCGACAGTATAGTGATGAACATAGATGACCTGCTGTGCGTGGGCGCAACAGGGCCGTTTACTTATTCTTCTACTATCGGAAGAAACAAACGTCTTATTCCGGGAGAGGTTATATCGGCTATCATTAACGGGACACAGGAATATTTCGACAGGCTGAAAGAATATGGTATTGACTGCTACCTGCTGGGTGGCGAAACTGCGGATGTGGGTGATGTGGTGCGCACGGTGATAGTAGATGGCACTATGGGGTGCAGAATGAAAAGAAGCAAACTGGTGACTACTGAAAAAATGGTGCCGGGCGATGTGGTAGTATCGTTTGCCAGCTATGGGCGGGCTACCTATGAAGATGAGTACAACAGCGGGATGGGCAGCAACGGCCTTACGAGTGCACGCCACGAAATGCTGAAAAAAGAATACGCAAAGAGATATCCGGAAAGTATTGACCCAAACCTGCCGGACGAGGTGGTATATAACGGGAAATATGCACTGACGGATGCAACACCAACCCCGCTTGATATTGGCAGGATGATACTATCGCCTACGCGCACTTACGCCCCAGTGGTGTTGAAGGTGCTGGGAGAGTATTTTGATAAAATACATGGTATTGTCCATTGCAGCGGGGGAGGGCAGAGCAAATGCCTGCATTACCTGCCACAGCCACTAAGGGTGGTGAAGAACAATTTATTACCTGTTCCGCCGTTATTTACAATGATACAGGAAGCGGCAGGAACGGAATGGAAGGAAATGTACCAGGTATTCAACATGGGGCAACGATTAGAAATATTTACGGACAAGGATACTGCAGATGGCATTATTGCGATTGCCCGTAGTTTCAATATTGATGCCCAAATATCAGGATATGTGGAGAAAGCTGAGCGGAAAGAAGTAGTGATAGAAAGTAGATATGGGAGTTTCAGTTATCATTAAGCAGTCAGTTTATGGAGGATGCAATAGTACTCTATGGAAGTACAGGAATTGTTCTATTGCTGAACATTGTTTTATTCAGTAATAGAAGGAGACTTGGCTTGTATAGTTTATTGATCCAGCTTATTTATGTGCTGTTTTTTCTGTATGGGTTGCTTTTTTTAGCTGAGGGATGGGACAGATTAACCTGGTGGTTCTTTTTTCTGGCAGTTAATTGCCTGCATTTACTGGTAGACATTTGCCTGCTCATTTACCTTTTTGTTGTTAACAGGAAAGTTGTTAGAAAGCCGAGTGAAAAATCTGGCATAAAAAATGCTGTGTAAAGCAAGACAACCACATGAATATGAAAAACCTTATTTTACCGTTACTGTTCGTTCTTCCTTTTTCGATACAAGCACAAGATAAAATTTATAAAAGGGATGGCAGCGTCATCGAATCCAAAGTGAAAACTGTAAGCGCAAGTAAAATAACTTACAAGCGTTTCGATAATCAGGAAGGCCCTGACTACACATCGCCGATGAGAGAGGTTGCAAAGATTGTGTACCAGAATGGTGTGACCGATAATTTTGAAGAGAAAACGCTGCCGCATAGGGCCGAAAATCGCAGCAATAAAAAGCCGGGCGGAGGGCATAAGCTTGGCAATAACCTTTTTACGTTTATTCCGGGGGCTTATACTGCCGCTCTTACCGGAACTATCAATGATCCGGGCATAGGCCTTTGTTATGAGCGCCTCCTTGATGACGAAGGACATTTTGGATTCGTGGTACCATTCTTATACAGTTTTGCACAGAATAGGAACTACAACAACTATTATTATAATTATATGAGCAGCTATACTTATACAGGCTCTAATAATTATACTTCGCTCACATTTGCTCCCGGCATAAAATTTTACCCGGACAGGGGTGGGCGTACGGCACGGTATGCTATCGGTGCATCCTTTTTTGTTACAAGGGGTACTGAGCCCTATGATGTTTATGACAATAATTTCAGTTCTGGTGTGGTGCCGGGAACAAGGGGTGACTGGCGGTATACAATGTATGGAGGGCTTGTTTCCAATTCGATAAATATTACTGTATCGAAACACTTTTACATGGAACTGGATGTTAACGGCATGGTGGCTTTCTCAGATAACCGCCGCAGAAATACTTCGTTCATGAACGATGATATGGCACTGCCAATTTTGCAATTCGTTTTAAAGACAGGAGTACGCTTCTGATAATCATAACAAATTCAATCAGCACAATAGACAATTTATGCAACCAAAAATTATCCTCCTTTCGCTTGCAACAACATTGCTATGCTGTAAGGTAAACGCGCAAGACAAAATACATAAAAAAGACGGTGGTGTAATAGACGCCAGGATAAAAAGTGTGGGCTCAAAGACCATTACCTATGCGAGGGCAGATAACCAGTCGGGGCCTGAATATACTATTCTGAAGCATGATGTACAGAGAATACAATATGAAGCAGGAAATGAAGATAATTTTGCTGTAGGTACAAGTCAAAGCGAAGAAAGGCCTAAAGTGAAGTATGGGCGAAATCTTGTGGCTTTAGCCCCATTACAGTTTACGGATAACGGACTAGGCTTCAGTCTCAGCTATGAGCGAGTGCTGGATAAGGATGGGATTATTTCATTTTACCTACCCATTATCACCACTTTTAACCTCAACAGCGGCAGCTATCTCAATAGTACGACGAATACTTACGTGAATGGTCACCAGGATATGATGCTGTACCTGATGCCCGGCGTGCTGCTTTACCCCGGTGGTAGCCTGGGTAAAGTTCGTTATGGTATTGGTCCTTCGGTAGTGTATGCTACCGGTGAGAAATCAGATGTAAGGACGGATGCATGGGGTAACGCATATGAGCAGATTTCATCTCGTACCATGCTGGGTATGATGCTGAACAATTCTCTGAATATAAATCCCAGTCAGCATATTTATCTCGGGCTCGAATTTGGTATTGGATTTACTTATCTGAACAGGGTAGACGGCATTAACAATGATACCAGGGGACTGGTACAGGGTGGTTTTAAGATAGGGTATCGATTTTAGTCAAGGTGTTTTTTTAGATGTTGTAAGTAATAACAATCCCGGAATACGGGATTGTTATTTTTGTTATATATAAATCCTTTATTACAGTTTTTGCCAAAGTACCCATACGTTTTGGGAAATCATTGTGTAAGAATAATATTGCCTCTGAAAATATTGCCTTACCTTAGCACAAACCAGTAATACAGATAATGTCAGTGACAACGAAAAAGCAATTGGTAAAGTTCGCACCAAAGGGAGAGGAGAGTTTTTATGATGTAGTGAAGGGTAGGGTAAGCGATTATTTTCGCAGCAACAATATTTCCCCGTATTCTAATTCTACAATGTATATCAAGACAGTGGCGATGCTTTCTATGTATTTTTTGCCCTATATAGCTATTGTGACGGGGGGGGGTGCGGTAAGCCTGTGGCTGTTTTATCCATTATGGCTGCTTATGGGGCTGGGCCTTGTAGGTATTGGCACGTCTGTAATGCATGATTCCAATCATGGGGCCTATGCTGATAATAAGACAGTTAATTTTCTTCTGGGTAGTGTTTTGAATATATTGGGCGGCTACTCATTTAACTGGAAGATACAGCATAATATACTGCACCATACCTATACAAACATAGAAGGGCTGGATGAAGACATAGACGCGGGTAAACTGCTCCGCATGTCTCCAGATAAGCCTTTGCTGAGTTTTCACCGTTTTCAGCATATTTATTGCTGGGGAGTGTATTGCCTGATGAACCTGTACTGGATAACGGTAAAAGACTATAAGATGCTGATTAAGTATAACAAAAATGGCATGCTGAAGCAGAAAAAATCGTTTGCCAGGGCAATATTGGAGCTTTCATTGCTTAAAGTGATTTATGTAGCATATGTAGTTGTTTTACCTATTATGTTTTCAAGTGTGGCATGGTACCATGTAGTTGGAGGCTTTGTGCTGATGCATGTAGTTGCGGGTTTTGCATTAGCTTGTATTTTTCAGCCGGCGCATGTGGTGGAAACATCGGATTTTTCCAGCCCTACTGATGAGCGTAAAATGGAAAATAGCTGGGCGCTGCACCAGATATTGAATACGGCTGATTTTGCGCCTGACAATAAGCTGGTGTCGTGGTTTATAGGCGGGCTTAATTACCAGATAGAACATCACTTATTCCCGCATGTGTGCCATGTACATTATCCTAAGATTGCGAAGATAGTGGCTAATACTGCCGCTGAGTTCAATATACCTTACCAGGTGATGCCTACGTTCAGGAGTGCACTAGTGGCGCACGGAAAAATGCTGAAACTACTTGGTAGCCGGGAAAAAGTATAACCTGTAATTAATAATGCACCTAAAATGAAAAAGACGCGCAAAGCGCGTCTTGGAATGATTTTGTGGTGCTGTAAATTAATTGTTAATTACCTTTACATTTACGGCATTTAAACCTTTTTTACCATTTTGTACTTCGAAAGACACTTTATCGTTCTCGCGGATCTGGTCTTTCAAACCTGAAACGTGAACAAAGATGTCCTGACCGCCATTTGCGGGAGTAATGAAACCAAATCCTTTAGTTTCATTGAAAAATTTAACTGTACCTTCTTGCATTTTTAATTGAATAAAAAATTAATAATAAGCAAATCTACATTTTTTTTATTCAAACAACAAAATATTTTTGCTATTTACACAAAGGTAATTGAGGCAACATGCCATAAATAAGCTATTTGTACGAGGCATACTATTTGAATGTATATACATTCATCATTTTTTCAACTTATCACTGAATATTTTTTTGAATTTTTCGACCTTAGGCTGTATAACGAACTGGCAATAAGGCTGCGTACTATTCTCATTATAATAATTCTGATGGTAATCGTCTGCAGTGTAGAAAACAGTAAAAGGAGCAATCTCTGTAACTACAGGCTTTTCCCATGCTTTCTCGTCGTTCAGCTTTTTTTTGTATTGCTCGGCTTTCAATTTCTGCTCTTCGCTGTGATAAAAGATTGCAGACCTGTATTGGGTGCCTACGTCATTCCCCTGTCGATTAAGTGTGGTGGGGTCATGGCAGGTCCAGAAGGCTGCAAGGAGTTCATCAAAAGATATTACTGAGGGATCGTAGGTGATATTGCAAACTTCGGCATGGCCGGTTGTGCCATTACAAACTTCGCGGTAGGAGGGGTTGGCCACATGGCCCCCGGTGAAGCCGGATTGGACCTTAGTGACACCTTTTAGCATCTGGAACTGGGCTTCGGTGCACCAGTAGCAGCCGGCCCCGAATGTGGCTGTTTCTAACTTATGCGTGTTGGCATTGGCGGTTGTGCTGTTCATTTGTTTAAATGTTTTTGTTTGATGGTATTTGTTGTCTTGCGCACATGCTGCAAGCTGTATTGTGAGGAGCAAAAGGAGGATGCTTGATTTTAATATACTGTTCATGGTCATCAAATTTAAGGGTATATACGATGCAAACAATGTTGCGGATGTAGCATTGATGGCGGGTTTTAGGTATTTAAACATTCATTAACAATGGTGTATGAGACTTACGACTTAAAAATATATAGCGGGATAGGTAAATTTTTTTTTGAAAGTCCGTGTGCTTATCTAATTTTGTCAACGGAGAGATGGCAGAGTGGTCGAACGCGGCGGTCTTGAAAACCGTTAACTGTAACAGGTTCGGGGGTTCGAATCCCTCTCTCTCCGCTTAAAGAAAATGCCCCAATTTTGGGGCATTTTTTATTGATAATCTGTATGTTACAAATTATATTTTTATTTCAGTAACAGTAAAAGAAAGGGTATTTAGCACTGTTTTAGCACTGCATTTTTCTACAAAACCCCTTACTGGTGAGGGTTTCAGTTCTCTTTAGCACTTTTTTTCCTAATTAAGTCCAAAGCCCGTTGCTGACTAAGCAGCTTTGCTTCTGCTTTTATCCTTTCTTTTTTAGTGAGTTTCTTATCTTCCTTTTCAGGATTAAAAACTTCTTGCAAAGCTTCTTTCGCTAAGTCTTTCGCAGAAGGAGAGTCCGCGTCCCTCAATTTCTGGTTAATTGTATAGATTTTCCTATTGGCTGGACGAACATTAAAAACTTCGACGTACCGACCTAAAATTTGATGAAGTAGGTCTTCTACATGGATTACATCTTCCAGTGTAATTTCAAGCCCTACATGAGCACCGTTATGTTGATTGAGTTCTATCTTATTCTTCAATTCATTTAATTTCGTTCCCAACTCATCAACGTTGCTGGTGTTAAAATCAACACCGTATTTTACTCTGGCTGTGTGTTGAAATGACGTTGAATAGCTTGATTCAAAATCTGCAATTATCAATCCGATTTTCATGTCACGAAAATATATCTATTAGCTGATTTTTGTTAGTTCGAAAATCACTCAATCTGCCTAACGGTAGCGTCAAGAAAACGCCATTTTAATGTATTTGTTCTTTTGACAGTAAATTGTGTAGAAAAATATAACGAGTATATTGGAGTATTGCCGCAAAGCGTTACAGATAAATTGATACTAAAACTATGACTAACAATCCCTATTTGGAAAGACTGGCTAAAATCGGAATAAAACCTCATAACGAAAATGAGCCACTATATAAATATGCCACGGTGAGCACCTTCAAAACAATTTTAGAAAGTAACACGTTACGATTTGGGAACCCAGCTTATTATAATGATCCTTTCGAATTTAGTGACGACTGTTTTGATTTTGAAATTGAGGACGAGACATTTCGAACATTACTTAAACACAATTTAAGTTTTGCACCCGAAGAAGAACAAAGGAAACTTGAGCACCTTATTAGCACTTTTCCCAAACAAACCTTTATTGATGTTCACAAAAAGAGAATTGAAGCCTACAAACAAACAGCCTTAGTCTTTTGCACATCAATTTCACCTCTCATCCCATTAATGTGGTCGCATTATTCAAAGAATCACAAGGGAATATGTTTTGGTATAAAAATGCCGTTAGATTTTAATAACTCCAAAGAAATGGTTGTTACAAAATCGGTAGCATATCTACCCAGCATTATCAAAAACTCAATACTAACAGATGACCAAGCACTTATAATGGATGCTGTTTATAACTGGATATATACTAAGTCCAAAGATTGGGAGTATGAAAAAGAAATGAGAACTTACCGATTAAGGAAACACCCAATAATTTATGATAAGGATTATATTTTACCAGAGCCAATAGAATATGAAGACATCCCATTCGAGAAGCATACCCTAACGGAAGTTCACTATGGAATACATACTTCGCAAAAAGACATCGAGGAAGTGGAAGAGCGGCTTAATAAATATGGGTATAATAACGTACTGAATCGTTACCAAATGCGAAAGATTAGTAACACATATGAGATAGAGCGAATAAAAATTTGAGCGGTTAATTATTTGAATTGGTAGAATAGATTGTCGCAATTATAGTTTAATTATTTATTTACTCATCGTTAACCTTGGTCTTATGACTTCACAAACTGAAACTGAAGAGTTGTTTAATGCTCTGGCTAAACTTAATATTCATCGTTATAAAGCCGACAAAAGAATGTACAAGTACATGAGTATTGATACAGCTAAGAAAGTTCTTGCCAATGGTTCAATGAAGTTTTCAACAGCAGACGAACTAAAAGATAATGACCTTGAAATGGCATTATTAAATTTTAACTTAACTCCTGAAATGCAGGAAAAGGAACTTGATAAGGTTTGTGCAGTGTTGTTACAGAACGGTCACAACAAAGATTGGGTGGATGCCAGACGTAAACAAATCAACTGCATTGAAATGCTAACATATAGCTTCAAGGCACTGCAAAGAAAGGTTGGCTTCTTTTGTGGAACAACATCGAATGGTAAAAGTGAAATGTGGCAAAATTATGCAGATGCAAATAAAGGAGTGTGTATTGAATATACTATGCCATTTTTTAACCCTCATTACTATTCTTTCAAAGTAAATTATGACAGGGAGTTTAAGCCAATGGATTTATACGATAAGGATTGCAAAGAAATTGAAGCATCAATCCAAAGGTGGTACTTTACTAAAAGAGTGCAATATGAGTTTGAGGATGAAATTAGGGTGTTCTATCCTTACGGCAATGGCATATTTTCTGTTGACAAAAGGGCTTTTACTGGTGTATTTTATGGAAAAGAAACCGCGCCCAATGATATTGCCGAATTAGAACAAATCCTAAACAATGGTGGTTATTCTTTCAATAAGTGTGTTAAAGCAGTTTATTAATTTTTAACGTCGCAAATGTTTTCAAAACAATGCTCAACCCTGACATAATCAACATTACCAGCTACGGTGATTTTAAGGCTCATTTTGGGGGCTTCCCTCGGTCTGGCTGGCAACCCTATTACTTTAGGGGCATTAGAGCGGATTTTGATCTTGTTCCTTCATTATGCTATGCCGATCTATTTAATAAAATAAAAGACATGTCAGAGTATGAAGATGCGATAATGACCGAGTTTGAAAAGATAATCGTTAACAACTGTCATATATCAAACTTTAAGAAAAATAATTGGGAGCTGTGGTTTATGGCACGGCATTTTGGATTAAAGTCGAGATTAATTGACTTTACAAAAGATGACACTGCGGCTCTGCAATTCGCTTTCGAGGATGCCAAGGATAAGCCTGTAAGAATATACTGCCTCAATAGCCAGGGTGTTGATAATATCTATACGCAAGACTTGTTAGAGCGAGAACGTCATGACCCTTTTACGTTTAATGAACGCTGTATGATACAGCCAGCACCATTATATATGGATGTACCAGCTAAATCATTAGGAGTAAGTCGTATAATAATTCAAAGTGGTAAATTTTTTTACCAGCCACTTAATAGCATAACTGTACCACTAACAGAGCAAATACCATCGAAATTTTGGAAAGTATTTGAGATAAACAATAAATACTTTGATGCTATAAAAGATGAAATACGAGGTACTGAAGGTATTGATATTACAAAGCCGTTATTAAAAAATAAAGTTTGGTTGGATGAACAGTGCGCCATGATTAATATAGGCTGTCTTAGTTAAGCCTTTTCAAAATGAGATTAACTAATATTGAACTCTAAATTCAAAAAGATATGGACACGATCTATTGCACATTTATTGACAAAAAAGGCAGGACAATTGAGGTTGGATTGGATGGCAACGATATTGTTGCCGAAGATAGTGGCGACCGAATTGCTACTTGGACATTTGACCAGCGAGAAGAAGACGGCAAAGACTTTTTGGGCGTAGTAGATATGGATGCTGCTTATGAAAGAGCGGGAATAGGAGTGCAAATGCTTATTGCGGCGGAAGAATATTATAGCAACTTCCCGATGGTTGGTCATTTTACAGAAGAAGGTGCCGCTTTTTTTAACGGTTGTAAAGCGAAGGGAATATCAAAGTTTGATCACGATACATTTGAAGACGACCGTTATTGAATCAATTGACAATGGAGAAGGTTCCGTCACTTATGATGCTTCCTACCTTTATGTCTCTAAGTCCACTAAACCGTATTTTTGTACCCTCTACTAATCTCTTTAGTTCGCTAACCGATGCATCTTTAAATTGCAGTTCAAATCTTGTATTCTTATAACATTTGCAATCAATAACACTTGTGCCATCTGAAATCTCATTGACTGTCACCACATATCCTATCCAGTCAGTAACTTTTGGATTTGTAGCAAGGAATTTTTTATAATTTGCTAATGCATCATCCATTGCATAGCTGTTACTTGTGGATTTCTTTAACTCCGTATTTACCCTTTTAAATTCGTTGATAAAATCCTTTTGCTCTTTGGGATAAATATCTTCCTCGGACTGGTTCTGCGGCTGGGTATTGACACTTACGGGTTCTTCAACCCTCTGGCTGATACGTGCTGGATTACTGACGTTATTAGCCTCTATTCTACTTTTAATAATAAATGCAATACCGCCTATTCCCAGAACGATAGCCCACACTGTTTTTGCTTTAGGGTGCATGACAAAATTTTGTGTGTGCAAAGGAATTCTAAACCATATATTACATATAGATTTTGCAGTTCTGATTTACTACCTTTGAAGTTCTAATTTAAAACTTCATGGAATCAATAGTAAAAATCGGCGAAAGAATTAAGCACCTCAGGGAGCAACGCAACTATTCGCAAGAATATCTTGCATCGAAACTAAATATCTCCCAAAGAGCATATTCAAAAATTGAAACTGGAGAAACTAAATTGTCGGTTGATAACCTTTTCAGAATTGCAGAAACATTGGAAACCTCAATAAATAATGTATTGGGGATGGATGGTAACAATGTTTTCAATAACAGTTTTACCATCACTACTGGCGATGGTATGGTAATCAATAAATCAGCGTCCGAAAAGATTAATGATCTTTACGATAATATTATTAAGGCTAAGGATGCAGAAATACAAAGATTACAGCATCAGGTAGATAGCTTCTTAAAATCTATCGAAAGGTTAACCAGTAAGTAGTTTCTTAAAACATATAGTTACTCATTACTTTCATCGAGGCATTCAGGAAATTGATCCTTTATGTAATTAAACATGCTCTGCCTGTATAGGTCTGATTTTTTACGTCTGGTAATCTTAATAAGCTTTTCTAATCGGGCTTTTTCCATCTGGTCTATTCTAAACCTAATAAAATTTTCTTTTCTGTTTTCTTTATTCATAACAAACTCTGTTTGTTATAAATACATAATGAAATACAAAAAGATAACATCATTACACTAAAATGTGATATTTTATTAAAAAAGCCTTTATTATTTGGTATTTCATAGTATTTATTGTGAAAAGATATGGAATACAAGTATTTAATCACGCTGGATAATACCAGACAAACACAGAAGCCTAAAAAAACGGATGTAAATAAAATAAGTAATAACGTAGCAATCCAGACAGGGCTAACTATAAATGAAATGGCAACCTATATGGTTCAGCCCTATAGTTACACATGGTGCCCGTCTTTTTTTAAAGGAAATAGAGATAATGAAAATTGGCTGGGGCAAGGTGTTTTTGCTCTTGATTTCGATAAAGGAACCCCTCCCGATGAAATATTAAATAGATTCCATGAATTTAATATAAAGCCAAACATTTTTTATACCTCATTTAGTGATACGCCCGAACTGAGAAAATTTAGACTTGTTTTTGTTTTGGATAGCTGGGTATCTGATTATGACGGCGCACAGTATATTAGGAACAGTTTGAAGTATATTTTTCCAGAGGCTGATAAACAATGTTTTGATGCAGCAAGAATGTTCTTTGGCGGATTACAAAGTCAAATACTCAATCCCGATCCTATACCCTTTGAAAAATTCATAAATTTCATAGAGATAAATGTTATAACTAAGGACAGAAATCAAACCAGAAAAATTGCAGAAAAAGGGGTAAACCTATATAATATATATAACAATACCCATAATTCTGCAAATGACAGCAACACTACTTCAATAGTTGACCCCGACCAAAACGAACATGTAATAAATACTAAGGAAAATGACTTTGATTTTGAAAGATGCGAAGAACGTGTAAGAATATACAGAGAATTTGTGGCGGGTAAATGGTTAAATCAAGATGAAATATTTGGGCTGGCAACAAATTTACATTGCACTAAAGGCGGCGCAAAACGAATGAATGAAATAATGACAAAATATAATCAAGAAGGCATCACCCACTATACGGAGAACAATTTTAACACGCTGCCGTATGTTAAGAAAAGAAGATACAAACCAATGAAACTTGAGAATTTTTCACCTTACCCCGAAGATCATGAATATATGAACCTGATAACGGCTGTTAGGATGCCGAGAGGTATGATAGAGATTATTAGCGATCATAAGAAAATTGACCTTCAAAGTGGGGAACTATTATTTCAGCAAAAGTTTAGTGAGATATTGGATAGAAAAGACACTAAGATTTACATCTTTAAAGTGCCTACCAGTCTGGGGAAAACCGAAATGCTATCTTATCTAAAAGATGCAACACTTTCATTCCCTACACACGACTTAATAGAGGAAGTCGATTATAGGATGAAAGTTGAGCATGTTAAAACCCCTGAGATGCCAAAGTTCTTCGATGAAAAGTTAAAGAATAAAATGGCATATTTCTACACTTCGGGTTTGAATAGTCAGGTTCATAAGCAGCTAAAGGAAATGGCGTTTGATAAGGATGGAAAACTGTTTAATCGAAAGGATATTAAGCTTGCTACTGATTATCTCAGACAGAATGAAATTGCATTGAGATCAAAACAAACTGTTTTAACCACGCACATTAAGGCATTGCTTAATGATTTCCCCCATGATACATTAGTATTTGACGAAGACCCCCTTGATAATTTGATAGACATTAAACGACTTGATACAAGGGATTTATATGCCGTTAATTGCTGCTATTTTAATCAGGAAGCAACAATAGCCGCACTTGATTTCATTGCCCAAATTAAGCCTGGGGAAATAGCCGCTACACCAGAATATAAGATTGATGAGGACAGACTTATTCAAAGCATTTTAGCTTCCGATGTTTCATCAAACCTGATTCAATTTTTCTACAGCAAATATTTTATTAAAGACGAACGACACGGACATTTTGTGCATTATGTTACTAAGCGGGAATTGCCACCTAATAAAAAGGTTATAATAATGTCAGCTACCATAGCCGTGCCAATTTATAAAACCCTATACGGTGACAGAGTAGAGGTAATAGATATTAGCAACATAAAAAACAAAGGCTATGTAGAACAGCACACCGACAGATCATTTAGCAGGGCTTCATTATCAAAGGTGGAATCAGAAGACTTAAAGACTATGTTTGAAGGTAAGCCAGTAATTACATTTCAAAGTTATTCGGACAAAATAAACACCGAAAATATTCGTGTGCATTACGGCAATTGTGAAGGTTATGATTCATTTAACGGCAGGGACATTGTTGTGTTGGGTACACCCCATCTCAACAATGTTGTTTATAGCTTGTACGGTAAGATTTTAGGTTTGAATGTTGACGGCATGGATACAAAGATGCGATACCAAAAAATAGAATGGAATGGCTTTAAATTCATGTTTATGTGCTATTCCGACAAAGAACTGAGGGATATTCAAATGTCTTTAATTGAATCAGAATTAGTTCAGGCAGTTGGTCGGGCAAGAACATTACGTTCTGATGCTACCGTGCATGTTTATTCTAACTTACCTCTGGCGGTAGCGGACAAATTTGTTTACTAAATAATAACAGGAATGTGTCTTTTGGATTCCACAAGACTATTTACTATAAAGAGACAATTATGAACAACACATTTGATTTAGAAACTTGGAAAAAGAAATTCAAAACAGAATTTGCTGAGGAAAATAAGAGGAAAGAAATAGGAAGTGTTAGGAGCGAATTATTAAAATACCTAAGCTACAGATATGATGACTACGAAAACGAATCGTATGAAACATGGCGTGAAACGTTGTTAGAATTACCTGATTTGCCGACTGAAAATATTAACGAGTACACGGCAGTATTACTAACTGTCATTGATGAAATATCACGTAGCGATGATCCGTACATTGACAAACGGCACATTATCCACATGAAGGCAATGTACCTGTAAAAAAGCCGCTCAAAAACAGTGAAAATGAGTAAAAAAGGTGTTTTTTTTGACTTATTTTATATACAAACCACCGTGAAGGTTATGTATATATAAATAATAATATGTTCATTGAATGATAGGTCAGTGTGGGGTTTTAGATAATGTAGTACCAAAAAAATATGGCGTATAAAGCTGATTTGTCAGTAGAATGTGCAATGCCCCCGCCACGCCGTACCCCCGTGCTGCGGACGGCGGCCCAGGAGGGCGCATATAGGGGCACTAATTCCTGAAAGAAGTCAATATGCGTTTTAAATTTTTTTTGAAAATTTCTCTGCAAAATCAGAGGCTTGTTTTCAATTCAAACCATTTTTTTGAAAATTTCTGAAAATATTTTTTTACTCCAATATTAGAACATGAGTTCCAGCGGATGAAAATCGGTTTTACCCTTATATAGTAGATACAAATTTTGAAGTAAATTGTCAAGCTGGTCTTTGGTCAAAATATACCTTGTTTTATCGCTTGGGGGATAATGAACATTTACAGCACGAACATAAAGATCGGTAGCTTTAATTATCACGTCTTTTTTTAAGAGGGTTTCCAGAGGTTTCATTTATATTATTTTCGGGATTTCACTAACTTTTATAACTAAAGCCCCTTCTTTATTGGGAAACAATTTATCGGTCAGTTTATCGAACTGGTCTTTAGTCATTCGGTAGGTTTTTTTACCCCCGTTGCAATACTTCGGCAGAATTTGACCTGTTGCTTCGGTTATCAGGCTGCCAGCGTAAAACAATATTTCCAATTTTGAAAGTGAGTATTCTTGCATGTATATAAATATGTGGAAAACGGAAATTCTATTGCTTTAATGCCTGTGAAAGGTAAAACGTACTATTTTAGGCTATAGCCATACCGTGATACACATCATTCTTCAAAAAAGGCTTCAGAATGTCAAATATGGTGTGCTAAAAATAACTACCCTATATTTGGTACATTAATAACTTTATCTTATCTTTGTGTGGTAAACGATATGGTTATGAAAGGCAGATATATCCGCACCAGTACACTTCATCAGAACGAAGCACGTCAGATTGCAAAACAGCATCCCGATGAAAAACTATTCATAGATAAAGTTAGTGGAGCAATACCTTTCCCAGAACGCCCACAGGCTAAGGCTTTGATGAACGAGATTGCCAGCGGTGCAATAACCTATGTAAGTGTTAGTAGTATTGATCGTTTGGGTCGGTCAACCATTGATGTTCTGCAAACAATTGAAGCATTAACTAAAGCTGGTATAATACTTAAAGTAGATAACCTCGGACTGGAATCGTTGGTTAATGGGAAGGAAAACCCTACGTTTAAACTTATTGTAAGTGTTTTAGCGAATATCAGCGAAATGGAGCGTGTGACACTGCGTGAAAGACAACTCGAAGGGATCGCAGAGGCTAAGAAAAGGGGCATTTATAAAGGTCGTGAAAAAGGCACTACCGAAACTAACGAAGAAGTGCTGGATAAGTACAAAGAAGTTGTACGGTTCATCAAGATGAAAAAATCACTTAGGGATACTGCCAGTCGATGTGAGGTATCATTGGGGACAGTTCAAAAAGTGAAAAAGCTTATGAAATTAGCAACCTAAAATAGTGGCTGAAAGATTGCTCATTGGTTAGTGCCTATAAGTATTTCGTGCCCATTAGAACATTCTACAGCACCTTTTGTTTTTAATTCCTCAATGGTTGTAAGAATGACACCGTTGCAGCCAACAATCGGACATTCTATTCTTATTATGTCAACTTCTGTAATAGTCATGTTTTATATTTTTTGCAAACCTACTCGTTATTTTTCACTTAAAAATACTTCAGTCGTGGACAGTTGGTTAAAATCTAAATCATAGGTACTGCCTTTTGCTTTATATCTGTTTCACGGGTTATATCCCTCAAATATTTATCTGTCATAGACGCACTACTATGTCTATTTGCCTTCATGATTTGCGGAATTTTCCAACCGTTATTTAGCCTTTGTATATTTGAATAGTGCTTGAAGGAATAAAGAGTATATCCTCTATCCTGCAATCCCAATGACTTTAGTGCTTTAACGAAACGCTTGTATGCGTTATTACTGCTGATTGGACTCGCACCTACTATTGTATCTGAATTTGAGGTTAAAAAATACTCTTTCGGATGTTTCTCCAATTCTAACGATGTAAATAGTTCAAATAAGTTTGGCTCAATTTCAATTCTATCAATGGTTGTTTTCTTGGTATTTTTTGTTGCATACAATGGGACGGCAATTTGTTTGTTCAAAAAGTCAATGTCCTTAATTTTCAATTTACTAATTTCGGCTGGGCGAAGACATGTAGAATTTATAACCCTACAAAAGAAAGCAACAAGTGGATCATGCTCATCTAAATATCCCATTACTTTGGCAATATCGTCCTTGGTAAATGGAATATGCCTGGGCTTAGCCTCAACTTCACTCCGTATTCTTTTTGATTCTATTTTCGATGATGGGTTATCACCTTTGTAATATTTATTATTAATACACCATTGGAAAAATGCCCGAAAAACGCCTTTTGCAGATCGAACTGTATGAGGTGTCCACGGGATGGATTTATTTAGTTCTATGGTCTTATTATTCATGAATATCTTAGCGGGCAGCGTGTTGTGTATTTTTCCGTAGATATATTTCTGAATATCATTTGTTGTAAAACTCTTTATCTGCTTGGTAGGATATGCTTCAATCAAGTAGCGTAATTTACTTTCATAACTCTGCACCGTTTTTGGTCTTGCATAAGACTTCAGTTCCGCCAAGTATTTTCCTACAGCATCGGTAAGATTAATGTTATCCTGCGCAACTTGCTCGATGAAAGCGGTTGGATTATTGGGATCGAAGCCGTTTTTTAAGTCATCCTTTATACTTGCTAAAAGAACCTCTGCTTTATGCGCCTTTTCCTTGTAATCCTTTATGCGATTTAAGTCGCCTGTAACACGCTGCTGCTTGAAATTGTAAGAATAATTTACATACCACTTATTCTTTGCCCACTCCTTTTCAAGAGAGGAACCTTTGGGAATATTCTTTGGCTTTTTGCCTTTTACGAGCTTCGGCGTTGTGTATTTACCAGTTACTTCCATCTGACAAAGGTACAAAACGATTACTATTATTTAGCACCTTTTTAGCACTAAATTTTTGAAAATAAACACAAATGATTGGTTATCAATATTTTATATGAATGTGCGGAAAATCCCTCTCTCTCCGCCATCAAAAACAAAAGCGTCCCATTAGGGCGCTTTTTTCGTATAGGAATACTCACTATTGCTGTCGGGTGAGGGTTTGGACGGTCTTTGAAAAGCGATTTTTTTGTGCCTCTTTTTTTTGATGATGGGGGCAGCGGTGTGAAGAGCGGGGATTTTGCGCAGTTTTTGGGGGGTGAATCAATTTGTTGATAGTGAGTGTTTTGCGCTGTATTTTTTGCGCATTTCTTGCGCAGATTTTGCGCATTTTCTGCGCACTTTTGCCCGATTTCAGCTCGTTTGCTTCTCATTTTCCTTGTGTGTTTTCAAATTACTTTTTTTACTGCTGTGGTTGAAAAAATCGGGTGAGTATGTAAAAGTAGCATGGGGTGGGGGGGGTGCCAAATTTTATAGACATAACAGTACAGTAACTGTACCATGATGGTACAGTTACTGACCCATGATGGAAAATACTTTTGGCGGTGGGCAAGGGTTTGGGCGGTTTTTGAGGGTGTTTTTTTGAACAGGTATTTTGCATGGGTATTTCCTTATTGGGTTTGTTATTTCAAAGTCAGTTCTCATAACGGCCACCCCGTGTAGATAATTTCGCCAGTCGTGAGACTGGCTGCCATGCAACCGTAGAAATAACTGCACATGTATTGATTTTTATACAAAAGTTTACTATTTTTATATTAAGTGAATAAAAATAAAACCATCGACTTCACCGCTCCGGTGCCTCCGAGTCCCTCGGCTGGCGAACAGGGGCAATGGGAGGAGACGCGGAGGGGACGGAAAACGTGGGGATTTCCTGCACGAGTGTCCTGCGCGAGGCTGTTGGTGAGGAACACCAACAGCGGCGGAAAAGTGTACGGTTAACCGGATTTTTTTAGCATATGGCTAAAAAAACATACACAATATCCTTAAAATGATTAATTTTATATGAATGGATTAGAGTAAGGGGGAATTTATGGCGTGGGCGTAATTTCTTAAAAGAACAAACTATGCTGCGCTGAATGAGAAATGAACAAAAACGAAAAACATCAACTGCGGCACCCTGATTCCTCCGAGTCCCTCGGCCAAACTCAAAGCTGGCTGAGGAAACTCGGGGTGGATGGAAGAAGGTACACCTTGTTGTTTGGTATGCTAATTTTCTCTTTTTGGGGACACACCCAGATCATCACAACTATTGCCGGCAATGGCACTACAGGCTATAGTGGCGACGGTGGGCCAGCAATATTTGCACAGCTTTCTCATCAACCGGGAGGAATGGTGACGGACAATAGTGGTAATCTTTACCTGGCAGACAGGCATAACAACCGTGTTCGCAAGATTGACACCGCTGGCATCATCACCACTTTTGCAGGTAGTGGCGCTACTGGTTTTGGCGGTGATGGAGGACCCGCCACGGCAGCGCAGGTGGGCGACCCATTGGGTATGGGATGCGACCATGCAGGAAATATTTATGTATTGAGCGAAGGCCGGGTTAGAAAAATAAATTCAGCAGGAATTATAACCACAGTAGCCGGTAATGGGTCAGCGATGTACTCAGGCGACGGTAGCCCTGCAACCGCTGCCGGAATGAATAGCGGCTATACGTTGGCCGTGGACAGTGCGGGTTATCTATTCATAGGTTGTTTTACAGGTACCCATCGCATACGAAAAGTTGACCTTTCGGGGATTATTACTACAATAGCAGGTATTGGCGGCACTTGGGGTTACTCAGGCGATGGTGGTCCGGCAATCTCGGCGACTATTATAACGATTATTTCAGCCGATGAGTTCGGAAATATCTATACAAGTGCAAATGGGTCGATACGAAAGATTGACACGTTCGGTATCATTAATACGATAGGCGGCATCGGTGGTACATGGGGCTACAGTGGCGATGGCGGACCTGCAACTGCTGCGACAATGCGCCCCAATAACCCAGCAACCCATGCCTATGGAAATACATATTTCTGCGATGATGCTAGTACCATCAGAAAAATAGATGCCGCCGGTATTATTACAGCAATAACCGGCAGCCCTGGTATTCATGGCCACAGCGGTGATGGCGGGCCTCCCAGTGCCGCATTAGTGACCCCGGTACAGGTACATATAGACCGCCGGACAGGCGATATATATATCAATGAGGAAAAATATGTACGGAAGATTTCATCAGGAAACCGTGCCCCGGTTTTTACAAATGGTAGTGCTGCAAGAGATACTATATGTGCCAATGAGGCAGACTCACTGAATTTGCTGCTTAAAGTAAACGACAGGGACGTGAGCCAACCCTTAATATGGAGCATAGTTAGCGCACCGCTGCATGGCACGGCAATGGTGGCAGATACTTTTGCATCTATTGGCACCACAACACCTCAAGGCTTATATTATCTGCCCACCACCGGCTATTCGGGTAATGATACGTTTAGAGTAAAAGTTTTTGATGGCTTTTTGTATGATACCATAACGCTGTATATAACTGTAAACCCTTTACCAGCTGCTATATCGGGAGCAGGAGTCGTTTGTGTGAGCGGTTCTATAACCCTGGCCAATACAGTAAGCGGTGGAGTGTGGAGTAGCGGAGCCACGAGTATAGCCACGGTAAGTTCGACCACGGGTGGGGTAACAGGATTATCAGCAGGGATTGCTAATATTACTTATATACTACCCACGGGCTGTTTTGTAAACAAAATAATTACGGTCAACCCCTTGCCTTCCGCGCCGGGCTTTACGGGGCCATCGCCTGTTTGTGTGGGCAGCAGCACTTCTGTTACTTCAAGCCCATCAGGCGGTATATGGGCTAGCGGCAGCACGGGCATAGCCACGGTAGGTTCGGCATCGGGTGCTATAAATGGTATTTCGGCGGGCGTGGCTAATATTACTTATACACTGCCTACGGGCTGCATGTCATCGGTGCCGGTTACGGTGCTTGTAACCCCTGCGGCAATAACAGGCACTGCAAATGTTTGTGTTAGTAGTTCTACTACGCTCGCTACAACAACAGGCGGCGGCGGGTGGGCAAGCAGTGCGGGTGGAGTGGCCGCTGTCTGTGGTTCGGGAGCCACAGTGACGGTTACGGGCATGTTCGCAAGTACGGCAGTAATCAGCTACACCCTTGCCAATGGCTGTTATGCCACCAAGGCAATAACCGTGAACCCGCTGCCCATGAGCATAACGGGCTATGGCCGCATGTGTGCAGCTACAACAACTACATTATTTAATTCTTCGCCGGGTGGTGCCTGGAGTTCCGCAGCTACCGGTATAGCCACTGTCAGTGGTTCGGGGGCCACAACGACAGTAATGGGCGTTGCCACAGGCACGGCAACCATCAGCTACACACTGCCAACAGGCTGCGCCACCACAACAGTGGTAACGGTGGATCCATCGCCGGCGGCAATTACGGGCAGCGATATAGTGTGCATAGGTACAACAGATACTTTTAGCAATACGGCGGGCGGCGGCTCATGGAGCAGCAGCGATTATGGTGTTGCCTTTGTCGATGTCTCCACAGGCGTGGTTACAGGGCTTGGCGCCGGCACAGCAACAATCAGTTATACATTAAGTAGCACAGGCTGCTACCGCACAAAAAGCGTAACGGTCAGCCCGGCCCCTACAGCCATAGGCGGCACAGCGGCAGTATGCGTGGGCAACTCGGCCACCCTTGCCAATGGCGTGGGCGGCGGCACATGGAGTAGCGGTGCTACAAGCATAGCAGCCATCAACCCCACATCCGGGTTTTACACTGGCGTATCTGCTGGCGTTGCCACAATGAGCTACAGCATAGGTGCTGGTTGCGTGGTGACAAGAACAATAACAGTAAACCCCTTGCCCGGAGGGATAACAGGGGCAGGGGCAGTATGTGGGAGCGGCGGGGCGACAACGCTCACCAGCAGCGGCACAGGTACATGGGCGAGCAGTAATACGGCCATAGCATTTATAGGGTCGGCATCGGGCATGGTAGTGGGCGGCACAGCGGGTAGTGTAACGATAACTTATACACTGTCCACCGGTTGCCGCACAACTACGCCGTTTACAGTAAATCCATTGCCGCTCCCGATAACTATCGGGACAGGTGCGGGTGCAGTGTGCGTGGGTGGTTCTGTGATGCTCACCACAGCCACAAGCGGAGGTGTGTGGGCAAGCAGCAATACAAGTATTGCAACGGTCGGCACCTCGGGAACTGTAGCGAGCGTTGGTGCGGGCTTTGCCACCATCAGCTACACATTGGCCACTGGCTGCTACAGCACAAAACCGATAACCGTAAATGCTTTGCCTACGGCCATAATTGGTGCATCTACCGTGTGTATAGCGGCTACTACAACATTAACTAACGGCACACCCGGCGGCACATGGAGCAAGAGCAATACTAATATAAACATCGGCACTTCAACCGGAGTGGTAACAGGTGTTGCTTCCAGCACTTCAATAATAACTTATACGCTACCCACAGGTTGCTATACCACCAAAATAGTAACGGTTGGCACCTCAGGCGGCGTGATAACAGGAGCAGGTGCGGTCTGCGTTAGTGGTTCGGCGATGCTCACCATAACAAGCGGTGGCAGCGGCATATGGAGCAGCGGCAACCCAACCATAGCAGCAATTGGTACAGCAACCGGAACAGTAAGCAGCATATCCGCAGGTGTGGCAACGATCAGTTATATACCTGTAAGTGGCTGTATTACTACGAAGACAATAACCGTAAATGCGTTGCCCGCGGCGCATAATGTGACGGGTGGCGGCAGCTATTGCGCGGGAGCTGCGGGACTGCACGTAGGGCTTGACGGCTCGGCAGTGGGATTGGTTTACCAATTGTACCGTGGCAGTGGTTCGGCGGTGCTCACCATGACAAGCAGTGGCGGTGCGCTGGATTTCGGTCTTCATACAGCGGCAGGTACTTATACCGTAACCGCAACGAATACAATAACCGGCTGCGCAAATAACATGAGCGGCAGTGCGACAATAAGCATCAACGCATTGCCCGCGCCTATCAGTGGTGCGACAACAGTTTGTGCAGGTAGTTCGACTACATTGGCCACAGGTCCCGCAGGCGGCACCTGGAGCAGCGGCAGTACGGGTGTGGCCACGATAGGCTCAGCATCAGGAGTGGTGAATGGATTAACAATTGGCAGCACGGTAATTACTTACACACTACCCACCACCTGCGCGGTAACCACCACAGTAAATGTGAGTACAGCACCAACGGCCATAACAGGGGCTGCAACAGTTTGCAGCGGCGCCATGACAACGCTTACATCAACACCGATAGGCGGCCTGTGGACCAGCAGCAATACAGCACGAGCAAGGGTAAACAGCACCAGCGGCGAGGTGACAGGAGTAAGTGCAGGGACTACAACAATTACCTATTCATTAGGCACCGGCTGCACGGTAACAAAAAACATGACCGTGATGCCATCACCCGCACCCATAACAGGGACTATGGGCATGTGCGCAGGCACTTCCACTATGCTCACCACGGCAACAAGTGGGGGCACATGGGGTAGTAGCGCAACAGGGATAGCAACTGTTAGCTCAACAGGAACAGTGAACGGGCTAACGGCGGGCATGGCGGTGATTTCTTATACTGCAGGCGGTTGCGCAACAACGGCAAATGTGACGGTCAACCCCATACCTGCGGCAATAGGCGGGCCTGCGTCGGTATGTGTGGGTGGCTGGGCGGTAGCGACCAATACCGTGGCAGGTGGCGTGTGGAGTACTGCATCGCCAAACATAACCATAGGCAGCAGCACAGGTGCGGTAAATGGGTTAAGCGCAGGTACTGCAAATATTACTTATGCATTGGGCAGTTGCCTTGCTACAAGAGCAATAACCATAAATGCCGCGCCAACAATAAGCGGCGCGGGTGGACTGTGCGTAGGCGCAACAAGCGCACTCACCGTAACGCCAACAAGCAGCGGCTTATGGAACAGCGGTAGTATGACCACTGCAATAGTAAATAGTGCGGGTGTAGTAACAGGCGTGAGTGCGGGTGTGGCTGCTATTACGTTTACACCATCAAGCGGCTGCGTTGCCACTAAAGTAATAACCGTGAACACAGCACCCGGAGCAATAACCGGCACAAAAAGCGTATGCCAGAATGGCAATACAACATTAGGTAATACAGCAGGTGGAGGTATATGGACAAGTGGCAGCACATTGATAGCCACCATCAACAGCACCAGCGGCGAGGTGACGGGATGGGTGCCGGGCACGGCAACTATTACTTATTCGTTAGGCACGGGTTGTGCGGTAACGGCTGTAGTAACCGTAAACCCGCTCCCATCGGCGATAACGGGTACAGCGACTATGTGCATCGGCTCAACAACAACACTAAGCAGCGGCACAGCGGGTGGTGTTTGGAGCAGCGGCAGCACGGGTATAGCAGCGGTTGGTGGTTCGACAGGGCTCACCATGACAGTAAGTGGCCTAACGATAGGCACAGCTGCCATCAGCTACACCAACCCAACCACAGGCTGTGCAACAATAAAAATGGTAACAGTGATGTCCTTACCCCCGGCCATCAGCGGGGCAGATGGTGTGTGCATAGGTGGTTCGACTGTGCTCACCATGACAACAAGTGGCGGCACATGGAGCAGCAGCAACCCGATAGTGGCATCGGTTAGTGGTTCGACAGGGCTCACCATGACAGTTACAGGAGTGAACACGGGTTCGGCAACAATTACTTATTCGTTAGCCCCAGGCTGCACGGTGACAAAAGTTATGACCGTAAACCCTGTGCCGTCCGGCATTGCGGGGAGTACCAGCATTTGTAAAGGTGCCACGACTACACTTACCACAAGTGCGGCAGGTGGTATATGGGTCACCAGCGGGGGCGTAGCTACGGTAGGTTCATCGAGTGGAATAGTAACAGGCGTATCGGGTGGCGCGGCTACAATCAGCTATACATTGCCTACAGGATGTGCATCTACCTTCACATTAAGCGTTGTGGCGGTTCCTGCGCTAAGCGGTGTGCGTAACCTCTGTGCCTGGGGCGATACGATGACTGTGAGCAATGTGCTGGCGACAGGTGCGTTCAGTAGCACCTCGGCCACGGTAATGGCATTGGGCGGGGGCATGGGGGTGGTAACTGCCAATGCACCGGGAACAGCTACGATAACCTATACGATAGCCGGATTAGGATGCAGCACCACCAGCACTATTACGGTAAATCCTTTGCCCGGCGCCATAGTCGGCTCGGTGAATATCTGTGCCGGCGGTTCGACTGCGCTCAACGTGACAAGCGGGAGTGGCGGCACCTGGAGCAGCAGCGCACCGACAGTGGCCACGATAGGGACGTCATCGGGTGTAGTATCTGCCATAACAGGTGGAACAAGTACGATAGTTTATACGCTGCCTACCGGCTGCAAGGTGGATACGGTTTTCACGGTGAGTACCTTCCCTGTGGCGGGAACAATAACGGGAGCGGGTACGGTGTGCAGCGGTGGTTCGGCGTTGCTCACCATGACAGGCGGTGCAGGAAGCGGCATGTGGAGCAGCAGCGATGCAGCGATAGCCACGGTCAGTGGTTCGACCGGGCTCACCATGACAGTTACAGGTGTATTGGCAGGCACGGCTACGCTAACCTACACGGTAACGAATGTATGTGGCACAGCAAAGACCATGAAATTCATTACCGTCAACGCAACACCATCTGCGGGAGTGATAACGGGGGCGGACAGTTTGTGTGTTGGTGGTATTGTGGCGTTGTCAAATACGGTTACAGGCGGAGTGTGGAGTACGGCAAATGGCAATGCGGGGATCACATCATCGGGTGTTGTTTCGGGCATGGTGGCGGGGATGGACACGGTTTATTATACGGTTACGGAGAACGGGTGCATGGCGAGAGCAATGTTGCCGGTGAAGGTATTGCCGATAACGGCATGCGGGTCGCTGGCAATAAGTGATATTACTAAAGCGGAGATTAAGGTGTACCCGAACCCGAACGGAGGGGAGTTTGTGGTAGTTGGCAGTATGGCGGATAGGAGTGCGGAAATAGAGATTACCAATCTGCTGGGGCAGCCCATCTACAGGGGCAGGGCAGAGATAAGCAACGGTAAATTGCACCACAGGATAACACTTGGGGGCAGTCTAGCCGACGGCACGTACCTGCTACGGGTGAAGACTACAGGCGGCGTGAGGGCCTTTACGCTGGTGATAGCTCGATGAGCATATTCATTCGAAAAAAAACATTTTAAAAGTTTTGTATAATTAAGGAATATGTTTATCTTGTAAAAAACATGGCCTGTGTACCCATTCGCTTACAAATACTACAAGCGTTTTTTGTTTTTAGCTTCTGTGGTAATCTCCTCGTATGGAGGGTATTCGCAGGTTCCTTCTTATGTGCCTACGAGTGGATTAATGGCATGGTACGCGCTTGATGGGAGTGCCATAGACTTAAGTGGTAATGGGAATAATGGCATTGTAACAGGCCCCACTCCCGTTTCGAATAGATTTGGGATTGCCAATTCTGCATATAATTTCAATGGAACTAGCGACTATATTTACATACCGCCAGATAGCATCTTAAATCTTACAAGAAGTGTATCAGTGTCAGCTTGGGTTAAGTCGCGCAACTATTCGGGTACGCGTGAAATTTTATTTAGAGGAGATGCAAGAATGGCATATGACCCTTATTTGTTGTATGTTAACGGCAGTACAGTATATTTTCAAAGGAATATAAGCAGTGGAACATCTGCAGTTAGTGTTGGTTTTTCAACATCAATAATTGATACCAGCCAATTTCATTTATTTACCGGAACTTATGATGGAGTTACTGATACTATGAAGATCTATTTGGACGACTCATTACTGCAAGCAGCATACAGACCGGGAATAGCCGCATATCACACAGATAGTGCCCATAACGTGATAGGCGCAGTTCATCATGGGACAGGGCAATTTTTTAGTGGAATTATAGATGATGTTGGTATATGGAATCGTGCGTTAACACATTGTGAAATAATGAGGTTATATGACACTTCGTTTGCTGGTTTGCCCCATATTACGGGATTGTCAGCACTTTGCATAGGCGTTAGTAGTGTTTTTACTGCGTCAATAACTGGTGGTAACTGGGTTAGCAGTAACCCAAGTATTGCAAGTGTGGATATGCTAACTGGGGTAGTGACAGCTTTGGCGTCAGGCTCAGTAATAATTAGTTATTATCTTGGTGGATGTACTGTGTCTACCACATTAACAGTTATTGATGTTGCTCCAATTTTAGGTGGTCCGATTGTATGCATCGGATCTAGCCCAGTTACATTAGCCAGTGCTACAAGCGGAGGATGGTGGAGCAGTAGTGATGCTTCTATTGCAGCAGTCGGTTCATCGTCCGGGCTCGTTGCCGGTATATCGCCAGGTGTTGCTGTAATAAGTTATTCTATCTCATATTCTGTTTCAGGGAGCTGTTCTGCAATTAAAACTATTACAGTTAATAATGCTCCAATGGCTATTAGTGGGGATAGTTTATTGTGTGCTGGTTCAACAGATACTTTTAGCAATATTACAATTGGAGGTGTATGGAGTAGCAGCGACATTTCTATTGCATCAATTGGGTCTGTCACTGGTCTTGTATCTGGGGTTTCGCCTGGTGTTGCTGTAATAAGGTACACGCTTCCAAGTGGGTGTTTTGTTACCAAGACTCTAACTATAAACATCTCGCCGTCAAATATATTTGGCACATCAAATATTTGTGAAAGTATTACCGCATATTACGTCAGCCTACCTTCTGGAGGGATATGGGCGAGCAGCAGTCCCGGCATTGCTGCTGTTGGTTCTTCGACCGGTGTTGTTACTGGTATAGCATCAGGTACTGCAACAATTAGTTATACACTGGCTACCGGCTGTTTAAATACTTTTTCGATTACCGTAAACCCCATTCCGTCATCCATCACCGGCACTGCGGTTTTGTGTACAGGTGCATCAACAACATTCGGCACGACTACTACAGGCGGTACCTGGAGCAGCGCCAGCCCGGCGGTTGCTACAGTTGGTTCTTCATCCGGTACAGTAACAGGCGTGACAGGTGGCACGGTCACAATAAGTTATACGTTACCTTCCGGCTGTTTTGCAACAAAGGCTGTTACCGTTAACGTTACCCCTGTTATCACTGCCCCTCCTGCGATATGCGTTTCTGTATCCCCACCTATGTATGTTCTTCCCGGTGGAGGTATCTGGTTGAGCAGCGCTCCTTCAGTGGCTTCTGTAGGCTCCGGCAGCGGTTATGTTACGGGCATTTCCGCAGGCTCAACCACCATCACCTATACTTTATCTTCTGGTTGCTTCAGTACCACCTCTATAACCGTTAACCCGGCGCCATTACCTATTACCGGCAGCGCTGTAGTTTGCTTAAGCCATACCTCACTGCTGAGCGATGCCACCCCCGGCGGTTTCTGGACGAGCAGCGATATATTCTTTGCCGATGTAGGTGTTACCACGGGCGTAGTCACAGGCATGCTTAGCGGCACTGCCACCATCACCTACACGCTTGCAGGAAGCGGCTGTTACACGACATTGCCCGTTACGGTCAACCCCGGCCCCACGGCCATCACGGGCTTTATGAGTGCTTGCGCAGGCGCTACCGCTCCGTTGTACAATGGCGTAGCCGGCGGCACCTGGAGCAGCGGCTCGCCCGGCATCGCTACCATCAACCCCGCAACAGGCGCATACACGGGCGTATCTGCGGGTACAGCTCTTATATCATACACCATTGGCACAGGCTGCACGGTGACCACCACGGTCACCATCAACCCCGCTCCAACGGCCATCGGCGGCGCCTTGCAGGTATGCATCGGCGGCGGGTCCACTTTAACGAGCAGCCCCGGCGGCGGCGCCTGGAGCAGCAGCAGCACGTCCATCGCCCATATCGGCACGTCCACCGGCATTGTAATAGGCGGCACGGCAGGCATGGTTACCATCACCTACATAGCCGCGGGCTGCCGCACCACTGCGGGTTTTACGGTAAACGCCACCCCTGTGGTCACCGGCCCGTCCAGGGTATGTTTGGGCAGTTCGTCAACACTTGCCACGACAAGCAGTGGTGGCACCTGGAGCAGCAGCGCCCCGCTGATAGCCCCTATAGGCAGCACTACCGGCACGGTGAGCGGGCTGTCCACCGGCACAGCAACCATTACCTACACCTTGCCCGGCGGCTGCTACGGCATCAAAAGCATCACGGTATCACCTAATCCCTCTGCCATCAGCGGCCCCGGCACAGTATGCCCCGGCAATACGGCCACCCTTACGGGCAGCCCCGGCGGCGGCACCTGGAGCCGCAGCAACGGTAATATAACCATAGGCTCATCATCAGGTGTGGTGACCGGTGTGAGCAGCGGCACCACGGTAGTTACCTATACGCTTGCTACCGGCTGTTACCTAACGAAGACCATGACGGTGAGCGCATCGGCGGGCAGTATTAGCGGGGCAGGGCAGGTGTGCGTAGGTGCGACAACCCTGCTCACCACGGCAAGCGGTAGCGGCGGCACCTGGGGCAGCAGCAGTACTGCAATAGCCACGGTGGGCAGTGGTTCGACCGGGCTCACCATGACAGTAAATGGCATAGCCTCGGGCATAGTGAACATCACCTACACCTTAGGGAGCGGGTGCAGCTCGGTACACCCGATGACCGTCAACGGTCTTCCGGCGACATACCCGGTAACCGGCGGCGGCAACTATTGCGCGGGTGCCGGAGGCCTGCACATCGGCCTCGGCGGCTCAATGACAGGTGTTACCTACCAGTTGTTCAACGGAACCACCGGCGGCACTACATTGAGCGGTACGGGCGCTGCATTAGACTTCGGATTGCAGACAGCAGCAGGCATATATACAGTAAAAGCTACCAACCCCGCAGGCTGCACCCGCACGATGGGCGGCAGCGCCACGATAGGTGTCATCCCGCTACCCGTCATCACAGGCCCTACGGCATTATGCGTAGGGGCAACGATTAGCTGCGTAGCCAGCACCCCCGGCGGCAGCTGGACAAGCACAGTGCCCTCGGTGGCCACTATCGGCGTCTCAAGCGGCATAGTAAGCGGCATAGCTACCGGCACCACGGTTATCTCTTATACTTCGCCTACCGGCTGCCAAAGCAGCACGCAGGTAACGGTGAGTACCTCTCCCGGCGCTATCAGCGGTGCTGCTAACGTATGCGTAGGTTTAAGCACCACGCTTACCAATACAGTGCCGGGCGGCGCATGGAGCAGTAGCTCCGGCGTAGCGACTGTTGGCTCATTGAGCGGCGTGGTTACGGGCGTAGCTCCCGGCATCACCACGATTACGTATTCTCTCGGTACCGGCTGCACGGTGACAAAAACAATGACCGTGTTGGCCTCACCACTGCCTATCACCGGCACAGGCAACCTTTGCGTTGGCGGCACGGCCACGCTCACCTCCCTGACTCCTTCAGGTACGTGGAGCAGCAGCGCAAGCACCACCGCCTCAGTTAGCACCGGCGGCGCAGTTAGCGGCGTAGCAGCCGGCACAGCGGCGATATCTTATACAGTGGGCAGTTGCTCGGCGATACTGCCGGTGACTGTGAACACCACCCCCGGCACCATCAGCGGCCCCACACAAGTGTGCATAGGCTCAACGATAACATTAACTAACCCCGTATCCGGCGGCTTGTGGAGCACCACAGCCACCCAGGTAACGATAGATGGCACCACAGGCACAGTGAACGGCATCAGCAGCGGTACGGCGCTCATTACCTACGCGATAGGCGCCTGCCGTGCTACCCGCACGGTAAGCGTTAACGGCGTAAGTGCCATCAGCGGTGCCACAGGCATCTGCGTAGGGGCAAACACAACCCTCACCAGCCCCGGCGGCGGTGCCTGGAGCAGCAGCACCCCCGGTGTGGCCACGATAGGTGCCACCAGCGGCACGGTGAGCGGCATAGCCCCCGGCACCACAACAATAACCTATACATTAGGTACCGGTTGCTCGGCCACCACTACGGTGACCGTGAATACAGCCCCCGGCATAATAACCGGCATAAAAAGCGTATGCGTGGGCCAAACCACCACATTGAGCAATACCGCCGGCGGCGGTATCTGGAGCAGCGGCAGCCCGCTGATAGCCTCTGCCGGCTCAACCGGTATCATCACCGGCAATGGCCCCGGTACGGCCACGATCACCTATTCACTGGGCAGTGGCTGCACGGCTACGGCTGTGGTAACGGTGAACACCTCACCCGGCGCAATCGGCGGCCCTGTGCAAACCTGCATGGGCAGCCCGCTGACCCTGAGCAACCCGACCCCCGGCGGCACCTGGAGCGCGACCGGCGGCACGGCCACCATCACCCCCGGCGGCGTGGTGAGCGGCACATCGGCAGGTACGGCCACGGTAAGCTATACGTTAAGCAGCGGCTGTGCGGCCACGAAGGAAGTGACCATCAACGCGGCAGCGGCAGCGATCACCGGTACGGCCAACATCTGCGTAGCCCTGACCACCGCGTTGAGCAACCCTATGGGCGGCGGCACGTGGAGCAGCGGCAGCACAGGCATAGCCACAGTGGACGCATCGGGCATGGTAACAGGCGTGGCCCCCGGTATGGCGGCGATCACGTATACCTTAGGCAGTGGTTGCGCTGCTACCCGGACGGTAACCGTTAACGCGGCCCCCGGTGCCATCACCGGCAGCCCGCAACTGTGCATCGGTTCAACGATAACATTAAGTAACAGCACCCCCGGCGGCACCTGGACGAGCGGCGGCACGGGCATAGCCACCGTGAGCGGTACCGTGGGTTCGACGGGGCTCACCATGACAGTGAGTGGTATAGCCATAGGCACGGAAGAGATCAGCTATACAGTGGGCGGCTGCCCTGCGGTAACAACAGTGACCGTAAACGGCCTTCCACCCGCAGTGACCGGCCCCGGCGAAGTATGCGTGGGTAGCGATATTACGCTGGCCAATGCGACTGCAGGCGGCACCTGGAGCAGCAGTAACCCTATAGTAGCCCTTGCAGGTTCAGCCACAGGCATAGTGAGCGGCATGAATGCCGGCACGGCGACAATAACCTATACTTTAGGTGCAGGCTGCACGGTATGGAAACCGGTGACTGTGAACCCGCTGCCATCAGGCATAAGGGGCAGCGCCAACATCTGCCTTGGCGGCACAACAACATTGGTCAGCCCTGCATCGGGCGGTATCTGGAGCAGCGGAGCTACAAGTGTAGCCGTGATAGGCAGCAGCAGCGGCGTGGTATATGGCCTTGCCGGCGGTCTGAGCGTGATGAGTTATACCTTGCCGACAACAGGCTGCTCTGCGATCTTTGGGTTGACGGTAGTGGAAGTAGGGCCTACGGAAGGCATCACGGGCCTGTGCGCGTGGGGCGATACCATGCTGGTGCATAACGCCACAACGGGCGGCTCGTTCAGCAGCACCCTGGCTACAGTTGCGGACCTTGGCGGCGGCTACGGTATTGTTACGGGCCATGCCTCGGGCACAGCCACGGTCACGTATACACTGGCCGGTCTGGGCTGTATGCGTGTGACCCCCATAACGGTGAACCCGCTTCCCGGCCCGATAACCGGCGGCGACCGCGTATGTCCAGGCCAGACGCTTGCGCTGGGCAACAGCATGCCCGGCGGCGTATGGGGCAGCAGCGATGCGACAGTCGCGCCCATAACCACGGGTGGGGCCTTGAGCGGCCTTATCCCCGGCACCACGTTGGTGACATATATCCTGCCAACGGGTTGTTCGGTAGATACGGTGATTACAGTAAGCCTGCCGCCATCAGCGATAGCAGGCGCACCGCAGGTATGCGCAGGCAGCACAACAACCTACACAAACACCATAGCAGGTGGCACATGGACAAGCAGCGCACCACTGATCGCGATGATAGGGGCCGGTGGTTCGGCGGGGCTCACCATGACAATAACCGGTGTGAACCCGGGCACTGCAACGATTACCTATACAATAGCTGCAGGCTGTAGCGTCACGAAGACAGTAGTAGTAAACCCATTGCCTACGGTATATACAGTAACAGGCGGTGGCAACTACTGCGCAGGCGGCACGGGCATGAGCATAGGGCTGAGCGGCTCACAGAACGGTACGGACTACCAGCTTTATCTTGGCGCAACTACAGCGGGAAGCCCCGTTACAGGCACCGGTACGCCGGTGGACTTCGGACCGCAGACCGCGGTGGGCAGCTACACAGCCATAGCAACGAACCCGCTGACGGGCTGCATCAGAGCGATGTCGGGCGGGACGGTGATCGGCACGACGCCTTCAGTAGTGCCATCGGTGACGATGGGTTCCACTGTGGGCAATACGGTATGTGCCGGAACAACTGGCACGTATACGGCGATACCTGTTAACGGCGGCAGCGCACCAATGTACCAATGGTATGTGAATGGCGTGCCGGTAGGCACGGGTGTAAGCTACAGCTACACACCCGGCAACGGCGATGTGATACGGGTGGCAATGACGAGCAGCGCGGTATGCGCCACACCACCGGTGGTGAGTGCGCAGGTGACAATGACGGTGTACAACTGGTTCGTACCGGTGGTAACGATTACCGCACAACCCGGCACCACGATTAAAGCCGGACAGTGGGATACCCTGGTGGCTAATGTGAGCGGGGGAGCTGCTGCTGCCTACCAATGGTACCTGAACGGCTGGCCGGTGTCGGGGGCCAACAGTAATACCTACATCAGCAACAGCCTGAGCCATGGCGACAGTGTAAGCTGCCTGGTGGCGGGGCAATGCGGCGGGCAGTCGGCGGGATGGGTGAGGATATACCACAGCAGCGTGGGTGTTGCGCAGGTAACGGCGGCAGGAGCATTGCATGTGTTCCCAAACCCGAATGGAGGGGAGTTTACCATAAGGGGGGAGATAGGTAATGTAGATGGGGATGTGGTGATGGGACTGCATGACGTGCTCGGGCGGGATGTGTATAGTAAGATAACAAGGGCTGCTAATGGGTATCTGGAGGAACAAATAAAGCTGCCCAAACAATTAACGGATGGTGTATACCTGCTGACAATAAGGGTGGGAGATGGGCAGCGGAGCATAAAGCTAGTAGTGGCCAGATAATCAGGTGAGTAGGTAACAGACGAAAATTAAAAACATTAATTGCAATGCCCTGATGCCTCCTGTCCCCCTTGGCCATGCGTCCCCCGATGATGCCCGGCGGGATGCGAAATCAACTGTGCAAAAAAAAAACAGCCACCCAAAACAGCTACAAGCCACGCCTGACGAAGTACAAAATGAACCATTAAAACTATTAACCATCCAATATACAAGAACATGAAAACTTCGCTAGCAAAATGGGTGGTCTGTTTACCTCGGCCTGAGGTGGTCAATTTGATCGGCCTATCCATTGTTGCAGAGAGATTCATTTGTTTTAGCCATTGAAGGAGCAACGTTGTTTTATCTGTTCCTCTTGGACCTTTGATACCTATTAGTGGGTTATTCCATCTGAACTAACTGAAAAGGGATCGTTTAAAATCATGTGATATATGGGAAAGAAGATTTTCTGACTGTTCTAATAAGTGTGTCATCTATGTATTATGTGCTAATACAACAAAATGCATAACCGAATGTGGATTTTATTTAAAAATGTGCATAATATGATATGCAAAAATCACATTTAGTATATTGATTGTACTGCACTATCAATCTTCTGTGGCATTAGCATCGAGAGGTATTTGCTTTTTATATATTTACCCGCCATTACAAATAAAGAAATATTGGTGGAAATTGAAGCTCTCCAAACATTTGAAATATCATATATGATAATTCAAATGTTTGATAACGAAATGATAACAGCATGTTACTTAGTGGTTAATTTATTATGAGCTAATCTAATTTGAACGATCAGAATATTACTTTCACGCAACCGAAGCTGTTTAAGCAATATAAAATATATCTCGCGAGTAAGTCGACTATTGGCAAATGCTAGCTGTGATTGACCACAGACGGACACTTTTATTGCATTAACATACTATGTTTTGTCTGACCGGCAACAATCTTTTTTTCAAAAAATATAAAATAGCTAAAACGCAGTTTATGGAATACAGGATTACCAAGATGAAGTTACTTGCATTTATGATTGTTTCAGCAGCAACAGTTCTTTTTTCATTTGATGTTTCAGCCCATGAAGCAAGCCCGAAAACAAAGGTCCCAATCGGATTTGTTAAGAACGAGGGGCAGGTGCGCAATACAGCCGGCAGGTCGCTGAATGATGTTCTATATACTGCCTTTTCAGATGAGGGCTCTTATCTGTTCTTCAAAGACAAGATTATGTATCTGCCATTGATAAAGAGTGAGGGGAAAGAACAACAAAAAAAGAATGCGAAAAATCCGGCAAATGCAAAAGCCGTGCTTCTTCAGATGTTGTTCGAAAACGCTAACGAAAATGTGATTGTTACGGGAGAGGATATATCCGGGGCTGCGTTTAATTACTACACTGCATCGCATAAGCATAGAGTATCTGCAAAGATGTATGGTAAGATTGTATACAGCAATTTATATAAAGGAGTAGATGTCGTATTCTATGTTAAGGATGGGCACTGTGAATATGATTTTATTGTTGGAGCTGGTGCAAAACCTTCAGATATAAGATTAAAGTTTGTAGGCCAAAAAAGCTTGAAAATTTGTTCAAATGGTGCGCTTGATGTAGGCTATAACGGAGGCTCGTGGAAACATAATGCTCCTTATTGTTTTCAAAGTCTCAGAGATGGAGCTAAAACTGCTGTTAAAGGCCAATACGTTGTAAACGAAAATGATGTGAAATTCTCATTGGGCGGATATGATGCTTCATTTCCATTAACTATCGATCCTACGATGGTGCATACCAGCTATTTTGGTGGAACAGGCGATGAGTCGATAGGCAAAATGAAAGTAGATGCAAGTGGAAATGTTTTTATAGGGGGGCTCGTAGGTTCTACAAGTTCTTTTCCTGTTACAAATCCCGGGGGTGGCGCTTATTACCAGGCAACTTACATTACGGGATCGTATAATGACGCATACCTGGCGAAATTTTCGTCAACCGGTGTATTGCAATGGTGCACATTTTTTGGCGATGGGAATGAAGGGAACTCTTTCGACATGGATGTCAGCCAAGTATCAGGTAAAGTATCCGTGGTAGGATCGACACTGACCCCCGGTACCTTTCCTCTGCTTGACCCGGGAAGTGGTGCATATTATGTTTCTACGCACTCAAGCTTACAGTCGGGCTATATTTCCGAGTTCAACAATAGTGGTGTTTTATTATGGTCAACATATATAGGGCCGAATGGTTATGGCGGCGTAGGAACTGTAACTTATGACCCGTCTGATAACATATTCGTTGGCGTGTGTGGGAATGCCTCTTTCCCGGTGGTTAACCCCGGGGGCGGTGCATTTAATCAAACATATACCGGCACAGATATACTTTGGTTCGGTAAATTTAACACCAGCAGGAGCTTGGTTTGGGGCACATTTTATTCTGCAGGTGGATTTGGGGCATATCCTAAGAATGCAGCTTGTGATGCATCGGGAAACGTTGTCTTTACTGGTCAGGCAAAATCCGGCACTGTACCTACCCATAATCCCGGAGGCGGTGCATATTCGCAATCTTTTGGTGGTGGGATACTGGATGCTTTTGTCGCAAAATTCGATAATTCAGGTGTTGAACTTTGGTCTACCTATATGGGAGGCAGTGGTGATGATGATATTACCGGATGTAACATTGATGCATCAGGCAACATCTTTATATCAGGTTATACTTCTTCCTCAGACCTTCCGGTACTGAATGCCGGCGGCGGGGCTTTTTATCAGTCTTCTCGTGGCGGCAGCCAGGACGCATTAATACAGAAGTATAATGCATCGGGTGTAATGGTGCATTCCACTTACTTCGGAACTACTGGCAGTACAGCATTTTATGGGGCACAGGTAAAAAACGATAATGTCTATGTAGTTGGTCAGGCTTCCGGTACAATTCCGGTACACAACGCTTTTCAAACATCTTCGGGCGGTGGTGCTAATGATGCCGTGATTGCGAAGTTTGACAACAACCTTGTACGGCAATGGTCTTCTTACTTTGGTGGCACCGGCTACGATGCCGGATATTGTATAGGCACTTCAAATGGTATTGACATTTATTTTGCAGGCGTAACAACGACCGGAAGCCTAGCTTTGATAAATAACGGCGCTGCGTATTACGATGCTTCTTTTAACGGATCAACATATGATGGGTTCATTGCCAAACTGGATGCTTCACTAAAAAACGCCTTGAATTTTGATGGCACTAATGACGCTGTTGACTGTGGTAATCCTGCGGTATTTCAGATAGGTACAGGAACTATAGAAGCCTGGGTAAAAACGTCCGGCGCCGGTAGTGGTTACCGTGCCATCGTCGTGAAACAATATGCATACGGATTGTTCCTGGATAATAACATATTGATAGGATATGACTGGACCACAGGGACGAATCTCTCCACCGGTGTGAACCTTGCAGATGGCAACTGGCATCATGTAGCAATGTCATTCAACAGCGGTGTTGCGAGCGGGACGAAAATTTATATTGATGGGAATTTGTCCTTGACAACAACATGGACAGTAAGCAACCAGACACATGCGCTTTCCATTGCCAATGGTACCGATGTATCATTGGGTCCTATGCAAAACTTTGCCGGTACTATTGATGAAGTACGGATATGGAATGTGACCCGCACACAAAGCCAGATACAGACAGATATGAATTGTGACATTGCCCAGCAGGCGGGTTTGGTAGCGTACTACAGGTTTAATCAGGGCACAGCCGCAGGCAGCAACACAGGTCTAACCTGCACATATGACTACAGCGGCAATAGTCATTCAGGTACGATCTCCAACTTCGCCCTCTCAGGCGGCACTTCAAACTACGTAACAGGTGCTGTAGGCAATTGCAATACGGCGACACCATTAGCCCCCGGTACTTTCTCCGGCAATACGCCTGTGTGCGTAGGTTCTACCATCACACTTAGTAACGCTAATACAGGCGGCATATGGAGCACAGCAAGCGGTAATGTTACGGTGAACTCAACATCGGGTGTTGTGACAGGTGTTATTTCGGGTACTACTGCCACGGTCGATTATACATTAAACTGTTCTACATCGTCAGTTACAGTCACGGTAAATCCGGCACCTGCAATAACCTCCGTAAGTCCGTTGGTGGGTTACCCGGGATCTTCAGTTACTATAGTAGGCACAAGTTTTGATGCTAGCACAACTAACAATATTGTTTACTTTGGGGCAACAAGGGCGACTGTCACCGCTGCCACTACCACTACATTAACTGTTACCGTGCCGACAGGAGCCACTTTCGCACCTGTTACGGTGGAAACAACAGGCTGCGGGCTGATCGGGTATTCTCAATATCCCTACCTACCTTCATATAATAATAGTGGGTTGGTTGCTAATACTGTTAACTTTAATTCGCGGTTTCCGTTAATAACTACATCTAGCCCAAGGTTGCTGGCCATTGGTGATATTGATGGTGACGGAAAGTCTGATCTTGTAGTAGCCAATAATGGCAGTGCAAACTCTGTTTCCGTGTTCAGGAATATCAGCACGAGCGGGTCACTTTCATCAGGCTCATTCGCTGCTAAAGTTGACTTTGCTGTAGGAGGCTCACCTCTTGGTGTCGCAATAGCTGATATAGATGGAGATGGTAAACCCGAAGTGTTAACGGCTAATCAGACTAGTAATAACTTTACGGTATTGCGAAATACAAGTACCAGCGGCACTATTAACTCGGGCTCGTTTGCTACAGCGGTTAACTTTACTGCAAATGCCGGACCGGCAACTGTTGGTGTAGGCGACATTGATATGGACGGGAAAACCGACGTAATCATTGCAAATAATTCTGCCGGTAATGTTTCGGTATTCCGCAACACAAGCTCATCCGGATCGATCTCATTTGCAGCAAAAGTCGACTTTACAACCGGTGCCAACAGCTACCATACACCGATCATAGATATAGATGGAGATGGCAAGCCGGATATGGTTGTTGCTAATGCTGGAGCCAACACTATCTCTGTTTTCCGCAATACATCAACTCCGGGCACAATTACCACGGGCTCATTTGCAGCTAAAATAGATTTTTCTGTATCTATTCCATGGGGATTTGCAACAGGTGATATAGACGGTGATGGAAAACCTGACTTCGTTGCATCTAAATATGGTAGCGCGCAGATAGCTGTTTTCCGTAATACAAGCTCATCCGGTTCCGTTACTTTTGCTTCAGAAGTAGCATTCACTTGCGGCGTAAATTCTCAAAGCGTGGCCTTAGGTGATATAGATGGCGACGGAAAGCTTGATGTTATTTCGGCAGGAAGTACTCTCGGCAGGATTTCAGTTTTTCGCAATACAGCAACCAGTGGCACAATTACCAGTGGCTCACTTGCGCCCAAAGTTGACTTTTCCGTAATCGCTGACCCAGAAGGTGTTTCTATCGGTGATCTAGATGGCGATGGAAAGGCAGACGTGGTTGTAGCTGACGTAGGTGCCGGTAGACTTTCCGTATTGAGGAACAATCCGTTGTCACCCATTTCGGGTACAACAACCGTTTGCGCTGGCGCTACCACAACTCTCAGTAATGCAACAGCAGGTGGTACGTGGGTTAGCGGGGCAACCGGTACCGCAACTGTCAATTCAACTTCCGGTGTGGTAACAGGCGTTGCAGCAGGAACAGCAACGATAAGCTATGTGGGGACAGCAGCAACTGTATCGTCCGATAATATTGTTACCATCAATGTGACAGTAAATTCTCAACCTACAGTTGCAGCAATAACAGGTACTACGACACTTACGGTCTATAATACCACTACACTAGCCAATGCAACCCCAAGCGGCGTATGGACAAGTGCCGCCACCGGCACGGCTACAATAAACAGCACATCGGGTGTTGTGTCGGGCGTGGCAGAAGGTATTGCGCAGATAAGCTATACGGTTACTAACGGTTTCGGTTGCATTGCTGCCGCCACAGCTAATGTAACCGTCAGTGGCAATAATGCACTGAATTTTGACGGAACAAATGACAGGCTAGCGCTTCCGGCACTTGGCGTGGTGGGTGCAGGCAGTGGGTTATATACTGTGGAAGGATGGATAAGAGTAAGTTCGTATAACGGAACATCTCCTGGTGCATTGATTTTCGGCGATGAAAGAAACGGTAATAGCGGTATACTGATAGGCATGGATCCGACTGGCCATATCTGGACCTATCACCCAAGTGTAGGAATTGTATCGAACTCAACTGTGATCCCGCTAAACACGTGGACCCACATAGCACTGGTGCAGAACAGCGCAAATGTGAAATTATTTATTAACGGCAGTTTTGTGCAAAATATGCTCACCGCGCCTAACCTGCATATAGAGACGGGCGAGATCACCTATTTGGGTACTTTCTCTGCCAACCATTCAACTTTCGAGCGTTTCTTTAATGGCTCTATAGATGAATTCCGGGTGTGGAACCGCGCACTTTGTGGCAGTGAGATCGTAAATAACATGGCGGGCAGACTGTCTGCCGGACCAACTGGATTAAGGGCATATTATACGTTTGACCAGGGAATAGCTGCCGGCTCTAACACTGGATTAACAACAGCCATCGATAACAGCGGCGGCGGCCGCAATGGCACTTTGGTAAATTATACATTAAGCGGTTCAACCTCAAATTGGGTAACCGGTACAGTGAACGCAACATCCGTTACATTTACATCGCCGACTATTACTGCAAGTTCCAATGTTACCATATGCAATGGTTCTTCTACTACACTTACTGTATCGGGTGGTACCGCATATCGATGGACTCCTTCTACAGGTCTGTCGGTAACAACGGGTAGCAGCGTAACCGCAAGCCCGTCTTCTACAATTACTTACACCGTTACAGATGAATGCGGTGGCACAGCTACAGTGCAGGTAAGCGTCAACTCCACACCTACAACAAGTGGAGGTTCAAGCATCGGTATCTGTATCGGTTCGTCAACAAGCCTTACTGCCAGCGGGGCATCTACATATACATGGGCACCTTCCGCAACTTTGTCCGCGTCAACCGGAACCAGTGTTACGGCTACGCCAACAGTTACCACCATTTATACCGTTACAGGTACAAACGCTGTAGGTTGTTCCAGTAACGCAATGGTAACAGTCACCGTCAATCCTTATTCCTCTGTTTATTCCGTGACAGGGGGCGGGCTTTATTGTGCAGGTACCGCAGGCTCTACTATCGGCCTGTCGGGGTCTGATGCCGGGTTTAACTATCAATTATATAAAGGGCCGTCAACTATTGGCAGTCCGGTTGCCGGAACAGGCAGCGCTATTAGTTTTGGTCCGCAAACTTTAACAGGAACATATACCGCTGTTGCGATTGGTGTTCCGTCGCCGGGATGTACGAATAATATGACCGGCAGCACCTTTGTTTCAATACTTACTTCACCTGCAGCGGTAAGCGTATTAGGTGGCGGGTCTGTATGTGGCGGAGGCCCGGGAGTAAGCATCTATCTCGGTGGCTCTGCTGTGGGTATTGACTATCAACTTTATTTAGGTGCTACTCCCGTGGGTAGTCCTTTAGGTGGTGTAGGAACGTCACTGAGTTTCGGAACGTTCACAACACTGGGTACCTATACTGTAACGGCAACTAACCCTCTTAATGGCTGCTCAAGCAATATGCTTGGCAGCGCGGTTATTACCGCCGCTTCGGGTATTACGGCTTATGCCATGACAGGGGGAGGTAGTTATTGCTCCGGTGGCACGGGCGCTGTTATCGGACTTGCTAACTCGGCAGTAGGCCTGAGCTACCAATTATTCCTGGGTAGCACTGCTATAGGTAGCGCTGTTATTGGCACGGGCAGTGCAATAAGCTTTGGCCCGCAAACATTGGTCGGTACCTATACAGTAGTAGGAACAAATACGTCTACGGGCTGCTTCGGAAATATGACCGGAAGTGTCACTGTTTCGATCGATCCGTTACCCAATATATATACGGTTACCGGTGGTGGGGCTTATTGTGCCGGTGGTGCCGGTATGCTTGTAGGCTTGAGTCTTTCCGATGCCGGAGTGGATTATCAATTATATAATGGCGCCTCCCCTGTGGGCAGCCCTGTGGCTGGTACCGGCGCGGCCATCAGTTTTGGCGCACAGACTGCCGCAGGTATGTATACTGTCATAGCTACTGATGGCACTACTACCTGTACGAATACAATGGGAGGAAGTGTGGCAGTAGTCGTCAACACATTACCTACGGTTACTACCGGTGCCGGTGCGGTTATTTGTGCGGGTTCTCCTGCAGGCCTTACAGCCAGCGGCGCAGTAGATTATTCATGGTCCCCCGCTACTGCGCTGACAGCTACAACCGGCAGCAGCGTAACGGCAAACCCAACTACCACAACTACTTATACAATTACAGGTACGGATGCAAATGGTTGTGTGAACACAGCTATGGTTACAGTGACGGTAAATCCTATACCAACAGTAAGTGGAGGATCAAGCGTAGCCATATGTAATGGAACGTCTACAGTATTGACAGCCAGCGGGGCACTTACGTATATCTGGTCGCCTGCTACGGCATTAAGTGCTACTACAGGTACCAGCGTTACTGCTAATCCGTCAACTACAACAATATATTCTGTGACCGGTACCGGATCAAACGGTTGTGCCAATACAGCTACAGTTACGGTTACCGTTAATGCAATACCAACTGTTAGTGGCGGTTCCGGTGTGACCATTTGTTCCGGCGCATCAACAACCCTTACCGGCAGTGGTGCATCAACCTATACATGGTCCCCTGCTACTGCTTTATCGGCTTCCACCGGTGTTAGCGTTACTG
>CAZBPS010000005.1:0-301053 GCA_964493865.1 uncultured Flavipsychrobacter sp.
TCAAATAATCCCGGGACAACTCCCCCTTTTTTCTTTTTGGGAGCGCAAAGATAGGGTAGTTTATTGACTAAACAAAACCCTGAATGAAAAAACAACGATATTTTTTATAGAAACTGCCGAACATGCACTACTTCTGGCTATTCCATATAAGTTGTTCCAACTTTTGCGGAGATTGAATGAAGCTGGTACGGTATTGATTAAGAGGGGACCATTCTTTTTTAGACTCATTCCATTTCTGAGGCTCACAACTCCATAAAATCTCTTTATCCCTGCTCACGATGAACACTTTACTGTACGGACTACAGGTTGAAACAAGGAAAGCTTGGCCAGGTAATTCATTTACACTACCGCCCGAAGTGAATTGACCTTCGCGCACCGGCACATTATGAACTATGTTTTTGTGCTGTTCAACGGGGCATGTAAATTCCCATATTTTTTCTAATGAATCTGTTGGCAATACAGGTTCTTTCGCCATGACAATTGTTGGAGGGGAAGCAAAATTACATCCGTTATTAAACAGATAAAGGTATCCATCGCTTGATTGTTTGCAACTATGCTGACCACAGAAAATGTAATTCCCGGGCAGGCCATTGGCTTCCTGTTTTTTTCCATATGCACGCAGTACTTCACCACTAGGGTAACTAATCTTAAGTACCTGGCTGATATTCCGAAATCCCAAATAAATCACTTTGTCTTGCTCATCGAAATAAAAAGAATTTTGATGAACATCATACTCGGGTGTCCCGTCAGTTTTATTGTACATACTCAAATCCACGTTCGCAAAATATTTGGCTACATTCCACATCCACACCAAATTATTATTTTCATCATACTCTAGCACTGTACCGTAGCGGTATCTTCTCATCCGAGCATTGGCCCTCATAGCCGCAGTATCTCGCCCCATTTGTTGCCTCATACTATCCCTTGCCGGCTGTGAGCGGGGTCTTAGCATCGGCTCAAAACCCAGTACCATGTAATGCCCATTGCTCAGGCGGGTCAACTCGTGGTGGTAACCTTCAATTGTATCAGTCTTCTCTTTACGTCCATTAGGCCCTTTCCATAACAGGTCTCCCTCGTAATTTATTTCAAAGGCCTCTCCGTCAGTCATAAACGTAATGGTGTTTTTACCGGTGAGCTTGAGGTCCCTGATCATTGAATTTCCCTTTACAGCACCGCTAATATTAGGCACATACCATACGGCCTTGCCATGCATATCATGCAATGCCCTACTCCCATCCATAAAAAAATAACCGTTCTCGTATTTTTTTGCGTTTAGGGTTATATTCATGCGGATGTTATTGGTATCGACGTAAGAAATCATACCGGTTGAAAAATGATGAAAAGGACTACTACCTATTATTCGCAATCCTTTATTGTAGATAATCCGCCAAGTATATTGCTTGTCGAAAAAGGGCACTTCTACCACTAATTTGTTTGTTCTGGAGTCGACTTTTTTTACAACGTAGTTCTTAAAGGAATCCTCATTATTAAAATAGCCTTTTGCTATCTCGATAGTGAATTGATCAGCCTTTTTCTCTTCAGGAAAAGAAAATCCGACTATACGGTAATGCAGTGTATCGCCTTCTTTGGGCCAAACTCGAGAAAAAACGTAAATAGGTACACTTAAATAGAAAAAAAATAAAACAAAAAAAGCACGCATGTCGCCGTAAAATTATAAGTAAAGGTACTGCAATATGACGTAATATTTTTCATGCAAATTTCACAGATGTACTGTGAACGGGGATTTATATACTATAAGTTAATATTTCAAAGGTCTGAAAAAAACATCATTGATAAAAATGCTTAAATACTTAAATCGCGATTATTTTTTTGCATAAAATTGTCTATTTTTGTTGTGCATGTAATTTTAATTTGGGGCGCTATGTTATTTGTTTTATATAGAATTTTGTCCCAAAAAAAAAGAAACAACTTTCTACTTTTAAAATACTTACAATGAAAAAGAACCTTAAACTTCTTTCGTTAATATTACTGTTGGGGTTTAGTGCTCATGCACAAACTTTTAATTTTGTCTATACAGGAGGCCCGCAGGCTTGGACTGTCCCAACAGGCGTATTCAGCATTGGAGTGGATATACAGGGTGCAACAGGCGGAGCTTCATCATATTACAGCCCCGGCGGATGTGGTGGACAGGTAGTATGCACCCTTGCTGTTACTCCCGGTCAGGTATTAAATATTTACGTTGGCGGCAGGGGATCTGACGGCCTTTTCTTTTCAGGTGGCTTGGGTGGCACCACTGGCGCATTCCCGTCTGGTGGTGATGGAGGTGTGTGGTATGCTGGTGGTGGTGGTGGTGGTGGTGCTACAGACATCCGCATTGGAGGTACAACACTTTTGGATCGTGTTTTGGCGGCAGGTGGAGGTGGAGGAGCTGGAGATAATTGCTATGGCATAGATGATGGCGGAAATGGCGGAGGTGCAACAGCCGGAGCGGATGGAGTTGCATGTGGTGGCCCCAGTGCTTTTGATTGCGGTGCAGGCGGCACATTAGCAGCCGGTGGCGCAGGGGCTCTTTCCGGAGGGTTTACCGGGGCGGCTCTTGTCGGTGGCAATGGTGGCGCTTATTACTTCCAGTCTGGAGGTGGCGGAGGTGGTGGCTACTGGGGAGGTGGTGGTGGTTTTGCCGGTGGTGGTGGTGGTGGTTCTTCTTTTGCCAGCGGCACGTTGGCTACCGCAGTTGCACATACCCAAGGCGCAAATTGCTCAGGTGATGGTTCAGCTTCAATTACCATATTATGCATTGTCCCCACAGGAGGAGCTATAGTAGGTTCTTCTTCTATTTGTACGGGCTCTACTATTACTTATACTAACCCAACCGGAACTCCGGGTGGTACCTGGAGCAGCAGCGCTACTGGTACATTTACCGTGAATCCAACCACTGGTGTAGTTTCCGCCCTCGCGGCAGGCACCGGCACGCTTACCTATTCAGTATCAAGCGGCTGTGGGTCGGCTTCTGCAACACTTGCTGTGACCGTTTCGGCTACAGCAAGCCCCATTACAGGCGATACCTTAAAATGCGCAGGCACAATAGATACACTCTATAACGCAACTGCTGGTGGCACATGGAGCAGTGCTACAACAAGTGTGGGCACTATTGATCCCGCAACAGGGATATATGCGGCGGTCGGGCCGGGCACAACCGTTATCAGCTATACCCTTGGCTCATGCTCAGTAAACACAGTACTTACTGTTAATATAACACCTTCGCCTCTTGCAGGTTCCCCGCTAGTTTGTGAAACCTATACCATGACCTTGACCACCTCGCCCTCCGGCGGAACATGGTCGAGCACTACTCCAGGCAGTGCATCAGTTGACCCCATATCCGGTGTCATTACAGGGGTAGCAGCAGGTGGCACCACATACATTGACTACACACTGCCTACAGGCTGCGCTGCTTCCCGCTTTATAAGCGTGAATACTGTGCCGTCTGTAATAACAGGGCCTACAAATGTTTGCCAGGGAAATGCCATAGCATTAACACAATCTGTGCCAGGCGGTGCATGGACCAGCAGCAATACTGCCATTGCCATTGTAAGCACTACCCCATCCACTTTCTTCCCGGGTTACGTTACAGGGATGAGTGGCGGCGTGGTGACCATATCTTATACTAAGGCTTCATGCCCGCCTGCTACCTATGTGGTAACAGTTGACCCCGGCCCGGCCCCGATAACAGGACCTACTACTATTTGTACCGGCATGACCACAATATTATCTACAGCATCTACAGGCGGCTTCTGGTCAAGTACAAACCCTGATATCGTAGTCACCTCTTCCGGCGCGGTAACCAGCAGCACTATCGGCGCGGTAGGCACTATTTACTATACATTCCCTACCGGCTGTTATGCCTCAGTACCGGTGAATGTCAGCTACGGCCCTCCGGCTATGGTAGGTCCATTCAGCATTTGCGCAGGCGGTGATAGCCTGTTTACTAATTCCGATCCTACCGGTATATGGAGCAGTACAGACCTTGCCATTGCGCAGATCATTGACAGCTCAGGGGTAGTTACAGGCATGAGTGCAGGTGTGGTTAATATCTCCTACACACTCCCTAACGGGTGCTATGCTGTACAGCCGTTAACCGTGAACCCGCGCATACCCGGCGTTGTGTCTATCAGTCGCTTCCCGTCCGGCATCATTTGTGAAGACGACACCGTATTGGTAGTGGCAACTCCGGTTGCCGGTGGCGGCACTGCACCTGCCTTTACCTGGAAAAAATTCAGTGTTACCCTTCCCGGCGAGGTAAACGACACATTTGTTTACAGGGCAACCAGGCCTACCGGTTTGCACGGCGATGTGATTAATGTATTCATGTACCCCAACGATGGTTGCCCTATGTTTGATTCGGTGGCAGACAGTGTATATATGGACGTTGCTCCGAAGAATGTACACCCGGCCATCACCATCACCACCACGGGCCCCGATACGGTGGCATTCCTTGGCCAGACCGTTACTTTCTCTTCAAGCGTAACATGGGGCGGCCCGTCACCATTGTACCAATGGTTCAGGAATGGTGTAGCAATTCCCGGCGCTAATGCATCTACTTACACTACCAACCTTTACGGCAGGGACACCTTCCGCTGCGAGGTGATAGGAAATCCACCGTGCCTTGCCCCCACACTACCCTTAGGCCTTGGTATAAGTAACAGTATCATCATTTACAATTTCCTTGGTGCTGATGCCCTTACTACCGGCAATAATCAGCTCTCCCTATTCCCCAACCCCAACAATGGTACGTTTACCCTTAGCGGCAAAGTTGGTGTTGCAACAAATGATGATGTTTATTACGAGGTCACAAACATGCTTGGCCAGGTAGTACATAAAGGGCAGGCTACCCCTGTAAACGGGGAAATAAAAGCCCGCATACAAACCGAAGGTCTCGCACCCGGCACTTACATGCTACGCGTAAATACAGTTGCCGGAAATGAGGCATTCCATTTCGTCATTGGCAAATAAATATCGCACATTACATACAAAGAGAAAGCCCCCCGCAGTTAGCGGGGGGCTTTCTCTTTGCATCAACTAAAACAAGATTAGTTATACGCCATCTGTTTTTCTTTCTGCCGTTTTACTTGGTTCACTAATGAGTTGAATGCAACATCAAACGATTCTTCAAACGTCTTGCTCTGGTGCTTCACGAAGTAAGAATGTTTTGGCACATGCACTTTGATTTCCGCTACCTTGTCGCGCACTTGCTGCGAAAGGTTATCGAGCTTCAAATACACCTCCACGTCTATTATCTTGTCATGAAAGGTCTTGAGCTTTTCCATTTTGGCGCTCACATGCGCCAGTAGCCTGTTGTCTGCATCAAAATGCACTGTCTGGATTTGTACGTTCATAGCATACTGTTTTGGTTAATAATAAATCATCCTCGCGGATGGTTCTGTTTATGAATTTCTTTTAGCTTATCAATATTATTGTGTGTGTACACCTGTGTGGCGGCAAGGCTGCTGTGGCCCAGCAGGTCTTTTATCGCCTGTATATTAGCCCCGTTGTTCAGTAAGTGTGTGGCAAATGTATGCCGCAGCACGTGGGGGCTTTTCTTTTGCAGTGTGGTGGCATCGCCCATGTATCTCGTCACGGTTCGGTACACATAGCCTGCATACAGTGGCTCGCCCGATTCCAGGTTGAACAAAAACTGCTCGTTATATTGCTTTAATTGCCGCTTCTCGGCTAGGTAGTCCCTTATGGTGTCCAGCAGGGCGGGGCTCACCGGCACCAGGCGCTCCTTGTTGCCCTTACCAAGTATCCTTAGCTGGTTCAGGCTCCATTCTATATTACTCTCCTTTAGCTGCAGCAGCTCATTGCGGCGCATACCGGTGGCGTAAAACAGCTCACATATCAGCCGGTCTGTAGCGCCTTTAAAACCTTCGTCATACTGCACTTCTTCAAGCAGATGTTCCGCTTCTTTTTCTTTCAGATACACGGGCAGGCGTTCCGGCAGGCGTTGTGCGTGCAGTTGGCGCACAGGGTTCTTCTCAATATGCCCAAGGCGCTGGAGGTATTTATAATAAGAATTGAGGCTCGATATTTTTCGGTTAATGGTGCGGGCGGTTTGCTTATCGCCTTTCATCCCGGCAAGCCAGCCCCTTATGTGGAAGTGCGTGATGAGTTTCATCTCGCTCATGCCAAATTCTTTGTTGAGGAAATCGCGGAATTGCTCGAGGTCTTTCTGGTAAGCGGTTAGTGTATGAGCAGAGTATCTTTTCTCAAATCTCAGGTATTGTACAAAATCGATCAGTCTTTCATCAAACATAGAAAACCCGCTATTGTAAATTTACAAAAAATACAATAGCGGGCGTAAAATTATCTGTTAAAATATAGCTTAATCTTCTCCTTCCCCGTTGGCCATTTGCAGCTTATATATAGCTTTCAGCACTTCTGTACGGCGCCTTACGGATGGCTTAGTGAATGACTGGCGATCGCGGAGCTGGTTAAGGGTACGCGATTTTTCGTACTTCTTCTTGTACTTTTTCAGCGCTTTATCAATGTTTTCGCAGTCTTTCGAATCAATTATCAGCATATTATTATACCCCCTTTTGATGTTGGGACGGCAAAGGTAGTGTTTTTTATTATACAGGCAAATAAATTCCTGCTTTTTTTAAACGATACGCCACCGGCATAGGTTATTCTGCCTCCAGCTTAAAGACAATCGCATTCTGGTCTATGTTCACCAGCTGGTACTTCAGATAACTGAATACCCAGGTACGTTTAGGGTGCGACCACTTAATCAGTATAGTCCCCTTTATGGTCCCCACCACAGATCCTGCCTCATTATATTGAGGGTCAACCGTATAAATAATGTTCAGGCAATCCCTGCGAAGGGGCGTAGGTTTGGCTTTTGCCAGCTCCATTGCCTCTTTTTTGGCCCTGGTGAGGGCTATAGGCTGCTCAGGTATCAGGTCGCCGGCCTTGAAGTACTTGGGCACAAGGGTGTACTCTGTGCGTTCAGATGGCGCCATGCCCGCCTCCGTAAAGCTCTTATCAAAATAAAGCGAATCTTTGGCACCCTGACCATAAGATGAAACAGCGCCCAATACGAGAGCGAAAGCCATGATGATTTTTTTCTTCATGTAGTGTTTAATTTGATGATTAAATATGCAGTAAGCGATAAAGTTATGAATATCCGATAACATAACGTTCACAAAACGGATAAAATAACTATCCCTGACTACTAACGTATGTATCTCATTCAAGCGGTGTGCCAAAGATAGTTAATGAAATCCTTATAATCATATGCAGATTGTTAAATTCATTTGACTTTATGCATGGCTGTTTTACAGTAGAGACGTAAATATCTTCCTCGCTACGTTCTCAACTGATTCTCCGCAGTTAGAGAGCACCACTAACGCAATATCCTTGCCGGGAACAACCATGACATAGCTGCTGCTGCCAAAGGTGCCGCCGCTATGCCATAACACTTCTTCGCCCTTCATTTTGGCCACATGCCACCCAAGCCCCACCTCCATCGTTTGGGTATTGGTAATGCTGTGGGTAAGTTTTATCGCTCCTGACAGCGCGTCATTACCGGGCACCGTATTGGCCCTCGTATAAAGTAGCATATCACGAACGGTGCTGCGCAGCGCCCCCGCCCCGGCCAATGCATCTACATCCCACGCTGCCGTTGCATTGCCCTGTTCGTTGTACACATTCGCAAACCGCTGCTGCATATCTTTGGTCAGATGCTGCGCGGTACTGCCCATATGCAGCGGCCCGCAAATCACCTCCTGCACCATCTCGCTGTATGTTTTACCCGATACCCGCTCCAGTATCACCCCCAGTGTTCCGGCGGCTAGGTTTGAATAGCTATAACGGCTGCCCGGTGTTGTATCTGTCTTGCAGGTGCTCAGATAAGAGAATAATTGCGCCCGGTCATAATTTTTATAGGGGTTCTGCATGTCGGTCATAGTTGCGGCTATATTTGAAGGCATACGCGGCAGGCAGGATGTATGGTTGCTGAGCATGGTAAGTGTTATGCCCTGCAGTGCCTTATTATTTGCTGCGGGCTCAGGCAGATACTTGGTAATTGGGTCTGTAAGTTTTAATTTCTTTTGCTGCGCATACCATGCCAGCAGCACCGCCGTAAATGTTTTGCTCACCGACCCTATCTCGAACACCGTATTTTCATCGGGCAGCACTTCCTTATTTTTATCTGTTGTGCCATAGCCATAGGTGGTCGTTTTCCCCTTCGTCAGTATGCCCACACACAGCCCTGCCGTATTCACCTTCTGTATATAATTGCGGGCAGCCGCATCTACCTGGCTGTCCAGTGAGGTGCGCATGGGGTTAGATGTGGGTACAGGTGCCACTTTGCTGGCCACACGCGGCTTAAATGGCTTGAACTGAAAACGGTCCAGCTTGCCTTTGTCGTCCACACTCAACAGCAATTCCATTGTCGCCAATAAGCATGTGGCCTTGTAGGCGCTTACACCTTCATTTATATCTATAAACTCCGTCTTCTGAATTTTACCCATCGGAAACAGGTTCTTCGTGGCTATTCCGGTAAACATATCCTTACTGACACGCTCCCTGAACTTATCATTGGTAAGTCCGTACAGCTTATCAACATCCTGTTCATTGAAGTACTTTGTTATAAGCATACACATAGTATCGTGCTGCGGCAGCGACTGGGCGCAAGTTGCAAAGGCACTCAGCATTGCGGAAAGGGTGAGTAATAGTTGGCGCATAGCATTAAAGATAGGAAAATTATCGTCTCTGGCAGCGCCGCAGTTTACCATTAGCGCAGGTCACTAAACTCATTCCAATGTTAAGTTTTTTTACGAACAGCGAAACTTAACATTAAGAATATTAAACCAATGTTACATTTGCATTAATTAATCATTACGCAAAATACATTCAAACACAGCTATAGTATGCCGAACACAGCTAAAAAAGCGGACAAGACCGCAAAAAAAAGCCTGGAACAGGAAATTATACACAAACTGGAAACTGCTCTTGCCGATTTCAAAAGCATGATGGGCGAAGAAAAATTCATGACGCGCATACGCAAGGCCAGTAAACACTTCCTTAAAGGCTCCGCAAAAAACATACTACCGGAGGCAACTGAGAAAAAAGTGGCTAACAGCACAGCAAAAAAATCTGGCGCGGTAAAAAAATCACCCGCTAAAAAAACTATAACTAAAAAGGCCCCGGCTAAGAAAGCAGCTGCAAAGAAAGCCCCCGCCAAAAAAGCCGCTGCGCCGGCAAAGTAGATGCCTCGCATAGATTTACCTACAAAAAAATTGCCTTCTTGCGAAGGCAATTTTTCTTTATAGGGGCGTATACTTCTATTCTATGGATGTAATGTAATCGTACCCACGTTCGTTATTGTACCAAAGCTCACATTCACTGTAGTGCTGTAGGCCAGGTAGGTAGTGAGCGCGGGAGATACTACCAGTTGATAGGTGCCTTCCGGCAAACCGCTCATCACAAAATGCCCGTCAACACTTGTAGGTATAGCGGTTGTGGTGTCGGCTCCCCTTATCGCATATACGGTTGGCATGGTGAATGTCGGTAACACATACCCTTCTATCTTTCCGTTGGTAAGTGTGCTGTAGGCGCGTATCACCGGCTTCAGTTTATAGTTGCCGCCACCTGTCTGCAAGATGGATTTCCCGGCATCAAAATCTATCCATATGGTATAAGAGGTGTTTGCGGCAATAGTTGTATGAAAATTCAGTTTCAGGCCGCTCTCCTGTGCCGACGGCGTGCTCAATGGGTAGCTTGTGCCACTCACCACTATCGAATTATCATTGCCAAGTATAAGCCTTATTTGCTCAACAGTGCCCACGGGCACTGTGGCATTTATCAATAGGGTATCCAGCCCGTTCCTGAAGCTGAGGATATTATAGACTCCGGCGCGGTTTGGGGTAAGTAATATCTCGCTTTGCCCGGCCATCTTAAACCCTATTTGCCGGATATCAATATACACGGCATCATAATTGCCGGGATCATCTGTAAGGCGCATGCTCACCTGGGCCGTTTGGGGATTATCGTTGTTATTTTTTCTGCTGCACGACGCGAACCAACCAAGCGCCATTAAGAACATGCTGCTGATAACTAAATACTTCCTCTTCATGATGTACAATTTTTCATAGGGAGACATTATTATCGTGCCATGGCGCGAACCAGCGGCTATTTGAAATGCTAATATTTCCCATCCCCCATCCCTGCCCGGAGATTACAAAAACAAAGAAGCTGCCCGTTTGGGCAGCTTCTTCAAAATGATAAATATGAAAAAATTAGATTACGGATACATTCACCGCATTCAATCCTTTTTGACCATTTTGCACTTCGTATGACACGGAATCATTTTCGCGTATCTCGCTGATTAAGCCGGAAGCATGAACGAAAACATCTGCACCACCGTTTGATGGAGTAATGAAACCAAATCCTTTGGTTTCATTGAAAAACTTAACTGTACCTTGTTGCATTTTTAAAATTTAAAATATTAATAAAGAATAAAGGTACACTTTAATTTATTGATTACCAATTATTTTTATTTAGCAAGACAAAAGCCGGGGAAAACCTGGGAAAGATACCCGCATTTGTACACGCGCTCGGAAACGCTGTGCCATAGCATCCGCGAGACATAGTGGACGAGAGAATCCATTAAATAGAACCTTTTTTCGTTTCTAAAATTAATGGTATCACTTTCTCCAATTGTTTATTAAATCCAACTTGTAACTCTGCAATATTTTTATAGGAAGTAGAGAAATGTCCAAGGGATTTCAGTTTTCTTTCAAAACTAAACTTACTATTAATTGAATTTTGTAGTATTTTACTTATATTAATTGGCTCATCTTTAAAAAAAGTATAGATGAGAGGTCTTCCGGTTTTTTTAAATTGACCAAATGCTTTGTCGAACTCTTCTCGTGTATATTTTCCCACTTTAGTGAAGAACAAGCTAACAAATATATCACATTGTTCAATGGTTTTATTGTACTCATCTTGGAGCCTTGTTTTAGATATACAATCAATAAAATCTTCCCAAAGTTCTAACCTGATAAAAATTCCTCTATTTATTAAATATTTATTTTCACGGTTAATGAATTTTTCAAATTCGGATCTGTCTTGAGCTAACTCATATGATGAGGCAAGGAAAAGTTTTATTGTTTGAATTTGCATTGAAAATCGTTGCATATCTACATTATACAACAATTCATTTATATATACTAATTTGTCGCTTTCTATACACCGAATAGTTTCTTGGTTGTTGTTAAGCTTTTCAATAAGTTTGCTATATAAGAATTTTGTTGGATTGGGATTTATTGTACAATAATCACAGATGCATGGCACATATATTTGTGGCCTAACATCTTTATAAGAATCGGTAATATCATCAATAGCATTTTTAACTAAAGAAACCAATGATCGTGGATCCTTCCCTTTGGCTCTGACTCTTATTTCTCTAAAATAAAAATCTTCCTCTATTTGGCATTCTGCCGTTTTGTCCGCATTTGTAAGATTGACCGCATTATTCCATATTAGTTCTTCAGAGACAATATATCTACTTAATTCAGCGGTGACTTGGTTAACAATCCCTTTTGGCATAAAGTCGTATTTGTACACAAGCGATAGATAAGGCTCATCGCTTGCCCACCGCATATCACTTGGCATAGACAGCATTCTGGCGGGAATAATGTAGTCCTCTTTTTTTAGTTTTTCTGGGAAAGCAATTTTGAAAAAAAACAACATTTTTTTTAGAATATTGTGCTTGTTATCATAGCTTTTATCGCACCATAATCTTAAGAAATCAGCCTCTAAAATTTTCCCGCGACTTTTTTGTATTTTATCATCATCAATAATTTTGTAAACGGCACTCATAGCCCATTCCGGTTGTAGAATTACCCAGTCGTTCAATTCATTTATGCTATAATACCATAATATAAGCCCGATTGAATGAAAAAATCTTGCACAATCTTCTATATCAACTAACCTTGAGAAACTTTTACTATTGGTTTGCTTACATATTTCTTTAAACTTCTCAAATGTAATGCAAGCATTATTTTTTGCCATTTGTGCTATCTTGTTTCGTACTGGAATCCAAGATTTTGGAACACCCTTTCCATAATGTGGTAATTTGACTATTTGCTCAATAATAGCTTGTCTTAGATTTTCAAGACCTTCGTTATTATTGGGCAGATTTAATTCGTAATAGAATAAAAGCTTATTTCTTATAATATTAAAATTAGGATTACCAAAATAATAGCCTAGGTCATTCCAAGAGCAGTTGTTTCCGTCAAAACAAGTTTGGCCAAGTATTATAGGACTCTTACTTCCAAATTGATATATGGTTGGAATCCAGTAATTAAAATTGTGGTGCTGTTGCCGTGACGATGCAAGCAATACAAAAACAGAATTCTCAGTTAAGAAAAATTTATGCACAGGATAGTATACATCTTGGCCTCCAAAATCCCAAATGTGGACTATATGTTCGCGGTTTTTATATTCAAATTTCCAATCGTTTATTGCAATTCCCCGCGTTCTGCTATCTGTGTTCGGCAATGGTTTTTCTTTATTCAGAAGACGATTTTGTAACGACGTTTTTCCAGAGCCGCCGTCACCCACTAATGTTAATTTTGCTTCAAATATAAAATCTACTCCTTCCTCTTTGACTTTTTCAAAATATCTCTTAAGAGCATCCTTTCCTTGCATTATAATTTCTAGTGCAGGGTTGATTACTGGATTACCGTAAAAATTAAAACAACCAGGAATATTTTCTTTTTCCCACAGTATATCAATCGGTATTTCAACAATCCATGGTGGTAATTCCTGAATTAAGTTTTCCACTAAATAAACTGTCTCTAAATATTCGAGGTTTGCAAGAGCATCAATATTAGATACTGCATTCTTATCTAATCGTATTAATGAAAGGTATTTGAGTTCTTTAAGAGGGGATATATCAACAATTTTATTATTACTAAGTATTAACGTTGTCAATTTTTTGAGTCTTGATATAGCGTTAATCTCTATTAAATGGTTTGACTGCAAATTTAATTCAGACAAAAAGGCCAGACCGATTAATTCCCCTACAATGCTATCTAAATTGCTGATTTCGCAATTGCTCAAATTTAACCCTATTATATAGCCATCTCCATTAACCCTGTAACTCGGTTTATGTTGAACTAATTTGTTGCTACGCATTATACTGATATTCAGTAGCTTTTCAATGTTTATCATTACTTCGGTATCGTTATTTATCATTTTAAGACACATTTGTCAATAAAAATATTAAATAATAGTGGGAAATATGCAATATTCCCAAAAAATACTCAATAGATAGCATCACAATGCCTAACGTTGCCGCTAAAGGTCTGCCCGCTACCTAACACTGAATGAAAATCCAACTACTTCATCGCCGCACATATCCGTATTGTAGTAAAAAAACTTGAGCGTAGGTCCTTAATATAGCCACAGTTCGAAAGCCGGGCAGTCAAGTTTCTGCGCAGCCCACAAAGGAATATCCATCTAGCTGGTTTCTAACACATATTTTATTTTGCCGTCCCCCCCCTGCCTTTACTAACTTTACCTCTTTGCCCACCATAGTGGGAATAAAAATGCAATCCAATAAACATCTGATAGCCCCTCGGATGCCCTACTTATACCCCCTAAAAAAAACACCTGAATCCCACCAAACCCTTGCCCACAGCGCTAACTATTTTCCATCATGGTACAGTTACGGTACCGCCATGTATTTTTTATTTTGCCGTCACTCCCGCCTTTACGAACTTTACCGCTTTGCCCGCCACTGTGGGCTTAAAAAAAACAGCACGAGACCTGCGACTTTGCAATTTCAAAACAAAAAAACGGGCAGCAAACGAGCTGAAGATGCGCAAAAATGCGCAAAGAATGCGCAAAACGGATAAACACAAAACATTGATTATTAACCAATTACGATAAACCAAAACGCTCCCCCCCAGAAATGGGCAGCAACTATAAAAAACTACTTATGGGCACACAATTAGGCATAGGCTCCCGCGTCGAGCATCAGCACTTTGGCAAAGGCGTAGTGGTAGATACCGCGTCTGAGTTTTACATTATCTGGTTCAAGTCACAGCAGGGCACCAAGAGCATCAGCAAGGATTATACCGAGCTAAAGACCATTGAAGAAGTAGCCGAAGGCACGGCCAGCGGCAACATCACCATAGCCGATATAGAACAGGCACTGAGCAACATACTGGATCAACGCCTGCACGAAATGCAGATGGTGCCAATAGGCCCGCGCTGGAAACGCGGCAATATGATACTGAAACCCGGCGACCCCACCCTGCAATCTAAAGAAGTGCCGATAGAGACCTTCTTCCATAAAATAGTGATGGTGCGCGACAGGCTGCGGGTGATGGAGCAGAAAATAAACGCCCACAAAGTAATGACCGATGACGAAAAGGTGGACCTGCAGCAATACATCACGGCCATATACGGCTCGCTCACTACATTCAATGTGCTGTTCAAAGAAACTCATCACCAGTTTAAAGGCATGAGTGGAAAGGAAGGTTGATTGGTTAGAAAACAGGGGATTTCTTACGCTCTGTATTTCACCTATTTCGCTGATTGCACAATAATATTACTTTTATAACATGAAATTACGCATACTGGCCGCCATATTTGGTATTGGGTTGTTCCACTCCGCTTCGGCGCAAGACTCATTGATGTTTCGCAAGCTGGCCGATGAAATAATGCTGCATGGCAATTGCTATAACGATCTTCGGGTACTGTGCAAAACTGTGGGCAACCGCCTCAGCGGCAGCCCGGCAGCAGCCAAGGCAGTGACCTGGGGCGAAAAAGCCATGAAGGCCGCCGGCGCCGACAGGGTGTACCTGCAGGCCTGCGATGTGCCCCAGTGGCAGCGCGGCAAGGAAAGCCTGGAGCTGAAGGTGAACGGAAAATATCAGCAGGTAAGCGCCCTATCCCTCGGCAACAGCGACGGCACCTGCGGCAAGCCGCTGGAAGCACAGGTGATAATGGTGCACAACTATGATGAATTCAACGCGCTGCCCGACAGGGCGGTGAGGGGCAAAATAGTGTTCTTCAACTATCGTTTCAGGCAGGATTTCATATTCACCTTCAATGGCTATGGCGATGCGGTGAAATACCGCGGTGGCAGCCCCAATGTGGCGGTGGCCAAGGGCGCTACGGGCGTTATCATCCGGTCTATGTCCACGGGTGAGGATGATTTTCCGCATACCGGGGCCATGCACTATAAAGATTCGGTAAAGCACATACCCGAAATGGCGGTAGGCAACAAAACAGCCGATATGCTGGAGGAAGCCTGCAAAAAAGGCGAGGTGTACGCCCGGATGAATTCGGAATGCAAAATGATGCCGAAAATGGTGCGCTCGTACAATGTGATAGGTGAAATAAAAGGCACCTATTCACCGGAGCATATCATCACCGTGGGCGGCCACCTTGACTCGTGGGATGTGGGCGAGGGCGCGCACGATGATGGAGCCGGCTGCGTGCAGTCTATAGAAGTGATACGCGCATACAAGGCGCTGGGGCTGCGGCCTAAATGCACTATCCGTGCAGTGCTGTTCATGAACGAAGAGAACGGCCTGAAAGGCGGGCAGGCATATGCCGATTCGGCTGTGGCCAACAACGAGCACCATATTATAGCCATTGAAACCGATGCGGGTGGCTTCTCTCCGCGCGGCATAGGGCTGGACATGTCGGCAACCCAGAGAGAAAATGTGCTGAAGTACAAGCACCTCTTCCTGCCATACGGTGTCTATGATTTCAGCCACGACCATGGCGGGGCGGATATATCGCCGTTGCACGAAAAGAAAAAAGTGCCTATGGCCGGCCTCGTGCCAGATTCGCAGCGGTATTTTGATGTACACCATACCGCCAACGATGTGTTTGAAACCGTGAACCACCGCGAGCTGAAGCTGGGAGCGGTGGCGCTGGCCCAGTTCATATGGCTGGTAAGCGAGCATGAGTTGAACTAGTACATATATCAAGACTATTATGAAGTATTTTACATTGTGTGGTTTTCTTCTGTGCTGCGCCTGCAACAGTTTTGCGCAGGGGCTTGATACTTTCGAGGTGCGCTTTGCCCTGAAGGAAACAACCGTGAACCCAACCGCCGCCGCCTACTTAGACAAAGTGGTGAAGAAAAAGATAAAACCGGGGCAAAAGATAACCATCCTCGGCTATGCCGACTACCGCGGCACACCCGGGCACAATGATACCGTATCTACAGAGCGGGCCACAAGTGTGCAGGCATACCTGGTGGAAAAGGGCGTGAGCAAAGACGATATTGTGGCCTATGCCGGTAAAGGACAGATACCACGCGCGGGCATGACGGGCAAATATGGCTACGCCCCCGACAGGAAGGCGCTCATCATTGTGCAGCGCAATGAAACGAAGATGGACATAAACAAGCTAGAGGTGAACGCAACCGTCACGCTGAACCACATCCTGTTTGAAGGCAACCTGCCTGATATACTGCCCTCATCCATGCCCGAGCTGGAGAACCTGCTGAACTTCCTGAATACCAATAAAAAAGTAACGATACAGATTGAAGGCCATGCATGCTGCAAAGGGCTGGAAATGGGCCCCGAAGACCACGTAAACGACCAGAAACTATCTGAACTGAGGGCGAAAGCCATATACAGCTACCTGGCAGCAAAGGGCATCAGCAAGGGGCGTATGAAGTATGCGGGCTATGGCACCACAAGGCCGCTCATTTACCCTGCTAATACAGAAGAAGAGCAAGGCCGCAACCGCCGGGTGGAGATACGTATACTCAGTAAATGATTTAGTAATTGCCGGACTTCAATATATTGTTCTTCCGGCGAAAATCTCCGCGCTTCCAGGCTTCAAAGAACTCGCCCCAGGCTATGGGGTTCAGCACATTCATCGGCTTCATTTGGCCGTAGTACACGGCATCATTGGCCTGCTGCCTCAAATTGCGCGATTGCGCCTCACGGCCGTCTATAGGTGTAGTGTATGCCAATACGCGCATCAGGTAGGCCTCGGTATTCTTACGGGCTATTTCATACTTGTCGTTAGGTATGTGCCAGTGCTTGAACGCGTAGTCGAAACCCTCTTTGGTCGGCAGCGGCCTGATGATGGTCTCGGGCAGGTAGAAGGTATCCTGCACCATCAATTGTATAAGCGCGAAATGCTGCCCCTGCAACGTCTTTGATACTACAAAATCTTTTGAACGGTAGCCCACTGCGCTGAATTGCAGCGTATCGCCTTTAAAGCACACTATGGAGAACACCCCTGTATACTCCGATTCCACACCACGGTTCTGGCCCTTCACTGCTATGGTCACATACGGAACCGCTCGCAGACTGTCGGCAGTCATGGTCACACCGTTTATCTGGATGATATTATCCATGTTCTGCGCCGATGCCATGTTAATAGCAAAAATGCTGCAAAGAATAAGAATTGCTGTGAGCAGGTGGTTTTTCATCATCGGCACAAATCTATGGCGTTTTCGGTTTATGGGGTAAGAATAATTGTTAATTTAGTGAAGGTGCCACATTTTCAAGGTATTGCACTTTCAAATTACGGTAAGATAACTAAAAATGTCTGGTGTAAAATGGTATTTACGGCACCATATATTAACTGCGCGATAATTCAATTAAGCATAACAAATATACAGGCCCGCAACCAACTACACAACGGTGTCTGAGTGTCTTATTGGGAAAAGATTCTATGAAAAAATACTTTTACATCGCGTCCTGCTCGTTATATGTGCTGGCTATATTAACAGCAAGTAAAACCTCCGCGCAATCCTTCACATGGATGAAGAATGCCGGAGACAATGACCGTTTCACCTGGGGCCAGGGAGTGGTTATAGATCATCACCATAACGAGGTGGTGTGTGGCTTCCAAAACGACAGCACCCACTTCGGCAGTATCGTTACACCGTTTTACGGAGACCTCGATGCTTACCTCGCCAAATACGACTCATCCGGGAATGTGCTTTGGGCAAAAACCATTTACGGCCCCGGCCGGGAGATGTCTTACCAGACTGCGGTTGACACCGCCGATAATATTTGTATCGTGGGTGAATTTTCAAGCCCTTATGTACATTTTTCACCAACAGATTCAGTAGCACGACTGGCAACAGGGGGCAATTATGATTTTTTTCTTGCTAAATACGATAAGAACGGAAATTTTTTATGGGCAAGAAACGGTGGCAGCACCACCGGAACGGGGTCTTTCCGCACATGTGCTTCTAAAGCGGTAGCCATAGACCCATTGGGAAATGTGGTAATAGGCGGGCATTACCAAAAGAACCTGACTATTGGCAGTACTACATTCATCGGTAAAGACGATAACCTGTTCCTTGCCAAATACACATCATCAGGTTCATTAACATGGGCGAAAGACATGAAATCGAACTCATGGGGCTGGATTACAAGCATTGCCTGTGATGATACCGGAAACATTTATCCCACCGGAAAAATTAGTGATTCACTCATCCTGGGCGGCACAAAAATTGCCTACTGCGGTAAAGGAGATGCTGTTTTCTTTGGGAAATTCACCCCATCAGGAACCCTGCAATGGATGGACTCAATAATTAACGATGAGTATGCCGGAACTACCAGCAATAACTTCCACTGCGGCAACAGTATTTTAGTAGACCATTCAGGCTATATATACCTGGGCGGCAGCCAGCTGGACACCGTGATTTTGTCAACCATTCCCGGAGGGCCCAATACAATTTACCAGGAAGGTTTTATTGCCAAATATAACAATGCCGGTGGCCAGATATGGATGCAGAAATTCGGCAACCATAAAAGGGACGTAGTAAACGGGATAGCTATGGATGCGGCAGGTGGGCTGTATGCAACCGGTAACTTTGCCCCGCCAGCCACATTTGGGGGCATGGCCCTTACCACACCGGCATCTGGCTACGGACACATTTTCGTTGCAAAATTTGACCCGGCAACAGGCAACGCCCTATGGCTGAAAACCGGCGGCGGCCTGAGTGTAAGCGCTACTGAAGATTACAGCACGGGCATAGCCATAGACCAGCAGACAGGTGGCATAGCAACTACAGGGAATTTTGAATATAAATTCAGTTTTGACGGGATGACCATGTACTCTGCATCAACAGCACTTTCTACCATGGACATGTACCTTACCCGGCAGCACAACCCGGTATCTGTTGCTACACTTAACACACCTGCACTCGCTACTCAGCAAATGCCCTATAGCATATACCCCAACCCGGCAAATACCGTAGTAACTATAAACCTCTCGTCATCAGTCTATCATAAAATAACCATCGTAGATATGGCAGGGAGGATAGTGAAAGAAGCCGAGACCAACAATAACCTACTGCACATAGATTTATACGAAATGGCATCTGGCACTTACACTATAGCAATAGCAGAAGGCAACCAGGTAGTATATCAGAAGCTGGTTAAAGAATAATAGCTGGTTTATCTGTACATCTAAACAGAGAAGGGCGCATTAATTGCGCCCTTCTCTGTTTAATACCTTACTTATCCTTACAAACTAATCCTCGATATCAGCATTTTATCTCCTCTCGTGGTCTCACTGAAGAAGTATAGAAGATTATCGTTCCGCAGGGTGTTGTGGTCTTCGTAGAGATAGAATTTGCGCCTTTCATCTTCACCTAGCGTCTTGAAATCACTAGCCTTCGCATTTTTAATGTCTATGCTGCCATACTCAATAGAATAAAGTGGTGAGTACGTAGTAGTAGTGGTGGTGGTACCCGAAAAATAATTGGTAGAGGAGTATGAATCCTTGTCAATCGCTTTCACAATGTGCATTACCCACTTCAACGTGCCTTTTTCGGTTTCATACACAAAGCTGGTGGCAGGATACATATCTGCTGTAAGCGGGCTATTATTAAAGAAGCCTTTTTTGCTGCGTTGCTCTATATTCACTGTATAGTTGTGTATCAGTTGGCCCACATTGCTGAAGTGCATCAGGTACATGCCCTTGTATATCTTGGCTTTGCTTTTGCCTTTTGTGCGTTTGAAGTCCTGTATGCTCAGTAGCATACTGCCGTCTTTCACAAACTGCATATTGTTCACTTCAAATTTATTCCCGTCAAATTTCAGCGGGCGTTTCATACCCTCTGCTGCTACAGCTTTATCGTTCACCTCGTCCATTTCGGTCATATTGCCCCATGCCAGTTTACCGCCTTCCACGCGCATGAATGCAAAGTGCGTATATTTTTTTTCGTCCAGCACATCATCCACTTGTTCCTGCGTCACACCAATATCGTCCTTGCCACCCAGGGTATTGCCCATGGCCGCAAAACCACCAAAGCTCTTTGAGGCGTCCGTATTAGCCATAGCTTTTTCATCAGCACTTGCACTGGTTGTAGGTACCAGCATATTGCCCAGCGACTGGTCAATAAATTTGCCTTCCTTGCCCGTACTCATGCCATACATTACCACCGCACCGTCTTTCTCATAAGCCTGCAGTATGCGCAAGCCTGCAGCCGGTGCTTTAAACATGAAGTTCTCTTTAACAACACCCTCCGGCGATATGCGCAGATAATAGAAATCTTCCGGATTATCGGCCCTGTTATCTTTCGTGCTTCTCAGTTTTACCGGTGCCATTATCACTATCCAGTCGCGTGGGGCATCGTCATTCTCTATCTCACTGCTTTGGTCATCTACCAGCGGCTGGCTGAATACCGGCTGCACCGCATGTTTGAAATTCAGCTGCTGCATTACCGTCACATCGCATTCGTTGTTACACTTCAGCAGTTCATACTTTGTGGGTGTGCCATATTTTTCTTTATCAGTAGCACCCATGGCCAGCACCAGCACACTGCTGTCGCGCTCCACCTCATACGCCCCGCCCAGGAATATATACGCGCGGCCACTCTCGTTCTTTGGTTTCACTTTATCCAGCATTTTCACATTGCGCACATAGTGCCCGGTCCACCAGCTCCACGTTGCCGTAACCAGTTTTTTCCTGAACACCAGTTTGCCCATCATATTTGCTGATGCCGAAAGCGAATTGGTAAGGAAAAATTCTCCCCTATAGGTGAACCATTTCCACTTGGTCCGCGCACGCTCTATTTCCATCTCATCTCGCTCCACCCCTAATTGGTTGCAATCCTTATCGAAGTGGTATATCTCTGTTTTGATCTTCCTCGCACCGCTGGGCAATATGTAGATCATATCGAAGTTCCCGTTTTCCTTCTTCTCTACATTGCCGAGGTAGCCCTTCTTGGCTTTACGGCTTATCTCGTAATCCTTCTCCAGGATAAAATCCTCTTGTGCCGTTACTGTATACGCCATACCGGCAAGCAGCACAATAACTAACGGCCTGATAAACTTGTTCATACGCATGTTTTTTTGTGTGTGATTGGAATAATCGCAATACAAAAGTAATCAACGGCATGAAGTATCAAATACCACATATGCGGTATTTTGGGAGAACAGGGGTTTACGGACAAAAAATGTACGAAGGACAGTATCTTCTTCTAAGCAGCCACAGTCCCCGCCCTCTTATTTCCCCTTTTTAATATCAATGCGCTGATAAGCGAGATAATAAGCCCTGCAGGCAGTGTTTCCATACCAGTCATAAGGATGAAGAAGATGGGGTTTTTATACCTCTCCCCCCATACGGCCATTTCTTTTATACTGGCATCAATTGTAGCTTGGCTGGCACCCGATGATTTCATTTTATCAATCATGTGGTTGGAATATTGTTCCATAAAATCGGGGTACATGGTATGGTATTCAATAGCCCATACGCCCACATGTATGGCAGAAGCAATAAGGGTGATAAACAAACCTATCTTAAATGCCTTTCCAAAAGAGATGACACCTCCGTTATGCCTGTCGCGGAATATTTTAACGCCCACAAATATGAGTGAAAATGCCAGTATAATGGAGGCATACCCCAGCACTTCACTTCTTTCAAAATCCATGCTCGTGGTACACACAACCATATTAATGCCCATCAGGGCCGCAACGATAGCCCCTGAAATGAGGCCGCAGGTAATAACTACTTTTTTCATACGTTTTTGTTTTTTGGTTTAATGCCGCAAAAGTGGATACGAAAACCCATCACCCGTTCATACTTTCGGGTGATTTTCAGAAAATCCGGGGGCTTTTCACACTTTCAGGCTATAAATTCAGGGAATCAACCCCTGTTTTCTCGCTTTGTCCACCGCCTGTGTGCGGCGGTTCACGTCCAGCTTCAGGAACAAGTTGGATGAATGGGTCTTAATCGTATTCAATGAAACGAACAAATGTCCTGCTATTTCCTGGTTGCTCATGCCCTTTGCCATAAGTTGCAGCACCTCCAACTCCCGACTACTGATACCCGATTTGTCTAATATCTTCTGGTTTATTACAAACTCTTTTTCGTTTTGCGCCAAGACCGGAACATCCACATATACTTCTTTTTCAACCACTATTGTCTGCGTTTTGGGCTTCATCAGCTTCACCGCCAGCCAAATACCTAAGGAGGTAAATATCACCGCAATGGCCCCGATATATATATCCACAGCGTGGTCAATCACCAGGTAACGAACTTCCAGCCACTTCATCAGAAACAAAAGGGCGGCAAGCGACACACCATATATTAGTGTGTGTTTGCTTGTTGTTGAAAGTCGGAAAGGCATGTTTGCTACTGTAGTGAATTTGTCAAAAATAGGGATTTTGGAGAGAATGCTCCCCATGCGTGCTAATGTGCTAAGTGCTTAAAAATATGCGAAACAACTTTGGCTTGTGTTAAGCAATCTATATATCAATAGCACTATAAGAATTTGTTGTGGAATAGTGTCATGCTATTGGTGTAAATTTGTGTCCTACTATTTAAATTATTATTTAATAACCAATATGATAACTAAAGAAGCGGTAATAGAAGCATTAAGCCAGGTGCAGGAGCCCGATCTGGGCAAAGACCTCGTAACGCTGAACATGGTGAAGGATATAGAGATAGATGGCAAAAATGTGTCCTTTACAGTAATACTTACTACCCCGGCATGTCCGCTAAAGGATATGATAGAGAAGGCATGCGTAAACGCCATTCGCCTGCTGGTGGACAAAGAAGCTATAGTAAAGGTGCATATGACGGCGAACGTGAACAGCAACCGCAAGGACAATAAATCTGTGCTGGCCGGCGTGAAGAATATAATAGTGGTGGCAAGCGGCAAAGGGGGCGTGGGCAAATCGACCGTATCTGTGAATCTGGCCATAGGCCTGGCGCAGGAAGGGGCCAAAGTGGGGCTGCTGGATGCTGATATTCACGGCCCGTCCATACCCATGATGCTGGGCGCCCGCGATGAGCGGCCTAAAATGACCGAAATAGACGGCAAAGGCATGATAGTGCCCCTGGTACGCTACGGAATAAAAGCCATGTCCATAGGCCTGCTGATAGATGAGAAACAGGCCGTTATATGGCGCGGCCCGCAGGCTAGTTCGGCACTCAAACAGTTTATATCAGACGTATATTGGGGCGAATTGGACTATCTCGTCATAGACCTACCGCCGGGCACGGGCGATATACACCTCACGCTGGTGCAGACAGTACCGGTTACCGGCGCGGTTATCGTATCCACCCCGCAGCAGGTGGCCGCTGCCGATGCGAAAAAAGCCATCATGATGTTCAAACAACCGCAGATCAATGTGCCGATACTCGGAATTGTTGAAAATATGGCTTATTTTACACCGCAGGAATTGCCTGATAATAAGTATTATATCTTTGGGCAGGGGGGTGCAAAGAAAATGGCAGAGCAATTTGAACTGCCGTTCTTAGGTGAGATACCTATAGTGCAGAGCATACGTGAGGGGGGCGATAAAGGAATACCGGCAGTGATGAATGATGAACCTGTATCGAAAGCGGCTTTTATGGCGCTGGCGCAAAAGGTGGCTCAGAATGTATCGGTGCGGAATGCTAACCTGGAACCAACGAAAGTGGTGCAAATGGCAGGATAATGTGGGGAATGCAGCAATGTGAGCAATGCGAAAACGGATAAAAGAATGTAACTGATACTGAATTTAAAAACAACAAAATATAGTTTATGATACGCATTTTGGCTTCGTTATTACTGTTGCTTTCCGTGCAGCCGGTTTCGGCGCAAAGAAAATACAACAAGACCAGTACCGAAACATCTCCCATATATATGGTACAGGTGGCAGGTGGCAGTTTTGACCTGGGCAGCGACAATGGAGCCGATGACCGCAAACCGGCGCATACCGTAACGTTGAAAGATTTTCAAATAGGCATGTATGAGGTAACACAGATGCAATGGAAAGAGATCATGAACACCAACCCATCGGACAGGATATGTGATGAATGCCCGGTATCTAATGTGACCTTTTCAGATGTACAGGCATTCATCGAAAAGCTGAACGCAAAGACAGGCAGGCATTTCCGCCTACCTACTGAGGCCGAATGGGAATTTGCCGCACGCGGTGGTGTGAAGGAAGACCTGGTGAAGGAATTCAAAGGCGTGGCGCGCGGTGGTGTAAATGAATTTATGGTTGCAGAAAAAGGCTTGAAAAAACCTGACCAATTCAAAGAAGGTAAAAAATACAGCGGCCAGAGATTACCCGGGGAGGTTGCATGGTTTGCACGCAATTCAGAAAATAAGACCCACCCTATAGGCAGGAAAAAGCCAAACGAGCTGGGTATATATGACATGACCGGCAACGTGGAAGAGTGGTGCAACGACTGGTACGCAAAAACTTACGGAAGCAAGAATGATGTAGCTGACCCTCAAGGCCCCACTGGCGGTAAAGCCAGGGTAGTGCGTGGCGGTTCATACACGAGCAACCCGGTAGAACTGGTGGTTACCCGCCGGGCTGCCTACCTGCCCGAAACCAAAGCCAATTCTCTCGGATTCAGGCTGGCAGAAGACAAATAGTGCCCAAGACTATTTTGTGTGCAGTAGTATGTGTTCCTGGTAATATTGGTTAGCCAGGCTGTTATACTCTTTTGTGCGGTGACATACAAAACTGAGGCTGTCTTTCTCATAGTAATACAGCAATACCGCATCCAGTGAGCCCGTAACTACCGAATCATACTTCCTTACTTTGGCCATTGCATCGGTAGTCTTATAGCCCAAAGTAGTGCCCATAATGTTCACCGCGAATCCATTGATCTTGATGATGGTAAAGGAAGTATCAGTCAGGGTGCGGTTATATACCTTCGGCCATTCGGTAAGCACAGTATCTGTAGGCTGATACAAGGTATCGCCCTTGGCATAGCCATATATCTGTCCGGACCACAGGCGTTCCGTAATCATGCCGGCAGTAAAATCAGTAATAGAGTAGTTATTGCTGTTTTTGTTACAGGCGCAGAGTGCGCATACGAAAAGGAGCAAAACGAGTGGCGTTTTTTTCATAAAGTGGGTATTGTGTGGTTATTTTATATAATGATTAAAGATAAAATAGCAAATAATATGCCAGAATGATACCTTTATTTACAAATTTTAGGCATTTCTTGACGTTTGACTTATTAATTTTGGTCAGTTTAGGTATAAAATTCCCGGATGAGATCAAAACAACTACTCTTTCTATTTATTGGAATAACCTTTATCGCCGCCTGCAGCAGCGATAGCAATAGTTTTAAGGTAATCGGGAATATTACGGGCATGCCTGAACAAACCGTGATACTGGAGGAACTTAATGCAAACGACATCATCAAAATTATAGATTCACAAAGATCTAAAGCAGACGGACACTTCGAGCTTTCAGGAGTAGCCCCTGAACCGGGATTGTACCGGCTGCATTTCCCGCATAATAAATTCATCCTGCTGTCTGTTGATAAAGGGAATATTAAAATAGACGCAGAATGGAGTACGCTTGAGCATTACAAGGTAAGCGGGTCTCCCGAATCTGAAGACCTGAAAAAATTCATTGTATCAATCAGGGAGCACTTGCGCGACTTCAATACAATGAGCATAGTATTGGACTCTCTGCAAGTAAAAGGCAATGACAGCTTACTTACCGTAGCCCGGAATGACTTTGCTGACATGCGCCAGCAGTTCACCCAGTTTGTTGAACACTATGCCGATAATACGCCCTATCAGCCAAATGCAATATTCTCAGCAAGGATGCTTAACCCTGAAACGGAAAAGCACTACCTGGAGGCATTCTTCCAGAGCATGGGAAGAAGGTTCCCTAATACGAAAATGACGAAGGAATATGGGGAATTTTATGGCAAAGTAAAATCAAAATTGAACCAGGCAGCAAGACCGGCTAATGGAGATGCCGGTAAAAGCGCTCCGGAATTGACTCTTCCCGACAAAGATGGAAATATGGTATCGCTTTCCTCGTTCAAAGGTAAATTCGTGCTGCTTGATTTCTGGGCATCGTGGTGCGGGCCATGCCGTGGAGAAAACCCCAATGTAGTTGCCGCCTATGAAAAATACAAAGACAAGAACTTCACTATCATCAGCGTTTCACTCGATAGCAAGAAGGATGCATGGTTGCAGGCTATTGAAGAAGATGGCCTTACATGGACACACCTCTCTGACCTGAAAGGCTGGCAATCGCCTGCTGCAACAACCTATAGTGTACACGCCATACCTACCAACTTCCTGATAGACACGGCGGGTAAAATTATAGCCCACAACCTGCGCGGGCCGCAGCTGGAAGAAAAACTGCAGGAAGTAATACACTGATATATTCCCTGAGCAATATACTATAAGGCTGTTAGCGACTTTCTTGCAGCTTCAATTGTCCTGTCAATATCGCTATAAGAAAGCGCATTACTGATGAACCATGTTTCGAATGCTGATGGCGGCAAATACACACCCTCGTCCAACATGGCATGAAAAAACTTATTGAACAATGCGTTATTCGCCGATGCAGCCGAAGCGAAATCAGTCACAGGCTTATCACTGAAGTGTATACTGATCATTGAACCAAAGCGGTTGATCACATAGGGCACAGCGCCCGTACTCAATACGCTTTCCAGTCCTTTGTGAAGGTATGCTGTCTTGTCATCAATTTCTTTATAGATACCGGGATTGTCTTTCAGGGTCTTTAGCATAGTATAGCCCGCTATCATAGCCAACGGATTGCCGCTGAGCGTACCTGCCTGGTACACATTGCCAAGCGGTGCTATATGCTGCATAATCTCACGCCTGCCGCCGAATGCGCCTACGGGCATTCCCCCACCTATAACCTTACCATAAGTAATAAGGTCCGCATTGATGCCCAGCCTTTCCTGCGCACCGCCTGCCGCCAACCTGAAACCGGTCATTACTTCATCGAAGATAAATACAATACCCTCTTTATCACAGATGGTCCGCAACCCTTCTATAAAGTCTTTCGTGGGTGGTATGCAGCCCATATTGCCCGCCACCGGTTCTATTATTATTGCCGCAATTTCTCCCTTGTTTTCATCGGCCAATTTTTGCACCGCACCCAAATCGTTATAGGGTGCCGTCAGCGTATCCATAGAAACGCCTGCCGTTACACCGGGTATGGTCTGAATATTGAACGTAGCTACACCACTGCCAGCCTTTACCAGGAAAGCATCTGCATGACCATGATAGCATCCTTCGAATTTAATAAACTTGTTGCGCCCTGTATAGCCCCGTGCGAGCCTTAATGCACTCATGCATGCCTCCGTGCCGCTACTCACCATGCGCACCATATCCACATTGGGTGCCATGCTTATTATCAGCTCCGCCATTTCTATCTCCAGCTCGGTAGGTGCGCCGAAAGAAGTAGACCCTGCAGCTTTCTCCGCAATGGCATTCACTACTGCCGGGTATGCATGGCCCAGTATCATAGGCCCCCAGGAGTTTATGTAATCTAAATAGCTGTTGCCGTCTGCATCAAACATATATGCTCCTTTGGCACGCTCCATGAACAAGGGGGTACCACCTACACTTTTGAACGCCCTCACCGGCGAATTGACACCGCCCGGTATGCTCTTCTGCGCCCTTTCAAATAATTCCTTGCTTTTGCTTATCATTTAGTTGAGTAAATAGTCGTTAGTAATTAGAAGAGGCAGTATAGCTATTGATTGATCAGTTTTGCAGCATCCTTTGCAAAGTAAGTGGCAATAAGGTCTGCGCCTGCACGTCTGATGCTCGTGAGCGATTCCATAATTGCTTTGTTCTCGTCAAGCCAGCCCATTTTCACTGCAGCCTTTATCATGGCATATTCGCCGCTCACATGGTAGGCGCTTACAGGCACATCAACACTGTTGCGCACTTCACGAATAATATCCAGGTAAGCCATAGCAGGCTTTACCATTACAATGTCCGCTCCTTCCTCTACGTCCATCAGCGTCTCTTTGATCGCCTCCACCCTGTTGGCATAATCCATCTGGTAGGTCTTTTTATCTCCGAATCCCGGTGCGCTGTCTAATGCATCACGGAACGGGCCATAGAAACAGGATGCATATTTAGCGCTATAGCTCATTATACCTGTTTTGGTAAACCCATTGCACTCCAGGGCATCCCTGATGGCACCAATACGGCCATCCATCATGTCGCTGGGCGCTACAAAATCAGCACCGGCACGCGCGTGGCTTACACTCATCTGCGCAAGTACATCCACAGTAGCATCATTCACTATCTCCTGCCCATCCACAATACCATCATGCCCGTAGATAGAAAACGGGTCAAGCGCCACATCCGTCATCACCACCATTGCCGGGCAAGCATCCTTAACTGCTTTAATACTGCGCTGCATCAGCCCATCCGGATTAAATGCCTCTGTGCCTTTGTTATCTTTCAGTTCATCCTTACACTTTATGAACAACAATACGCTTTTTATACCCAGCGACCAAAGCTCCTTCACTTCCGCTACAGTATTGTCTATACTCATACGGTAATAGTTCTGCATGGAAGAAATTTCTTCCCGCACGTTAGTTCCTTCGGTAATAAACAGCGGAGCAATAAAATCGGACGGGCGCAATATAGTTTCCGCCACCATTGCGCGAACTGCAGGTGACTGGCGGAGTATTCGGTTTCTTCTGTTAAGATGCATTTGAGAAATTTTTAGGCAAAATTACATAATGATCAAACCCAATCATGCGGCTTCAGGTATTTCATCATTTCAGCCTCTTTGCTGCCGGGTACAGGCTGGTAGTCATAATACCATCTTGCCCGGGGCGGCAGGCTCATGAGTATGCTTTCCGTGCGTCCATTTGTCTTTAGTCCAAACAATGTACCCCTGTCGTGAATAAGGTTGAATTCCACATAGCGCCCCCTCCTCACCTCCTGCCATTCAATCTCCTTTTCACCGTATGCCATATCCTTTCTCTTCTCCACTATGGGCAGATATGCTTTCAGAAAACTATTGCCATTGGCCTGCTGAAAATCAAAATGGCGCTGCTCATCATCCTCGCTCTGCGGGCGTATATAATCGTAGAACACACCCCCTATACCCCTCATTTCATTTCCTCGGTGCTTATTCACAAAATACTCATCACAATGCTTTTTGCATTCAGTATAGATATGCTCGCCAAATGGATCAATTGCAGCTTTCAGCGTGGCATGAAAATGCCGTGCATCTTCATCAAAAATATAATTAGGTGTAAGGTCTGTGCCCCCGCCAAACCAGCTGTCCAGCTTTTTACCTTCTTTGTCATACAGCTCAAAGTAGCGCCAGTTGGCATGTACCGTGGGCACATAAGGGCTCACCGGGTGTATCACCAGCGACAAACCACAGGCGAAGAAATTGCTTTCCCCTACATTGAACGCCTGCTGCATAGCCAACGGTAAAGCACCAAACACCACAGATGTATTAACACCACCTTTTTCAAAAACGGCGCCGTTTGCGATCACGCGAGTCTTCCCACCACCGCCCTCCGGGCGTTCCCATTTATCTTCCTTAAATTTTGCTTTGCCATCTACCTCTTCCAACCCCGCGCATATTGTATCCTGCAGGCCGTGAATGTAGTCAGCAAATTGTTCTCTTACGCTCATACTGCTATCATTATTTTACAACATCTCCCTCTCCTTTGGAGAGGGTCGGGGAGAGGTTACTGTATTCTTTTACCGCATCCACAAAAGCGCGCGCATGGTCAACCGGCACATTCGGCAATATACCATGTCCCAGATTAGCAATATACCTTTTTGTTCCGAAACCAGCTATCATTTCCTTCACTTCTTTCTTTATCTGTGGTATCGGCGCTAATAATTTCGAGGGGTCAAAATTGCCCTGGAGTGTTATGCCGTTACCCGTCATTTGTCGGGCCATTTCTGGGGTAAGGCTCCAGTCCAAACCGAGACCGGCTGCGCTTGTTTTGCTCAGCTCAGGCAAAGCATACCAGCTACCCTTAGGGAACAATATCACCGGCGCATCACTGCTAACAGCATCAGCTATCTGCACAAGGTAAGGCTGCGCAAAGGCTTTAAAATCTGTCGGGCTCAGCATCCCGCTCCAGCTATCAAATACCTGCACCAGATCCGCACCGGCTTTCACCTGTGCTTTCAGGTACTGTATAGTAATGTCTGTTATCTTCTGTAGCAAAGTATGCGCCAGTTCAGGTTGCGTGAAGCAGAACTGTTTTGCTTTGTCGAAAGATTTACTGCCCTTACCTTCTACCATGTAGCAAAGCAATGTCCATGGCGCGCCCGCAAAACCTATCAACGGCACTCTGCCATTCAGCTCTTTTTTGGTAAGCGATAAGGCCTGCATCACATATTTCAGCCGCTCCTCCACATGCTCCGTATTCAGCGCATCTATGTCCGCTTTTGTCTTCACCACTTCGGGTAGTAACGGGCCTTTCCCTTCCTCCATCAATACCGTCATGCCCATGGCCTGGGGTATCACCAGTATGTCAGAAAAAATGATGGCAGCATCCACACCTACCTGGTCCACAGGTTGCAGGGTTATCTCACAGGCAAGCTCAGGTGTTTGCACCCGCGTAAAAAAGTCATACTTCTCGCGCAGCTTTATATAGTCAGGTAAATACCTGCCCGCCTGCCGCATCATCCACACTGGCGGGCGCGACAATTCCTCGCCCTTCAGCGCCCTTAGCAGCAGGTCATTCTTTAGTTCACTCATTATGTTTATTTATGAAAATACTCAATTACTTTCTCCACCATTCGTTCTTTCGATGGCGTTTCGCTCACCACCACCTTATTGCCCGTCTTCGCTTTTATGGCCGCGGCAGTAGTGTTGCCTATAGCGAATAGCACAGTGTGCGGGTTAAGCTCGTTCAGCCTGAAAAAGCTGTTCACTCCATTCGGGCTGAAGAACATGATGCCCTGGTAGTGTTTCTTTATCTCCTCAGGTGTTTCCGTGGTTTTGTACACCACTATCTCATGCACCATTATATCATTCTTAAAGAGAAACTGCGGCAACGCATCAAGCCGTTTGTCACCGCAAAAGAACACCACCTCCTTTACACCGTGCGATTTTATCACATCGGCAAGCAGCGCACCGTCGAATGCCGTTCCCTTTACCTGCGACTCATCAAAAAATTCCAGTACCGCCTTTTTGGTAGCCTGGCCAATGCAATATATCTGCCACGAAGGCCCGCCCTGCCGCAACACATCGGCCATTGCCTTAACCGCATTCGCACTGGTAAATACAGCCGTCAATGGCAATTTGCAGAACCCCGCTATCTCTTCATAAAGGTTCTCATCCCTCACAGGCTCCACCTGTATAAATGAAACGGCATCAAGCTCCACTCCATGCGTCATCGCATGCTGAACCAGCGGTTCATCAAGCTCTGCCGTGCTCAGTATGTAGGTATTAATTTTCATTCCTAAAGGTATTTAATATCTCTTGTCCGCCATCCTTCAGTAGTTCCATAGCGGCATCTTTGCCCAGCGTCGCCGATTGTTGCATAGGCACCCTCTTGTACACTTCTCTTTTCTGCTTCCCGTCCCTGCTCAGTATATTTCCCCTGAATACCACGAAACCATTGTCTATCTCTGCCAATGCGCTGATAGGTGTAGAGCAGCCGCCCAATAACGCTCTCAGGAAATCTCTTTCGATTGAGGTACACAAACCTGTGTAAGCATCATGAAATGGCCTGCATACTTCTGTATTATATCTATCGCTTTCCCTGCATACCACTATTATCGCTCCCTGTGCCGGTGCAGGCAGCATCCAGTCCAGTTCCACCGCATTATCCGGGCGAAGCCCTATGCGCTCAAGTCCGGCAGCGGCAAATATAGCCCCGTGCCAGTTGCTTTCCTCCAGTTTGCGCAGGCGCGTATTCACATTCCCTCTCAGGTTCTCTATCTCGCTGCCCGGATACCGGTTCAGCCATTGCGCCTTGCGCCTGATACTGCTCGTGGCTATGATCAGCTTCGCCCGTTCATCGGAAAACTTTTCACCGGGTCTTGGCACAAGCAGATCTTTATACGATGCTCTTGGCAATACTGCCGCCTGCACTATGCCTTTAGCCATCACCGTCGGCACATCCTTCATAGAATGCACCGCTATATCTATCTCGTTATTGAGTAACGCTATGTCTAATGCCTTAGTAAATATGCCCTGTACACCTATTTCGTAGAGTGGCGTTTTCAGGTCGGTATCGCCATCACTTTTTATCAGTACCAGTTCCGCTTTATAGCCTGCATCTTCCACCAGGTTCATCACCGTGGCTGCCTGCCACAGTGCCAACTGACTTTCACGGGTACCTATGCGAATTGTCCTGTCCATATCTAAGCTATAAAATCATTTATGGCCTTGATATAATGACAACCCGGGGTGTTATTGCTGCGGATGTTTACCGCTAATGAATTGATGACCTTCTGTATTTTTTCTTCGTGCCCTTCACCTGCATTCGACTGTATGCCTTTCAGCTTGCTCTTCACCTCTTTCAGCACGGGTACATGCCTGCGCATCTCGTACCACTCTATGAACTCACCTATCAGGCTGTCTATGATAGCCACTGCCTTAGGTATTTCCCCCGTGCGTGCCTGTAGTGTTTCATCCTTTATCTTCGACAGCATGTCCACATCCACAAAATGCACATTGTTCAGTTTTTGTGCAGCTGCTTCCGTTGTGCAGGGTATGGAAAAATCAATAACTAGTTTTTCTCCCTTACCGGCCAGGTGCTCTTCCAGCACCACCGGCTCAGGCGAACTGATGGAAACCAGTATCACATCAGCACGCTCCAGTTCATTGTCTAACGCGCTTATCGGTGCATGTCTCAGCCCCAACTCGGCGGCCAGCGAGGCAGCGGTTTCCTCCGTCCTGTTTATTAAAGTGATGTTGCGCGTATCTAAGTAATCAACCAGGTTACGGCAGGTGGACTTGCCTATCTTACCCGTTCCCAGTAATACGATCTTTTTATCTGCCACATTCACCGGCGCAGTATAATGCTCCGCTGTTGCCGGGGCCATCATATGCGTTGATGCAGGGCATTTCATTTCCGGCGTAAACACCGCACCTTCATAATACTCCCTTACATACTGCACCGCCGCAAACGACACAGATACCGTGCCGCCGCTTAATGCTGTATGCGTCTTCACGGCTTTTGACGATTGCAGCACACTGTTCACTAACCGCTCCAGGAACGGCCCTATTAACCCCTGCGACTTCGCCACCTTTACCGCATTCTTTATCTGCCCCAGTATCTCATAATCTCCCAATATCTGAGAGTCAAGCCCGGCCCCTACATGAAACAGGTGGGCAATAGCCGCATGCCCGTTCTTCACATAGGCCATCTTTGTAAAATCTGCTAATTCTCCCGCTGTCACGCTGCACAAAAAATCGGAGAGTTGGTGCGCATTATCAGCGAAACCATATATTTCAGTACGGTTGCAGGTGGAAAGGATGAAGCATTCGTTGATACCGTATTGCGGGGCTACAGATAACAGATATTCATATTGTTCGTTATTCACGGCAAACATCCCCCTCGCCGAAGCATCGGTTTTTTTATAATTGATGCCCGCTACCCGGAAATGCTCCATATTTTGCCTGCCGTTGCTATTCATATCTCTATCAAAAAATCTCTGGCACAAAGGTAAATTCATAAGCCGCCACAGCATAATTTTCGTGTCATACCTTCGTCATATTGGAAGGTGATTGTGGTCAGGTATAAAAAAAACATTTATGGTATTTACCAAGGTACGAGCTTACTTTTACGTCTATTATACTATAATACCACCCATATGAGAAAAATACTCCTGTCTATTATTTACCTGACCTGCGTTAATTATGCATATGCGCAAGCACCTTCGATACAATGGCAAAGAAGCCTGGGAGGATCTTTAGATGATTTACCAAAATCAATACGACAAACAACTGATGGCGGCTACATAATAGTAGGATCATCGAAATCAAATGATGGAAACCTCATAATCAATCGAGGAGAAAATGATTATTGGATAGTAAAATTAAATCCTTCAGGTAGTCTTCAATGGCAAAAAACTTATGGAGGTACCCATTCTGACATTGCCTGGGAAGTACAGCAAACTACAGATGGAGGGTACATCGTGGCAGGTGAGGGTGGTTCACCTGATGGTGATATAATTGGCAATATTAGAGGCTATGATTATTGGATAATAAAATTAGACGATACAGGTGCTATCCAATGGCAAAAATCAATAGGAGGTACCAACAGTGATCAAGCATATGCAATAAAGCAAACTACAGATGGAGGGTACATCGTGGCAGGAACAAGTAGATCAAATGATGGAGATGTGTCTGGCAATCATGGAGACTTCGATTATTGGCTTGTAAAACTATCTTCATCAGGCGATATACAATGGCAAAAATCCTATGGCGGTAGTCGTACAGATTATTGCAGATCTGTGCAGCAAACCTACGATGGTGGTTACGTTTTAGCAGGCTTAAGCCGTTCAAATGATAGTGGTTTGGATAATCGGGGTGGTTATGACTACTGGATTGTAAAAGTTAATGATACTGGTGCCATTCAGTGGCAAAAGTCATACGGTGGCAATAGTTATGATGTTGCATGGCATGCTGAACAGACTTTTGATAGTGGTTATATTATTGCTGGATATACTAACTCAAATGAGGATGATGTTTCAGGTTATAATGGGAATTCAGATGTATGGGTAATAAAATTGTCTTCGATTGGCAGTCTTGATTGGCAAAAGTGCTTCGGAGGCACTAAGTTTGATGTTGCTCAATATATACAACAAACTCTCGATAGTGGATTTATTATTGCGGCTACTTCAGAATCAAATAATGGAGATGTTTCTGGAAATCATGGATATACCGACGACTGGATAATAAAACTAAATTCATCTGGTAGTGTTCAGTGGCAAAAGTGTTTTGGCGGCAGTAATCCAGATGGAATTTTTTGCATTCAACAAACTACTGACGGAGGATTTGTTGTTGTTGGCGAAAGTTCATCTAATGACGGTGATGTTTCCGGAAACCATGGAAATTATGATTATTGGATACTAAAGATTGGTGCCGCATCGTCAATACCAAGCCCTAATAGCAAACCTAACATCTCCATCTATCCAAACCCTACCATCGACAATATTTTTATAAAGGGCGTGGACAATGTAACCCTCAAGACCTATAATATTTTAGGCATGTTAATTAAAGAAGTGTCAAAAACCAATAATATCTCCCTTGCAGAATTTCCTACTGGTATGTACTTCATTCATTTATTCAATGAAGAGGGTGAAATGATATTTGTGGACAAAATAATTAAGCAATAGCCTCACTTACATCTCCTTTTGCATTGTACTTTTGGGTTGGGATTTGGAATTTCCATTCCTGGTATTTTTCAATGAGCTGCATCACCCTCCTTTCCGACTTCGGCCTCCACGATGCCTCTCTGGCCATCGCAAAGGGCGTACTGATGCAGCATACCACCATACCCCTCATCGACATCAGCCACGAAGTAAAACCCTACAACACCCGGCAGGCTGCCTATATGCTCGCTGCCACATACAAAAATTTTCCCGAGGGCACTATTCATGTGCTGCTGTTCGATATGTATGCCGGCAAGCCACCCCGCCTGCTGCTCTGCGAGCACGAAAAACAATACTTCCTTACCGCCGATAGCCTTATGCTCCCCATGGCGGTGGGCACCGCCCCTGCCGCCCGTCTGGTGGCAGAGTTGCACGATGATAATACATTCATACAATGGCTCACTGAAGCCGGCAGAACGATACACAAATTACAGAACACCGATACCACCCTCGCCACTCTGCCCGCCTACCAACTAAAAAATGCACCGCCTCTCGCCGCAGCCGTAGCCACCGCCGATGCCATCACCTGCGATGTGATACATATAGACCAATATGAAAACGTAGTGCTGAACATCGACAAACGCAGCTTTGAAGACCTGCGCCGCGGCCGCAACTTCCGGCTCAGCTTTATGACCGTAGAAGAAATTACCGATATCAGCCTCAACTACCACGATGTGCGCGAAGGCTACAAACTATGCCGCTTCAACAGTGCCGGGCATATGGAGATATGCATCAACCGTGGCAAGGCCGCCAGCCTCTTCGGCTTCAGGCTCGGCAGCAAACTCAACGACATAAAAATCCAATTCGAATGATTGTCCGTATCGTACAAATGACCTTCAGGCCCGACTGCATTCCTGCCTTCACCACGCTCTTTGATGAGCGGAAACAAACCATAAGGAATTTTAAAGGCTGCACCCACCTCGAGTTGTGGCAAGACAGCAACAACCCCGCCATCTTCTTCACCTACAGCCACTGGCTTTCCGAGGCCGACCTCGACCATTACCGCTTCTCCCCCTTCTTCAAAGACACTTGGGCCCAAACAAAAGCCCTCTTTGCCCAAAAGCCCCAGGCATGGAGTGTGGTGGTAAGGGCGAAGGGATGACATAACCTCATCGCCGTTTGACGTTACGTCAACCATCAGCCGTTCAGCTTGTCCAGTATCTTGGCCTGCACCTCTTTCAGTTGTTCCGGTGTCAGCTTAAGCTTGGCGCGGGTAAAATTGAGGTCATCCGCAGAATTGATAGGCACCAGGTGCATATGCGCATGTGGCACCTCCAGCCCTATCACACTCATACCGCACCTTTCACAAGGGAAAGCCCGCTCAATAGCCTTTGCAATAGGCTTTGCAAAGACCAGCCATTCGGTCAGCAGCAGGTCGTCTACCTCAAAAAACCTGTCCACCTCCACCTTCGGTACCACCAGCACATGCCCCTCCCTCATCGGAAAGATATCCAGGAATGCGTAAAAGTTATCATTCTCTGCAATTTTATAGCTGGGTATCTCCCCCGCTATTATTTTCGAGAATATGGTAGCCATTATATAGTGATGTTTTCAACCTTAAATTTGAATGTGCCGCTCGGAGCCGTCACCTCGGCCACCTCACCCACATGCTTCCCCAGCAACCCCTTCCCTATCGGCGATGTTACTGATATTTTACCCAGCTTCAGGTCAGCTTCCTTTTCAGATACTATCTGGTACACAACTGTTTTCTTATTGGCAAGATTTGTTACCGTCACTTTACTCAATATAGAAACCTTGCTGGTATCAATATCTTTTGCATCTATCACCCTCGCAGTCACTATCGCCGATTCCAATTGTGCTATCTTGGCCTCATGGTGTCCTTGAGCTTCCTTAGCCGCGTCATACTCCGCATTTTCTTTCAGGTCGCCCTTCTCCCTTGCTTCTGCTATCTGTCGGGCTATTTCCGCGCGGCCACTGGTCTTTAGCTTATTCAGCTCCTCCCTCATTTGCGCAAGTGTCTCTTTCGTCAGGTAGTTTAGATCAGCCATTTTCGTATTTTTTAAAACTTCAGAAAAAAAATACAACGCCTCTGGTTCACAGAAGCGTTGTTATACAAAAGTACAAAAAAATTAATTATCAGCGCACATAGCGGATCGAGATCATATGCACCCCATTCGCCGGACGATCAGTGGGCCTGAACGAATAATCAAGCGCCAGGTGATTCCTGCCTGCTCCCAATGGAGTTTGTACAGTAGCGCCGAAGGCGTATCCTTTGTACATGGTAGTAGTAGTTTCAAGGCTGCCTATCCCTTTTTCCCACCTGTATGCAGCACGCAGCATAAACATATTCCTGAATCCATACTCAAGGCCACCGCCAAGGTGGTCATTGCTGAAAGAATTCGACGTAAAATTAGCCAGAACGCTCAACCTATGCTTAGGTTCGCTGTCTTTGCTTTTTAAGTGATTTTCATCAAGATACAAATCGTATGAAGCACCGATATTCAGGCATGTAGGCATTTCAAATTTATCAGAAGGATACTTAGCAGTTACGGCAAAGGTAGGCGTACTTTGCGGCTGGTCGGCATTGATAGCAAAGCCCGAACCATTGTAACGCATGTTTGTACCAATGTTACGAAGAGAAATACCAAAATGGAAATTATTCCTTTTACCGGTCACATACTGAACCCCTCCGTCAAACGCAAGACCGAGGGCATTGATGTTATTGATTTGCTCAGAAACATAAGTTGCAGATAAGCCCGCATTAATATGCGTAGAGAACTGCTTTGCAAAACCAAGCGTGATATTCAAAAACTGAGGGCGATATGACCCGTAACCCTCCGGATTAAAATAATCAGTGGTAACAATATCCCCAAAACTCATAGAATAAATATTCACGCCTATCACACCTGCATCACCAAGCTTCTGGGTAACACCGATATTGTTAATATTGATACCTGTACCGGCAAGATATGCACCATGAGAAAGCCCAATCTCGGTTGTCGAGTCTTGCGCAAGACCGGCTATGTTTAGCTTCATTGCTTCCAATCCCCCAACAGATGATGTATTCATCCCGAAAAGGCCGGTAGTACGGGCCCAAGGGTTAATGAGCATCTCCGGTGCACCAGCCTGTCCGTTACGGTCTTTGTTTCCAGCGAATGAACTAAAGGACACCCCAATCGCGCAAATGGCAGCTAAAGCTTTTGTTGAAAAATTTTTCATAAGAATAAAAATAAATTTTTATTAGTATACGAGCAGGGGGCACCGGCCCGTATTAAATGATATAATTAATAAGTTGTTGCATCAATCGGCCTCATTGCACCAAACCACTTTAACACTGTTTCCCCGATACCAACGGCTTTAATATTCATAATGTACATTCCACTGGCTACAGGCAAACCTGCCGAGTTCCTTACATCCCAATCCAGATACGGAGTATTCGGATCATTCTTTGAAAGTGAGCGTACTAAAGTACCATCAAGAGAATATATCTGGATAGTAACCTGAGCTGGTAGATTAATAATCCGCACCTTAGTATCAAAACGGTTAGCTTCATAACCTGAATATCCAAAATAAGGATTAGGCACGGCATATATCCTGCTAAGCAATGACTTCCTGTCTGATGTATCTGTTAACGGTGTAGGAGCCTGCCCCTTGGTAGAGAACGTGTAGTACGGATTATTCTTTTTACTGCCCGTTGCAAGTCCTCTCAAATTAGCCTTATTGGTATCCACAGCCTGATATGGCGCGTATGGTTGATTCACCCTGAACCGCAACCTTGTTTCCGTAGGGATAAGACCATCTTTCAAAGACTTAAGCGGCACAGTTGGGTTAACTAAAGGAATACCAACCCACTGGGCCATCGCAAATGCCTGTCTCCATAATACAGAGCTTGGGTTAGCTGCGGCTGCCCTAAGATTTCTGGCAAACTGTTTACAACTATCATATTTTGTACCTAATACATATACAGCATGTTTACCACCAAAAAGTATCGAATTATCATAAAAGCTGAACTGATTTGATGTAGGATTCCACACCATATCATTGCCGTTGTCGCCAGACAAGTAGGAGTCTTCACCAAAGGCAATGTTCAGGCGCCTGCCGGTAATCTGGTCTATTGCATAACCGGGGAACCATGACATACCCCTTTCTGAATCATCAGATGTATATATAGGAGTTAATCCGTCAGCAGAAATATCTGCATTCAGGGTCCAGCCGGCATGTTCACGCAAAAGATGTTTCGAATTAGCTTTACCGAAATATCCCTGAGACAAATTCGGATCTTCCTGCATTTCAATAACGGCACATCTTGTCCATTTCGACTTATCAGAAGTAAACACAAGATCGACATTGGGTAATGACCTGAAACTAACCACATTCTGAGTGGATGGAGTTAACGCAAACGTAAACCCGCACTGCGTACCAGATCCGGCATGCGCACCTTGCCATGGTGCAACCAAAACATATGGCCCCCAAGTACTTGTAGTAGGAGAGAAATTGTTAAACATATTCTGGTAAGCCAAAAGTGAGTCCAAGTCTTTATCATTAAAGTTACATGGATTAGTCAATGCATTTGGTGCAGCCGAATATTTCTTGTTACTACCTGAACGCAACCAGTTAGCAAAGCTACTATCACTTTCGTCCTTAACTCCCCATAGCCATGGCTTGGATACCTCTTTGAACTTAACCTCTGAAGATATATAGCCATTCCCTTCTCCTTCGTTCATACCGGGCGCTTCAACCTGGTTAATTGTTACCGCCAATCCATAATCTTCAAGTATTTGCTCGTTTATACTGCCCAGATTCGCCTCACCATAAATAACCCTTACCTGATTGGCACCATCGTATGCAGTAAGCTGCCACCTGCCTGTATCTGCAATGCCGGGGAAATATTTTGGTAAAGGATTTCCCGCGGAAGTAGTAGGACCAACTATCTGCAACACCCAATCATAGGCCGGTACTTTAACAGGGTCAACCACACTAATCTTAACAGGCCCTTGATTCTCTTTGTATACAGCCTCGGCTACACTATCATACAACAATGCCTCCGCTTCAGATATATCGCTTAGCGCAACATCATTACCACCATTACCCACGCCTTCAACGCGGGTAACAACAATACCCGAACCATAATCTGAGTTGAGTACTGTTCCCATTGCCCCGTTTGCGGGATTTGGTATAGCTGCGGCTACTTTTATCTCAGTACCACCTGCTCCGTGCGCGCTACCTAAATATGGAACATCCTGTGTGCCGACCTGATTAAGCGGGTCGAACTTTACAAAGTGGTTCTGTGAATAAGCTATAGCAACAAAATAATAAGTATGATAGTTGATAAACCTCTTATCAGAACCGGTTGAGAACTGATCATTTGTCAGTACAAAACTATGAACTATACCACTATCCTTTCCGTTTACTTTTATCTGCGCATCGCTGGTGGTATCACTTTTGTTGACGTTATTATTCTTAGCATAATTTACTATTTGTGTAACGCCGTTCTTAATATCACACTGGAATACTTCTACAGCTTTAGTATTATCAATCTCTCCTGTCAGCTGATTGAAAATTTCAGCCGATGTAATCTGACTATTCGCGAGCTGGAATACACGATAGCCTTCAAATTTGTATAAAGAATCAGCGAAACCCTTTGCTTTTACCACAACCTGGTGGTATTGTAATGAGTCATTATACTTCCCGTCTGTGCGGCCATAATTCTCTCCGTAGTTATTGCTTCCGTAGTCGTTAACAAGATAGAAAACCAACTTTCTGTCAAGCTCCCGTACTACCATTCTTGGCGCTTCCGGACCTTCTACTGTTTTAAAGTTGTTATCAAACAGTGCCTGCGCCTGATCATCTATGTTTTTAATTGTTTTAAAGCTGGTAGCACCACAACCTCCTACACCCTTCGCCCACACGCAACCGAACACGATATCGTTTGTAGCACCAGGTAATAATTGGAACGGACCAGAAGAGAATATAAAGCGTCTGTCAGCAGGGTTGTTGTTACATGCACACTCAGACCATTGAGTATTATCACCCGGGTCACCCCAATAAACATAATTCGACACCGGTCCGCTACCGTAGCCTTTACTGGTACCTGATCCGGTCCAGTCGTAGCTAAATCGCTGACCTGTCCTGATAGAGCCGGTCATGTAGTAATATATCTGCACCCCGTTGTTTGGATTACCGATAATACTGTTGTCATTGTTATAATAGGTAAAGTTGGTCATACCCAAACGCTCCACAGTATCCTTAGTACCGATTCTTACCGGTCTTAGCGGACCCTGGAAAAAGTCGAGACCTACCTGCGGCGGGTTAAGGCCATAGCTGTTTACCGGATGTCCGGCAGCGCCACCATCGTCATTTGTGCCATTGTAAGATATACCTAACCCACGTGTTGTATCACAACCAATATAGTCATCAAGATAATACCCAAGATCAAGGTCATCCCATACAGCAATATATGCGCTATCAATCGTAAGCGCACCCCGGTTGATAACACGGTAGTTACAGAAAGTAGCGTCATTAAGGAAATCCTGTGTAGCATATGCAAACGCACTAGTCTGCACTTCAATACCCATTGCAGCTGTGTTTGTCTGCTGTTTAACGTTACCTGCATCGTTAAACACCCACCATATATATTGATCCCCTGTAATCAACGGATACTCACCCTCGTCCGGCTGGTACAAACCATCCGCATTCAGATCTTTAAAAGGCGCGTATGAATTATTGGGATTCAATTGAAGCATAGTAGACCCGTCACGGCCTTTTGTGCCAAATATTTTTTTGTCTTTGCCAAAACCAGTATTCCCTGTAGCCGGCCATTCGTTTATATCTGCGTAGGTCGAATTTTCAGCCTGTGTTTTTGAACCGGTCTTATGAAGTTGAATAAATTGGTTGATAGTAGACCTGTCTACTTTCCAAAACCTGTCCCAAAGGTCGCAGGTATCTTTCGAAATCTTGCCAAAAGCATTCAGTGCTCCGGGCCAATAGTCATTACCATCCTGGCGGTAAGTCTGCGCAGCAACTTTCAGTTGCCCTTGCTGGTCATAGCCACCTATCCAACATGAGGCAGCAAACTGAGAGTGCTTACCTGAATTCTTTGGTATTTCATATGCCGCTGTTTGCTTACCGCGGTCCCACCACATATCGCCACCCGTCATCAACCTTGCACGAACGTTGTTAATATCCAGATCAACCGCTGCATTTGCCGGCAAACAGCCGCCTTCCTCGGTTGTTTTATACCCCGATGATTTCTTTGGGCCTGCCCCCACATTTTCTTTTGCATCTGCATGCGCGACAATACCCAATATTCCGAACAGGGTAAGAGCAGCAGCAAACTGTATTTTCTTTCTGAGTATCATAACTTATAGCGTTATATTAAAAAACGTTATTAAAAATTAAATTCAAGAGCTAAGTTTATAGTACGGGCAAAGTTATAGTTACCCGGGTTGTTCACGTTTATCCTGTACATATCGGTATATGCCTGTGGGCTAACCTGCTGTGGCACGAACTGATTACCATATGGCGATGTAAGGTAACCGTTGTCGTCAGGACGGCCGGTATATCCATACACGTTCAAAACATCGCGGGTATTCAACAGATTGTTCACGATAACGATAGCCTTAACATATAAAGGACGCTTTGGCTTTACACCTTCCGGTGCTTCCTTTTGCTTTCCGAAGCTTCTGATAGAGAAATCCTTGTCTACGCGAAGGTCCAAACCATAGTGCCATGCCTTACGAGATTGGGCAATGCCACCAATAACGGTATTACCTAATGCATCTGTATACCTTGTATATGGTTCACCGCTCCTGGCCTTTGCTATCAAATTAGCTCCGGCGTTCTGCAGAAATTTCAAGCCGGCAATCATCGGGCCTTCATCTTTACCAAACCTGTAGTCGATGTTCGCAACTATGTTATGGCGGGAATCGTAATCAAGTGGCATAACGTACCTCTGATTAGGTAAGCCTGCCTGGATAAAACTTTGCAGTAATCCGTTGGGGCTAATCTGACCACCGCCGCCACGGTTACCCGAGCTGGGTGTAGACCCTGTACCTTCCGCGAATTGCAGCGTGTAAGACAAATTCATGCGAAGATGGTTAGTGGCGCGCATATCGTACAATATGGTGGTACCTTTTGTTGAAGAGAAGTCACGGTTGCCATATGTATAGTAGGTGGTCGGATACGCAAGTATATAAGGTATTGTTGTTATCATGTCTTTGCGCTCTTTGTAGAACGCCCTGATGGTAAGAGCTGCATGATCATTCAACTTCTGCTGGAAACCCAACTCATAGTCAAAGGTCTTCTGTGGCTTAAGGTCCGGATTGTTGATGATACTCGTGTTATTCTGCTGAAGGAAATAATATACCGATGGATCAGCACGGTCTAAGCCACCAATAGGGCGCTGAGCGTAAATATCGTAGTGAGCATAGAAGTTAGCTACGTCTGATATCGGGAAAGAGAAAGATACACGGGGCTGAACAGTAACCTGTGGTGTATAATCAGTAAATGCACTGTTAGGGTTATAATTCGTGTCTGTGATCTTAACCACATCACCGGCAGTTTTTACCAACGCTGGTTGTGGGTCACGGCCATTAGTGTACTGTTTTAATATTGATGGGTCACTAATGAATTTACCGGTTGGGTCATACCAGTTATTACCGCTGCGGTAGCCAACAATAGCAGGTGTAGCTGATGTATTATCATCCACATATACTACATAGTTGCCGCCCATATTGCCCGGGTGCTTGCCACCATTTATCAGGTTTTGCGCGCCATCATATTGGCCTACCCTGTATTCTGCATTCAGCGAATACGGGTCAATCAGCACTTTCTGGTTTGAAGAAAAACGGTCAACACGAAGACCTACATTGAAGTGCAGATCTTTGTAAGTGAATTTGTCCATTACATAACCGGCTATATAGTTAGGGCTAAATGCGCCTATCGGGCGTGTGTAGTTGCCATTCGCATCTTTAGCTGTCCAATAATCATTAAAGTTAACAGCACCTTTCTGGGCTCCACCGGTATAAGTAGTACCGTAATACGAAACATACGAGTTACCACTGTTCAACAGTTCATCAGCCGAGAACATGTTCAATGAGAATGTAGAAGGGTCGTACTCATCTATATTGATGTCCCTGGTCATAGCATCAGGCGCATTTCCAAATAATTTTTTCCTGAGGTTTTTGTCGAATGTTGAAGTACCAACATTTGTGTAGTTATAGAAGATAGTATCGTTTGTGCCGGGGATAACGTTTTTGATGTTCCCGTTCATATCGGTGAAATAGCCTTGAGTAGGGTCACTTGCGTTTGGCACATAATTATAGGTCGCACCGTTAACACGGAACATCGGGCGGGTCTTGTCATAGCGCAGGTTGGTGTTGGCCACGCTGCTTACCAATTGCCTCATCAATGACCACACAGACTGAGTACCTATACCATTTCTGTTAGGTGACGCAAAAAATTGAGATTCAATACGCTGTTGGTAATAAAGTCCGAATTCAATAGCATGTTTTGTCTTGCCGGCAAGTAGGTCGAATGACGCATCTACCTGAAGTGCATATTGATTTGAAGTAGCCCTGAAGAAGGCACTCTGTGTTGAAGACGGGCTAATGAACATACCGTAGGTCAGGTCAGGTAAATCGCCATTGGCCATACCATTGCTCGCTTGTATCTGGTTAATAAACAGTGGGTTACTACCGCCTAAAGAATTATAATACTGCTGTGTATAGTTTTCCAGGCCACGGTTATATCCTCCCCTTTCAAAAGTGATACCGGTAGGCACGTTCAGGGTTAATACGTTTGCCACCTTTTTAGTCAGTGAATCGGTTGCAAGCGGGAAATAAACGTCCTGCCTTGTTTCTTTGAACTTACCTACATATGCATATTTAAAGAAATCTTCTTTAAACTTAGGGTGGTGTTGTTCAGCGTAAGTTTTCTGGTAGTCAAGCTGAAGTGAGTAATATGCATTAGATATAATATTGCTCCTGCTGGATGTATCGCCTGCTTTGCTGAACTTCTGGGTAAACCTTAAAAAAGCACGGCCTGCATAAGAATTACGAACGGGAGTGGCCTCAGGTGCAAAAAGGTTGCGGCCGCGGCTGTACTGATCCTGCTGCGTATTATTGAAAGAACCTCCGGCAACTATGCGCATATTCTCAGAAAGCTGGTAATCAAGTTTACCATTAAGGCGCTGTTCGCGAAGCAGGTTGTTGGGTTTCATTTTCTGGCGGTTCATGTCCTTCTCGGTAATATAGTTAGAGGAGTAGTTATACACCTTATTACCTGCGTTATCCGAAATGATAGTTAAAGGATTTTCCTGTAAATTCCTTAATACTTCGGGTTTGGTCACATATGGCTTGATATAATCAGGATACCTGTCATTATCATAATAATAGTCACCACTCAATGCAAAACCCAAAACAGGTTTCTTGGTCTTATTTCCATCTTTTATTACCGTTTTCTTATATATAGGGCCCGCAAGGGAGAAGGAAGCCAGGTTATTATTATATCCGTCAACAGAGTGCTGCAGGCGAACATTACCCGTCAGTTTGGGAGCAGCGCCCCTTGACGTAATGTTTACCACCGCACCGGCTATATCACCATATTTGGCAGGAACGCCCGAGGTAATTACCTCAAGCTGCTCAATAGAGCCCTGAGACATATCAATATTACCCGTACCGCGCACCACAACACCATCCACTATATATAATGTAGTACCGCCACGCGCGCCACCAATGCTTAGGCCGCCGCCCCTTGTTTGCTGGTAAACGTTCGAATTGGTTGAAATCAGGTCATTAACCTGGTTAGTAGGTACAGTATTAATCTCTTCTTTTGTCATGATGAAGGACGCGGGTTTATCCTGGTCCACAAGCGGCTTCTTATACGCCCTTATCACGAAATTTCCTTTCACAACGTTTGTTTTCCGGCTCATCGAAAAGTTCTGCGTTGTACGCTGGCCTTGCGATACTACCACATCGGTAATCATCACCGAGTCGTAACCGGCATAAAGCACCAGCACGTTATAGTTACCCGCATCAAGTGGTTTAATAAGGAAATTACCGTCCCAGTCGGTTATTATCCCACCCATTTGGATACCTCCGCGGTAAACCTGTACTGTGGCATTGATCATGGGCTCTTTCTTCTCGTCCAACACCCTGCCGGCTAACTCACCCTGTGCAAATGCCGCTCCGGACAACGCAATAAAAATCAATAAAAACAGATAACGTAATGTACGTGCCATAAACTATGTTAATAAAATATTAGCAAATGAGGCGTAAAGATAAAAAAATCTGTTAAAAATCCACGTTTAACGAATTTATTTTCCTGCAATGCCTGATATAATTTTCAAACAATATGTACCTTGTTTTAAGATTATCCGGCAGTCCTCCACCATATATAGACGAAGAATACACAACAAATCTTGGGTCTGTCCTAAAAAGTTTTTTTATTACTGTCGAATATAGAAAATCAACCTATGCCTGTTTGGTAATTTTCTTTAGTAAAACTTTACTCATTTTACACAGCGCCTCATGAGTATACCCCGCAATATGGGGTGTTGCTATTACATCGGGCCGGGAAAACAGTAGTTCCAACCGCTCAATAGTCGCTGCATCAAACCGGGAGATCGGCTCCTGCTCAAAAACGTCAATGCATACACCGGCAATTTTCCCTTCATCCACACCTTGCAGAAGTACACGTGTATCAACCACCGGCCCACGGGATGTATTTATTAGAATAAATGGTTTCCGCATTTGGCGCAAAAACCCTTCATTGAAGTAATGAAAAGTATCTTCCTGTATCGGAACATGAAAACTTACTATATCTGCCTGCTCAAACACGGGCTGAAGGCTTTCACATTTCTCAATATGTTCCGGAATATCATCCGGTGCATATTTATCGTAAGCTAAGATACGCACGTCAAATCCACGTAATTTTTTAGCAAATGCCTTGCCGGTGTAACCGTAACCTATGATGGCCACTGTTTTGCCGCCAAGTTCCACGCCCCTGTTCTCTTCACGCAGCCACAAGCCTTTTCTCATTTCTGCCTGGCTCCAATTTATACGGTGCAGTAACGCTAGCAGCATACCCATGGCATGCTCACCTACAGCGTCGCAATTACCCTCCGGGCTTGCATAACATGCTATTCCACGGCTTTCGGCATAGGGCACATCTATCACTTCCATCCCCGATCCCATTCTGCCTATCCATTGCAGTTTAGGTGCCCGGTCCAATAATTCTCTATCCAATTGTAAACGTGTAGACGTAATGACACCAACACAATCCCCTATCAGTTCATAGGCTAATGCTTGCACAATGTTTTCACACACTTCGCAATTATACCCTGCTGCCGAAAGGCCATCCGTAAGCACAGTGTGTACCGGGGCTGCAATCAAAACTTTATTCCCTACCGTATTAGGCATGTTCTAAAATTACGATTAGTTATCAAAAAATCAGCTTAAAACAATTATTGCACGGGACTATGCACTGCTGTGTATAATGCTACAAAATCCGCCACAGACAACTGTTCCGCCCGTTTATCCATATATGGCCCGGTGAGCGCACTTCCCGGCACCGAACTTTTTAATGCGTTGCGAAGGGTCTTTCTCCGCTGATTGAATGCCGCTTTTACCAGGATGATGAACCTTCGCTTATCTTCTATATTATAAGGGTTATGCGTGTTCGTAAACCGAAGCACACCGCTCTTTACCTTGGGCGGCGGTGTGAAGCAATTTTCATGCACATCAAGCAAATACTCCACTTTGAAAAAAGCCTGCATCAGCACACTCAGTATGCCGTAACTCTTGCTGCCGGGGCCTGATGCAACGCGCTGCGCTACCTCTTTCTGAAACATGCCTATAACTTCCGTCACCTGCGGCTCCCATTCCAGCACCTTAAAGAGAATGGGCGACGATATGTTATATGGGAAATTGCCAATAATGGAAAAAGCCCCGTTGAAAGGCACCTCCGCTTTCAGTATGTCCTGTAGTATTATTTTACCCCTTATTGCCGGGTATTCCCGGTCTAAGTACAATGCTTTTTCTTCGTCAATTTCTATAGCCTTGTAGTGTATATCGTCCCATTGTAGCAGGTACTTGGTAAGCGCACCGCCTCCGGGCCCAACTTCCAGCAGGTTCATTCCGGGCATATGGCGCAGCTGCTCCGTTATTTTACGGCACATTTGCTCGTCATGTAAAAAATGCTGGCCAAGGCTTTTTTTGAGCCTGCCATATGAATTATCTCCCGTGGTAATTGCCATAATCGCCGCAAAGGTATGTGATAGTTTTTTGCTGTAATAGGGTTTATCTCCTTCATTCCGTACCTTCGCACACTATAATTAATTTTTTAGCATGGAATTCAAAATACAGCAGAAACCTTCCGACAAACTTCATCACATTTTCATCATCGACGACGCAAGCAAGGCCGGCCTTCTACCATCTCTTACTGACCAGGAGACTGCATATGCCGAAACTTCATTCAAAGCAGAGCAGAACATCGTTACACTGAACAGATATAGTAAGCTCATACTCATTTACCTCATAAAAAGTAAAAACACAGATTGGCAGGCCCGTGAGGGTTGTCGCAAAGCAGGTGCAGACCTGCAGGCCATCTGTAATAAACATAAGGTAGCCGAAGTAACCATTTCCAATTTATCGGCTATGGGAAATGCTGCCACACTGGTGGCTGAAGGTATAGCCCTGGCTAACTACCAATTCCTGAAATACCGTACAGACACGAAGAAGATAACCAACACCCTGCACACAATATCCTTTACAAAAGATTCCGTAACGTTGAAAGAGGTGACACAGCTCAGCACTGTCGTTACCGCAGTATACAGCGCCCGTTCATGGGTAAATGAACCCCTGAACTATTTGTCGGCAGTACAGTTATCTAAAGAGATAACAGCGCTGGGCAAGCAGGCGGGCTTTAAAGTAACCGTACTGGATAAGGCGCGGATGGTGAAAGAGAAAATGAACGGCATCCTCTCTGTGAACAAGGGCAGCATACAGCCACCCACATTCACAGTAATGGAATATACCCCGAAAAAAGCCCTGAACAAAAAACCAATAGTGCTTGTGGGCAAGGGCGTGGTATATGATACCGGCGGCTTATCACTGAAGCCTACGCCAAACTCGATGGACCGCATGAAAAGCGACATGAGCGGTGCCGCACTGGTGAGCAGCGCCATGTATGTAATAGCCAAACTGCAACTACCCTTGCACGTAATAGCGCTCGTTCCGGCTACTGATAACCGCCCCGGAGAAGACGCATATACACCGGGAGATGTGATTACCATGTACAGCGGCAAAACGGTGGAGGTGCTCAATACCGATGCCGAAGGCAGAATGCTGTTAGGCGATGCCCTCCACTGGGCGAAACGCTACAAACCCGAACTCGTGCTGGACTTTGCCACCCTCACCGGGGCGGCATCGGTGGCAGTAGGCGAGCATGGCATTGTGTGCATGGGCACAGCCGATGAAAAAACAAAACAGGCATTCATCACCAGTGGGTTCAACCAATACGAAAGACTGGTCGAATATCCGCTGTGGGAAGAATATGGTGAACAGATAAAATCAGACATTGCTGATATAAAAAATGTGGGTGGCGCTACAGGCGGCGCTATTACCGCCGGCAAATTCCTTGAGCACTTTACTGATTACCCGTGGATGCACTTTGATATTGCGGGCGTATCTTTCGCCACCTCAAAAAAAGGATACCTGACTACCGGCGGCACCGGCTATGGGCTGCGTATGCTGCTCGACTTTTTATTTCACTACGGTAAAGCGTAAATAGAACAATACATGCAACCACAAAACAACAAACCTGTTATTGGTATTACTACCGGCGACCTTAACGGCATCGGCACTGAGGTAATTATTAAGACCTTCTCCGACAGCCGCATGCTGGACCTCTGCACCCCGGTCATCTTCTCTTCAAACAAGGTGATCAACTTTTACAGGCGCATTGTACCGGAACTTACATTCAACTTTACAAGTACAAAGGACCTTACAAAACTTAACCCAAAGCAGGTAAATGTATTTAACTGCTGGGACGATGAAGTGCCTATGCAGCCCGGCGTACTTACTGATGCCGGCGGTAAATATGCAATCAGGTCGCTGAACGTGGCCGCGCAATGCCTGAAGGATGGGCAGCTCGATGGCATCGTCACCGCGCCTATACACAAAAGCAACACCAACATTGCCGATTTTCCCTACACAGGGCATACGCCTTTTTTTAAAGATAAATTCGGTGCTAAGGATGTGGTGATGATATTGTTTAGCAATAACCTCAGGGTTGCACTTGCAACAGAACACATACCTGTCTCAAAAATTGCCGCTTCAATAACTAAAGAATTACTGCAATCAAAGCTCAGTATCCTGCGCGAATCGCTGATAAAAGACTTTGGCATAGATAAACCGAAAATAGCGGTGCTGGGCCTTAACCCGCATGCCGGCGATGAGGGTCAGATAGGCAATGAGGAACAGAACATCATCAGGCCGGTTGTTGAGCAGTTCAGGCAAAACAATCACCTGGTGTTTGGCCCGTACAGTGCTGATTCCTTTTTTTCACGCGGGCAGTATGTTGAGTTCGATGCAGTACTGGCTATGTACCACGATCAGGGCTTGGTAGCTTTTAAAACACTGGCACAGGGCGAGGGCGTAAATTATACCGCGGGATTGCCAATCATCCGCACCTCGCCCGACCATGGCACTGCATTCGATATAGCCGGTAAAAACCTTGCCGAGCCTGAATCCTTCCGCGAAGCAGTTTACCGCTGCATTGACCTATACAACCAGCGCAACGGCTACGCGGCCAATACCGCACACCCGCTGAGAAGGGGCAGGATAGAAAAAGAAAAAGAGACCGGCGAAGAGAAAGTTGTAGCGTAATCCAAATATATCATACACTAAAGTAGTTCGGCCCCGGTATTCCGGGGCCGAACTATTATTTTATTGAACTCATTATCGCATTCTATCACATCTACCACATTCCCGACATTAATTCCCTGCTTTCACCAACTTCTCCGTCTTCACTAATTCGTTAGCGCTGTTATACAGCTTCACGAGGTAGATGCCATCAGTTATACCGCTCAAGTCTATATCCTGAACGCCCGATTGGTCTATCACCGTTCTGCCGTCCATGCTGCTGATGATTACATGCATCAACTCTGCAGCTTCTATGTGCAGGGTGTTGGTAGCAGGGTTAGGGAAAATCCTTACATCACCATCAGGTATAGTACTGCCACCTTGCCCATCTGGCCTTGGTGTAAAGTACGTGACCACATATGCAGGCGATACCGACTGGCAGCCATTCACATCTGTTACACGCACCGTATAGCTGCCTAAGCCACGGTTGCGGCAATGCGGAGTATATGCGTCTGACCCTACTATAGCTATCATATTCTTATACCACTGGTAGCTCACGAACGATGCTCCTGTATGCAGTGTAATGCCATCAAATGTCACTCTCGGGTTGGGTAGCGGCCACTCTGTTACGGTGGTGGTTAAGCTGGTAACAGGGCAAGCCAATGGCGTGCCGGGGGCAACTGTTATCTCTACTGAATAGGTGCCCGATGAGCTGGCCACATACGTAGCGTTTGTAGCGCCGGGTATATACGTGCTACCCGATTTCCACCTGTATTCAACTGTGCCTGCGCTGGCAATCACGGAAGCGTAAAGTGATACGCTGCCTCCCCAGCAGAAACTGGTTGCAGCTAGGGGAGATACAATAGGTGCCGGCACTACATTCACCGTTTGCACCACCGAAGATGCGCTACAGCCGCTGAGCGGCGATGTTACCCTGATTATATAGCTGCCGGTAGTAGTAGCGTTGTACGATGCATTTGTGGCGCCGGGTATAACTACCCCACCCTTCAGCCACTCATAAGTATAAGGACCTACGGGGCCATCTAATATCACCGCTCCGCCCGCGCAAAGCAGCGTGCCGCCCGATGGTACAATGCTTGCAGGTGGCGGGGCTGTTACAGTTATTAGTACATCTCTTGAGTTTGTACTGCAGCCCGTGGTATTGGTAACCCTTACAGAGTGAAGGCCCGCCATCGTAGCTGTATAGTTTGCATTGGTAGCGCCTGCTACCGGAACGCCGCCTATCCTCCACTGATACGTATAGCCCGGAATAAGGGCCGTGCTCAGGTGTACACTGTCGCCGGAGCAGAATGTAGTATCACCAACAATGGTCATATCGGCCAGTGGCGATGCCCCTAGGGTCACATTGGCCACCACCGATGTGCCTGTGCAACCTGCCGCGTTAGTCACGCGCACCGAATAGGTGCCGCTTGCCGTAGGCGTAAAGGTATTAGTTACCACACCCACAATAGGTGAGCCGCTAAGTAGCCACTGGTAGGTAAAAGGACTACCGGGGCCTACAGTAGGTCCCCCTGTTAATACCGGTGGTGTGCTGGCACATGCCGAAACCACACCTGCAGGCGATATAGTCGCCGTTACGGCGTTATTGGTTACCGTTACCGTATTTGAACTAATAGGGCAAACGCCCAGCGTTATGACTACAAAGTAGTTGCCCGCAGTGGCACTGCTCACCACATGGGTAGCATTGGTAGCGCCGGGTATGATACCGGGGTTGCGCCATTGATATCTGTAGCCTGCACCTGTAGATGAAGTGAGCGCTACAAAATCGCCGGGGCACAGCGTGGTGCTGCCCAGCGGCGTAACTATAGATGTGGGTATGGGCTGAACCGTGACTGTAACCGTGGTAGCACAGCCTCCGAATACATATGTAATAACACTGGTGCCGGGAGCCACACCGGTAACAAGGCCGCTGGTCGAGTTTACAGTGGCCACTGTTGTGGTACCGCTGCTCCATGTACCGGGGCCTGTTGCATTTGCCAGTGTTATGGTAGAGCCCTGGCATACAGTGCCGGGGCCCGTTATAGGTGTGGCTAATACATTTATTGTTATTACCGCAGACCTTGAGCAGCCGTTACTGCCTGTATAAGTAACAGTGGCCGTACCAGGGCCTGTGGCCGCAGTTGCATTTACTGTCGTAGTAGTTGTGCTACCGGAGAAGGTTACAGAACCCGTACCGGCGGTTGTCGTCCAATTATCACCAAACGTTCCTGCTCCTCCGCTCGTCAGTATAGTGCTCTGCCCCAGGCATATGCTCATTACGCCTGTTATCGGGAATGGGGAACCTTGTACCGTTACTGTTTTCTGTACTGTGCAACCTGAGCCATTAGTATATCTTATTGTATCTACACCAACCGTTACACCCGTTACAATACCTGAGCCCGCACCTACTGTTGCGTTAGGGTTTACAGCCGTCCATGTGCCACCCGGAGGTGTTGACGTATAAGTGATGGTAGCACCTTCACATACTGTATTGGGTCCGGAGATAGGTGAGGGTGCTGGATTGACCGTGAAATTTTCACAACGGAAACATCCTGTTGAAGTAATCGTATAGCATAGCGTTGTCACACCGGGACTCACCGGGGTCACGTCTCCACTGATGGAAGAAATAGTAGCCACTGCAGTTGCGCTACTGCTCCATTCTCCGGCACCACCGCCACTCAAGATTGTGGTAGTAGAACCCATACAAACACTTAAAGTGGGGACAAAAGGATTTGGCAATGCATTTATTGTCACAGGTTGCGTAACATAGCAGCCTGAGGGGAACGTGTAACTGATAACCGGGTTCCCAGCAAAAACACCGCAAAGAACACCTGTGGAAGCGTCAATAGAGCCGGATGCCGAGAGGCTGCTGCTCCAGGTCCCGCCGCCATCAGGGTTGGTAAGTGTGGTGCAGTCACCCACACACAAAGCGGTAACAGTGGCCACAATAGCTGATGGTGTAGGGGTAACGGTTACATAGGCTATCCGGTAGCAGCCCGTAGGCATTGTGTAGCTGATAGTGGCTACGCCCGCGGCCACACCGGTAATGGTAGCCGACGTACCTGCCCCTACCACAGTAACAGTAGTGCCTTCTTCCGGGCTCGACCATGTGCCGCCCGCTGTAGTAGTAGTATGTGTAATTGAGAAACCCTCACACACCGTGGAAGATCCTGTAATCGGGTTTGGCGTGGGGTTTACCGCAACAGCCAGCGACCTGAAACAACCGGTACCTGGCAATGTGTACCTGATAGAAGCCGTGCCGGTTGCAGATGCTGTATAATCACCAGTACCGCCAACTATAGATCCGGGGCCGGAAAAAACAGTCCATGTCCCACCAGTTGGTGTCGTACTATAAGTAGTTACCGTACCTGTACACACTGCCGTAGGACCAGTTATGGGTGCAGGTGTGGTGTTAACAGTAACATCGCGCGTTGCAAAACACGTAGTAGCCGTAGATGTGTACGTTATTGTCGCTACACCTGCGGCTATCCCAGCAATGGTGCTCACCGTGCCGGGTCCTAAGCTGGCAGTTGCAGTGCTTGTCGCACTGCTTGTCCATGTGCCGGTAGTAGCTGATGTGAATGAAATAGTTGAACCTTCGCAAACTACGGCCGTTGCACCGCCAATAGCCGCAGGAGCGGGATTTATGGTTACCACACCTGTCCTCAGGCAGCCTGTCGGTAGTGTATAGGTTACTGTTACAGTACCGGTTGTTGCCGGCACAAACTCACCTGTGCTTGCGTCAATGCTACCGGTACCGGAACCTGCAGTATAACTCCATGTGCCGCCAGTTGGCGTAGCATTCATGGTCACAGTACGGCCCATACAGGCAATCATGGCAGTTGAAGATGTAATCACCGATGGCAGAGGGTTTACCGTCACTTCCCTGGTACGCGAACAAAGAGGATACGCTGGTAGCGTATAGCTGATGACTGCAATGCCTGCGGCTACGCCGCTCACAATGCCGGTCGACATGCCGACAGTTGCATCTGCTGATCCGGTTGTCCAGTCTCCGCCAGGCGTGCCGGATGCTAAAGTGGTAGAACCTAATACGCATACCACAGGAGTACCTGTTATAGGCAGTGGCATGGGCTGAACAGTTATCGGCCATGTATTAGAACAACCTGTAGTGGGGTTGGTATAAGAAATCACCACCGGCCCTGCAAGTACGCCTGTCACATCGCCTGTTGCAGAACCAACGGTAGCTACGGTTACATCGCTGCTTGTCCAAAAACCGCCTGTAGATAAAGTTGATAAAGTCACAGTTGCTTCCTCACACACAAAGGGCGCGCCGGAAATTGGCAGTGGCAGCGGATCTACTGTCACCGACCTGATTACCCTGCACCCCGGGATACCGGGTACAATAGTGTAGGTAATATCTGCTACACCAGCACCTACCCCGGTTACAACACCTGAGCCTATAACGGAAGCAATTGCGATATTACTCGATGACCATGTACCACCCATAGTTGTGGCAGTCAACGCAATTGAAGACCCTATACATACCCTGTTGTCACCTGAAATGATGCCGGGGATACACGAAGGCGTAATTGAAACATAACCATCGCCGGAAGCCCTGCAACCGCGATTTTCAGAAATCATATAAACATCAGGGCCGCCAAAATAGCTGGCACCGCCGCCGCCGCCACTCCAATGGCCGCCGCCGGCACCAAAGTAACCGCCGCCGCCGCCGCCGCCGCCCCAGCCGCCATCACCACCCACAGCCCCTGTACCGGCAACACCTGCCGGACCTACACATGTGCCGCAAAAGCCGCCCATGCCATTGCCTGTAAGGTCTCCACCGCTGCCGCCGGTTATAGTTCCGCAGCCTGCACCATCTTCACCTTCTGCCGGTGTAGCACCTGTCCCGCCACCATCACCGCCACGATCATCGTTTGCACCGCAGCCCATACCTGCGCCGCCGCCGCCGCCGCCTACCACCAGCGCTGTACCACCGAAGTAGATATCCGAAGCACCACCACCTGCACCACCTGCATAGGTACCTAAGGCGTGGGTGCTGTTGCCGCCACCATTATATCCGCCTACTCCGGCAGTTGTGGTAGTACCATTACCACCTCGGCCACCTACACGCACAGTAAGCACCTGGCCGGGAGTCACCACTATAGTAGCGCTCACACAGCCACCGTATCCGGGGCGGTTATCATAAGTAATATTATCTGAGTTGAACCCTCCGGGCGCACCCTGTACATTTACAAGCACCGACGTAACACCCGCTGGTACTGTATACGAAGCTGGCGCACCGGTATATGGAAATACGGTTGTCTGGGCATTGGCCATGTTGCAACCAAGCAATAGAATTAATAGCAGTCTTAGGGATTTGTACATGTTTTTCATTTTAAACCTTTTAAAAAGAACCGGTATGTTTATCTGAATATTGCGTCAATAACAAAATTACATGATGAAGGAAATAACCTCCTTTGTTTGAAAGAGTTATTCCATCTATGGCAATTTGTTCTAAAGGTAGGGAAAAAATTTATAAAACTTTTAAGGCTTAATATATATATTATTATACCTAACCTATACCGAAACACATACACATATTATATTAACTGACAGGCAAAAAAATAGCCCGATGGCGCTCCATCAGGCTACAAATAAATATAAATAGATAATCAACTATCTCAGGCTCTGCCCAAAAAATTTACAGTCATAAGATGAGGTATCCTCCTGCACATGAAAGGCCAGCCATAGGCTATCGTTCCGCAATTTACCCCAGCCTGTATAGGTCGTACTGTTATTCGAGCCAATGAAAGAGAAAGAATCTGTAGACCATATTCTACAATTGGCACTGTCTGCCGGGTCGCCCCAAAGGTTGGTCAACGTCATTTCCAAAGTATCATGCAATACAGCTATCAACTTAACAGAGTATGGTTTCATTGTATCACCATAAAATGAGTAGCAGCTATCATAGCCGTTATAGTTGTTAATGAACTTATCCCGCATCAGCTTTTCGCACCTGGGGCCTTCAAAACCAACAGGGCACACACATTTACCCCCATCGCACACCCCACGGTTGGCGCAGGTCACGTTATGGCATTTATTTTTATTGCAGGCCGTATAAGAGGCGGCTATAAAGATAAAAAGGGTAAGAAAGGCAGTAATAAGTATGTTGTGCGATGGTCTCATAAATGGAATTTGGAACTGCTAAAATATCAAAAATCTTTTATCAAAGATAAGTTTTGATGCGGTTAATTTTCTTTATGGTGCTTTCTTGCGTCTTGTGCGGATAAATAACGCATACTTCACCACGCATGTAAAATACCGCAAACTGTAGCATAAATAATAGACAAAAAAAAGCCCCGGATGTCCGGGGCTGTAGTTTTCACGGTGCCAGGGGAATATCTTTAGAGGAGATACACTCCGGCTTTGCTAACCCAAAGTTAAGATAAGTTTGTTATCAAAACACAACTTTTTTGTTAAGATTTATAATTTTCATATCATTTTACATAAACTACAAACCCGCACATACTGTATCTTCGCATTTTTCCGTTAAGTACCACTACAAATAATGTTCATGCGCAGGGGCTATTTATTAATTATTTTTCTATTTCTGCTGATAAAACCTGCCCATGCCCAACGCACCATGCTCAACATGGCCGAACACGACAATAAGCCCTATTATTTCGGCATAACATTCGGCTTTAACTATTCTGTTTACCGCCTCAATTACACCAATTCATTCGCTTATACCGATACCTTCAAGCGCATCCAGCCACACTGGGGGCCCGGCTTCAACCTCGGTCTCATTGGCAACCTGAAATTAAACAGGTTTATCGATTTGCGTTTTGTGCCTTCAATAGCTTTCGCCGAAAAAAACATCAAATACCAGTATGGCTACCCTAATGATAGCCTGCTGAGTAGAAACGTGGAAGCGATATATATGCATCTGCCACTGCAATTAAAATTCAAAAGCGACAGGATTAAGAATTTCCGTTTCTATGCACTCCTTGGTGGTAAATTCGACTACGATATGGCTTCAAATGCACGGTCTAAACGTAGTGATGAATTTGTTAAGATCAGTCCCATCGACATGGGCTACGAAATAGGGGTAGGCTTTGAATTCTATAACCCCAGTTTTATATTCTCTCCCGAAATAAAACTTAGCCAGGGCCTTATCAACCAGCTTTACAAAGACGCGCGCCTGCCACTCTCAAACGCTATAGAAACACTCTATACACGGATGATTGTCATATCCATCCATCTGGAAGGATAAGCTTAGTGAGGTTGACTAAATAAAATCCACCAAGTTTAATTATTATGTTTCTTTTATGCAAGGTGCAAAATCCGCGAATAATGAATTATTTAAGGACTTTTGCAACGTAGCAGAAATGGAACAGAATTTTGAAATTGGTGGATTCTATTTAGTCATCTTCACTTACGTTAAAAGATCAGTCCGCAAATTAAAAGTAGCTAACTTTGCGCCCTCAGTTAAATGTGCATGGCACTTTACTCACTTTCAGGTTCTAAACTCAAACTTTTGATTTAATGAAAGACGCATTCATAACCGACGGCATACGCACACCAATAGGCAATTTCAGGGGGGCATTATCAGGCATAAGGGCCGATGACCTTGCAGCACTGGTAATGCGCAAACTGGTGGAACGCAACCCATCAATACCTGATGGCGTAATAGATGATGTGATATTCGGCAACACCAACCAAGCCGGTGATGACAACCGCAATGTGGCGCGCATGTCGCTGCTGCTGGCAGGCATCCCGTGGAGTGTGCCTGGTGAAACCGTGAACCGGCTTTGCGCATCGGGCATGAGCGCGGTGATAAACGCCGCAAGGGCAATAAAGGCCGGCGATGGCGATGTGTTTATAGCCGGTGGCATGGAGCATATGACACGCGGCCCCTGGGTTATCTCAAAAACATCACAGCCATTCGGCCAGGATGCGCAGATGTTCGACTCCAGTTTTGGCTGGCGCTTTGTGAACCCGCGTATGCACGAGCTTTACGGCACCGACCCTATGGGCGTAACTGCTGAAAACCTCGCTGAAATGTATGACATCAGCCGCGAAGACCAGGACAAATTTGCTTACCACTCACAAATGAAGGCCGCCGCTGCGCAGCAATCGGGCAGGCTTGCAGAAGAGATAACTCCCGTAGAGATACCGCAGAAAAAAGGTGAACCTACCATCGTATCAAAAGATGAATTTATAAAACCGGCTACCACAGTAGAGAAGTTAGGCCAGCTAAAACCTTCTTTCAAAAAAACAGGTACAGTAACCGCAGGCAACGCTTCGGGCCTTAACGATGGGGCGGCTGCATTATACATACTCTCCGGCGATGCGGTGAAACAATACAATGTGACACCTAAGGCACGCATAGTGAGCTCCGCAGTAGTAGGCGTGGAGCCGCGCATCATGGGCATTGGCCCCGTGCTGGCTGCGAAAAAAGCACTAGTGAAGGCAGGGCTTACCCTCAACGATATAGATGTGATAGAACTGAACGAGGCGTTTGCCGCACAAAGCCTTGCCTGCATCCGCCAGTTGGGCATGGCCGATGACGACCCCCGTATAAACCCCAATGGCGGTGCTATAGCACTGGGCCACCCGCTGGGCATGAGCGGCGCGCGCATCACGTATTCAGCAGCCATAGAACTGCACAAACAAAATAAGCGTTATGCCCTGGCTACCATGTGCATAGGCCTGGGGCAAGGCTATGCAGTGATTATAGAACGCGTATAGAAAAGAAGTATGCACAAACGCAGCTACTATATGGTCAACGCGATAACCGCATACCGCCTGGTAGCTGCTTTTTTATTGCTGTACCTCATCATCATAAAACAGGAAGATATTTTCAAATGGTTCCTGGCCGTCAGCTTTTTTACTGATGCCATAGATGGCTACCTCGCCAGGAAATATAATGCCGTAAGCGTGATGGGCTCTAAACTGGATTCCATTGCCGATGACATGACCATACTCATGGCTATCATAGGTGTCTTTGTACTGAAGCCCGGCTTCGTCAGCCACGAGCTGCCATGGATAGTGGTTTTGCTGGTGCTCTATTTTTCGCAGTTGATTCTTTCACTCATTCGCTACCGCAAGCTGAGCAGCTTTCATACTTATGCTGCTAAGGTGGCTGCTGTATTGCAGGGCAGCTTTCTGATACTGCTGTTCTTCCTGCCTGAATGGCCCCTGTGGCTGTTCCGTGTCGCGGCCTTTTTCACCATTATAGACTTGGTAGAAGAGATAATCCTCGTTATCCTTTTGCGCGAATGGAAAACTGATGTAAAAGGCTTGTATTGGGTAATGAAGAAAAAATGATTACTGAAGTCTCACCTTACTCAATCAAATACCCGTCCCCTCCCTCGGGCAGCAGGTTCAGGTCCACATCCATTCCCGCAATACCCTCTATGGATCCTCTGATGTGCGCAGCGTTCAGCAATACTTTTTCCAGTTCCTTCTCCCGCGCCTTCCACAGCTTCTCCATCTGGTCGCGCTCACGCTGTATAGATACCTTCATGCGCATAAAACCCTCCCTTATTGCCTTCCATTGCTCCGAAAATTCCCCACTGGTAAGGTAGTTATACAGCAAAGTCATTTTATCACCCTTGTTCTCCTGGCTCTTGCCCGCATTGTACACTTTTATTATCCCTTCCCGCAGCACATACACCAGCCCCCTCGCTTCACTGAAATTGCATACCCAAATTCCATCCTTCTCTCCGAAACCCGCCATATCCTTCGGCATTGCTTGCGTAACAATCACTGCCACATCTGCATTCAGTACGCGCATATCTGCCTTCAGTTTCTCTATCCAGTCTGCACTGAAATCTTTGGTTCGCTTACTTTCAAAAATAATCTTCCCGCACTCCTGCCCGAAACTGTTGCGCACGGTCTGTATGCAGTCAGCGCCCTTGATGCCCTTGCCTACTTCCTGCACCACATCAAACGGGAAAGCATCACGCAGCAATTGCTCCAAAGCCAGTTCCTGCACTTCGCCCTGCAATTGCATAGACCCTTGCTCACTTTTACGCTTCATTTCCTCTATCAGTTTCTTCTGGTCCTCCAGTTGCTTATCGCGCTCTTTCAGCTTCATCTCAAACTCCCAGTCCTTCTGCTTATTTTTTTCTTCCTCTTCTTTTTTTATTACATCCAGCAGCTTATTCCTTTCCTCTATCAATTTCCGCTGCACTTCCAGTTCCAGTTCCTGCTCTTTTGTTTTCAGCTCCTGCATCTTCTTCAGGAAATCCAGTTCCTTCTCCCGCGCCTCGCCCAGTTTGGCCTCATTGGTCTTATTGGTGTCTTCTAATAGCCTCAACTGCATTTCAAAATCTGCCCGCACCTTAGCATTCACTTCTTTCAGCAGGTTTCCCTCCATGGCCTTCTTTTCCTCCAGCCATTGCTGCTCCTTTTGCTTCAGTTGGTCGTCCTTCTGCTTTGTCAGCTCCGCCCATTTCTGGTTAAATTCCTTCCTTACCCTGTCCTCCACCGATTGCGCTATTGCTGCCTCCGGCTCAAACTGGGTCTTACAATTCGGACATATAATTTGTGTTGACATGTGCTAAAATCTCTGTTTTCGGAAGGTACGAAGTTCTGATAATATGGCTGAATGTGCACCCTTTATTATTTTTGACTACTTTTCGGGTTCGATGCGGTTTAAAATATATTTTTTATTATACTGCTTATTCCTCAGCAGCACTTTGCCGGCGCAGACTTCCGGCAAGGCAAACCGCTATTTTAATGACGCGCTTATCTGTAAATCGAAAAAAGATGTAGAGAATGCCTGCCGGCAGATGGCGCTTGCCATAGAAAATGACCCTGCCAATGCAGACGCTTATGGCCTGCTTGGACAATGGTATTTTGAAGCTCACCGTTACAAAGACGCGGCCGATGTGCTGCGCAAGGGGTCGTCACGCTGCCAGAACGGGGGCATGCGTTTCTCTAAGGCGCTCACAAAATGCCTTATATATTCCGGCCTGGGCGAAAGCGCCCTGATGGTCATTAACAACTACGCCACCATGAAAGACAGCGCGGAGTGGAACCGGCTGCGCGCGCAGGCCGAGTTTGTGAAAACAGCTATTCCTGCTACCCCGCCCCAATGGCCCAGGAACCTGGGACTCCGTGTGAACAGCGCCGACCCGGAGCTGTTTCCCTGCATGGCGGTGGATACCGAAAAACTTTATTTTACCCGCCGCGTAAACAATATGGACGAGGATTTCTTCAAAGCCAATTGGGACACCTGCGGCGACTGGTTTTATGCGCGCCCGCTTGGCGTTCCACCCAATTCGCCCAATCAGGAATCCTCGATGGCCATCTCTGCCGACGGGCATTATCTCTTCTTCAACCGCTGCGAGAACCGCAGTCAGGACGGATGGGCCGAAGGCGGCTGCGACCTGCTGATGGCCTACCGCGTAGCCAATGACAGCCCCTGGACAATTGCACAACCATTCGGCGGCACCATCAACACGCCCGCATACGAGGGCATGCCATCCCCTTCGCCCGACTGCCGCGAACTCTATTTTGTGAGCGACCGCCCGGGCGGATTTGGCGGCTACGATATTTGGGTATCACGCTACGAAGAAGGCCTTTGGCAACTGCCCGTGAATGCCGGCCCGGCCATTAATACCCGGGGCAACGAAACAGCCCCATACATGTATGCCGACAACCAAACCCTGTACTTCACCAGCGATGGCTGGCTGGGCATGGGCGGCACAGATATATTTGTGAGCCATAAAATAAACGACAGCAATTACACCAAGTCCGTAAATGTAGGCTACCCCATCAACACCGCCTTTGATGAAAAAAGCGCTAGTGTCACGCTCGACGGCAAACGCCTCTACTTCGCATCCGACCGCAACGGACCTCCCGGTAATTACGATATTTATGAAGCCCCCATCCGTTCCGGCGAAGCAAGGCCCATACCCGTCAGCTACATAAGGGGAATTGTGTACGACAGCCTCACCAAACTGCGGCTCAACTACGCCACTATGCATATCTGCAACGCAAAGACAGGCGACACCCTCTACCAACTCCAGAGCAACCGTGGCGATGCCAGTTACATCATTACCCTCCACCTCGATAATACCTATGCTATACATACGTGGCGCACATTGTACTCTGAAGTGCACGACACAATAATTTTCGACCGGCAATACCTGCAAGACCCGCTGGTGCACAACGTAGTTATGCTGCCATCAGACTATGTGAAACCCGTGAACGACAGTATGCTGGCCATGATACATTTCGACGTGAACCGTGTAGAGCTTTCAGATTCCGACAAGGCCACCATATCTACCGCCATACTGCCCTGGATGAACGGCAAGGGCTTTGTACTGTTTGTAAATGCCTACACCGATAATACCGGCTCACCTATGATAAACGAATCGCTTTCCTACAAGCGGGCCAATCAGGTTGCCCAATTCATACAAACACTGGGTGTAGATGCAATGCAAATACACGCCAAAGGCCTCGGCGAGGCACATATGATAGCCACCAACGAAACACCCGAAGGGCAATGGATGAACCGAAGAGTGGAGGTGATCATAAGGAGGTAGTCGCTGACTTTATTGATAATATTCAATTACCCTTTTCTCTAAAATTTCATACTCAACCTTTTCTCCGCTAACGGAACATTTTCTTAATGTCCAGTTACCCCTTTTATCAAACCCATAATAATAATATTTTGTGGTTCTTTTGAGCTCATAACCTCCAAAATTCGTGTATGATGACTGTAACCTGAGGCTATTGTCTGTATCATATTGTTGCTCATACTTTTGCTCCACTTTCCCTGAAGTATCAAACATAGTTTCGACCCGGTCTCCATTCGCCGCAACTTGAATTACCATCCTGTAATTCATTCTTCCGCTCCCTCCATAACTTATTACCTCTGAATCATTACCGTTACAATCATACCAAAAAATCACTCTCTCCATTAAGCTGCCATCCTCCACTACATAACGCCTGCTTTCCACAGGCTTGTCATCGGTACCATACATATAAACGGTTCTCCACGATTTACTTTTTTCCTCTGTTCTTTTTCCCTGTTCATCATACTTACAATTATTACTGTCAGAAACTACCTCATCCCGATAATACACTGTTGTTAGCTCATTCCCCAATCTGTTATAAATCTGTAGAATAGTTTGCTTTTCTAATGAGTCCCCAACAAATGTTTCAAAGTATGTAATGCAACGCACTTTACCCTTTAGTTGAGCCTTCTGCAAATCATTCTTTGCTGAAGAAGACAATGCTAAAACGAAAATCATTGCTATCCATTTCATATTGTTGTATTTAAACCAAATATAAAATTACTCGAAATTTATTACTTTTGATATTCGCAAAGTACACCCCATTAAATTAGTTGAAAAAGATAAGCTACATTATCCTTATCCTTTTATTGCTCCTGCAAACCGGGGGCATAATATCGTATTACCAGGTGAAGCAGTATGCATGGCACCGGCACATGCGGTCGGTACTCAATGACCCCGCTACGGAATTCGGGATACTGACACTGTCTGTTGACGATTATAAAAAATGCAAACAGGATAAAGACGAATTGTGCATTGAAGGAAAAATGTTTGATATTAAGTCTGTGCAGGTCAACGGCGATAATGTAATAGTGTATGCTGTACAAGACCATAAGGAAGATGAGATAAAAGGCAGGATTAAGAAATCACTTCGCAGCAACCACAGTGATAGCAAAATCCCCCAACCTTTGGTCGAGTTGCTCACACTGTATTACATTCTTCCCGTGCAAAATTATTTGCACTTCATCACCAGGCCCGAAGAACAATATACTCACGATTTTTGTGACAACATCCTTTCTCGCAATGGCGATATCCTGATCCCCCCGCCCCGCGCATAGCCCCCCCGTAGAATACCAATTCAATATTCAAAAACGGCTTTATAGTAATTCGGACTTTGCGTCTTTGCGTCTTAGCGGTAAAATCATTCATGCCCTATTTTTGAGCTACCGATATAATACTCGATTTACTTAGGTGCCTACTCTTCCCAAACGCTGATAGGCTCCGATTCTTTTGTAAACATAGGGCGCTTATACCACCTCCCTTTAGGGGCGGGGTTTATAGGGCATTCTGATATTATCACAACATTATAACAACAACATGAAATATATAAGATACTTACTGGTATTATTACTGACGCAGGGTAATATATCCTTTGCCCAGACCGACACAACAAAAACAAGCGTAGGGCTTGATGAATTTATTTTCTCAGCAAACAAAGTTGAAGAATCTAAAAAAAGCGTAGCGCAGCAAGTGGTCATTCTGGATAACAAGCAGATAGCCACCGCTAATGCACAAAATACCGCCGACCTCTTATCCTATACAGGTAATGTGTTTGTACAGAAAAGCCAGGCAGGCGGTGGCAGCCCGGTACTCCGGGGCTTTGAGGCAAGCCGTGTGCTACTGGTTGTAGATGGCGTAAGAATGAACAACGCTATTTATCGTGCGGGTCACCTGCAAAACATCCTCACCATAGACAATGGCATGCTCGACCGGGCGGAGATCCTTTTCGGTCCGGCATCCACTATCTACGGCAGCGATGCCTTAGGAGGAGTTATGCACTTCTATACCAAAAAACCTGTCTTTGCCACCGGGGGCAGCAAGCTATATAAAAGCGTGAACGCCTACGCACGGTATGGCAGCGTGAACAACGAAATGACCGGTCATGCCGATTTCAGCGTAGGAGGAAAAAAGCTGGCTTCCGTCACGTCCATCACCTATTCATCCTTCGATGACATGAGAGGCGGCGCAACACGAAATCCGTTTCATGATACAGCTTATGGGGAACGCCCTTTTTATGTGAAGCGTATAAATGGCGTGGACTCATTGGTGAAGAATGACGATAAATATAAACAGGTGTACAGCGGCTACTCTCAATACGATATCCTGCAGAAGATCGCATTCCGGCAAAATGAACATACAACACATGGCCTCAACCTGCAGTATTCCAACTCTACGGATATACCACGATACGACCGGCTCACCGACCCGAAAGGGGCAGGCTTAAACAGCGCGGAATGGTACTATGGCCCGCAAACAAGGCTATTGACAGCCTATGACATGAACAGGAACAACGATGCTTCCTTCTTTCAGAAGATACATACGGGGATAAACTATCAGAATATTGAGGAAAGCCGGCACAACAGGAATTTCGGTAGCTCAAACCTGAACCACCGCATAGAAAAGGTGAATGTGATTGGACTCAATATCGATGCCCAGCGCGTAGCGGGAAAACACAACATGCGTTTTGGTATTGACGGACAATACAACACCGTAAAATCAACGGCAAATAGGGAAAACATCACAACAGGCGCAAACACGAAATTGGATACAAGGTATCCCGATGGAGACAACAGTATGACCAATGCTGCTATCTATGGCACGCACACCATGAGGATAAACGACAAATACTCCCTCACAGATGGTTTGCGCCTTGGCTTTGTATCGCTCCGCTCCACCTTTGTTGATACTTCATTCTTTCATTTCCCCTTCATGTCTGCTAGTCAGAGTAACCTCGTTTACTCCGGCAGCCTCGGCCTTATACACACACCTGCAGATAAATGGAAGTTTTCCTTGCTGGTCTCTACCGGCTACAAAGCGCCCAATATAGATGACCTGTCGAAAATATTCGAGTCGGCACCCGGCACCCTCATCGTTCCAAACAAAGACCTGAAACCGGAGAAAACACTGAATACCGAATTAGGCATTTCAAAGGTTTTCGGAAAAAATACTGTTTGGGAAAACGCGCTTTATTATACACAGTTCTTTGATGCGATTGTTACCGATAAATTCCAGTACAATGGTCAGGACTCGGTAATGTATGACGGTGCAATGAGTGGCGTATTCGCCAACCAGAATAAAAAAACGGCCTACATCTATGGCTTTTCATCAAACCTCAGGTCACGGCTTAGCAAAAATTTCCTGCTGTCATTCGCATTTAATTATACCTATGGCCGGATAAACACAGACAGCAGTGCTTACCCACTCGATCACATACCCCCGGTTATGCTTCGCTTACAGCTCACTTACACGTGGCAGAAATTGATGGCTGATTTCTTTGTTAATTACAACGGTAAGAAAGACATAAAAGAATACTACCTGAAGGGCGAAGACAATGAACAATATGCTACAAAAGATGGTATGCCCGCATGGTACACGCTCAACCTCCGCCTTTCATACAAAGTGCATAAGCTCATCACGCTGCAGGCTGGGGTCGATAACATAATGGATATACAATACCGCACATTTGCCAGTGGTGTCAATGCCCCCGGCCGGAATATCTTCGGAACGGTAAGGTTCCACTACGAATAACCATAGTAACTGTTTTCACTAAAAAAGGTTGTGCCCATCAGCACAACCTTTTTAGTTATATAAAATCCTTTCGGTTTACCTCCAAAACTTACATAAGCTGCTACTACAGGGCTTGCATTCTGTTTGCAGTAAATTGGCCGTCAGTCACAGTTGTGCCATCGGCGCAAGTGAATGAGAACGTACCCGATATGTTGCCCGATAGATCAGTAATATACATTTCCCCACTTACTGAAATACTTGAAAATGTGGAACTCGTAAACAACTGTGCATACGAACCGGTAGAATTATCAAGTTTAATTTTGTTGGTAGAGCCCAGGCTATTCTGCAAATTTATGATTATATAAGGGTAGCTCGGAGTTCTGGATGTTGGCAAGAACCCGTCAATAATAGTAGCCCCTCCGGATGGAAAAGCAATACAATTAGCCACATGGTAATCCGCAGTGCCTATCTTGGCGCTCATATAATAAGACGGCGCAGGGCTTTTCTTTGAGCAACCTGAAAAAATACAGGAGACCACCATCACCGCCATTAATAAAACGTATATTTTTTTCATAAGACTTCTTAATTGAACACTTAACAGGCTAAATATAACAAAGCTAATCCTTTATTAAAAGCAACCGCACAATATATATAGGCCCTACAACAAGAAACATAACCGCAATGTCAAAAAGCCAATACCCCTATACTTTCAATTAGTTACTTCCCGATACAAAAAGTAACTTATCAATACTGGCAAGGCTTTCGGTATGCCGAGGTACAAATAAGGTACAAAATCATTCAAATAGTTACTTTAATACACCTACTGCCCTTAATGCAGCTTCTAATTGCTGTATTTCTTTTTCTCCACCGGGTTGGGGATTTTCCTTTAGATATTTGATACGTTTTTTCTTTCGGTTTATTTCCCATTTCCTCATATAATCCGCCAAAAACCTTTCCGCCTCAAATTTCCTTTGCCTTGCATCTTCTTCCCGCTTCAATGCTTTCTCGGTTTTGGTAATAGAATACTTTTTTACAATTTCCTCTACCCTTTTGGTATGGTCTGCTAAAATTGATTGCATTGCTTTCAAATCATAAACGATTTGCTCCAGTTCTTTAATTTCAGCTAAGGTAATTGGAGGCTTACTCATTTTACTTTCTCATTTCTAATAAAGTTATTCGCTTTTTATTATAGTTTCAAAAACAATGTCATTCCCCTGCTCTGGCAACGGCTTGCTGTGGTCGTTATTACCTGATAATATTTCATCGGGTATTCCATCGGGAAAGGCTTGGCAGGTTAAATCCCCCATGTAGTTTTTACAGATATTGCAAAGTATAATTTCCATTACTCATTTTTTATCTTTCATAAAAAAGCCATGCAAAAAGAAGAAAAGGAATTTTTAATACTACTTGCCAAAATGTTTGCCGATAGTATCACAAAACCAAAGGTAATTGCAAAACAAAAACAAAAGTTAGCAAATGTTACTCAAAGTAGTAATCCTACTTTAGCGGAGGATAATAAAACCAAACACCCTATACCGGATTGTAAATTATAAAACTTTCCCGCCCTGCCTCATACACTATTCCATTACCCTGCCCCGGTAATGGCTTGATATGTTCATTCAGGCCGGATACTATTTCATCGGGTATTCCATCGGGAAAGGCAATACACTCGCCCTCAAAACGCCTGAAATGCTTACAATCGCTGCATATAAATTTTACAGGCTGCATTACCCCAAAAGTAATGATATTGCTTTATACTCACTCCAGATTAATATCAATATTGTATCTCAAAGTGTTAACCAACGGGGCAGGGGCTATATACCCGGTTAACGTCAATTCGTTTTCCGTATTTAGCCAATCCGAGTAATGACGGGCATATTTCCATTCAGAATATTCGCTTGCTACTTTTGAGCCAGGTATCTCTTTTGTTCTTTTCGGTAAGTTAAACCCAAACCTATCAAATATCCTTACACCTTTCATGGCATCAATGATATTATACATAGCTGCTGCGTTAATAGTCCCACCATTGAGCTTAAACGACTTACTATCAACGTCTGAAGGGGTAAAAATCTTAGTACCGTATTTGATTATCTCTACCAATGCTTTGTTCAAATTATAGACCGCTAACGATTTTTGGGCGTTCCATGATACCAACCGCTTGTTCCTTGCTTTCCATGCACTTACCCATTCTGCCATTAGCGTATCTGAAATTTCTTTACTGGCAACTATTAAGTGTAAATGGGGGTGGTATGTTTGTGTTACCGGGTTAAATGTACACTCCAGCGACTTAACACCCATTATCTTTATCCCTTCGCCCCTTTGGTGGCTTTTCTTTAATCTCTGGTATATCTTTTCAAAAGTGAGCATTATCCATTCTATCATTACTTTAAGGTTTTCCGCTTGGTAATTCTTAACCGTAAGGGTCAAAAAATATGGCTTTTCCCAGCCTTGTAAAACGGGCAAATACTTATTGATAATTTCAGCTTTACGGTTGCCACAGCATATAGTACAAAATCGATTCTTACAATATTTGCCGTGGAATTTGCCATCAACAATATAAAGCCTGCTTTGGCAATGGTAGGTATTCCAAAGCGATTGTATCATATCGTCATCTCCTTTCCTTTCTGCAATTTTTATAAGGTTCAATGCCAATGTAGCGGTGATAATTTTTTTCTTAGCCCTTTGCTTCAGGAACGTATCATTACCCAATGCAGACCCTGTACCCTGTACCATTATGGCAGGTTTTGCCATATTACTTTGGTCATTTCCTGTCCCGTTTTGTGCTAATGTATAGATAGCCCCTCCCGAAACGGAAACCTTTGGGGTGTTCCGTTCCATTCTATCTCCGTTTTGAGGTTAGGTAATTATCACTTTCGGCTGCTATTTCAGCAACCGTTTTTTTGCGGCCTGATTTTAGCCATACGTCAATTTCAGACTTTAGAAAATACAGCTTTTTACCCCGCCTGTGGCATGGGATAACCCTGTTATGCACCCAACCATATACGGTAGGCTTTACCGGCTTATCGGGCAGGTATTCGCATAATTCGGAAAGGTCAAACCAGCGTTCAGGCTCGGTTTGCGGTGCGCTGCCGGGTGCGCCGTCAGAAAAGAATGTCTGTAATTCCTGCCGGAATAAGTCCCTGATTTCAGGGATTGATAATTGAGTGAAAACAACATTTTCCATTGTGCTACATTTTATGCAGCACAAAAATGGGGGTGTAAAAAGGTGGTGGGTGGGGGTGTCGGGTATCCCGATATTTTACTTTTCTGACTGACTTATTTCATTTGTTATCATTTTCGCTATCTCACTAAGCCCCAAACTCTCAAAATAGCCCCGTACAAATGCAAGGTCTGTATTGAGGGTTTTATTATCTGTGCTAAATGGTTTTGATACCCGTTTGTAGATAGTCGTATTCTTTATGTCCTTTGCCCCGGCCTCTTTACCTGTTAAGAACTGAACAAATCTTGCCTTAACTGTATTATCTATGTTCTTAACTTGGCAGTATTCTAAAAGGTAGTGTACTGCCATTACTTGCCTTGCTGTGGTAAATTCAGGGTTCTTAGTATCGTCTGGCTCGGGTATTGGTTTTTCATTCTCTGCTTTTTCGCTCAATATTTTCTCTTTTAGCTCATTACACATTTGCGTTAAAATACTAATCCGCCTTTCCCAACTTTCATTATATATGCAATTACCCTTTGATTGACATTTCTTAAAATGCTCTTCATAAATGGCTACTCCATACTCTAAACCTTTAACGATTGCTTTAACTATGTACTGCTCTGGTATAGTTGAGTAAAATTCTATTAGGCTTTGTTTCCAATCATTGTATTCCTGCGCTTTCCTCATATCCCTTTCGTCAAAATGCTGTACAATACCTTTTTGTATAACCCATTCAGGCAAATCTTCATAGTCTATATCAAACCTATGATAATCAAATGGCTTTCCTACTATTCGCATGGCAGTTCATTTTTATTCTATTGTTTCATTCATTTCACTTATTATTTTCATCGTTTCCACGCTTACGGTACATACCCTTTTCAGCAGGTCAATTACCTGTGCTTTATAGTCCGCAAAGCGGTAGGTATTGAATTTTTCGGCTATTGTGGTGTCTTTAGGCTTGCTTTCTTTGTACTGGTCGAGTATCCACTCTATTGCGCTGCGATTGCCTAATTTATACTCCCATGCCTCCGGGGGGATACCTGTAAGCTCTGTGTTTTCGTCTATCTCTATTGTGCCTGTGGTTTTCACGGCCTTTAGCTTTGCTTTGGGGCTGTCTGTTGCCCCTTTGGCGGTTTCCGTTAGCAGGTATGGCTTTGCAGCTTCATAGCCTATATGCAACTCCATTAACGCCTTGCCCCACGCTGCCCACTTATTGAAATCGCTGTAAAAGGGTATCCGGGGAAACTCCCTTTTCAAATTCAGTTCATACTTTACCCGGTATGCAGGGTTATGTAATACTGCATAGGTGTAATGAAAAATATCTTCTTTGGTTATCTTCTTTGTCTTGTATTGCTTCGCAAATTGATTTAGCCCCCAATCGGTAATATTATCAATCCGCTTGCCTTCTTTATCGTAGCGGTACAAAGAAATACAATTACTATCCCCATTAAAGTGTAAATCTACAAGATACTTTGAGGCAAGAATATTAAACGGCTTTGTACTCTGGTTTATTGCTATCACTACATTGGCATCCTTTGTATCGGGAAATATGTTTGGCATTTGGTAGCGCATTTCATTCAATGCCTTATTGTAATACAAATACTGCTTATAAAATGGCCTGTATAAACAATCTGTGATTGAAGCGTTTTCAAAGCGGTATTGTTTGCCTTTGGAAATATCATTCTTTACCGCCCTTGTCCACTTAATAGAATAATCCACCAAATCCTTTATATCCTTCGTTTCTTTCCCGCTATGCTTTGCAAGGTCGCTATTATAAACACTTATCAGGTGCATAACTTTAGCCTGTAAAGTATTTACATCGCTATCGAAAACCCATTCATCTCTATTGGTAACAACTCCTAATGAAAACAACTCGAATAAGGCCTTTTTACTTTTACCTGCTTTAACTGCTTTGTCTGCTAATGGTAATAAGCTCTCAAAATCGGTATCGGCTAAATTTATCCAGTTATTGTTTTTATCCGGGGCTACATTCTCAAAAGAAATTTCTTTTAGCTTATTTTCGGCAAACCATTGTAATTTATCCTCTCTGCGCCATTCATCTGTAAGGCTCACATATTTTATGTTACATACCTTGTTTTCCCGCTTTGTCTTATGCACTAAGAACATTACCGCTACCCCGGTTTGTATGCCAAAGATGTTATGCCCCGTACCCGATATTTTAGGGTTTGCCCTCACATCGCTTTTGGTGTCTATTATGTAGGCATAATCAAAATCGTTTTGTATGCACTTTCTAAACCCGTCAAATGTCCGGCTGTCAATAAACGAGCGGTTGGTAACAAAGGCTATTATCCCGTTGCTATCTAATCTGTCAAATGCCCAGCGGTAAAACCTTGCATACATATCATATACCTTAGTTTTTTGCGCTGTGCTGTATTTTATAAAGCTCTCCTTTATCCGCTTATCTATTTCCGGGTATTCCCGGTTTTTGTTGTTATCATTCTCATTCATTTGGTTGGCATTATATGGCGGGTTGCCTATTATCACAGATATTTTGCGCCCGTTCTGCCTGCGTATGCGTTTGCTGTTTTCCTCGGTAAAAGGGGCAAATATATCTAACTGCTTTCCCGCAAAGCCAAAACCCATATTGTCCAGCGTATCCACAAAACAAAGGCTTTCAAATTCCTTATATACGCCTGTCTTTTGTTTGTAGGTAAATTCAATATTCAGGTTGCTTATGTAGTATGGCAGTATCGCCACTTCGTTAGCGTGTATTTCCTCTGTGTACTTATACTCCAGCTTATCCTTTCGTATATAGTCTATAATATCACAAATGAAAGTACCTGTACCTGTGGCCGGGTCAAGTATCTCCACTCCCCTGTTTTCCAAAAAGGTATTGAAATGCTTATGCAGCAAATAATCCGTGCTTTCCACCATAAAGCGCACCACTTCGTTAGGGGTATATACCACCCCCAGCCTGTCGGCTGCTTTGGGGTTATAGCTTTTATAAAAGGTTTCATATACTACCTTCAAAAACTTTTGCTTTTCGTGGTGGTCTGCTATCCCGGCGGCGGCGGCGTTAATGGCCTGGGAATAATGCTGCAAAGCCGAAAGGGCGGTTCGCCTTGTTGCCCCGGTAAAAAAAGTATTGATAACCCCTTCTAACTGGTGGGCTATATTGTTTTCCCGGTGAAATTGGGTTTCATCAAAAATGGTATTGAAAATATCTTCGGTAAGGATGTGCTGAATTATCATTTCCCTTACATCGCCCGTAGTTACATCGGGGTTAATGCTATCATGGCAAAGTTTCAAAAACTTATTCCTTTCGCTTACAAACTTCGGGTTATCGGTTTCCTGTGTTTCCAGTATTTCCCTAAGTGTATCCGTTACTTTAGGAATATCCTGTTTAAACAATTCTATGGCCTTACGAAAGTTCTTTACTTCGGGTCGTTCAAAACTTATAAAGGTGGTAATGATATTATCTAATGCTTTGGTATCCTTCATAGATACCCGCATTTTTTCAGTCCCGTTTTGAAATAGTACAGCCGTTTGGCTATCCTCAAAAATTATATTGTCTTTGGGGTATCCCTTATCAAATTTCTTTTTTATTTCATCGTCTATTATATCGGCTTCGTCTTTGCTTTCCCAATAACCCCAATCCTGCCTTAGTGTATCTTTCAATGTGCCGTCCGGGGTTACATTCTTACCGTTTGCAGCCCTTATAGTTACCTCCGGCACTACCATAAGCCCTTTGGCTTTGGCATACTCATTTAGCAGGTTATAAAAGGCATTGCGTATGGCGGTTTCTTTCTTAGTGCCGCCATAGTGTATAATCTTTTCTACCTCTGATAAATATTGGTTTATTGAGTATTGGCTCATAATTGCTAAAAAATAACGCTACAAAATATGTAATAAAGGGGTACTATCGGTGCAAGATGCAAAAATGTGGATAAGTCGCTGCCCTATGGGAATTTATTACTTTTGCGCTCCGGGTTAAGAGATGCTGCGCCGTCTTTCGGATATTGCAAAATATCTGGCGGTTGCGAGGACTTTTAACCCGGTTTTTTATTTCGGGCTTTCACTCATATTCAACGTTTGAAAATATAGCTGCTTTTCGCAAATGAGGTAGGAACGTTTATAAAAACAGGCATTTTTTACAAATGAGGGCAGGGACATTTATAGAAAACAGGTGTTTTTCATAAATTGAAAACAGGAACGTTTATGAAAAATGGCGAAAATCATAAACGTTATACCGCTCATTTATGAAAATTCGCCATTCTATAAAAAATGAAATTATTTAATTTATTCGCTGTAATAAGTTGAATAACCGGGCATTTATATAATAATTTGACTTGCCGATTTTCTGCTTATATAGTAACCCGTCATTATCTAATTGGTCTAAGTATATCCGGGCAGTTTGGTAGGTTACACCCAATCCGCTTTCTATATGCTCAATTTTAGTATAGGGGTGTTTAAACAGAATATCCAATAACTCCCGGCTGTATATCTTAGGTAGTTGGGCTTTAAAATCCGCTTTGTATTTTTCCATTAACTCCCTGATATTGTTTACAAGGGTAATGGTATCCTTTGCGGTTTGGCTTATACCCTCCAGCATATACAGTATCCAATCCTCCCAACTACCCGCATCCCTTACCAACTGGAGCAAACGATAATACTCTGCTTTGTTTTGTATGAGATAGCGGCTTAGGTATAGAATTGGCAAATCCAGCAAATCATTTAGGGTTAAGTACAGCATATTGATTATACGCCCTGTGCGCCCGTTGCCGTCATAAAAAGGGTGTATGCTTTCAAACTGAAAATGAATGATACCCATTTTAACTAAGGGGTGGGGGTCGTTATCGCTTTGGGTATTTATATACTGCTCCAGATTACCCATTAACCTTACTATGGTATCATAATCCTGTGGGGGTGTATATACAGTTTCACCCTTGCTGTTTTTTAATGCAGTACCGGGCAGCTTTCTAAAACCCGCTTTGTTTTCCTCTAATACTGCCTGTATTTCGCTGATATAATTGTTGGTCAGTATGCTTTTTTGCTTTACAAGGTCAAAGCCATGCTTTAAAGCGGCTGCATAACTCAAAACCTCTTTTGTTTGCAGGCTCATTACCTGTTCGGTTTGCAGGTCTGCTTTAAAAAGCTCGTCATGGGTAGTAATGATATTTTCAATTGCGGAACTATCCTTTGCCTCCTGCAATACCAGCGTATTCAGCAATATGGCATCGTTGGGTATAGTGCGTACAATCCCCTTTAGTTCCGCCAAATGCTGCATAGCCTCTATACATTTTTTCATTACCTTTTTTGTTTCCACATCAAAGGGTAGCGGTAGTTCCTGTATTGTGTATGTGTCTGCCATAACAGCTTATTATAATTGTGAAAGATAATGATTTACGGCCTATTCGTTTTATAAGTCAATTTTAATTTTATCCGCCGCATCTCTTTTGGTCTGGTCAATTATCTTGGCGTATATCTGTGTTGTTTTCAATTCCCGGTGTCCCAGCATCTTTGATACCGTATAAATATCAGTTCCTTTGCTTAACTGCAATGTGGCAAAGGTGTGCCGGAAACAATGAAAGGTAATATCCTTTGTAATCCCTGCGCTGAATATCCATTTCATTAAGTGCTTATTCTGGTATGCTGAATATTGCAGCCCGTCAAATACCTTATCGGTAGGCTTTTGCCTTTGTCCTGTTAAAGAATAGGCTTGCTCTGATATGGGTAATACCTCTACCCCTTTGGTCTTTTGCTGCTTAAAGTGTATAGCATACCCCTGTCCCTTTACATGCTCTATTTCACCCCATACCAGCTTTTCAATATCGGAAAACCTTAGCCCGGTCAATGCCGAAAACAAAGCTGCGCTTTTTAATACAGGGTTTGCGCAATCCGTTTTTACCAGCTTATTCAGTTCCTCAATAGTAAGGTAGTTCCTTTGGGTTTCTGCCTGTTTTACAGGCTCTATTACTGCGTTAAGGTTGGTTTTCAGATACCCGTCCTTATACGCCTGTTTTAAGGCCGCTTTAATTTTATTGAAGTATGATAATACCGAATTTTGGGAAAGGGTTGTTTTCGTCCTGTGGCTGCTTTTAGTGGTTAACAGGTATTCTTTGAAATCATTGCAGAAACTTTCGTTCACGTCTGCAAACTTCAAATCCCCCCCGGTGAATTTATTAAGGTAGTTATATGCAGAAATCCAGTTATCATGGTTTGATGCTTTCCGCTTATCGGCCAACTGCTTAAAGTATGCAACAAAGGAACGTTCACCGTTTACATTTTGCTTTAGCTGCTCCTTTTCAAAGGCAGTATAGACTTCCGGCTTATTCAATTCGTTATCCCGCTTTTGCCTTATCTGCTCCGCCATAAGCAGGGTATCTTTATTATGCTCCTTATCCACCGGGCTTTTCGCTTTATCGTATATGTAATACCCTAAAAACTCCCGGCGGGTTTGCTCCCCGGTTTCCGGGTTTGTTATTGCCGGGTAGAAATCCAGATAAAGGCTTTTCCTATTCCCCGAAATGGGCTTTTGCCGCAATGTTACTTTGATTGCCATACCACAAAAAATTACCTGATTATGAAAATAGTTTGTCAATGTCCGAACGCTGTATTATTGTCCGCTTACCTGCCTTACCAATTTTTATATCCCCTCTTTCAATCATACGGTAAATGGTACGTCTGCTTATCCCTAAAAGTTTCGTGGTTTCTGCGATACTTAAAAATGGCTTTGCTTTTAGTTCCTCTATTGGCCTTGAAACAATGGCCTTTGTTTCTTTATTGCTTAACTCAATTTTTAGCCCCTTAATCTTGCTTTTGTACGCCCTGCTATTACAGATATGGGAGCAAAACCGGGTAACGGTAGTACGGGCAATAAACCCGTTACCGCAATGCTCACAAATCCTTTGTACTTCAATATTTGAACTCATTATGTAGCCTATTGTGTCTTTATGTGCCTATGTGTGCCATAATTTCACTTTTACCCCTGCCGAGGTACAAATTTTGTACCTCGGCAGGTCAAAGGTACAAATAAGGTACAAACTATACCATAATAAACCACTACCAATACAAAATATTTTTAGGGTAGGCACATTAAAAAAGCCTGTAAATACAGGCTTTAAAGTGATTTATTATAAATTTTGTGGTATCTTACTTTGCAATAGTTACTTTCCGATACAAAACTTGGAAAATATATAGTCCAGCTTATCCTCCGTGGTAATAGCACCTGTTATCTCACCTAAGTAATAAAGGCAGGTACGCACATCCAGCGAAATCAGATCGCCGGGGAGGTTGTTGTCCATCCCTTTCTTAATATCATGCAGCGATTTCAATACCTCCTGCAGTGCCCCGTAGTGGCGCGCATTGGTGATGATAGTACCTTCCTGTCTTACCTGCCCTTCTGCTACCAGGTTATACAATGCCTCCTTCAGCTCAAGTATATTCTCTTTGTTCTTTGCAGAAATAAGCAGCGCATTATCCTTTTCTTTCCACGTTGCAATCGCATCCGCGCTCGCAACATCTGCCTTATTGCCCACAAGCAAATATTTATTTTCACCTCTGGGATTTGGAATTTGGAATTTGGAATTTTCCGTCAGGTCAAACAGGTACACCACCACATCAGCTTTAGTCATTGCTTCCATACTACGCTCTATACCTTGCTGTTCTATGGTATCTAATGTATGCTCTCGTATACCCGCTGTATCTATCAGCCGGAAAATGATGCCGTTTATATTCAGTGTTTCCTCTATTGTGTCGCGCGTGGTGCCGGCTATATCACTCACTATGGCGCGCTCTTCGTTCAGCAGTGCATTCAGCAGGGTGCTCTTTCCTGCGTTCGGTTTACCCACTATCGCCACCTTCACACCGTTCTTTATCACATTACCCAGCTTAAAGGAATCCAGCAATTGCTGCGTAGCACTCATTATCCGTTCTATTAGCGCGTAGAATTTCGTGCGGTCAGCAAATTCCACATCCTCCTCGCTGAAGTCGAGTTCCAGTTCCATCAGCGCGCTGAACTGCACCAGTTGCTCACGCATTTCTTTCAGGTCTTCGCTGAACCCTCCCCTTAAATTATGTATCGCAGCCTTATGCGCCGATCCGCTCTGGCTGGCTATAAGGTCGGCTACCGCCTCTGCCTGGGTCAGGTCCATTTTTCCTTTCAGGAAGGCCCTTAAGGTGAATTCCCCTGGCTTAGCCATTCTCGCGCCATGGCGCATACATAGCTGCAATACCTGCTTCAGCACATATACAGAGCCATGGCAGCTTATTTCCACCACATCTTCGCCCGTATAGCTTTTGGGTCCTTTATACAGGCTCACCACTACTTCGTCTACCGTCACATCGCCGTCCTTTATCTTCCCGAAGTGCAGCGTATGTGTAGGCTGTGTACTAAGGTCTTTTCCCGGAAATATTTTATTTACAATACCAATGGCACTACCCCCGCTCAGGCGTATCACACCTATGGCTCCTTCACCGGGCGGTGTGGCAATCGCTATTATCGTATCGTTTACATTCAGCATTTCGTGTCAAAAATACTTAATTGTCGGTTTTACAAGTATAATTTGCACATTTGCATATTATCACATTTGCACATTATTCATGAGAGCAGTAATACAAAGGGTTTCCACAGCAAGTGTATCCATAAATGGGAGCATGACCGCATCCATTGGCAACGGCTATATGGTACTGCTGGGCATTGAAGCCGAAGACACAAAAGAAGATGCCGAATGGCTGTGTGGCAAAATAGCCCTGTTGCGGGTCTTTAGCGATGAGAACGGGCTGATGAATAAAGATATAAAAGAAGTGAATGGAGATATACTGGTGGTAAGCCAATTCACGCTGCATGCGTCTTACAAGAAAGGCAACCGGCCTTCATTCATCAAGGCTGCCCGGCCCGAGCAGGCAATACCGCTATACAACCATTTTATTGCCAGCCTCTCAGATAAACTGGAAAAACCGGTAGCCACCGGCACTTTCGGTGCCGATATGAAAGTTGCCCTGGTAAATGATGGGCCGGTAACCATTTTAATGGACACAAGAAATAAAGAGTAGCTAATGGAATTGAACGACGAATATTTCATGCGCGAAGCGCTACGGCAGGCAAGGCTGGCATACGATGCCGGTGAAGTGCCTGTTGGGGCGGTAGTGGTTTGGGACAACAAAATAATAGCACGCGGCCATAACCAGGTAGAACAACTGAACGACAGCACCGCTCATGCCGAGATGATAGCGCTCACGGCAGCATTCAATTCTTTGGGCAGCAAATACCTGCCGGAGGCTGTGCTTTACGTCACCGTTGAGCCCTGTCTCATGTGCTGCGGTGCCCTTTACTGGTCCAAGGTTGCACGCATAGTATATGGCGCAGAAGATGTAAAGAACGGCTACAGGAAAACCACCGGCACCAACTGGCCTTTCCACCAGAAGGCAGAACTAACCCCTGGCATACTGGCAGATGAGTGCGCCCAACTAATGAAAGACTTTTTTGCAGCAAGACGATGAAATTATACACCTGGCATAAAATAGAAAACATCACTACCGAAAGCTTGCCTGAAAACAAACTTACGGAAGTCGTTGTAGGAGAAAAAAGGATTGGGTTACTGAAAAGGAACAACACCATTCTGGCCTTTACCGCGCTCTGCCCCCATGCTAGTGCCAACCTGTGTGATGGCTGGCTCGATGCTATGGGCCGCATAGTTTGTCCGGAGCACAAATACCGCTTCGACCCCGTCAATGGCCGCAACACCACAGGAGAGGGATATAAACTGTTTACTTACCCCATTGAGATAAAAGGCGAAGAAATTCACATAGGATTTTTAACTTAGCCTGCAAATATCATGACACGTCCACCATTCTTAGTACCCGGATCCATCATCGGCATCACCTGCCCTTCAAGCTACATAGCGCCTGAAAAAGTAACCACCTGCAGCGATGTGCTGCAGCGCTGGGGCTTTCGTGTAAAGATGGGCAACACCATCGGCACCAACCACCACTATTTCTCAGGCACCGACGAAGAACGCCTCGCCGACCTCCAGGCCATGCTGGATGACCCCACAATTGATGCCATACTCATGGGCCGCGGCGGCTATGGCATGGTGCGTATCATTGATGCGCTTGACTTCACGCAATTCGCCAAAAGGCCTAAATGGATTTGCGGCTTCAGCGATATTACCGTACTACTCAATCATATCGAGCAGAATTTTGGCATTGCTTCGCTCCACAGTCCCATGTGTGGCGCATTCAAACCCGAAACAGAAAACGAAAACTATCTAAGAACGTTCTACGCAGCAGTTACGGGCGAATCGGTCTATCATCACTCCTCTCAGTCACCATTCAATCGCAAGGGCGAGGCCCACGGCACATTAACGGGTGGCAACCTTTCATTGCTGGCGCATATCGTCGGCTCACCGTCTGAAATAGACACAAACGGAAAGATTCTGTTTATAGAAGACATAGAAGAATACCTCTACAAAATGGACCGTATGTTGCTCACCCTCAAACGCGCCGGTAAGTTCGACAACCTGAAAGGTCTGGTCGTGGGCTACATGACCAATATGCTCGATACCGACCGCCCCTTCGGGCAGTCCATTGAAGAAATAATATGGGACAAAGTGAAAGAATACGATTACCCTGTTTGCTTCAACTTCCCCTGCGGCCATGAAGATATTAACCACACGCTCACCTTCGGCGCAATGCACACCCTTAAAGTAACAGATTCAGGAAGTGTATTGGAATTGAAGCGGGTGTAATAATTCTACCATTCTGCCGTTTATAGCACAATATGGCTATCATAAGGTATCTGTTATTTGTGTCTATTGTTGGCACCCTTGCATCCTGTACCAATCAGAAATATGCAGGCAGGCATTGGATTACCTATACATCACCGGATAAAAAATTCAGTATCGATATTCCTCAGGGCTACAAAACGAGTGAAATCACTGAAAAAGACAGAATGCTGGGCACTTATAAGAAGCATTATATTTATTGGCGTTTCCCTTCAAGCTGGATATGCGACTTTGACATTAAACTGATACAACTTTGCTATTTTGATTTGCCGCATAAATATAAAAACGGGATGGAAGATACCATCCTGAAAAAATATGCGAATGACCTTATAGAAACATGGGGCGTACACGGCAAAGTAACGGTAGCAGACATATCCAATAACGCGTATCAGGGAAAATATATACATTTTAAAGCAACAGATGGCGAACCAAACACCGCTATTTACTGGTGGGAATGTATCGTAAATGCCAGGGTATATTCATTTGAGGTTTTCGTTTACAACAACTACGACAACCAACGAGAAATTAACCGGGCATTCAATTCATTCCGGGTACTACCCTAGATCGCTTCCTTCCACGCCTTCATCCCACCCGATAGATTGATTAAGTTCTGAAACCCTGCTGTTTCTAGCCGCTGTATGGCAATCACAGTCCTTATCCCTTTCTCGCAGTAGAGCACTACATCTTTGTCCTTAGGCAGTTCATTCACACGGGCCATCAGTTCGCCCATAGGTATATGCACCCCACCTATGTTGAACAGCTCACGCTCCCACCCTTCGCGCACGTCCACCAGCAGAAAATCCTTTCCTTCTGCTATCCATGCGCTTAACTGATCTGGTGTCATTTGATTCATAACATGGGAAAGCCCCTTTAGGGGTTTGGGTTTAGGGGGTTGGAGCTGCTGTCAGCGCCTGCCACAGCATATCTTTCAGTTCCACTATACCTTGGTTAGACACCGCCGATATGAATACATGCGGCACATCTTCCGGCAGCGTTTTCGCTATCTCATCTTTCAGCTCATCATCCAGCATCTCGCTTTTGCTGATTGCCAGTATTATTTTTTTATGTAGCAATTCAGGATTGTACTGCTCCAGTTCATTCAGTAATATATCATATTCCTTAGCATGGTCATTGCTGTCTGCCGGCACCAGGAACAGCAGCACGGAGTTTCGCTCTATATGCCTCAGGAAACGATGCCCCAATCCTTTACCTTCCGCCGCGCCCTCTATTATGCCCGGCAGGTCGGCCATGCAAAACGATTTATTGTCCCTGTAAGAAACAATGCCCAGTTGCGGGGTCAATGTAGTAAATGCATAGTTGGCTATCTTAGGTTTCGCCGCGCTCACCACCGATAGCAGTGTCGATTTACCCGCATTCGGAAAACCTACCAATCCCACATCTGCCAGTATCTTCAATTCCAGCACCTTCCACCCTTCGCTGCCCATTTCACCTGGCTGCGCGTATTCAGGTGTCTGGTTGGTAGCGGTCGCAAAGTTGGCATTGCCCAATCCGCCCCGTCCACCTCTTATCCATATCACTTCCTGCCCGTCCTCCAGTATCTCCACCTCTTGCTCCCCGCTCTCTTCATCTCTCGCCACTGTGCCCAGCGGCACTTCCAGTATCACGTCAGCGCCATCATGCCCTGTCGAATTGTTTTTCAGCCCGTTTGCGCCGTCTTTTGCCAGTACGTTTTTGTAGTAGCGCATATGCAGCAGTGTCCACAACTGCGCGTTGCCCCGCAATATGATGTGCCCGCCCCTGCCGCCATTGCCGCCATCGGGTCCGGCCATCGAATCAAACTTATTACGCTCAAAATGCGAACTTCCCGCCCCCCCTTTACCGGAGCGGCAGAATATCCTTATATGGTCAACAAAGTTTCCTCTCTCCACTATGCTACGGGTAGTAAATACTTATTGATGTGCCTTGAAAGTACTTTAAATGTCTCTTCTACTGTATGGTCGCCCTTCACATTCTCCAGCTTGCCTTGCTCATTATAGTGGCTGGCTACGGGCTGTGTTTTGGAATGGTATTCTTTTATACGCTTCTGTATCACCTCTTCGTTATCATCACTGCGTCCCGATGTTGCTCCCCTGCCCAGCAGGCGCTTTACCAGTTCAGGCTCCGGCACATCAAGTGCCAGCACCAGGTCTATTTTTGTGTTCTTGAATTCAAGCAACTTATCCAGCGCCTCTGCCTGGTGGCGTGTGCGGGGGAAGCCATCAAATATGAATCCGCGCGCTTCGGGGGTATCATCTATTTTGCTGCTTATCATGCCTATCACCACTTCATCTGGCACCAGCATGCCCTGGTCCATAAATTTTTTTGCTTCCACACCTAGTGGTGTATGTCTTGCCACTTCATCGCGCAGCAGGTCGCCGGTTGAGATGTGTTGTAACTTGTAGGTTTTAAGTATATTTTCTGATTGAGTACCTTTTCCACTGCCGGGAGGGCCGAATAACACTAAATTGAACATGTATTAAAAATTATTTTTACGGCACAAAAATAACCATAGTTCCGATATGGTCGAAACTATTTAACTAAATATAACTTATTTTACCTGTGAAAATAGCTTCTATGCCCTCAAAGCGGGCATACATACCTTTTGATCCTCCGTTTATTTCTTACTCAATAACAAATCCTTTACATCACTGCCCACCTCTTTATACTCACCGGGCGCCAATCCATCTAAGGTAAGTTGCCCTATAGCATACCTTATCAGTCGCAATGTAGGGAACCCCACCGCCGCTGTCATTCGCCTCACCTGTCTGTTTTTCCCTTCGGTCAGTGTCAGCGACAACCATGAGGTAGGTATGTTCTTCCTGAACCGCACGGGTGGGTTACGTTCACTTACTTCCGGGGGCTCGCTGAATATCTTTACAGTCGCTTTCCTGGTCAGGTATTTTTTGCCATCAATGTTGATATGCACTCCCTGCGACAACTGCTTCGCCGCTTCATTTGTTATCGTTCCTTCCACCTGCACCCAATAAGTGCGCGCATGTGCAAACTTCGGATCGAGTAATTGATGCGTTAGTTGTTTATCATCCGTCAGTAGCAGCAATCCTTCGCTGTCATAGTCGAGCCGCCCTACAGGATAAATGTTTTTAGGCAGATGCTGAAAGTAGTCGGCAAGTGTCTGCTTGTCTCCTTCAGCCGAAAACTGCGAGAGCACCTGGTATGGCTTATGGAAGATATAATAGCGAAACATAAAAATTTGCCGTCCTTGAAAACCCGCTGTAGTAAAGGCTTTCCCGTGTTAAAAAGAAAAAGCCCGGCAGGTTGTGGTCTGCCGGACTCTTATAAAGGATGGGTTAGTAAGCACAATCCTTACACAATATTAAAAAGAAATTTTACTATAAAAAAATTTCGCGCTCTTTTTTTCACGCACCCCACAAAAGATATTGACACCTTATCCACATGTGGTGGCCGGTTAAAATTTTGGGCAGCAATAGATGCTTTGTGATTGAAATGGTAGGCATGAAAAGTTTACCAGTCTCTTTCCATTTTCACAGGCACACCCTTTTCCTTTTTCATCTTATCCTGCAGCTTCTTCTCTTGCTGTTGCAATGCATTCAGCAATTGCTCTGCCTGTTGCTGCGATAACTTGCTGGGCTGGCTTTGTGGCTGTTGCTGGTCCTTGTCTTGCTCATCTTTATTGTCCTTCTGGTCTTGCTTATCCTGTTGGTCCTTTTGCTGGTCTTTTTTCTGCTGGTCTTGCTTGTCTTTATCTTTTTGGTCTTTCTGGTCCTGTTTGTCCTGCTTGTCTTGTTTGTCTTTATTCTGCTCCTGCTCTTTCTTCAGCATCTGCCGCGCGTAAGAAAGATTATATTTTGCATCTGCATCTTGCGGATTATTCTTCAGTGTCTTCTTATAGGCTTCTACGGCATCCTCCCACTTTTGCTGAGACATATAGCTGTTGCCTATGTTATAATTTGCCGCTGCCTTACCGTTCTTGTCTTTCGCTATCTTCTCGGTATTGGCCATTACTTTTCTGGATTCATCATATTTTTTCTGCTGGTAGAGCGAATTTCCCAGGTTGAACATTCCCGGCAGATTGGTAGGGTCTTTTTTTAATGCTTTTGCGTAGTCTTCGGTTGCTTCCTTGTATTTTCCCTGCTCATAGAATTTATTCCCTTGCTGCAAATAACGGTTTATCTGGCCGTGCACCTCCCCGCCGGGCAATAGCATACCTATCCAGACTACTATGCCTGCCATTGCCCCTCTCAGCCATAGGGCCATTATGCGATTATGCGATTGCTTCATTTTCTTGCTTTTTTCTCCTGCTCGTTCCCGGCAGCAGCCACTCTATCACCAGCGCCAGCAGCCCTGCAAACAGGAAGTACTGGAAATAGCTCGTAAAATCAGTGTACACCACCGAACCCAGGCTTTTCTGCTCCATCCCTTCCAGCTCATTGGTCAGTTTGGCGGCCACCTCATCTGTATTGCGTAGCAGGCTGTATGTGCCACGTCCTGCGCTCGCTATCGATTTCAGTGCGTCTTCATTCAGCTTGCTCACTACCGGCTGCCCGTTCTCGTCCAGCTTCACCGACCTTGTAGCTGGGTCATACAGCGTAGCACCCTGCGGAGACCCTATACCCACCGTATGCACAATCACACCACTCTCTGCCGCCTCCCGTGTCTTGGCCACAGCGGCCTCATCATGGTCTTCCCCGTCCGATATTACTATCAGCGACTTATATTTTCTTTCGTTTTGCGAGAAAGACTGCATCGCCATACCTATAGCGTCGCTGATTACTGTGCCCTGCGTAGGTACCATATCAGGCGTCACATTCTGCAGCAGCATCTTCACTGCGCTGTAATCAATAGTAAGCGGCACCTGCAGGTAAGATTTTCCCGCAAACACTATAAGCGCTATGCGGTCATTGCTCATCTTATCGGTCAGGCTCATCACCAGTTGCTTGGCCCGCGTCAGCCTGTCGGGCTGTATATCGGTCGCCAGCATGCTCTTGCTCACGTCCATGGCTATGATTACGTCCACGCCCTTCCGTTGTATCTTTTCACTCTTGTCTCCCATCCTCAGGTTCGCCCAGCCCACTATTATCAAAAACAGCGCCGAAAGCAGCAGTATGAACTTGGTCGTGCTCCTCCCCGGCACATAGCCAAGTATCTGCTCCTTTATCAGCCGCTCATCGCCCAGCTTCCGTATCTTTTTCTTCCGCCAGTACACCATGCCTGTAAATAGCAATACCAGCAGCGGCAAAACTGCCAATGCATATAAATATCCTATGTGCTGAAACTGGAACATACCCGGAACGCAAATTTAATCGGGATAAACGTTAAACGACAATGAAAAAAAGTGATTTTAATTTTCTTTAACAGTCGGATTAAATACATCCTTATTTGTGTTACATCACTCTTCGGTCTAATCCTTCGGGATACTGATCTTCTTCCTGCGGCGGGGTTTTTCATATTCTTCCACACCTATCAGTATGCCCCATGCCTCCATCCCATCCACCCGCTCACTGATGAGTTTTATGATGCCTGTAATAGGAATGAACAGGAACATACCCGGTATGCCCCACAGAAATTCCCCTACTATTACAGCCACTATAGTGATGAACGGGTTCATTTTTACCCTTCCCCCTATAATGCGTGGAAATAATATATTCGAATCCAGTAGGTGTATAATAAACAGGCCCGCACCTGCCTGCATGGCCATACCTGCTGTGCTGTTGGCGATGGTCACCAGCATACAAATGACTATGGACACATAAATACCCAGGTAAGGGATAATGTTAAGCACGGCAGACATTACACCAAGCAGCAACGCATACTTTATGCCTATAATCATTAACAGGGTGCTGTTCACAACGCTCAGTATCGCCATCTCTATCACAAGGCCCAGTACATAGGCATTGATCATGCTCTTGCTCTCCACGATTACCTCTCGCACTTTCTCCCTGTGTGGTATTTTGAACAGGTGCAGCACAAACCGCAGCAACAAACGGCGATGGTAAAGAATAAAAAAAGTGAATATCAGCACAAATACCGTCAGAAGTAGTGTACCGGTAACAGACACTACTACATTGCTCAGTGAATCGCCGATTGACTCAAGCGACCCATTCAGCGACCGGCTGATGTATTGGTCCTGCTGTCTCCCGGTTATATGCAGCTTATACGAGAACCAATGCCGCACACTGTCCCACATCTCCTGGAATCGCACTTTCAACTGGGGAAAATCATACGAGAAACCTATGATTTGCACCGCCAGGAAATAAATAAACGCCACAAACACCGCAACAAACAATAGCACCGATGATATAGCCGCTGTAGCCCTGCCCATGAACAGCCTTCGCTCAAAAAAATTATTGATGGGATACAGCAATATAGCTATCAGCAGGGCAAACACAAGTGGAATGAAAATATTCTTCGCCAGTGCCAGTATCAGGGATACCAATACAACCGAAAGAAGTATAAGCGCAAGACGGGCATAAAATGGCAGCGAAGCAGTTCGCATAGCTTTCCGTGAGGTAATTTATTATCAAACCTAATAAAATTGTGCCAAACGGCAACCGAGTCACTGCTCTTTTATTTCTTAAGAAATACCCGCAATCAATACACCGTATCCCGCTTTTTCTCTTATTTTGCTTAGTGAAGTTGACTAAATAAAATCCATCAAGTTTAATTATTATGTTTCTTTTGTGCAAGGCGCAAAATCTGCGAATAATGAATTATTTAAGGACTTTTGCAACGACGCAGAAATGGAACAGAATTTTGAAATTGATGGATTTTATTTAGTCATCTTCACTTTATATCAAAGCAGGTGCTGAAACGTTTTTTTAAAAAAGGGCTTATTGAGGCCGGTTGCGATGAGGCTGGCAGGGGTTGCCTTGCAGGTCCGGTATTTGCAGCAGCCGTCATCCTGCCTGACAACTTTCGTCATCCGCTGCTCAACGACAGCAAGCAGGTGACTGAAGAAGACCGCGACAAGCTACGCCCCATTATCGAAAATAAAGCGGTAGCATGGGCTGTGGCAATGGTAGACCATATAGAGATTGACCGTATCAATATCCTCAAGGCTTCTTTCACGGCCATGCACATGGCAATCGGTCAGCTCACCACCCGCCCCGACCTGCTTTTAATAGACGGTCATATTTTCGCCCCTTATTTTGGCATAGTACACCAATGCGTCGTGCAGGGCGATGCCACTTATGCATCTATAGCGGCAGCCAGCATACTGGCAAAAACACACCGCGATGAATACATGCTGCGCCTGCACGAAGAATACCCCCAATATGGCTGGAATGAGAACAAAGGATATGGCACCACCTCCCACCGTAAACAAATCAAAGAGGCCGGCCTCTCTCCATACCATCGCAGAACCTTTGGCATTTGCAAAGAAATGGCTAAGCTTGAAGAAGAAAAAAGCAACGCACGTTCCTGAAAATTAAAAATCATAGCCCATGGTTTCAACCGTGGGAATAAATACCCATCTCCCGATATAAACGTTTTAACGGTTTACACCGTATCAAGAATGAATAAAAGCGATACACCCTGCGGGCTTAAAGGAACTATCCGGGGGCTGCGTCTTTGCGACTTTGCGTGAGGCTTTTACCCTACTGGCTTCGGCGCATTAGCAAACTTCTTATGCTTACCCGATAACTTACCGAAGAACAGTGTCATTGGAAATATTATATTCTTCACAAATCCGGGAATCTCCTGCATATCAAACTCACTCTTATATCGGTCAAGCAAAAAAGCAGAGTCAAAAGCACCCGGCCTGCCACCATTCTCCTTTGTTGACTTATATATCTCCGTCAAAAAATACTCCACACTATCCGCGGGCGTTATATACCCCTTGCATATCATAGGCACCTCACCCGCATTCCAGAACTTATGCGGCACTCCGGCTTTAAACGATACAGTCTCCCCCTCACTATGGTACTCCGGCTGCCCGCCCAGTACCTGCACGCCTATTTTACCCTGCACCACAGTAAGCGATTCATCCTGCCGGTGGTGCACATGCATTGGCGGCCCGCCGCCTGGCTGCACCAGGTTCTCTACCTCCAGGTATTCCCTATTGCCATCTTTTACACGGCGAACGAATGTGAGCCTTTCACCCTGCCCGTTATCTATTGTGTGCGGATAAGTATATTGCATGACCTGTGTTTTTTATTATTTACAATAGTTTAAAAATGCCGTACATTTGGACAATGTCCAAAAATAATAACAATTTTGGACATTGTCCAAATAATTTTACTGAGAAATGAATAATACTAAAGAAATAATACTGCAAAGGGCTCTGGAGCTGTTCAATGAAAAAGGAGTGGAATACGGCGGAATGCGTGAACTTGCAGCTTTGCTGAACATGAGGGTAAGCAACATCACCTACTATTTCGCCACTAAAGATGACCTGGTGGGAGAACTGATGGCAAGGCTGGCCGAGGCTAATAACAACACAGTGAAAAAATATAGCGCCGACTCATTGAAAAACTTCCTGGAGATGTACAGTGAATTATTCCATAACCAGTACACCTACAAATGCCTGTTCATGAGTTTTGTGCATCTCTTCACCCACCACAAACAGTTGGCGGAAGGATATACGCAGATAGAGAAAAAACGCAAACAAAAGCTGGCCGATACACTCAATAACCTGGTAACCCTTGGATACCTGAAACCGGACACAGATACTGCCGGTTCCGGTAAACTCGTAGCCCACATATCATTAATTGCCCGGTTCTGGATATCAGAGGCTATAGTAAGCTACTACCACAAAAGCACCGAAGAGATCATACGCCATTACCTCCGGATAATGTGCGATATATTCCTGCCCTATGCCACCGCAAAGGGCAAAAAAGATATTGATGCTTTTTTAAAGGAAATTGCACGACCTACTGCTTGATAAACTCCCTTGTCTCTGTTCCGTTTATTGTTATAAAGTAAATACCCGCTGATAAAGCGGCAACATCCAATTTCACTACTTCTGAACTGTAATTACCATTAAGCATCACTTTCCCATCTATATTAATAACGGTCACCTCCTTAACAATAGAAGAAGAATTAATGGTCAGGAATTCGGACGCAGGGTTAGGATTTAAGGTGATCTGCGATTGTGAAATCTTAGGAACCGACAAAGTAAGCCCTGAAATTTTGCGCACCCTATGATTCTCAATGTCACAAAAATAAAAATCACCGGTAGCATCAATAACAATATCTGCTGACCGGTTTAGCTGCGCAAATATAGCAGGTCCGCCATCGCCGCTAAAAGCAGGAGTTCCTGTACCTGCGATTGTCATTATGATACCGGAAGGAGTGACAATACGCACCCTGTGGTTATCAGCATCCGCAATAAATACGTTCCCATAAACATCCGCATAAACTCCATCGGGTCCCCGTAATCGGGCAGCTGTAGCAGGTCCACCATCGCCACTAAAACCAGCAACACCGGTTCCCGCTATAGTAGTTATGATACCTGCCGTATTTACTTTACGAATGGCATCATTATTAAAATCGCAAATATAAAGATTGCCAGTCGCATCAAACTTGATATTATCCGGCCAATTTAACTGAGCAAGTGTCGCAGGGCCGCCATCACCACTGTAGCCAGTTATTCCACTACCTACAACTGTTGTGATAACACCGGATAGATCTACTTTACGAACACAGGCATTATCCAGGTCTGCTATATACAAATTCCCTGATCCATCCAATTCAACAGCATTACTTCTCGAAATTTTTGCTGTAGTAGCCGGCCCACCATCACCACTGTACCCATTTGACCCATTGCCGGCAACAGTTGTAATAATACCAGCCGCATCTACTTTACGGATGCGATAATTCATATTATCACAGATATATAGCGAACCACCGGCGAAAGCTATCCCTACCGGCCCATGCAGGCTTGCTGCTGTCGCAGGCCCACCGTCGCCCGTAAAAGCCCCGCTGCCATTCCCAGCAAAGGTTGTAATAATACCTGATGCATCAATTTTACGGATGCGGTTGTTATCGAAATCCGCAACATATATATTACCTGTAGCATCTTTAGCTAAACCAAATGTTTTGGTCATTGTAGCAGCTGTCGCAGGACCCCCATCACCGCTAAACCCTGCGGTTGATCCGCTACCGGCAATTGTTGTTATTATTTGTGCATTTACAATGCCCGGGAGGAACAGAAAGATGAAAAAGATACGGTTCATAAAAAAAGGTTTTGAGAAGTTATTGGATATTTGCAATATAATAAAAATAAGTATGGCTTGTATATGCAATGCCAAAATCATTTCCTCCCCACCCGCCTCACACTCAGTATCACATCCGCCCCCACATCCGCACGCTCCACCAGCACGGCTGTCTTTTTATTCCCCGATTCTTTCAGCAATTTCAGATAGTCGGCCTTTGCTTTTATAGACAGTTTATAATGCCGCGCCGACCTCCTGAACGTCACCTCGTGATACTGCTCGCCTTTGCCGGCTGGGTTCACCTCCATCACTATCATGGTATCTACTACTGTCTTCTTTTTCTTCACTGCCGGCCCGGCAGTGGTATTCAGTGCACATACCATAAACAATAAACTCAAGAGGCTTGCACCTCTTGAGTTTATGATTAATTGCTGAAAGTATTTTCTTATGGACATGTTTTACGGGGTGCGTAATTGGTCAATGTGCTGTTCGTATAATAGTAAGTCGGGTCCGGGTCAAATGACGAAGTATCATTAGGCCAGAACGATGATGTAGGCTGTATATTGATAGAAGTCACCTTAGGTATCTTCGAGCCTGCGCATACAGGGTTCTCCTGTGCATGAAGCCATGTAGCCAGCAATACCGGTTGGTTAAACATTGCCGGGTCAAACACATAAGCCTTTATGCCCGATGGTGTCTTTATGTTCACCAGCGGGGCCACGTGATACCACCACCTGATGCAGCATCCGCCCCACTTCTGCGCCTGCACAGAAAGGGTGTAGGTAGAACTTGGATATGCAAAGCTGAATATCTTATGCGTAGCATAATTATACTTGTTGTTAAGTATCCAGCACATCTTATGAGCACGTGCATAGCAGCCATCCTGGCAATACTGGAAAGAGATACAATAGTCTATATCATACGGGCCGGGCAATGCGCAGCACTGGTGCGTGATATAGTCAAATATCAGCTTAGCCGTAGCCATATCTGGTATTACATTCGTCATGCCTGTAGTGGTAGTGTTTAGTACACCGAGCGCCTCCGCGTCATTCAGGCCGTCTATGCTGTACTTGGTATCTATCTGGCGCGAAAAACTGCTGCCGCTCACGCGGCCACCGTGCATCTGGCGGTAGGCGCTATACTCATTGTCTGTTACAGCATTCACCCGCCTGATAACGCCCGCCCATGGGTCAAAAGTTACATTCACTGGCTTCTTTTCATTGAATGCCTGCTGCAGCAAAGCTATAGATGCAGCATCACTCACCGTGAATGGCTCTGCCATCTCCTTAAATATTACCCCGGTACTGCCGTCGGCCAACTTAGAGATTTCCACTATGCTTGCCGTCTTTGTTTCCGGTGCATTCTGCTGCTGTGGCTGCCCCTGTGCAGTAGTCATTTGACCCGTCTTCAATTCCGCTGCCGACTTATCATTACACACCCGCTTCTTGCACGAATCAGTGAACGTTACTGTGCCCGCAATGGCGATAGCAGCCAGGATAGTGCCTAGTTTAAAACGCTTGAATGTATACTTTTTCATTCCGCTAATTTTATAAAATATTCAATTCGGCATACTTAAATGCCGGGATACAAGTAGCACAAATTACATGCTTTTTTGTTATTTATCAAAAAATATCATACATATATCATTAAATTTCTTATAATGCATTGCGTCAAATAATATCCTAACTTTCCAAGTTATAAAATCTTAAAGTACCTGTAATGAGACATTTATTTATTCTATTGGTTGCTGTGTTTACTGTAAACAACCTGCATGCACAGTCCGTAACCGGACATTTATCACAGCCATCCCGCCACAGTCAGTTAGTGAATGGCCTCCTGCAAATACAGCAAGATCAGCATACCCCTGCCATGAAGGCAACAGCCACTACAAAGTACAGGCTCAAGGCGCGCAGCATACGCGATAACACACTCAACACCCTCATCGATTCCGTTGACCTCGTATATGGCGGCTTCCGTACATCCACCTACGATTACAACACCATGCTTTTCGCATTCAATTATCCTTACAATACTTCTCCTATGTTCAATTTTGCAGGCACTTTCACCAAACCACAGGTATTGTTCGATACCCTGCGCCGCTGGCAGGTTAACCCCAACACGCTTGCTTATGGCTATTACCAGACCGACATCGCCACTTATGATACCGGTAGCAAACTCACAGGCTACAAAGCCCTTTATGTTGATTCGGCTTTCTACCCTAACACCATCCACGCCAATACGTTCACCTCTGCCAAAAATATCTCTATGGGTATCTCTTCCAACTGGGTTGGCGGGGTAGCCGACAGCGCCTTCAAGCAGTATTTCACATACGATACCGGCAACCGCCTTATCAAAGACAGCACTTACGAGCAGCACCTTGGCATTTGGCGCATAGCATCAAAGACGCTCTACACCTACGATGCTGCAAAAAATCTCACCGTCATAGAAACCTATGCCAATATGACCGATACTTCCTTCCTGCTGCCATTGGTAAAGCAATTTAAGTACGTCAATACCTACGATGCCAGCAGAAGGCTACTCACAGTGCTCGACAGCACCTACAACGGCACTGCCCTTGAGGCATACGTGAGGGATACTTTCGCATATACCGGCGCATCTACTTTTCACACATCATGGAAACAGCACCAGTTCGACCCCATCGACAATACTTGGAACCCGCAGTTATATATGGCCAAGCACCTCAACACCATCAACCTCCCCGATACCGTTAATATCCGCGGCTGGGACAGGCTGGGTGCATTCCGCTATGTACATCGTTCATTACAACAGCAACAACGACCCCGATACACTCAAAGATTACCAGTACGATTTCACTGCTTTCCCCGCTACACCCGATTTCACCACCAAATACTACTACCAGACATTTGTGGATAATACTGGTATAGAAGAGCAAAAAGTTATCGCAAAGCATCCTAAGGTATTCCCAAATCCATCCTCCAATACTATCAATATTACAGAACTGGATGTACAGCAAAATGCTACAGTCCGTATCTCCCTGCTCAATGCGGCCGGGCAGTTTGTGTACCGCGAAACCACACCATGGACCGGGAAAGCAGCATTGTCAATAGCTGATTTCACTCCCGGCATGTATATCCTGGTGATACACAACAGTCATGGCGATATTATTCATCAACAGTCCATAATAAAACAATAACCGGGACCAAACATATCACCTGAGTGCAGCCCCGGTATCGTAACCATAAAACCTGAACACCAAAACTGCTGCATTAAGCAAGCCCGGAGGGCTTTAATGTGAGTAACCGCCGGCGAAACCGGCGGAAAAGCAAATGAGAACCACCAACCCCGGAGGCGGTTGAATGTACTTTTAATATTCCTCTATCTTAATACATAGCCTTGAAAAGGCGAAATATTTATAGCCGGGGGTATAGCCCCCCGGTAAAAACAGCCACTCAACACCAAGCCCTGAAAGGGTGGAATATTTTGAGATAAATACCGACCTTTACTTAACAATATTGCCATGATAGGCATACAGCATTAGACAAATATTATCTCATTAGAGACACAAAGGGTATGCAATCAATCCCCACCACCATAAAAAAAGTTAACAACGGCACCATCACCGATGCTAACGACTTGTTGGCCGCCGAAGAACCCTTAGAGATAAGGCTGGAATTTAACGACGGCAATAAACGTGTGCAGAAAAGTCTGTCCGTTACCATGCGCACGCCCGGCAACGATTCCGAGCTGGCTACAGGTTTCCTCTATACAGAGGGCATCATCACATCCGCCGCTCATATTACCGCTATAAAATACTGCAAGGCAGATAATGATAACATCATCTGTGTTTCATTGGCCGACTCAGTTAAACTGGATTTACATAAACTCGAGCGCAACTTCTACACCACCTCCAGTTGCGGCGTATGCGGCAAAGCATCTATTCAATCGGTAAAAACCGTTTGCCCCATCCCCGATACTTTTGATTCGCTCCGCATACCCCACACCCTCATCTGCCTCCTGCCCGATAAGCTCCGGCAGCAACAAGACGTTTTCGAAAATACAGGTGGCCTCCACGCCTGCGCCCTTTTCAGTTTGGATGGCGAATTATTACTCAGCCGCGAAGATGTGGGCCGTCACAACGCCCTCGATAAACTCATAGGTGCCGCCCTCAATGCCAACATGCTGCCGTTAGATAATCACATACTCATGCTCAGCGGCAGGGCCAGTTTCGAGCTCGTGCAGAAAGCAATTATGGCAGGCATAAAAATTATCGCAGCAGTAGGCGCGCCCTCCAGTCTCGCCGCCGATATGGCCGAAGAGCGCGGCATCACCCTGATAGGTTTCCTCCGCGGCCAGCGCTTCAATATTTATTCCGGCTCCGAACGCATATTGATATAACTTTGCACTATCCCATTTGAGATTTGGAATTTGAAACCTGGGATTTAAGATTATGAAGCTTCGCATCAAAGGCAACTCCATCCGCATTCGCCTCTCCCGCACCGAGGTCAGCGACCTTGCGCAAAATGGCTATATAGAAGAACATACAGAATTCGGAAACAATACGCTTACATACGCACTGCAAAGCAAAGAAGGCATCTCCGGTCTCGAAGCCGATTTCGGGGACGGTAAAGTAACCGTGTATGTCCCCGCTAATGTATTGCCCTCATGGCCCGTTAGCGAAACCGTCGGCTTCGACAACAATATGCCCCTGCCCGGAGGCAAACAACTATACCTGTTGCTGGAAAAAGATTTCAAATGTATCGACAACAGCATGGAAGACCAATCCGACAACTACGAAAACCCTAACGCTACCTGCTAAACGAAGTGAGCTAAAAATCGCATCCTTTGCCGACATGGGATGTCACTCGCGCATACGCTACACACTCCCCTCCTGTGGTGAGCTTTTCAGTCGAACCCATCCTGAGCCTGCCGAAGGGAGGAGGGGATGCCGGGAGCCCGCGACCGGCAGGGGTGGTTCACTCGTGCATACGCTACACACTCCCCTCCTGTTTTTAGGAGGGGACATTGTCGCAGGACAGCGTGCCTGCGACAATCGGGGTGGTTCACTCCCGCACACGCAATACCCAACCCTTTCCCCTTTTATAACCGTCTATTAATCACCAACCCTGCCGCCACATTGTGGCACAATTTTTGCAAAACAAACCATAACACCTTTTTTAACCCGCCGTAAGGCACAAACAATTATTTTATGAAAAATACCCGTTTCATTTTGGGCATTGGCTTGCTCGCACTCATCGGCTCTTGTAAGAAACCCGATACTACCCCTACTACCGTTTCCACCTACCCCACTTACTCCTCTATGGATGCCATCTACAAATCGCTGGAGGTAAAACCTAAATACGTAACCGTGAACGGCGCTACCGGTGGCACATTCTACGGCACCAGCGGCACACGCTATGTTATCCCGCCAAATTGTTTGAAAGATGGAGCGGGTAACCCCGTAACCACCAATGTGCAGTTTGAAGTGGCTGAATACCTGAAAAAGGGAGATATGGTATTCTCAAAGATGCTGCCTCTGAGCAATGGCGAACCCCTGCTTTCAGGCGGGCAGATTTCCATAAAAGCTACACTATCGGGCATGCCCATCTATTTAAAGTCCTCTGGTTGTAATTTTACAGCTACTATCCCAAAGGACAAGGACACCACTACCGGGATGCAATTTTTCATTGGGCAGCAAACAACAAAAGGAAACGACTCCAATAATGTCAATTGGAATCGCATAGATAGCGCAGCAGGGGGAGCCGGAGGTGTGCCGTGGGGACATATCGTCTATAATGGTGATACTATAAGTATAATTTCAGATAGTCTCTCTCTTTGTAATGCTGATCGTTTTCTTACCTCCCCTATTGATTACAAAACATTCAAGGTTACACCAAGCGCACCGGGCGGTGTCAGCATTACATCCTCGACACAGCTCACTGGCTATGCTTTTTACGACAATTATAAAAGTGCGTACCCAATGTACTTTTATAATGGAGTTTTTGACGAGAGTCATGTACCCGGTATCCCTGTCCATTTTGCGGTTTATGGCTTGATAAACAACCGTTTCTATGCAGGCGTAGTTGCTGCCACTCCCGAAAATGGCGGCAATTACACCGTCACCCTTACCGAAGCCGACCCCGCAGCCTTCAAAGCCCAACTAAACAACCTTACTAAATAAGAGTAGCACTCGCGCATACGCAACACAATCCCCTCCTGTGGTGAGCTTTTCAGTCGAACCATTAGGAGGGGACATTGTTGCAGGACAGCGTGCCTGCGACAATCGGGGTGGTTCACTCGCGCATACACCACACACTCCCCTCCTGTTTTTAGGAGGGGACATTGTCGCAGGACAGCGTGCCTGCGACAATCGGGGTGGTTCACTCCCGCACACGCAATACCCAACCCTCTCCCCTTTTAACCGTCTATTAATCACAAGCCCTCGAAATCACCCGTTTTCTACCAAAAACAGGTATTTATACCTGATTTTTATTCAAAACGCGGCACTACTTTTGCTACAATAACTTAAAATCAACTTTATGAAAAACACATTACTCCTCTGTGCGGGCATTATCATATTCATCGGTTCCTGCAAGAAACCCGACACCACCCCGACTGTAGTTTCCACATACCCCACCTACTCGTCTATGGATACCATCTACCAGATGCTGGAAGTCAAACCCAAATACGTAACCGTGAACGGCGCTACCGGCGGCACATTCTACGGCACAAGCGGAACACGTTATGTGATACCGCCAAACTGCCTGCAGGATGCCTCCGGAAACCCTGTAACCACTAACGTACAATTTGAAGTAGCAGAATACCTCAAGAAAGGGGATATGATATTTTCAGGAGTGTTACCAATTAGTGATAACGATGCTTTAATTTCAGGTGGAGAAATATACATTAATGCAACATTATCCGGTATGCCAATTTACTTGAAGGCTGTAGGATGTACTTTTTCTGCAACAATTCCCAAAGACAAAGATTCAACTCCGGCAATGCAATTCTATGTTGGGCGACCCGGTCCAGATCCAATAAAAAATAGGGTCAATTGGAAGCAACCTGACACTCCTGCAAGTATACCCAGCTATGGTATTGTTTATAATGGTGATACTATTCCCATAATTTCTGATAGTTTTCAATTTTGTAATGCAGACCGTTTGCCACTTTCTGGATGGACATATCAAAAGTTCACCATTACTATAACCGCTTCAAGTATCTCTATACCCGACTCAGCTTTACATACATTTGCTTTGTATGATAATTTCAAAAGCCTATGGAGATGCGAACATTACGGAAAGCCTGTAAATAACATTTATAAACAAGATCATTTACCGAATTTACCAATGCATTTTGTATCCTATGCTTTAATTAACAACCGCTTCTACGCCGGTGTCACACCCGCCACACCCAAAACAGGAGAGAACTACACTGTCACCCTTACCGAAGCCGACCCCGCAGCCTTCAAAGCCCAGCTAAACAACCTTACTAAATAAGAGCAGCACTCCCGCATACGCAACACACTCCCCTCCTGTTTTTAGGAGGGGATGCCGGGAGCCTGCGACCGGCTGGGGTGGTTTACTCGCGCATACGCAACACTTCCCCTCTGGAGAGGGGTTAGGGGTGTGTTCACTCGCGCACACACTACACCCCATAAAAATAAACACCGAAATCCCCCAAAACCCTTACCCACAGCGAAAACCATTTTCCATCATGGTACAGTAACTGTACCGCCATGGTACAGAATACTGTACCGTCATGCAAATAAAATTTGGCAGCAACCCCACTCATTAAGAACTTTATCCACCATGGAAAACTTTAAGATATATAACCCACAACTAAACATGTCAAACAGTGCGCAAATAGTGCGCAAAAAATATTTTGTTATCCGCTATGAAACAACGACTTAAGCATACGAAGTACAACCCAAAAAAATTGCGCATTTCCGCATCACTAACCTATTTCACTTACCTTTGGAAACGCTAAAAAAATACTATGCTTCAATTTGAACGGTTTACGCTGGATAACGGGTTACGGGTGCTGGTACATGTAGATAAAGCTACCCCAATGGTGGCTATGAACATCCTCTACGATGTGGGTGCCCGCGATGAAGAACCCGACCGCACAGGGTTTGCTCACCTTTTTGAGCACCTCATGTTTGGCGGCAGCATAAACATACCTGAGTATGATGAACCCCTGCAGATGGCCGGCGGCGAAAACAACGCATACACCACCAACGATATTACCAACTACCACCTCCAGTTGCCTGTTAAGAATATCGAAACTGCTTTCTGGCTCGAGAGCGACCGTATGCTGTCCCTCGCCTTCAGCGAAAAAAGCCTCGATGTGCAGCGCAAGGTAGTGTGCGAAGAATTTAAAGAGCACTATCTCAATAAGCCCTATGGCGATGCTTGGCACCAGTTGCGCATGTTGGCTTACAAGCAGCACCCGTATCGTTGGCCCACAATTGGCAAAAACCTGGAACAGATAGAGACCGCACAACTTAATGATGTAAAAGCATTCTTCAGCAAACACTACAACCCCGTAAATGCGGTAATGTGCGTGGCGGGAAATGTTACGCTCAAGCAGGTAAAAGAACTTTCGCAAAAATGGTTTGGCAGCATACCCGCAGGCCAGAAATACTTACGCAATGTAGCGCCCGAACCCCGGCAAACGGAAGCACGCACAAATACCGTCTATGCCGATGTGCCGCTGGATGCGCTCTATAAAGCATGGCACATGGGCAGCAGGCTCACCCCCCCATACTATGCCACAGACCTTATTACCGAGATAATGGGCAGCGGCTTTGCGTCGCGCCTTTACCAGCGGCTGGTTAAAGAGGAGCAGCTCTTCAGCAATATCAGTTGCTACCATACCGGCAGCCTCGATGCCGGCCTCGTAGTGATAGAAGGAAAAATACGTGAAGGCAAAACAATAGAAGCGGCAAATGAAGCGGTGGAAAAGGAAATAGCGTTACTGGTAGCCGATGGCGTTACCGATACCGAGCTGCAAAAAGCAAAGAACAAGATAGAGGCAATGATTGCTTTCGAAGATATGACCTTGCTCAGCCGTGCAAACAACCTCGCCTTCTACGAGCTGCTCGGCGATGCCGAAAAAATAAACAAAGAGTGGGGCCAATACCAGGCCGTCACTACCGCCTTTCTGCAGGAAACAGCAAAGGATATTTTCAGGCCCCAAAACAGCAACACTCTCTTCTACCGGAAGAAGGTGTAGCATATTGCGCAAAAAAATGCTCCCGTTAGAAAACGGGAGCCTACGCAATATAAAATAAACAAAAGAAACAACTTAGTCCGGCTTCTTGCCGTCAAGGAATGTATTGATTGTTTGTATAGCTGCTTGTGGGTTGTCCTGGTTATCATTCATACCCACTGAATAGCCGCTGTAATAAGAGTCGGAGGATGCTACCTGGTTATCAAGCTTCATATTCTTACGCATGTATGCTGGCACATTCTCCATCTCATCGCTGCTGTCCGTGCCTTTAATGTTAAAGCTCATGCGGCGCAGGCGTTCAGCGCGGTCCTCAAGTGCCCTCTTCTGCTCTTCAAACCTTCTCTTCTCTTCTATCTCGTCAGCAGTCAGTATCCGCTCACCTATCTTCACCACAATCTCTTCTGCAGGTTCTTCTTTTATCACCATCTGCATTACCGGCTCTTCTACTCTCGTCTCCTCTTGCACAAAAACAGGCGCATACTCTGTTTCGGCCATTATCTGCTCTTCTACTTGCTGCTCCACCTGCTGAGGCTCCGGCTCTGCAATAGGCTCGTAGCGATGATTTGCAAAAGCCTCTGAAGGCTTGAAATCATACACGTTATTTACCACCGGCATCTCTACCAGCGTTGGCGACATGCTTTCCGGCTGCCTTACAGTATGCTTCACCTCAGGAATGTGAATCTCTGCTGGCGTATTAATAGCGCCCAGCGACACCACTATCTTTTCTGGCTCATTGCTCTTCACAGGATATTCAGATTTTATATCCTTATGGTCAAAACCCGTGGCTATTACGGTCACAGCTATTCTGTCGTGCAGGTTCGGGTCATGCCCCATACCAAGGATAACGTCACAATTATCGCCTGCCTGCTGTTGCACATAAGCCTGTATGGCTTCAGCCTCATCCATCGTATGCTCGTTCTCACCCGCAGCAGATGTAATGTTCAGCAACAACCACTTAGCGCCGCGAATGTCACTGTCATTCAGCAGCGGAGAACTAAGCGCTTCCTCTACTGCCATCAGCGCGCGGTTCTCACCACTGGCGCTGGCACTGCCCAGGATAGCAACGCCGCCATTCTTCATTACCGTACATACATCCGCAAAGTCAACGTTTATCTGTCCAGTAGTAGTGATTACATCCGTAATACATTTTGCCGCAGTAGCTAGAATATCATCTGCTTTTGCAAACGCCTGTGTGAACGGCAGGTTACCGAACTGCTGACGAAGTTTGTCGTTCGATATAATAAGAATAGTATCTACATGGTCACGCATACGCTCTATACCTTCCTGAGCCTGCTTCATTCGCTTGCGGCCTTCATAAGTAAACGGCGTTGTTACGATACCTACTGTAAGAATGCCTAAGTCGCGGCATATTTTTGATACCACAGGCGCGCCACCCGTACCTGTGCCGCCGCCCATGCCGGCAGTAATGAACGCCATGCGGGTGTTCACCTTTAATATCTTGGAAACATCCTCAAGGCTTTCCTCGCACGATTGTTTCCCTATCTCAGGATTAGCACCGGCGCCAAGGCCCTGCGTAAGATGTGGCCCAAGCTGCACCTTATTGGCTACAGGGCTCAATGCAAGCGCCTGCGAATCAGTATTACATACTACAAAATCAACCCCTTCAATACCGAGGTTATGCATGTAGTTGACAGCATTACTTCCGCCACCGCCTACACCTATTACTTTGATTATTGATGACTGGTTTTTGGGGATCTCGAAATGTATCATATCGTTTCTTTTGTGAGTTAATGAATAAAATGGTTAGTTGTGTGTATAAATTTATATGCGGTTAGGTAATTACTCGATTTCCTGGTCATCTACATCTTCAAACATCTTCATAAACTTCCCCTTCAACCCATCAAACAACCGCTTTACATTTTCATTGCGTTTGCGTGCTTTTTGGCGGGTCACTTCCTGCTGCTCTTCTATTGAAGGTGCTGCTTCCTCTATTGCGGCTTCAGGCTGAACTATTACTTCGGGTATATCTGCCACAAAGGCTTGCGTCTCTTCCGCTGGCAGGTGTATATAGTTACCGCCCTCTCCGGTGAAACGCATACGCCCGCTTTCGTAGTCGTGATAACCACGCAATATCAATCCTATACAAGTGGAGTACATCGGGTTCATCAGCGATTCGTTGTCACCTGCTGCTAGATGTTCGTTCGGATAGCCAATACGGGCGCCGAGACCGGTAACAAACTCAGTAAGCTGCGTAATATGCTTCAACTGCGCACCACCTCCTGTAAGGATTATCCCTCCATACAGGCGCTTGTCAAGATCTATCTGTTTAAGATGATACACAACATAGTCGAGTATCTCCTGCATCCTGGCCTGTATGATATGGGCAAGGTTCTTCACAGATATTTCTTTAGGGGGCAACCCACGCAATCCGGGTATGGTTATATATGCGTTGGCATTGGCTTCCTCGGCTAATGCAGTGCCAAACTGCACCTTCATTTGTTCTGCCTGGGCCCTTAACACCCCCAGTCCGTTACGGATATCATTTGTGATGTTCACCCCGGCGTAAGGAATAACTGCCGTATGTTTCAATATCCCGTCATAGAACACGGCCATGTCCGTAGTACCACCGCCTATGTCCACTATCGCAACACCTGCCTCCAGGTCCTCGTCATTCATCACCGCTGCGGCAGATGCCAGCGGCTGCAACACCAGGTCTCGGGTATTCAGTCGTGATTTATCAACACAGCGCTTTATATTACGTATAGCATTCCGGTCTCCGGTAATGATATGGAAGTTGGCGCCTATTTTCACGCCACTCATACCTATGGGGTCTACCACGTATGCCGTGCTGTCAACCGTAAAATCCTGCGGGATGATATCTATTATCTGGTCACCCGCCGGAATGTAAGTACGGTATTGGTCCCTTATCAGCATTTCAATATCGTCCTTGCTGATCTCAGACTCAACATTTGTTCGCACCCTGTCTCCACGGGTCTGCAGGCTCTTTATATGCTGGCCCGCAATACCGACATATACCTCCTTTATCTCAAGCTGTGGATTAGAAAGGATACACCTTTCAATAGCTTGTTCGATAGAACGTATACACTGCTCAATATTCATGACTACGCCATGGCTGACCCCTGCCGATTCTGCACGGCCTATACCGAGGATTTCCACTTTACCGAATTCATTTTTTCGGCCGGCAATAGCAACCACTTTTGTGGTGCCAATATCCAGCCCTACGATAATTGGTTGTTCTTTCCTGCTCATATTGCGTGATTTTAAAAAAAATTGTTTTATTTATTTTCGACTATTGCGGTTTATTCTTCGTTTCCTTGTTACTTGTTGTTTTTTTCGGCACCACTTTTACATCCTTCCCGGGAGACTTTTGGGTTTTCTTCTTCGCGGCAGCGGTAACCTGCTTATCTGGCTGCGCCTGTTTGGGTGGTGGTTTCACCGGCGGTTTTCCTGCCTGCTTCACCAGCGCATTTTTCTTATCAACTGCGGGTACCCCTTTTTTTACATCTGCTTTAGCTGGCTGTTTTACAGTTAAGTTTTTCTTCTTCTGTTCAGTAGTTGCAGGCTTTTTCTCCGTAGCCTTCACAGACTGCGTAACGGGTGTACTCTTCTTGTCCTGTGCTCCATGCGCCGCTTTATTATCTATTGTCTTTACAGAATCTTTCGCATCATTTTTTGCTTCAGTTTCCACAATGCTGTTTACCCAGTTCATAGTATTTGCCGCTTTATCCACAGGGCCGCTATACGGCAGGCACGGTGAGGCCACAACTTGCCCGTTGAAACGAACGTCGAGTACCTGGTATTTATCCCAACCTATGCGGTTTAATACATTTTTATAAAAGGCAAAAAGGTTACCCAGTTTTTCCTTTACACCGGTTGCATCGCCGAACAATATCCTGTGATCACCAAGTATAGGTGTCAGTTCATACATACCGGCAGAGTCAACGATGATATGTGATATCTGCGCCGACCAGAACGAGTCGGCATGGATTGTTCTAACCATCGAAATAATGTCCTTTCTCAAAGCCCATCCCATACTATCATTCTTCAGTTCAGGCACATTAGTGACCACTGTGGAATAGTATATATAGTTTGAGGACAATGGGATAATACTCATAGTCGTATCCATGTAATAGCTCGCGCCATTCTGCTGAAATACCCTGACCACAGGTATGCGCTGGGTGACATACATATGCAGTATCCTTTCATTATCTATAAACACCTGTGCATTAGCAATCCACGGGTTACTCTTAATTGTTTTCTCCATCGCATGAATGTCCAGCCTGGATGCGGGAGTGTGCAGGATATCAATGTTGCGGTTGGTAATCGCCAGGTCCATAATCTCCTGTTCTTCTACAGAATGGTATTTCTTGCAGTTATTGTAATGAATAGCTACACTTTTCAGCACCTTTTCATCTTCAATATTAGAAGCGCTCACTATCGCTACAACACAGCATGATGTCACTAACAGCGTTAGTAACGTCTGTAGGATTTTCCGTATCGATATTTTGCGCTTCGCTGCCATTATTTATTCAGCAGTATATTTTTTATTGGTCCTGTTAATTTGTCTATATCTCCTGCTCCCGCTGTGATAAACATGTCCACGGGTGCAGCCTTCACATACTCCAGCAATCCTTCTTTCGATAAGATAGTATGCGCCGGGTTGCTCATCCTTTCTGCTATCATTTCAGATGTTACTCCTTCCATCGGCAATTCACGTGCGGGGTATATATCCAGCAGAATAACCTCATCTGCCATATCAAGGCTTTGAGCAAACCCATCCGCAAAATCCCGGGTGCGGCTGAACAGGTGCGGCTGAAAACAAACCACACATCGGCGCGACGGGAACAAATGCTTTGCACTCCTTATCAATGCGGCCAACTCTTCGGGATGATGTGCATAATCGTCTATATACACAACCTTCTCCGTCTTCAATACGTACTCAAACCTGCGGCCTATCCCTTTGAATCGTGCCAGCGCCTTCTTCACCTCATCACCATCAATACCCAATAACTCAGTAACAGCAATGGCTGCAATAGCGTTCTCCACATTGTGCATACCACCTATATTCAGATGCACATTTTCCAATTTCCAATCCTCCCCTATTACATCAAATATGTAACCACCGTCTCTTTGTACAATATTTGCCCCGTACACATCTGCCGCATCATTCTGGAGGCTGTAAGTAATTGTCATTGGGCCTCTCAAATCACTGGCCCTGTGCAGGCCGTGCTTCACTAATAAAGTACCGCCGATTTTTATATTCTTTGTGTACTGAATAAATGCTGATTCCATTTCTTCAGCGGTACCATATATATCCAGGTGATCGGGGTCAATAGCTGTAAGCACAGCAATGTCCGGCGACAGTTTCAGAAAACTCCTGTCATATTCATCTGCTTCAATTACTGCGGTGTCATTTTCGCTGCTCCAGTAGTTCTTGCCGTAATTCACAGAGATCCCCCCGAGAAATGCATTGCAACCGTAATTGGTTTCACGTAGCAGATACGCGGTCATAGTGGATATTGTGGTCTTCCCATGAGTACCTGCGACAGTTATTGCGTGCATAGTTTGCGTAATAGACTGCAGCACATCGCTACGCTTGAATACATGATAATGATTATCCCGGTACCAATTCAACTCGGTATGGTCCTTCGGGATTGCCGGTGTAAAAACTACCAATTGTGCCTCCTTATCCAGCAATTGTATGTCATCTGTATAATGAACCTTTATTCCTTCTGCCACCAGTTGCATTGTAAGGGGTGTCTCCGTTTTATCATAGCCACTCACCTCTGCGCCACGCTCACGAAAAAAACGGGCCAGGGCGCTCATACCTATGCCGCCTATACCAATGAAATACACCCTATTTATTTCCCTTACATTCATTACTGTATTTTTGCTATCTCAATTACTTTATTCGCTATTCTTTCATCTGCATCTTTTATCGCCATCGCCTTCAGGTTTGCCGACATGGCTTCCTGCAATGCGTTATCGTTCAATACTGTTTTCAACAATTTCACCAATTCCGTCTTTGCCTCACTGTCCTTTACCAGCATGGCTGCATTATGCTTTACTAGCGCTTTAGCGTTGCTCGTCTGATGATCTTCTGCCGCATGTGGGTACGGAACAAATATTACCGGCTTGCCCGCTATGCACAATTCAGCAATCGCCAGCGCTCCCGCTCTCGACACCACCACATCTGCCGCAGCATAGGCATAATCCATTTCACGGATAAAATCAAATACCCTCACCCTGTTGCCATAATCAGCCGCATAGCTCTTCACTTGCTCGAAATAGTGTTTACCCGTTTGCCAGATCACATTCACATCCTCTTTCAGTATATCATTAAGCTCTGCATGTATGCTCTCGTTTATAGATTTAGCGCCCAGGCTACCACCAATCACAAGTACCGTCTTCCTTTCTCCATCCACACCAAACCACGCCTTACCCTCTGCGGATGTCCTGTTCATTTCAGAAATACTCTTCCGCACAGGATTGCCTGTCACTACTATCTTCTCTTTAGGGAAAAACCGATCCATATGCTCATAGGCCACACATACGGCCTTCGCTCTCCTGCTCAAAATTTTGTTGCTCTTGCCTGCATAAGAATTCTGCTCTTGTATCAATGTGGGTATACCCATCCCCTGTCCTGCATGTAGTACCGGGAAACTTGCAAAACCACCCACACCTATAATTGCAGACGGCTTAAACTTCCTGATTATATCCCTCGACTCTATTCTCGTTTGCAGCAGTTTAAACGGTAATGATATATTCTTCAGCAGGTTACTCCTGTTAAATCCCACTATATCCAATCCTATTATCTCAAATCCCTCTTGCGGCACCTTCTCCATCTCCATCTTGCCCTTAGCCCCCACAAAAAGCAATTGCGTACCCGGCCTCAGCCGCTGCAAAGCATGCCCCACAGCCACAGCCGGGAATATATGCCCGCCTGTGCCGCCACCTGCTATTATGATACGCAATCCACTCATAGTTATATTGCCGGTAAAAGACCTTCGTCCAATTCCTGTTTTTTTGATGCTCTTTTTCTTGGTTTTTTCTCTGGTATTTTCTCTGTATCGGCTACATCTTCTGCCTCTGCTATCTCCTCTGTTTCACTGTCATCTGCCGATGCCCCTTCCGGGATATTCTGCGTCTTGGCCTTCTTCTTTTTTCCACCCTCCATTTCATCCACATACTTGCTCACACTCAGCACTATGCCGATGGCAATACTTGTGAACCATATGGATGACCCCCCCATGCTTATCATGGGTAGGGTAAGCCCGGTAACAGGCACCAGGTGAACGTTCACCGCCATATTCAGCATAGCCTGGAAGACAAGCGTGATACTTAGCCCCACTGCCAGAAATGCACCAAATGCAAACGGGCACCTTTTAAATATCAGCACGCTCCGCCATAGGAAAAGTAGGTATAGCATTACTACCGCACCGCCTCCGATAAGCCCATACTCTTCTATGATTATCGAGAATATAAAATCGGAATAAGGGTGTGGTAAAAAATTCTTTTGCAGGCTCTTGCCGGGGCCACGGCCGGTGATACCTCCGCCGGCTATGGCAATTTTTGCCTGTTGCACTTGGTACACATCTTCTTTCTTCCCGTCTTTATTGTCTTTGCCAAAGAAATCAGTTATCCGCTGCTCCCATGTGCCCGCCCGTCCCCAGCCTGTCAGTTTAGATACGGTAAACAACACGCACAGTCCCATAATACCTACCAGCGACAGCAGCAGCAAATGTTTCACCTGCACACGGCCAATGAAGAACAGGATACTGCAGGTGAACCCGAGCATTAGTGCTGTAGAAAGATTAGCGGGTGCTATCAAAGCACAAGTGAATAGCACAGGCAATAATACAGGTATGAACCCCTTCTTGAAGTCCTTAATATCTGCCTGCTTTATGCTTAACGTACGCGCCAGGAACATGAACAAAGCCAGTTTTGCAAGGTCGGATGTTTGGAAGGTAAGGTTGATGACCGGCAGCTTTATCCACCTCGACCCCTCATTCAGGCTGGTACCGAAAAACAATGTATATATCAGTAGTGGCAAGCTCAGCAGATACAATATCACTGCTACCTTAGCAAACTTAGTGTAGTTAATATTATGCACCCAGTAAATAATAAGCAACCCCAGGCCCAATACCATCACCTGCTTGATGAGGTAATAGTTCGAGTTCTTTTCCATACGGTATGCAAGAGAACCCGTAGAACTAAACACCGCAAGCAGACTGATAAACGAAAGCAGCAGCACAACGCCCCAAATCACTTTGTCGCCTTTTGTTTTCGTTAATAATTTTTGTATCTGCTCCATACTTTATACCTTATTGTACCTTACAGGTTACGCACAGCTTCTTTAAACTGCCTGCCCCTGTCTTCATAATTTTTAAATAAATCAAAGCTGGCACAAGCCGGGGCCAGCAACACCACATCCCCCGGCTCAGACACCGAGTATGATGCATTCACGGCATCCTGTGCGCTGTTAGTATCTATGACCATAGGCACCACAGCATCAAATGCATCATGGATAGGCGTGTTATCTACCCCCAGGCATACTATGGCTTTTACCTTTTCCTTCACCAGGCTCATAATCTCACCGTAGTCATTTCCTTTGTCCTGGCCGCCAAGTATCAGTATCACAGGCTTTTTCATGCTCTCCAGCGCATACCATACAGAATTTACATTGGTTGCCTTACTGTCGTTAATGTATTCCACGCCCCGGATAGTGGCTATGTACTCAAGCCTATGCTCAAGGCCCTCGAACCCGAGAAAGCTCTCGCGGATCTTTTCTTTTCTTACACCTGCTATACGTGCTGATATCCCGGCTGCCATAGAATTATATTGATTGTGTTTACCCTTGATCGCGAGATCATGGATCGACATGTCCAGGTTATCGCCGTTAAACAGTACATGCAGATGATCATCACTGATGTAGCCGCCCTCGTTGCCTGTGTTGTTGTCGTTCATCGTAAAAAATATTGTTTGAGCGTGAATAGAATGTGTGGATAAGTAGTTCGTGATTGCTTTATCGTCATGATTGACGACAAAGTAGTCTGTAGCTAGTTGATTCTGGGTTATTCTGAATTTTGATGCTATGTAGTTTTCAAATTTATAATCGTATCTGTCAAGATGATCAGGGGTGATGTTGAGCAGCACCGCCACATCGGGCCTGAAATAGTGGATGTCATCCAACTGGAAGCTGCTGATTTCCATCACATACCATTTACAGGGTTTTTCCGCAATTTGGCGGGCAAAGCTATACCCTATATTTCCCACCATTGCCACATCATAGTCCGCCTCTTTCAGGATGTGGTACGTTAGTTTTGTCGTTGTGCTTTTACCATTGCTACCGGTTATAGCTATTATTTTGCTGTCACCTTTATACCTGTACCCGAATTCTATCTCACTGCATACCTCAATTCCAGCCTTACGTATCTCTTTCACCACGGCTACTTTATCACTTATGCCCGGGCTCTTCACCACGCATGTGGCACTCAGTATATTATCCATAGTGTGCCCTCCTTCCTCATACCCTATACCATTTTTTTGCAGCACCTCCCTGAACTGTTCTTTTATCGCCCCCCCATCACTCACAAACACATCCCAGCCCTGCTGTTTGCCCAGCAATGCAGCGCCCACACCGCTTTCCGCGGCGCCCAGTATCACGAGCCGTTGTTTGTCAGTTCCCACTATTGCAGTTTTAATGTTACTATACTCATTATTGCCAATAATATCCCTATGATCCAAAACCGTGTCACGATTTTGGACTCATGGTAACCTAATTTCTGATAATGATGGTGCAATGGCGACATCAGGAAAATACGCCTTCCTTCTCCATACTTCTTCTTTGTCCGCTTGAAATACCATACCTGTATCATAACAGATAAATTCTCTACCAGGAATATGCCGCATATAATAGGAATCAGTAGTTCTTTACGCACAATGATGGCCAGCGATGCAATAATTCCACCCAATGCCAGGCTGCCGGTATCACCCATAAATACCTGCGCCGGATAAGCATTATACCACAGGAAGCCCACACACGCACCTACGAACGCACCTATAAAAATGGACAACTCGCCCAGGTGAGGTATATGCATGATATTCAGGTAACCCGCAAATACATAGTTTCCGCTCAGGTAAGCAAACACACCAAGGCAAACCCCGATAATCGCCGACACACCCGTGGCTAATCCATCTACACCGTCAGTTATGTTCGCCCCGTTCGATACCGCCACAATGATAAAAATGACGAAGAGTATATAAAGGATTGGTGTGGTCACATCTACATTCTTTTCTCCAAACATAGCAGCAATACGTTCGTACCTGAGTTCATGTGTCTTCACAAAAGGTATGGTAGTAGTAGCTGTCCGCACATTTACATACTTCCGTTCCTTGCCATTTTCATCCCTCCTGCTAAATTCTCCCGACTCCAGTTTCTCCGCTGCATTATAAACCCCGTTACCACCATCCACCACCTCCCTGCTTATCACTACATGGTTATTGTAGTACATAGTAAGGCCCACAATGATACCCAGACCTACCTGTCCCAATATTTTAAAACGCCCGGCAAGTCCCTCTTTGTTCTTTTTAAATACTTTGATATAATCATCAAGAAAGCCCACAATACCCAGCCATACCGTTGATACAAGCATCAGTACTATATACACATTCAGTACACGGGCAAACAACAGTGTTGGAATTAAAATAGCTGCTATGATGATAAGCCCACCCATTGTTGGCGTACCTTTCTTCTGGGCTTCACCCTGTAGGCCAAGATCGCGCACGGTCTCCCCGATCTGCTTATACTGAAGGTACTTTATCAGTCGCTTGCCCATGAGCATAGAAATGACCAGCGATAAAATGATCGCCATTGCCGCCCGGAAAGTGATATAATTGAACACCCCCGCACCAGACAGGTGTATCGTATCGCGCAGGTATGTGAACAAATAGTATAGCATGTATGCCCTTATTTACTTAATATTTCAAATGCTTCTTTCAAAACCTCCCTGTCATCAAAATGATGCTTCACTCCTTTTATTTCCTGGTAGTCCTCATGCCCCTTTCCTGCTACCAGCACCACATCGCCCGCCTGCGCTAATGTCACCGCCACTTTTATCGCCTCTCTACGGTCTGTTATCCGCAGGCTTTTCCTCTTTTGCGGACCGGTAAGGCCTGCCTCCATTTCATTCAGTATCACTTCCGGGTCTTCGCTGCGCGGGTTATCTGAGGTAAGTATCGCCTTATCGCTGTGCTCACAGGCCGCCTGCGCCATTACCGGCCGCTTGGTCTTGTCCCTGTCACCCCCGCAGCCTACCACGGTGATTAACTGCTGCCCCTGTGTCCTTAATTGATTTATTGTTGCCAGAACATTCATCAATGCATCAGGCGTATGTGCATAATCAACAATCCCCAGCACTTTCTCATGTGGCGACGTATATGTTTCAAAACGTCCGGCGGCGCCATGCAGGCCGCTCAGCACAGCCAGCACATTCACTTTATCTTCGCCCAGCAGTTTTGCTGCCCCGTACACTGCCAGCAGGTTATACGCATTGAATGTACCTATCATCCTGAAGTACGCCTCTTGTCCATCCACCATCATCACAAGGCCCGTTAGGTTATTCTCCAGCACTTTGCCTTTTATGGTTGCTGGTGTTTTTAAACTATAAGTGTTTTTCTCCGCCTTCGTATTCTGCAGCATTACCACACCACGTTTATCATCAGCATTTGTAAGGGCAAATGCGTCACCAGGCAGGTTATCGAAGAAACTCTTTTTTACTCTTATATACTCATCAAACGTTTTGTGATAATCCAGGTGATCGTGAGTGATATTAGTAAATACCCCACCTACGAACCTTATCCCTGCTATCCTTTGCTGATGAACGGCATGAGAACTCACTTCCATGAAAGCATATACACAACCCGCATCTACCATTCTCCGTAGCAGTGCCTGTATAGATATCGCATCAGGTGTGGTATGAGTCGATACTTCTATTTTGTCATGTATATGGTTTTGTACAGTAGAAAGCAAACCGCACTTATACCCCAATTTTTCAAAGAGCTGGTATAGCAGCGTTGCCGTAGTTGTTTTCCCGTTAGTGCCCGTTATGCCTACCACCTTTATCTGCTTTGAAGGGCATCCGTAAAACGCATCTGCCATCAACCCCACGGCGCCGGCGCTGTCTTTTACCTGCACATAAGTTACCCCTTCCTTCAATTCCTCCGGCAGTGTTTCACATACTATTGCTTTCGCGCCTAGTTCCACTGCCTTTTCTATGAATGTATGTCCGTCCGACAATGTACCTTTCACCGCAATGAAAGCACTACCGTTATCCACCTTGCGCGAATCGATATGCAGGCTGCTTATGGCAACCTCTGTATCGCCATGCGTTTGCAGGGCGTTTACGTTTATCAATATGTCCCGTAGCGTAGGCATCAGCTTAATTGCAGCGTTATATTTTGTCCTTTGGTTATTATTGTTCCCGGCACCAGCGATTGCTCATGCACTTTTCCTTTCCCTTTCACCTGCACATGCAGTCCGAATGTCTCCAGCATATACACGGCATCCCTCAATCCCATTCCTTTTACATCAGGCACTATATTCCGGTACATGCTCTTAGGCTGCACCACCACCCTGTTGCTGGAATCAGCAGTTATCTGCATCATCCTGTTCACATCATCACCCGGCATCGGCAGGCGTTTCCGGATAGCGTTGAACAATACACTGTAATTCCTCGCCGTGGCCGATTTGGCAGGCACCACATTTGTGCTATACCTCGCAAGGCTGTCCAATGGGCCTCCCCATGCGCCTATATTCTGAGAAAATATCTTATCCGCCACCATCCTGAATACAGGCGCGGCTATTGCCCCACCATAATACGCTCTTGAATGTGGCTTAGTTCGGATGACCACACATATCGTGTACTTCGGGTCTTCAGCGGGCAGGTAACCTACAAATGACCCCTGGTAAACACCATCTGCATAGCTGATACCCTTATCGGCCACCTGCGCAGTACCGGTCTTTCCACACATGGTGTAGAACGGCGATTCTATCCCTTTCGCTGTACCATCTGTCACCACCGCCCTTGTGCATTTCTTCATCTGTGCTATTGCGCTTGAGTCGCCCACCGTTGCCAGTTCTTTTGGCTCAAATACTTTCACCTCTTTGCCGTAATCTCTTATTGAGCTTACTAAGTAAGGCTTCATCATTTTACCCCCATTGGCAACTGCATTGTACAACATGCATGTGTGCAATGGCGTTATCTGTATCCCGTATCCGGTACCCATCCAAGGCAGCGAAGTATTACTCCACGATGGTGTGCCGGGCTTTGTTATTACCGTCCTCCTTTCTCCCAGCAGGTCTATACCGGTAAATGTGTCAAGCCTGAACTGGTGCAGGCGGGCTATGAATTTTGACGGGTTATTTGCATAATGAGTATACGCCAGTTTAGCCATTGCTGTGTTGCTCGAGTGGGCATAGGCCATCCATATAGGCATAACCCCTAATCCCAGGTGAGAATCCTTCATCATCCTGTTCCCGAAGCGGATGGTACCGCCCTCTGCATCCACATTTTCATCCACATTTATCGCTTTATCATTTAGCAGCGATAGCAATGTCGCCAGTTTAAAGGTAGACCCCGGCTCAGTAGGTATCATCGCGTAATTAAAGTCCTCCCAATATGAGCCATCAGCCTGGCGGCCAAGGTTTACTAATGTGCGTATCTTTCCGGTTTTCACCTCCATCACTATGCAGGTACCGTAAAGGCATTCATATTTCTCCAGTATGCTTCTCAGCGCGTACTCGGCTACTTCCTGCACATTTATATCCAGCGTAGTAACAATATCCTTACCGTTTTGCGGCTCTACTTCCGATCCTTCTATCGGCACCCATACATTCCCCGTACTCTTCTGCACCACCCTGCGGCCGTTCTCCCCTACCAGCACCTTATTATAGGTAGCTTCCAGCCCCGACATATTCTTATCCCTGAACACGCCTATCGTACGGAATGCACGCATCCCATAAGGGTTTTCGCGTTTCTCTTTAGCATCCGCTATAAAACCACCAAGCGCCTTTCCTTTGTTGAATATAGGAAACGTACGTAGCGCCTCATACTCAAAGTATTTAAACTTCCTCCTTGCTATCGGGTAGTATTTGCTCCCCTCCTCATACGCCCGTACAAATTCTTCCTTATACTGATCCTGCGTTTTCACCATCATCAACCGCGACATGCAAAGCGCAAGCGAATCAATATTTTTTCTGAACGTTGCTGAATCAATCACCGAAAAATCAACATGTACATCAAACTCCGGTATGGATGAACTGAGCAACGCACCGCCTTCTGTATATATATTCCCGCGCTCGGCAATAAGCGTATCAAAACGGGTGTGCATCTCACGTGCCATAGCCCGCAGCCTCGGCCCTTCCTTCACCTGTATCATCGCAGCCTTGAAAATAATAGCGCACCCAAACAGGCAAATGCATGTAAAGGCTATATACACCCTGAACCGTATGTCCTTCTTTATATTCAACTTTTATATTGCGCAGGAAGTTTTATACTCCCGATATGTTTTCTTTTACTCTATTCACCACATTAATCACATTACATCACATTAATCACATTCCCCACATTAATCACATTCCCCACATTCCATCACATTCCCCACATTGCCTCACATTGCCTCACTTCTTCACCTCTATTTTATACGCCGGCAGCAACGATGGCTTCAACCCTATATTGGCGGCATTCTTCATCACCTGGGTTTCTGTTTTCACATACATCAGTTGCGACTTTACATCTATATACTTCCACCTCAGTTCTTTCAGCTGCTTGTTTTTTGTGTTGTATTCGCGCTGCATCTCTATGGCACGGTGATTGTTGCTGATATACAGCACACACAGTAACACCAGAAATGCGAGGTATGGGATATTATTGACGATTGCTTTGTAAGATGCTTTCTCCACCAACGACTTCCAGTCGTTCCGCACCCGCTGCGCCGGGGTTACCACCTCTTCCTGCTTATGCTGCTCCTCAGTACTCATTTATTAATCAACAGCCCATTCAGGGCCTACTATTTTCTCTTCCTTACTTCTCATGCAACCCGTTCTCCTATCCTCAGTTTCGCGCTCCTCGATCTCGGGTTACTCTTCAGTTCTTCTTCACTGGGTTCTATCGGCTTAGGGTTCACTGGTTTCAGCAATGGTTTTGTTGGCTCCTCATACTCCCCCGGCTCATCCCACCGCCCTCTTTTTATGTACTGCTTCACTATCCTGTCTTCCAGCGAGTGAAACGATATTATGCTCAATCTGCCTCCCGGTTTCAGGCTCTGTGCCGCTTGCTCCAAAAAATCCTTCAATGCACCCAACTCATCGTTCACCTCTATCCTCAGTGCCTGAAACACCTGCGCCAGGTACCTGTTTGGGTTGCCGCGCATCACCGGCCCCAGCATGGCTTTCAGTGCGTCAATGGTTTGCACATTCGCCCCTCTTCGCCCGCTCACAATATGCTTCGCCAGTTGCTTCGAATTCCGCACTTCACCATATTGCTCAAAGAGCTGGTGCAGTTGTTGCTCACTGTATGTTTGCAACACTTTCGCCGCAGTCAGCTCCGAGCGCTTGTCCATCCGCATGTCCAGCGGCCCGTCATAGCGTATCGAGAACCCCCGTTCTGCTGTATCAAACTGAAAAGAACTTACCCCCAGGTCCGCAAGTATGCCATCCACCTCTTTATAACCATGCAGCCGTAAAAAGCGCCGCAGGTATTTAAAATTTTCCGTCACTGGTATCAGCCTCACATCATCAGGCTTGTTCAGCCAGGCATCTGCATCCTGGTCAAATGCTATCAGCCTTCCTTCATCTCCCAGTTGCTCCAGTATCAGCCTGCTGTGCCCGCCCCCGCCAAATGTCGCATCCACATACACGCCATTTTTCTTTATCGCCAAACCATCTACCGCTTCATGCAATAGAACTGTTGTGTGGTAAAAACCGGGAGCCCCCATTTCTATAAATTTTCAAAAATGTTCCCGTTGTCATTCGCCACTTCTTCCGCCAGCCTGTTCATGTTCACAGAGTTTTGGGAGATGTATTTATGGAACGTATCTTTATCCCACAATTCCATCTTATTGCCTTGCGCTGCCAATACTGCTTCTTTCTTTATGCCTGCATATTCCTGTAGTTGCTTTGGCACCAGCATGCGGTCTGCACTATCCAGTTCCACTATGTTAGCCCCGTTCAGGAACAATCGTTTGAATTCACGCACCCCCTGCTTAAGGTCGTTCAGCTTATTCAGCTTAGCGCTTAATGCATTCCAGGTATCCATAGTGTATATCGTGAGGCAGTTTTCAAAGTCACGCTTTATCACAAATTGCATATTGCCCCCGTCGCCCATTTGCTTCCGGAGTCCCGATGGCAGCAGGAAACGCCCCTTGGCGTCTAATGCTACTTCATATTCACCGAGAAAATTTGCCATTCGTGTATTTGATTATTATAGACACAAAATAACACAAATTCCCACAAATTCCCACAAATTTACCCAAACATATTTATCCACATCATGATATATGACGTGAAATGCAATACAGTAAAGGTTTTCGAGCTAATTATATACTCAAATACGGCATTTTACTGTTAATTACCTGTGGATTGGTGTGGATTGGTGTGAATACTGCAAATAAAATCTTAATAAACATAAGAAATTCGGTCATGGTAGGATATTTGTTACGATTGGTAAGAATAAATATCAAAGACCATGAAAAAGCTCGTTTTAGTATTACTATTGGGCATATTTGCCGCAGATGATAGCTACGCTCAGCGCAGGCATCACCGCCACAAAAAGCATCATCATACATATTATCGTTCACACCCTCGCACACCTCCCCGCACAGTGGTGCTACCAGCACCACCCGTTCCACCTCACCCACGCGGTTTGCCGGCACCACCGCGCCCCCCCTGCCCCGCGTATACCCATTCCCCCGCCACCTCCAAGGCCACCACTGCCGCCACACCACTAAAAAAAACACATAAACAATAAGTGCATGAGAAAAGGTTTGACTTTTCTCATGCACTTCTCCCATCGTGTCTGTCCCCCGATGTCTCCATTGCATAGCCAGTGCGGTAGCGGGACTCGGCGGCAATCAGGGCGCAAAAGCTGAATAATAACAATTCTATCTAAAATCGGGATGCTCCGTTAGGAGCTACCTGTTAGTAGCGTACAATAAAAACATGGATGTGCCCTCTAGGGGCTACCCCTGCTTGATGCCGTATTCCCCCTTATAGCGTAGGCTTGTGCAAGGGCGAAGGTGAACGCAAGTGAACGAGCATAGCTCAGGGGGGGGTGTACGCTCGCGCGTGTCCCCCGATGTCTCCATCGCATCGCTTGTGCGGTAGCGGTATCTCGGCGGCAATCAGGGAACTAAAGTTGAAAATAATGAAACTAAAGAACAGGTACTTGTAATATCACGTACTACGTAATTCAGCTTTAATCAGTTTAATCTCGGCCAATCTGAGGTTCAGAAACAAGGAATAAACAACCATTTTTTCACCCACTCCACAACTACCTACAAACCAATCACATACACATATTCTCACTAAATTCAGAAACCCGCCAAACACATCACAGACAAGCTTTTCCAAAGAAATACTTTTTTCCATGACAGTACAGTTTTCTGTACCATCATGCTTTTTTTATTTGGCGGCATCCATAACCTTGTAGAACTTTGCTCAATTCCCAAAAAATGCCCGCAAGGCTGAATAGGTGGGACAAGCTCTTTGAATGATTGGTTTATCTGCCGCAGGCACGGCAACTTATTTATCTGCCGGAGCATTTGCGCAGGCATGACGACTAAAAAGTGCGCAAATAGTGCGCAAAATTTATTTCGTTATGATTTGTTTGTTAATAGATTACACATTAAAACCACAACCCAAAAAGTGTACGAAAAAGTGTGCAAAAAGGCAGACAATGCGTAAAGCGATTTCAAGACGAGGCACAATATGAAATACAACCAAATTCATTTAACTTTTCATTCCATGAAAACTACCAAAAAACCACGTTTTTTCAATATATTTGCATCCCTTTATGGCATTTCGCATTAAACATTTATTGTATTTCATTGTTTGTCTGGCTATGTTCACCTCCTGCGGAGGATTTGAAAAAGTCAGGAAAAGCAGTGATGTGAATTACAAACTCACAAAGGCCAATGAGTATTTCGATAAGAAACAATACCAGCACGCCAATGAGTTGTATAAAGAACTGATGCCCATAATGAAAAGCACACGCAACTATGAGACAATATTTTTCAAATACGCTTATAGCTTCTACTACCTCAAAGATTACCTTGATGCCTCTTACTTCTTTAAGAATTTCACTGAATATTTCCCTACCAGCAAAGACGCAGAGGAATGTGAATTCATGAGCGCGGTGAGTTTGTATAAATATGCTCCCAAATACACACTCGACCCCACCAATACCATTAAAGCGTTGGAGGCCATGCAATCATACGCCAACAGGCACCCTGAATCCAAGCGCCTCACAGAGGCAAATGGCTATATTGATGAACTAAGGAAGAAAATGGAAATGAAACAGGCAGGCGCGGCCAAGCTGTATTTCAATATAAGCCAGTACAAAGCCGCTACTGTGGCTTACAAGAGCGTAATGCGCAACTTCCCCGATTCACCCAACAGCGACCTCTACCAGTTCATGATTATCCGCTCAATGTATAAATACGCGGAGGCAAGCATACCCGAAAAACAAGAAGAACGCTATGCCAATACCATAAGCGCCTGCACAGAATTAAAAGACACCTATCCTTCCTCAAAGTATTTACCGGAGGTTGATAAACTATACACAGAAGCTAACAATAACGTAAAAAAAATACGCGATGAGCAACACAAATAGAAAAGCACTTACCTCCGTGAATCCGCTTGTGGAAACACGCGATGTTATCGCAATGAAAGAAAAGACAGGCAACCTTTACGAGTCTATCGTAGTGGTATCTCGCCGTGCAAACCAGATATCGGTAACGATGAAGGAAGAACTGCACCGCAAGCTCGATGAATTCACCGTCCATGGCGACAACCTGGAAGAAGTGCATGAAAACAAAGAGCAGATCGAGATTTCCCGCATTTACGAGCGCATGGCTAATGCATGCCTGCAGTCTATGAACGAGTTCAACGACGATCAGATCTACTACCGTAAAAAATAAACTATTCTTAAAGCAGAAAGAAGCAGCTATTCCTTGATTAGCTGCTTCTTTCTGTTTTCTTCTACAGGCTACTGGGCTATTACCAATTGTATCACCTTTGTAGTGCCACCGGCCGCAAGTCGCAATATATATACCCCATCCGGCAAATCACTGCCCAGTTCTATATCCTTCTTCAAAATCCCTTGCACCACCGGCGTTTCCTGTTTATAAACAACACGGCCTATCATGTCCGATACCTCAATTTCAGCCATGCTGGCTGTGGTTGAAACATATGCCTCTATCCTGAAAGCACCACGGTTAGGATTAGGCGACAAATAAACAATAGCATTCAAAGGGTCATGGACTCCCGCATCATGGTCATTCAGGTGCACTATATATATCCACCCGAATGAGGATGCCGCGCATGGCCCGTTTGTCACCATACAGGTTACAGAATCATTGTTGGCAAATGTGCTGCTTATATAGAAACTGTCCGTAGCGCCCGGAATATCTAACCCGTTCAGTTGCCATTGGTAACTATATGCTATACCTGCCCCGCTCACAATATTCGCAGTAAGCGTGACATTTGTACCCGGATAAATAAACGGAGATGGAGATGCAGATATCACTACTACCGGGGCTATCATTGCATTCACAGTCACTTCCTTCTGAAAAGTGAAAGTGCCGCACGGATTAGTAAGCGAATAAGTTATGGTATCTACACCCGGCGTCACGCCATACACATCGCCCGTACTGCTTACCGTAGTTATCCCATTGGCCGATGTCCATGTTCCGCCACCCGGTATGCCACTATAAGTAACCACATAGTCAAAACATATTGCAGGTGGCCCTGCAATGGAAACCGAAGTAACATACACATCTATCGGATAAGACACTGCCGAATTACAGCCATCAAGTGTGGTAGTGTAAAAAACCGTATCTACTCCCTGGCTTACCCCACTCACCACACCTCCGGCATCAATTGTAGACGATAACGCTGCCACATGCCACACACCACCCGCCACCGCGTTCGACATGGTAGCCGGCACACCTATACACACTACTGTAGGACCCGTAATAGGAGCAATAGCCGGCAATGGCTTCACGCGCACATATATCTTTATGGTATCAATAGAATGTCCATCATCCACACGCACCATAAATGAATCCATACCCGAATAGCCCGGAACAGGTGTGTAAGTAAGTCCAGTAGGCACCACCGTACCAGCCGTAGTGGTTGCAGAGTAAGATACAACCGCTGTGCCATGCGCAGGGCTTGAAAATACGCCCCATGTCAGTGTCTGTGCTGCATCCGCATCATACACATCAAGCAATGCGCTTATGTCAGCCATGTCATTTTCACATATAGCCGTACTGTCCACAGCGCCCGATACAAATGCCGGGATGCGGTTATTGTAGCTCACCTTGCGTATACGATAGTTGCCCCAATCACTGAAATAGATATCACCTGTACTATCAGCTATTATGCCAAAAGATTGTTTGATGTTCGCAGCTGTAGCCGGCCCCCTATCACCACTAAACGCACCGGTGCCTGTTCCGGTTATGGTTGTTATTATCCCTGCCGGGTCCACTTTGCGTATTCGATGGTTGAATTGGTCCGATATGAATACATTTCCAGCCGCATCCACAGCAATAGCTAATGGCTCATTGATATTGGCTGCGGTAGCCGCCCCGCCATCTCCCGAATAGCCAGCCGTACCGCTGCCTGCTATTGTAGTGATGATACCTGAAGTGCTCACTTTCCGTATGCGGTTGTTTAATCCATCAGCTATGTAAAGGTTGCCCTGCACATCCATTGCCACACATACCGGCGACGATAGCTGCGCTGCAGTTGCAGGCCCACCATCACCGCCAAAAGATGGAGTACCATCTCCGGCCACCGTACTGATAATTCCTGTAACGCTTATCTTGCGCACACGGTTGTTTCCGGCATCTGCTATATAAATATTCCCGGCAGCATCCGCCAGTATCCCATATGGCGAACTTACCTGTGCCGCTGTAGCAGGGCCTCCGTCACCGGCTACTCCGGCTACTCCTGTACCGGCTATAGTTGATATGATACCCGTTGTGTTTATTTTCCTTATCCTGCGGTCACTTATATCGGCAAAGTACACATTCCCGGCACCGTCCACTGTTATTCCCGATGCCCCATTGAACGACGCTGCTGTTGCCTGCCCTCCGTCGCCAGCAAACACGGGAGATCCGTTACCTGCAAACGTGCTGATAACCCCTGCAGCATCCACCTTGCGTATCCGGTGGTTGGCATTGTCTGTGAAATATACCGAACCGGTACCGCCCAGCGCCACATACCATGCGTACTGAAACTTAGCTGATGTGGCTGGACCACCATCGCCGAAGAAACCATAGGTGCCGTCACCGGCTATTGTGGTAATCGTTTGTGCTCTCATAGAGTAACCGGCACAAATGCATAAAAACAGGTACAGGTATTTTTTCATCATACTTTGCAAAAATACGGTTTATTATTATATTAAATTCCGCTTTACAATCCCCATGCCTCTATTATTTGTTGGGCATGTTTGCCGCTCAGCACTTTCTCTATAATATGGTCTATTTTCCCTTTTTCGTTGATAAGGAATGTGGTACGGTAGGTACTCACGATGATTTTGCCCATGAATAGCTTCTCACCCCACACCCCATAATCGTTTACTATTTTTTTATCTGTATCCACCAACAGTGTAAATGGCAGCGAATACTTCTTCACAAATTTTTTGTGGCTTTTTTCATCATCAATGCTCACGCCCAGTATCTCTATGCCTTTTTGCTTCAGTATGGCGTAGTTGTCCCTTAGGTTGCAGGCCTCCTTGGTGCACGTTTCCGTGTCATCATGCGGATAAAAGTATAACGCCACCTTCTTCCCCTTAAAATCTTTAAGAGAAACCTTGTTGCCATCCTGGTCGGTAGTAATAATGGCCGGTGCCTTGTCATTTGTTTTTAAGTGTGTCATCGCTTAACTAATTTCACGCAAAGGCGCAGAGGCGCTATTGTGCTTTGATATGAATATGTTATGAATTTAAGGCCGCAATAATACTATAAATTGTTTACGATTCTCTTAATTCCATCTCTGATTAATTCTTCATTAAAGTTTATCAACAACCCTAATTTTAAACCCGTCATTCTAAGGTATGTTAATAGTATTTTAGAATGAACCGGTGCTATTGATTCTACGGATTTCAATTCAATAATCACCTTATTCCCAACGATAATATCCGCCCTGAAACCAGTGTCCATTTTGACATCATTCCATATGACAGGTATGGCTTTCTGCCTCTCTATAGCTAAACCCTGTTTTGCAAATTCATACACCATAATCTCCTCATAAACAGACTCCAACAAACCTGGCCCAATTTTAGAATGAATTTGAAAAGCAACATTTACAATTACTTTAGAAAGTTCGTTTTCAGTCATATTTTGCGGTCTTAAATCTATTACGCTAACTTTTTTACTCGACACTTTTGCGCCTCTGCGCCTTTGCGTGAAACTTTATTTCACAAAATTCAGATTATACGTTGCTTCATTCCCATTCTCATCTGCCGCTTTAAACACCAGCACATGTTTCCCTTTCGGGCAATGCTCATCGAATTTATAAAAGAAATCATCGCCATGCTGTTCAAAGCATATCCATTTACCATCAAGGTAGCCGCTGAATGTTTTCACCGAGGTCATATTGTCCTTTACAGTAAACGCAATTTGTCTCGCTTTACTGAGGTTGCTGCTCTTCCTTTGCATTGATGCTATGATCGGTGCAGTAGTATCTATATCCAGCCAGTAAGTACCAAAGGCACGCACCTTTGCGCTATACCATCCGCTATCTATTGCCACCGCCGCCCTGCCATCTTCGTCTTTATCATCACTGTATTTCATCACTACTTTGCTTTTTAGCTCAGGAGGTATGCTTTTATTTGGTTTTATTTTCAGGTCAAAGTAATGGTGAACGGGGACATATGGATAATGTAATTTATACTTGTCGGAATAAAAACTGTCGTTTTTTTGAGCAGAAAAATAAAAATTAACTCCATCATAAAGTTGCCGGTCATCAAGAGAAAAATAAATATTCTCTCTCCTAAAATTGTTACTAGTATCTGGCCAAAAGTCTGTTCTATCACCTAAATATATAGGATGAATGGAAGTAAATTCCAACAAGGTCTTCATGTAAAAAACTATTTTAGTTTCATTACCTGTATTATCCGTTAAAACGATATTGACCCTATAGGTTTTACCATCAAGAAAAAAAAGGCTACCATCTCCTTCGAAGTTCAATTTAGTATCTCTTTTACCTAAATTACTATATATACCCAATCGATTACCCGGTAGTCGGAATAAACACTGCGCCCACTTTTGCTCCTGTTTACGTAATGGGTAATCTATATACGCATTGATATACCTCGTCTCATCATAACCAATATCATCTAATTTCACCTTAGACCATAGGCTGTCATTTATATACACCTCTGCGGTATAAAACGTAATGGTATTTTCGCTGTTATTCATATAATCATCTACTACAACACCAAAACCATACTCACCAAATTCTACTAAAACGGTATCATCTATCAAGGAACGCACATGGGGGTTGTCCTTAAATACATTTACTGGTCTATATAACCCTCCTATTTTCGTAACATCTACAATTGTTTTATGGCTAGTGTAAAAATTAAAAGTCGGATTAGTATATATCACCACCTCCCTCACCACTGGTGCAATCGTATCCTTTATATCAAACCCAAACAACTGCGGGTTCAGTGGGTGCTCTGTTTTTGTGTCCCTTATCTCAAAGTGCAGGTGTGGCGCGGAGGATCCGCCTGTATTCCCGCTCCAGGCTATCTGCTCCCCTTTCTTCACCGGAAATTTAGTTGGAGGCAAGGTCATGTCTAAGTCCCATCGCTTCTTTTCATATTGCTGCTGCTTCAGGTACTTCTGCATTGCGGGTGCGAAGTCATTCAGATGTGCATATAGCGTTGTATAACCATTAGGATGCGTAATGTACAGCGCGTGGCCAAACCCGTCTTTGTCCGTTTTTATCCTGGACACATACCCTTCGGCTGCTGCCCGCACGGGCATGTTCTCCCTTCCCTGCGTCTTAATATCCAGCCCGCTGTGAAAATGTCCCGGCCTGCACTCACCAAAGTTACCCGCCAGCAATATGGGTATATCAAGCGGGTTCCTGAAATAGCCCTGCGGATATTGCTGACTGTACGCGACAAGCGGAAATAAAAATAGTATACAGATGATGGCCTTCATTAAATACGCTAAGCTCACAAAAATAAGAAAGCGCAAAGTATTCCGTAAAATACTTTGCGCCCGCTAACCTCAAACCATCTATTTATTAAATATCGCGCACTTCACCTGAAACTGCAGGTAGTCACGGTCAAGATATTTACCCATTGGGGTCAGTATATTGTTTATCCCTTTACGGTAAGCAACTCCTGCTTTTACATTCTTAGTTACCGAGAATTCTGTTTTACCCATCAAGCCCATATCAAAAATAGGAGCGGTTTTAAAGGATCCGGTAGGGTCGGTCCCGTCCCTTTCCGGGCGGTTGTCTGCAAGCACCCGTTGAAAATCGGGGCCGGCACCTATTGATAAACGTTTCATCACCTTAACGCTGATTGATGGTGTTATCTGTGCGTAAGAAAGGCTGTAAGAAACGTTCCTCGATTCTATAGGGCCGGAAACAGCCTTGGTCTCCGAGGTTGGTTTGCCGCCACTCTCCGTATTCGTAGTTTTTGAGCCGGATGAGCTACCGCCGCCATTGTCTATATATTGGCGGGTGGTATTCACATATGGCATACCCTGCACTATACTGCTGTTGGTAAATGCTATATCCCCCTCTATGAATACTTTGTCATTCACAGCCTTGCGGATAGTAGCGCCTGCAGTGTAGCCGCTGTTCTGGCTGCCACGGCTATACCCCCCTGATATGATAATCGATATCTTTGCAGGTGCCTTCACCGCTTCCGGTTTAAATGTGGCCACAGCATCTTCCACTACCACCTCTTTTTTCTTATCCTGTTTCTTTGTTTCCGGCTTACCCGGTGCGTCAAGCAGGTTTATAGCAGCCTTGTTCCACATGTTCTTTACTGCGTTGTGGTAGTTAATGGCAAACTTCTCCTCGCGTGGCTCTTCCGGTTGTGGCTTCACCACTTGCTTACGTGTTTTTTTAATGGCCTTGTTATATTCAAAAGTTGTGGTAGGCACTACGGCAGTTTGTGCTACTGCCTTCTGTGCCGGTTTTACGTACTCTGTCTTATGAGTTTGTGCCAACTCTCCGCCAGGGTTAGTTCCCTCACCCGATTGGTAGAAAACGGGCGATATTCCCATAGCAAGCGCTACAGAAGCTGCCACGCCTGCTACCGGCATCAGCCACCAGATAAGGATGCTGCGTTTTTTCGCACGGCCGTCCAGCTGGTCTTCCAGCTTATCCCAACTACGGGGATTGTATTCGAAGTCGCTCCGATCAAACTTCTGCCTGATCAGATCGTCAAATTCTCTTGGCTTCATACGTCACTTTTTGTTGGTCAGTATTCTTAATTTTTTTTTGGAGCAGGTTCCTCGCCTGGTGCACATGCCAGTGAGAAGTGCCCTCGCTTATTGTCAACTGTTCTGATATTTCTTTATGGTTATACCCTTCAAAAACAAACAGGTTAAAAACAGTACGTGTCATAGCCGGCAACGACTGTATGATGTTCACCAGCTCCCTGAATTCGATGCTCTCCAGCGCCTCATTCCCTACCGATATATTGCTCTCCTCCGCAGGTATGGCGTTCACATGCATGATCATGTCTTCTTTAAATGCCGTTCCGCGCAAATAATCCAGGCACGTATTCACCATGATGCGCTGCATCCAGCCTCCGAAAGAACCGGTATTCTTATAATGCTCTATCTGGGTGAAAATTTTAAGGAAACCATCGTTAAGCAACTGTTCGGCATCCTGCATATCTTTAGCATACCGGGCGCATACCTTCAAAAACATACTATAGTATGTCTTATACAGGTGCTCCTGTAAAGCCCGGTCTTTATTCCGGCACCCTGCTATTATTTCCTGTTCAGAATATGCGGGCATAAATTGCTAAAGTATAAGTCCTGCTTTTAGGGCAGGGGGCTGTAAAAGTTCATCTACCGGCCCTTTTAATAAAGTAAATTAATCAATCTTTCTCATTTCTCCCTTTTTTCAGGCACCCTGAACGGCCACTTCGCGAAATATGACTGTTGCATGATGCTGTTTTCAAAAACCATATTGTTTACAGGGGCTTTCCCTAATTCTTTTCCCGTTCCTGCCTGCGATAAATGAAAGGCGCCTTTCAATACCAAACCATCCACACACTATAATAGACGGAATATAGGCGACCAATCTTGGGTAGCCGTTAAAAAAAATATGTTAATGTTGATTTTATTTAATGTAATCTCCCTAAAGCAAAGCAGCCATTCATTGCTGAATGGCTGCTGCAATATATAAAATATTTTATATTATTTAGCTATTTGTATCTTATAGGTCGTTTTGCTGCCATCCTCATCGCGCAGCACTAGGAGGTAGTTACCATCTGGTAAATAAGAGAGGTCTGTTTCGTGGTGCGACCTGTTGGTAATATCCTGGTGCAGCAGGCCCTGACCTATCATATTATATACATCCAGCTTCATATTCACCATTCGCCCTTCCCAATCCATATTCACGATACCGGTAGAGGGGTTGGGGTAAACTTTTGCTGCGGGTTTATATACATCCTGTACATCGAGCAGGGATATGTAAATAACATTAGAGCACAACGAGAGGCAGTTGGCTGTATCTTTTTTGATGAAGTAATAGCCCGGCGCATGTGGATTGTAAGTTTCCGCTGTGATACCCGGCATTATGGTAGCACCGGTACATGAGTTCACGGAATTATAATACCATATGTAATTCCCTCCTGTGTTGGCCACCAGCAGGTTGCCGATAAGTGAAAGCCATGGCGTAGTGGGCGTACTGTCGCGTATCATCAGCACGGTTGGTGTTGCTATAGAGTCGTCCTGGTAGCAGCCGCCATCAGTAGGCCTCACCCTGAACTGTACTATGTCCCCATCAAGGTAAAACGCTGTGTAGGTAGATGTGTTGTGCGACACGAGCACACCGTTCACATACCAGTCGTAATCAGGGGCTGTACCGAAATTCATAAAGTACCCTGTAAACGTAACAGCCGAATCAAGGCAGCCGGGGTTGGTGCCACCGGTCATTACCATCCATGCCGAATCATTGAGCGGGGCTATTACCGTCATCGTTATTATGTTCGAGATGGTTGTATCATTGATAACACACACATCAGGCGCATACAATTTGCAATACACAAGGTCGCCGTTGCTGAGCGCGCTGGTAATCAATGTGGGCCCGAGGGCTGTAGGAATGTGGGTACTGTTTATAAACCACGCAAAAGTATATCCGCCACCTGCATTAGACACAGTTGCGGTAAACGTATCGAGCGTGCCCGCGCATATCGGGTTGCGCGTGGTGACTATGGATATTGTCGCGGTCATTGAGTCGTGTGAGACCACAATACTGTCTGAGATAGCTGTATCGCTGAATGGCGCAGAGCAGGTAGAGTTGCCTATCATCTGCACGGAGACAGTATCGCCATCTGTGAATATGCGTGTAATGCTCTGGCTGTCTGCCGCAGGTATGGGCAAATGGTTAATCAGCCATTGGTAAGCGGGAGCGGTGCCACCATTCACGGGATATGCTGTAAAGGTAAGCGGACCACCTGTGCAATCAGGGTTGTTGCCGGCAGTTAGGGCTATGATGACCCTCGGCATAATTGTGTCGTTGCGGCGAACAATAATCTCATTGGAGCGGTAGGTAACCCATACGCCAAGGCTGTTCCTGTAATGAAGAACGCAAGCGATGGTATCGCCATCTAATGCCGCCGTGGTAAAAAAGCTATCAACGATAACACCGGTAAATGTGCTGTTTATGTACCAGTGGTATTCGGAAGAGGTGAACGTATCATTGCTTTGCACGGCCCAGAAAGTAAGCTGGGTGCCGGGGCATGTGGTATCCTGGCCGATGGGCTGGAAGATGGAAACAGAATCCAGTGCCTGTGCGCGCGATACATTGTGAAGCCCGATGAACAACAGGCATATAAGCGTAATTTTACGTATCATAAGTTCAATATTACACCCATTCCCCTGAAGGGAAGGATATTAGTTACCGTAAAAATAGGGTTTTCGTTTTAATATTTCCATAGAATTTTTATAATGCCCGGATAGTTTTTGCGGCGAAGGCGCAAAGACCACCGCCAAGGCGGGGCGGGCAGGAAAGTGCCGCATATTTATACTGCCGTTTTTTATTGGCGGGTATAAGGCATATTGCTGCGGATTGATGATTTTTGCGCGCATTTTGACAATTTTTTTTGGGTAATAGTTTTAATGTGTAATATGCTGTATTTTAATGTTTTTCATAACGATTTTTGCGCACTATTTGCGCACTTTTTTACATACTTTTTAGTCCAAGCCTATGCAAGTGCTACTGTATTTCAAAGAGCGTGGCCGGATATTTTTCCGGTTTTACATAAAGTTCACTAATGCTTTTGATGCGGCAAAATAAAAAATACGTCATGGTACAGAAACTGTACCGTGATGGTTTTTGTGTGCAGTGTGGGCGCGGGTTTGAGGGGGATATTTTGATTTTTGTATTTTCAAAGGTGTGGTTTCGCAAGGGCGACACTTGCAGTAGTTTAGGGAAGCGAGACACTTGCGACCAGTGGGGAACCTATAGTTTCACAAACTTCTCTATCCCGCTCTCCAATTCACCTTTCAGCGTTATATAATACAACCCGGGTGGCAGCAAACTTACATCTGCTTTAGTTTGCGTGCCATCAAGTTTACTCTGTAATAATTGCTGACCCAGAGCGTTGCTAATTGTGAATGTTGTATAAATATCTTTACTTGATTTTATAGTCAATACATCAGAAGTAGGGTTAGGGAATATGGATATTGCAGCATCTTGCAATATAATCCCTGTACCATCTGGCCTACATTTGACAATAACTACTTCTTTGGCAACAACATCTACCCCACACTCATCAATCACCAAGTATTTAATAGTATCTATACCTTCAAATTTGCCATGCATAACTCCCAAAGCTGTAATATAGCCACTTGCATTACTTGAGCTCCACATTCCATTGGGAACAGAGCTTGTCAGAATAATCGATGAATGCTTACACACAGTATCAAATCCTGAGATTACACCTGCAGAAGTAAATGGCTTAATGTTAATTGTTTTAGATGCTGAAATCCAGTTGCACGAATTGAATACAGAATAATTTATGGTATCCAAGCCCGGAAGTGCCCCGGTAACAGCGCCTGAACCAGATATAGTTGCATTTCCGTTAGTTGAATTCCATATACCACCAGTAGCCGTATTTGCCAATATAATCGTTGCTCCAGGACATACACTATCAGGACCAGTAATGACACCGGGATCAACAAAAAAACCATTAGTTACATTAATAACAAATGTTGTTTTTGATAAACAGCCTGGCCCTCCTGTTATTGTATATGCTATGGTATCATTCCCTACAGATAAACCAGACACATTACCTAATGTGTCAATAGCAGCAAATGGCGAGATAGCACTCCAGACACCGCCAGAAACAGTGCTTATAAGAGGTATAGTGGCTCCCACACAAACAGTATCGGGCCCTGAGATGACACCAGGGATAGGAGAAAAAACTCTTATCGTTTTTGTCGCAACGGAAGTACACCCTAAACTACTCACCATATATCTGATTACCGAACTACCTGTCGAAATACCAGAAACGGAACCTGTGGCAGACCCAATAGCTGCGCATATACTAGAAGTTGTCCAAGTGCCGCCAGGTGTGGCTCCCGATAATGTTATTGAACCTCCCAGACAAACCGTATCAGCCCCCGTTATTGGACCGGATATTGGCATAGGGTTGACTGTAACCACCTTTGTAATAATATCCGGACAATACGGAGATACAGTATATATAATGGTATCAATCCCCGCAGAAACGGCCGTTACACCTCCAGTGGTTATATTAATATTTACCGTAGGATTAGTAGCACTCCATATCCCCCCGCTTGTTGTAGCCGATAAAGTTGAAGTCTGCCCGGGACAAAAAGTTGAAGCACCAGTTATTGACTCTCCCGATAATGTTTGCACTGAAACGTAGATCGTAATTGTATCCGCAAAGAACCCATCAAAAACCCGTACACGAAAAGAGTCCGCTCCGAGATAAGTAGGAGGTGCCGAATAATATACCCCGGAAGGCTTTACCGTTTCATGTATGCCATTTGATAATGTTGTTGTTGGAAAGCCGGAAAGGGTACCGTGAATGGGGGCTGATACCACCGTCCATGTTTCTGTTTGTGCAGAATCAAGATCGGCAACCCATAGCAAAGGGTCAATTGGGCATACGAAGCCAGGGCAAGGCGTTATATATTGCCCTTCTCCAAAAGCAAACGAAGGCACATGAGAAAGCTGTATTATCTTCCTTATACGGTTATTACGTTTATCAGCTACATACATGTTTTTTGCCTCGTCTGGGCATATCCCGTAATTAAAGTTCATCCATGCATATAGAGAAACCGTATCATTCCTGAACGATTCAATTGCAAAATCTCCGGCGACGGCATAAACAGAATCTGTTCTCTCATCTATTCTTCTTAGGGAACAACTCATCTCGTTAAAATAAATATTACTCCCACCGTCATGACAAATACCTGAAACTGGCCCTAAATAGCAACTCAATGCATGACATCCAAACAACCGGCCACCTGTTGAACCGGCAAAGGCTGTAATTATCCCGGTAGTAACATTTATCTTTCTTATCTTACCTTCACCTTGGTCAGTAAAATATATATATCCTGCCGGATTTGTACATATATATTTTGGAGAACTTAGTCTGGCCATTGTTGCAGGTCCACCATCCCCGGAATACCCTACGACACCAGTTCCAGCAACTGTGGTTAGTATATTAGTACCTGCTGTTATCTTTCTTATTCTTGCGCCTAATGCATCCACGACATAAATATTTCCTGCATAATCCATACAAATACTCGCAATAACACCAAATACCCCAGCAGTTGCAGGTCCACCGTCGCCACCATATCCTGAAGCTCCTGTGCCTGCAAAGTTTGTTATAAGATTAGTAACCGCGTCTATCTTTTTTACTTGACTACCTGTTGCGATATACAAATTTCCTACCGGATCCGAAATTATGCTACTTGGTGATATTACTACACTAGTGGCTGGAACGCCCACCGCAGTGCGTGTGCCGCCACCACCGATTGTAGTAATAATTCCATTCTTAGCTGCTATTTTCCTAATAAGGCTATTATTTGCTAAATAAATATTTCCTCTAGCGTCACGGGTTACCAAAAAAGGTTCGTACAATTTAGCTCTTTTAGCAGCACCACCGTCACCGGCATAGCCCGAGAAACCATTACCTGCTATCGTAACAGTTATAAATTGTGGTTGTGCAGAAGCTTTGCCCACAACTATTGCTACCATTAATAAGACGAATATATATTTTTTCATATGATTTTGTTTGTAGTAGTATAAAGGTATCTGTAATTTAATTAAAATTAGCATTTGCTCTCGACTTTTCTTTTCTCCAACCGCGGCGATTCTCCTCACATAGCGCTGTGCCCTGCCGAGGAACTCGCCGACCGGTGCGGTGGTGTTTATGTTTATTGTTTTGTTCATTATTCCATCTTCTGTACCCTGATACAGCCGAGTCCTCCGCTATTGCACGTTGCCATGCCGGAGAGACTCGGATAGAACGGAGTAGTATTAAAAGGACTTGCGTATTAAAAACATTGGTCAGTTTTTCACAAACCGCTCCCGCACTACATTGTTACCATCATTCAGCACAAAAAAATAAAGCCCGGCACGAAGGAAGGAAATATCTATGAATTGTACCTGCTTATTAACAGGGACCCTTGCCGCTTTTCAGGACGCGGGGAGACCCTGACCAGCGAGGAATTTTCGAATTTACAGGAGATACATGTAGTGGGATTGCAAATCCCGCCCTTGCTGTGCAGGAGAGTATAAGACAACAATATTGAGAAAACTATTTCGCCTGCCTGAGCCTTGAAAACACCAGGTCATCCAGAAAATATATCACCTCACTCTCTTCGCTGTTGCGCCCGAAGTCGGTGAGGGCGGGGAGGTTTTTCATGAAGAAATTCTGGAAATGCGCCATCTCTACTATGGTAGATGCCAGCGACCTGGGATATTTGTAGTGTGGGTTGCACTCGGTAATGATGTTGCCTATCATGGCACAGAGGTCTTTATAGGGCTTGAAGAAATGTTGTTTGTTATCCTCGCCCACCTGCTTGGTGAGGTATGCTTTCGAGCCTTCAGATATGATAATCTGGTGCAGCAGGCTTTCATCCACATGACTGGTCTGTTCATCGTCCTCTATCGTGCTCGCCAGTAGTTTTATTATTCTCCTCAGCTTATCCTCCGGGCTGGCGATATTATTTGTCTGGAACCTGATCTGGAATTCAAGCCAGCTCCAGTACCACGCAGTAATATATACGAGCAGCTTGTGCTTATTCTCGAAATACCGGTACACACCCGCTTCGGTAGTACCAATATCCTCGGCGAGTTTTTTAAAGGTGAATGCCTCAAAACCGTGCTTATGAATCAGCTGTATGCTGTGTTTCACCATTTTACGGCCCAATTCCGATGTTTCAGGGTTCCGCACGAACAAGGCGTCGTTCATCATTATTTGCACTTGTAGTTTCATATGTCCTTTTCCTGCAAATCTTTTTGCAAAGTTAGCAATAATATTTTCACAATTATTTATGATAGCTTTACTATCATTTTTGATTGCAATTACTTTCTTTGTAGAAAGTTCAAAATTATGCTGCTGAACATAGGCACGCCTGTATTCTACAAACTCAATAAGGTGAAATGCGAAATACTATGTGTATCCGCAGATTCACCCGGGGTTACAACTATCGCCCGCAACATTGATATATATATCAGGCAGCTGGACAATGACCCCGGTGCCCGAACCAATAAAACCGGAAAAATTCTAACTATTATAAAAAAACAAAAAAATGAAGACACTGACCAAAGAAATGCAGGCAGCCATTACGCCGGCTATGGCACTGGAACTGCTTAAAGATGGCAACAGGCGGTTCATCAATAACCTGAAAGTAAACCGGAACCTGCTGCAGCAGGCAAACGAGACATCGGACGGGCAGCACCCGTTTGCCGTAATACTCAGCTGCATCGACAGCCGTACATCGGCCGAGCTTATCTTCGATCAGGGCCTGGGCGATGTATTCAGCGTGCGCATAGCGGGCAATATCCTGAACGAAGACATATTAGGCAGCATGGAGTTTGGCTGCAAGGTGGCCGGAGCCAAAATGATAGTGGTGCTTGGCCACACAAAATGCGGCGCAATAAAAGGTGCGTGCGACCATGTAGAGATGGGCAACCTCACCGCACTGCTCACCAAAATAAGGCCCGCGGTAGATGCTGAGAAAACCGTGACCGGAGAACGCAATTCGGGCAATGCTGAATTTGTGGAAAAGGTGGCCAATATAAATGTGAAAAGGACGGTGCAGGCCATCAGCGAGCGCAGCCCTATACTGAAGGAAATGATAGCCGCCGGGCAAATAGGCATTATAGGCGGCAACCACAACATTGCCACCGGCGAAGTAACCTTCTTTGAGGATACGCTGGTGTGTAACTAAAATACGATAATCTCCCGGCAGGCACAATTAATTAACTGCACCTGCCGGGAGATTTATACACAACAATCACTATGGCATAGCCCCGGTACTATTCTTCAATTCAGCATTCTGCCCGGTAACTTTTGCATAGTTCTGTTTTTTCAGAAGGACTAATTTCTCTTTCAATATACTGTCGGTCATGGCCATCATCTCTATTGCCAGTACACCTGCGTTGTGAGCGCCGTTTACAGCTACTGTAGCTACCGGCACATCATTGGGCATTTGCGCTATTGACAACAAAGAATCCCAGCCATCGAGCGAATTGGATGATTTTATGGGCACACCTATTACCGGCATAGTTGTTAATGCGGCCATCATTCCCGGTAAGTGTGCTGCCCCGCCTGCACCGGCTATAATAATCTTCAGGCCCCGCTCCTCGGCTGTTTTAGCATATTCATACATCCAATCGGGGCTGCGATGTGCAGATACTACAGCAAATTCATACTCAACTCCAAACTGCTCCATTACTTTTACAGCAGCGCTCATTATTGGTGCATCAGATATGCTGCCCATTATTATTCCTACTTTCATATTTTTAGTTTAAATAAGACTACGGATAGTTGCTGCTTTCGAAAGTGCATGTTCAACATTATCCTCTATTATGGTAACATGACCAATTTTCCTTCCTGCTTTGCTCTGCCTTTTACCATACCAATGAAGATGAACATTTTGCAAACTAAGGATTTCCCTAATTGTTGCATTTAAATTTACTTCCCTTTCGCTACCGGGTTCCAGTATATTTATCATTACGGCTTTTTTCTTTAGCTGGGTATCCCCCAATTGCATACCCAACATTACTCTTATCAGCTGCTCGTACTGCGATGCAGCGCATGCTTCTATGGTATGATGTCCGCTATTGTGCGGGCGTGGCGCCAATTCATTTACCAACAATACGTTGTCATTGGTAAGAAACATTTCCACCGCTAAAATCCCTTCCAGCTCTAATGCCCCTGCGATTCTGATAGCCAGATCGCGTGCTTCGTTCGCAATTTCTACCGGAATATCAGCAGGGCATACCTGGTAATCAAGTACAAACTTCTGCTTGTTAAATACCATCATCACCGGGTCATAGCAAGTTACATCGCCATGCTCATTTCTTGAAACAATTACTGATATTTCATGCTTTATGTCTACCAGCTCCTCTAATATTGATGGTTCGTTAAATGCATTTTCGATATCCTCCGGGCCTTTAACTATCATCACACCTTTGCCATCATACCCCATAGTGCATTTTTTAAGGCAGCCGGGCAATTTGCTTATATTTTGTCTTAAATCATCCCTTCCATTCACCGGTATACATGGCACAACCGGTATATGATTGCTCTCTAAAAATTGTTTCTGCAGCAATTTGTTTTGAATAATTTCTATGGTGCCCGGGGAAGGAAAAATTTTCACGCCCATTTCTTGCAAGGCGTAGAGTGCTTTAGTATTTACAGCTTCTTTTTCAATAGTTAATATATCTAATGAAGAACCAAATGACACGACGGTTTCGTAGTCCATTGTATCGCCGCAATAAAAGGAAGACGTATATCGGGCTGCGGGCGAGTTGGGGTGTTTATCTAAAACAGAAACATTCAGCCCGAAATCAATTGCACTTCTGATGATCATCGCACCTAACTGTCCACCCCCTAATATTCCTGCTTTTAAATCAGAAAACATGTTTTTTCTGCAATATTATGATACTATCTTTAATGATAGTGATACTATTTTTTATAACCTGATAAGCTTAACCTATATGGTTAATACCATGCAAGACACGCTTCATGCATATGAAAAAAATGCATGGGATGTATTAGTTAGAGTAATATGAACTGAATAAATGCAGGGCTGCAATTTGCAATAATAATATACTTTTACCCTTCACATAAATATTTTCTTAAAGTATCGTTACCTCTTCATTTTTTTATATTAAATCATATCTTTGCACCCCTTGTACGCACCGCATAGGTGCGCACGGGCGTTTTACATTCAATATATTACACAGAATAATTCAACAAAGACCATGCATTTAAAAGGTTTAGTGAAGTTTTTTACCGCCGCGCTGATACTTATATCGCTGTACCAGCTCTCCCTAACATTTATCGTTCGCAACGAAGAGAAAAAAATGCGGGCACAGGCCGCGCGCGAAGCAAAGGCGATGGACCCTACCGCCACAGGAGATGCCCTCAAAACCCTTGAGGACACACGCTACCAGGCAATCACTGATAGTATGCAGGGCGAGGTGATTTTCGACGTGCTGAAAAAGTACACCTACCAGCAGGCCAAAAGCGAAGAGCTGGCCCTTGGCCTTGATTTGCAAGGAGGTATGAACGTGACGCTTGAGGTAAGCCTCGACGACCTCGTTCGCTCTATGTCTAACAATCCGCGTGATGCCGCGCTCAACAGGGCTATTGCCAATGCCAACATCCGCAAGGCAAACTCTGAAGCTAACTTCATCACGCTATTCGGCGAGATATACCAGCAGGAGAACCCTAACCAGAAAATGGCTTACCTCTTCACCAAGCCATCTGATAAAGAGATAACCCTCAACTCTTCTAATGAGGAGGTGCTGGCCAAGCTGAACAAGGAAGCCAAAGACGCGATACACCGCACACACAACGTTATCCAGACACGTATTGATAAATTCGGCGTGGCAAACCCTAATGTGAACCTTGATGAAAAGAAAGGTATCATATCCGTGGAGCTTGCCGGTGTACACAATCCCGACCGTGTGCGTAAATACCTGCAGGCTACAGCCAAGCTGCAATTCTTTGAAACATACAAGAACGAAGAGATAGGCCAATTCTTAATGACGGCCAATGATGCCCTCGCAGCTTATCTTTCGGGTACCACCGAAGATACTACTAAAGCAGACACCACTACCGCTACGGCCGCTGTTACTGATTCTGCTACAAAGACTCCGGGCTCCGACACCGGTTCGCTGGCAAGCGTGCTGGGCAGCAAAGCAGAAACAAAAACCGCGTCTGCAACATCTGACACCGCTAAACTGAAAGAAGAAGAATCGCTGAAGAAAAACCCGCTATTTGCTGTATTGCAGCCAAGCCTTAACCAAGACCAAAGCCAGTTTCTGCCCGGCCCGGTAATAGGCTACTGCCTGAAAAGAGATACAGCCAAGGTAAACAGGTACCTTGCGCTTGATGTAGTGAAAAGCAAATTCCCGTCGAATGTGCATTTCTGTTTTGGCGCTGACGAAGGCAGGAAAAACAACGACCCGAAAGCGATCATCGCTTTATACGCTGTAAAAATGCCCCCCGGTGGCGTAGCAAGGCTGGAAGGCGACCATATTACTACTGCCCGCGCTGACTTCAGCCCGCTCACCGGCCAGCCGGATGTGACCATGGATATGGACATATCAGGCGCGCGTATATGGAAAGACATGACCGGCAAGAGTATAGGCGGCTATGTAGCCGTTGTGCTTGACGACCGCGTTTATTCATGCCCACGAGTAGAGAACGAAATATCCGGTGGCAGCACTGAAATCTCCGGTTCGTTCACAACAGAAGATGCCCAAGACCTTGCCAACATCCTTAAATCAGGTAAACTGCCCGCGCCCGCACATATAGTACAGGAGCAGGTGGTAGGTCCTACGCTGGGTATCGAGAACATTGGCAAAGGAATGAACTCGCTGGTGCTTTCATTCATCGTTATATTCGTGCTGATGCTGGTGTATTATAATACCGGCGGCCTTATAGCTAATATCGCCCTCATTCTTAACATCGTTTTCACCGTTGGTGTATTATCCGCCCTTCATGCCACACTTACAATGGCAGGCATTGCGGGCCTCGTACTTACAATAGGTATGGCAGTGGATACGAACGTTATCATATTTGAGCGTATCAAAGAAGAACTTACCTTGGGCAAGAGCTACCAACAGGCAGTGATTGACGGGTATAAAAGGTCTTACGCACCTGTACTTGATGGCCACATTACCGTACTCATTACGGCTATTATCCTGTTCATCTTCGGTCTCGGTCCGGTGCGCGGCTTTGCTACCACACAAATCATTGGTATCTTATTATCCCTGTTTTGCGGTATCCTTGTATCCCGCCTCATCACAGATATATACACAAATCGTGAGCGCCACTTCAAATATTTCACCGGCCTATCAAAATCTATATTCAAAAAGGCGCACTTCAAATTTGTAGAGATGCGTAAGATAACCTATGTTATCGCAGCGGTAGTAATACTGCTGGGTGCCAGCACATACTGGGTTGGTTTTGATAAAGGTGTTGAATTCAGCGGTGGCCGCAGCTACACAGTTAAATTCGATAAAAAATATACCTCCGAAGAGGTTCGCGAGAAACTGAAGAAGTATTTTGGCGAATTCCCGATTGTTAAGACGATAGGTACCCAAAACCAGCTCAACATCACAACCTCTTACCTCATTACCAAACCGGGCAATGGCGTGGAGCGGGAAGTGCTGAGAAAACTGCATGAAGGCTTATCAGCAGAAAACTTCATACCGGCAGGTACTACCGCCGAAGCATTCTCCTCTAAATATGTGCAGAGTACACAAACGGTACTTCCATCCATTTCTGATGACCTGCGTGATGGTGCTATATGGGCGACTATACTTTCGCTCATATCTATATTCATTTACATCCTGTTGCGTTTCCGCAAATGGCAGTATTCTGTTGGTACGATGTTCTCGCTCGTTCACGACGTTGCGCTTACCCTGGCAGTGTTCTCTTACTTCCGCGGCCGCGTGCCATTCGCGCTTGAAATTGATCAGCACTTCATCGCTGCCGTTCTTACCGTTATCGGCTTCTCGATGAACGATACCGTTATCGTTTTCGACCGTATCCGCGAATACTTCCGTAAATCGCCTAATGAAGATAAAGTATCTGTCATCAACCGCGCCATTAACGACACATTGAGTCGTACAATTATGACATCGCTTACGGTGTTCATTACACTTCTTATCCTCTTCGTTTTTGGTGGTGAGGCTACAAGGGGCTTTGCTTTTGCGATGCTTATTGGCGTGTTCACCGGTACTTATTCATCTATTTTCGTTGCGGCCCCTGTTCTGGTAGATCTGGACAAGAGCGGCTCACTGAAAGTAGAAGAAGACCGTGAGGCACGAGTAGAAGAGCTGAAGAAACTGGCATAATCCGGTTAGTATTCATAAAAAAAATCCCCCCGCTAAAAGCGGGGGGATTTTTTTATGCTATAAGTTTCTCGATGAACATATGCACCTTTACAAACCTGATATTTTGTGTTCTTTGTGTGTTTACTTTGTGGCCATTGTGGTTAGAGAAACACATGTTGTATAAAAGCACCCAATACCTAAAGCATAATCAGCGACAACCCATAATCTGCACACAATATGAGTATACAACTTACCACCACAGCGGTGGTAGATGCTTTGCCTATCTCCAATGCCCCGCCCTGCACATAATAGCCGTAATAAGACGGCACAATGGAAATGATAAGCGAGAACACAAAAGCCTTCATCATAGCAAAAAACAGGTTGTACGGCAGGAAATCCGCCGTCAGCCCCGAGATGAATTGCTGTTTACTCAGTATATTGGAAAAAATGGCCGCGAGGTAACCGCCCCATATAGCCACAGCTATGGAAATGATAATAAGCAGCGGTATCATAATCATCCCGGCTACTATTTTTGGCAGCACCAGGTAAGATTTTGTATTGATGCCCATTATCTCGAGCGCGTCTATCTGCTCGCTCACCCGCATATTGCCCAGCTCAGACGCTATCTTAGACCCCACCACGCCCGCCAGCACTATGCACACCACCGTAGGGCATAGCTCCAGTATAGAGGAATCGCGAACCAAGGTAGCTATCACCGATTTTGGCACCAGCGGACTGATAAGCTGGTAAGACAACTGTATGGTAAGCACCATGCCCAGAAATATGGAAATGATAAGCACTATGGGCAGCGACCTTATACCTATATCATTGCACTGCTCCATAAATTCTTTCCAGTACACCTTATAATTCTCAGGCCGGGTAAACCCGCCCTGTATCATTAATACCAGCTTCCCGAAACTTTCAAAAAATTGCTTCATCGCTCTTGCAAATGTATAGAAAAGAAGCATACTACCCTGCATACATGAGAACAGCCCCGCTTCGCGGGGCTGTTCTATTTATACGTTGAATAAGGAATACTATTTAAACTGTGGTATCAGTTCTTGTGCCAGCTTCACCATCTTCTCGATGCCGGCTTCGGGCAGGTTGCCTTTTTTGAATTCCTTCAATACATCGGGCAGCTTAGCGTCCATCTGCATCAGGAAGGTTTCTTCAAATGCTTTCACATTCTTCACCGGCACTTCGCGTATCAGGTTGTTTGTACCCAGGTACACCATAGCCACCTGCTTTTCTACAGAGTATGGATTGTATTGTAATTGCTTTAGTATCTCCACGTTACGGCTACCCTTGTCAATTACGTTCTTGGTTGCGGCATCAAGGTCGCCACCAAATTTAGAGAACGCTTCCATCTCGCGGTAAAGCGCCTGGTCCAGCTTCAGCGTACCTGCAACTTTCTTCATCGATTTGATCTGCGCGTTACCACCCACACGGCTCACCGAGATACCCACGTTAATCGCAGGACGTATACCCGCGTTAAACAGGTTCGACTCAAGGAATATCTGTCCGTCAGTGATGGAGATAACGTTAGTAGGGATGTATGCCGATACGTCACCCGCCTGCGTTTCGATAATGGGTAACGCTGTCAGCGAACCACCACCTTTCACCAGGTGCCTGATGCTCTCGGGAAGGTCATTCATTTTCTTGGCCACGTCATCATTGCCTATCACCTTTGCGGCGCGCTCCAGCAAGCGGCTGTGCAGGTAAAACACGTCGCCCGGATAAGCCTCACGGCCCGGAGGACGGCGCAGCAGCAGAGACACCTCACGGTAGGCCACAGCCTGCTTCGAAAGGTCATCATAGATCACCAGCGCCGGGCGGCCAGTATCGCGGAAAAATTCCCCGATAGCAGCACCCGCAAATGGTGCGTAGAACTGCAGCGGCGCAGGGTCTGATGCCGATGCGTTCACTATAGTAGTGTATGCCATAGCGCCCGCGTCTTCCAGCACCTTCATCACACCGGCTACGGTAGATGCTTTCTGCCCGATGGCAACATATATACAGTAAACAGGCTTGCCTGCTTCAAAGAACTCTTTCTGGTTGATGATGGTATCTATACAGATAGCCGTTTTTCCGGTCTGGCGGTCGCCTATCACCAGCTCACGCTGTCCGCGGCCCACGGGTATCATCGCGTCTATCGCCTTGATACCTGTTTGCAGTGGCTCCTTCACCGGCTCACGAAAGATAACGCCCGGCGCCTTACGCTCCAGCGGCATTTCATACAACTCACCTTTTATAGGGCCTTTACCGTCTATCGGCTCACCCAGTGTGTTCACCACGCGGCCAGACATGCCATCGCCCACCTTGATGGATGCGATCTTGTTTGTACGTTTTACCTTGTCGCCCTCGCGGATTTCCATGTAGTCACCCATCAATACCACACCCACATTGTCTTCCTCAAGGTTCAAAGCGATTGCTTTCACTCCGTTTGCAAACTCCACAAGCTCACCCTGGCGCACGCCGTTAAGGCCATACACACGGGCTATACCATCGCCTATCTGCAATACGGTACCTACTTCTTCCAATGTAGCAGCGCTGTCTGTGTTGCTGAGCTGTTGGCGCAATATCGCCGAAATCTCATCCGGTTTAATATCAACCATATATTATAGATTCAAAAGTTTAAAAAATTAATAAAGCTTGCTCTCGTAACTGTGGTCCACTATTTTAGACCTTACTTCGTTCAGGCTCTTCCTCACACTCGCGTCAAACAACTTATCATCCATCTCCAGCACAAAACCTCCTATCAATTGCTCATCCACGCTCGTAGTCAGGTTTACGGTATCCTTCGGCATCAGGGAAGCAACTTTATTTGTTATGCTTTCTTTCAGGGCCGCCGGCATAGGCACGGCTGTGGTCAGTTTCACTATCTTTATATTCCTCAGCGTATTGTACTGTGTAATGAATGCCGCAGCTACCTCCGCCATGTTTGCCTCGCGGCCTTTGGCCACCAGCAACTTCATGAATGCATAGGTAAGCTCGCTGATGTTGTGGCCTTTCAGCACCTCATTAATAACTGCCAGCTTCTTATCGCCATGTATCACCGGGCTGCTCAGCATAACCGCAAATTCGCGGCTGCTGTCGCATATACGGTTCAGCAACTGCATATCCTGTAGCACTGCTTCTACGCTGTTTTTCTCTACAGCTATATCCAGCAGTGATTTCGCATATCGGGTCGCAAGACGTGGATTTTGCATGTTTCTTTTTAATTTGGCAATTTGACAATTTGACAATTCGATAATCAACCCATTGGCTAATTGTCAAATTGCCGAATTGGCTAATTAAGTTTTATATCTTCAGCAAGCATTTTCATGTAGCTGTCCTGTCCTTCGGCGGTGCTCAATTGCTTGCGCAATATCTTTTCTGCCACGCCCAATGCCAGCGTACCTATCTCATTCTTCACTTCGGTCAGCGCAGCCATCTTCTGTTGCTGTATCTGAGCCTGCGCGTCAATAATTATCTTGTTGGCTTCCACTTTTGCCTGCTCTTTCGCCTCGCTTATGATACGGTCTTTCATATCCTTGGCTTCTTTCAGCATTTGTGTGCGCTCTTCGCGTGCCTGTGCCAGCAGCTTTTCGTTTTCAGATTTCAACTGGCTCATTTCGCTCTTCACGCGCTCAGCGGTAGCTATTGAGTCTGCGATGCCTTTCTCACGCTCTCCGAGAGAGCTGAGGATTGGCCCCCACGCAAATTTGCGCAGGATAAGGAATACCGCGATAAACGCTACCAGTGTCCAGAAAAATAAACCGAGTTCCGGGGTGAGCAAATCCATCTTTGTTCAGTTAAAAAGGTTAAATTGTTAATTGGTTAAAAGGTTGCGCCAGTTACACCGTTTTTATTTTTAATTTTTTCTTTTTGTGTTAAAATAACTGCACCCTCTGCCCTCTGCTTCGGATGCAGTTATTACTTCGTTTACCCTGCCACTACTATACGAAGATAGCGAGGATGCCTGCGATAACCGCAAACAGCGCCACACCTTCCACGAACGCAGCAGTCAGGATCATGTTAGCGCGGATGTCGCCCATTGCTTCGGGTTGACGGGCGATAGCTTCTACCGCACCTTTACCGATCTGGCCGATACCTACACCTGCTCCAAGAGCAGCGATGCCTGCACCAATAGCGCCACCAGCTTTTGCTGTGTCGCCGGCTAACATAAGGATGTTCATTAAAACTGACATGTTATTATGGATTTTGATTAAAAAAACTCTTTATTAAAATATTGTTCTTTCTCTTTTATCTATTAATGGTGCGCTGCAGCTACCTCATGCCCGTGCGCCTCATCATGCGCGTGCCCTTCTTCTATCGCCTGCCCTATGAACACCGCTGTAAGGTTTGCAAAGATGAAAGCCTGTATGGCCGCCACCAGCAACTCCAGCATGAACATGAAAATAGAGAATGCCAGCGACACCACCACAAAACCACCACCCACATATACATTCATCAGCGCAAAGATGAAGATAAGGCAGATGACGCTCAATATCACTATGTGCCCCGCAAGCATGTTTGCAAAAAGACGTATCATCAGCGCCACTGGCTTAATGCACAGCGACATTACCTCAATCAGCACTAGCAGGCACTTTACCAGGAAAGGTACATTTGGCGGGTTCAGCAGATGGCTCCAGAAATGCTTGTTGCTGTTAGCCATCATAACTATAAAAGCTACCAGCGCCAAACAGGCAGTAACAGCTATATTACCCGTAAAGTTTGCGCCACCGGGCAACAAGCCCAGAAGGTTGTTCACCCAAATAAAGAAGAATATGGTGAGCAGCAGCGGCATGAATTTCAGGTATTTCTTGCCCAGGTTCGGCCTCGCTACTTCGTCCCTTATAAATATCACTATTACTTCAAGCGCATTCTGGAAACCCTTAGGAGCCACAGTAGCCCCGCTCTTATACTTTTTAGCGGCAGAAGGCATCAGCCACAGCAGCAACAGCACACCGACCAGCATCGAAAGCACATTCTTTGTTATAGAGAAGTCATACACCTTTGAGCCATCCACAGCTTTTATCTTCTCCTTCATGTTCTTTTCCACATAGAGGCCATCATATTCGCCGCTTATCTTATTGCCTGCCTCGTCTTCATGAAAATGACCTGCCTCATGGAAGCGGCTGTAAGAGAAAACAGACAGACCGATACCCGGGCGGTAAACAATAACCGGCAACGGCATAGCTATCTCTTTCTCCTCCCCGTTCTCGCCATGCAGGCTGAACAAATGCCATTCGTGCGCATCAGATACGTGGCCAAATACTAATTCTGTAATATTTATGCCTTTTTTTTCCTCATGAGCGCTTTCATGCTCCTCAGAAGTGGCATTTTCATGATTTTCACCCTCCTGGCCAAAAGAAGAATAATTAAAGGCCAACAGCCCGAAAACCAATATCAACAAGGGAAAGAAACGTTTGAAACCCATTACCGCTTTCAAATTTTGCGCAAAGATATGAGTTTTAATTCCAAAAAAAAGTTCTTTTTGATATTATATGGGTCATCGAAGCAAGTTGCCGGTAACTTTCGTTCAATGCAATATTTTCCCGGCACTATATGGAGAATATATTATACTTAACTATACAGTATAGCGCCCGAAATGCATCCTTCCAGCCTATTTTTTTGCCCTCCTCGTAAGTGCGCCCGTAATAGGATATGCCCACCTCATATATCCTTATTTTAGGCACACACGATATCTTGGCCGTAACCTCAGGTTCAAAACCAAACCGCTTCTCTTTCAGCTTTATTCCTTGTATTATCTCCCGCCTGAACAGCTTGTAGCAGGTTTCCATGTCCGTCAGGTTCAGGTTGGTCAGCATATTAGATGCCGTGGTGAGCCACCGGTTACCTATAGAATGCCAGAAGAACAATATACGGTGCGGATTGCCGCCCATAAACCTCGACCCATACACCACATCGGCAAAGCCGTCTATTATCGGTTTCAGCAGTATGTTATATTCCTCCGGGTCATACTCCAGGTCCGCGTCCTGTATAATCACATAATCCCCCGTCGCCATCTTTATCCCCGTGTGCAGGGCCGCACCCTTGCCCATGTTCACCTCGTGCTTGTAATACATGATGGGCAGTTCAGGGTTTTGGGACTGGTATTTTTGTATAGACTCCTCCGTATTATCCCTTGAGCAGTCATTTACTATAATAACCTCCTTTTGCATACCGGCTATCAATTGCACCGCCTTCACCTTATCGAGTATGCGGTGAATGGTAGGGCCTTCATTATAAGCAGGGATAACAATGGAAAGTGTAGCCATGAGGTGCAATTCGGGTGTAAATTACAAATTAGCATTCTTATTAAAAATTACTTATTATTTTTATGAAATTCATTTTGCATATAACAAATTTAATACAATCATGATGTGAATCATACATCGCTATGATTGGCATCACATTCAGCCCTGATAAGATGGGATAGTTTTGCCCCATACTATTCAATATAATAATAATGAAACAAAACAACCACCTTTTTACCGCTAATACCCCCGGACCTGAAATGCTGAACGAGACGGAGATTGAACAAATCAACATGCGCACCATGATAAACAATATCTCGGGTGTGATGTGGAGTATAGACCGGAACTACAACCTGGTAACATCAAATACCGCTTTTGATGCCATGGTCGAAATGATGACCGGAAAAAAAATCGAAAAAGGCCACAGCGTATTTGTAAAGGGTTTTACTGAAGAAGAACTCAAAAACTTTAAACAGTATTACGACCGCGCTTTTGCCGGCGAAACGTTTACCATCGAGCAGCATAATGATACCTACGATCGTTGGCACGATATTTCCTTCTACCCCATACACCTGGGTTATACAATTATTGGCACTTCATGCTGCTCTCATGATATTACAGAACGAAAAAACGCAGCCGCAAAATTATTTGAGGCTAAACGCCTGTATGATTTCTCCAGCCAGATAAATCAGGCAATTATTTACACGAAAGACAAGCAGTCCCTGTTTAATGAAGTATGCAGCATCGCAATAAATACCGGCAAGTTCGAATTAGCCTGCATCAATTCTATTGACGTAGAAAACAGCGCGTTGAATGTTGTTGCATGTGCCGGCACGCTAACAACCACGATAAAACCATCAGGCAACATGACCTACAGTAAAGGAGGACCGGTTGATACTACTTTATTGAGCGGAAAATACCACGTAATAAATGACTTCTTTACCCAACCGGAGAATAGCCCCTGGCGGCAACACGCCATTACAAACAACTTTTATTCAGCAATTGTACTACCGATAAAAAATTCGGGTGAAGTAAAATATATACTCGGCTTGTTTTCCAGACAGGTAGCACACTTCGACAGGCAGGAAATAGAACTGCTGGAAAAAACCGTAATCAATATATCATTCGCCCTGGATACTTTTGAGCTGGAACAACAACGCATCATTGCCGAAAACAAACTGAAACACCAGGAAATACTAAACAGGCAGGCCCAGCAGATTGCACGGCTGGGAACCTGGGAATTCGATTTCTCTACGGGGCTGGCTACCTGGTCTGATGAGCATTGCCGCATTTACGGCATACCGGAAAACAACAATGTCCACTCCATGGCTTCCTGGCTGTCGTTTATTCATCCCGAAGACGTGGATTATGTACGCGAAAAAGCGGAGGCAATGATTACTCACCCGCAAAACACATCATTCTACTACCGCATTGTGCGTAAAGACAACACGGTACGTCATATCTACTTCGAGAATAAAGTAGAATATGATGCTGAGGATATCCCGATCCGCATGTATGGCATAGCACGCGACGTAACTGATAAGAAAAAGGCAGAGAATAAATTGAAACACATCGCGGCAAGGCTCAACCAGGCTCAGGCCATTACACACCTCGGAAGCTGGGAGCTGAATTTTGCCACAGGCATAGGCGTATGGTCAGATGAATGCTGCCGCATTTACGGACTGCCAACCAGCGATAATATCCAGCCCTTCGAGAACTGGATGTCCTTTATTCACCCGGAAGACGTTAACTATGTGATGGAAGAAAGCAGTAAGGCAAACGCTACCCGCAACAATTCCAGCATAGTGCACCGCATCATTCGGAAAGACGGGGCCATCAGGCACATACACTCGCAGGCGCATTTCGAATTCAACAGCGAGGGAACTCCCGTTGGGATGTATGGTACCGCCCACGATATCACTGAGCAAATGGCAAACATCACAAGGCTAAAGACCCAGAACGAACAACTACGCGAAATAGCCTGGATTCAATCGCATAAAGTGCGCGGGCCATTGGCCACTATTCTGGGGCTGGCTCAGCTATTCAACTCGGGTTATATAAACAATACCGATGAAATAATTCAGGGTATACTTGCCACCTCTCAAAAACTGGACACTGTAATACACGAAATAGTTGACAAAACATCTATCGTTGAAATATCCGAAGACCTGTGTTCATACACGGCATAATATCTGTTTGCCATACAAATGCCGATAACGCAGTAATGCCGGCATAATAATTCCGGCATTACCGCGTTATATTGAAAAGTCCTTAACAGAATGATGGGCATTCCCCGGGTACTCACGTACAAAAAATACTTGCACCTATTCCCCTCCGTATGGTTTATGGCACTGGGGGCTATATTTTTCGCGTCTTCGCTTGCAGACTATCACTTTAGCTGGTTTGCCTTTTGCATTTTCCTGTTCTTGTCTGTTCCGCTGTTCATTAAAAAACCCGGCATCTATCAAACCTTCGGACTCATCTATTTCATGCTTTGGGTTTTTCTGCTCGTCGCCCTCACCAGCGACCTCGTTAAGTATCTTGACAGCAACAAACAGTCCGCAAATGCGGCTACCTACTTCGGCTTCGGATATCCATTCATCAGTTTTAATATTGCTTGTGCATGTTTGCTCATGTATATCGGCACCATAAAATTAAAGCCTGGTATAAGATAACTCTACTCCACCATACGGGTATCTAATGCTGAGACAAATCCGGATAGCATTGCTATGCTATAAGCAATACTGCGCAATCCCTTTACTGTTCACAGCAGTCTTTTGTGCCGTTTATTACATCACCGTGCACGATGTTGTGGCGGCATTGTCCGGAAAATTGGCTACTACCTTATGCGTGGGTTACTTCATCTTTGCGCTGCGCCCTCACCGGCTCTATTACTATTACAACCTCCATATTTCGTTTACCAAACTGGCATTGCTGTTTATTTTTCTCGATATGCTCCTTTTCATTATTTGCTTATGGATAACTCACCACTGCTAGTAGTACCCGACATACTGCTTGCCGAAAATGTCTTCCTCTCCATCGGCAGGAAAGAGATTATTACAGGAGCCACTATCAATACTGAACGGGGCCACATTACCGGCTTACTTGGGCGCAACGGAGCGGGCAAATCCACATTGCTGCAATCCCTCTTCGGCACACGCCGCGCGCAGGAGTGCGACACCTTCCTGAACGGGGTGCGCATAAAAAAGCCCTACACTATGAACGGGCTGGTAAACTATCTGCCGCAGCAGCCGTTCCTGCCGCCCACTCTTACCTTTAAAAAAATTGCCGCTCAATTTGGCATCTCGCTCAATGATATCCTCAATGAATTTCCCGACCTCGAACAGCACATCTCGAAAAAAATCGGCGGACTGTCCGGCGGCACCGAGCGGCTACTCGCCCTGCTGCTCCTGCTTTTCGCAGACACCCGGTTCACCCTGCTCGATGAGCCGTTCACGCACCTCATGCCGCTGCATATAGAAAGGCTGAAACAACTCCTGCACAGGCTAAAGGAAAATAAGGGCATTATTATCACCGACCACCTCTACCGCCATGTATTAGACATAAGCGATAAACTGTTTCTTATGAAAGATGGCCGCTCCATCTACATAAAAGATTGGGACGACCTTGTATTGCATGGTTATGTGAATGAACTTTCTGGAGAATATCACTAACTTAGCCTTATGCGTTCAGGATATGCGCCTGTTAATGAAGGCACACTCTACTACGAAACAGCGGGTACGGGGCAACCGCTGATATTTGTTCATGGCATGGGCCTTGATGCCCGCATGTGGGACGAGCAATTCCATGCCTTCTCCGATAACTATCAGGTCATCCGCTACGACCTCCGCGGCTTCGGAAAATCTTCATTGCCCGCGGGCGATTACGCCCACCATACCGACCTTTATAACTTTATGCAGCATCTCGGCATTGCGGGGGCTCACCTTGTGGGCCTCTCCATGGGTGGCAGAGTGGTTATTGATTTTGCTATTACCCACCCGGATGCAGTGTTATCGCTTATTATGGTTGATGCGGTGGTGCATGGGTTCCCTTTCAACCCTAACCCTGCAACTGAAGCCGTGAACAAAGCCGCGCGTGAACACGGCCCATTAGAAGCCAACAAAGAATGGCTGAAACATGACCTCTTTATACCCGCCAACAGGAACCCCATAGTTGCCGCGCAACTCGAAAAAATTGTGGGCGGCTTTTCCGGCTGGCACTGGGTAAATAAAAACCCCTGGATTCCCATAGCGCCACAGGCCATTCACCAGTTACACAAAATATCAGCCCCGTCATTAGTCATTGTGGGCGAAGAAGATATACCCGATTTCCGTGCCGCTAGCGACCTCCTTCATGAAAAAATTGCCTGCTCAGAAAAAATAGTGATGCGCGGTGTAGGCCACATGAGCAATATGGAAGACCCCGCCACCTTTAATAGTCATGTCCGGTCTTTCCTCTCCGGGGTAGTGGCACATGGCGCGTAGTGCGCTTGCAGCTATCCTGCTCCCACACATAATCAGGAATAAAAGAAATATCCGGCGAGCGTTTCATTTCCAGCCACCAGTTCAGCGTTACCGATGTATTGCCCCGCACCGTATCGCATATCACGCACTTCGGGTATGGGTACTTCACCCTGTAGCGCACAGTTATATCTTTGAACCTCCCCCTGGTATATCCATCTTTCCGCGGCACCTCCCTGTACTTCTCTTTCCCTTTATGGTCTATATACCGGTAGCACAGCAGCGATTCATCCTCCAGCTCACTCACCGCATACCCAAACACCTCACCTCCCACGAACGACCGCACTATACTATCAGCCGCATGCTTTATCTCTGCGCGGGTATACTGCTGCGCATTGGTGAATTGCGGCAGTAATAGGAGTATGAGGAGGAGTTTTTTCATTTTACCTTTCAAATATAACACAAAAAAAACAGCCCCTCTCGGGGCTGTTCAATATTTAACCAGACATTTTTCTTATAGTGCCATATCCGCCTCATCACTTGAACTCACTTCCGGTGCAGCCTGTGGTGCTGCGTCAGTTGTGCCTTCGTTGCGTGGTTCGCGTGGCCCGCGGTCTTCCCTTGGCCCACGGTCACGGCGGTCACGGTCGCCTGCTCCGCGGTTACGGTCGCCGCCACCTCTGCGGTCACGGTCACCACCACCCCTGCGGTCATCTCCGCCTTCGCGGCGCTCACGTGGTGCCGGTTCCACATAGCCCTCTGGCTTTGGCATCAGCACTTTGCGGCTCAGGCGCAGCTTGCCCGTTTTCGGGTCAGTGCCTGTCAGTTGTATCTTCACCTTATCGCCTTCTTTCAGCACACCGTCCAGGCTGTCTAAGCGTTTCCAGCTCACTTCGCTTATATGCAGCAAGCCCTGCTTGCCCGGCATAAACTCTACAAACGCACCAAACGGCATTATGCTCTTCACCGTGCCTTCATACGTAGCGCCTATTTCAGGTATCGCTACTATGCTGCGTATCCATGCAGTTGCTTTATCAATACTTTCCTTGTTCGCCGAGAATATCTTGATGATACCCTGTTCGCCCACCTCTTCTATATTGATTTTTGCGCCTGTTTCACGCTGTATCTCCTGTATTATCTTACCGCCCGGCCCTATCACAGCGCCTATAAATTCGCGGTCTATGTTCATCTGCACTATGCGTGGTGCCTGTGGCTTCAGGTCATCGCGGTGCTGTGGTATGCAGTTATACATGCCATCCAGTATGTGCAGCCTGCCCTGCCTTGCCTGCTCCAATGCCTGCATCATTATCTCCATGCTCAGGCCGTCGCATTTTATGTCCATCTGTATCCCGCAGATACCATCACGCGTGCCGGTCACTTTAAAGTCCATATCACCCAGGTGGTCTTCATCACCCAGTATGTCTGTCAGCACCGCAAACTTTCCTTCTTCTGCTATCAGGCCCATTGCCACACCGCTCACGTGCTTAGGGAACGGGATACCCGCATCCATCATAGCCAGCGAACCTGCGCACACAGTAGCCATTGATGAAGAGCCATTGCTCTCCAATATATCAGATACTACACGCACCGTATATGGGTACTCTGCCGGCAGCATCTGCTTCAGCGAGCGCATGGCCAAGTTGCCGTGGCCCACCTCGCGGCGGCTCTGCCCGCGCATCATTTTTATTTCACCCGTTGAGAACGGAGGGAAGTTATAATGCAGTATGAATTTCAGATAGTCCGACGTCTGCGCGGTTTCCAGCAGCAGTTCATCATCCACAGTGCCTAATGTTACTGTCGTCAGCGATTGTGTTTCACCGCGGGTAAACAATGCGCAGCCATGCGGCGATGGTAAGAGGTCTGTTTCCATCGTCAGCGGGCGCACCTGCTCCAGCGCGCGGCCATCCAGGCGCACCTTTTCATTGATCATCATCTTCCTGATCACATCCTTCTCCAGGTCGTGGAAGTAATGGCCCACCAGTGCTGCGTCTTCGGGTGTTATTTCACCCTCGGCAATAGTAGCTTCAAAGTCAGTTCTCACCTGCTTGAAGGCAGCGCTGCGCTCATGCTTGCCTAGTGCGCTCTTGGCTATTGTATAAATACGGTCCTTGCCATACTCCGCTATCCTTTGCTCCAGGTGCTCGTTGGTATAAGGCTTTGTGTAATCGCGCTTGCCGCTTACACCTGCTTTCTCACGCAGTTGCAATTGCAGGGCTATCTGCTCTTTAATAGCAGCATGGCCCACCTCTATAGCTTTCACTAAGCCTGCCTCTTCACACTCCTTGCCTTCGCCTTCCACCATCATGATGTTCTTGTCGGTAGCGGCTACTATTATGTTTATGTCGGCGCCAGCTATCTGGCTGCGCAGTGGGTTCACCACATACTCGCCATTTATGCGGGCCACACGCACCTCGCTTATCACTTCCTGTATCGGAATATCGCTCACCGCCAGTGCTGCCGATGCCGCAAGGCAAGCCAGGCTATCAGGCATAATTTCAGCATCGCTGCTTATCAGCGACACCAGCACCTGCACTTCACACAGGTAATCATCCGGGAACAGCGGGCGAAGCGCGCGGTCTATCAGGCGCGATGTCAGTATTTCGTAATCATTAAGGCGTGCCTCACGCTTGAAGAATGAACCGGGTATGCGGCCTGCCGAAGCAAATTTTTCCTGGTAGTCCACACTCAGCGGAAAGAAACCCTGGCCGGGCTTCGGCTCCTTTGCGCCCACCACCGTGGCCAGTATCATACAATTGCCCTGACGCACTACTACGGCGCCATCGGCCTGGCGGGCCATCTTGCCCGTTTCTATCGATATTTCACGGCCATCTGCGGCCTTCAGTGAAACCGAAATTGGATTTGGAATCATAAAATCATGATTTGCGTTAAGGCCAAAACAAAAAAGTAAAAACCGAATTCCCCCTTGGAATTTTTGCCGCGATGGTCTTCCTTTAGCGCCTCCCCTAACTTGTAAATATCACCTTAGCGACGCTGCGCCTTTGCGGTGTACTCATGGGTAAGAAAAAACAATTCCCAACCGGCAGTTGGGAATTGCGTTAATTGCTTATTTACGTAAACCGAGTTTTTCTATCAGCGAACGGTAAGATGTCAGGTTCGTTTTCTGTAAGTAAGTCAGAAAACGTTTACGCTGCCCTACCATGCGCATCAGGCCACGGTTGCTGCTGAAGTCTTTTTTATTATTGTCCTTCATGTGTGCAGATATATGGTTGATACGCTCCGTGAGCATTGCTACCTGCGCTTCGATGGAACCTGTGTTTGTTGCGTTGCCACCGTAAGTCTTAAAAATGTTTGCTTTCTTTTCAGCTGTAATTTGAGCCATTTGCATCAAAATTTATATAATTATAGTTTTTTCGAGCGGCAAAGATAAGGAAATATTGTGGAAAAAACTGAATTTACCTTTGGAAAAATTATAAAATTCCAAATTAGTCCCGCATTCCGACCTTAAGATTATTTTTTTATTATCTTCATTTATATATTTTTGTTTTCCTTAAACATATAAGAGATATTATGTTCAACTTGTAAATCCTCAATTCTATGATACGCACCTTATCTTCAATATTAATTTTATGTACAGTTTTAATATCCCCCTTGATTTCTTTAGGGCAAGGTTGGCATTCAGCAAAGTTTATTAAAAGTGCCAATGCAGCCTCATATGGCACAATGGTTGCCACAGATCAATATGGTAATTATTTTATGACGGCAAATTATTCAGGGGAGGGCGTTTTTCTTGATTCCACAGTCTTTCTTGGAGTTTCAAATCAGACATTTATTATTTCCGCCAAATATGATTCACTTGGCACATTGTTGTGGGGAACTACATCATATAATATGGGTTCAGGCTATCCGATAAACAGCGTCTGTGACAAATCAGGCAATTTATTTGTATTCGGCATGTGTAATACGCCATTTAATTGGCAAGGTCATTCTATCATTGACCCATTAATACCGTATAAGTATTTTTTGGTTAAAATAAATCCGTCTGGAGCTATCGTTTGGTTAAAAAGCGTTGCAAATATCCAAAACACAGCTTCTATTCCTCAAATCTCTGGATCTGTGTCCGTAGACGATGACGAAAATATTTACGTGACTGGCGGGGTTGTTGATTCGGTAAACAATATCGAAGGGCATACTTTTACCAGCAGAGGAGGTGCTGATATTTTTATAAACAAGTATAACAAAGACGGAGTATTACTTTGGACAAAAAATGCCGGAGGCAGTTCCCACGACTTGGCATGGAGCATTGCCACAACACGCTCCGGAAATTTTTACGTCTCGGGCGTATTTTCATCTGATAGCCTGTACATTGATAGTAGTTTATTGGTGCATAGAGGAGGGGGGTTGGGTGCGGGTAATATTTTTATTTCAAAGTTCGATTCATCTGGCCACGTTATCTGGTCAAGATCTTCAATAGGCAATGGTATGAGTACAGGTATCGCGACTGATGTCGGTGAAAATGTTTATTTGACAGGAGTAAGCAACGACATTGCGTTTGATTCCTTTAGCTACTCTAATTCACCCGCCTGTCATTGCATTGACGCAACTTTCATTACAAAATATAATGCACTGGGGTCAGCAGAATGGATTCGGAAAATTGATAGGACGGGGCCAAACTGGGCGTGTGGGATAGCTATAGATGAGTGCAATAACCTTTGGACCACTTATGACCTTTCAGACCATAATAATCTTTCCGGCCAACTTCCAGCAATGCTGGTTGAATATTCGCCGGACGGCACTTTACTTGAGAGTGAAAGAATTGAATGCAGCTATGGGTCGCGGTATCTTGCTGTTGATCCTAAAAGAAATATTTACTTGGCAAGCACTTATATGTTCAATATGGGTTGGGGTGGAGTCTATTTTAATATTGGTGCTAATAGTTACTTTGTAACAAGTAACGCCGGAGATGGTTACATTGCAAAATACGTACCCGCACCTTTGTCTTGGGACACTGTTTATGCTCATTCCGATACAACAGTTTGCTCCTCATCAGGAATGACTATTGAGCCACCGGCAGGATACCTCGCATATCTTTGGGACGATGGGACATGGAGTAGTCGCTATACCATCAGCAGGGCCGATACCCATACCGTCTTTTGTTACCCATCCACCTGCGCCAGCCCTATCCTTGCCGAGACCATTCACACGCACGTTGATTCTCTACGCACTTTTTCGCTCGGTGCCGATACTGCCAGTTGTGTCCCGTTTTATATTTCAGCCCCGTACTCCGGACTGTACTTATGGCAGGATGGTTCAACATCTGACAGTATTGAAATACTGACAACAGGTACCTACGCACTTACAATATCCGAAGGAGTATGTACTTTCAGTGATACCATTAATGTAATTATTGATAGTACCCCATGCTCGGATAGTTGGGCTTTAATGCCGAACGCGTTTACTCCCAACAACGATGGTACAAATGACCGCATACGCCCATTCATTGAAAAAAACAGCCCTGTAAGTGATTATTCATTTACTGTCTATAATAAGTATGGCCTTATTGTTTTTAATACAACCGACCCGGCTAAAGCATGGGATGGGTCTTATAACGGTCGTACGGCTGAAACCGGAGTTTATATATACAATATTAAGTATAACGCCAGGAACGGTTCCAGACCTCATAATTATACCGGAAATATAACTTTGGTGAGGTAAAAGCGAATGTTTCACCGATGCCCCTGAAAATCGTTTGAAACGCAACAAAAGGGGAACAGCCAGATACAGCACTACAGCCGGGCAAATGATGCCTTAAAACGCCCCCCAATCTGTAGAGACGCAATGCTTGCGTCTCCGGTATACCAGCGTACAGAAGCCTAAGAATTAATCGCCCCCCCATTTCCAAAAACAAAATCAAGGGGCGCTAATGCCATCTCCCTTTAGGCGGGTTTCCCCCCATTCCCATTTAAAAAATTGCCCCTTTTATTATATATTTGTTTGCACACCAAATAAATGTATATGCTCCGTGAAAATACCCCTGACTTTATGATTATTGATGATGACAACATCAATAACATGCTATGCGCGCGTATTATAACAAAGCTTTTCCCCAATGCGCCTGTGGTTTCATTTACCGTACCCGGCGCGGCGCTGGATAGCATCGCTAAAAATTATACTGCTACCCACAAAAAAGAAACCATCCTTTTGCTTGACCTTAATATGCCCGACCTGACCGGATGGGATGTGCTGAAAGAATTTGAAAAATTCCCCGAAGAAGTAAAAAAACAGTTCAATATCTACATTCTTACATCTTCTATAGATGATATGGACAAACAGAAAGCGCACGATAACAACCTTGTTTTCGGCTTCTTTATAAAACCATTGTCCGACAAGCAACTGGAAAGTGTATTCCTCGTCAGGAAATATAAGGACAGCTTTATAAGGCCGCTGCAAAAAAACACAAAGAAAGTCACCTATGTGCTGCCCGATGATGACAGGCGGCTGCTCGATAAGCTACTTCCTTATTTTCAATTAAAGGAAAACGCGAACATCAAAAAATGCATCAGGATGGCTTATGAGAATGACCCGCGCACGCTCAATAATATGCCCATCAGTTTGCATGCCGAAAGGATAAGCTCTTTTCTTATGGTATATGGCTTTGCCAATAACCTCAGCGGCGATGCAATGATCAGCTACAAAGGAATCCGGTTGAAAGAAGCAGGCAGCCTCAAAAATTTTGAGAAGGCTGAGGCCGGCGCATGATCGCTACTTCCCACCGGAGCAGCAACACTTAACTAATCTATAAACCGACCCACATACCCCTCAAATATCCCCGTCTCAAAAATATCCGTGAAAAACCGCTGAAATCTGCGCCCACACAGCAAACTAAAAACCATAACGGTACAGTAACTGTACTGTCATGGGTACGCGTACTGTACCGTCATGTCTTTTAAATTTTGCCGCAAAACCGGCATTGCAGAACTTTACAAACACAGCACATGATTGCGCCTTTACGCCTCTGCGTTTGTCTTTTTAAGCACAAAAAAGTGAGCAACTATAGTGAGCAACGAATGAGCAGGAAATTAGCAACGTTTTTCATATAAAAACATGAATATCAATCAGTTACGATTTTTACGCGTTTTTTTAACAAAAGTGTGCAACAATTAACCCCAAAATAATGTCCCGTATGCGTATTTTTAACACACATTTCTTATTCACCAATAAAATGTTAGCCATCCAAAACCGCCTTGCCCCCGTTATCACCGCCTGGAAAACCGCCTTTGGCAACAAATCCTTCCGGCTCAAGATACTGTTGGCACCCGGCCTCTTCCTGGCTTACTCTGCCGTTACGCAAAGCATAGGCAACTATGTGGAGGCCCGCCCCGGCATCCATCTGGATGATACCCTGCTCACTTTCTTCCCCAGCTACGACTTTTCTGCCCACATTTTCCTGTTGCTCTACACCTCACTGTTCGCCCTCATCATCACCCACCTCCACAAGCCTTTCACTATCCTCCGCGTTATCGAGATGCATTTTTTTGTTGCCATAGTGCGCCAGGCATGTATCCTCATGGTAGCCCTCGAGCCCCCCGCCGGCATCATCACCCTCCGCGATCTCTTCCTCGAGAATACCGTTTACCCGCACAATGCGCCCCTCACAAAAGACCTCTTCTTCAGCGGCCACGTGGCCAGCATCTGGATATACTTCCTCTGCGCTAAGAACAACTGGCTCAAGGCATACCTCTTCATCGCCACACTCACCATGGGTTTTATGATACTCAGCATGCGTGTTCACTATACCTACGATGTGTATGGCGCTATGTTCTTCACCACTGTCATCTACTTTGCGCCAGCCCGCATCCGCGCCTACTACCTCCGCGATAAAGCATACGCCCGCGAATTCAAGCAATAATAAACTCATCCACCTCCCAACATTTCTTTAACACTCCGTGGCACGGTGTTTTATCATCTCCTTTCATCAAGTCACCCTTAAAAATGAAATGTTATGAAAACAGCACTGATCATTTCGCTTGTATGCCTCGCTTCACTTACCGGCTACGCCCAGTTGAAACAATATAAGTACACCACGAACGACCACCCCAAATTAAAAGTGGGCCAGCGTATACCGCTCACCCCGGTGTTCAATCAACCTTTTACCGTTGTTTCTGAACCTGCCTGCTATCTTTACAAAAGGCCCAGCGGCCTTGAGGTAATGGAATGCCCCGGCATCCTCTTTGCCGAAGCGCCAAGCCTGGGCATTGTGGTCAATGGCCGTAACAATTATTCAGACCGCACTGTCACCTCCGATAATGTCAACATTCGCAGCGAACGGTCTTATCTTGGTCACTATCCGCTTGGCAGCTACCCTCATCGTATAGTGACACCTGTAAACATCCCCGCCAATGCCACACCTGCCTATCCATCTACACCCTATATACAACTCACCGACCCACCATGCTATACCTACGTAAACAAAAATGGACTGGAAATTATGGAGTGCCATGGCGCCCTCTTTCCTCCGGAAAAATAAGCAACCCCATAGTTAAACGGCAAACGGGCGCATAGGTATCGCCCGTTTGCTATTACCCCTCCATATGGCTAAATTTGCAACATGCTCAAAGGCATCTTTATATTGCTCTTCACGGTCATCAGCAGCCTGAGTTATGCGCAAGACAGAACGACTGCAGCGGACACCTCCGGCCCTCAGTTCCACTTTTTCAATAACGACCGGGCGCACGATTTTGGTAGTATAATGATTAATGGCAACGCTGAATACCGTTTCGAGTTCAGTAATTCCGGCACTCAACCTCTTGTCATTACCCGGATGCGCAGTGTGGTAAAAGGATTAAACACCCCTCCTTATAAAGTGTTGATCAACTACCCCCAAAGCCCGATAAGACCAGGAAATAAGGGTGTAATTACTGCTACAGTGGTAGCTCAGGGTAATACAGGATCATTCAAATGTGAGGTGCTGGTAAATTCCAATGCCGCTCCACCCGATTATCCGTTGCTGCTGCTTACGGGTGCCATCGTGCCGGACCATGGCGAAGTTGTTCCTACAAAAACAGAACCCAAAGTCAATCTCGAATTTCTTGCGCCCGTAATCCGGGCCAACACAAAGTAGCATCTGCAAACATGAAAAAGCATCTCTTCTTCATACTTATTGCCCTCATAACCACTTGCACATCATTCGCCCAGAATACCATTGGCGGCATAGGTGCCCAACTGATGATAGATACCGCCGGAGGCTACACCATGCCCCGCATCATGAGCCTCGTACAGGGGTCGCCTGCGTATGATAAACTCAAGGCCACTGATTTTATAATGAGCGTAAACGGCACAAGCTGCAAGAATAAGACCATTGAGGATGTAGTAGCCATGATACGTGGCGTAGCCGGCACTGCAGTGCATATCACCGTAGCTGATACCAAGCAAGGTGGCCGCCCGCGAGAATATGACCTCATAAGGGTGGCCATGCAGGTTGCCGGCCCTCCTGATCCGGTGCCTGCGTTTAATACATGGTGTGAAAATGAGCTTGCACAGCTAAAGAAAAACGGGTTTGAGATTATAAAGACCTTTCCATCTGATTGCGGTAACTACTTCTTCAACTTCGATGCCGAGTCGGGCGGGTATCACATCAGGGTTTACTCTATGGAGGAAAAAGGAACAGACACACATACCCCCGGTTACAGTATATCGGCAAAGGTGTTTGATGCCAGCAATGAGCCTGCGGCGATACAACTCACCCCGTCAGCGCGTGTTGAAGTTGCCAATACCATGATTGCCCGTCTCGATGGTTCTGTAACATTTCACAAGGATTGTGTTGCCAATGTAGCTGCAACTATCGATGGTATCCCGGCTAAATGCAAAGCAATGTACATTGTTGTTTACAGATAACACCTATTGCCCACCCATAGACCTGTAGTAATTATTGTCTATTTGGGTGAAACCCAACCGCCTTGCCTCCATAATGTCTTTTAATGCCTGTGCCTTATTTCCTTTGCGCGCATGGCAGAACGACCGGGCATAAATCACTTCTCCGTTGTCCGGGTTCAACTGCAACGCTATCTCAAAATCTTTTAAAGCCTCATCTATACGGCCAAGGCGGGTAAGCAGCCTGCCCCTGTTCAGGTGGGGCGCATGCATATCCGGGTTCTGTTCTATGGCCAGCCCATATTGCACAAGCGCGGAATCGTGTCTGCCGGTCATGTCATAGAAGTTACCAAAATTACTGTGCGCCTCCGGGAAGTATGGTTTCAGGCTCAGGGCCAGTTTAAAGCAGATACCCGATGAATCGAAATTGTGTGTTATCGCATAAATAATTGCCAGTCCCAGGTATGCATTCCCGCTTTCATCCGTGGTCTTCATAGATAATGCCTTGTAGTAGTATGCTTTTGCCTCCGGAAATTTCCCTTCGCTCCTTAGCAGCTCTCCCATTGATATGTGTGGGTTCACAAATGTTGGTTGCAGCTCAATGGCCCGCTTCAATAAATAAAACGCCGAGTCGTGATAAATCTTTCTTTCAGTAGGGTTCACCGACTCATTGTACTTATTGAAGTAATTAAATCCAAGGTTGTTCCACGCATTGGGTGCCCGCAATGGCTCCTTTTCTATCTCATCCCTCCATAGGCTTGTTGTGTCGTACCACACTTTACAACGCTCATTAGTCAGGTACCCAAGCACCGCCGAATAACCTAATACTATGATCAGGGCAATATTCCCTAACTGCTTGTTCCCCCCCGGCTCAAAAAATCCCGACACAGCCCAGCCAGCCATAAAGAACAATCCGAGATAGGGGATATACGTGTACCTGTCGGCAAGTATTGCACCGCCCACCGGTATAAACTGCAAAAGCAAAGCAATATTTACGAGAAAAAACATAGAGCCGAAAACAACCACCGTTTGCTTACGTTTATACATCCATGCCAGTACGGCAACAATAGCAACAGCGCACAAAGGGTACAAATAATACACTGCCGATAATTTACTGCCTTCTGCTTTTAAAGGATATGGATAAAAGTTGCTCAGCCCCACAGGCACTACCGCCTTCCACAGGTAGGTGATAAGCGCATACCCGCCAAGAGCTATCCGTTCCAGCCAGTTGAAGGCTACATCCTGCGTATCTAATGAGCCGAAGTTTTTCTGGTCTATTATCGATTTATACCCAAACCCTACGGAGATAATAAACAACGGTATCTTCTCCAGTATGAGCCTCATTTCCGGCTTACGCTTTTCGATATAATCTATCAGTAATAAGGTTACCGGCAACACCACAGCTACCGGCTTGCCCAACAATGAACAGATGTATAATACACCCGTACCGGCATACCACAACCACCTTTTTGTTCCGCCTGCGCGCACATAAAAAATATAAGTGATGCACGATGCCATGTAAAATAACCCATACACTACATCTTTGCGCCCGGCCAGCCATGCGACCGACTCTACATGCATTGGATGGAGCCCGAACAAAAGAGCGGTTACAGCTGCCGCTACCGTCCTTTTGGTCAGCAGGTGCGTAAACCTATATACCAGCACGGTTATCAATAAATGCAGCAACACACTGTTAAGATGGTATAACCAGGGGTCAAGCCGCACATAGCTATATTCTATTGCGTAACTAAGAATGGTAAGCGGGTGATAGTTACCCATCGTAGAGGTAGTGAAAATATTTTTCAAACCCTCAGCACTTATATCCTTAATAAGTGCGTTGTCCTTTATGTACCCCGGATCATCCCAATTGGTAAACTGGTTCTCAATGCATGTTTTGTAAAAGAACCAGGTAATTACGGCAATGCCCATTGGCAGCAGTATGTTGATATTACGCTTCACAAATCCTTCCTTTGACCCGTCTTCTGCGTTGGGACTATGTTTCTTTTGCTGTGGCGTAACCTGCGGCACTGTCTTACCTTGTACCACCGGCCTGTTCTTATTCTTTGACATGCAGCATAAATATACTTTTCTTGTTCTTTGCAACAAAAAAAATAGCCCCGAAAATATCGGGGCTATTAAAAAAATCATATTGCCTTACTCTTTTACAAATTTTTGAATAGCTATCCTCACGCCGCTATCGTCATATAACGCTATGAGGTATAAACCACTCGCGAGCCTGCTTATATCAATCTCTTTTGCGTTGAGCGCTTCTATCTCCTGCCTGCCGTCTATCGTGCTGATAACAGCGCGTACAGGAATTAATGATTCTACAAATAATGAAGCGCGAGCGGGGTTTGGATAAATAGCCACCCTGCCGGCGTTAACCCCGTTTATACCGAGTTGCTTAACATCAAACCATATCTTATCAGACCTTCCTATGCAACCATTGCTGTCTGTCACTTCCACAAAATAAAATTCGTTATTCAACGAAGCGAGTGTAGGTGAAGTAGCACGGGGTATCTTGCCCTGTATGCTGTCATACCATTGGTAAGTCACATAGCCGGGTTGTGCCACAAAACTCTGTATAGCAAAATTATAAGCAACCCATGGTTTCGGAATTGGATTCACAGATAAGAGTTTTGACCGGTAACAGCCTGATGGCAATGAATAAACGATACTGCTCACACCAGTCCACACCCCGGTTACGACACCGGCTGTATCTATCGTGGCCACTGCCAATGTGCCACTGGTCCAGTTACCGCCCCATGGCTCACTGCGCATAGTATCTACGGCTCCGGGACATATTACGTCAGGGCCTGTAATAGGTGAAGGCAATGGATACACCACAATTTTAGAAGCCGTTATACATCCGGGAGGCAAGGTGTAGGTTACTGTGGTCGTATCTGATGTTACACCGGTAAGCACCCCTGAAAACGGATCTATTGTTGCTATCCAAGGATCTTTTACAGACCAAGTACCCCCGGGCACAGGATTGCCCAACAACGCTGTAGTTCCGGGACATGCTTTCATTGTACCCGTTATCATCGGGGGATTATCTACAACCGTCAGCATTTTGGTTTCAAGGCAACCTGATGGAAGCGAATAACTGATAGTAGTAATACCGGCGAGATGCCCGGTCGCAATTCCTGAATCGGCGGTAATTGTCGCAACTGCCGGGTAAGTGCTTGTCCATGACCCTCCACCTACTATGTTTGTCAAATATCCGGTGGCATCTACGCATATGCTGTCCGGGCCAGCTATAGGGGCTACGGTATTTACGGTTACTATCCACTCAACTGTACAACCACTGGGGAACGTATAGCTTATCGGCGCTAAGCCCATAGCCAAACCTGTAACCACGCCTGCGGGGTCCACTGAGGCAATTACCGGATCACCGCTTACCCATGTGCCTCCCGGCGTAGAAGCCGTAAGCGTAATATTGTTGCCTACACAAACCATAGTAGGGCCTGCAAGTCCGAATACATTCACGGTAACCATGGCAGAACAACCCAAAGGCGTAGTATAAGTAATAACTGTAGAACCCGGCGACACAGGAGTAACAAGACCGGTAGTAACCACTGTAGCCACAGCAGGGTTGCTGCTGCTCCATGCTCCTCCTGCACTGGTATTTGTCAATGTAGTTGTATAACCCATACACACATCAGTAGCCCCGCCTATAGGCGCAGGGCTAAGGTTAACCGTTACCGGCTTTGTAACTGCAGCATAACCACAAGAACCTCCCGATATAATGTAAGATATAGTAGCCGTACCTGTTGCCACGCCTGTTGCCACACCTGTTGTAGGATTAATTGTCACTATCGCAGGGTCGCTGCTGCTCCACAGGCCTGTAGGCGAAGCCGTAGGATTAGTATAAGTTTCCGGTACTGCTGTACAGATAGTCGGGGATCCGAGTATCGCTCCCGGATTAGGGCAGCAGATAATTACCCAGCCACATCCACCTGCATTCGCACCGCGGGTATGTAATGTGCTGCTGCCAAGGGTCGCATCAACATAAGATGATCCACCACCGCCGCCGCTCCAGCATCCGCCGCCACCGCCATAATAGCCACCGCCGCCACCGCCGCCTGCTGTGCCTGCTGTACCAAAACCACCGGTACCCCAAGTGCCTGCTCCGGCTGCCGGCCATGCACCCATTGCGCCGCCGGCTGCACCGCCGCTGGCAGAAGAACCGCCGCCACCTGCGCCAGGCCCTAAAATAAGAGCATTGCCATAGCCAGGCTCACCTGTCGTGCCGCCGCCATCTCCACCCCTGTCATAATTTATCGGGGTAGCCGCACCAAATACATAATTTCCACCGGCACCACCGCCACCGCCGGCAACTACTAATCGCTCAAAATTTGAATACGGGGGTAGTCTTATGTCCGACGCACCGCCGCCACCGCCACCGGCTATGTTGCGCGTGATACCTGCAGTGGGCGCGAAATATGCCCAACCACCGCCTACTGTAACAGGTAGGGTATTGACACCTGTAACCCCATCATTCCCTTTTTGTCCTACATTTATTAAAAACACCTGACCAGGCGTTACTGCCAAATCTGTTTCTACCCGCGCACCGTGCCCTGCTGAATCAATACAAAACGTTGTTGCATATGGCCCGCCGGGAGGGCCGCCCAATACCGGCCAGGAATTCGTACCACCCTTGCCTCCGGCCATGTCCACATGTATCCTCGTCACTCCCGCAGGAACGGTCCAAGAAGCCGATGTGGTAGGGCAGGTAAATGTAAATATCTGGGCGTTTGCTACTGCATCCATCCCCAGTACAAAAATGACAACGAGCTTAAGGAATTTGTACATATTTTTCATTGTTCACAACTTTTTATAAACAGAAACCAAAATAAAGTTACTATATTTTTTTACTCATGCAAAATTTTTCCTGCAAATAACATAACTCACTAACCACCAATTAATAAAACAACCCGAATGCATTTTTTACGCCCTGTCTTCAGGGCATAAAATCTACTCTTTTATCAATTTCTGCACCATTATCATTTCCCCTTCTTCGTCATACAATTTGATGATGTACATGCCGGCCGAAAGGTTGCTTACGTTTATTTGCTGTACCATATTTTTATCCAACATCACTTTACCCTCTATGCTTGTAACTACAGCACGCACAGGTGCTCCCGCCCCTATGTACACAACATCTGTAGCCGGGTTGGGATATATCTTCACATCAACTTTGTTGATACCTGCCACGCCAACGCGCGATATCTGCACTGCGTTAGAGTAGCCGCTACACCCGATTGCATCTCCTGTCCGCACCCTGTATATACCATTTGCAAAAGGCATATAGCTGCTGTTTGTAGCGCCGATGATTGCAGAAGAGTTGATGAACCACTGATAAGAAGCATAGCTGCCCGCTGTAACAAGCGAAGTACCTGTGAAAGAAATAGTTGGCGTAGGGAGATTATTCACCGTAACTGTTACCGGAGGAGTAGTCACCGTACATGATCCCGAACCGCCAAAAACCGTTACAGATGCTGTATACACCCCTGTTACCGATGCTGTATGCGTACTGAACACAGCACCCGGTATATCCACTCCGTCTTTCAGCCACTTGTAGCTTATAGTGCCTGTAGCACTGCCGGGATTAGCGGTTAGCCCGATACTACCACCGATACAAAAATTAAGCGGGTCAGTATAATCTATAACAGCAATTATGCCTGCGGAAACAACCACTGGGGCTGAAGTGCCGACACAACCAAAACCATTAGTAATATCCACCGTATAAGAACCTGATGTAGATGCCGTATATGAAATATCCGTAGCTCCGGCTATCGGGCCGCTGCCATTGTCCCATTGGTAGGTTACACCACCCGGAGTAGCATCGAGTATTACGCTTTCACCTGCGCAGAAGGTCGTCGCACTTGCCGGTGTAATCACTGATACAGGGGCAGGGTTAATTGTAACGGCAGCTACTGCCCAGCATGTTGTGGGCAGCGTATAGGTGATATTAGTCATTCCGCCCCCTACGCCTGTAACAATGCCGCTCGAAGAACCAACAGTGGCTGTTGTTACATCAGCGCTTGTCCAGGTCCCACCGGGATCAGGGGCCGTTAACGTGATTGATGTGTTTTCGCAAAATTCGGTGGTCGCCGCTATTATCGCTGCAGGCAGCGGGCTCACCGTCACAGGAGTGGTCACGTAGCACCCTGTGCTCAATATAGTGTAGGTAATGGTTGCAACACCTGCTGATAGTCCGCTTACTACGCCACCTCCGGTTACACTTACAATAGGGCTTGCTGACCCAAATGTACCACCCACCGTAGCATCGCTGAGCAAAATATTTTGCCCGTTACACACACCGCCCGGCCCGGTTATAGGTGCAGGCAATGCCTGGACTGTTACCACTTTAATAGCCTGGCATCCGGTAGTGCTGGTAAGGGTGTAAATAATATTTACCGTTCCGGCTGATACTCCTGTTACCACACCACCGCTGCTCACAAGCGCTGTAGTTATTGCACTGCTGCTCCATGTCCCGCCCGGCGTGGCATCCGTCAGGGTTATGGTGCCGGCCACACATACTTCCGACGGTCCTCCTATGGGTGCCGGGGCGGGATTAATGGTCACATCATAGGTTACTGCCGTACAGCCGGCAGTCTGATAAGTTATTGTTGCCGTACCGGCGGTCACGCCGGTTACTACACCAGTCAAAGCGGCAACGCTCACATTTGGAGAAGAGCTTGTCCATGCCCCGCCGCTTATCGCATTACTCAATGTTATTGTAGCATTTTCACATACCACAGTTGGCCCTGTAATCACATCCGGTGTGGCATTTACGGTCAATGAATGTGTAGCATAGCACCCTGAGGCTAATGTATAGGAGATAGTAGCTGTGCCTGCTGCAACTGCTACCACCACACCTGTACCCAGTCCCACTGTGGCCACCGACCCGTCAGAGCTCGTCCAGCTGCCGCTCGGGGTAGCGTTTGACAACGATGCACCCAGTCCTTCACACAATGCCGAGCTGCCGGTAATAGCTGCCGGAGATGCATTCACGGTTACTGCTGCCGTAGTAGCGGTTGCTGTCGCGCTATATGTGCCGCATGCATTGATTGCGGTAAGTGTATAAACTCCGTCTGTTGCTATAGCTGCTGTAAGCGTAGGGCTGAGCGCCGTTGAAGTATACCCGCCGGGGCCTTCCCACAAATAATTTGTAGCACCCGCGCCACCCGTTCCGGTAAGCGAAAGTGTACTGCCTGCGCATACGGGGTTAGGCCCCGCAGTAGCCGTAACGGCTGACGGTGTCAGGCAATAAGTAATCGTGATAAATGGGGCATGAGTGACAGCAGATGTATCTGCCGGCACAGCACCGATACCCGTCCTTCCGGTAAATGTATAAGTTCTCGGCGCACCACCTGTAAAACAAATAGACACTAATGAACCTGCATTAGCTCCTATAAATGCGGTAGAGGCCGGAGTAGATGCCAGCACAACATTAGCCCCCGGTGTTGTCCCGTAGGTTTCCGTCGTTAGTATTGGGCCGCTTACCATAGGTGGGAAAAGCGTAGCTGCAGTTACGAAAGTCGAAAGGTCTCCGGCATAACCATATGTAGTCCACCCGGCTGCAACGCCGGCTCCGGCAAATGATGTACACCACACGCCTATCCTCACGTCGTTGATAAGAGCACCTGCGGGTATTGACGACAGGTCAAAAACCGCATATCCGCGCGAAGGCGTCGCATTACCAACGATAAGATCGCCATCGGTACGTAAGGTTGATGTTGACCTGCCGGTTTTAAAAGCTGTAGCAGAGGTAGCCCATATGGTGGTAGTTACCTGTGCGCTTGCCACAAAACCAATACAGCAGAATAAGGCCAGAAAGTAGAGTTTTTTCATAAAAACTTTATTATAAAAAACATTCGAAATATACCGGTTAGATAAATAACGACAAACAAATGACAATATTAACTCTTGGTTAAAGTTGTCATAATTTTCGATTTATTTGGAAAAATACTGACTATTGGTAGAAAAAACAAATCTTTTACGGCCCATTTTTGAGAATGACCTGTTTTAATCAATACGCATTAAGAAAAATCACTCTAATTTCTTCTATCCATACCCCAATATAGCTTCTGCCGTATCGTCTTCAGGAAGTTATGCTCATCGGGCCGAACAAGGGAGATGTGAAAGTTTTCTTTTTTTACAGCAAGCTGCACGCTGCTTTTTATTGTCTCGGTTCGGGCATCCAAAGTGCACAAAAACTGCTCTGCACGGCCCTCTATCTCAAACGATATGACGTTATCGTCCGGCACTACTATCGGGCGTGTATTGAGGTTGTGGGGTGCGACCGGTGTAATAACAAAACTCGAGGTTTGGGGAAACACAACCGGCCCGCCACAACTCAAAGAATAACCGGTAGAGCCCGTAGGGGTGGCTACTATCAGCCCGTCGGCCCAATAGGTATTCAGGAACTCGCCATTCAGGTAGGTGTGTATCTTGATCATCGACGAGGAATCCTGCCGGTTAATGGTAAATTCATTCAGAGCGAATGGCGAACCATCAAACAAAGGCACGCTCGAGTCGAGGTGTATCAACGTCCTTTTCTCCAATGTATAGGAGCCTTTCACCAGCGATAACACCGCTGCTTCCACCTCTTCGGACGGGATAGCGGCTAGGAAACCAAGCCGGCCCAGGTTCACACCTATGAGTGGGATATTGGTATTCCCCACAAAACTGACGGTATCCAGCATGGTACCATCACCGCCCAAACTGAAGAGCATGTCCGTATTTTGGGGCAGGTCCTTCTTGCCGGTAAACAGGCGTGGTGTAGATGCAAAAGGTATATGCGCCTGCAGCCTTTCATAAAATGCTTTATAAAAGACCAACTGCAATTTGTGCTGCTCCAGCAGTTGCAATATGCGCACCAGTATCGGCACATCCTGTTCGTCAAAAGTACGATTGTATAAAGCCACTAACATAGGCTACTATTCGCTGTTGAAATGTAAATATAACCCATTTTGGTTCATGTGGTTCCAGGTATATTCCATCCTTATTTTTATATCATAAAAGGTCACCACATCCAGCCCCACACCTGCGCTGTACAATACGCGGTTGCTTAGTGGGCTATACCTCATCCCGGCACCATCGGTATAGCCTACATCCGCAAATACCTTCGGATAAATCCGCAAGGGGACGGCAGTAAAGTACTTCACAGGCAGCTGGAAGGTTTTATTGAATATTTCCCGCTTCAGGTCCACACGCAAAAGGCCATACTGGCTGCCATCTATCACATAAAATTCGTAGCCGCGCACATAGTCTGTCTGTGAACCTAGCCCGCCGCGAAAAAAATAGGGCTGCTTACCCGGAAACAACACCCTGCCTCGGAATATTGCATCTCCGTACCACTTGCCATAAAGCTGCCTGAATATCCCCGCCTCCACCTGCTCATAGCACTGGAAGTCCATACCCTCGAAACCCTTGCGCACCGCGAGCTGGGATACCAGCTTAAAACCGGTAAGCGAATAGTTCCAGTTATCCACTCCATTATACTCATAGCGGTAAAACAACTCCACGAACTTTGCTGTTTTGCTCCTGTCCGCATAGTATTCCGGATTAAGTTTTATCACCGTGTCTCTCACGCTATAGTCTTTGTAGTTCAACTGAACGGTATGGCGTGATGCATATGCAGGCCGGTAGCTGTAACTGATACCGCCCTCCACCTGCTGTATAATGGGCGCACCTGTATAGTCCCCGAAAAACACCAGCTTGTCAGAATCGGTCTTATAATACGTTTGCGTGCCCTGCGACACACTCGCCCAAAAACCGATGCCATGCTTCTGCCCTTCGTTTATGTAGGGACGCATATAGTTCACCCCGAGTTTTTGGGTGAACCCTGCCTGCACCGTTACGGAAAGTAACTCCAGGTCGCCGCGAAAATTTTTATCCGTTAGTGTCACACCGGCCATCACCCTGCGCAGGTCATGGTCCTGCTTCACCCACCAGGTGTTGAAGTTCCTGTCTGCAAACTGCACTGTGAACGTAGGTATGATATACCACCTTTCTTTTACATTGATGTACCAGTCCAGGTCATTGCCAGCACGCTCAGTCCGCTGGTTCACTTCATTGAATATCTGGAGATTGAAAAGCCGCAGCTTATTCTTTTGCAGCAAAGCATCCAGCGAATCACTTGCCACCACATCACCTTCGTGTATGCCAATCTCCCTCAGTATTACTTTGCTGCGGGTTACATTATTGCCCTCTATAAATATCCTGCGGATGGTAAGCTTTGATGAAGCCGCCCCCTCCTGGCAATAGCCACCGGTACTCATAAACAATAAAAGCAGCAGTAAAGAATAACGCATCTTATGCCTGCAAGATAATACAGTTTATACTTTTGCGTTAATAGAAACAAGGCTTGCCGCTTCTGTAGCTAATTATTTACCTTTATCTTAATGAAACGGTTTTTTATACTCATTGCCCTCATTATTGCCACATCCTTTGCCGGCATTATTTCCTGTACCCATAAAGGAAGAACCGTCAACGCAACGCCCGATGACGGCAACTACCCTGCCGATGTGGCAAAAATAGTCACTAACAAATGCGTCACCTCCGGCTGCCACAATCAGGCCAGCTACAAGAATGCCGCCGGGCTGCTGCTGGATACCTGGGGCCATATGCTGGATGGAAGTGTGCGCGGCGCGCAGGTGGTCGCCTATAGCCCGAAATTCAGCACATTGCTTTACTATCTCAATACTGACTCTACATCAGGCCCTGTAATAAAAGACATCGGCCATATCGAAACACCGCTCACCAAAGATGAATACACAACACTCTATAACTGGATAGCAAATGGCGCGCCCGATAAGCATGGCAATATACCTTTCGCCGCAAATGCAACCACACGCCAGAAACTATACCTCAACGTGCAAGGCTGCAACCTTATTGCGGTCATAGACGCTAAATCCAGGTTGGTGATGAGGTATATACCCGTAGGCAGCCCAACGGACCAGACTCCACACGTCATCCGGGCCTCACAAGATGGCAGGTTTGCCTATGTGCCTTTTTATAATGGCGGCATCCTCCAGAAGCTGGATATGCAAACTGACACCGTAGCCACAACGCTCAATATAGCAGGCTTTGCCACCGGCGGCGTGGGCAATTGGAGCTCTATGGTACTCTCACCGCTTGATACAGCCCTGCTCGTATCCGGCTGGATAAACAACGGATGCATTGTTGCAATCAATACCAATAACATGCAACGGATAGCCCGCAAATCTATCGACCTCCTTTCGGGCATAACCTCATTATTCCCCTTTCCTCACGGGGTGGCGGCCAACATTACTTTTGACACCTTCTACGCCACCCTGCAGCACAACCTCATCAGGTATGCGTTCAATTCATCCGGCGTACTCTCTTATCACAAAATCATATCTGCTCCCGGCGCTCCGCACGAAATTGAAATGGTGCCTGACCACTCAAAATACTTTGTCACATGCCCACGCTCGGCTGCCGAGCCATCGTGCAAACAGGTACGTGTATATGATGCCCATACCGACACCCTATTGCGGTCTTGGGAAGTAGGCACCGAACCTAAGGAAATGGCATTGGCCCCTTCACGCAACCTGCTTTTCGTCACCTGCATGGAAGACGGCTCCAACCCACAAGTGAACCGCCGCGGCTCAGTGTATGTGTTCAACTACAGTACACTTACACTCGAAACTATCCTGTATGGCGATTTCTTTCAGCCACACGGCATAGCAGTTGATGAGCAGAATGGCCTGGTATTTATCCCAAGTCGTAATGCCGACCCCGCAGGCCCGGCGCCGCACCACAGCACATCCTGCTCCGGCAGGCCCGGCTGGTACTCCGTTTACAACCTCAACACGCTACAACCCGCCGACAACAAACGCTATGATGTGCCCTCAGACCCATACTCTATTGCCACAAGGTTTAGATAAGTTCCAAACCCTAAAATGGCTTTCTCTTGTTTTCTGCAGTAGGTTATTGTGGTCAGTACCGCTTTTTCAGCGGTCAGACCACAACGTCCCTAAATTACTTGCATAACAGCTTTCTACTTTCTACTTTTGACTTACGACTTACAACTCACGACTTACGACTATGCTCACAGTCTCCCTCCACGGAATAAAGATACACGCACCCATCGGGCTATACCCGGAGGAAAAAATAACCGGCAATGATTTCGTGATAGATGTAGATGTGTGGCTGCCTGATGCACAGCCCTGGCCGTTTGCTGATTATACGCTAATTCACAAAACAGTTACGGAGATATTTCAGCAGCCCGCCGAACTGCTGGAGACAGTTGTATTCAATATCCATTCCTCAATTAAAGCAGGAATACCATTTGCTGAAAAAGTAAAAGTAGCCGTAAGAAAATTAAACCCACCTATGGAAGGCAATGTTGCGTATTCGCAGGTGTGTTATGAATCTTAAAAGAACCTATTCCATATTGACAATTAAAATCGGCAAATGCAAAATAGCCCCGGCATTCATGCCGGGGTAGCTGATAAATACGGGTGGCTTTAGCCAAACCCTATTCGTGGTGGACTTCAGTACTGATGGTGGCCTTCTTTTTAACCCAACAAATCTTTCCATGCTTCATCTTCTTCAGCAGTTAACCAATCTTTTGCAAGGACTTTTTCAGAAGCAATATGCGTAAGTGGCTTATCAACCACGGAAGTTGCTTCTTCTATAGTAAAAGCAATAATCTCTACTTTTTTACCAACATAATCATGTGGCACGTCAATAGATATTTGCTCATTACGAGGAGTTATCACAGTACGTATCATAACAATACGAAGTTACAACTTTTATAGTAATTACTTATCAACTGGTCAACAATCACCCCACCAGCATCTTCTCCAGAGCAGTGTCATACGCTTCCTTCCAGTCGCTTACATAGCCCCAGTTATGGTCGTCTATCACTATCTCTTTGGTAGCGTTCACATGGCCTATCTTAGTGTGTGGCAAGCCCCTCAGCTCTGCTTCAAACAGTGCATGTAGGTCAGGGTTCACGCTCACTACCACCCTGCTCTGTGCCTCACCGAAGAGTAAGGCATCCTTACGTATGTCCTTATCGGTATGAATGGTAAATCCAAGCCCGTTGCCCATTGCGCATTCCACCAGGCAGGCAAATAACCCGCCTTCCGAAATATCATGTGCCGACTTCACTAATTGATTACTGATTACCCGCTGCAATGTTTGCTGTAATTGATACTCCTCTTCCAGGTCGAAATGCGGCACCGGGCTGTATTCCACCCCACAGATATGGTGCAGGTATTCCGAGCAGTTGATGTCGTTCCTGTTCTTGCCCAGCAGGTACAGCGTATCGCCGGGGTGCTTGAAGCTCACCGACATTTTCTGCGACAGCGAGTCCAGCACTCCCACCATACCTATGGTAGGCGTAGGATATACCGGGCCGTCTTCACTCTGGTTATAAAAGCTCACGTTACCGCCGGTCACAGGCGTATCAAATTTGCGGCAGGCATCGCCCATGCCTTTTATGGCATGTACAAACTGGTAATACACTTCCGGGTTATACGGATTGCCAAAGTTCAGGCAGTTGGTTATCGCCACCGGCACGCCACCACTGCACACTATATTCCGAGCCGCCTCGCTCACAGCTATCATCGCACCCTTGTAAGGGTCTGCAAATACATAGCGGCTATTGCAGTCTGTCGTTACCGCAAGGCCCTTCTCCGAACCGTGTACACGCACCACGGTCGCGTCACTCGCCTCATTGGTTTGTGTGTTGCCTGTCATCACCATGCTGTCATACTGCTCATATATCCAGCGCTTAGAGGCGATGTTAGGCAATTGCAGCAGTGCATACGCAGCTTCCTTCAGGTCATCCGGCTCCGATACCTGGTCAATATTGAACTTGCTGATTTGCTCAAAATATGCCGGGGTTTTATACTCCCTTTCATACACCGGTGCACCTCCGCCCAGCACCAGGCTTTCCGCCGGCACATCAGCTACCAGTTCTTCGTTCATGTAGTATTTCAGGTTGGTGTCCTTGGTCACCTCGCCTATCTGCACACAGTGTATGTCCCACTTGTCAAATATCTTCTGTATCTCTGCTTCCCTGCCTTTCTTCACCACTATCAGCATACGCTCCTGACTTTCGCTCAGCAGCATTTCCCAGGGCTTCATGTTTTGCTGGCGCGTAGGCACTTTATCCAGGTGAATGATCATGCCATGTTCACCCTTCGCACTCATTTCGCTGGTGCTGCACGTAATACCTGCCGCACCCATATCCTGCATACCTATCAGTGCCCCGGTAGGTATCATTTCTAAGCAGGCCTCCAATAATTTCTTCTCTTCAAACGGGTCGCCCACCTGCACTGATGGCAATGACTCCGCACTGTTCTCACTTATATCAGCCGATGCAAATGATGCGCCGCCTATTCCGTCTTTACCCGTTGATGCCCCTACTATGAATACGGGGTTGCCCACCCCGTGCGATGTAGCTGAAATCGTCTGACCCAAACGCACCACACCTACACTCATCGCATTTACCAGCGGATTGGTCTGGTAGCAGCTTTCATAATACACTTCGCCCGCCACTGTAGGCACGCCAAAGCAGTTGCCATAATGGCCTATGCCCTTTACCACGCCTTTTATCAGCCACCTTGTTTTGGGATTGTCCACCTTACCGAAACGCAGCGAGTTCAGCGAGGCTATCGGCCTGGCACCCATCGTAAAAATATCGCGGTGTATGCCACCCACACCTGTAGCCGCCCCCTGGAAAGGCTCAATGGCCGACGGGTGGTTATGCGATTCTATCTTAAACACACAGCCCCAGCCATCACCTATATCCACCAGGCCGGCATTCTCTTCACCTGCTTTCACCAGCAGCTTCGCGCCGTCACGGGGCAGTGTTTTCAGCCACTTAATAGAGTTTTTGTAGCTGCAATGCTCACTCCACATCACGGAGTACATAGCTACTTCATTAAAATTGGGCGTACGGCCCAGTATTTCCTTAATTTTTTCAAATTCTTCTTCGCGAAGGCCCAGTTTCGTGGCTTGCTCAAGTGTGGCAGTCATGGTGCAAACCTACAAATTTTTGTGTGGATGCATTAATATTATAAAAGGCCAGCATGTGACTTATTTAATCTTCTTAATAAATCATTTTTCTAATTGTTTGAGTGCATTGTCTATTGCAGTAAAAACCTTATGATCCTTCTCGTGTACTTTTGCGAAAACCACCTTCGCCTTCAGAAAATTTTCTTTTGCGGCAACTTTATCGTTAGCAAAAAATATTTCTCCAAGGTAAAAATATAAATTACCCAAAACAATTTTATTTGAGTCTTGCTCCTTGATTTTTGATTGAAAGAAATTTTTGAGCAAATCAGGTTTTTCGCAGCGAAAATAAATATCTGTCAGGTCATTATAAATAGTCGGATTTTCCGGATCTAAATTGAAAAATGCATTCAGTACTTTGCTTGAAAGCAGATTGTCCGTTTTTACATATAATTTCAACAGTGGCTTCAAAGTATAATAATTGTTAGAATCGATTCTATTACTTAACTCGTAATACTCAATTTCACGTTTTTCATCTTTCATTTCCGAATAAATTACAGCAATCATTCTTGCCGCATCACCTTTATATTCAGCATCCTTATAATTACCCAACGATATTTTTGCATACTTTAATGCATTGGCATGATCATCCTTATACAAGTATGCATATGCTGCATTGTAGTATGAGGTCGTAAATTCTTTATTCAATTCAATTGACTTTAAAAAATGCGCAATAGACTCCTCGTATTTTTTCCTATTAAGATAAACATAGCCCAATACGTAGTATGATAAATAGTCACCTGCATTATGCTCAACAGCTTTTTTGAAACTGGACTCCATCAAATCAAATAGCTGTTCTGTGTTTTTACCTAACTGTTCGCCGTATTTAAGATGTACCTCGTAATAATATTTTCCCAGTCCCTGATACAAATTATAATTGTCCGGAAATACATTTATAAGGCTATCTAAAATCTCATTTAAGGGAAAATGGTACATGGAAAAAGTACCTTCTTTCCCACGGTAATCCATGATGTCTTCGTCTTTATTAATATTCTTAAAGGCGAAAGTCTGATACATCAAATTGCTTACGAAGTAGTCGAGCGCAATATCCTCTTTTAGAAGCACTATATTCGGTTTAGTGTTCTCTTTATCAAAACTGTCCAACAAACTAAAAGCATCATCATACTTTTTGTCTGTAATCAGTTTCTGTGCTTTCAGAATAATATTATTTTCCGTTTGCGCTGCTGATGCAAAAGAAATCAGTATTGCTAAAATAAAAATTAACCTCATTTGTTTATGTAATATCGCATCAGTTAATAAATCCCTATGCCTCATAAAAAAAGCATTTTTTGCACGACAATATAAAGGGCTACGAATAGCCCTTTATATATACCTGTACTCAGAATTATCACTACTTCATCACCGTCATTCTCTTCGTCAGCACCTGCCCCTGCTCGGTGCGCACACGCACGAAATACATGCCGCTTGCCATTTCATCCAACGGCACTGATACCAGCGCGGCAGGTCCATCAACGGCTTTCATCACCCTGCCCTGAATATCCACTATCTGCACATTAGTGATGTTCAACCCATACACATCAACATTGATCACATTGCTCGCAGGATTCGGATAAATACGCATATCGCCCTGCGGTAAACGGTTGTCCACTATACCTACACCCGGCAGAATAACCGATGCAGGATAAAAACCGGTACCCCCGGCCGATATATCTGTTATCATCATGCTGGCAAGGTGTGTGGTGCCTACGGTGGTAAGCGACCAATTGGAGGATGATGGCGCAGACCCGTAAGTATATACTTTGAAGCTGGTAGGCGTAGCGCCAGGGAAACTGCTTGCAGGGCTCGGGTCCACAGGGTTCTTTGCGGTGTACATACGGTAGTCGGCCAATGCAGCAACGCCCGGCACACTGCCATTTACATCTGCGGTATCCTGCGCCAGAAAAGGGAACATTACTTCAACCGCGCTGGTCGGGTTCACTGTAGTGGTTACCTTCCAGTAGCGCTGCATCGTCATGTTGGTAGCTGCCACACCCGAGGTACCGATAGGAAAGGTCACTGTATCCGCATTTCCGCTGCCATAGCCCGGCAGTGTTCCCGTAGTTACGGTGAAACCTGATGAGTTCAGGTTACCTATGTTATTGCCGTTCTTCCTTATCATCAGCACCAGCGTATCATCGGCATGGTCTGCGGTATTGTTATCGTACCAGTAATAGGTGGTGCTTACCCCGCTCACCATATCCGAGCATTCCCTGTTGGCAGTCAATGTCTTGTTCGATTTTGCTACTGTGGCCGTAGGCGTATATTTTGCCTGGCACGACGATGATACTTTATTGCTGATAAAACGCCTGATGGTATCTCCCGGCTGCGGTCCGAAACCATTAGCCAGATTTATCCCGGTGCTGGTCAGGTGGCAATAACTCATAATCGTGCCGCCGACTGCGGGCGTAGGATCGCCGGGATCCGGGCACGAACCCTCCAATGTTGTGCAGCCGTCAATTGCAGTAGTACCGGTGCCGGGTGGGTTCCAGCAGCAACGGTGCGTATGTGGCGAGCCCAATACATGCCCCATCTCATGGCAGGTCATAGAAACATTCCAGGAGTAAGTAGGAAAATTGGTAACTCCGCTATTACTTAGATTGCAAAAAGCATACGGGCCAAAGAAATTGGAAGAGTTGTACGACGTACACATCGCCTTAAGCCAGGCAATGCCGCCTAAAGCTCCGTACCCGCCGTTTAGGTGTGTGGACATAAGCAGTGCCAGGTCGCAGCCGTGCAGCACATTCTTGGTTACCTTGCCGAATGTATCAAGATGCCTTTTCGAACTTGACACAGTAATATTCTGGTAGTTGTCTTTCGCCGAATTTACCTGCACATACTTCAGCACTATCGGTATCCCTTCATTCCTGTACACCGTGCTTTGGTTGTTGAACAATGCCGTAAGGAAGTTCGTCACATTAGTCACATTACTGCCCCGCGTCAGGTAAAGCGCATAGTCGCCCACTTCAAACACACGCACCTCCGTGCAGTTATTATATACCTTGTTATTGGCTGTGGTGGTGGTCTTGGCACCCATTTCCATCAGTTCCGTCATATCGGGCAGTTGGTCCGCATCACACTTTGGGGCGTATTGTGTTATTTTCAGGTCGTTGTCATTATACAGCACATAATGCGTGTTGTAATCATAATACTCCCCTACCATAGTATTGGGCACTAAGGTATAATTGCCCTCGCCGGGTATCGAGAATATCCCATACACTTCATTCCTGAAGAATGAGAACGCCGCTACCGAGCCCGGTATGCCGTTCACCACACCGCGGTAATACAGCCCCGGCGTGTAGTGGAATGGCTCATCAACATTATTCTCGCCCAGCGTATGCACCTGGAAATCGTTGGTCAAAAATTCATAGCGCGCCAGGTCTATCGTATAGCTCCCCCCGTTCACACCGGGTATCACTAAGCTGATGGCCATCTTTTTCTGTTCCATCAGCTCGGCCACATTGTTGTAGTCTATGGTCAGCGGTTGCACGGCAGCTACATTTTCCAGCAGTGCCTTCATGTCAAAATTGTTGTCTGCCTGCCATATATTGGTTACAGGCACAAAGGTGTTGGTGCGGCGCACACTGTTAATAAAGGTCTCGATTGCGGTATTATCCTTTGCAAAAAGCCCCGTTACAGGCACACACATCAGCAATAGTACACAACCGGCGAAAAAACGTTTCATATTATTTAATTATTCTTTACAATTTAACAACTTATCTACAAATAAATAAAGTGTAGGACTGTAAAAATAAATAACCTCCCCCCGCGCGGCAATAATATGGGGTGAATCCCCCAATAGCTGTAGTAAACCTCCTGTTTGTATCTAAACAAATACACAACAGAGGCAAGCCTGTGTTATGAGTAGTGTTAAAGGAAGTAAAGAATAAAAAGCAAGAGTAAACCGTATGCCTCCTGATTGGTCACTATGGCAGTATAAACGGCTTGAACAGTGCTGCCACCTTCGCCTTGTCCATCGGCTCATCAAATGCCGCTGTCGCCGACAAATGCGGTATGGCCTCATCACCGGCGCCGGTGAGCGTACCCACTTCCACATTCAGTTGGGTGGTGTTTTGCTCGCCGTCATAGTTCGGCAGAAAATCGGTTATTGGTGCTATATCGTTGGTCACCCATGGTGCCGGCACCTCTATCGCCCCCATATTGCGGCGCACCAGGCGCGCATGTGCGGCATGCCTTCCTTCCGTAGATGCTATCTGCTGCACCTGGTTGAATACAGGCGACCCAAGGAAAACCGGCAACTGTCCGTTCAGGCCCCTGATCGCAGTATCTTCAAACACCTGCGCCAGCATCAGGAAGTGCGCATAATTGGCAAATGGCGCATAGGCACCGGCTTTGGTGAAATCATATGCCTCCGGCACATAAGGCGCATTAGTGGTTGGCGCGGTATAATGGTTCGGCACGAATGCTGTGCCACCGAAAGAATTAATGGTATTGATAAGGAAATTTATATGCCCCTTCTCATGTTCTTCTATCGTCTTAAAACCCGCAAGGTCAGCGGCAGGTATCAGCCCGCCGGTATTGGTGGCGGTGCGGTAATAAGCATACTCAAAATACTCCAGCTCCAGCGCAAAGTTCAGCGCATCAGTCACCACATCCGTGGTCTTGCCATACGCCTTTTTAAAAAGCGAACCCAGAGCGAAAGGCAGCGCCACAAGCGCCACCTTCGACCCGAAGCTCTTCAGCACATGGCGGCGCCCGCTCAGTCGCTCATACACCTCGGGGTCTGTCTTTTCTATCTCTTGCAGTATATTCTTAAAGTTCATGCTCTGTCTGATTGCTAGTTAGGTAAATTGCTTGCATCGTAATTAGTATGGCTGAAGGCGTTGATATTGGCCAGCGCAGTGCGGGGCGTCACAGATTGGTCGAGCCCGTCTTTATCTATCACATTGCCAAAAGAGTTCCAGCTATGCAAGTCACTGAAATATGCCGAATGTCTTGCCTCTACAGAGGTCATCTTGCTCAGCGCCAATGCATAGGCTTTGTCCGTAAAATGGTTCAGTGCGCTGTTCATCCCCGATATCACTATGTTCTCCAGCTCTGCCGCCTTCGATGTCACACTCGCCCGGTCAGCAAATGTTACCGACGAAAAATCAGGCGATATAGTGGTTACTGCATGTATGCCAAGCAACTTTTTTATGTACTCCCTGTGGGCTATCTCCTGGTCGCGCACATCTACCAGGGCTATATACTCCAGATGGTCGGCGCCATAGTACGGGGTAGATGCGGCCTGTATATAAAACGCGGCCTCTATCTGCTGCGTGATGTATATGAAATTGAGCAGTGCAATATCTCCGCTGCCGAGGTAAATATTAGTAGGATTGCCCTTGGGCTTGCACGCGGCATATAGCAGCCCGAGGCCGGCAATACCACCGGTGAGTTTAAAGAAACTACGCCTCGATACGTCATACCCCTTACCCGATTCCTCTACCTGCCCGGCCGGCGTTCCCTGTATTTTCATACGCTCCATTTAATAGTTTTTTAGTACGGGAACGCACAGGTCCCCCATCAAATTTAGCCAATAAGCCTTAAAATTATAAAAAGCAAGCTGCAAACCAACAAATTCGGCGGTTTAATTAGGAAAAAAACCTCTAATGACATTATCAATCTCTTAATATATGATTGTCGCCGGTTTTCAGGGGCAAGAAAAAAGCTGCCATGCAGCAGCTTACATAATCGTTATACTCCACAATACACTAATTTTTTCCTACCACGAACACAAAAGGTATCCGTGCCCGCTCGCGCAGGGCCACTTTCACCTTATTTACCTGCTTAATGACTTTATATTTCTGTAAATCGATAATTTCGAGTGCGGACGCATAATCCCTGCTGATGCCAGCATGGCGCAGATAGGAGGCTAGGAATACGGCCGAAGGCACATCTGCGGCTATGATGTTCTTCACGTAGTGCAACCATTCTTTTTCTTCACGCCACATAATGATTCTTTGTTTTCTATTTATTATAAAAATCATGCCGTATGCCTTTTGTCACCCTGAGCTTGCCGAAGGGCTACCTGTGTTTCCTTGGCTTATACACCCCGTTCAGGTCTATGCCACAGCCACACTTCTTCCCGGCACACCCTTCAGTGAGCATTCCAACCAAACCTAATGCCACAACCGCCAGTAAGAGGTTAATTATCCGGCTGCTTCTTTTTCTTTGTTCCATACGTTTACTTTTGTAAAAATAAGGATTATTGGCAACCAACAAACAGAAACATATTTTAATTGCCCCACTCGACTGGGGCCTGGGCCATACCACCCGGGTGATGCCGCTAATTAGCTACATTCAAGCCCTGGGGCATATTCCGATTGTCGCCGGCAATGACGCTCAGTGCTCCTTTATAAAAGAAACCTTTGGCAAGATAGAAAATATCCATCTGGATGGCTATGGCATTACTTACTCAAAATGGAACAAATGGGCGCAGGCAGGCATATTGGCGCAATTGCCACATATTCAGCGGGCTATAATGAATGAGCATAACTGGCTGAAACACCTGACTCAGGAAAGACAAATAGATGGCATTATCTCAGACAACAGGTACGGCCTGTTTCACCACCAAATCCCTTCGGTCATACTTACACACCAGTTACAGGTGCGTAGTGGTTTCGGCAAATTTACCGACTACGCCATACAGAAAATACACTACAAATACCTGAACAGGTTTGGCGCCACATGGGTAGTTGATGCCCAAAACAGTCCCGGCCTGGCAGGCAGCTTATCGCATACAAAAACATTGCCGCACCATACCAGTTATGTAGGCCTGCTGTCGCGTTTTGCACATGTCCCGAACGCCACAGGCTGCAACGGGCCTTTGTTAGTGCTTTTGTCGGGGCCTGAGCCACAGCGCAGCGCATTGTCGCACATGCTCTGGCAACAGGTGCAAAGCCATAACGGGGAAGTAATATTTGTGGAAGGAACAGAGCAAGCACAGCTACCGGCGGGCGGGCCTGCGCATATTGCATGGCATCGGCGGCTGCATGGTGCCACGGCGGAGCAGGCCATCCGCAATGCGGGTATGATTGTTTGCCGCAGCGGCTACTCAACACTCATGGACCTTGCAACCCTGCAAAAGAAAGCTATCCTCATCCCTACCCCCGGCCAAACCGAGCAGGAATACCTTGGCCACAGCCTGCACAAGCAGGGCATTTTCTACAGTACACGACAAAAAGGATTTGACCTGAATTCAGCGCTTGCGGCCACGCAGCAATTCCCGTTTCATTCGCTTGCGCTGCAGCAGCACTTTAATGATTATGAACCGGTGATGAACGATTGGTTAGATTCATTATAAACCCTACAGGTGGGCATAAGATGACCGTACCTCCCCACCGAAAAAGGCTGTGGCATGGCTATCAAAATCATCGGTATCATCGGTGGTGTAAAATTGCCTGCTTCCCTGCCTGCTAATCCTTCCCTCCATTTCCGGGTGGCGGCGCAGGTAGCCTCCGAGGCTGTTGGCTACTATGTCGCCCTGCGCCACAATGGTTACGCCTTCAGGCAGGTATTTCTTTATTTTATCCGTCAGCAGGGGGTAATGCGTGCAGGCCAGCAGAATAGTATCAATATCGGGCGATCTGGCCAGCAAATCATCGAGGTACTTTTTCACAAAATAATCCGCCCCTTCTGATTGGTATTCACCGTTCTCTATCAGCGGTACCCATAGCGGGCATGCCAATTGGTGTACTTTTATATCGGGGAAGAACTTGTTAATCTCCATCTCATACGAGCCTGAACTGATTGTGCCCTTTGTGCCCAGCACCCCTACCGACCTGCTTTTAGTGTAATTCCCTATCACCTCAGCCGTTGGGCGTATAACTCCCAACACACGGTTATCCGGGGCTATAATCGGCAGATCGCGCTGCTGTATTGTCCGCAATGCTTTTGCCGATGCGGTATTGCAGGCCAGTATCACCAGTGGGCAGCCTTTACTGAAAAACCATTGCACGCATTCGAGCGTGTATTGGTGAACGGTTTCATATGAACGGTTGCCATAGGGCGCACGCGCATTATCGCCAAGGTACAGGTAGTCGTATTCCGGCAATAGTGCCGCAATAGACCTGAAAACAGTAAGTCCGCCATATCCTGAATCAAAAACCCCTATCGGGTGCAGCGCATCCATTCGGCTAAGTTAAGTGTTTATATAAAAAAACAGAGCGCCCTTTTTAAGAGACGCTCTGCGTACCATTAATGCTGTATGATTTAGTGTGCTACCACTATTTGTTTTACTATTTTTCCTTCAGTGCCATTGATGCTCAGGAAATAAACGCCTGCACTCATATTGTCAAGCGATACGCTGCTTGTGTATGAAGTGCTCGATGGTGTTTCCCAATGCCTCACAACCCTGCCTTGTGCATCATAGATTGTGATGTCGGCCGTTTGCGCAACATCCCATTTCAGGTCAACATTAAGTACGCTTTGTGCCGGAACGGGATATACATTCGCTTCGCCGCCATTAGCAGAAACATTCTTCACATTAGCTGTATAGGGGGTATAAGTGCCATAGAAATAGTAACGCTTAGGGTCACCGAGTGCAAACTCAAATATAGAGCTTGGCGTATTCCATGAAATGCCTGTAGAAGAGGTCATTTGGTTATAACTATTGTAAGTGTATGTATAGTGCATTATGTTGTTCCATACACCGGTATCGTTATGCTGAACTATATCACTTGTGGGTAAATGGGAAACAAAGCCACTATAGATATGCAATGAGTCATCCTTCCATGTGCTGTCTATGGTCTGGAATACCTGAAACAACCTGTACGTCATATCACCACCGGTATTGTAGGTATTGGTATACATAGTGCTTGGAGTCCAACCTGAACCGTTCCATGTTTTCATGGTAACTGTAAGCGGCTGGTTAGTTGTTGTGTAGTTATAATCCCATGCGTTAGAGTAAACCCATGTGCTGGATACGTAATCCTGTGTTGTTTCATTAATCAATTTACCCGTAACGCCATCATAATAAAATGTTTTCTGACTGGTAGGCACATAAGTACCCATTACATAAACCTGGAATTGGTCTACTATCATCCTACCTGCGAGGTCATAAGTATATACGTTTCTGGCAACCGGGAACCATGAGGACCCGCTCCATGACTGCTGAATTTTCGTAGTCATTTTGTTGCTGCTGTTGTATACTTTAATCGTATTGCTGTAGGGCACCCATGTAGCTGTAACTGCATCCCAGTAACGGGCTATATTGGCTGTATCATTATTATTAACGTCAAAACGCTGAATATAATTCCATGAATTGGTATATACACCGGTATCGTAAGTCCATTTTGTGGAATTGTCAAACTTAATTGGGTGGGTAAGGTCTCCGCCCCTTCCGGCAGAGTATTCATAATTTGATGAGTCTTTAAGGTGGAATGATACGCCGTCATTTTGCCAGCCGGTTTCAGCTATAAGCCTCGAAGCTGTCTGGGCTGCAACATTCTGGCACAAAACTACAGGTATTGCAAGTGTTAAGAGTAGCATCTTTCTTTTCATAAATGGCAATTTAATTTGAAATAGTTATGGTACTGATAGAAAAACCCTACAATGATAGTAATTATTTTCTGTAAAATACAAATTTTAAGGAAAAAATTAGTTGTGTTTCGGATTGAGGCTCACACCGTGCTGTGTACCTTTTTTATATATCAGAATCCAGCGCCTGCGTTAAAATATAAAAAAAACAAATGCTATTTGCATTGGGGATTTCTAACCACAAAATAATTCAATTATTATTCTTAAAAATTACATATAATGTCTTTGCTTTTTAAAAGGAGCTGCATTATCTTGTGGCTCCCTTATCGCCTGTTCTTATGAGGATTTGAAGGTTATTCATTTCCGGCAACAGGCAATTGCTTTAAAAAATACCTTTAAAACACCTTTGTTTTTAAACATAAAGATTTATCTTGCATGCTGATATTCCCGACTTTAACCGGGAACGGCCTTTAATAACAGAAGAATATAGGGTCATTTTAAAACGAAAATTAAACAGTCTATTATGAAAAAAACCATTCTACTCTCATTGGCGTCAGTTAGCCTGATCGTTAGCCTTTTCTGCAGTAGTTGTCATAGGCAGGCTTTTGCCACAGGGCCGGAAATGGATAAAGGTGATACCACCTGGATTGCATTTACCAAGTCGCTGAAACAACGTTTGGAGCATGATAATATAGACGTATCAAAAGTACAGTTTTACATAGACCACAGGCTCACTCTGAGGCGCACAATGGGTTCTGAAAAAGGAAAAGTAGAGTCTGGCGTTATCGTTTTTGACAATGGGCAATACATAAACGAGCTGGTGATACCCGCTTATACTCCCGGAGTTTGCGAGCGCGTGAGCGGTGATGCCTTGAAAATAAGCTTTGATGCAGCCGGCAAAACAATAGAATTTGCCGCCCTTTACAATAACAACAATTTCGTATTGGTAGGCAGCAACTGGCATAACGGTACAGTGGATATAGAGTATGACAACCAGACCTATCAGGTAACCTGCGAGTGCAATAACGCAGCAGAAGCAAGGCTGGTAGTAAGAAGGAACCAAGTGTATAAGAGAGACAACAACGCCAAAGTAATGGCGGGAAGGAAAGTGAATTAATAGAAAAGCTTTAGCATAGTGAAAGCCCCGCGATGCGGGGCTTTTCCGTTTTTATAAGTATGGATATTCAATTCACGGATTATAATATCCCATTGCCTTTGGTATTAAGTTAGTTATGTTATCTATCCGCTGCTGCTCGCTGGGGTGTGTGCTGAGGAAAACCGGCTGGGTGCTGCCCCCGCTTTGAGCCAACATGCGCTGCCAGAAACCAATTGCTGCATTTGGGTCATACTTTCCCGTTGCCATGATGTATAACCCTGATTCATCGGCCTCATTTTCCTGCTTGCGCGAATAGGCCAGCAACCCCAATGTGCTGCTGATACCATATGCATTCCTGAACAATTCCTGTGTTTGCGTCGGCTTTGAAGACAGTGCCACGGATAATGCCTGGCCTCCAAATTCTGCCAGCAACTGCTGACTCATACGCTCATTGCCATGCTTCAAAATAGCGTGCGCTATTTCATGGCCCATAACTACTGCCAGGTCTGCGTCAGATGGCATTAACGGCAGTATGCCGCTATACACCACTATTTTACCGCCCGGCAGACACCATGCATTTGCTTCAGGATTATTTACCAGCTTAAACTCCCATTGATAATCCTTTATAAGCTCTATTTGCCCTTTGTCAGCAAGGTAGCTATGCACAGCAGCGGTGAGTTTTCCACCTACCCTGCTCACCATATCAGCCGCAGGTGTGCCCGTGACCGGAGGGTTTGCAGCTATGAAATTGGCGTATTCCTGGCTTGAAAGTGACAGCACCGTTGCATCATCTACGAGATTGAGCGTATTGCGACCACTTGCATTTTTTTTACAACTATGCACCATAGACCCGGTAACTGCAAGGGCCGTAAAAGACAGACAGACGATTAGTTTTTTCATAACGGAAATATTGTACTGAGCACGGAAAATTTCGTGCCACGAAGGTAAGCATTTACCTGCGCCTGTTCATTATATATACTGCCGCTATGCCTAATGTGCCACCTATCGCTGTATGAATTTGAACCTGCTCACCAATGAAGGCCCAGGATGACAATGCTGCGCCCAGTGGCACAAGGAATATATAACTGCTTGCCCTTTCGGCACCAATACGCGTGGTGGTATAAAAATAGACCGTCGTAGCTAATGCGGTTACACCAATAGAACTGAACAGAAGATTTAACCAGAATACAGATTCTTTTACCTGCACCACCGCCTTAAACTCCTCCACATTGATAAACGGCACCAGGCAAAGCAATGTAACAATATATTGCCAGAAGCTGAACCCCATTGACGACCCATACTGCCCACCTTTCGCGGTGAACTTGCTCATAACCGCCCATGTGAAGGCCGACAATAGAAAATACAGGTTACCGCTTTCCAGGATTGAGGCACTGCTGCCCCATACTTTCAGTAAAATACAACCTGCAATGGCACCTAATGCAAGCCCTGCGGTTTCGTTAGAAGCAGGGAGTTTTCTTTTCTGAATAATGCCGATGGCATAAGCCATTATGGGGTTCATGATAGTGACCAGTACACCGCCGGCACCTGCAGCGCCATTCTTCAGCCCCATGAAAAAGAAGTAGCTATACACAGCCAGCAAGAACCCGCTAATCAAAAATACAGGTATGCCGGCTTTCCGCACCTTAAAGCTAAATCCGAGAGACGGTAACAGTATAATAAGTGTGGCAACAACTAACGCGTAGCGATAAACAGTAAAGTTGACAACCGAGCAATACTCTGTCAGCACCTTGCCGGATGGCCAGCCAAGCCCCCAAAGGAACATGCTGATAACCATACCAACTACAAGATATTTCTCTGACAATTTATGGTGGTGCATTGCGGGTGCGAACTTACGATAAAAATAACCTTACTCCTGAACTCATTATATTTGCACCATGAAGAAATTACTAATACTAAGTACTGTTCTTACTCTTTTTGCCGGTATTACCATTGCACAGGTACGCACAACGACACGTAACGACATAGGCTGGATAACCACCACCATCACACCTACCATCAGTAATAAGCTGAGCGGGTATATTGAGTACCAGTTTCGCAGGGCAGAATATATACAAAGCTGGCAGCAAAGCCTTTTGAGGCTGGGCATGAACTATAAGCTGCACCCGCAAGTGACCGCACATCTGGGGTATGGCTGGATACTCACGTTCCCCTATGGTGAGCATAGCATTGCCGCATTGCCGAAAACATTCCCCGAGCACCGTATATACCAGCAATTAGTGATTGGCGGCCAGGCAGGTAAAGTATCCTTCGTACACCGGCTGCGGCTGGAGCAGCGCTGGCTAGGGAAATTCAATGACATGAACAGCAAGAAGCCCGATGACTATATATACCTGAACCGCGCACGCTACATGCTCAGGGCAGATGTGCCGATCTCTGAAAAGGTGTATGCGGCCGCGTATGATGAATTGTTCATCGGCTTTGGCAAAAACGTGGGTGAGAATATCTTTGACCAGAACCGTATCGGCTTGCTGGTGGGCTACAAACATAGCCCGGCTTTCAGGATAGAGGGTGGATTTTTAAACCAAGCTGTACAACTGGGGAGGGAGATAAACGGCATGAATGCTTTTCAGCAAAACAACGGGTTTATCATCAACACCTACCTGCAACTGAATAACGACTAATCTTTCAGGAAGCCAAACTTGCCAGCGTTATAGTCCTCTATGGCCTGGTGAATCTCTTCTTCGGTGTTCATCACAAAGGGGCCGTAGTTGACATAAGGCTCATTGAGCGGCTCACCACTCAACACCAATAATATGCCTTTCTTGCTTGCCTTTATGTGAATCTCACCGGCTTCGTTCTTCAATTGCACAAAGTGGTTTTCCGGTACCTTGTGCTCATTTACAGATATTGCGCCATCCACTACCAGTATGCCTGTATTATAATGGCCGGGAAGGCTGAACGAAAAATCGGCATGGGCGGCGTAATGTATATCGTACATATGCACGGGAGAATAGGTGCTTGCCACACCCTTAACGCCATCGTACTCGCCGGCTACCACATAGACTTCGCCCATGTTACCGGGCAATGCCACCTTAGGCTTAGACGAGTGTACGATGCTCTGGTATTTGGCAGGCGCCATTTTGTGCTTCTTAGGCAGGTTAATCCACAATTGCAGCATCTCGAACGCACCCCCTTTTTTCAGGTAGGTCTGCTCGTGGTATTCTTTATGCAGCACGCCGCCGCCGGCAGTCATCCACTGTATATCGCCGGGGCCTATGATGCCGTGGTTGCCCTTGCTGTCGTGGTGCTCTACGCCGCCCTTGTAGGCAAAGGTTATTGTTTCGATGCCCCTGTGTGGATGCACGCCCACGCCACGCGATATATCGGACGGCGGATAGCTTACCTCGGCATTAAAATCGAGGAGGAAGAATGGGCTCATGCGCTCCTCAAAGCCACGGCCGTTAGGAAAGAAGTTCATCACTTTGAATCCGTTACCCACCATATGTGTATTGGTAGGCGGCAGCACACCTTCCACGCCACGGTATTTAGCATTTGCGAGTTTAGCCGCAGCCTTCATGGGCGCGCTAAAGGCAGATGCCACATAGGCAAGAGCTGTGCCGAGCACCCCTCTTTTGATAAATTCTTTTCTTTCCATAATGTGCTGATTTGCGTGTTACCAAAGTTAAAGAAAATTAATGATGCGGGGGCATGGCGGATGTCGCTGCAAGGGTGTTCGCCCAACGATTTTTCACACATTTTTTTGGATAGCGGTTTTCATATGTAAGTGACTGGTTTTATGTATTGTTATATAATCGCTTTTGCGCACTATTTGCGCACTATTTTACAGATTTTTCTCATCGTTGATTGGTGTTGTGAAGGTTCACCGCAGAGGCGCAAAGCCGCAAAGGTTTACACTGCCAGATAAAGTTCGCTACTACGGAACCTTTTACCAAATAAATAAAGCATGATGGTACAGTTTTCTGTACCGTCATGGTACAGAAACTGTACCATGACGGTTTTTTGTTTGTAGTGTGGGAGCGGGTTTCGGCAGCTTTTTTGTTATCTTTTTTTGTTGTGCTAAACGAGGTATAGCAGACCGTGGAAGTACAACGCGTGCGCAAGTGGAAAACACTTGCGCCAAATGGGGATAGGTTGCTCCGAAAACGTTATACCGATTGGACATTTATAATCGGCACATAACTTATGTTCAACCCGCTTCGGGGTTGTGTGCTATGCTCTTCAGACCGTAGGTTTCACCTACGGTTATTCACATTTAAGCCCTCCGGGCTAATTCGAGCTTTATACCGATTTTTAATGTCTAAATGGTATTACTCGTCCTTTTTAAAAATAGCATCGTCAATTCCCTTGTTTATTGTGTAGCCCAGGTAGCTGATCTCAATAACACCTTTGCGTTCTTTTACCTTTGCGTCTTTGGGCGCAGGGGCCACTTCGGCATAATCCATAGTAACGCCCTTGGGTAATTTATATTCTTTTACATCCATGGTGATTTTCACTTTATCGGGCAGGGCATAATTTAAATACTTCCCGTATTCCAGGTCCATTATTACCGTTCCCTCATTTTGTGTGGTGGTTTCCGTTCTCATGGCAAGGAGTGCTGTTTCATCTACCCATATTTTGGTGAGTACGATGCCGCTCTGCTCGTCTTCGGGTATTACTTTAATTATGCGAACGGCTTTCCCGGTTATGGTACCCATGCCGGCATCTATCACCGTTACCTTGCCTCCGGGTATCAGGTTCCTCAGCGTCAGGTTCACATTTTTTTTAGGCAGTATAGATATACCTCCCTGCCGCTCCATCCTCAGCTTGTCAGGCGCCTTAAAATATAGTTTGCCCCGTAATGCAGGTATGCGCATATAGCTTATATCCACTTTCATCTTAACATCAGCTGTATAATCTTTCACTAAAAGCACCTTGTCGCGCAGCTTATAGTAAAGCTGCTCCGGATCGGAGGCAAATGCGCGCGCCTGAAACAAACAAAAAGATAATACCAATACAAGGTAACGAATCATGAATTAATGTCTTTTTTGTTGAAATAAAAGATAGTACCGAGCAGAAAGCCAACTGTGTATGTGACCAGAACCAGCGCCGAACGGCCTATTGCGGCATAGGGCACAGGCTCATCGAAAAAGCCCTTCCAGCCAATCATATGCTTGGTGAACAGGTAAGGATTTATGGCATCGAACAAAGGCAGTTGCAGGCTCGATAATATGGTGAGGACGACTACAATACCCATAGTGGAGATAATGGGCCCGATGGAATTATCGGCAAAAGCAGAAAGGAAAATGGACAATGACGCAATAGTGGTCATGGCGAGGCATGCAAAACCAAAAGCAAGGCAATAGCGCCACATAATATCATCCTTAAGCAACAATACAAATGTTTCGCTTTTCAGGTTTATCATATCTCCGGTACCAAATATGAGTAGCGATAGGAACAAGGCGACTATTGCCAGCCAAATGATGAGCAGAATGGTGTATATTGTTGCGGCAATGAATTTTATCATTACCAACTGCGTGCGGGTTACGGGCTTGGTAAGCAGCAGGCGCAAAGTACCCATGTTGGCCTCGCCTGCCAGTGCGTCTCCGGCCACAAGAGCAACGAGCAACGGTATCTGTATGAGGAGCGACTGAAGGATAAGATAGGCTACGAGATAACCATTGATGATACTGCCCTGCACATCGAATTGCTGGGTGATATTCTGCATCCCGAAATTGATGAACTCACGCCCCCCAGATACCATAGCCAACTGGAAAATAAAAGATGTAGCCGTGACCACGCCGAAGCTGATGTAAGTGCGCGGGCGCTTGAATATCTTATATAGCTCTATACTAAGTAGCCTGATCATTGGTCAACTTTAAAAAATAATCTTCAAGCGAGTGTTTCGATCTTATTTCCAGGATTCCTGCACCATTCATCACCAGCCACTTACTAAGGTCCGGGATGAACTTACTATTAAGTTTGAACAGAAGTGTTGCATCAGTTGACGACTGCAAATGTTGCTGCCATTGAGATTCCTTCAGCCGTTCGGCTACCGAAAGAGAGGGCACCATAATCACCTCCACTAATGTCTCGTCCGGATGCAACAAATCTTTCACATGCCCTTCCACTATCATTTTGCCCTTGTGCATCACCAGCATTTTAGTAGCTACCTGCTCAATCTCATATAGCAAGTGGGAGGAGACCAAAACTGTTTTGCCATAGTCACGGCTCAGCGATAATATCAGCTCGCGAATATCGGCAATGCCTTGCGGGTCGAGTCCGTTGGTAGGCTCATCGAGTATCATGAGGTCAGGCTCGTGCACCAAAGCAATAGCTATGCCGAGGCGTTGTTTCATGCCTTGTGAGTAGGTTTTTACTTTATCTCCCTCCCTGCCCTTCAGCCCCACCTGCTCGAGTACGGCATGTAAACGCGATGAGGGAATATTCCGCATACTTAACGCCGCAAATATTTCGAGATTCTTCCATCCGGTGAGGTAACCATACATATCGGGCCGCTCAATGATAGCACCGATATGCTGCAACAAATGCCGCCTACTGTTGTTGAACTCGGACCCGTTGATGAATATTTTTCCGGAATCGGGGTGTATGAGCCCGAGCAACATGCGCATGGTGGTACTTTTTCCGGCGCCATTCTGCCCCAGAAAGCCATATACGTCACCTTTGTTTATAGAGAATGAAAGACCGGAAACCGCATGCAGATTTTTGAATGACTTGCTTAAATCGCGCGTTTCAATGATAGTATCCAACCGGGCAGATTATTTTTTAAGACGGTGCAAGTTACGCTGCCCGACTGAAGATACGGTGTTAAAAAATGTTATTTTATGGCGTTTTGTGCGGGCATGTGACAAGAAATATTAGAGGGATTATGACTAAATGTTTGCCTGAAAAGGGTTTCAGGTAAAAAGAAAGCACTTTACAAATAAATGTAAAGTGCTCATTAGTCGGGACGACTGGATTCGAACCAGCGACCACATGACCCCCAGCCATGTGCGCTACCGGGCTGCGCTACGTCCCGAAACAAATATCAAATATCCTGAAACCGTAACGCTGATTGCAGGGTGGCAAAGGTAATTAAAAACCCAATAACTTTTACTTGTATCACGACAGATCGTGGGATATGAGTTTCAGGAATTCTGAGCGGGTTTCATTTTTCATGAACTGGCCGCTGAATGCCGACGTGGTGGTGACGCTGTTCTGCTTTTGTACCCCGCGCATCATCATGCACAGGTGCTGCGCCTCTATCACCACGCCCACGCCCAGGGGGTTAAGCGTTTCCTGTATCACATCGAGTATCTGGTGGGTCATCCGCTCCTGCACCTGCAGCCTGCGGGAGAAACACTCTACGACGTGGGCCAGCTTACTGAGCCCGGTAATGACACCATTAGGAATGTAGGCTATATGCGCTTTGCCAAAGAATGGCAGCATGTGGTGCTCGCACAGCGAATACAGCTCTATGTTCTTCACCAGCACCATTTCGTTGTACGCCTCATGAAATTTGGCTGAGTTGAGTATATCAGCCGCATTCATATTATATCCCTGCGTGATAAATTGCATGGCCTTGGCCACCCGCTCGGGGGTTTTCAGCAGGCCTTCCCGATCCGGGTCTTCACCGAGTCCGTCTAAAATAGACCGGTAATGTCCCTTGAGCTCATTGGTGGTCTGCTCGTCGTATTTTTCTATCTTATGGTAAGCCAAAATGTTTGTGTTTGTGGATACAATATTAGCAGTAAAAGGAGTAGCGGTCTACATCTATTACCAATATACCTATCAAAATATATTATCCGAAGTATTCCACGTAAATCTTGGGTGTTTCCACCAATTTTATGCAATGCAATTTCACGGTACCTTGCTCCACATGGGGCTTCAACTCATGCCATATGCCCATTGCAAAATTCTCTGCGCTGGTAAATTTCCCCTTCATGAAGTCCACATCAAGGTTCAGATTGCGGTGGTCTACCCGCTCAACAATCACGTCCTTTATCAGTTCACCTAGGGTTTTGGCGTTGAATATGAAACCGGTCTCCGCATCGGGCTCGCCCTTTATTGTGACATGCAGCTCATAATTATGCCCATGCCAGTTCTCATTCGCACACTTGCCGAACACGTCCTTATTCTGGGCATCTGTCCAGCTTTTGTTCTCCAGTTTATGGGCAGCGTTAAAATGCTCCACCCTCGTCAGATATACCATTTTCTATATTTAATCTGCAAAATTAGCGTTACTGGGCGGTTTTCGCAAAAAAGCGGTTATTTGCGTTATGAAAGTGCTTATTGTGGCAGCTACGGAGGGGGAAATCGGGCCTCTCCGGGCCTTTCCGGAGAAGAGAGATGAGGTAACACAGCTTATAACCGGCGTAGGGATGGTGGCGACCACCTATGCCCTGACGAGGCACCTTCAGCATAACAAATACGACCTTGTGCTGCAAGTGGGCGTGGCAGGCAGCTTTAACCCGGATATTGCCCCAGGCAGCGTGGTTTTTATCACCGATGACCAATTTGCAGACTTGGGAGCGGAAGACCACAATAAATACCTGGATATTTTTGAAATGGGATTAGCGGATAGAAACAGTGCCCCCTATACCTATGGCAGTTTACCCACCCCAATGCTGCCTGTGCATGAAAAGATAAAGCTGCCGCATGTAAAAGGCATAACAGTGAACACGGTGAGCGGCAATGAACAAACCATAAGGATGAGGGCAGAAAAATATGGCGCTGATGTGGAAAGTATGGAGGGTGCAGCTTTTCATATGGTATGCATGCAGGAAAATGTGTCCTTCGCGCAGGTGCGGGCCATATCGAACTATGTAACCCCACGAGATAAAAGCCAGTGGAAAATGAAAGAGGCTGTGGTTAATCTGAATAGCTGGCTCACGGGTTTTATAAACACCTTGTAAAATGAAATTAACAATCGGCTTCAGCCCATGCCCTAACGATACCTTCATCTTTGATGCTATGGTAAATTGCAAGATAGATACAAAGGGTATCACGTTCGACTATGTAATGGAGGACGTGGAAACACTGAATAAATGGGCAGAACAAGGCAAACTGGATATAACCAAACTTAGCTTCAATACATTCCTTCATACTGTGAGTGAATACGCCCTGCTGCATTGTGGCAGTGCACTGGGCGAAGGCGTGGGGCCTTTGCTAGTATCAAAGCAGCCGCTTGATCTTAATAAAATTGACACTTATAAAATTGCTATCCCCGGCTTACATACTACTGCCAATCTGCTGCTGACATTGGCATATCCGCAAGCTAAGAATAGAACGGCATTAGTATTCAGCGAAATAGAAGCGGCAGTGCTGAATGGCGAATACGATGCGGGCCTCATTATACACGAAAGCAGGTTCACCTATCAGCAAAAAGGCTTGACAAAGCTGATAGACCTGGGCGACTGGTGGGAGCAAAATACCCATGCCGCAATACCACTAGGTGGAATAGTCATACGACGCAGCATAGATAAAGAGCTGTGCGCTAAAGTGGACAGCATCATAAAAGAAAGCCTCGCCTATTCGTGGCAGCATTATCCGAAGCTATCGTCATTCGTAACTGAAAACGCACAGGAGATGGAAGAAGAGGTGATGCGCAAACACATAAACCTGTATGTGAATGACTACACAAAAGACTTAGGCGAAAAAGGGCGTAGTGCTATCGCCATGCTTTTTGAGAAAGCGGAGGGGGCGGGGCTATTAAAGGAGGGAATGGTGGGGAATATTTTTTATTGAACCTGTAACTCCACCCACGCACCATGCTCTTTAAGCAAGCCTATCAACTCATCCACAGCTATTTCGCTGGGCACATTGCGCTTCATTACGTCTTTGCCTTTGTAGAGGGTTATCTTGCCGGGGCCACTGCCTACGTAACCAAAGTCGGCATCGGCCATTTCGCCGGGACCATTTACAATGCAACCCATTATAGCAATCTTTACGCCTTTCAGGTGGTGGGTGGCAGCGCGTATCTTAGCGGTGGTCTCCTGAAGGTCGAAGAGGGTGCGGCCACAACTGGGGCAACTGATATACTCCGTTTTGCTGATTCGCGTGCGGGTAGCCTGTAGTATATAGAATGCTGTATTGTTCAGGAATTGTTCGTTACTTTTTACTTCGAGGTAAGTGCGCCCGCTTATCTTTTTGTTCTCTAAATTCTTCGGGTCATTCAGCAACCACACGCCATCACCGAAACCATCGAGCAGCAGGCCACCAGTGTCTGTGGCATATTCTATCAGTTGCTTGTCAACCGTCTTTTCAATGCTTTCGGAAAGCAGTATAACAGGGCATTTTACTCCCTGCTGCATCAGCTCTATCATGAACCGTCTGACAGACGCCATTGCGTGAGTATTAGTACTAAACACCACCAGTACCGCTTTCGGATACTGCTTCAACTTATCAATAAAACCATAGGGCACGTCGCCGGCATCCACATACACAAAATGCGAACGGTCTGTGGCAAGATTACTATCTGCGTATTCTGCCTGTGTAAGATAAGGGTGGTATTTTGTTTTATCCGGGGCATTGTGCCAAACATCATTATCGCAGATAACCTGCAATGTGCCAGGCAATGGGAAATCAAAATATTTCATCCCTGTATACACATAATCAGCGGCCGAATCGCTGATGCTCCATTTATCAGTATCTGCATTGTAAGTATAGCCTATCGGCTCCAGGCTTTTTGCATCCAGTTCCTCCACCTTGCTAAAATCTGCAACAACAACCGGAACATGACCCGAACCTATATTATGGACACTTAACGTTTGCCGGCGATTATATGCAAATGGATTATAAGGGAGCGTAACCGTATTCCGCAACTCCGCAATTGGTTTGTGCCCGCTCCTGTTTTTGTACCGCTCAACAATATCACGGCATACGGGTATCTCAAATTCGGGGTCTTCTGTAAGCGACACCCTGATTGTATCGCCAATGCCATCTTCGAGCAATGTGCCTATACCTATAGCGCTTTTTATACGTCCATCCTCTCCATCGCCAGCCTCGGTAACGCCGAGGTGCAGTGGATAGCACTCACCAAACTCTTCGTCCATCTTCTGCACCAGCAGGCGATATGCCTGCACCATCACCAGCGGATTGCTGGATTTCATACTGAGTACTACTTGATGATAGCTTTCGTCGCGGGCAATGCGCAGAAACTCCATGGCGCTCTCTACCATACCTATGGGTGTATCGCCATACCGGCTCATGATACGATCGCTGAGGGAGCCGTGATTAGTGCCTATACGCATGGCGGTGCCATACTCCTTACATATCCTTACTAGTGGAGAGAAACGATCCCTGATACGCGACACCTCAGCCAAATATTCCTGGTCGGTATATTCAATGAGGTCAAATTTCTTCTTATCAATATAATTACCCGGATTCACCCTCACCTTCTCTACGATACGGGCCGCTATTTCAGCAGCGTTTGGCGTGAAATGTATATCGGCAACAAGCGGCGTGTTGTAGCCTGCGGCCCGCAATTGTTTCTTAATGTTCAGCAGGTTTTCCGCTTCATTTTTGCTGGGCGCTGTAATGCGCACCAGCTCTGCCCCGGCCTCAATGCAACGGATAGTTTGCGCTACCGTGGCGGTTGTATCCATTGTATCGGTGGTGGTCATTGTTTGTATAGCAATGGGATGTCCATAACCTATCATCAGGTCACCGATTTTTACTTCACGTGTAGATAAACGTTTATATCCGGTAAGGGAAGCGCAATATTGTTGCAACATATTGTTAAAATAACGGACGAAGTTAACTCAAATATGAAGCATTTAAGGTATTGTTTACCGATGCCAGCCATAATAAAAAGGTAAAATTCTATTGCATAAAGCAACGTAAGTTTGCATTTTTAAGCTAAACAATAGTATTTTAGCACAATTACATGGAATACGAAATAAAACATTCGGGCAAATTCAAATACGTAGCAGAAGGAAACGGAGAGCCTTTGATATTACTTCATGGGCTATTTGGCGCATTGAGCAACTTCAAAGACCTTGTTGACCATTTTAAACATTCGTACAGAGTTATCATACCCCTGCTACCCCTGTATGACCTTTCGCTTTTGGATACCAGCGTATCGGGGCTTGCGAAACATGTTACCAAATTCATTGAACACGAGAAACTCACGAATTTTCACCTGCTGGGCAATTCTCTCGGCGGGCACATAGGGCTTGTTTACACATTAAAGCACCAGGACCTGGTAAAGTCGATTACACTTACCGGAAGCTCGGGGCTTTTTGAGAACGGGATGGGTGAAACTTACCCCAAGCGCGGCGACTACAATTATGTGCAGAAGAAGACGGAGCTAACGTTTTACGACCCCAAAGTAGCGACGAAAGAACTGGTGGATGAGGTGTTCCATATCATTAACAACAGGCTGAAAGCGCTGAAAATCATAGCGCTCGCAAGGTCAGCCATCAAACACAACCTTGGTGATGAGCTACAGGAAATAAAAATACCTGTGTGCCTGATATGGGGCAAAAATGATACCATAACGCCACCAATGGTAGCGGAGGAGTTTCATAAACTTTTACCTACATCTGAATTGCACTGGATAGACAAATGCGGACACGCGCCTATGATGGAAGTGCCGACAGAGTTCAATACGATACTCACTAATTTTCTTGGAAAACATAAAGCCGTACCTGCCAGCGTAAAATAATTGCCATTTTATTGTTTTCGTAATACTAATTCTATTTTGGTATGCGTTTTGCAATAGATACTTTACAGGAGGAATAAAAATGAACATTGACCAGTTAATTTTCCCAATACCTACCCTCTCGCCTGATGACACCGGAGATAAAGCTATGGACGTGATGGCGGAAAATAACATGACAGAGTTGCCTGTAGTGGACCAAGACAACTATATAGCCCTGATAAGCGAAAACGATATACTTAACCGGCCGAACACCAGCGATAAATTAAGCGCCAGTGATTCCCTCACCTATAAGCCGGCAGTACCGGGCGCGGGCCACCCATATGAAGCAATGCGGCTGATGAACCAGATGAACCTTTCTGTGCTACCGGTTGTAGATAATGAGCATAAGTATATAGGCGCTGTGACTAAGGACAGCCTACTCAAATATATTACGGAACATAGCGGCATAGACACGCCTGGCGGCATAATAGTACTGGAAGTGGCGCCACGTAACTATACACTACCCGAAATAGCCCGGATATGCGAGAATGAGGACGTGATGATAATGAACCTGCTATCGAGCGTAAACGAGCGAGGCATGCTCGAAGTAACCTTAAAGGTGAACCGCTCAGTTTTGGACGGGGTAGTGTCCTCTTTTGAACGGCATAAATACCATGTAAAAGAAGTGTTTGGGGAGCATAATAACGGTGAAGACATTACCGGCAAGTACAACCTGCTGATGAACTACATCAATATGTAAACCCCCTGTAGTTGTTTGACCTTTAATTAAGTTATTAATGATTGCGATAGATAACGTTTTGCTGAGTGATGAGGTGGTTGAAGAGCATTTTGTATGCGACCTGAACAAGTGCAAGGGAGGCTGCTGCGTAGATGGAGATTGCGGCGCGCCCCTTACGGAGGAAGAGACTAAGATAATAGCGCGCATCTATCCAAAGATCAAATCTTACTTACTACCGGAATATATTGCCGAAATAGAAAAACAGGGCACACACACCACCGACGACCAATATGGCTATGTGACACCCACCGTAAACGGCGGTATCTGCGTATATGGATACACAGATGAACTGGGCATAGTGAAATGCGGCATAGAAAAAGCATGGAAGGATGGTAAAATAAAATTTCGTAAGCCGATATCCTGCCATTTGTATCCTATCCGCATCATTTCACATCCCGGTTATGAGGCGGTAAATTACGAGCCAAGGGAAACATTGTGCAAGCCCGCCTGCAAGCAGGGAAAAGCATTGAAAGTGCCGGTATATGTATTTCTTAAAGAGGCCCTCATACGCAAATACGGAGAGGAATTTTATGAAGGGCTGGATGCGGTGGCCAAGAAATTGAGAAGTAAGAAGTAAAAACGGGTGGCATACTAAACCACCCATATATTTTCACTCCGCTATATTAAATCCACCCCTGATTATGCAGGTACTTAGCTATCTGCACCGCATTGGTAGCTGCGCCCTTGCGCAGGTTGTCCGCCACTATCCAGCAATTGAGGGTGTTGGGTTGAGAGTAGTCCCTCCTTATCCGGCCTACAAACACCTCGTCCTTGCCTTCCGCATCTATGGGCATAGGGTATGCATTCATAGAGGGGTTATCTACTACCACCACCCCGGATTGATTTGACAATAGTTCTTTAATATCACCTTCGTTAAAATCTTTGAGCAACTCAATATTCACACTCTCGCTATGCCCACCTACAACCGGCACGCGCACCGTAGTGGCGGTAACTTTGATGGTGTCATCACCCATTATCTTGCAGGTTTCCTGAACCATCTTTATTTCTTCCTTTGTGTATCCGTTCTCAAGGAACACATCTATATGGGGCAGCACATTCAGGTCTATCCTGTGGGGATATACTTTATTCTCCGGGCTGCCGCCGCGCTGCTCCATAAGCTCTTTTACTGCTTTCTGGCCGGTGCCGCTCACAGATTGGTATGTGCTCACTACCACACGTTTAATGCCATAGGCGCGGTGAATGGGGTCAAGCACCATCACCATTTGAATAGTAGAGCAGTTGGGGTTAGCGACGATATAATCCTCTTTGGTGAGTGCATGGCCGTTCACTTCAGGCACTACCAGTTTTATGTTCTCCTTCATGCGCCATGCCGATGAATTGTCTACCACATAACAGCCGATAGCGGCAAACTTTGGGGCAAGCTCCAGAGAAGTACTGCCACCTGCTGAAAATAAAGCCAGCGCGGGCTTCATAGCAATAGCCGTATCGGCAGACACAACACTGTATTCCCTGCCTTTGAAAGATACCTTCTGCCCAACAGAACGCTCGGAGGCTACGGGAATCAACTCTGTGACCGGAAAATTCCTTTCTTCCAATATTCTTAACATAGTACCGCCCACAAGGCCGGTGGCACCTACAACAGCTACTTTCATTATTTTTAATTGAGCGGCAAAAATACCTTAATGTACTCAAACTCTAAATACATTTCGATCAAAACTATATTACAAATGCCTGCCATAATGCGAAAGATGCTTTGGAGTTATATTTGCACTTTATGAAGAACCTAGCATCGCTGAATAAATACTTTATTAAATACAAATGGCGCTTATTGCTTGGTTTGGCTTTTGTGGCTGTTTCCAGCAAGTTTGCCGTGATGCCGGGGAATGTGATAAAGGATATCCTTGATAAAGTAGTGCAGATGATAGCTGCCAAAACAGAACGGGCTGTCATCATTTCTTTTGTGATCAGGGGTGGGGTGATATTACTTGGGCTGGCGCTGCTGCGGGGCCTGTTCATGTTCATGATGCGGCAAACAATCATTGTTATGTCGCGCCACATAGAGTATGACCAGAAGAATGAAATATACGCTCACTACCAGCAACTGAACACCGGTTTCTATAAAGCCAACTTTACCGGAGACCTGATGAACCGCATATCAGAAGATGTATCGCGCGTGCGTATGTACACCGGGCCATCCATCATGTATTTTACTTCCGTGGTGTTTCTGGCGATATTCTGCATATGGGATATGCTGCGTGTGAATGTATTGCTCACTATGTGTGTAATAGCCCCTTTGCCCATACTGGCCTTTTCCATTTATATGGTCAACAAAATCATCTTCAAAAAAAGCACAAAGATTCAGGCTCAATTATCAGCACTTACAACAACAGCGCACGAATCATATTCAGGGATAAGGGTAATCAAATCGTTCGTACAAGAAAAGAACATGTTGCGGTTTTTTGATAATAATTCCGAAGAATATCGAAAAAGCTCTGTAAACTTATCTCTTACGGAGGCTGTTTATTTTCCGTTCATGAACCTGTTTATTGGGCTGAGTATGCTGTGCACCATACTTATCGGCGGGTATTTTGCTATTAACGGGCAGATAACTACGGGCAATATCGCACAGTTCGTCATCTATATCAACATCCTGATGTTCCCAATCTCCAGCATAGGCATGGTAGCCAGCATGACGCAAAGGGCGGGAGCATCACAAAAAAGGATAGACGAATTCCTGGACACTAAACCGGACATAGCAGTCCAACCTAATACCTTGCAACAAAAAGTGCAAGGGGGTATTTCCTTCAATAAGGTAACTTTTACCTATCCGCATACCGGCATTACCGCACTGAATAATTTTTCGCTGGACATACAGCCGGGGCAAAAGATAGCTATTATTGGAAAAACCGGATCCGGCAAATCAACTATCGCCCACCTGCTGTTGCGCATGTATGATGCATCATCAGGCACATTGTCGTTCGACGATATACCTGTTTCAAAGTATGACCTGCATCAATTGCGCAAAAATATCGCTTACGCCCCGCAGGATGCCTACCTTTTCTCCGATACGATATACAACAATATAAAGTTCGGAAAGGACGATGCCACAGAGGCAGAAGTAATAGCCGCAGCCCGGATGGCAGACCTGGATAAAGACATAACCAATTTCGGCAAGGGCTACGAAACTATAATAGGCGAGCGTGGTGTGATGCTATCGGGCGGGCAAAAACAGCGCATGGTGCTGGCAAGAGCGCTGTTGAAGAACAGTAACATCCTGATCATGGATGAATGCCTGTCGGCAGTAGATACACAAACTGAAAAAACGATACTCAACAATCTACAGGATTACCTGGTGGGCAAGACCACGCTGGTCATCACACACCGCATTTTCACCAGTTGGACATTTGATCAGATCATCATCCTGGACCATGGGAGCATTGCAGAGCAAGGAACGCACGAAGAACTAATAGCAATGAATGGCCGGTATGCAAAATTGTATCTGCACCAGACGAGCTGAGCTAACGTTTATATAAACTTATTGTCCTTAGCCGCTTTTATCGCATCTGCTTTTGAATGCACATCCAGCTTGTGGTAGATATTCTTTATGTGCGATTTTACCGTCTCGAGGTCTATAAATAATTCTTCGGCTATGCGCTTACGGCTTTTCCCCGTGGCTATCTGCTCCAGTATCTCCGTTTCCCGGCGGGTGAGCGGTGTGGACTCATTACGCTTAAAGGAGGAAATGACCATGCGGGCAATATGCGCGCTCATGGGCCCGCCGCCTTCCATTACTTCATGTATTGCCGCAACAATTTTTTCAGGTGGTGTATTCTTGGTGAGGTAACCTGCGGCACCATTGCCCAGCGCGCGGAAAATGAGCATCTCCTGTTCATAAACCGTGAGGATAAGGATATGTGTGTCCGGTAACAGCTTTTTTAGCTTAGGCAATGCCTCTACTCCCGACATACCAGATAGTTCCACATCCAGCAAAATCACATCAGGGTCGTCATTCACTATTTTTTTCAGCGCCTCTTCGCAAGAACGGTAAGTACCCACAACTTTATACCCATTGGTATTCCCTATCAGGAAGGCGTAACCCTCTCTTATGGTTTCATCGTCTTCAATAATGGCTACACGTATATCCAGGTCGCGTTTCATAATAAATATTTATGTGAAGTTCCTTAATTTACGCATATACAATATCACCTGTTTGGAGGTATTTTGAAGGTCAGATTGATGATTGTACCCTTATTTATCCTTGAATCGACATACAATTTCCCATTCAGGCGTTCTGCCCTTATGTTCATATTATTGATGCCGTTGCCTTTTGTTGCCGCATGAATATCAAAACCTTTTCCATCATCCTTCAATACCATTTGCAGTACATTCTTATTCTTAATTTGTACATCCAGCGACACATTGTGTGCCTGTGCGTATTTGAGGCTGTTGTTCAGGGCCTCCTTGAATATCATAATCAGGTTACGACTCATATCCATTGGCAGCCTGAAATTTTTCCATTTTTCGTCGATACCGGAAAAAGTAAAATTCACTTCTGTATCCTGATACAATTCCATTCCGAAATCCCTTATCCTGTGTAGTATCTCATAGAGGCTGTCGTTGGAAGGCTTCAACGACCACAGTATGTCGCGGGTTCCACCATATAGCTGGGCTGTATTGTCCTCTATCTGGCTCAATATCCTCAGAGATTCAGGGTTAAGCTGTGTTTTGTTCTTCAGTACGTTCGTCAGCACATTGATGCGTGTTAGTTTGTTTCCAATCTCATCGTGAAAATCTTCCGCGGTGCGCAATCTTATCTTTGCCTGCTCCTCCGACCTCAGTTTCTCCAGCAGCTTTTGCCTACGCTGCTTCCTACTATTGACCATGTACTGTAACAGGATACCCATCAAAATACAACCTATGAGCACAGAAAAACGAAACCAGGTTGTTTTCTGAAAAGGCGTGATAATCTCAAACGGGTAACGCAACTCAGGCATATCTTTTTCATTTCCCTGGCACTGCACAATAAATACATACTTACCAGGCGGCAATGCCGAATAAGTGACAGCGTTCGTGGTGCTCCATTCCGACCAAGGCGTTTCCAGCCCCTCCATCCGATACCGGTATAGTGGTTGTTGCCCACTGAGTGTGATAGCATGAAAGGTTATGGCAATGTTGTTCTTTTTGAAGGGCAGCCGCAGGCCGTAGGGTATGCCATACCAATTGTCCGAACTGTCGTAATAATTGTTGTCAATATAGGCTTCTGAAGTAAGCTTCACCGATTGCAACACTATACTTACCGGCCCCGATGCTACCATGGCACTATGTGGCTGGTAGTGCATGGCCCCATTGGTGGTGCCAAACCAAATACTGCCGTCCGGTAATTTCAATACAGAGTTAATATTGCTCTCCATACCGGTGATACCCTGGGCCCTGCCGTAAAATTTGATATGGGGTTGCTCACCGGTATTCATGGTTATCTTATGGATGCCGAAACCTGTACCGGTCCATATATTGCCCTCATCGTCGGCAATAATATTGTAAATAAAATCTGACCTCAGCCCGTTATTCTTATTGATAACTATTGCCTTGCCATCATCCAGCCCGTAGCGGATAATGCCATTGTCTGGGCTGCCCATCCATAAGCTCCTTCCCTGCAACGTGAAGCACTGTAGTACGAAACTATCGGCTACCGTGCCGGTTTTGAATTCACTTATTTCACCACCTGCATACAGCAGCAACCCGCTTTCTTCGCCTATCAGCACAGAGTCTCCACCTATTGAAAGGAAAGTGTTGATCCTTCTTCCTTTTGTCTGTAAAGTTTTAAAGCTGTCATTCTCATACAAAATCGCGCCATTCGCAAAACCGATCCACAACCGTTCATTTTCATCCTCAAAAATGCTGTTGACAAAATTTGAAGGGAAATTACGGTCGGGGGCTACGTATTGGCGGAATACACCTTTTTCATACGACCATAATCCCCGGCCCCGTGTACCTATCCATAATTTAGACTTAGCCGTATAGCAAAGGGAAGTAATAGCCGGAACGGGAGCAGACGGAAATGATAATGGAGATATTTTCCCATCTTTGAATACAAACAAACCTGCATCATAAGTACCTAGAAAAAGAGAGTCCCTGTTGTTGCTGGCAATAGCGGTTACTTGTGCGCTGGGCAGTCCCATAGTTTCATCCAGGCCGGTGAACTGAGTGCCGGAATACCTGAACAGTCCCTGCCCATCGGAAGCCATCCACACATTTCCCTCCACATCTGTAAACACCTCAAAAAAGTTATTATCACTGAGGCCATTCCGCTTATTGTAATACTGCGGTGTTTTTCCGGACAACTTAATAACGCCTTTATTGGTGGCCAACCAAAAGGCTCCTGTTATGTCCTGAGCCATGGAGGTTATCACCGGCTGGGCCTGTAAACTATCTGTGGTAACCGGCACCTGCGCAATAGCATTTCGCCATATCCTGTACAATCCTGTATTAGCGGCTACCCACATTTCACCATCTTTATCCCTGAATATCCTGTAAATGTTTGGAAAGTACTCGTGGTCCTCTCCCCGGAACTTAAAGGAATCTATCCTGTTTTTCGCCAGGTAATAAACGACGCCTTCTTTCGCTATCCAAAGCCCTCCTTTCTCCACCAACATAGCCGAAACAAAGCCTGTATCGCCCGGAGTGACGAAATACTTAATCTTGCCCCGAGTGATAAAATAAACATCGCCTGCTACCCGCCACCAGGTGGTATCGTTCAAAACCTGAATCTGCTGCGTATTATTGAGCACACGAGTCGTTTGTTCCTGTTGCCTGCGAAAATGCCTGAATTCCTTACCGTTGAATTGCGAGATCACACGCTCACTACCCATCCATACATTCCCGCCGCCATCAACAGCTACCGACCAAATGGTGTTGTTCTGCAAACCGTTCCGAATCGTATAGTTGGTGAAATTTCGCCCGTCGTAGCGGGAAAGTCCGCCCAGCGTACCAATCCACAGGTTCCCCGTTTTATCCTGGGCAAGACAGGTAGCCTGCGATTGTATCAACCCGTCATCCACGCTCAGGTTATGGAAAGGATAACGCTGGCCATGAGCATGTAAATAACACACCAGCACAAGGCACAAGACGGCATAAAACCGCTTACCCCATGATAACGAACGCCTTATGTACACACAACCCATATTTATCCCGTGAAATTAACCCTTATGTTGGTGATAAGAAAATACGCTTCTTCAAATTTCTGTTAGCATTATGCAAATCACCCACTACGGGTGAACGAATACTACCTAATGCCCGATACATTTGAATCATCAAAAGCACACCATGAACAGGTCTTTCCCTTTTATACTTTTTTTAGCAATGATATTATGCGGCCAAAATGTGGCGGCCCGCACGGGGGGCATATCAGGGCGGGTATTGGATGGCTTTGGCAAGCCGGTTGTTTTTGCCAGTGTGCTACTGCTCCATGAAGGAGATTCCGTACTCATTAAAACAGAGATAACCAATGAAAAGGGTGAGTACGAACTCACCCCTGTAGCAAGTGGAAACTATTATGTGAAAGTAATAGCGATGAGCTATGGCAATTATGTGTCGGAAAAGCTGGAAATAAACAATAACAACATCCCTCTTGCGGATATACTTCTGGAACAGAAAGGCAGCGAACTGAAAGAAATAAGCGTTCGCGGGCAAAAGCCATTCGTAGAGATCCATGCCGATAAATTAGTGGTGAACGTAGAAAACAGCATTGTAAACGCCGGCAGCTCGGTGCTTGATGTAATATCTCGCTCACCCGGTGTGACCGTTGACCAGAATGACAACATCAGCCTGAAAGGAAAACAGGGAGTGAATGTGATGATAAATGGTAAAACTCAGCCCATATCGGCACAGGAACTGGGAAACCTGCTGAAAAGCATGCCTTCGGCTTCGGTAGAGAGTATTGAGCTTATCTCCAACCCATCTTCAAAATATGATGCAGCGGGAACGGCAGGCATCATTAACATAAAAATGAAGAAAGATAAAAAAATGGGGTTAAACGGAAGCCTTAACGCCAACTATGCGCAAGGCATATACGGAAAGACCAATGGTGGCTTCAACCTGAACTATAGAAACAAACGTTTTAACCTTTTTGCCAACTACAACCACTCCTACCGGGAGGGCTTTAACCATCTGACCCTTCAACGCAATTTTTATGATAATGGCGTTTTTGCCGGAGCCTATGACCAGGACAATAATTACCTATATCATATTACCGGCGATATAGCCGGAATTGGCGTGGATTACAACCTGTCATCCAAGACCATTGTTGGCGCAGCACTTAACGGCAATGCCACAGACTTCAGGCGCGATGGGATGAACTATTCAAATGTGATTGATGCTTCAAACAATGTCGTGTCCCGCTTTTCTACCGAGAACAGCTCGCCTAACAACTGGTACAATTATGCCGTAAACCTGAACCTGCGGCACACATTCGACAGTACGGGGAGAACACTTGCCGTTGATGCCGACTATGCGCACTACCCCAGCACCGGCACACAAGATTTCACCACCAACTTCTATGATACACTTGGAAAAATAGACTCCCTGCCACAAATGCTGCATGGCTCCCAGACAGGCAATACCCAGATACGTTCTTTCAAAGCTGATTATACCCACCCACTTAGCAACAGCGCAAAATTTGAAGCGGGGTTAAAGGTGAGCTATGTGACCGCCGACAACGACCTGCGCTTCTTCAACTATATGCACAGCACGGGACAATATGAACCGGACACCACGAAGACCTACCATTTCATTTATAACGAGAACATTAACGCCGCCTATGTGAATTTCAGTAAAGACTGGCCCAAGTGGAGCACACAAATAGGTATAAGGGCCGAACAAACCATAGCAAAAGGAGAAGACCTGACCTCCGATTCCACATTCAGGCGCAATTATATACAGCCATTCCCCAGCCTGGCAGTGCAAAGGCATATCAACCCCAATAACGATTTAGGCATAACACTAAGCAGGCGAATAGAGCGCCCAAACTATGAGCAATTGAACCCGTTCAAATTTTACCTTGATCCTACTACCTACAAGGCCGGTTACCCCTACCTTAATCCCGCCCTTTCTTATGCGGTAGAACTATCCTATGTCTATAAACAAAAGTTCATAACGACACTCAACTATACCATCACCAATTCACCGCTTACCGAGGTAATACAACCCAGCCCAACAGAAACCAAAGTAACGATACAAACTACCAAGAACCTGATAAGCATGGCCTACTATGGCATAAACGGGTCCTACCAATTCTCATTCTATAAATGGTGGAACAATACCACCAATATAAATATTTACTACTCCCGGTACACGGGGGACATAGCCGGTACGAACCTGAATGCAGGCAGGGGCACATTCGATATTAACACCAATAACAGCTTCATCCTCCCCAAGAACTTCTCGGCTGAGCTGAGCGGGTTTTACCAGGCACCGCAGCAATATGGGTATATGAGCCTGCGCCCGCAGTGGATGCTCAATATCGGCATCCAGAAAAACCTGTTTGATAAGCGGGCAACTGTGCGGCTGAATGCCACAGATATATTCTGGCGCGGTTATCCGAGTGCCACCTCCCATTACAACGATTATGTAGAATTTTTTATTGCCAAGCGCGATACAAGGCAGGTGAGCCTGTCGTTCACCTATCGGTTTGGCAAGCGCACCGTACCACCATCTATGCGGCACCATGGCGGGGCCGAGGATGAGAAAAGGCGGATTGGCGGCCAGGGTGCGTAAAGATTTTCCCGCCCTATATTAGCAAATGAGCGCTGCACCCGTGGCAGCAAGCCCCCGGAAAGAGCAAATGTCCGGGGGCTATTTCTTTCAGGAAATAAAAAACCCCGGGAAAACCGGGGCGTTTTTATTGCAATAAATATATTGCTTAAGAAGTTGGTTTCGAAACTTCCTGCTTTTCTGCCTTTTCGTGGTCTTTAGCATCTTTGCATTCGTGCTTGCCTTTCTTGTCTTTGCAGCAACCAGCCGATTTGCTTGAGCACTGCTCGCTTTTCTTTTTGCAGCAAGATTTTTCTTTGGCAAATGCACCACCAGACAGCATAACTGCGGCAACCAATAATAACGTGAGCTTTTTCATTTTTTGCGATTTAGATGGTAAAGATAGGGAAATATGTATTATTAACCACACGGAAAGGGTATTCCAAATTGTTAAAAATCCATAATAACGCCTGTTATATTTGCAAAAATACCTATTCGTAATGCGCCAGCACGGTAACTCCGCCTTTCACATTATCGCCAATATTTACATTCACCTTTGTGCCTATCGGCAGAAAAACATCTACCCTGGAGCCAAAGCGGATGAAGCCAAATTCCTCATTCTGCTTCACGATATCGTTCTCCTCCACATAAAATTTTATACGCCGGGCCATAGCCCCGGCTATCTGCCTCAGAAGTATATCGCCCCGGTCGTTGCCTATCACCAGCGTAGTGCGTTCGTTCTCAGTCGATGACTTGGGGTGCCATGCTACCAGATACTTGCCTTTGTGATACTTCATGTATTTTATTACCCCACTCACCGGGTTGCGGTTCACATGCACATTCACCGGCGACATGAATATAGATACCTGCAAACGATTGTCGCTGAAGTATTCAGGTTCGTAAGTTTCTTCTATCACCACCACCTTTCCATCGGCCGGGGCTATTATTTTGTTCTCGCCATGCACAAAATTCCTTGAAGGAATGCGGAAGAACGCCACCACCCAGAACCACACCAGAAAAAGGGTGAAAGTAATGAGAGCCGTAATAATGAAGTAGGAAGGCGGTATAAAATGATTAGCCGTCCATGCAAGCCCTATCCAGAGTATGGTAGCTAAAATGATGTATTTATATCCTTCGCGGTGAACTGTCATTGTTAATAATTGAAATGTAAAGGTAATTAAAAAAAGAGGGGCGTTTAAATACTCACTTCCTGTATTATCTTACAGGGCTCCTGCTATGGTGATAAATTGAAGACACCACAACTACTTTATTTTCTTCTTCAATGGTATAAACAATAGAATAAGGATACTTTTTCAGGCCAAGCTCACGATAATCGTCATACTCATTTCGCCAACGGTATGGTGTCTGGCAGATAAGTTCAATAATATGATCTACTTCCTCAACAAAATTCTCAGCAGCTAACACGCTTCTCTCCAGATACCAGGCAAGTGCAACTTCATATTCAGCCTGCAGAACGTAAGAATATCCCATCACTTCCGGGCAGATTTTAATAATTTCTGTATGCGCTTTTTACTTTCAGTTGCAGTAACCGCTTTAGATGTACCATTTTTATATGCTGCATATCTACGGTCTAATTCCTTTTTAAACTCATCAGTATATTCAACCGCAGTATTTTCTATTTCGTCTTCTACCATAGTATAAATTGCCTTCACTTTTTTGTCGTTGGCTGTTTCTAAATAGTTGTGAAGTTTTTGCCTGATAGCTGCAGTGACCATAAGTTAGTTGTTTATACAAAAATAATCATTTATTGCATTTGAGCCTTGTTAAATCAACACATAAAATACATAACGTAAACGAATACAAACGGCGTGACCATGATAAGCGAGTCAAACCTATCGAGCGCGCCGCCATGGCCCGGCATCAGGTTGCCTGAATCTTTTACGTTGGCCATGCGCTTGAACTTCGATTTCAGCAAATCGCCGGCAGGCCCGGCAACGGATACTATGAACGCGGAAACAGCAAAAGCACTGATGTGGGCAAAAATAGATGCCGACCCACTGTAGAAATAGCCTACGGCCATTGCCACACCAATAGTAAGCACGGTGCCGCCTATCACACCTTCCCATGTTTTCTTAGGGGAAATTTCAGAAAATGGAGTCTTTCCTATAAATGACCCTGTAAGGTATGCGCAGGTATCGTTAGTCCATATAAGCAGCAGAATAAATAACGGCACATAAGGATGCGCCTGATGCAGTATAACCAGCAGACACATAGGTACCGAAATATAGAGCAGGCCAAAAAATGACTGCATACAGACCTTCCATGCGGTCTGCTTCGGCAATATAGCCACCAGCATAAATGCTCCCATAAATACAATAGCAAATGCGGCCAGCCATTTCGCGGCATCAAACAATTCGTGATAATAACCACGCACCTCAAAAAACACAAGCAATATAAAAATGAATGCCGCCGCCTGCACCTTCGTCGGCAGCCACCACGGCCAGTAGCTTTCCTTATCAATATGCTGCATCAGCCTGAAGAACTCCCGCAGGCAGAGGAAATTAATGAGACCTACCAGGGCAAGGAAAGACCATTCATTCCAGAGCAGGCCCATAAGCATTATAGCCACAAATACTATCGCACTGCCCAGGCGTTTGAAAAATACAGGTACGTTTAATGCCATAGCCTATTTAGTTTTTCTGTAAAAGGTCCCACTGGTCCTTTGGCGCATCCTGCGGAAAATCGTCTGTCCAGTTGTCGGGGAGTGGGGTTTTATTTTTCAGCAACAAGTATAATGAAGCTCCAAATACTACTGCGCCCCCGGCAATATAATACCATGGTGTAGTTTCAATAGCAGCAGGAGCTTTAATGGCTGCGCCGCCATCATTCAGATAAGATGCGATAATCTGTGAACCGTTGAACGACATATGCGCCAGTATGCTGCACCACAATGAGCCGGTAAGATAATATATGACTGCCAGGAGAGCCCCTGCCAGCATTATGGGAAGGAACCCATAAATATTAGCATGAGTATATGAAAAGACAATTGAGGTGAAGATGATGGGGAAAAGTAAAGTCCGGCTGCGTTTTTTTGCAAAACGCAATAATACCCCCCTGAAAAACAATTCCTCTCCGATGGCCGGTATTATTGCCAACACGATAAACGCCCTGGCAAATGCAGCAAAATCGGGCATTTTCAAAAAAGCAAGGGTCATACGTTCATTTGCTTCCTGTGATGCCTTTAGTTTAGTCCCGAAATCTATTTGCGACACCAACTCCTGCAACGCCTGTAGCAATGGCATAGCCCCCAGCATCACCAGGATGGCCAGCAGCAACTGTATGCCTTTGCCGGGTTTTACTAAGCCAAGATATTTACCGGGTTCGGGATGGGTGAGATACGAGAACACCCATGCCGGAATCAGAAATATGAAAGCGCTTAATACGCCCTGTACAATCAGGGCAGTATATATTAATTGCAGCGGGCTCTGATCGCCTATTGATTCTAATTCCTTGAAGGTATAAGGGGTAAGATTGGGAAGAAATGAGTATACCAGAAATGTCCCGAATGATGACATGGTTAAAATCATCAGCAGGAACAGAATCAATTGCAGTCCCCAGGGATATATACGGAAGTACCTCATTATTAACGAAAATTAACCGCAAAGGTATAGGTATAGGGCCACATTGGCTTACTTTTTGCCACTAATTGGGAAATCGATGGCAGGCACGTTTTTTTAAGTATATATAGGGATAACGTTATTATTTTATTTATTTTTGCGGGTTATTATTCAAGGAGAATGGGAGAAATTGCTGCAGGGCCACTGCTTAGCCAGATAAATACACCGGATGACCTTAAAAAGCTGAACAAAACTCAGCTTAAACAGGTTTGTGATGAGCTGAGGCAGTTTATCATTGATTGCGTGAGTGTGCATGGCGGCCATTTCGGGGCCAGCCTGGGTGTAATAGAGCTTACGGTAGCACTCCATTATGTATTCAATACACCGGACGATCAGCTTGTATGGGACGTAGGCCACCAGGCATACGGTCATAAAATACTCACAGGCCGCCGCAGTATTTTTCATACCAATCGTAAATATGGCGGCCTTAGCGGCTTCCCAAAAAGAAGTGAGAGTATATACGATTCATTTGGCGTGGGCCACTCGTCTACATCTATATCCGCTGCCTTAGGTATGGCCGTGGCCTCAAAGTATAAGGGCGAAACCCACCGCAAGCATATCGCTGTGATAGGCGATGGTGCCATGACAGCCGGCCTTCCGTTTGAAGCGCTGAACCATGCCGGTGTAAGTGGCGCGGATGTATTGATTATCCTCAATGATAATAATATGTCCATAGACCCTAACGTGGGCGCACTAAAAGAATACCTGACGGACATTACCACATCGCACACCTATAATAAATTCAGGGATGACGTATGGAACCTGCTGGGCAAGCTGCCCACAAAGGAATTCCAGAAAATGGCATCGAAAATGGAGGCCAGCCTTAAAGGCATGGTATCAAAAAGCAGTAACCTTTTTGAAGCACTCGGGTTGCGTTATTTCGGCCCTATAGACGGACACAATGTGCTTAAGCTTACCGAAACCCTTCAGGGCCTGCATGATATACCCGGCCCCAAACTGTTACACATAAAAACAGTAAAGGGTAAAGGGTATGACCTTGCCGAGCAGGACCAGACCCTGTGGCACGCTCCCGGCACCTTTGACAAGATAACGGGTAAAATAAATAAAAAAATATCCACTATACCCGAACCTCCTAAATACCAGGATGTTTTCGGGCATACCATTATAGAGCTGGCTGAGAAGAACCCGCTCATAATGGGCATTACCCCGGCTATGCCTTCGGGCTGTTCGCTCAAATTTATGATGGATGCAATGCCCGACAGGGCCATTGATGTCGGCATTGCCGAGCAACATGCAGTTACGCTGAGTGCCGGCATGGCAACACAGGGATTAAAGGTATTCTGCAATATATACAGCTCGTTTATGCAGCGGGCATACGATATGGTGATACATGATGTAGCCATACAAAAGTTGCCTGTCATCTTCTGCCTCGACCGTGCCGGCCTGGTAGGCGATGACGGCCCTACGCACCATGGAGCATACGACCTTGCCTATATGCGCTGCATACCAAACATGATAGTAGCCGCGCCTATGAATGAGGCTGAACTGCGTAACCTCATGTACACGGCCCAGCTACCCGAAACAAATGCACCCTATGTAATCCGCTACCCACGCGGACAAGGTGTGATGCCACAGTGGCGCACCCCGTTTGAAAAAATAGATACCGGCACCGGTAGAAAAATATGCGACGGGAACGATGTAGCCATACTCACCATAGGCCATCCCGGCAACTTTGCAGTAACCGCATGTAAAGCACTTGCCACAGAAGACCTGTACCCCGCACACTATGATATGCGCTTCGTAAAACCACTGGATGAAGCCATGCTACATGAAATTGCGCAGCGCTACAGCAAAATAATAACAGTAGAAGACGGCACAATTGTAGGCGGTTTCGGAAGTGCGGTACTGGAATTCATGGCTGCCAATAACTACACTCCTGAAGTAAAAATGCTGGGTATCCCTGACCGCATAGTAGAACATGGCAAGCCTGAAGAACTGCACCGCGAATGTGGCTACGATGCCCAAGCTATTGCAGATGCTGTAAGGGAAATGGTGGGTGTGAAGGTGAGTGTAAGTGATATTGCGTAATCTAAGTACTTGTATAAATTATAAAACCCGCTCAGTGAGCGGGTTTTATAATTTATACAATCATTCTCCAATTATGCATAAGCCTCTGTAGGCTCACAAGTACAAACCAGGTTGCGGTCGCCATGGGTGTTGTTCACACGCGCTACGCTTGGCCAGAACTTGTTGTGCTTCACCCAGGGTAGCGGGAAAGCCGCATGCTGACGGCTATATGCGTGGTGCCATGCATCAGCAGTAATTTCGAACTGCGTATGTGGCGCGTGTTTCAGCATATTATCTACCTTTTGTGCTTTGCCTGTTTCTATATCACGTATCTCTTTACGTATGCTGAGTAACGCGTCACAGAAACGATCCAGTTCCGCTTTGTCTTCGCTCTCCGTAGGCTCTATCATTATAGTGCCGGCAACAGGGAAGCTCATAGTAGGTGCGTGGAAGCCATAGTCAATCAGGCGCTTTGCCACATCTTCAGCTTCTATATCCGCGGTCTTTTTGAATGGGCGAAGGTCCACAATGAACTCATGCGCGCATGTGCCGCCGGGACCCGTGTACAGTATATCAAAATCTTTAGCAAGACGCGAGCGCATATAGTTGGCATTGAGTATCGCATACTCGGTTGATTTACGAACACCCTTTGAACCCAGCATACGGATGTAACCATAAGATATGAGCAGTATGCTTGCAGAACCATACGGAGCAGCGCTTACAGAATGTGCTGCCTTGCTTTCGCCTGTTATAGCCACGTGGCCGGGCAGGAATGGCGCAAGATGCTGCTTCACGCATATAGGGCCCACGCCGGGGCCACCGCCACCGTGTGGTATAGCGAATGTCTTGTGCAGGTTGAGGTGGCAAACATCGGCACCTATGAGGCCGGGGGCAGTCAAGCCCACTTGCGCGTTCATATTTGCACCGTCCATGTATACCTGCCCGCCGTGCTCATGTATCACCTGTGTTATCTCCTTCACCGACTCTTCAAAAATACCATAGGTAGATGGATAAGTAATCATGATGCCTGCCAGATACTTAGCATGTTGCGCGGCTTTTTCCTTCAGGTCGGCAACGTCTATATATCCGTTCTCCAAGGCTTTAACCACTACCACTTTATAACCCGCCATTACCGCGCTTGCAGGGTTAGTTCCGTGTGCCGATATTGGTATCAGTATCACATCACGGTGCCCTTCATTGCGGCTTTCGTGGTAGCGTCGTATAGCCAGCAGGCCGGCATACTCACCATTCGCGCCACTGTTGGGCTGCAGGCTGCAGGCATCAAACGCCGTTATCTCGCACAGGTATGCTGATAGTTCTTTTACCATCTGCAAATACCCTTCAGACTGGTCTTTCGGCTGGAAAGGGTGCATTTTGCTCCAGTGGGCCCAGCTCAGCGGCATCATCTCGCTCGCTGCATTCAGCTTCATCGTGCAGCTACCCAATGATATCATGCTGGTGTTCAGGCTCAGGTCTTTATTCTCCAGGCTTTTTATGTAACGCATCATCTGCGTTTCGCTGTGGTGGCTGTTGAACACCTGGTGCGTAAGGAACGCGCTGGTGCGCGTAAGTGATGTAGGTATGTGCGTAAGCGCCATATCCTCATCTATGCTGAACCCGGAAGCCGCATCGGCATTGGTGAACAGGCTGATGATGTCCAGCACATCGCGCGCGGTGGTAGCCTCATCCAGCGATATGCCTATGCTGCCATCAGTATGGTACTGGAAGTTTATTGCTTTCGCCTCGGCGGCTGTGCGAATAGCTTTGGCATCAACCCCGGTTATTGTTATCGTATCAAAATGGGTTTTACCATGCACAGTCACACCGGCTGCTGTAAGTGCATCGCCCAATGCCTGAGTGAGTGCTGCAACACGCTTAGCTATATTTTTCAGTCCTGACGGTCCGTGATAAACCGCATACATAGCGGCAATGTTAGCGAGCAGAGCTTGTGCTGTGCATATATTAGAGGTTGCTTTTTCGCGCTTGATGTGCTGCTCGCGAGTGCCGAGTGCCATACGCAGTGCGCGGTTGCCCTGCGCATCTATACTTACCCCAATAATGCGGCCCGGTATCATCCGTTTGAATTCATCTTTTGTAGCGAAGAATGCCGCGTGCGGGCCACCAAAGCCCAGTGGAACGCCAAAACGCTGCGCGCAACCAATGGCGGCATCAGCGCCTAATTCGCCGGGGGGTGTAAGCAATGTAAGTGCCAGAAGGTCTGTAGCCATTACCACATAGCCACCTGCCTGGTGCATTGTGGCAATAAAGCCACGGTAGTCTTCGATACTGCCCTTTGCATCAGGATATTGCACCAGTGCACCGAAGTAGGTAGTATCAATATCAGCTACACGGTAATCGCCCGTCACTATCTCAATACCCAGCGGCAATGCCCTAGTAAGCACCAGGTCACGTGTTTGCGCAAATACATTCTGATCTACGAAGAAGCGCGGACGGGCAATATGGTGTAGGTCCTTATTCAGCGTGTGGAAGAACATATTCATGGCCTCAGCCGCTGCAGTGCCTTCATCCAGCAGCGATGCGTTGGTAATAGGAAAACCTGTAAGGTCGCTCACCATCGTCTGGAAGTTGAGCAGGCTCTCTAAGCGACCCTGGCTTATTTCAGCCTGATAGGGAGTGTATTGCGTGTACCATCCCGGGTTCTCAAAAATGTTCCTCAATATCACGCTTGGCGTATGGGTATCATAATACCCCTGCCCTATATAGTTTCTGCACAGTTTATTTTTCTGAGAAATTTCCTTCAGCATATTCAGGTATTCTGCCTCGCTTTGCGCCTCGGGTATCCGCAGTTTGTGATCCATACGGATAGATTGCGGAATGGTGCGCGCTATAAGTTCGTCCATATCCTTTACGCCTATCACTTTCAGCATTTCCTGTGTGTCTGACTCATTAGGCCCTATGTGGCGGGCTATGAATTCCTCGCTTTGAATGGAAAATAAATTCATAATACTGTATTATTATTAGTGTTTTTGTAATAAAATGAGGCGCAAAGATAATTTAATTGCCACAATTGCCTATGATGGGGATCAGTGTGTGTTTTACCACATACACATAAAAATAAAATTATTTATATGCGACAAAATAAATAACAAATAAAAAAATTATTAAATTTTAGGTTTAGTATCGCAATTTCACTAAATTGCTGTATTCAAAGTATTTCTTAAAACTAAAAATAAACAAAAAATGAAACTGAAATCTATTCTTTTAGCGTCTGCATCAATGCTCATGTTTGGGGATTCATTTGCGCAGAGTAAGGTGTCAACAGGTACACAAAAATACACTTTACTCGAAGAAGGCACAGGTACTTGGTGCGGCTACTGTCCTGATGGTTCTCAAAGAATCCAGCAAACAATTGAACCCACATATCCTAGAGCGATTTGTGTATCTTTTCACAATGGAGATGCTATGGAACTCAGCGGCGATCCATTCAATAGTGCTTTTATCACGGGTTTCCCGGGAGCTACGATTGACAGGAAGATGTGGACTCATGCTCCTGACCCAGCTAGCCAAAATGTTAATAGAGGTTATTGGGGTACAGACGTTGGCGTTCAGGATGCAATCACTCCAAATTTCCAAGTTGACTTGCTTGGCCTCTACGACACTACGACTAGAACAATAACATTAACTGTCACAGGTAAAGCATTATCTACTCTAACTGGCAATTACCGTATAAATGCTTATGTTATTGAAGATAGTATCACCAATGCGGGTTCGAACAAACAGAAAAGTTATATGTACGCTTCAGCCAGTTCTTGGTATTTTAATCAATGTCAATCACCCTGTGGTACTACGTGTAATTCTTGCGCCTATCTGCCTGACTCTATGTATTCTCATATGCATGTTGTGACAAAAGTCCTTGCCAATAGTGGTAGCATCTGGGGCGATACTGCATTTACAAATCCTGCTGCCGGGACGATTAAGAGCAAAACATATACATATGTAATACCTTCTACAACACCGTATAAATATGTAAAAGTTGTTGGCTTTGTTCAGAAATACGGCACAGCTACCACTGACCGTGAAATACAGAATGCTGCGATTGCTAAAGTAAGACTGATGAAAAAAAGTGTCGTAGGCATTGCTGAAATGAAGCAAATTGCTGACAACATTGAAATTTATCCTAACCCTGCGTATGGAAACATACATGTTTCAACTACTCTCAATACACCATCTGAAGTTAAAATTACTATAACTAACGTTTTAGGTGAAGTTGTATCACAGAATGTATACCAGCCAAACGGGACTATGTTCTCTGAAAATATTTCTTTAGCTAATATTCCAAATGGAATTTACGTGATGAACTTTGTAACAGGCGAAGAAAAAGTGACTAGGCAATTTGTTATATCCAAATAAATAAAGAAAACACTTGTATTTAAAGGCAACCTTTGGGTTGCCTTTTTTTTGACCCGAAGTGCTTAAATAATCAAAATAAAACACCTATAACACTTATTGGCACGAATTTTCAGAGAATTTAGTTGTTAAACCAAAACTGATTTTTATGAAAACGATACTGATAACATCATTATTCAGCCTGATAACAATAGGTGGTATTGCGCAGCAATATGAGGGCGATGAAGCCACAAGGCGGCAGATGATACACGAAAAAGCGGTAGCTATCTATTGCCGCACTAATGGCAATATGGGGCACGGCACGCATATGCCGTATAAAAGCAGCTACTCCATTGTGCATGCCGCTTATCCTGATGCTCCGGCAAATGCGGTGCCGGCAAGGCCATCGGGCGCATACATGGCACTACAGGAGCCTCCCTGCTATAAGTACATCAACAACAGCGGGCGCGAAATAATGGAATGCCCCGGCGCAAGGTTTACACCCCCGCAATGCAGCAATACCACCACCGCTATGAGCGAGATAAGGGCAAACGGAAACAATATTAGCAGCGAGCGAAGCTTCTCCGGCTATTACCCCGCCCTGCACAGTGTATACCCGCAGGCACCTAAGAATGCTGTAGCCGCATGGCCTGAAACACCTTATAAAGAGGTAAAGAACCCACCCTGCTACAAATATGTGAATAAAAGGGGACTGGAAGTAACAGAATGCCCAGGTGCCTATTTTGAACCTGAACGCCGGATCAAATAATATGCTACGGAAGTAGAAAAATAAGGCTGTCTCTGAGAGACAGCCTATATTAATTCAAATCATCAGTCACATAAAACTTGTGTAAAAAATCTCAATCAACGTCGAATGAAATATTGATCCAACAGCCGATAGTGCTTACAGTGGCTATATCTCCAGCAAGTGAAACTTCACCATTTGTCTTGACACGAATAAAGAATACATCAATAAAGTTATTAGAAATAAAAATCCTTTCGGCTAATGGTCGATACCCGACTGGTAGCACAAAAACAACATCGTCAGAGGCAATAGACATTCCCAAACTACTATCAGTCACGCCTTTTATGGTTACGGTTTTACTTCCTATCGGCTTCCTGTACTGGATCGGGGATATGGGGCTGGAAGTATAGCCCCCCGAGAATACCGGTGTAATATATGGCGTGTAAATATTGTTCATGATATTTTCCATCAATCCCACACCCATGGGCTTTAAATGAGACCAAAGGAATTTCGTGGCATCATCGGCGGTGCCTGTGGGCAGGGTAGCCAGGGCAAGGACATTATCTAATACCACGGTGCGTGAAATGCCATCGTAGTAAGTGAGCGCAGCGTTGGCAGGCACTATCTGCACATAGCAGCCACTCACACTTTCGTCCACACCTGCAAGCGTTACGGGCGCTGTATTAATGACCATCTCCCCATTCCAAAAGATGCTGCCGGCAGATATTGTATAGTCTGCCGATGTGCCGGTAGTGGGCGTTCGGGTTATCTCACATCCTCTTATGGCAAAGGGAGCCGTGCTGTTTCCCAAAACAAGCGCCAGTTCATTCAGGCACGATATGTAGCCCTGCTGCAGGTGGTTCAGTTGGTCCTGGTCGAGCGGGAACCCACCCGGTTGCGTCAGATTTGTTTTTTTCATTGTTCAGTTTTTAAAGAATATTTCAAAATAGATTCCCTTAGGGAGAAGTGATGGTGTAATTTGTTTTGCTTATCAGCCGGTATTTCTCAATTACCGCTTTCATCCTGTCCGGGTCATACACTAATCCTACAGGCACATGCACAATAAATTGCACCCCACCACCCGAGTATAATTCGCTACGCAGATAAAGCCACTGCGGATTAGGGTATGCTGTAGACCCCGCCTCGCCGGTAAGCCCCAGGTACACTGGCTTCAGGTGCAGAGGAGGAAAAAGGAACAACGGATCGATATAGTCGGGGTCTTCTATGTATATGCCCCTGCCCGCCGGATCGAACACATCATTCAATACCGCCTCCAGATAACACACCTGTCCGTTATGGGCAAGTTCATACAGCTTTTCATCCCTGTTTGCACTGAATAAACCCGAGAGGTACAGCACAGGGCTTACCAGCACTTTCACCCAGGCGAACTGCGCTGCCTGCCGCAGCCGCACAGGCAATGTTTGCCATGCTTTTGTATTGTGATCAATATCAAAAAATCCCATAGTATATGATTTAGCTAAACATTAAATAATTCCGACAGCACTCTTCATCAGATATACGCCAGGTAGTTTACATTGGTCGCGAAATGTGCATTGTCTAACGCGAGGTAACCGGCATCGGGCGTGTACCAGTTAGTAATAGTGAACGGAGGATATGCCGCATAGGTAGCCTCCACCAGCGCTACCTCAGCCACCTTTACTCCATCTACAGCCATCATAGCTGTTATAAAGTCATCGAGTATGAACCGGCCATTGAAAGGTATATCAGACAGAAAAGCGTTTACCGCATCCTTTACCGGCTCCGGTGCTGTGCCATCAAGCCGCTGCCCGAGGCTGTTCAGTATCAGCGGGTCGTAATGAATGACCATAGTGGGCATGAAAGTATCAGGGTCATTGCTGGTGCAATTGATACGTACCCCCGCATCCTTGATACGCTGCATGTACCCGAAGAAAGCAGTCAATTCGGCAGGAAGCAATTTTGTGAGCACCCCGGATGCTACTTTCGCTACCTTTACACGCACCTCGTTTCCCAATTCCACGGCGGCTGCAAAGGCCACAATCAATGATGGGTCGCCCGCAGGCGCTACCGGGTTATACACATCCACATCAGGGGGCAGGGTTGCCCCATACTGAAAGGCTTTAGCCTTCGCGACATACCATTGCAGCGTATGTGCTTTTTTCGCGGCTATAATATCCTGCACCTCTGCCTTGTGAAAATCGAACAGGCTGCCGAGGTCGAACATGGCGCTTGCCACTATTCTCGTCCACAGCCGCCAGATGGCTACCTGGCTGGAACTGCTCAGCTCACTTGCCCCGCCCGTGCCTATTACCGGGTCGGCATTTTTTGCTGCTATTATTGATGCCTGCCATTGATCAATTGTTTTTCCCATAACGTATAATTCTTTTGTTTTTTTTAGAAAATTTCTATCACCATCGTCATCTTGCTGGATGGCCATGTGTAGCCAAGATGAGTATAGGTTGTTGCCACGCCGAGTGTATATATTCCGGCTGTGGGGAATACGAGTATTTTCTTATCGGGGTTTGCAGGGTCTGCCGGGTCGGGCATACCACCAATTGCACTGTCAAGCCATGTCATGCTGTGGTTTGCATACTCCGGGTATGCCGATGACGGATGGCTGCGTGTAAGCCTGATGGTGCAGGTAGTAGCTGTAGCGCTTAATACATCCATATGCAGGTCGGCAATCATGTACCCTATGGCGTTCTGGCTTACGTCATCCAATATCAGGAACGGACTATGCACCGCTTCATTCCCATTCACATCCCTGAATGTTAAAGTACTGATACCACCTGTAAATGCATCCCAGGCAAAGAGATGGCCGGTGCCGCTCACCCATGACATAGTGTAGAATACATCTTTATTATTCATAAAAGGCGGGCCTACACCGCTGGCATCCCTGCCGATACTTACAAAATAACTAAGCGCGGCCATGTAATCGTTTATAGCCTGGTAGTTTAGCCTGCAGCCCACGTTAGGATATGCCGTTGAGGGTATGGGGTACACATGAATGAACCCCGGTGCCTCCTTCAGGTCAAAATCATACATGCCCGCATGTGCGTTCGGCGGGGCTATCGTATTAGGCACATGCTCCATCACGGGCTTCAGCAGTATGCGCGCATGAAGCGAAGGCTCAGAAATATCGCCGAGCGTGCCTATCGTAATGTTATTCCGCTCCAAATAAGTAAGCACATCTTTATTTCCTAACGCAATCGCAGCATCTGTTACCGTATATACCGTGCCCACCACAGGTACATGATGAGCGGAAACATTATTGTCCTTACAAAATTGCATACAGGCGTTCATACTACCGGTAGCCTGTACCGCCACGTCGCTCATACTTTGGTTGGGCATTACTGTTATTGTCTTTGCCATTTTTTCAGTTTGTATAGTATCGAATCAAATATTCCGAGGTGGTCTTCCTATTTGTAAAATGCATCCGTCTCAATTAATCCATTCATGCCCAGTCCCACACGCTTGACGTCCATCCCGTCTTTAAGCAACTCTGTAGTAATAGCAGCAATCAGGTCATGAGGGTTTTCATCATCTATGTAGTTAATGCCACCCACACATACGGTAGGAAACTCCTTGTATTCTCCCTTATTGCAGTAGATAAGGTTCTTATTATGCTCTGCCTTGCTTTCAATCACAACAAAATCACCTGCCACTACCCTCAGGTCTGCGCCTGTTGTTACCGGTGTAAGCCCTATGTCCATCATTCTTCTTGCCATAGCCTGATAATTATTTTACTTTTTCAAAATGCACCTTCTCATTTACCCCTGCTTGATCTTTGTATTCTCCATATCGTCAAATACTATATCCTGCCCTAATAACGCTAGGTCAAAAGCCGAAGCACCGGCAGAGCCGCTGGCCGCTGTGCCTGCGCCCACACTGGTTAGCCCGTTCTTTATGCCCGGCTCCAGGGTGTTCTTTATGTAGTCGTGTATCTTGTCAAGATTCGTTTTCAGTTTCTCCAATTCCACCAACCCGCCTAAGCCGCCGTCATTAAACTGTATCAATGTGCCTGCCTTAATAATAACTTTGATGTATTTTGCGGCTTTCAGCAATTCCCACCTGCACGGTCCATCCACCTCTGCTACCAAGCAATGACTACCTTCTTCAGGTATACCATACATACCATCTGCCTGCTGTAATGCTACATTCAAACTAATATGCTCTGTATGAACATCCTCATCGTCCACATGCAGTTGCACTACCGCCGTCATATCACCCTCATCCACGCTCACCACCTTTCCACTCATCACCGGAAAGCGGAGCTTATGCTCCTTTTTATGAGCAATGCTCTCTATCAGTTCAGCAACTTTCTTATCATTCTGTCCCATCTTCAGGCATTTTTAAAATTTAACTCAGCTTCTATTTGGATTTCGCTTTACCGAATCCCAACCTTGGCCCGATGTCCGTCTTTATCCTCGCCCCATTGTTTCCAAAGGTTACCTCTGTGGCCTCAATAAGGTACTTCCCATCCATACCGGGATAGCGGCTATCCTCTATATTCACTATCCATCCTGGCTCACACCATGGCTGAAGAAATCCGGTTATACTGCCCTCATACCCGTCATAGTTCTCTTTTAACTGCTTCTCGTTTGCTATCATCAGCAGCCCTGCTTTATCCGCTATGCCACTCGCCATCACTTTTATTTCATGTTGAGCCTCATTATCACCACTTTCGGCGGCTATCTTATTACCAGCAGCATCCGTACCGGTTACAATTACTTTAACCCGCTCAGCACCCGTCTTTCGTACATTCAGGGTATTATCCTTAACAACGTTATATCCCAGCCTATAGTAAATCTCACCAAGACCAAAGGGGCTTTTTCCTTCGCTGAACGGTGCATAAGTAAGCCCACACCATAATTTATCAGGTTCGATAAAAAATATGTTAAGTATCCCTTGCGCCGCACGCTTAATCTCCTCAATTACTTCAACACCATTCTTATTCGACAGTTTTAGGTTCGACAAGTCCATATCATGCTCCACATGTACCTTTATACCGGTTGCCGTACCATCTTTACCAGTCTCCAGAAGCTTCAGCACTTCACTCGCCTTCGTATTTTTTGATGATCTCTTCACCTTCACGTCCTGTCGCAGTTTACGCAGATACCCTTCACACTCCACCTGTATAGGTGTACCGATACCGATTTTTTTCACAAACCCCTGAAATACGGTAAATATGGTATTCTTCGTGCTATTTTCATCATTCCACTTCCTTACCGGGGTTACCTTTCCTGTCGGCGATTGCTCATTATTATACCCTAGGTTTATAATTACAGGGTCATTCTCCTTAAACTGCTCTGAGGTTACAGTAAGCGTTAAAGCATCATTCTTGCCTTTCCGTATCCTGCACATCGCCGGCAATGTGATGACCGCGCTCTCGGCATAACTATGAATGGAACGTTTCACACGTACATCATGCACACCTGAGAACCTGAAGGAACCTATTGTTATATCGCTGCACAAAACAAAAAATGCCACTGTCCAATAATTTAGAAGTTTTAGAAAATAACCATACAATCCCACTCACGAAATATCTACCAGCGAAAAAGGCAACTCCGACCTCAACTCAAGCTCATACGGGCGCACATTTTTCACACCGGGGTACTCTGAGAACTTCAGGCTCCTTATCGTCACTAACTTATCCGGGTTGTTTTTCAACAGTATATCCGTTACAACGCTATCGATCTTAACTGGGACTTTCAGGTTTACCAGTCTGTTCAGCCTGTCAAAGTCTTCCTCCGGAAAATCGTTGTTCCTTGTATTCACCAGAAACCCTTTGATGAATATCTTGTGCCCACCTATATTTATGAGCTCACTCACCATGCCATCCCGCTCCGTCAGTTCAGTATCTATTATACGTGTAGATAGTTCTATCCGAATCACCGGGTACGGAAGATAGAGCCTGCCTGTCAGTTTTCCTTCATCATTAATTACACCCAGGGCCTGCGCATAAGTAGTCTCTGTACCGGGGATTTTGTTATCGCCTACACTCAGTGTCACCGGTAAATAATACTCACGTCCGGCCTCATCGCAGTCGTTGTAAACCCCACCGGACATGCCCTGCTGCTTCGGCTCGGGAAGGCTGTAAAACCTTGGCTTAAACGCTTCATCTTTGACCCCAAACACTTCATTAAACAAATCAGCTAACCCTATATTAATCTTTGCCATAGTTGCATATATTTATTTACATAGCCGCATTTGCACTATGCAGTACTTCAAGAAACATCCGTTCAAAAACTTCCCTGCTTTGCCTGCCGGCATCAGGCAGATTTGTGGCATTTACTGTGAAGTGTTCCGCAAAACTTTTTACGTGGATTACTATCTGTTTGCCGCCACCTCCCGTAAGAGCATTGCTGGCTGTGGTTGATATATTACGTGGCTTGGCTAGGGTTGACTCCTTCCCCGAAATAGACTTGAGTTTCTCCTCTCTGGTGAATTTAGCTTGCTCCTTTTCAAAGAACTCCAGCAAATGCGTCCACCTTTCATGATTTTCCCTGGTATCAATATTCGCATCACGGCCCAGTGTTACTAACGATACCGTATTCGCATCGCTGGTAAGATCATGATACAGCTCTTTTATGTGACCCATCATCATATCCCTGTATTCCTTAGTACCTTCTGCAAGCCTGATCTCTAAAATTTCCTGAAACATGGTCTCATGAAAGGGTACTTGCGCATTGGAAAAGAATTGCTCATTCTTCATTGGCTGAATATCTTCCCACTGCAGGTCGCGAATAGTCCGGGTTACTATACTATTGTATTTCTCAACCTGCTCAACCTCCTTATTCTTTTTTTCAATCTCCGCATTCTTTTCAGGTATCTGGCATATTTCATACAGCCCTACACCTAAAGCAGCTATACCCGCAGCCGCGGCGCCCCATGGCGTTGCCAGCAATGCCGTCCCTATAAGCCCGATACCTTCGGTAGCACCTACCGTAGCTGCCGTTAGAAGTTCAAATCCCGTCACGGCCTCCGCAGTGGCTACCGCACCTTCAACAAGGGCCACACCACCTGCTGCTTCACCAACACTTGCCAACTTACTCACGCCCCCAATTAAACCCTCGGCGCCGGAAACCAACTTCAAACCACCATCCAGGCCGCCGGAAACATTTTTTAATGTACGCAGCAACTTAGCGCCGCCTTCAGCCTCAGAGAACTTGCCGGTAAGCTCCATTATCTTCGTCAGGCCATCAATCCCGTCTTTTACACCACTACTTACATCCCTGATACCACCCAACACATCATGAAAACGCTTTCCTTCCTCTGATGCACTGCCTAATGCCTGCTTTAACATGTCAACCGTAAATGTTCCTTGCTGCATCTTCTGCGATAATTCCTCCGCACTTTCTCCGGTAATCGCGCCCAACATCTGCACCGTATCAACGCCTACTGTTCTCAACATTGCTTGATGCTGTGGCATAAACCTGCCTTCTGCCGCTGCCGCTGATAGCACCTGTCCTATAATCTGTGCTTTCTCCTCTTTATCCACGCTGTGCAGCGCTATACGCTTTTCGTTGAGCAAGTCAATCCTGGTATGCAGCAAATCAACTCTGTCCAGCGCAATCATAACGCCGTCTGTATTCACCCGGATGCGCACCTCATCGGCAAGACTATCCAGCAACCTTCGCGTAGTATCAATGTCTTCTGCCAAATCCAGGAAAACAATCCGGCCCATATCTCCTATCTTGTTAAAAGCGCCTGCCCACAGCTCTTCTATATCCGACTTCAATGTCATAAAACTATCCATGTGCTTTCTGTTTATTGTTCTCAACGCGCATTCCTGTATATCACCACTACTCAGCGCCTTCTCATATTCTCAAACCGCACAGCTTCATTGTAGCTTTCATCCTTTTCCCTCTGCCTGATTGCTGCAATATGCGCCAGCGTGTTCAACCACTTGTTATAGGTCCATTGTTCCACCGCATCCAGCGGGGTGCCCGTATAGTAGGATATCAGCGTATTCCAATATCCCACCGGATCACGGCCCGAGCGTTCCTCGTAATCCGCTAAAGGTTTCCCGATTGCGCCTCAATGCCGCCCCAATGTTTTGCAAGCTCCCTGCGTGCACCAAGGAACATCTTCCCATCCTTCAGGATGAGGTCGCTACCGCCTAAGAATGTAAGGTCGCCGAACCTCCTGATAGCCGCGAATGGCTTCTCGTCATCAGCTACAGCCAGTGCAGCTTCCACATCATGTACCAATGGCTCACGGAAATATGCTATGTCCGTTTTATTACTGATGAAATAGATGCCATCACCGTGCGCATCCTTCCATTTCTCAATTTGGGCTACATCAGCCTGTCCGTTCAATTGTGTTGTCATACTGTTGTTGATTTTTGCTTTAAAAAAATTCAATAAAACCGGATCTTATTCTGTCCTGCAACTCCAAACCCCGCTGTGTATATACACATGCGGGGCAGGGGCAGGGTGCTTGCAACGCACCGCTGAAGCACCTCCCTTCTCAGGTAAGAAAAGGGCCGGGGAATATATTAATACTGTTTCAGGTAAATAAATGGCAGAGATACCGGCATGCTCTTCGCCCCTTGCTCCATACCTTTCTGAAACTCAGTGATCTCTACGCCCACAAGTGTATCGGTTTGCACCGGCCTTGTGCCTACTGGCTTATAAGTCACTACAATATCTGTTTGAATATCCAGGAGATCTTTACCTCCAGCGGACACTGCTGCTTTATTCATAGCATCTACCGCGCCTTTAAGCACTTTCAGAGTGCCTTCATAGGTCCTGTTGCCACCTTGTATGGATATAGGTGAATCACCTTGCGCATGTAGCGCTACTTTGTCTTTCTTTGCTTTATAAGCGATACCGGTGAGCTTGGCTATCTCAGCTCCGCCAAACATTACAGAGATATCTGCCCATTCTACTTCCTTCGCGCTGTCAAAATTGATTGATGGCATATTGTAAACATTTATCAGTTAAAAAATAATTCTAAAACCTTCGCCGTTCAGCAGTACTATAATTGAAATCCAAGGCTTACATTGATGTAAGTGAGGTATCCTTTCGGCCTGATTTTCAACACCACATTTAGCGTACTGGTGCTTACCACATTCTGGTCGGTATCTATGTAGCAATCCACACCGCTTATCTCATTGTTCACAAGCATGGTATTAGATACCTGGCCTATTATCTGCTGTTGCATCCACTTACACCAGCCTATGTTCGGTTTCCCACCTTCAACCGTGGGTATATCATCGTCCACTTCATTTACAAATGTGGTATAAGCGATTACATGCGCTTTGTCAATAACACGGCCACGTGCCAGGAACCAGTAATCATCTGTGCTGGCGCAGAGCATTGGGTCGCAACTGAAGAAAAATCCGCTCACATTGGGATAAGTGACCCATGTTATGAAGTTTTTTCCTGCTATTGTGGCAGCATCATTGCTTGTGCTTGCTAACGCGGTAGTATTCAGGTATGCGGTAGTATTCGTAAGCGGACCATCCTTTACACGGCTCACTTTCACCTGCACACCGTTTGAGGCCACCTTGCCCATCAGCAATCCTACACAGGCACTGGAATAAGTAGCATCGTAGCTGATGGTATCGCCTATAAGAATGGCAGCCTTGTTATTAGTTGTCCCGGTGCTTTCATCTACCAGCGCGCTTGCCACACCGCTATAAGATGATCCTCCTATAATAGCCCGAAAAGGTTTTTGCTCAGCCCTGAATGCCGCCTCCATTATTTTCACACTATTTGCCGCTGTATACACATCTGCATTAAGCCCGTTCGTTATGGTAATCGTACCACCCGCAGTGTTTATCGCTTTATCATCGGCCAGTAGCCCCAAAACTTTAATTTTACCCGCAGCGAAAACGAGGAGTTTTCTGGCACCATTTACATTCGTATTGTCGGCCATGTCCGCTATAGTAATGGTAGATGGCACAAGCATCAGGTAAAGTTGTGCCCCCAATGGCGCCTGGTCATAAAATTCTTTACAATGCCTGTAAGCGAATGCATTCCCGGTTGCTGTTATGCCTGCGGTAGCCACATCAGTAAGGGAAGTAACAAGCAAAGGTGTTCCGGCTGTATAGCTTCCCTCCGTGGCTCCTGTAAGCACCATACCCACCACTCGGTCATTAATGGTCACCGTACCGCCCAACTGGCCGTTAGCCTCAGTCACCGTCACGCTGCCTGCTGTATGATCATACCATTTTCTCTTCATATTGAGCCCGCCAGACCAACCAGCCATTGCAAGTGTCAGTAAAACTCCGGTTATTGCCAGCCCTGTGAGGCCCATCCCCGGAAGCATGGCCGCAGCCAGTGCCATCATCATAAATCCTGCTAAAAATTGTTTCATCAGTAAAATGTGTTTTTCTGTTTAAATAATATTTTGTTGTTGTTGCTGGCGCCGCCAGCATTCTTCATGCTTTTCTAAACCTTTGCCTTGCTACGTGGCTTTCTTTGCGGAACTTCGGTGGGTTGTTCATCCTCAGGAAAAGAGGTAGCAGTGCTTACTTCTCTAAAAGCCTCCTCCCGGGTGATGCGCGTCACCGCATTATCCCTCAGGTTCTTTGCGTGCGTGTTCGCGGTGTCTTCCTTGAAGAAAGCAAGCTGGTCGCCGCCATTTTCCTCCAGGTGGTCGTTTGTGAAAAACAGCTCGCCCACATGTCTATGTGTCTCGAAATACTGTCTGATGTTTTTTGTAATTGTTGTCATAAAAATATTTTGATCGTTAAAATTCTTATCACACTATAATGTCACTTTCCTGAAAAAACCAATGAGAAAGAATACCAGCCATAATAGTCCTACCAAAGCAAATATGTTCTTTACAGATTGCCACACACGTACCATCCAGCCTTGCTTATGCTCCTTCTCTTTAGTTGTTTCTGTGTTACTTATACCACTGCTGTCTTGCACGCTCACGTAACTGCTCAGCCAACTGCTGCTCCTGATACTATCCAGCGAATGCACCATACTAATGCTATCCGCCCTGTACCTGAACACCACCATCCTCAGGGAATCTTCCCTGCACCTGACCCGTATGCCCCCATCCTTATTCACCGTTACTGTGGCATGCACATGCCCCCTACTGGCGGTGAAGGTGCGGCCCTGGAGGTCACCGGCAGCATCTGTTACCGGTTTCAGCTCCACATCCTCCAGGGCCATTAGCACCTCCTCACCGGGTATCGCGCCTACACTGTCCTTTTCCACTCTGATATGCCGGTGCATATCCTGCCGGCTCACATGCTGCGTATCCGTTTTCACCACGCTATCTGTCTTTTCTTTTCTCACCTCATTCTTTACCATACTATGCTGCACATGCTTCGAAGTCTTACATCCCCACACCAGCAGCAGCCATACCAGCAGCAACGTGAGCCCAAAGGCGCGTATCATATTTATTATTGCGTTTCTCATTTGTTCAAAAGTTTTCTTACTGAAATTGATATTTACTCTTTTACACGCCACCCGAAGAACTGGCAAACGAAGTACACCGTACCATTAAGCGCCAGCAGGCTATTGTCTATTATATGCACTACCTGCAAGGGCAATTGCGGAAAACGGGGTTCTATGCACATGGCCCATAGGCCGCAAATGAACATCACCACGCGATATATCGTTTTTACCTGCTTTGGTGTTTCCTGCGCCAGGTGGTCTATCCCGAATTCTATCTTATCCTTTTCCATTTTCGTCATTACTCTTTTTATCATCGTTTTTTTCATGGTCTTTCCTGTTCATATCGCGTATTTTGGCCAGATAATGCCAGGCAGTAATCACACTCAGGCCAAAGCTGCCTAGGCCACTCAATACCCCTACCAATTCTGTGGGCGTAATGTGAATAAAGAGTTGTTTCAGTTCCAGTCCCAGGCTATACTTACTGCATATGCTCAGCCCCCAGCTTATCATCAGCATCATTAACCCTTTCACGCCGGGCATTACAAAATGGTTGTGTATTGCAGGTAATTGTTGTTGCATAAACTTTTGAATTACGAATTAAGACATAGCTACCGCTAAAGGTGGTCTTCACCTCTACAAAAACATCCTATCACATCATTGAAACTATGGTGTTGCTGTCTGCACTACCGCCACCACATTCTCCTCATTTGCACGGCGCTTTCTGCCGCCCATCCTTTGCAGAAGCGAATAAATATCGCCGTAATAAGTTGGGTCCCCTTTGCGCTCAAAGAATACTGTTGGCCCCTGTGCCCTCGCCACTGCATTCTTCTGCCAGAATATCCCGGCAGCATTATCGGTAGCAGCTCCTGCTATGCCATAAGGGTTAAGCACAGGCGTTCCGGCATTCGTATAGGTAACTACGCTCGAACGTTTGAAAATGGTGAAACCCATGAGCTTGCCCCTTATAGCTTCTTCAGCGCTGTCAAACAACAGGCTAGGTTCCCTGTATTGGCTTGTCAAAAGGTCGTCAATCAGCTCATTATACATGGCCACGTCAAGGATGCCGTAACGGTCATTCTGCGGAACATTCGCATTGTCCATCTTGGTCATAATCGCCTTCAGGTCGTGCAAACCGAACTTGAGGCGGTTACCAGTCGCACCGGGCGTATGGGCTGGTACTGCTACAGGTGTTGATGCCAGGTCATTGTTCATTATCCCTGTTGTACGTACAATATTTGCTGCCGGGGCCCATTTAGTGAGCATATAGTCACCTATTACCTCGTTCAGGCTTTCCTCATGCTCCATCAATATACTCTCGCGCTTGTCGTAGCTAAGCTCCATCGCCTCGGCATTGTCTATTAATATCGGGTCGCTGGTATATGGCTCCAGGGCATAGGTAATATCCGTGTCTGTGCGCTGCACCACGGTAGCTGGCAATGAGCTCCTGTTCAGCACAATCGTGGCTTTCGCACCCGCCTGTGGAATATGCACCACCTTGCCGCCAAGTATATACTGGCTTTCATCTACCGATGCCAGCAAAAACTTATTGTTCTTGAAAAGATTGCCCTCAATATGGTTCTGCCATATCTCAGCCTGTATAGCCATGCAGGTAAGCCCGGCACTGCCACCCCAATGGGTTGGAACAAATGGCTTCAGCAACGGCATAGCTATAGCCAGTATAAATGTGGCAATACCCGCGGTATTACCTAAAACGTCGGCGGCCATACCGCTCATAAGGGCAGCCATACATAGTGCGGCTACAAACCCTAAAAAAGAAAACTTTGTTTTCATAATTCTCATGTTGTTTTTGAATTTACTATTGTCTTACACCCGGTTACAAAAAAAAATACTTTATACGCCAATCCACTTCTGCTTCAGCTTCATTTCCCCAAGTTTCTTATTATACAATTCAGGGTTTTTCTCCTTCAGCATTGGCAAGTATCCGGCTTGGTCAAGTTCGTCCCAGCTTTTATCTGCCAGGTAGATTTCTGTACGGTCCCTGTCACTAAGCCTGTCTACAATTGAATTATATGCACTCATGCTTCCCACCACATCTGCCAGTTCTTCCGGTTTGCCTACAAATTGTGCTTCCAGCTTATCACGCGTGGCTTTGTTATACTTACCATCGCTTAACCCCTGATCAAGTATCATGCGCACCTTCTCTGCCGTGGCATGACCAAGTACCGTTTTCAACTCGCTTTCTACTTTTAGTACTGCGGCAGAAAGGCGTGTATTATCTCCATGCAGGTTCTTGATACCGGTTACTACTGCGTCTGCCGTAGCGCCATCTTTCAAGTTCAGCAGCGAAAGCACTTCGCGCGTCACAGGCATCATTAACGCAGATGGGGCAGGCTGCATATTATATACAGAGGTCAGGTCCTCCAGGTTAATGACATTTTCCTCATGGTCAAACAGTTCCACCTTCATAGCATTACGGTTCCCGGGATTATCAACCAGGCTGCACTCTTTATTGTACCACTTTGTTACCACCACCACCGGTTTCTGCGGGTCATCCACGTTATCCTCCAGGTGATACTCAAGGATACACAGCTTGCCCACGCTTGCCGAATTCAGGAACCCATCCAGCAACTCATTTACAGTGCGCTGCCCTCGCGGATGGTCAAGGTTTATCGCCGGCCATCCCACCACAGCGTCACCGTCAAGCTGCACATCGTCCCAGCGCACAAGCACCCCGTCTTCCGGGTCGTGGCCATAGTACCCTATAGGGTTCTTTATGAACTCCTCTGCCAGGTAACCGCTCGTGAGCAGGCGCATACCATACACATTCAGGCTGCTGTCACTCAGAACGAATTTTTTGTCTACTTTTTGAAATGCCATTCCTATATATTTTACTTGTCAATCAATCCTGCTCATTTTTCTCGCCATGCCTGGATGGGAACGAACGGGTTTTTTGTTTGCGCGGATATTCAGCATTAAGCATCGCATCCTTTTATCATCCTCTGCGCCTTCGCGCTTTTGCGGTCAATAGTTTCTATCCGCGCATTCATTCAATCCGTCCGATCCTCATACCAAACATTGTACCGGGCTTGAACGATGTAAAATTGCATCGGCTTCAAAAACTGACCAAATCCGTTTGACGTCATGGTACAGTAACTGTACCATGACGGTACAGTTACTGTACCGTCATGGTTTTTATTTTTTTTCAGGAAGGATGGTTGATTGACCTTTGTCCTGTACAGGCCGGGCTTGATATTAAGCGTATGAACAAAAGACTGACAAAATGGATAAAACGAGCTTAAATAACACCCAAAAAAAGGACTACGCGAAATTACTGTTCATAAAAGACGGTTTAACGCCAAAACAGGTCGCGGAGAAAGCAGGGCTTCCGGAGAAAATGGTAACCGCGTGGGCCACTAAAGAAAAATGGGAATCTCAGCGAAAGGCGCTCACAGCAAGTAAAGCAGAGCAACTGGCGTTCCTGTATGACATACTCGCAAAACTCACTGAGCATGGGAAAGCAGCACTTGAGGATGACGACCCGAAAACTAATCCGGATACGAACGCGATAGATAAAATATCGAAGTCAATAGAACGATTAGAAAAAGACGGCGGACTTGGCAACATGATACAAACCGGTATTGAACTGCTGAAGTATGTGCAGGCTGAAGACATTGTGGCTGCAAAGGTCATCAACAAATGGTTCTATCTCTTCATCCAGGATAAAATGGGTACAGCAATATGAGCGAACCATTTAAACAAATCATCCGTAAATACAGCGATACGCGCACAGACATTGACCTCGCAACACCTGTAAACCAAAAGGAAAGTGCGGCAAAAAAACGCGAGCGCATAAAACGATTAGAGGAGAACCCTGAAGAGTGGATAAAATACTATTTCCCTAACTACGCGAAAGCTGCGCCGGCACCTTTTCATATAGCAGCCACAAAACGTGTGCTCAACAACCCCGAGTGGTATGAAGTGCGCTGCTGGAGCAGGGAGCTGGCAAAATCAACGCGTACTATGATGGAGGTATTTTACCTTACTCTGGTAGGCGGGGCAGCGGGCAACATGCTTACTGAAATCTACTCATTTAACAAAAAAAAGGAAGCAGTGTTAACGGCAACAGAGTACCCTTCCGGTCCTGTCAATAGGTTCAAAAAGAAGAACGTACTGCTTATTTCTAACTCCTTTGATAATGCAGAACGTCTGCTGATGCCGTATATGGCAAACCTTACAAAGAACAACCGCATCATCAACGACTATGGCATACAAAGACAAGTTGGCAGATGGACATCATCGGAATTCATCACGCGCAATGGTGTTGCGTTCCGGGCCGTTGGTGCAGGTCAGTCGCCGCGTGGTTCCCGGAATGAAGACGTTCGTCCCGACATCATCCTGTTTGATGATCTGGACACCGATGCCGACTGCCTGAACCCAGACATCATACACCGCAGGTGGAACTGGGTAGAGCAGGCCGTGATACCTGCCAGGTCGGTATCTGAACCCCTGCTGGTGATATGGTGCGGCAATATCATAGCAGAAGATTGTTGTGTGGCGCGCGCACAGAAATTCGCTGACCATACAGACATCATCAACATCCGCGATGAAAATGGCAACAGCACATGGCCGCAGAAAAACAGTGAAGACGACATAGACCGGGTACTGAGCAAAATATCTTACGCTGCTCAACAAAAAGAATATTATAACAATCCGATGAACACAGGAAGGACTTTCACCGAAATTGTATGGGGCACATGCCCGCCAATAAAAGAATTGGCCATGATTGCTGTATACGCAGACCCTGCCACCAGCGACAAAGACCTGCCGGGGCAGAAAAGCGGGCTAACAAATTCGCGCAAGGCAATATTTGTGGTAGGCAAAAAAGGCGAGAAGTATTACATCTACACCGGGTATTTAGACGTGATGGGTCAGGATCAGTTCATCCGCTGCTTCTATGAAACACGCAACTATATAGCCGGGCAAACACAGGCATACTATGTGATAGAGTGCAACAGCCTGCAGGATCCGTTCTACACCCAGGTGATACTGCCTAAAAACAATAAATATGGTGAAACCCATGGCGGGGCACTGTCCCTGCTGAAAGATACCCGAAAAAAAGGTGAAAAATGGTTTCGGATAGAAGCCGAGCTTGAACCCCTGAACCGAGACGGCAACCTCATTTTTAATGTTGAAGAAAAAAACAACCCGCACATGGAACGCTTGGCAGCGCAGTTCTTAGCCGCCAGCGCCACTTCAAAACAATTAGACGGGCCTGATTGCATAGAAGGGGCCAAGTTCTTCCTGAACAGCAGGCAGCCTGTAATACCAAACGTAGAAACAGCAGACCGTTTCACCTCAAAAAGATTCTAACAGATAATACAAAACGACTTTTAAAAATCCTTTAAAAAAAACAGAACTATGGCATACCTAATCAAAGAAGACCTCTACACAGTCATTTACCCGGAGATACTGGAACAGATAACACGCCGGGACGATACTATTATCACACGCGCCATTGCAGGTGCCATGCAGGAGGTGAAAAGCCACCTCAGTAAGTGGGACCTCATAAAACTTTTTGGTGACGACCTGAATGCTCCCCTCATCACAGACGAATGGCTGAAAGCCATCACCAAGGATGTAGCGGCATGGTGGATAATTAAGTTAGGCAGCCCCGGCATCAACTATGAGCATATACGCACCTGCTACCAGGATGCCGTGAATGTGCTGCGCCAGCTACAGGCAGGAAAAATGCAGCCGGAAGGGTGGCCGTACAAAGACACTACCGGTGAAACCGCACCTGATGGCGATTCTGTTACTTGGTCGTCCAATCCCAAACGGAGCATACGTTACTAATGAGTGGTAAATAATTTCTTAAATCACGCTAAAAAAAACCAGTAATAGATTAAGGCCCAGATAACCATAAAAAATGAATAGAGGTATAGCTCTGCTTTGTGCTGCTTAATATCTTTTTTAATAACCCTATAAATTATCCATGCTATATATAGGGCGAAAAACACTAAACCAAGAAAAATGCGGGGCATACAGCCAATTTTAAAAATAAAGATAACCATAAAACATTCAGAAAATGACAACCACTAAAAAACAAAAAAATGCTGCTACAGAACAGCAACTAAACCCCACGCTATACGCAGATCAGCCTGTAACCGGGGGCGAAACAAAAATCGTTATCAATGAGCTGCAAGTGCGGCAGGCAGCGCGCACAACGCTAGGCATACAAGACTGGCGAACGGCACTCACCGGAGCCGACAGCCGCTACAGCCCTAATCGCTCAAGGCTCTACGACATCTACAACGACATCCTGCTTGACGGCCACTTATCCGGCGTGATGTCAAAGCGCGTAGATGCCGTGCTGAACAAACCTTTATTTTACAAAAGCCCTGATGGCAATGTGGTTGATACCATGACTAAATTCATCCGCTCATGGGAATTCAGAAAGGTAATGAACCATATACTGGATACCCAGTTCTGGGGCATTACAGGTATTGAGTTTATACCGGGCGCAGGCTTCCGGGCAAGGCTGATACCTAGAAAACACATCAAGCCTAAGACACAGATTATTTCCATTGAGCAAAACTCACAGGATGAAGGCATACCCTACACCACGCTTGATAATGTGTGGGTTATCGGCGAACCGGAAGACTTGGGGCTCCTGCTGAAATGCGCGCCATACGTTATTTACAAAAGGGGCATGTTTGGCGACTGGGCACAGTACATTGAGGTATTTGGTATGCCCATCCGCACCATGTATTACGACGCGAACGACCAGCAGGCCAAACTGGAACTGAAGCAGGTACTCGACGAATCAGGCTCCGCTCTTGCGCTTATGATACCCAAGGGTGTAGAATTCAAGATTGAAGACGGGAAAACATCCAATGGCAACGGGCAACTGCAGGACACCTTCAACAGGGCACTGAACAATGAAATGTCCATTATTGTGCTGGGCAATACGGAGACCACGTCAAGCAGCAATAATTCGGGCGCGTCGCTGGCAAAATCAAAAGTGCATCTGGAACAGCAAAACGAGATAGCGAAGAATGACATCATCTATCTGTGCGCTCAGCTTAATACCCCGCACTTTCAGAAAATATTGAGGTCATACGGACTGCCGGTGGTTGATGGCGGCTACTTCGAGGTGAACAAAGATATAGATATAGACTTCCTCTCTCAACGGGTCATGATAGACAAGGCCCTCCTCGAGGCCGGGGTAGCGCTTACTCAGGAATACTTCCGCGAAACTTATAACCTGCCCAAACCTGAAGCAGGGGAAACAATAATCAGGTAACGGATGAAATAGATACAGATAATCCATACAATTTAACCTTTTTTACTAATTAGCCATTTAACCAGATAGCATGAACAGTCCATTTGCATTACTATTTCTCGCCTTGCAGCAACGCATAGGCAGCATCATTGACCCTTATACCAGCGACCCTTTATTCGCCTTCATAGATCAGGATTACGGCCAGTTAGAGCACACCATCAGCGGTCTGCCACCTGTTTCTTTTCCATGCGCCCTTATTGATATTGAAAGCGCCGATTTTGACAATGCTGCGGAGAACATACAAACGGCCACCCTTAAGATAAGCATCCGCGTAGGCTTTGCACCTTACACCAGCACCAGTGGCCTCACGCCGGATGAATGGAAACTCCGCGCGCTGGCCTTCTACGAGCAGGAACAGGCTTTGCACCTGACTCTTCAGGGCTGGTCTCCCGGTGAGGTGACCATCACCGAAGACCCGCTTAGTACCGCCGATCTGTCCGACACATTCGGCCACTTCATCCGTGTGCATACCCATAGCGAGCGGCGGGTAGATACGCTGCGTATGCGCCGCCTTACCTATACCCTCTCTATGCAGGACCACACCACCCAACCTGTTGTGACCCTGGCAGGTGCCAGCCCTGCTATCGATGATGTGATAGAAATATGAAGTAATAAAAATAGGGTACGGGCAAGAAATGCCTGTACCCTATTTTTATCTTATAGTCTTTGCTATTGCTTCCGTTCTTCAAGTATTGGCAAGGGCACACTGTAAGCTGGGTTTCGCGTAATAATGATATATGGCTTTGCGCCTTTCCAGTTGAATGTTATGCGGTCCGATACATAATCTTTATGCACTTCATGGCCCTTACTTAAGTTAAAATTGCTCACAGTGCCGTTTGCCTGGTACCAGTAACGCGTAAACAATCTCCTGAGCAGTATCGGGTTGCCCTTTATCACACCCTTTGTTATCCTCAGGCTATCATCCGTGGTGAAATCAATGAATATTGAGGTGGTATCCATATCGTTCCATGTAGCACCTTGGTTTACTACCATGTGCGTAGGCATTATCTCGTCATTTCCGTTTATTTCACGTGAACACCCAAACTCTTCGATCAGATATATAGCCACATGTATAGCCCAAATGGCCTTCGCGCCTATATACAACATCATTTGACCGTGGCGGCTCTTATGTCTTATCGATACCTCCAAATTATATGCCGCCACTGAACCAAAAACCTTTTTGAAAGTTTGTTCGTCTATGGGCAAGTCCTTATAGCTACGTATCGGCATATGGCCTGCAATCACTTTACTGCCTGCGCTTTGTTTTTTCAGGTCAGCCATCCGCTTTTCCTCCTCATACTCCCAATGCCTTAGTGAATCCGCGGCACGACGGCTTATCAACTCTTCATGGCTCCATGTGGGCATTTTTCGGGCAAAGTTTGCATATGCTTCATACTCTGTCTTGTAATCGGATAAGTTAAAATGCAGATCAAGCCTTTTTACCGTATCCAGATACAGCCTTGCCTCATATACAAAAGGCACTGGTTCGTAGCGCCTTATCCGTGCCTTCATCGTATCCAGCATTTCCTGTAGGTGCAGCAATGCATCTGCCACCCGGTAATCACCTTTTTCCGTGTTACGCACACGCTTTAGCGCATCATAATCATATCTGAATACCCATACCGCCTCCTTGCCAAAAGCAAAATCGCCTTTCGTCCATTTTTTTCCGGTCAGGCTTGCGTCACCGAAACTAAACTGCGCTATTACATTGAACGACAACAGGCACATGATGCCGAGGATAAGATTCTTCTTCATGAATGTATGGTTATGGCATACCGTTAAATACGGAACAATAAAAATACGTCTTTTCAGAATCTTTATAGATATAGCATTCAAACGGAGGTTGCTTACCAGTTAAAAAATGGTAACTATATTCATGTTTAACCCAAGTATTTGAAATAACAAAAACATAAATCTAATTATATTCTTGCTTAACCCAACTTTTCACCGTAAATTTATGGTGTTAAAAAGTTAGAGCAATGGCAAACACACTACCAAAATTCGGCAATCTTGTACAGTTGATGCAATACTTTTCAGATGAAAATGTATGTTTAGAGCATCTTAAACAAATGAGGTGGAAAGATGGTGCGTATTGCCCACATTGCGGATGCAAAAAGGTTTACAGCTTTTCGGACGGCAAACGCTATAAATGCTCTGATTGCCGCAAACAATTTACAGCAAAGGTTGGCAGCATATTCGAGAACACTAAAATACCTCTGCAAAAATGGTTTGTTGCTATCTACCTTATCACAGCACACAAGAAGGGTATTAGTTCTTTACAGCTTTCAAGGGACTTAGGGATCACTCAAAAAAATGCTTGGTTTGTATTACACAGATTACGCCATGCAAGCACTACCGAAGCATTTAACGCACCTTTGAAAAACACAGTAGAAGCTGACGAAACATATATCGGGGGTAAAGAAAAGAATAAGCACAAAAGCAAAAGGCAAGAAGGTACGCAGGGACGTAGCACTAAGACTAAAACACCCGTACTGGCAGTAGTGGAGCGCAAAGGCATTATTAAGGCTGCAAAATCTAATAGCGTAGATACACAGGCAGTTAGCCGTTTTATCACTAATAACGTCGTGTTGGGTAGCAAGCTAATGACTGATGAATACAGGATATATCAGTCCATCAAATGGCTTTATGAACATAACTATGTTAAGCATGGCGCAGGTGAATATGTTGTAAATGATTGCCACACCAACACATTAGAAGGATTTTTCTCTTTGTTCAAACGCAGCATTGTAGGCATTTATCATTCTGTAAGTGCTAAACATTTGGACAATTATTTGAATGAGGCTACCTTTCGCTATAATAGCAAGGAAACGACCGAACACGATAGGTTTAACATGCTGTTGACCGCAACCGATAATAAAAGGCTTACTTACAAAAATCTGATTGCAAATGCCAACGCATAAGACGAATAAAGGAAAGAAGTACGAGGATCAATTCAACTTAGAAATGGATTTTGGCGAAGCATTGCAACGCTTTGCCAATGTGAATGTAAAGGATATGTCTATACTTGAAGAGGGTATAGAGGATAACGGGGCAGCTCCTTTCCTTAAATGGGTTGGCGGTAAACGCAGTATCATAGGTGAACTGAAAAACAGGCTACCAAAAGAAATGAATGATTACTGGGAGCCGTTTGTCGGCGGAGGTGCGCTGTTTTTCGAGATACAGCCTAAAAAGGCTCATTTGTCCGATGCAAACTTAGATTTAACCATTACATACAAGGTTATCCAAAAGGACGTAGGCAAGCTAATAGAAGTCCTTAAAAAGCATCAAAAGCTACATTGTGAGGAATACTATTACAGGGTGCGTAACAGGCACGATTTAGAGGATCCCATTGAGGTCGCAGCCCGTATGATATACCTAAACAAAACTTGCTTTAATGGCTTATACAGGGTGAATAAGAAAGGTGAATTTAATACGCCAATGGGCAAATCGGCAACAGGCTCTTTAACATCGGGTATATTAAGAGAGGAAAATTTACGCTCATGCAATAAAGCCCTTAAACATGCCATTATTGAGTATAAGGACTATACAGCCATAGAGCCGGGTGCAGGGGATTTCGTGTACTTCGATCCACCATACCACCCCGTAAACGGCACATCTTTTACCGCATATGCGGGGGACTTTACAGAAAAGGATCAATCTAACTTAGCGGACTTTTGTAAGGACTTGCACCGCAAAGGGGTGAAATTCATGCTATCTAACAGCAATACAGAGTATATACGCGGTTTATTTACCTCAAATATTTTCAAAATTGCTATTGTAAATGCGCCAAGAAATGTAAATTGTAAGCCGAATGGCAGAAACCCCGTTGAGGAGGTTTTGATTACAAATTACTAAGCATGAAAGATACTGGCGCAAACTATACAGGATCAACACTCGAAAAGTTTATCCATGATAGGTTAATTGAAAGAAAGTACCAGTTTATCCCCCGTGATAAGTTTAAGGCTGCATTGTATTTGGAACAGCCCATATACACCCGCCAATTCCACATAGGTAGCGGCATTTACGAAACGCCGATGTATTGTGATTTTATCCTGTACCACCCGCAAAAGTGGAAAGAGTGCCTTATTATCGAAAGCAAGTGGCAACAATCCGTTGGTACAGTAGATGAAAAATTCCCGTATTTCGTTCTGAATATACAACAACGCTACCCACACAGGACAGTCGTATTACTCGACGGTGGGGGTTATAAGAAACAAGCGGAGGCATGGCTACGCAAACAGGTAGGTAACAATCTATTGCACGTATTTAATATGGGTGAATTTCAAAAGTGGTGTAATAAAGGAAATATTTAGTAAATTCGTTATCCTAAATTTTCAATTATGGCATTTTGTCAAAAGAACCACAGGTATAACCCAAGATGGAATAGATTACCTGTAACACAAGCATATTTTGGACAGCCTGAAAGGTGGAAATGTGCCGGTTGCGCCTACGAGCAGGGCTTTAAGGATGGGTTTAACGACCAGCCAAATGCAGTAAATCTCGCTGCACTTAATCAAACAGAAACCGAACCAGCACGACACAAAAATCCAATAGTCGCATATGGTTGGGGTTATGTAGATGGACAAGCCGCAAGAGCATAAAAGAAAAACCCCTTAAAAGGGGTTTTTCTTTTGTAGCGAGGACAGGGATCGAACCTATGACCTTCGGGTTATGAGCCCGACGAGCTACCGCTGCTCTACCTCGCGCTGTATCACAAAGAAATGATTAATTTTTCGCCTAAACGAAGATTTTTAAATTAGTTGGGTTAAACATGAATATAGTTACCTTGTATTTTAGTGTTCGGTTCAGTTATACAACCCGATTATCTTATGAATTTCGCCTCCGGCTTGTTATGTTTTATCCTCTTGCTTTCATGCAACTGTGCATCGGCACAGCAAAAGACGCATACAGAGGTTAAAGGCAAAGGGGTTGTCATTAGTGGCAATCAGGTAGTTGGTAAAGGTGTAAAACTATCTACCAAAACAGCAGACACTACTACCCGTAAGCAACACCTGGAAAAGGCGGCAAAATATGGAAAAATAGCAGGTGGTTCGTTTGCTACCGTGCAAACATTGCAGAGTATGAAGCCGCAATCTATACAGAAACTGCTCAATGCCGCAGGCATATTTGAACGCACTGCCTATCAGCGGCCATCCGGTATGGCTAAAGCCACCAAAATGATACTTACCGATGGAATGAATGTAAAGATGCTGCGGGGAGTAGCGGTAGCCGCCGCAGTTGCAGGGGGGTATTATTTATATAAAGCCTACACCACCCCTGATACTATCAAAGTAAACAAGTAATTCCTATCGGGCCACCTCTATCCCAACGAAAAATAGGTACTTTCCACTACCGCTTTGGTATTCATCTATTCGTATATTTGTAAAAAGCAAACCTTACCATCTGGCAATTTCGCTGGCAATAAAAACTATAAAAAATGAAAAAGCCATATTTTTTCAATTCTACAAATATCCTGGTGGGTATCCGGTTCATAGCCCGGCTGCTGGTCGTTGCGCTGTTTATTGTTTTCGCCACTTTATTCATAACAGAACCCGCGAGCCAGAAAAACCTCAACCCCTTCGGGCTTGCAACTTCCGAATCGCTGCTGGTGCTGTCTTTTTATATAGCCCTCGCCGGTCTGGTAATTGCATGGCAACTGGAAGGCCTGGGTGGTTTTCTTACTATTGCGGGCCTAATTTCATTCTCCATTATATATTATATGCTGAAGGGGGCAGTCCTCTGGAACATATGGATTATAGGCTTACCTGCAGTTCTGTTTCTTATTTGCTGGTGGTTCACTAACTTTTCGGCAGATTATGACGTGTACAGGAGCTGATGAGTTCCTTACCAATTGAGCCCTCCTTTACGGAGAAACGCTCAATTCTTTATACAATCCGTCACTACAAACGACAGGTTGTGCTGCCGGGCAGTGCTTTATTCGCCTGATCTTCGTAATCCCTGCATGTGCGTTTGGCGTCATTATAATAAGCATTGTCAATGCCGTGAGTATTCGTTGTAGATACCGGCCCCACTATAGTTGTGCAGGAGCAGGTATAACTCTTTTTGCATGAGCCAAAAGACAATAGGCACGTTAATCCTAATGCCAATACGGCTGTCATTTTTATCGTTTTCATGATTCTTGGTTTTTATGTTACCCCAATTCATGAAAAACTATGCCATCAACCCATCACGCTCTGTTTGTTATACTTGTTGCGGTATTCGATGGGTGTCAGACCGGTATGTTTTTTGAAGATGGTGCGGAACGCCTTGCTATCTGTATACCCCACATCCATCATTACTTCGTTGATATTTTTCCGGCTGTTCTCAAAGCTGCGCTTGGCTGCTTCTATCTTAATGCGATGAATGTATTCAAGCACAGTATTGTTGGTAGCATTCTTGAACCTGCGCTCAAAGCTGCGCCTGCCCACCGCTACCATATCTGCCAGTTCATCCACCGACATTTTTTCACTGATGTTCTTTTCTATGTATTCCTGTGCTTTTTTAATGGCAGCATCAGCATGGTTTTTCTGCCCTTTAAACATGGCAAAGGCATTCTGGCTTTCCCGGTCTATGTCCACAGCAAAGTATTTCGACGCAAGGATGGCCGTGGGCCGGTCGGTATATTTTTCCACCAGGTGCAGCAGCAGGTTCCAGTAAGAGTTTGCGCCACCGCTTGAATATATGCGGTGCTCCTCTGTGATTACACTGCCATCTATCACCTCCACCTCCGGGAACAGTTCCCTGAATTCATTCTGAAAACCCCAGTGCGTAGAGCATTTCTTTCCGTTAAGCAGTCCTGTAGATGCCAGCAGAAATGCCCCCACACACAGCGATGCCACTTCTGCACCACCGGCATACTGTTGTTGTATCCAGGGTATTAGTGCTTTATTCTGCGCTATTCCTGTTTGCATATCTCCAAAGAGGGCTGGTATCAGCACCAGGTCCGTTTTGCCTGCATCTTTCAGTAGCTTATCTGTATGCACAGAATACATGCCGCCGTTCAGCCGCACTTCCTTCTTTGCCCCTACCAGTTGCACATTAAAAAGTGGTGGCCTGCTATTCATAGCCATAAACTGGTTTACCGCGCTGAAAAGATATTGCGGGTCGGCAATAGCCTGCATCACCGATGATTCCGGAACGAGTATGCTCACATTTTTCATCAAGTTGAAGTTTTTCTGATCAAAGATATCAAGCCAATATCCGCAAAAATACAATTTGTCGCAAAACACCCGAAATAAATCATTTTTGCCACGCATCAGTACACACTGTCGCAAAATGCTTGTTTATTGTCATATACATGCACTACCTGTGTGGCTATAGTGTCGCATCTTTGCATCAGTATTTACTACACACCTTTTACTAACATCAAAACAAAAAATAAAATGGAAAACAAACCAACAATAACCGTACAAAGTACCGTGAACGTTCCGGTAGAAAAAGCATGGAAAACATACAATACCCCTACCGACATCATGCAATGGAACAACGCATCTGAAGACTGGCATACCCCAAAGGCCGAGAACGACCTTCGCACCGGCGGCAGCTTCAGCTACACAATGGCAGCAAAAGACGGTAGCTTCAGCTTTGACTTTGCAGGCACTTACGACGAAATAAAAAAGAATGAGCTGGTAGCCTATACCATTGCTGACGGCAGAAAAGTAACCACTACTTTTGAACCTGCAGGTAATGCAACAAAAGTGACCACCACTTTTGAAGCAGAAAACCAGAATTCAATAGAGCTACAACGCACCGGTTGGCAAGCTATTCTCGACAACTACAAGAAATACACTGAGAACAATTAATACAGTTTCTTTAACCGGCAAAACAAAAACATGGCCATCCAAAAAATAACTCCTTTCCTCTGGTTCAATAAAGAAGCTGCCGAGGCTGCTAACTTTTATGTGACTGTATTTAAAAACTCACGTGTCATCAGCACTAATCCGTGGGTCACTTCTTTTGAGCTTGAAGGGCTTACCATAAACGCTCTGAATGGCGGACCAAAGTTCAAGCTGGACGAGGCATTCTCATTTGTTATCAATTGCGACACACAGGAGGAAATAGACTACTACTGGAATACACTTACTGCCAATGGTGGCGAAGAAAGCATGTGCGGTTGGCTAAAGGACAAATTCGGCCTCTCTTGGCAGGTAGTCCCTTCCATTCTCGGAACACTAATGAACGACCCGGAGCGCTCCCAGCGGGTAATGAATGCTTTTTTGCAGATGAAAAAATTCGACATCCAAAAAATAATGGACGCATAACAGGCAAATAAATGACAGCTATCAACACATACCTTACCTTCAACGGTGATTGCCGTGAAGCCATGATGTTTTATAAAGATTGCCTTGGCGGCCGGCTCACTATGCAGACAATAGGAGAATCGCCCATGTCTGATAAAATGCCGCAGCAAATGAAAGACTGCATTCTGCACGCCACACTCACCAGCGGCAGCGCTGTACTTATGGCATCCGATATGGTAGCAGATACTGGCTTAGTGAAGGGCAATTCCGTCTCTCTCGTTTTGCAGTGCGCCAGCGAAGAAGAGATACGCAACAGCTATGCATCCCTCTCAAACGGGGGCAACGCTACCCATCCCCTCGAATTTACTTTCTGGGGGGCGCTTTTTGGCGGGCTCACTGATAAGTATGGTAACCACTGGCTCTTTAACTTTGAGCAGGCAAAACAATAATTGATCATCATTAAATTGCACATTATGTCATTCCAGGCATACATAGATAATATTAAAGCGAAAACCGGGAAGTCCCCCAATGACTTTAAAAAATTGGCAATTCAAAAAGGCTTCATAGAAAAAGACGAACTAAAAGTTAAAGCTGGCGAAATAGTAGCATGGCTTAAGGAAGATTTCGACCTCGGTCATGGCCATGCTATGGCTATCTACGCCACATTCAAAGGAAAAAAAGACTAAAACGCTCAGGCACACAAAAAGTATGAACAAACTATCAGTATTCAATTTTATCACGGTCAATGGCTATTATAAAGGCCCCTATGACGATATAAGCTGGCACAGGCATGGCGCGGAAGAGAATGAATTCTCAGCCGAATCGCTGAAGGCGGGCAACATACTGCTGTTCGGGCGCATCACTTACGATATGATGGCCGGCTACTGGCCCACTCCCGATGCAATTAAAAACGATCCCCGCGTGGCAACTGCCATGAACAGCGCCGAAAAGATTGTTTTCTCCCGTACTATGGAAAAAGCCAACTGGAACAACACCCGGCTGGTCCGCGACAGGATGATAGAAGAAGTAGTGAGGCTAAAGAAGAAAGGTGAAAAAAACATGACCGTGCTGGGCAGCGGCAATGTGGTAACCCAACTTGCAGAACAGGGCCTTATAGACGAATTCCAAATAATGATTGACCCGGTAGCCCTTGGAGATGGCACGCCAATGTTCAAAAACATAAGCCGAAAATTAAACTTTAAGCTGAAGGCAACGGAATCTTTCAAAAGCGGTGTAGTGCTGCTCACCTACGAACCTGCATAAACATCATTCAAAAAATTACAGCGTATGACACCATACACAAAAGCAGACAATACTGACGCATACATTGCTATGTTTCCGGGGGAAGTTCAGGAAAAGCTGCAACAAATGCGCGGCATCATACGCAAGGCTGCACCCATAGCCACGGAAGTAATCAGCTATGGTATGCCTGCTTACAAGGTGAATAGCGTGCTTGTATATTTTGCCGGTTATAAAGCACACATTGGCTTCTATCCCACCGGCTCCGGCATAGCCGCCTTCCAAAACGAGATTGCAAAATATAAAAACTCCAAAGGCGCTGTCCAATTTCCTCTCGATAAACCTTTACCCGTAGGGCTAATTACTAAAATGGTAAAGTTCCGTCTCTCCGAAGATGCAGACATGGCAAAGCTGAAGGCAGCAAAAAAGAAAGCCAAGCCGAAGAAATAACAGGATAAATTCAAAAAATCAGGCGCAATTCTAAAACCCTGATGCATGGTAGAAGTATTCAAAACAAATATCACCTCTGCAACAATTGCCGATGCACTCGCAACGGAACTGCAACAGCTATTCCTGTTCACTACCGTCAGCTTCGACCTTGACGATTGCGATAATATACTGCGCATTAAGGGCGATGACGTACATCCACACCATATAATCTCCCACCTGCAAAGCAAAGGCCATTTCTGCGAGGTGCTGGTATAATTCTCTCTGTTTACCCATTATCAAAGTCTGAAAAACGTTTTGTATATTACCCTGAAAAACTTTCTTATGCCTAACACAAATGCTATAACCAATGCCGATATAACCAAACTGGCCACTGACAACGGAATCGAATTTGCAGCGCTGAAAGCAGTAATTAACGTAGAATCCTCCGGCCGGGGTTTCGACCCCGCTACCGGCAAAATAATGATACAGTTCGAGCCGCATTGGTTCAAGCGGATAGCTAAAAACCCTGATGATGGCGGCGGGCAGCGCACATGGGCAAAGAACAAAGTGGAAAAACAATCCGCAGAGTGGCTGGCATTCAACGATGCGTTCAGCATCAATCCCGATGCCGCTATGCAGTCCACCAGTATTGGCCTAATGCAGGTAATGGGGTTCCATTACCAAAAACTCGGCTTTGCCACGGTAGGCGCAATGTGGGATTATGGCAAAGAAAGCGAAGCCAACCAGGCAGATATCGGCCTGCGTTTCATCAAAGCCAAGGGCAACGAAAAAATGTTCAATGCCCTGAAAACAAAAGATTGGGCAACCTTCGCCTTTTATTACAACGGTGCACAGTACAAAAAGTTCAATTATGATACCCGCCTTGCCGATGCCTATAAAAAAGCACTGGCTCCCGGTAAATAAGTATACTACACGATTCCTCCATTGCAGACCCTGCCTTTCATAGGCAGGGCTACTCACTTCACCCCCGCCCTAACTATAGGTGCCACTTTAGTGGCAAACAGCTCCACCGAGCGCATCAGCTTGCTGTGCGGCAGGTCGCCGGCTATGGTCTGCGCCAGAAAACGGGTATTACCAAACAGCCGGTACTCACTCAGTATCTTTTCTGCTACTTCTTCCGCCGTTCCCACCATCAGCGAGCCTCCCGGCGCGCGCATATACTCAAATTGCTCCCGCGTCATCGGCGACCAGCCCCGCTCCTTACCTATCCGGTTCATCATCTTGCCATACATCGGCCAGAACTCGTCTGCCGCCTGCTCTGAGCTGTCGGCAATATAAGTGTGCTGGTTCAGCGCAAACTGTAGCTTGGTACTGTCATGCCCCGCTTTTGCGGCCGATTCCCTGTATAGCCTTATCAGTGGCAGAAAGTGCGCCGGCTGCCCGCCCAGTATCGCTATGGTCAGTGGCAGGTTCAGCGTGCCCGCCCTCGCCACCGATGCCGGCGTGCCGCCCACCGCCAGCCATATAGGCAGCTGCTGCTGGTAGGGCCTTGGATATATGCCTGCTCGCTCTAATGGTGCCCTTAGATTGCCTTTCCACGTCACTACCTCATTATTGTTTATCTGCAACAGCAGCTCCAGCTTTTCTGTAAACAGCTCATCATAATCATCAAGGTCATACCCGAACAACGGAAACGACTCAATAAACGAGCCTCGCCCGGCCATTATCTCCGCCCGCCCTTTTGATATTAGGTCAACCGTAGCAAAATTCTGAAACACACGCACGGGATCTGCCGAGCTGAGCACGGTTACCGCGCTCGATAGCTTTATACGCCTGGTCACTGCCGCTATGCCCGCCAGCACCACCTCCGGTGCCGATACCACATAGTCTGGCCGGTGGTGTTCGCCTAGGGCAAATACATCCAACCCCAATTCATCCGCCAGTACGGCCTCTTTTATCAGTTCCTCTATCCGCTGCTGTGCGCCGGTTGCACCACCGGTTATATGGGTTATGGGTATCTCCCCGAATGTGCTGATGCCTAATTCCATGTATCCTGTTTAGGCTGCTAAGTTAAGAAGAACACGCAACCATCTATAGCTGGCCAATACCGCTTGCTGAATTGCCAGATGTCTATGATATCGCCGTTGAGAACCACGGCCTTGGGTTTGATGCTTTTCAGGTACTGAAGGAGTTCTGTGGCGTGGCAGCCATACGTGCCAAGGTGAACGTCCGACAGCACTACACAATCCACTTCTCTTTTAGCCATGTATCTGCTCCGGGCATTTGGTTATACAAAATGACTGATTACATATAACCCGAAAGTTACCTGATAGTTAATTTAATATAAATTCGCAACTGGATACTCAATGTAATGTCCTATAGCCTGCCGCAATAAATGATAAAAACCTGCCTGCTTCGGGTTTTTTTTCTACATTTATACTTGGTTTTATCATTACTTAATACATGCAGAAATGAAGATAACAGGTGTAGGTAAGGGGCGGCGTTATATGTCTGCGGGCCTCTTGGCACTCGCGCTGCTGCTATCGGGCAGCACAGGGGCACAGGACAGGGAAAAATTCGACAGCATAGCAGCCAGGTATAAGAACGAGCACGCGGTGTATACTAAAATGCACGAGCAGCTTGTAATAACCGCCGAGGATGGCGAGCTGGAGGCGCAAAGTTATGTGACGCTGGAGAAACTCTTCATCAGCGACCTCTCGCTAAACGCTTATAATATGGACCTCTTCTGGTATGGCTATTTTCATCGGCCGGCATCCTATAGCGGCAATGCCTACCTGCCTGTGTCGCAGAAAAAATATAAGCAAGTGGCCTGCGAAACCTTTGTGAGCGGCGCGCCGCACAGCTATGTGTTCTACGACGACACCCGTATTGGCGGGGCCTATTACACAGGCCTGCGCAAAAATACAGTAACAGAAACAAGGTACTCTCTTTCTCATACGGACATACGTATGCTGCCCGCTTTCGAATTCCAGGATTTGTATAAAGGGCTACCGGTAGCCGAGGCCACGCTGGAAGTAGTAGCGCCCGACTATGTGAAAATGAACTTCGTGCTGAAGGGAGAAAACACCGGCCGCATAAAGCAGACAAAGGAAGAGAAAGACGGTAAAATATACTACCGCTTCACAGCAACCAATATGCCTGCGCTTAAGCATTTCGACGATGTGCCATCGTGGCGGTATTATGTGCCGCATGTGATACCCTACATCACCTCTTACCGCATAACCGGGGCTAAGAAAGACTCCGTGCTGGCCAATAGCCCCGATGACCTCTACAAATACTTGTATAACTATGTAAGGGGCAAAAACATTAAAACAGGTAAAGAACTGGCCGCAACAGTAGAACAGATAACTAAAGACGACCGCACCGACCGCGAAAAAGCAGCCCATATCTACAAGTGGGTGCAGGATAATATACACTACATAGCCATAGAGAACGGGCTGGAAGGTTTTGTGCCACGCCCGGCTGATACTGTATATAAACGCAAGTATGGCGACTGCAAAGACATGAGCAGCATTATTATGGCCATGTGCCGCAAGGCGGGGCTTAATGCCTATTTTGTATGGGTTGGGTCTGATAACCTGCCCTATAGCAACAAAGAAACTCCCCTCAGTTGCCTTTTTGACCACATGATATGCGCGGTGAAACTGGACAATGAATGGGTATTCATGGACGGCACAAGCGCGTATATGCCCTTCGGGCACAATCGTCAGGACCTTCAGGGTAAAGAAGCAACGATTGCTATAGACGAAAAGAACTACGAGATAGTTACCATCCCTGTAGCACCGGCTGATAAAAACATAGTGATAGACAGCACATACCTCACTCTGGACGGGAAGAAAATTACCGGCTCCGTGAGCAGGGCGTATAAGGGATATGACGCATGGCACATAGGACAATGGTTGGCCATGAACAGGGACAAGGAGGAAAAACGCAGGATGATGAAGCGCCTTACCGAAAGGGGCACTGATAGGTACGAACTGGTAAAGTATGCCGTGAACACCGCTAACAACAATGATAAAGACCTGCTCATAAATGCCGATTTCGAGGTGGACAATTATGTGCGCTACGCCGGTAAAGAATGCATAGTGAACATGAATGTACTGCGCAACGGGCAAGACCGGATAGATACCAAAGACCGCGTGGCCGCCAGCTATCACGACCATAAAGAAAAGCAGAAGGAAGTAGTAGTGTTGGCCATACCAAAGGGTTATAAGGTGAAATACCTGCCCAAAGCGACAAAGGGCGCGCTCGGCGATTTGTGGAACTACTCGGTGTCATATAAAGCTGATAAAAAAAGTATAACGCTCACCAAAACTTATGAACGCAACACACTGGCCATTGGCACAGACAAATTTGCGGAGAACAATAAAATGGCCGACGAGCTTAAAAAAGTGTACAAAGAATCAGTAGTGCTTACTACCAACTAATATTTTATGAAAAAAATTACCGCGGTACTCTTTATATTTTTTGTGGCTATGGCTGCTGCCACGGCACAATATGCGCAGAAGAAACTGAGCGCAAAACAAAAATTCATAGACTTTACGGAAAACCCTAACCCGGGATTGCATTCCGTACCACCCGAATATGCCAATGAACCTGCTTATATAGTGCAATGGGACGAAGCCCTGGAATATGTATATGAAGGCAAAGGTGTCAACGCTTATAAAACTCAGCATACCATCTGGAAGGTGCTGGATGACAAAGGTCTCGAAGCAATAAAAGCAGTGGACATCCCCGTTGACGGCCAAACGAGGTTCCTGAGCATAAAGGCGCGGACAATAAGGCCAGACGGCAAGGTGCAGGAAATTCCGCAAACAATGATAAAAGTGACCACGGGCGGCAGTGGCCGCAAAATAGTGATAGCACCGGAAGGACTTGAAAAATATTCTGAGGTAGAGCTGCTGGTTAAAACTATAGTGCCCGGCAGGATGTTTGGCGGGCGTTACTTCCAGTTTGGCATACCGGTTCAAAATGCGCGCTGGGATATTTCTTACCCCAAGGATTATGTTTTTGAAGCAAAGGGCTATAACGGCATGGAGGATATGAGAGATACGCTGTTGGGCTACCGTAGGCATATGCAGGTATCGGTGTCTGATGTCCGGCCGCTGAAAAAAGAACCCTACAGTTTCTATGACCTGTACCGTATGCGGGCAGAATTCAAATTGCACCACTACGAGTATAAAAACTATAACAACCGGGCAGAGGTGCTCACCTGGGACCGTCTGGCAAGGGTGCTTTTTGATGAGAACTATAACATCAGCGCTAAAGAAAGAGGCGCTGTGAACAGGTATCTTACCGAACTGGGCGTGCAGGCCGGCGGCAATGAGGAAGAGAACATCAAAAAAATAGAGAACGGCATTAAGAACAGTATTGTGCTTTACCCCTTTGTGCCCGAAGATAGTGCCGGGTCATTAGACAGCATCATCGCAAAAAGGCAGGCCACTCACGCAGGGTATATAAAACTGTTTGCCGCCTGCTTCACACAAGCTGGTGTGGTGCACGAGCTGGGCAAAGCTGAAGATAAAAGTGAGCACCGCATACGCAAAGATGTGGAGAACTGGTTTAACCTCGACTATACGCTGTTCTACTTCCCTAACCGGGAGAAATTCCTCTACCCGCTCAGCATACACTACCGCTACCCGGTAGTGCCTGATGAGATAGCTGGTGCGAACGGTGTTTTCTGCCTCATACCCCCAAAAGGAGTAGTAAGCGGTATGCTCGCCGAAGTGCGCAGGATAACACCCCTGAAGGCAAGCGAAACAGAAAAAAATATGGCGGCGGGTGTCAACTTCAATGATGAGATGGAAGCTACAATAGATGTATCCTATGCTTTCAGCGGCTATGCTTCAGCCGATTTGAGGACGGCGCTGACAACACAAACGAAGGACAAAGAACAGGACATCGTTACCTCAATCATCAACTTTGCTGAGAAGCGCGAGGACATCCTTAAATACGACATTTCGAATGAGCGCCCGGAAAGTTACAATTCAAACAAACCATTAGTGATAACAGCTTCCGTAAGCGCGCCTTTCCTTACAGAGAAGGCCGGGAAAAAATATCTGTTCAACATTGGGGAACTGATGGATGCCCGCCCGGCATTGTATGACAAAAAGGAACGCAAGCTGCCTATAGACATAGCCTACCCTGAAACAGGGAACCGTACAATAACAGTGAATATACCTAAAGGTTATAAAGTAGTGAACCCTGAGGCGTTAAAGGTGCACGCAGAATATGTGAACCGCGATCTGAAAACACTATGCAGCTTCACATCAGACTATACACTGATAATCGATAAGAAGAAGGGCGACAAGCTGGTGGTGACCATCCGAGACCACTACCCGGTAACACATTTCCCGGTTACTGATTATGAGCGTTTTAAAGGCGTGGTGAATGCCGCTGCCGACTTTAATAAAACGTCCATACTGCTGGAGCAGAAGCCCGGCTACGTGAAACCTAAAGCTGTGGCGAAGAAGTAATAAAACACAAAAACGGAAAAGAATACCCAGTTTGTTTGGGGTATTGGATTGGTATAAAAGATTGCTGCTGCTTATAAGATAAACGTACCCGTGGCGGAGTGTGTTTAATGTTATACTTGCTGGTCACGTGCATCCCGCTATTTTGTTATGTACATATATCCCTGCTGTGAGGGAGATACAATATATCTCGTGCCATTAATATCGTAACTTGAAACCTGCTCAGTGCAGACATACGCTTTGCCGTCCATAAAGCCCCGGTGAATGGTCTGCTGCTTCTGTCCGGAAAGCGTAATGTTGCTGATAACGTAGATTAATGTGTCACTGAATTTCAGCTTATAGTCGTAGCCGGGCATAAATAATCCCAACCGAATGGTATCTGATGCCGGGCTGGTTGAATAGAGCCCTGAAGAGTCAACGGCACTGTCTGTTGCTGCAACATATCGGACCATTTTCCCGCCCAGGGCTGTATAGTCAGCGAAGCCCACAGCATAGGCATCAATATAGCCGGGGCTGCAATCTATTGTTTCTGTGCGGCAGGACGAAACAAGTATCAGAATAGCAATGGCCGGGAATAGTATTTTTTTCATAGTTGTTGTCTGGTTATGCTGAAAATGAAGCAAAGCCCGTGCCATTCATTTAATACCACCTCATATATTGCTCTTTATGAAAATAACTTTCCCGAAAATGAAAGTGTCCGCTCATCTTGCCTGATTCGCCAATACTTGTAGCACAATTTTTCTTATCCCTGAAACGCGCACCCTGGTGAACTTAGCCGAATAGTGAGCTTTGTCGAATAGTGAGCTTTGTCGAACTATTATGAGAATTATCTCTTCCGTCATGGCCGGTTCAAACAAAAAATCCAAAATCCCCCTCAAACCCACGCTACTATTGCACCCAAAAACCATGACAGTACAGATACTGTACCATGACGTTTTTTTTATTTTGCCGCCGCCGCCACATTCCCGAACTTTACCTCACACCCCGAAAAAATTCCGGGTAAGTTCTTTGACCTATTGCTTTGTGAACTGAGCCTCCCGGTAGCTACCTGCATTCCAATCCCCATCCTGGGCTCGACGAAGGTGTGGTTGTTTACTCCCGGACTTACGACTAATGACTCACGATTTACAACTAAAAAAAGTGCGCAAATAGTGCGCAAAAATAATTTTGTTGTAGCATGTACATTAGCAGGTTACATATTAAAACATCAACCCAAAAAATGTACAAAAAATTGTCCGAAAAACTACTTTCGCCATCGCTCTCCTTAATTTTTCTTATCTTGCCTTATGTTTTCCGGCCTGTTTAAAAAAAAGAAAAAAGAAGGTGAGGGGCTGCAAGTGCCTGCCAATGCCAATTGGTCTTTTCTCGGTGCCGATATGCACTCACACTTCATTCCCGGCATCGATGATGGCTCAAAAAGTCTGGAAGAAAGCCTCGCCATGATAGGCGCTTTGAAAGATCTTGGGTACAATACCATCATTACTACCCCCCATATCATGAGCGACTTCTACCCCAATACCCGGCAGACAATAGAAGAAGGTCTGAAGCAGGTACAGGCCGCCCTCGTGGAAAATAATATAGATATAACACTTAGGGCCGCAGCAGAATATTACATAGACGAGTATTTCATGCAACTGGTCGACAAAGAGCCCCTGCTCACCATAAGGAAGAAAGAAGTGCTGGTGGAGTTTTCGATGATGTATGAACCCCCTATGCTTGCGGAGGCTATATATAAACTGCAAAGCAATGGTTATCAACCTGTTATAGCACACCCGGAGCGCTACTTATTCTTTCACCGCGATTTCGGGCGCTACCGCGAGTTCAAAGACCGGGGCTGCCTCATGCAAATGAATATGCTCGCCATCACCGGACACTACGGCAAGGGCATCAAAGCCGTAGCCGACCAGCTTATGGCCAAAGGACTCTACGACTACTGCGGCACCGATATGCACCACGAAAGACATGTTGCTGTGCTAAAAGCTATAACAAACACAAAAGATTATCTTACCTTTGTTAACTATCCGTTTTTAAATTCAAGATTGTGTAATGTAGATGAAGCGTAGCTGCTGCAACACATTTGCTGTTATTTAATAATATATGCAAATATTTTGCCGCTACCGCTCATAAAATTTATTTAACTATTTGATGGGAAATTCACCTTACTGTATTGGCGTTATAGGACTGGGATATGTGGGCCTGCCTTTGGCCGTAGAGTTCAGCAAATATTACCCCGTTGTCGGGTTCGATATTAATAAGCAGCGTATCGAGGGCTTGCAGCAAGGTCACGATGTCACCCTCGAAGTAGAGGAAGACTTGTTGAAGCAAGTACTGAGTCCCTCTGCCTTATCTCCGGGAGAAACCGGACTATACTGCTCAAGCAATCTGGCGGACATCAGCAAATGCAATGCTTACTTTGTCACCGTGCCCACGCCCGTGGATAAAAATAATCGCCCCGACCTCACACCGCTTTACAAAGCCAGCGAAACGGTAGGCAAGGTGCTGAAAAAGGGCGATATCGTGGTCTATGAATCCACAGTATATCCCGGCGTCACTGAAGATGAGTGTGTCCCCGTGCTTGAAAAATTCTCGGGCCTCAAGTTCAATGTCGATTTTTACTGTGGCTATTCACCGGAGCGTATCAACCCCGGAGATAAAGTGCATACAATATCTAAGATTAAGAAAATCACATCGGGGTCTACACCCGAGATTGCGGACAAGGTCGACAGCCTGTACCGCTCTATAGTAACGGCAGGTACACACAAGGCACCAAGCATAAAAGTAGCTGAAGCCGCCAAGGTGATAGAGAATGCTCAACGCGACATCAATATCGCCTTTGTGAATGAACTGGCGAAAATATTCAACCTGCTGGGCATAGATACTAATGATGTACTGGAAGCATCGGCCACTAAATGGAACTTCCTGCCCTTCAAGCCGGGTCTTGTCGGCGGGCACTGCATCAGTGTTGACCCCTACTACCTTGCCCAGAAAGCACAGGAGGTAGGTTACCACCCCGAGATTATTCTTGCAGGAAGAAGGCTCAACGACGGCATGGGCTCTTATGTGGCTAACGAAGTGGTGAAAATGATGATAAAAAATGATGTGCCGGTGAAAGGTGCCTATGTCCTCCTGCTGGGTATTACATTCAAGGAGAACTGTCCGGATGTACGAAACACCCGCGTGGTCGATATCATCAGGGAGCTGAAGTCTTACCAAATCAACCTGACCATTTTTGACCCTTGGGCTAATCCCGAAGATGTGGCTCATGAATATGGTATTGATATTGTAAACAAGCTGCCCGACGGACTATTGTATGACTCAATGGTACTGGCAGTGGCCCACAAAGACTTCATAGGCACCGACTGGAGTAAAAGAATAAAAGTGGGTGGCGTGATTTATGATGTGAAAGGCTGCCTGGATAAAAATAAGGTTCATGCGCGGTTGTAATCGGGGATTAGTATGTATAGCATTAATCCTTCTTTTTTAAACTATTTTTGATGAAAATTATGAGGATGTTTAAATCAGTTAAACAAGGTTCTTATAGCATCGCAGTTTTATTGTTGTTTTTTGTATATACCATGACTACTTCATGTGTGAATACAAAGAATTTATTGTACTTCAAGGACCTCCCCGATACAATGTCCGCACCGGTAATAATGACCAATGTCACACCATACACAGATCCGGTTATCCAGAGCAATGATAATCTGGCGATAACCGTACAGACAGTAGTGCAGAATCAGGGCAACTCACCGATAACCTCTACCTCAACCGGCTCATTCAATCCCCTGAATGGTTTTCTGGTAGATAAAAACGGTTATGTGGAATTGTCACTTATTGGCTTTGTAAAAGTGGCGGGGCTGACGACAATGGAGGCACGCGAGCTTATTAAGCAAAAGGCTAAAGAGTTTTATAAAGACCCCGTAGTCAACGTGCGCATAGCCAATTTTGATGTGAAGGTATATGGCGATGTGGCTAGGCCGGGGGTCGTGAACATAACAAGCGAGAAAGCTTCGGTGATGGATGCCCTCGCTATGGCTGGAGATATGAATATTACTGCAAAACGTAACAACCTTTTGCTGATACGCACTGAGGGCAACGAGAAAAAGTTCGTCCGGTTCGATATGCGGAACAGCAATATATACCAGTCTCCATATCTTTGGCTGAGGCAGCGCGACGAAATAATAGTAGAGCCTAACAAGTTCAAATTGCAAAGCAGCGACCAAACGTTTCTCAGGAACCTGGGGATAATATCCACGCTCATTTCAACAGTGTCTCTGGTGCTGTTATTCAGGAATATAAAATAATACGGATAAATGGAAGATAAGAAACCACCTGTCGTGGTTGAAGAGAAGCAAAAAGTAGAAGATGCAAGTACATTTAATTTAAAATGGCTTGTCTCTACTGTATTGGCAATATGGCCATGGCTGCTCGCAAGTATAAGTATTGCACTCATTATTGCTCATTTATACCTGAGGTACACTACCCCCAGGTATAAGGCATTTGCCGAACTGCTGATTATTGACTCAAAGAAAGGAAGTACAACATCAGGAGATGATATCATGAAGATGCTCAATATTAATAGCAAGAACATAAATATTGAGAATGAGATGATGGTGATAAAGAGCCGCAGCACTATGGCAAAGGTGGTGAAAAAGCTCCGCCTGAATGTGAACTATTCTGTTGCCGGCAGGTTTAAGACCACACAGGTATATACACTAAAGCCTTTTGAACTTGTTATCGCCGATACCACAGACGATTACTTTACATGCAAGGTGGACGATATTGCCATAAACACATACAGGCTTACCGAAAGTGGCGGCCACCAGATAAAAGGCAGGTGGAATGATACCATTGCTGTATCAAATGGCCGAAAATTTGTTTTAAAGAAAACGAATGTGTTTGGCCCTACTGAATTGCCGTATTCGGTTTCTGTAGTGCCTTTGGCCGCTACTGCATTTTCAGTTGATGCGAGTGCCAATACAAAATCAGCCAGCTATGTTACCATTTCCATGGTGGACGTGATACCAGAACGTGCAGAGGATATCATCAATGAACTGATGAAATCATACATGGAAAGCAACGTAGAGACCCGTAACCGGATTTCAGACAGCACGATTAGCTTTATTAACAGGCGTATAGATAATGTGTTTGAAGAACTGAGCGGAGTAGAGGAAGATATTGAGACTTATAAAAAACAGAATAAAATTGCCGACATGTCGGCACAAGCGGTACAACTGGTTAATGCCAATGCCGGTACGCTCGAAAAACTGGCGAATGTGGAAGTCGAGCTGTATGAAATGCAGGCGATAAGCAAGAACCTGCAATATGCACCCGATGATAAATCCATCATACTGCCGGCATCACTGATGAGCAATGCCGGCTTGGCTGCAATGATGGATAAATTTAACACGTTGCAGGTGCAAATTGAGAATAGCGAGATATCGAACACCAGGAAGAACCCCATAACCAGGACACTTATTAATCAGAAAAACGACGTAAAGCAGAATATCATCTCATCGCTCGCCTCATCGGCTAAAGAGGTAGAGTTGAAACGCGATAAAATACGCGAAGAACTGGACAAGATTAACATAAACATACACAAGATACCTGAAGTGGAAAGGAAGTATCTTGATTATGCGCGTGTACAGCAAATAAAACAGGACCTCTATATCTTCCTGCTGAAGAAAAGGGAAGAAACACAAATAACCAAGGCATCTACGGTGCCCGATGCAGACATCCTCAACTTTGCTTCTTCTTACGGGCCGGTTTACCCCAACCATTCACGCATACTGATGATGGCCATACTGCTGGGTACTATCATTCCATTCGGCATCATCATCCTGCGCAAAGCATTAAATATTAAAATCATCAGCAAGGGTGATATTATGAAAGTAACCACCATACCTATTATTGGCGAAATAGGTAATAATATAGATGGTGAAGCCGTGGCCGTAAAGAAGAACAGCAGGACCATTATATCGGAGCAATTCAGAGCGCTGCGTACCAACCTCCAGTACTTGCTTACCAACAAAAACGACAAGGTGCTGATGATCACATCGAGTATGAGTGGTGAAGGAAAATCATTCATTGCGGTGAACCTGTCTATTGCTCTTGCTATGTCGGGCAAAAAGGTGGTATTGATGGAAATGGACCTTAGAAAGCCTAAAATATCAAAAATGCTCGGCAATGATAACTCCACCGGATTCTCCACGTATGCTATTGGCAAGGCGGAGCTGAAAGACATCATCATTCCATCCGGTGTCGAAAATAATTTGTTCCTTATCCCGTCAGGGCCAATTCCACCCAACCCGGCTGAATTGATTTTGCTCCCTAGGTCAGAAGAGTTATTCCGTTTACTTAAAGAGCAGTTTGATTATGTGATTATAGATACTTCGCCTGTGGGCCTGGTAACCGATGCGCAACTGATAAATAGGTATGCGGATACCGCATTATATATCATCAGGCAGGGACATACTTACAAACAGCAGCTCAACATACCAAACGAGTTATACTACAGTGGTAAGATACCCAGGCTGAGCTTCATAATAAATGATGTGGTAGCCAACAGGGGCTTTGCTTATGGCTATGGCTATGAAGAAGGTTACGGATACGGTTACGGATACGGTTATGGATACGGTTATGGATACGGTTACGGATATGGCTCGTATGGCTCCGGCTACTATGGCGAAAGTAGCAAAAAAGGCCTGCGCAAATGGTTAAGCAGGGATAAAGAGAAATAACCGGGTATTTTCAAAGCATTGTTCGATGGCCGATAATTTGCATGATCATGAGAAGTGGGATATTGTTATAGCTCCGGGGCGGGGTTATCTTGACTTTAATGCCAAGGAACTATGGAGGTATCGCGACCTGCTGCTGATGTTTGTAAAGAAAGACATCATTACCGTATACAAGCAAACCATTCTTGGCCCTATATGGTTTGTTGTTCAGCCTATCCTTACCTCGCTCATGTTCCTGCTTATATTCAATAACATCGCGAAGATATCTACCGGGGCTGTACCTGCTATGTTGTTTTATCTTGTGGGCAATGTGCTGTGGGGCTACTTCGCAGAAACACTGAACACCACATCCCGAACGTTTACTGATAATGCCTCCGTTTTCGGGAAAGTATATTTCCCACGTCTTATCCTACCACTGTCTAAGGTGGTTTCGGGCTTAGTCAAATTCCTCATTCAGTTCAGTTTGTTTGTTGCGCTGCTGCTTTACTACATTTTTATTGAAGGGTCGGTTATGCCTAACTGGTACATACTACTTACTCCTGTCTGGCTGCTTATTATTGTATTGATGAGCCTCGGCTTTGGCATCCTTATCACTTCGCTTACTACCAAGTACCGCGACCTTACATTCCTTATCAGTTTCGGCATCCAGTTGGCCATGTTCATCACCCCGGTCATTATCCCATTATCAGAGGTGCAGGGTAAGAAAAGGTTGTTCTTCCTGCTCAACCCGCTTACATCGCTTTTTGAGGCTTTCAAATATGGGTTCTTTGGCACTGGCGTTTTTAATATCCCCTGGCTGCTATACAGCTTTGCCTTTACTGTGGCACTCTTGCTGGTGGGCATCCTTATCTTTAACAGGGTAGAGAAAAGATTTATAGATACGGTATGATATGTAGGGGCACAAAATTTTGTGCCCCTACTATTTTTATCCACAATCCCGCTTAACGTCCCGCCAATTCCGAATTCCCAACTTAAATTTGCTTCATGCAAAATTATTTGGCGGGTTTGAATGAGCAACAGCGCGAAGCAGTGGAACATGTGGATGGGCCCATAATGATTGTGGCTGGTGCCGGGAGTGGTAAAACAAAAGTATTGACCACACGAATAGCCCACCTCATGCATGGGGGCGTGGATGCCTTCAATATACTGGCTCTCACTTTTACCAACAAGGCCGCCGCAGAGATGAAGGAGCGTGTAGAACATGCTTTGGGCAATACAGAGGCGCGTAACCTGTATATAGGCACATTCCACTCAGTTTTTGCAAGGATATTACGTGGTGAGGCCAACAAGCTCGGCTACCCGAACAACTTTACCATATACGATACGGATGATGCGAAGGGTGTGATAAAGGACATAGTGAAAGACATGCAATTGGATGAAAAGCACTACAAACCCGCATATGTATACAACCGGATATCAGCAGCCAAGAACAGCCTGATAGACCCGGTAATGTATAAAAATGACAGCCTGATACAACAGGAAGATGCCCGCACCACACGCCCCCTGATAGGCGACATATATGACGCCTATGCAAAACGGTGCTTTAAGAACGGCGCGATGGATTTTGATGACCTCCTGTTCAAGATGTATGTGCTGCTCACACAGTTCCCGGATGCACTGGCTAAGTACCAGGGGCGGTTTCATTACATACTCATAGACGAGTACCAGGATACCAATCTCGCACAGTACGCCATCATAAAAATGCTGGGTGCCCGCCATGAGAATATATGTGTGGTGGGTGATGACGCGCAAAGCATCTACTCTTTCCGCGGCGCCACCGTGCAGAACATACTGCAGTTTCAGGATGACTATGAGGATGTAAAGATTGTGAAGCTGGAACAGAACTACCGCAGCACACAGACCATACTGAATGTTGCCAATAACGTAATTGGCAACAACAAGAACCAGATACCCAAAGAGCTGTGGACAAGCAATAAGGAAGGTGAAAAGATAATGCTCGCACGCACCATGACCGATAATGATGAGGGGCGATTTGTGGCAGATGCCATAAAAGAGCAACAGATGCGCAACCATTACAGCAACAAAGATTTCGCCGTGCTCTACCGCACCAACGCGCAAAGCCGTTCTTTCGAGGAAAGCCTGCGCCGCATGAATATACCTTATAAACTGGTGGGGGGTACATCATTCTATCAGCGCAAGGAAATAAAAGATTATCTGGCCTACCTGCGCGTAATAGTCAACTCACAGGATGAAGAGAATATAAAACGTATTATCAACTACCCCGCACGGGGCATTGGCAAAACAACTATAGAAAAAATACTGGTGCGCGCCAACGAGCTCGATAAGACTTTTTGGGAGGTTATTGCCCAGCCTGAAATGAGTGGAGTGCATTCATCGCACATAGAAAACTTTGTGATGATGATTAAGAGTTTTCGCACGATGCTGGAGAAACAAAATGCCTACGATGTGGCATTTGCCGTAGGCAAGCATACAGGCCTTGTGCAGGAATTATATAACGATAAAAGTGTCGAAGGCCTGGCGAGATATGAGAACGTGCAGGAACTACTCAACTCTATAAAAGAGTTTACCGAAACGCCTGATGAAGAAGGCGAACTCCATGATAAAAGCCTGGGCAGCTACCTGCAGCAGATAACCCTGCTCACTGATGCCGACCAGAATAACGAAGATGCTGATGTGGTGAAACTGATGACCATTCACGCAGCTAAAGGCCTTGAATTCCCTTGCGTATTCGTAGTGGGGCTGGAAGAAAACTTATTCCCCAGTTCTATGAGCCTCTACGACCGGGCCGACCTTGAGGAAGAGCGCCGCCTGTTCTATGTGGCCATTACGCGTGCAAAGGAACGGCTATGGATTACATACGCCAACAGCCGCTACCGTTTTGGCCAACTGGTGCAGAATGATGCGAGCCGCTTTATCGAAGAGATACCAGCCGCACATTTAGACCGTACATTTACAGGGGCCAGCAATAAACCTCAGATAGGTGGCTTTGGCGGTATGCTGAACAACTCATTTGAGAAGGTCCCATCACTCAAAAAACTGGCAGATAAACTGGCCGCCCCCGCTCCGCCCGCACACACACCATCTGCCGATTTTGCTGCAGATGATCCTGCGGCCATGGAAGTGGGTATGCAAGTGGAGCATCAGAAATTCGGGTTTGGCAAGATTCTTTCATTAGAGGGCGGCGCTAACAACCGTATTGCCGGTATCGACTTTGGCGGCCACGGTACAAAGAAGATAATGCTGAATTTTGCGAAACTGAGGATAGTTAGGTAACTAGCTGATAGAATGATTAGCTAATTGGCCGATGAACCATTTTTCGTTACATATGCCATTAGCCCAAACACAGCTATTCCCACTATCCCCCCCAGCCCATCAGCAACGGCATCCATAAATTCTGCGCTGCGGCCCAGAAATGTCAATGTGCCTTGCAATAACTCCACAGCGGCGCCAAAAGCAATAGAAATAATAAGCAGGCTCATTACCCATTTCACAGTAAGCACAGGCTTGGCGCATAGCCACAAAAAACTGAAGATACCGAACAGCACCACATGCGTCCACTTATCGATAAGGGGTATATCAACCTTCGGTATTTCGGGGGATGGAGTGAGGCAGGCAACTAAAATGAGCAAGGTCCACATGCGTGCCATGAACCTTGCCCGTTTTGTATAAGGAGAGTCCGGACTGAATATCCGTAACATTTTATCCTACTAATGCGGTATAACCGGCAGCGTCCAGCAGCGAATCCACATCTGCGGGGTTGTTCACGGTCATTTTCACCATCCAGCCATTGCCGTATGGGTCGTTGTTCACATGCTGCGGGTTATCGTTAAGTGTATTGTTCACTTCATTTATCGTGCCGCTTATGGGCAGGAAAAGGTCAGAAACTGTTTTCACCGCTTCAACGGTACCGAACACATCATGTTGGTTCAACGTTTTGCCCACAGTCGGAACGTCAACATACACTATATCGCCCAGTTCGTGCTGTGCGAAATCTGTAATACCTATGGTTGCAATATTACCCTCTAAGGATATCCACTCGTGATCTTTGGTGTAACGCAAATTTGCCGGAATATTCATGCTTCATTATTTAGGTCGTAAAAATACTCTAAAAGGTTGAAAAATAATAGTTAGTCTGTTGATGGCAGAATAACTGTAACTTACACGGTCACAGACCACAGCGAATGTTATTCAATCTGCACATATTGCCCATTATGTGCTAAACATTTTGCATGTATTTAACGTGGATGCTTTTTCCGGTATGTTTTACCTCCCGTAACTGTTAAAAAACACCAAAACCCTTTACAGCAAAGCATTTCAGGGAATTACCGGCAGGTATTGTTTTTTTGGTGGCTGCCTTAAAATATAGTAAATTGCAGAGTAAAAACAAGACTAAAATCGCCAAATGTATTAAATAATAATTCATGCGAGTTTACCCGCTTGTGGTTCGTAGGTTTTCCACAGGCATGTTAGTTTCTTTATCATGCGGGCTATCCTGTTTTAAATAATTTAGCTGTCCCCTACAACATTTTTTTCAACCAATTAATTTAACTGCTAAATAATATTTGCTCATGAGTGCCACAACTACACAAAAAGGCCTGTCGTTCGACCGCCAGTACACACGCGATGGAGTGAGCCCATACGATATGTTCGAGTACGATTACCGTACTTCTGTGATCCGTAATCCGAATGGAGAAAAGGTATTTGAAATGACCAATGTCGAAGTACCGAAACATTGGTCGCAGATAGCTACCGATATCCTCGCCCAAAAATATTTCCGCAAAGCGGGAGTGCCGCAGCCTGATGGCAGCCTCGGCAGGGAAACTTCAATTAAGCAGGTAGCCCACCGCCTCGCTCATTGCTGGCGCACATGGGGTGAAGAGTATGGCTACTTCGCCGGGAAGAATGACGCGCAGGTGTTTTACGATGAGTTGGCATACAGCATCATGGCGCAAAGTTGCGCGCCCAATTCGCCGCAGTGGTTCAATACTGGCCTGTTCAGCAGCTATGGTATTGATGGCAAGGCGCAGGGGCACTATTATGTAGACCCTAAGACCGGCAACCTTGAGCGCTCTAAGAACGCTTACGAGCGTCCGCAGCCCCACGCATGTTTTATACTCAGTGTAGATGACGACCTGGTAAACGAGGGTGGCATCATGGATTTGTGGGTGCGCGAGGCACGTATCTTCAAATATGGTTCCGGTGTCGGAACCAACTATTCCAACATTCGTGCTGAAGGCGAAAAGCTGAGCGGTGGCGGCACATCCAGTGGGTTGATGAGCTTCCTCAAGATAGGCGACCGCGCAGCAGGTGCCATCAAGAGCGGCGGCACTACACGCCGTGCTGCCAAAATGGTATGCCTCGACCTCGACCACCCGGAAGTGGTGGACTTCATAGACTGGAAAGTAGAAGAAGAAAAGAAAGTGGCTGCACTCATAGCTGCCGGTTATCCCTCTGATTATGAAGGCGAGGCTTATAAAACAGTATCAGGCCAGAACTCTAACAACTCTGTGCGTGTGCCTAACTCTTTCTTCCATGCGTTAGATAACAATGCAGACTGGGAAATGACCGCGCGCAGCACCGGCAAGGTGATGAAGACAATACCCGCAAAAGAAATGTGGGAGAAAATATCATACGCCGCATGGCGTTGCGCTGACCCCGGCACACAATATGATACCACAATCAACGAATGGCATACTTGTCCCGAGGGAGGGCCGATAAGGGCGTCTAACCCATGCTCCGAGTATATGTTCCTCGACAATACGGCATGTAACCTCGCATCGCTCAACCTGCGCCGCTTCTTCAACGAAGACACAGGTATATTCGATGTTCAGGGTTTTGAATACATGACACGCCTGTGGACAGTAGTATTGGAAATATCCGTGCTGATGGCTCAGTTCCCCTCGCCCGAGGTAGCACAACTTAGCTACGACTACCGCACACTCGGCCTCGGCTACGCAAACCTCGGCTCTATGCTGATGGTGAGCGGCATAGCCTACGACAGCGAAGAATCTCGTGCCATAGCAGGTGCTATCACAGCTATAATGAATGGTATCTCGTACAAGACATCGGCAGAGATGGCGCAGGCCTTAGGAGCATTCCCTAAGTACGAAGAGAATAAGAAGCATATGATGCGTGTAATGCGCAATCACCGCGCTGCTGCTTATGATGCTGCTGATGCATACGAAGGCATTGAGCTGAAACCTATGGGCATACACGCAAAATATTGCCCCGATTACCTGCTGAAAGCCGCAACAAAAGCATGGGACGATGCGGTGCAGTATGGCGAAAAATATGGCTACCGTAATGCACAAGCAACGGTAATAGCGCCTACAGGCACCATTGGCCTCGTAATGGATTGTGATACTACAGGCGTAGAACCCGACTTCGCGCTGGTGAAATTCAAAAAACTTTCCGGTGGTGGTTATTTCAAAATCATCAACCAGTCCATACCTGCGGCACTGAAAAAGCTGGGCTATACACCCGAGCAGCAGGACGCGATAGTAAAATTCGCTAAGGGCCATGGCACTTTTGCCGGCGCGCCATTCATCAATCACCAGAGCCTGAGCGAGAAAGGCTTCATAGCAGATGAACTGAAGAAACTCGACGCATCAGTAGAAAGTGCCTTCGAGATAGGATTTGTATTTAATCATTACAACCTCGGCGAAGAGTGTATGAAGCGCCTTGGCTTTACTCCGGAGCAATACCTTTCCTCCGACTTCAATCTGCTGGAAGCCTTAGGCTTCTCCGATGCAGAGATAGATGCGGCCAACGATTACGTGTGCGGTACTATGACCGTGGAAGGTGCGCCATTCCTGAAAGATGAGCACCTGCCTGTGTTCGACTGTGCGAATAAGTGCGGTAAGAAAGGTGAGCGTTATATACACGCACACGGCCACATACGTATGATGGGCGCGGTACAGCCTTTCATCAGTGGGGCTATATCCAAAACAATCAACCTCCCCAATGAGGCAACCATAGATGAAATAAAAGATTGCTACTACCTGAGCTGGAAACTGGCGCTGAAAGCATGTGCGCTCTACCGCGATGGTTCTAAGCTGAGCCAGCCGTTGAGCAACAAAAGCGATAAAAAGAAAAAAGAAGAAACAAAAGAAGAAGCAGTAGCTGCAGACTCCGGTCTGATAGTGGATATGAGCAAACTCACGGTAGACGAGCTGCTGGAAGAAGTGAACAGGCGTATGCAGGCCAGCCCCGATACAAGGCTGAAACGCGCGCTCAGTAACATTGTAGAGCGCAAGCAACTACCCGCCAAGCGCCGTGGCTATACCATAAAAGGCAAGGTGGGCGGCCAGGCAATGTTCCTGCGCACGGGCGAATATGGCGATGGTACCCTGGGAGAGATTTTCATAGATATGGCGAAGGAAGGCGCTACTATGCGCAGTATGCTCAACAGCTTCGCAATAGCTATATCCATAGGCTTACAGTATGGTGTGCCGCTTGAAGAATATGTGGACAAGTTTATCTTCTCCAGGTTTGAGCCCGCCGGCATTGTCGACCACCCGAATATAAAAACAGCCACATCGGTGCTGGACTATGTGTTCCGCCTGCTGGCTTACGAGTACCTTGACCGCGATGACCTGGTGCATGTGCCCGACCCCAACAGGATAACCAAGCAGCAGGAAACAGAAGCCCTGCAGCAGGAACTGTCGCAGGTGCGTGTTACTGCCCCGCAGGCGCAGGCACCGCAGACGCAAACACCCCAAGCACAGAAGCCAAAAGCAGCAATGGCACCGCAGGCGGTAGGCGTAAGCGCGCAAAACAGCGCCGACATCAAAAAACTGATGGGCACCAGCGCCGATGCGCCGGTATGCCGCAATTGCGGTAACATTACCCTCCGCAATGGTACCTGCTATATGTGCCCCAACTGCGGAACAACGACAGGATGCAGTTAATAGATTAATGTAGGAGCACAAAATTTTGTGCCCTCTCTACATAATCAATAAAACATCCCGCAATTGCGGGATGTTTTATTATGCCCAAATAAATACCTTTGCGCCACAATCAATACGATGTTGCGCCTCACATACATTTTAGCGGTTATCACCCTGTCTTTTTTAGCGTGCAATAATAGTGAAACCGCGTCCTCAGCCACGCAACATAGTGCGGTAGGGCGGCAGGGCCATTGGTACGCCCGCTACACGGGCACCGTGGCAGGTCAGCCCATAGTGGCCAACCTCTATTTTTATGCTGACAGCACAGGCGCAGTGCAATCTGTTTCGGGCAATTACTACTACTCTGGTAAAAGCCAGCTCATAGACCTCTCGGCCGTCAACAAAAAGGACGACAAGATACACCTTTCAGAATACGTGCAGACCGTCCGCGACCCGGAAGGCAGCAAAAAGTATCCCGAATGGGTGATAACCATTGATACCGCAGGTATAAAAGGAAAGTGGCGCAGCGCAGATAATAAAACCACTGGGGATATTCTGCTGCGTGAGAATTATGATGGAGCATATCCTTTTGATGTGATAACTGGTGCCGACTCTGTTACTTTCAAAGGGAAAGGTGGTGTGTACCGGATGAAAGAGGAGCATACAATGCTTATCCCGTCAGCGAAAATAAACAGCGGGGATGCGGCATTTATTACACAGGCGCTGCTCCACGAGTTGGGGGGCGATACACTGGACGCAAAAGATTTCGAAGGCTACATACGCACGGTAAATGGGCCGCGTTTCAAAAGCTATACGACTACCCTTGAAGAGCTGGAGAAGGACAGCGATACCGCTGAGCAATGGAGTAATAATTGGGAGTCGGACGTCAGCAACCTCTGTGTGTATAATGATAAGGGCCTCGTGGTCTTCAATTTCAATCATTACGACTATAGCGGCGGCGCACATGGCAACAACTGGAGTCGGTATATATGTCTGGACGTAAAGGAAAGAAAAGTATGGCGTCTGGCTGATATACTGGATGCAGATGGCCGCAAGCTGAGTGCCATGCTGGAAAAAGAAGCCCGCGCTAATTTCGGCATAAAACCGGGCGACCCGCTGAACGATCAGTTGCTCGTTGATACGATACCCATCACCGATAATATCATCATCTCCGACCTCGGGCTTACCTTCCACTACAACGCTTATGAAGTTGCCTGCTATGCCGAAGGCGAGGTGTCTTTCTTTCTTTCCTATGCAATGCTAAAGGAAATGCTAAAGCCGGAGTTTAAGACGAGGATGGGATTGCAGTAATATACATTTTAGTGCCTACTTTTACCTTATTATGCACTACACCGACCACCTCGAATCCTCCCGCCTCATCACCCGCTTTGTTACTCAAGATGATGTATCCGTTTGGCTCGAATATTGCCACGATCCCGTGGCTACAAAGTTTACAGCCCTCCCCGGGAAATCGCCGAAAGAGTTAGCGCAGTTTTTTATAGACCGGGCATTGGCGCGCTATGAGGCGGGCGAATATGGCTTGCAGGCGCTCATCAGTAAAGAAACAGGCGAATTCATAGGGCAGTGTGGATTGATAAAGCAGCAGGTGAATGACATAGACGAGGTGGAGGTGGGCTATCATCTGCTACCCAGGCATTGGGGCAAGGGCTATGCTACAGAGGCAGCCCGACTGTTCCGCGACTATGCCTTTGATCATAATGTTGCCGATTCTATCATATCCATTATAGACCCGCAGAATTTCCCCTCAAAGAAAGTAGCTCTGCGCAATGGCATGGCGCTGGAGTCCGCCAATACGCCTTTCAGGGATGCCGAATATAATATCTTCAGGATTATTCGCAGTGAGTGGGAATCACTCAGGCAGGCAGGGGTGCCAGCCGCGAATAAATGACCGTATCCTCAAACTTCCCATTCCAGAAAATATTTTCTTTAAAATACGCTTCCTGCGTAAAGTTGTTGCGCTCCAGCAGTTTCCGCGATGCCGCATTTACCGGGTTCACATGTGCCTCAATAGAGTGCAGCCCCAATTTATCGAAGCCATAGGCAATAGTGGCCTTTATCGCCTCGTCCATTATTCCCTGCCCGTGGTATTCCTGCCGCATCATATACCCTATCTCTGCCCGGTAGTTCTCCTTATACAGCACATGGTAGCTCATATGTCCCATCATCTTGTCATCGCCCTTCATGGTCATTGCCCAGGCAATACCTTCGTTGGTGGCAACATTGTTTTGTATCTTCTGTATCAGGGGCAGCAGGTCTTCCACGCTTGCCGGTCGCGGGCGTGCTATATAGCGCATCAGATCATCATGCGTACGTAGGTAAAATATATCCTCAGCATCTTTTTCGGTTATTGCTCTCAGCACAAGCCGTTCAGTAGTAATCACAGGAAATGGGTCAAAATTTACTTGCAGCATAGATTGGTTTTAACTTTTTACTTACACATTTCAGGCAATCTGGCATATGCATTGCTTCGTTATGTAGATAGTTATAAAACTAAATGTATTATTTTTGCACACACAAAACTTAAATTATGAAATTAAAATTATTCTCACTCTTATTTTTTGCATTATTGCCATTGCTCTCATTCGGGCAGGGTGCCAGCCTCACTATCTTCTCTGAGGATGGCGATAAATTCGTTCTTTATCTCAACGGCCAGCAGCAGAACCTAAATGGACAAACTAACCTTCGCCTCGATGGCCTCAGCCAGCAATATTACCAGGCAAAGATTGTTTTTGAAGATAAGGCTAAAGCGTCTATAAGTAAAAACATCCCCGTGGTTGACCCGGGCACCAATCAGCCTGCTGATGTAGTGTATAAGATTAAGAACAAAGACGGCGAAATGAAGCTGCGTTATTTCTCCGCACAGCCCATACAGCCCAACTATGTTCCTCCGGCTGATGTATATGTAGTTCATTATGGCCAGCCCGACCGCGGCACCACTACCGTTACGCAAACTACGGTTACACAGACTACCGGTGGCAATACAGGCAACGGAAGTGTGAACATTGGATTTGATGCAGGTGGTGGCAATGGTGGCGTGAACATGAACATGAATGTCAATGTGAACGACCCCAACATGAACAGCACCGTGACCCAGACTACCACTACCACCACTTACTCCAGTTCCACTACCACATCCGGTGGGCATTACGACAACCAACCCGTTAGCACTGGTTGCCAATACCCCATGAACGTTGCTGATTTCAATGCAGCTAAAAAAACAGTAGCAAATGCCAGCTTTGAAGAGACCAAACTTTCTACTGCAAAAAGCATACTGACGTCAAATTGTTTTAGTACCAACCAGGTAATTGAAATTTGCAAGCTGTTTGGTTTTGAGGAATCGAAACTTGACTTTGCGAAATATGCTTATGCTATGACCACCGACCGCGGAAATTACTTCAAGGTGGGCAACATCTTCAGTTTTGATGCGAGCAAGACCGAATTGAATGATTATATCAGCAGTCATCGATAGTAAATAATGGTATAATGATCTTTGGGTGCCCTCGCAGTATTGTGAGGGCACTTTTATATATAATACCTGTATCATTGAGAATAGGAATAGCATTATTGGTCTTGCAACTGTTTTTCAGCCGCACCGCACAGGCGCAGGAAAATCATGCGATACCAATCCCTATTCACGATTCACAAGAGCATGCGGATGTCATCATTGCATCAAGGTATAACAATGAGCTTGACCTTATAGATATAGGCAGAAACATACTGCACAAGGGCACGGGCAAGCGAATGGAAATCGGGCAACTAAAATCAAAGAAACTCAGGGTTTCGTTAGTGCCTGCAGTGGGATACACGCTGCAAACGAATTTCGCCGGGTTGCTGGCATCCAACGCCACGTTTTACACCGATGAAAGTGCGAATGCGTCTACCATCCTCACCAGCCTCACCTATACAGTTCGAAATCAGGTGATACTGCCATATCAAACCACCATTTGGACAAAAGATAATAAGTACAATATTGTTTTCGACTGGCGGTACCTGTATTTCCCGTCCTTTACCTATGGGTTAGGTGGTTACACTTCGCTTAGCGACGGCTATCTGGTCAATTACTCTGCGCTCAATTTACACCAGGCTGTGCTGCGCAGGGTGATGAAGAATATGTATGCCGGCTTGGGCTACAATTTCAATTACTATTGGGATATCAGGGAAATGAATCCGCCCGTCGGAATGTTGTCCGATTTCGCCCGTTATGGTTATTCAAAAAAAGATGTGGCATCAGGCATCACCCTTAATTTCCTTTACGACACAAGGGATAATCCGGTTAGTGCGGAGAAAGGTAGTTTTGTTGATTTCATTTACCGTACTAATCCGGTTTTCCTCGGAAACAAGGGCGGCTGGCAGTCGCTTATTGCCGATATTCGTAAGTTCATTAAGTTTCCCGAAGGGTCAAAAAATGTCATTGCACTATGGAGTTATAACTGGATAACGCCGGGTGGCAAGCCGCCTTACCTCATGTTGCCGGCCACCGGCGGCGATGCCTATACCAATACCGGAAGGGGATACATTCAGGGTAGGTTCAGGGGCAACAATATGCTTTATATGGAAAGCGAGTATCGCTTCCGCATCACGCGCGATGGTTTTCTGGGTGGCGTGGTCTTTGCTAATGCGCAAACCTTCACTGAGCAGGTATCTGCCAGGTTCGAAACTATTGCCCCCGGTTATGGTGGAGGGTTAAGGTTTAAATTCAATAAGTTCTCACGCACTAGTGTAGCCATCGACTATGGTTTTGGTATTGGCGGATCAGGCGGTGTATTCGTGAATGTGGGTGAGGTATTTTGACCCGTCTCATTATCAGGCTCACTCCTTGAAAATAGCGTATAACTTTATACCATGAATGATACGGCGCTGCTCAAACATTTTCTTGATGCCAAAGTTGCATTTTACGACCGGCCGGCTTTCATTGAAAGGGATCCCATAAGCATCCCGCACGCATTTACTAAAAAGCAGGATATAGAAATATCCGGGCTTTTTGCGGCAGTGCTGGCATGGGGCAACCGCACCACTATCATCAATAATTGCAAAAAGCTAATGGGCTGGATGGACAACACACCGCATGAGTTCATACTCCATCATAAAGATACTGACCTCAAGCCCTTCCTGCATTTTGCGCACCGCACATTCAACACTACCGATCTGCTCTACTTCCTGCACTTCCTGCAATACCACTACCGGCTGCACAACTCGCTGGAAGATGCATTCGTGCCCGCAAAAAGTTACAGGGAAGAGAATGTAGAACAAGCCCTGATTCACTTTCACAATTACTTTTTTTCCATTGAGCACCCCGAGCGTACCCGCAAGCATATCTCCACCCCCCAACGAAACTCTGCTTGCAAACGGCTGAATATGTACCTGCGGTGGATGGTGCGGAAAGATAGAAATGAGGTGGATTTCGGTATCTGGAAGAAGATAAAGCCGTCACAGCTCATATGCCCGCTCGATGTGCATGTGGCTCGTGTGGCGGAGCGCCTGGGCTTGATTAATGATATTAAGTCCAATTGGTCAAATGCGCTTGAGCTTACACGCCGCTTGAAAGAACTCGACCCCGGAGACCCGGCTATCTATGATTTCGCATTGTTTGGGCTCGGTGCCGAAGAGCGGTTTTAATTATAGGTTTTTGCCTATTTTTGCGCCCTATGGCAAATGAGAATAAATTACAAAATATAATAGGGCATTGCAAGGAATACGGTTTCGTATTTCAATCAAGTGAAATATATGACGGACTGAGTGCGGTATACGATTACGGCCAACTGGGTGCCGAGCTGAAAAGGAACATACGCGACTACTGGTGGCGCAGTATGACGCAAATGCACGATAACATCGTGGGCATAGATGCCGCAATATTCATGCACCCCACCACCTGGAAAGCAAGCGGGCACGTTGACAACTTCAGCGACCCGATGATAGATAATAAAGACAGCCAGAAACGTTACCGTGTCGACCACCTCATAGAAGGCTTTGTTGAAACTCTTGACAAAGAAAAAGGTGATGCCATGCTGGCGCAAATGGACCAATTGCTGGCTGCCAACGATTTTGCAGGGTTAAAGAAACTGATAGAAGACAATAAGATAAGCTGCGCCATCAGCGGCACTTGCAACTGGACCGATGTGCGCCAGTTCAACCTCATGTTCTCTACCGAGATAGGTTCTGTGGCAGACGAGGCTAATGTCATTTACCTGCGCCCGGAAACAGCACAGGGTATATTTGTGAACTTCCTGAATGTGCAGAAGACCGGCCGTATGAAGATACCCTTCGGTATAGCGCAGACGGGTAAGGCTTTCCGCAACGAGATAGTGGCGCGTGGCTTCATCTTCCGTATGCGCGAGTTTGAGCAGATGGAGATGCAGTTCTTCATTAAGCCGGGCACACAGAAGGAGTGGTACGAATACTGGAAAGAAGAGCGAATGAAGTGGCACATGAGTCTTGGCATTTCACCTGATCGTTATCGCTTTCACGACCATGTGAAACTGGCCCACTATGCCGATGCTGCCTGCGATATCGAATACGATTTCCCGATGGGCTTTAAGGAAGTAGAAGGCGTACACAGCCGCACTGATTTCGACCTGAAGAACCACCAGCAATACAGCGGTAAGAAGCTCACCTATTTTGATACCGACATCAACCAGCACTACATACCTTATGTCATAGAGACCTCCATAGGCCTCGACCGCACGGTGATGATGATTTTGAGCGAGGCATACAAAGAGGAAGATCTGAGCACACCCGAAAAGCAGGATAGCAGGGTAGTATTAAGTTTTCCACCCATGTTGGCTCCTGTTAAGCTGGCCGTATTACCGCTCACAAAAAAAGATGGCCTGCCGGAGATAGCCCGCGAACTCATAGACCAGTGCAAGCCATACTTCAAATGCTTTTATGAAGAAAAGGACAGCATTGGTAAACGCTACCGCAGGCAGGATGCTATTGGCACCCCATTCTGTGTAACCATAGACCACCAGACCAAAGAAGATCAGACCGTAACCATACGCCACCGCGACAGCATGACACAAGAGCGAATAGCCCTTGCCGACATACGTCAGTTAGTGATGGATAAGATAAAGATGTTTTAGTATCCCATCTGGTGTATAATGTTTAAATTGCTGCTCATTAGGCGGCAATTTTTTTATGGGAGATATTCTGTTACAGGAAACGGCATCAGCATTAAAAGAGGATTGGGACTTACAACTCCCCGATACTATTTCGGAAGAAACTATACTCCGGTTACTTGCTGAGCGCATTGTAGTTATCCTGGAGCGTGGTGCCGAAACATTTTTCCAGCTCATGTACCGGCTCGATATTTCTGAGAAAAAGCTGAACGCTGTTTTGCAGCAAGATGATGTACCAATGAAGATAGCCCGTCTTATCTACGACCGCCAGCTGCAAAAGGTAAAAAGCCGCCACGAGTACCGCATGAAAACCAGCAGCGACGACCCCGAATTGAAATGGTAATTTGAAAAATTTGGGAAAGCCCCTTTAGGGGTTTGGGGTTTTACTTCGTAAACTTATACCCTATCCCCCTTATCGAATGAAAGTGCTTGGGGTTACGGCTGTCCTTCTCAAAGTACTTCCGGAAGTTGAGAATGAAGTTATCTATGGTGCGTGTGGTAGGGTATACATTATAGCCCCATACTATTTGCAATATCTGCTCCCGGCTTACTACTTCGCCCTCATGCTCTATCAGCAGTTTTAGTAATGCTGCTTCCTTCTTGCTCAACTCCTGCACCTTTTTATTTTTGTCTATGCACTCGTGGGCCCCGAAGTCTATTCTGCACCCCTCAAATTCATATACATCGCTTATTGCTTGTGGTTCTTTGATCTTCTTGTTCTTGGTTACCAGTTTATCCACGCGTAGCAATAGCTCTTCCAGGTTAAAAGGTTTGGTGAGGTAATCATCACCACCTTTTTTGAGGCCAAGCACACGGTCAGCGCCCGTATTCCGCGCAGATAAGAAGAGGATAGGCACATCATTGTGCTGCATTCTTATAGTCTCACATACGGTGATGCCATCCATCTCCGGCAGCATAATGTCAAGAATGATGAGATCAAAATATTCGTTCTTCACCATTTTTATCACAGCGGGGCCGTTATCTACGGTAGTCACCTCATACCCCTCCAGTTCCAGGTTCAGCTTCAGCGCTTCGCGCAGGCTTTCCTCGTCCTCGGCCACCAGTAATGATGCTTTATGTGTCTTGGCTACCATAAGGGGTATTGATTCAGGTATGAAATTACGGATATTAGCTAAATATTCGCAGGGGGGAAAGAATAAATACACTACCTGTTCGGGAGAAGGTTATACTGCAAAGCTCTCCCCACAGCCACAGCTACGGCTGGCATTAGGGTTACTGAAGTGAAATCCCTTACCATTAAGCCCGTCTGAGAAGTCGAGGGTGGTATCACACAAGTATAAGAAACTCTTGAGGTCGGTCACTAGTTTCACGCCCTGGTCTTCAAACACCTGGTCGCGGGGCTGGGGCTCATTATCAAAATCAAGCTTGTAAGACAATCCCGAGCAACCACCGCCCACCACACTCACACGAAGAAAATAGTCCTCGCCCAGGCCTGAATCCGCCTTTAGCTTCATTACTTTTTCCTTTGCTTTATCGCTTACGTAAATCATTGTTATTCTTTATTTGTCTAAAGTAGAAAGTATAAAGCTGTTTTGTGTTTCGCGAACTTTCTACTTTCTACTTTTGACTTTCTACCCAAAAATCAATGTGCTTTTTTCTCTGCCACTAGCTCCGGCAGTCCGTTTTTCACACGGTAATCATTTATGGCCGCCTTTATGGCGTCTTCTGCCAGCACCGAGCAGTGTATTTTCACCGGTGGTAGGTTCAGTTCTTCCACTATGTCCATATTGTCTATAGATAATGCCTGGTCAACCGTTTTGCCTTTCAGCCATTCTGTGGCAAGGGATGAAGATGCGATTGCCGACCCACAGCCAAACGTTTTAAATTTGGCATCCATGATCAGTCCGCTTTCCTGGTCCACCTCTATCTGTAGGCGCATTACGTCGCCACATTCAGGTGCGCCCACCAGGCCGGTGCCCACATTGGTCTTTGCTTTATCCAGTGTTCCCACATTCTTCGGGTGAGAATAATGATCGATCACTTTTTCTGAGTATGCCATGTTATTAATTTGAAAATTTGACAATTCGGCAATTCGATAATTCATATCTGCTTTGCCATTTCTATTATTTAAAATTTCAATCAACAAGAGCACAATTGGCACATTGCCGAATTGCCACATTGTCGAATTTTATTTGCCATTTTCTTATTCTTATAAATTTTATTCAACAACACAATTGGCACATTGCCGAATTGCCACATTGTCGAATTTTAATGATGCGCCCACTCTATCGCATTGATGTCCACACCTTCTTTAAACATTTCCCAAAGCGGGCTCATCTCCCTCAATTTCAATACGGTGTTTTTTACCGCGTTTATCGTAAAATCTATCTGCTCGTCAGTTGTAAACCTGCCCAACCCGAAACGCAGTGAGCTGTGCGCCAGGTCATCGCCCAAACCAAGTGCCTTCAATACATATGATGGCTCCAGCGATGCCGACGTACACGCCGACCCACTCGATAGTGCAATGTTTTTATTAAAGCCCATCATCAGCCCCTCGCCTTCCACATACTTAAACGATATGTTCGTCACATGTGGCAGCCTGTGTTCTCGGTTGCCGTTCACATAGGCCTCTTCCAGTTCCATCAGCCCGCTTTCCAGCCTGTCACGCATAGCGCTCAGGCGTTTTGCTTCGCTTTCCATTTCATTCATACACAGTTCACAGGCCTTACCCAGCCCCACTATCGCAGGCACATTCAGCGTGCCGCTGCGCATACCACGCTCATGGCCGCCACCGTCCATCTGTGCCGTTACTTTTACGCGGGGGTTCTTACGGCGCACATACAACGCCCCCACCCCTTTAGGGCCGTACATCTTATGCCCGCTAAACGCCATCAGGTCTATCCCGTCGGCATTTACGTCCACCGGTATTTTACCCACTGCCTGCGTGGCATCTGTAAAGAACAATACACCATGCTTGCGGGCTATCTTGCTTATCTCGCGTATGGGTTGCACTACACCGGTCTCGTTGTTGCCATACATGATGGCGATGAGGATGGTTTTATCGGTAATAGCGCTTTCCAGTTCCTTCAGGTCTACCAGGCCGTCTGCCTGCACCGGCAGATAGGTCACCTGGCCACCTTCTTTTTCTATATGTTTGCAGGTGTCCAGTACTGCTTTATGCTCGGTAGTACAAGTAATGATATGGTTGCCCTTTGATGCATACATTTCATATACCCCCTTTATAGCCAGGTTGTCACCTTCGGTAGCTCCTGATGTAAATATGATTTCCTTCGGGTCGGCGCCTATAAGTTTGGCCACCTGCTCACGGGCATAATCCACGGCCTCTTCTGCCACCCAGCCAAACGAGTGGTTCCGGCTCGCCGCGTTCCCGAATTTCTCGGTGAAATAAGGCAGCATCGCTTCCAGCACACGCGGATCCATCGGCGTGGTGGCATTATTGTCAAGATATATTGGCAATTTTAATTCCATAACTTTTCAGGCCCTTGAAAGGGCAACTACAAAAGTACATGAAAACTTACTGCTTTAAGACACTTGCCCTATTGTAGCTTTAAATGTTCCCATTTATAAAAACTATGAGGAATCATCGAACTTCTCCGGAAAGTTCCTTTTGGCAACGAAAAACCTAAATATCAGATGATTATAGAACACAATTAACCGTAGGGCCGAAAATTTTCTGCCCCGTTTTTGGCACACGTCTTTTCAATCCTGTGCCTTGGAGTATATCCACAATAATCCCGTAAACGCTGGTTTGTCGACGAGGCAACAGCATATCCTTGGAGCAGTGCTAAAGATTATAATGGCAAGAAAGGGATAATACCTATTACCTTTATGTAACCGCAAGTGGAAAACACTTGCTCATTTGCAGACACAAGTCAAAAAAGACTTGCGCCAAACGGGTCTACGCTGATGAACCTCGCTGTCCTTGAGTCATAATGCCTGAACCCATAATCATAATGGTTACCTGTACCAGCCCATTCGTTGTCTTTCAACTTACCGTTAACCCCATAGTGATATCTATCCTATTCACGATAAGTATTTACTTAGTTGAAAGAATAATTCTAATTATTGCAAAGCACTCGCCTGTTCTATATATTGCCACATAATCATCATCTTTTAAATTAGTTAAATTTAAGGTTAATGGTTGTCCTTGTCCAAGAAATTTTTCATCGCTTCTTTTATCTAACCCTAACAAGATATTGTTATTCTTGTATTTTTTATATTCTTCGCCTTTATATAAGGTAGCACTCGAGGATGTTCCATTTAGCGGCAATAATATTATTACTTGTTGTTTACTTTCTCTTTTTATAGGAATATACCCGCATGGATGTATAGTATCTTTACAATTAGCAAGTACATCTTTATTTATAGTTATTACCAGCGGGAACTTTTCGATGACATATTGTCCATACAAAGAAAGACCACAACGTAAAATTATGATTAACAAAATTATGATTCTTTTCATAAAACAAATTATTTCGTTATTGGTACTATTTTACTTTCACCTGGGCTACTTTTATCCCATTTGTATGGGCGTGGATTCCCCGGTTTGGCGCAAGTCTTTTCGACTTGTGTCTAACAAGTAGCAAGTGTTTTCCACTTACGGCTACTATGTTGCAATCTCCGGATTGCCAAATAAAAACACGCAACAAGTTAAGACAGTAAAGGTATACACTACGGGAGTTTTTTTCACACACCCCATGTTGTCTGTAGTGTTCAGGAATTAAGAAATAAAAAGCAAAAGTTAACCGTAGTCTTCTGACTACGGTTGTGTGGGTGGCAATCTCCTGATTGCCGAATGTGGAAATCCACAGGCATCAGCTTAATCAGATTAATCCTGGTTAATCTGAGGTTCAGGCATTTTCAAAAACACCATTTTCGTCTGTAAGCCGCGCCCACACTCCACCCAAAAACCATCACGGTACTGTTTCTGTACCATGACGCTTTTTTTATTTTGCCACCACCACCACATTCCCGACCTTTACCTAAACCTGAAAAAATCAGGCACATGTTCTTTGAAATATTGCTTTGTGAACTTTTCGCTGTTGTAAGCATTCAAATCCGTGTACCCCTGAGCTTGCCGAAGTGCTGAGCCATCCGAAGGGCATTTTTTTCTCGCTACTTTCGACTTTATACCTTCGACTTTATACTGGTTCAAAACAAAAAAATGGGCAGCAAACGAACTGAATATGCGCAAAAACGCGCAAAAAATGCGCAACCGGTAAAAAAATAAACAACTGATTGTTAGCTACTTATGCGCTCAACCTATATCCCCCAAAAAAATGCGCAAAAAAAACACACTCGCTGATTTACCTGCCGCAGATAGGTTTGAGAATACGTGACGACTAAAAAAGTGCGCAAATAGTGCGCAATAATTATTTTGTTATTGCTTGTTTATTAGTTGATTACACTTTAAAACATCAACCCAAAAAAATGTGCAAAAAGTGCTTTTACGTGAGGCTGTTTTTTTCACGCTCCGTTTTCTACTTTCGAAAGTTACTTTTGGCAAACGAAAAACATAAAATATAACACATGAAGATAGAACACCTTGGTATCGCAGTCAAGCAATTGGCGGTTTCCATACCCTTATTCGAGCAGTTATTGAATACACCCTGCTATAAGACCGAGGAAGTCGCATCCGAAGGGGTAAGCACGGCATTTTTCCAGACCGGCGATTCAAAAATTGAATTGCTCGAAGCCACAAATGAAAACAGCCCCATTGCCAAATACATCGTCAAAAAAGGTGAGGGCATACATCATATCGCTTTCGAGGTAGAGAATATAGAAGCAGAAATGAAACGCCTCTCAGCCCTCGGCTTCGAGCTCCTTAATGAAACACCCAAAAACGGTGCCGATAACAAGCTGGTTTGTTTTCTTCACCCCAAGACCACAAATGGGGTTTTGATCGAGCTTTGCCAGGAGAAACCTTAAAACTGCTTAAAGCGACTTTTATTTATCTTGCACACATAATTACAACACATGAAGAAAGTATTATTTAGCCTTGTTGCATTAATAATTGCCGCATCGGCCTTCGCCCAAAAGAGTAAGGTAAAAATGGAAACCGAGTACGGGAACATCATTATCATGCTCTACGACAATACCCCCCTCAACACCGCCAATATGCTGAAGCAGGCTAAGGAGCATACCTATGACAGTACATTATTTCACCGGGTTATTCCCCAATTCATGATACAGGGTGGAGACCCTGAGTCGAAACACGCTGCACCGGGGCAGCCATTAGGTATGGGTGGATTAAAGTACACCATTCCGGCAGAGATAAATGAGACCAATTATCACAAGCGCGGCGCGCTTGGCGTTGCTAGGGACGGCAACCCTGAAAAAGCAGGTTCCGCATCGCAGTTTTACATCGTTACCGGTAAGACCTTTACCGATGCCGACCTTGATATGGTATCACAGCGAGCAAGCCGCAAGTTTACTCCAGAGCAGCGGGAAACGTATAAAACAAAAGGCGGCGCGCCGCACCTTGATGGCGGCTATACAGTTTTTGGCGAAGTGATTGAAGGTATGGATGTGGTAGATAAAATATCAGCAGAGGCCCGTAACAGTGCCGACCGCCCCAATAAAGATGTGCGTATAATACGTGTTTCTGCAATGAAGAAGAAAAAGAAATTCCTGTTCTTTTAGGTACTACAGGTACATCCCCCCTTTCTTCTTTAGCCGCAGCAGGTAATGCAGGGATATGTAAAAGTTGGGGGCTATTGCCCCGCCCGAAAGGCTTGCAAAATGGCTTGTGCGCCCCACATTTGGCTCATTGGTGTAGAAGAAATAATTGTTGCGGTTGCTGAGCAGCATGATGTATTGAAAGTTAATGCCCATGGTCAGGTACAGGTCTTTGCCGGCAGATTCTCCGTAATTGTATTCAAAGCCAATGTTTACAGCCGGCGAAAATTTGCTGATGTCCTTCACCGAGTCTATGCCTTTCGTCATAGTCTCACCCGTAGGCCCCGTTATCTTCAATCCTTTCGCCGATAGGTAAGAAAACCCAATACCGCCATATATATACAACTCGCTCTTGGTAAAGTGCACCACGAAATTTTCGTTCAGCATCGGGTTTATGTAGTTGATGTTGAGCACTGCAACATTCCTGCCCAGTTCTTTCAGCGGAAGCCTCGTTCTGCCAAACGATGTTTTAAGTATCGGGAAAAATTGTGTCTCCTCCGGTTTATAAGCCACACCCAAGCTCAGCCCGAAACCCATTTGACCATAATTTAATTTTGAGTTATAGTCATTCATCAGCACAGGGTAAACAATATCAATGCCGGCAGATACCTCAACCTGCGCATTGCTATGCAGAGTTGAGTAAAGCGAGCAAAAAATCAGAATTACCCGAAAGCAATATGTATTTAAGTGCATGTTCATAAAACACGATTACAAAGCTAATGTTTTAAGTGCATCTATAGATGCGTTACTCTTTATACATGAACCATTTTGCCAGTTCTTTGTAGCTGGCTTTCTTCCCATACATAAGTATCCCAACACGGTATATTCTTGCCGCTACCCATACGGTGAACAGGAACCCCAGCACCATCAGCAGCATGGATAATGCAAGCTGCCACGCCGGCACACCAAAGGGTATCCGTATCATCATGGCAATAGGTGAGGTAAAGGGTATCATAGACAGCCATACCGATAACGAACTGTCAGGGTTATTGATGACAAAGTTCATGGAAAGAATTATAGTGAATATCAATGGCATGGTAATGGGCAGCATGAATTGTTGTGTTTCTGTTTCATTATCCACTGCAGAGCCTACCATGGCAAAAAGTGAACTGTATATCAGGTAGCCAAACAGAAAATAAAACAGAAAACAGCCAATAGTATAGCCTATCGGGATACTGCCTATCGATTCCATAATCATGCCCATACCTTGGTTGGCCGCCTGCCGGGCCACTACCACATCTGCCTTGGTAGCCTCTTTCAGCTGTGCTGCCTGTTCGGTCTTTTTCCCCATGCTTTTCATCATCACCCCGCCTGCAACGGTAGATAGCGCAAGGGACACAACAATCCACAACGTAAACTGTGTAAGCCCTACCAATCCGATTCCTATTATCTTGCCCAGCATCAGTTGGAATGGCTTCACTGAAGAAATGATCACTTCCACCACCCGGCTTACTTTCTCTTCTATTACCCCACGCATCACCTGCGCCCCATAAATGAATAGCGACATATAGATAAGAAACGCCGAAAGAAAGCCAACAGCATACGCCACCATAGTCTGAGCGTCAGTTTCACCATCTTCCGATATTTGCTTCGCATCTATAGATATAGATTGCTGGGCCTTAGCCAGCACGACCGTATCTATGCCTGCTACCATCAGTCGTTGGGTCTGCGCCACTTTACTTAGCCCGTTCTCTATCACCTGTAGGGTGATGGCGCTGGCTTTCTTTTCACCAAACAACTGAACGCCCGTTAAGGATGCAGGAATGTATAACAGATAGTCATAGCCCGATTTCAGGAACCCTGCTTTCACGCTGGCGTAGTTGCCGGTCGTGAAGCTGTATTCCAGTGTGCCGGTGTTCGCCAGCTTGTTCTTGAACATACCGCTTTCATCCACCACTTCCACTTTATTCTTATCTCCGAAGTCATCTTGTTTTGCCACCAGTATCCCGACCAAAAGGCCCATACCTATGAACAGCACAGGTGTAAGGAAGGTCATTAAGAGGAATGACTTCTTTTTAACCCTTGATAAATATTCCCTTTGTATGATGAGCCAGATCTTATTCATTTTTGTGTTGTTGTATTGGATGTCATATTGGTTTCCTGACTGTGTATTCGCGCTAGTGAGCTTTGCTTACTTTCTGTATGAATATTTCGTTCATTGTAGGTACTTTTTCCTCCAGCTTAGTGATGCTTACTTGTGGCAGCATGAACTGGAGTACGTCATTTATCCTGCTGCCCGCATTTATCCTCAACACCAGCTGGTGATGCCCGTCTGCCTCGGTTTCAGAGATTATAACGAATGGCGCGCCGCCTGTGGCACTTATCTTTGCTCCTTCATATTCCAGCAAAAACGTCCCGTTCCGGTGGCTGTTCCTTATGGATTTCACTTTTCCTTCCAGTATTTTGTGTGATAAGTTAAGCAGCGCTATTGAATCGCACAACTCCTCTACCGACTCCATCCGGTGAGTGGAAAAAATAATGGTCGCACCTTTTTTGTTCAGTTCAAGTATCTCGTTTTTTATTAGTTCAGCATTCACCGGATCGAAACCACTGAACGGCTCATCCAGTATCAGCAGTTCGGGCTCGTGCAGCACTGTGGCCACAAACTGCACCTTCTGTTGCATCCCCTTCGACAGGTCTTCTACTTTTTTGTTCAGCCAACCCAGCATGTCCATTTTTCCGAACCAATGTTTTATCCTTTCGCGTGCATCGTTCCTGCTAAGGCCCTTCAGTTGAGCCAAATACAGCATCTGTTCACCTATCTCCATTTTTTTATACAGGCCGCGCTCTTCGGGCAAATAACCTATGTTACCGATATGCGATTGATTGAGTTTTTCGGCATTGAATAATATCTCTCCCGAATCCGGCGCAGTTATCTGGTTAATGATGCGAATGAGCGATGTTTTGCCCGCGCCGTTCGGTCCTAGCAATCCAAACACCTTTCCCTTCTCTATTTCCATACTCACATTATCCAATGCCCGATGGTTGGCGTATTGCTTTACAATATTCCGAATGCTGATCATTTGCTTGTAATTATTATGGAAAAATAGGAAAAGTTGAGAATAGCTACACTTATACCAGCTCTTAGAACGTAAAAACACCCCGGATTAGTATATCTGGTAAAATTAACGCTTCCTTTTTCAGGGAAATTCGGAACTTTGTTCAAATAGCTTATATATGCCTTCAACGGGTAAATTTGAAAAACTAAAGGCGTTTTATCTGCAATTGTTTCCTATCAGCGTTGAAGGGTGGGAGATTACAGAGCGTGTTTTGTCCGTTCGCTCTTTCAAAAAAGGGGATTTTATTGTGCGCGAGGGGAGCATATGCAATTACGTGTCCTTTATCAATCATGGGCTTTGTCGTGTATACTACCTGGTAGACGGGAAGGAGAAGATCGTCAAGTTCACCAATGAAAGTGAATATGTAAGCGATTACGAAAGTTTTCTTACTCAAAAGCCCGCGTTAACTTTTGTGCAGGCGCTTGAAGATACAGAGGTGGTTGATATTTCCTACCCTGATCTGCAGATGTTGTACCAGAAGATCCCAGAGGCAAACATATTAGGTCGAATGATAGCAGAGCAACTGTTCCTTTTTACGTGCAATAACAACAGGGCAGGGGTAAAGGAATCAATTCTGCAGCGTTATACTAATCTTATCATCAACCAGCCGTGGCTGCTGCAGCGTGTGCCGCAGTATATGATTGCTTCTTACCTTGGCATTACGCCTGAAGCATTGAGCCGTATTAAATCAAGGGTTGGTAAGCAAAAGCAGATTCCAGTGGCTGTTTATTGATCCGGGTTAATATTTTTATCCGAACCGAAAATCTTAACCCTGGTCAATGGATGATACGTTCCACGTATGGAAATTTGCACCAAATCACATACTCATGAAGCGTATTATATTGCTCGTATTGTTGGCCTTTTCTCAATTTATTACTTCTGCCCAAATGCAGACGATAACCGGCAATATATATGACGAAGCGTCAAAGGCGCCTTTGCCGGGTGTCACAGTAGTGGTCATCAATAGTACTCCCACCCGCGGAACGGTGACGGATGAAAAAGGCCATTTCAGGATAGACAGCGTGCTGCTAGGCCGTCGTTCTCTCAAGTTTTCCTATCTCTCCTACGAGGAACAGGTAATTCATGATCTAGTAGTAACAGCCGGCAAAGAGGTGAACCTTAACATAAACATGCAGGAGGCCGTACATAAACTTAAAGAATACACCATCAGCTATAACCGCGGGAAGGATAAGAATCATACGATAAATGATATGGCGCTTATAAGTGCCCGTTCTTTCAACGTAGATGAAACAAAACGCTACGCCGGCTCTCTTGGCGACCCCTCCCGTATGGCAGCCAACTTTGCGGGCATAGTGGCAGGAAATGACAGCCGGAACGACATTGTTGTTCGTGGCAACTCTCCTACCGGTATGCTCTGGCAGATAGAAGGTATGAATGTGCCTAACCCCAACCACTTCGGCACGCTCAACAGCACTGGCGGGCCTGTTAGTATGCTCAACAACAACAACATTGATAAATCTGATTTCTTTACCGGTGCATTTCCTGCCCAATACGGCAATGCCCTTGCCGGTGTATTTGACATCAAGCTGCGCAACGGCAATATGAACAAAGGCGAATACGTAGCCCAGATTGGGTTCAATGGCTTTGAAGGTGGAGCTGAAGGACCTATTGGTAAGCATAAGAAAACATCTTACCTCGTCAACTATCGCTACAGCACCCTTGGCGTTTTTAAAGCCCTTGGCCTCAACCTCGGCACCGGCACTGCTGTGCCGGTATACCAGGATGCCAATTATAAGCTGGTATCTACCCTGAGCAGGAAAAGCAAGATATCCTTCTTTGGTATTCTGGGCGATAGTAAAGCCGACTTCCTTGGCAAGGATATAGACACCACCATGCCCGACCTGTACGGCGGCAACCCCTTCCAGAACCAACGGAGCCAGTTCCGCAGCACCATAAACGGCCTCATTTTCGACCACCAGTTGTCTGACAGGTCATCGGTTAAGCTCATCGTCGGCTACACCACTACTTTTCAGTATTTCACCAACGATTCCATAAGCGATGTTGATGGCTCCACTTATCCCCATCAGTATGTCAATTTTGAAACGGGGAAACTGTCCATACAGGGCACATACGCGCATAAGTTCAATGCGCGCAACAATATTCAGGCCGGGTTCTTTTATGAGCACACATCTTTCAACACCCTTTTCAAGGAAATGGACCCCGGCCAGCCTGACAGGGTTTTTGAAGACCAGAAAGGGTCGCTTGCGCTCGGGCAGGCATTCGTTCAGTGGAAACACCGTTTCAGCCAGGGCCTTTCACTGGTATCAGGTGTGCATGCCCAGTATTTAGATATCAACAACAGCAGTGCCATTGAGCCGCGTGCTGCACTCCGCTACAGCCTCAATACCCGCAACGCCTTCAGTCTCGGCTACGGTATGCATAACCAGGCGCAGAATGTCTACAACTATTATGTGCGCACAGCCACACCTTCAGGCGTAGCGTATACCAACAAAAACCTGGACTTTACCCGCAGCCAGCACATCATTGCCGGTTACGATTACAACATCTCCGCCTCCATGCGCGTGAAAGTAGAGGCTTACTACCAGTTGCTGGATAAAGTACCCGTTACAGGTACCCCTTCCTCATACTCATCATTAAATTCCGGCGCCGACTTCGGACTCGACAGCTACGATAGCCTTACTAATAAAGGTACCGGCACTAACATGGGCGGGGAACTCACGATAGAACATTTTCTTAAAAATGGTTTCTACTTTCTGGCCACCGGCTCACTCATTAATTCAAAATATAAAGGCAGTGACGGCATTGAGCGTAATGCTGCTTTCAATATAGGCCATGTGGTGAACCTGCTGGCGGGCAAGGAGTTTAAATTAGGTAAAAAAGGCTCTGTGCTCGCCCTCAATATCAGGGTAGTAAATATAGGCGGCCGCTACCTAACACCTATAGACCTCGCAGCCTCACAGGCAAAAGGCGATGCTGTTTACAGGAATGATCTTGCCTATTCGCAAAAGCAGAATGACTATTTCCGCACAGACCTCAAAATCGCATACCGCAAGGAGTATAAGAGAAGTACACTTGAGGTGTCACTTGATCTGCAAAACATCACCAACAACAAAAACATCTTCAACCAGACCTACGACAAACGGACTAACCGCATAGTGAACAACTACCAGCAGGGCTTCTTCCCTGTGCCGCTAGTCAGGTATACGTTTTAGTCAATGAGCACATTGCCGGTCATATCTGCAGGAATGCTGAGGCCCATATAGCTCAATATGGTAGGTGCAAGGTCGCCGAGCTTGCCGAACTTCAGCCCTCCCTTATAGTCGTTCGATATAAGGAACAGTGGCACTAGATTGAGTGTATGCGCTGTATTGGGTGTACCATCCTCGTTAATGAGGTAATCGGCATTGCCATGGTCTGCTGTGAGGAACACTCCATAGCCATTTGCCAGTGCCGCAGGCACAATGCGGCTCACGCAATTGTCAACAGTTTCCACAGCCTTTATCACAGCATCCCACACACCTGTGTGGCCCACCATATCGGGGTTGGCAAAGTTCAGGCAAATGAAATCGGCTGTTTGCCCGGTTATTTCGGGCAGTATCGCTTCTGCTACTTCAAAAGCGCTCATTTCCGGCTTCTGGTCGTAGGTGGTTACTGTGCGGGGCGATGGTATCATGATACGTTTTTCATCCCTAAAGGGCTGCTCCCTGCCCCCTGAGAAGAAGAACGTAACATGGGGGTATTTCTCGGTCTCGGCTATGCGTATCTGGCTTTTCCCGTTTGCCTCCAGTACCTCGCCCAATGTGTTGGTAAGGTCTTTGTTTACAAACACTACACCCACATCTTTATAGCTCTTATCATATTCGGTCATGGTCACATAATGCAGTTTCAGGGGCTGCATCTGCTGTGCCTCAAAAGCCTCCTGTGTGAGCGCGGTGGTTATCTCCCGGCACCTGTCGGTGCGGAAGTTGAAGCATACCACCACATCGCCATCCTTAATCGTGGCCAGTGGCTTGCCTACCGCATCGCACACGATTATGGGCTTTATGAATTCGTCGGTTACACCATCGTTATACGATGCCTCTATAGCTGCAATGGCATCCTGTGTATGCAGGCCGACACCCTGTGTGAGGCCATCATAGGCCACCTTCACACGCTCCCAGCGTTTGTCCCTGTCCATAGCATAGAAGCGCCCGGTTACAGAAGCCAGCTTAGCGCCAGTGCTGTCTGTATGTTCTTTCAGCTCCCTTACAAAACCCAGCCCGCTCTTAGGGTCGCAGTCGCGGCCATCGGTAAAAGCATGAACAGCAACGTTGGGTATATTGTTTTTCTGTGCCAGTGTGCATAGCTCCTTCAGGTGGTTGATGTGCGAATGCACGCCTCCGTCACTTACCAGACCTATGAAGTGCAGCGTCTTTCCTTCGACCTTTGCGGCGTTGAAGGCCGCATTAAGCACCGGGCTGCGTTCCAGCTCACCTTCACATATGGCTACGTTAATTCGTTGCAGCTCCTGGTACACTATGCGCCCTGCACCTATATTAAGGTGCCCCACTTCCGAATTGCCCATTTGCCCGTCGGGCAGGCCTACTGCCTCGCCGCAGGTGATGAGCTCAGTATTTGGGTATTTGCTGTATAGTGATTTTACAAAAGGAACGTTGGCATTGGCGATGGCATCGGCGGAAGGTACTTTTCCATGCCCCCAGCCATCCATGATGATGAGGATTGCTTTTTTTGACATTTTGCAAAGGTACAAAAAAGCTATATGCCTGAATTTCATCAGCTAATGAGGTGTAACAAAGCAGCATCCGTAGCCTGAACCAACCTTCGCCAAGGCTTCGGAGGCCGATGGAAGGTATAATTTCGGGATTTTGTACGGCAGCGGTAAAAAACGGAGGGTGAGGGTGGCTGAAATGCGCCGCGGGCAATCATATGTGTTTCATTGACTATGTATAACCGGGAATAATTATACCCTAAAAAGTATAATTATACCCTGAAAAGGAATAATTATACCCCCAAAAGGTATAATTAGTCGTGAGTCGCAAGACCGGGAGTTGCCTGAGGCAGATAAATGATCGTAGGTTTTTTGCGCATTTTTTGGGGGGGTGCAGAATAAAACGATAAACAATTAAAAGTCAATTATTTATGATTTTTCGATTGCGCATTCTTTGCGCGTTTTTGCGCATATTCAGCTCGTTTGCTGCGCGTTTTTTTGTTTTGAACCAGTATAAAGTCGAAAGTATAAAGTCGAAAGTAGCGAGAAAAAATGCCCTTCGGATGGCTCAGCACTTCGGCAAGCTCAGGATGGAGCGCAGAGATGCGAATGCTCAACACAGCATGGGTTTCACAATACAATATTTCAAAGAACATCACCCGTTTTTGCCGGTATTGTGTAAAGTTCGTGAAGGCGGGATTAGCTGCCAAATAAAAAAACATCATGGTACAGAAACTGTACCATGACGGTTTTGCGGTGCAGTGTGGGCGCGGGTTTGAGGGGTTTTCAGGATTTCCAGACTTACGGGTAACTTTATGTTGCGGCTCGCCGGCTTTCCCTGCCATGGCAATCTGTGTGCCTCCCAGCTGATCTGCGTGACCGACTTTCTTAACAAGAATCATAAAGAGATTTAACAAAATAAAATTCATACCCGGGCAACCTTTTTATTCCTTTGCGCATATATTAAGGAAAGCAAACGCATACCATTGACCGAGCAAAAGGCCATAGAAGGATGTAAGAAACAGGACCGTATTTCCCAGAAATACCTGTTTGATACCTATTCGGATGGTATGCTGATGGTGTGTCTGCGCTATGTAAAGAACCTGCCGGATGCCGAGGAACTGATGCTGAATGGTTTTTTTAGCTTCTACAGGTCGATAGACAGATTTGTATATGGAGGGCCGGGCAGCATAGGTGGTTGGCTTAAAAAGATAATGGTGAATGAGTGCCTCATGTTCCTGCGGAAAAAGAACGAACTGAGGCTGGTGGATGAGGGGCATGCAGAAGAAATAGGGGTAGATGGCGACCTCAGTAAAATAAATGCGCGGGAGATATTTCAGCTTATAATGACATTACCTGCCGGCTACCGAACGGTGTTTAACCTTTTCTGCATAGAGGAGTACAGCCATAAAGAGATAGCGAAAATGCTGGGTATAACGGAAGGGACATCAAAGTCGCAACTGAACAAAGCAAGGATGATGCTGCAAAAAATGTTGAAAGAAAAACAAATAGTGTTATGAACAACGATAAAGTGCTGAAGGAAAAACTAAACTCTCTGGATACATTATCCTCAGGCATTGTGTTTGGCAAGGAAGAAGCATGGGATAAGCTGCAGGCGCGCATGGATAAGCCGGCGAAAAGAATAGCGTTAATGCCCTGGCTGGCTGCGGCGGCTGTGTTATTATTGATAGTAACGGTGATTACAGCATACTATAATATACCTGAAGAACAGGAGATAGCTAAAGAGGGGCATAACGTAGTAACAAATACCCCACAGCCACTTGCGGCCCCACAGCCTGTGGTACAGGCTATTGAAAATAATATCTCTATAATTCATAAGTCTGTAAAGGAAAAACAACACAAACGCCCGGTTATACAGGAACAAGAAAAGCAAATTATCAAGACGGAGCCTATACAGGTAGCAGACGCTATACCTACCAGCGCACCTGTTGATGAAGTACCGATAATGAATAACACTACACTTGCCGTTACATCAAAAATACCTACGAGGGTGGTGCATATAAATGAGCTGAAAGAAGGTATAGGGCTGCCGGAAACTGTTGTGGTATTGGAAAAAAACCCACCACTTGACTTGAAAATTTTATCTGTCGTGCATCTTAATGATATGATGAGGGATGAAAGAACAATTCAGCATATTAAAAGGGAGAATACATTCGGTATAGGTTTGCTTTCGTTCCGGAAGCCAAGAACCCAATACCAATATAACAGTATGTCTGAATCCCCTAACAATAACGCAAACAATAATCCTCTGCAAATAAAAATCAACCTACAAAATTAAACAAAATGAACAGACTGTTTTTATGTACAGCGCTAATAATAGTTAGCCTGAATGGAAGCCTTATGGCACAAGGATTAACCTATCCATGGGTTGAAAAAAATCCAAGAAGTAAAACTGAGACCGCATTTAATATGCCTGCCTGCATTGTAAATGTGCGTGATTTCGTGCACCTGAATGATGAGCAAAAAATCATTTTTGAATTGAACAACCCTAACGATTATGAGTACATAAGAAACCTCGATTCCACTATCAACCAATTTATACAGGATATTACCTTCTATAAAGACTCTTTGGCTAATAATCTTGGTAATGTTCGTATTGACTATGCAAGAACGCAAGAAGCTATTAGCCAACTTAGTTTTAAAAAGTATAATCCGGGTGCGGATATGTTCATAAAAAGAAATGGAGCGCTTGCAAAAATGAAACTTGAACAGGACACTATACGTTTCTTTTTAAGGGTCTTTAGTGAAGAGCGGAATGGTAAGAAAGGTTTTAAAAATAGTATTGCGAATTACCATATGGTGCAAATTACATTCTGCCTGAACAATTATTCCAATATTGAAAAGATTGCAGCAAATAAATATCTGCTTCGAAACATCATAGATACACTTTTGATAACAAAAAGAGAAAGTACAAAAAGCGACCCTTACAAATTCCCTTCGTCTGCAATATACAAGCCATTCTCAGAAACGAAACGTTTTGAAGGTTTTGGTGGTATCATAGAAACAGAAGCAAGGAAATCCTGGCGTATTGCAAACCGATCGGACTATTTAACATTTGACGGCAATATGGGCATTGGTTTGGTACGGAATACACTTACGCCTAATGCTGAGATGGGCATCACCTATATGAACCGCCAGAGAAAATTAGATAAGAACGATTATCTATTCGGCAGACTGACAATGTCCACATATCTTTTCTTCGATAAAAATGCCGCAGGTGAGTATTTGGTGCATGACAACTGGTTTGTAAATGCTGAGTTAGGTGAAAAACATGAAAACGAAACCAATACAATGGGTATTGGCTATCTCGCCTTTCAGAAAGGAAACTATTTTAAAGGCACAACGCTGAAGGTCTTTCTCAATCTGCGACTCAAAAAAAGCAGTTTTACCATCTCCCCTGAGATTATTATCACCAATGATTTCAAACAGATATTCCCCGGCATTACGCTGAAGGTATTCTAACAAATAGTTGCATTCTCCCCCCAAAGCAGTAGCTTTATGTAAAATCAAGCTGTATGAAGAAAGCTATTTTTGGCGCCGCACTGCTTTTACTGACAGGTAATGCATTGATTGCGCAAAACAGTGTACCTGTTGTAGTTGCTAACGCCCGGCAGCAGAAGCTATTTGCACAGGAAGTTTCTACGTACAAACCCGAAGACAGTTACTCGCTTCCGTGGCCGCGTATTATGGAGAACGATATTGCCTGGAAGAAAAGGGTGTGGCGTGATATTGATGCCAGAAAACCGGAAAACAGGTCGTTTGATAAGTTGACTGCCGTATTGGTAGATGGCTTTTTCAAAGGGGCTTATAAAGCCTATAGCGCCGCTACCGACCGCTTTAACACTGAACTGACGAAGGAGCAATTTATCTCGCTGCTAACGCCCGGTTCGCAAGGCTTCAATCCGGCAACAATTACAAAATTCAGGATTAAGGAAGATTGGTTGTATATCTTATCCGAAGACAGGCTGGTGGTGCGTATGGTTGGTATTGCGCCTGTAAGGGAAGTTGTAGGGCCGGATGGTAAGGTTACTTCCCAGCCGGTGTTCTGGCTATATTATCCCGACACCCGCAATTTCCTTGCGCAGCAAAAGGTAGTGAGCAAGGAAAAGCCTTACATCCTTAATTGGGACAACCTGATGGAAGGTAGGCACTTTAAGGGCGATATAGATAAAGTGATAACAAAGTAATATTGTTTAGACATCAAATACCCGGCACAAGCAGGGGTAGCCCCTATGGGGCAGAATCATGATTTTTTTCTTGTGTTCTACTAACAGGTAGCTCCTAACGGAGCATACCAATTTTATGGAGGATTGGTAAAAAAACCGGTAAATAAAATAGCCCCGCATGTGCGGGGCTATTTTATAGATTACTTGTAGAGGTTATGCTATTTTCTCTACCTGCATATAGTTCAGTTCCACCGGCGTGGCGCGGCCAAATATCTTCACTACCACCTTCAGCTTTTTCTTCTCGTTGTTTATTTCTTCCACGGTGCCATTGAAATCGTTGAAAGGCCCGTCGACAATCTTCACTGTTTCGCCTATTATGTACGGGTCTGCGTAGCTGATGCCCTGCTCGCCCACTTCGTCCATCTTGCCAAACATCTTGTTCACTTCGCTTTTGCGCAGTGCAGTAGGATGTTCTTTGCCGAGGAAGTGTATCACTCCTGTGACGTTCTTTATGGTATGGATGATATCGTCGGTGAGTTTGCCATCGTTTGCTTCCAGCAGTATATAGCCGGGGAACAACGTTTTTTCACGCAGCACCTTCTTCCCATTCAGCACCTTGAATACCTTCTCGACCGGGCAAAGCACCTGCACCACGCTATTGGTCCAGTTGTTTATCTTCACCTCTTTGTCCAGATATTCCTTCACCTTTTTTTCCTTACCACTGATAACGCGTATTACGTACCACTTGGTTTCGGCAGCAGGTTTTGCGGGCTGCTGGCTTATTTCTGATTCGCTCATTGTTTCCATTATTTACCCAATATTTTATATACGAACCGTAATACGTTCTCGGCGGCAAGGTCCATACCAAATACCACAGCAGTAACAAGCGCGAGCGAAATCATCACGATGATGGTGGTTTGCTGCAGTTCCTCCCATGTAGGCCAGGTTACTTTATGGAGTAACTCGTCGTATGCTTCCTGGATATAACTTCCAACTTTACTCATAACTCTATTTTTTGGAGTTAACTGGCTAAAGGGTAAAAAGTCAAAAGGGTAAACCCCAATAACAAATCAACCAGTTAACCACTTAACTAATTAACATAAAAAACTGCACGGGCACGCGGATTCGAACCACGATCGAAGGTTTTGGAGACCTCTATTCTACCATTGAACTATGCCCGTATTTTTAGTTGAAAGTCGTAAGTCGTAAGTCGTAAGACATTGGGCGTATTACTTTCAAAAAATCAAAAAGTCAAAAAGCAGAACCTTTTGACTTTTTGCAGGGATAGCAAAGGTAAGTATTTTTTCGGTTATACTGAAAATAATCCTTGCCTTTCTCTATAATAACCTATTAATATATAACGAATTTTTGTGTCATTTTCGTTCCATCAATATTCAGTACCACAAGGTACATTCCGGCAGCCTGAGTTACGTCGCGCGATATGAATTCCTGGTGCACCGTGTTAGGCTCGAGCTGTAAGGTTTTGCGGATGAGGACTTTACCGGTAATATCTGTAATAGTGTAGTCAGCATTTCCATCTCCTCCTGTCTTGAAGGCAAGGGTGCAACCATTAGATGACGGGTTAGGGAATATGTCAAATTGTTTTGCAGAATTGAGCGCTTCCCTTACTTCAGCAGGCCAAGCAGATATAGAGAAGCGGTCGAGGAAAAGGTTATTGCCCGCACTGCCCGGCCAGTAGCGGAAACGGAAGAATGTATTGGCGGCCCTATCGGCGGCAGGGATGACTACGGTGCGTGGTTTCCAGACAGAAGCGGACGTGGGCACGAAATCAGTGTTCACGTTACCATTGTTAGCAAGGTCAGTCCCTTTAAATGTAGCGAGAGTTTTCCATGCACCACCGCCTGTTGTTGATACTTCAACCTCCAGTGAGTCGGTTACCATTTCCTCCCATCCCGAAAAACCCTTTGTCGTCCTCGCACCACAGGAGAAGAAGTCGAGATAAAGGTCTGTGGCTGAATTTGTGAGGTTAAATGCGGGCGTAAAAATATCGTCATGGTCACCTGTAGCAGTGCCAGCATACCTTGATTTTGACGTGAGAGATGAAGTATCGAACGAGTGATACCATATGCAACTATTATCGCCGAAGCCTACTGCATTGCTGAATTTCCATCTGAATTGGTTGCCGTAATAATTGAACATGGGCCAGTTGCTGATGGCTGCTTCGCTGGCGAATTCCTGAAAATAACCCTGACCGCCAACAGGAGTTGTGTCGGCTGCATAAACGGCTTGCCTTGTAAGGGTGTCACTACCCGCATTTGAGTTAGCGATGAGTGTAACTGTTACCCAGCCCGGTGTTGTTACCTTGGTAGTTACCGTGCCCGCACTTGTTGAAGTAGCCGGGGTAGCACCGTTAGAGAATGCCCATTCAACGGACGAGATAGTATCGTTCCAACTGGCATTACGGAAAGTAAAACTTGCCTTATCGAACGCCATAAAATAGGTACGGGAGTCTGTAAAAAAGCCGGGTGTTGCTTTGTTTATAATAAAATCGGCTTTGGGTTTCAAATCCGGCCTTGGCGAAAGTGCACCTGTTGCGGCGAGATTAGCAGAAGTATGCAGGTTGTTCCTACCGGCAGTGGCGCTGTTGAGGGTTGCACGCATGCGCACGCCCTGGCCTATTGTGAACATACGGTCGCAGTAGGTGTAATCCATAATATTCTGCGCGTTGGTCGTGTCAGGATAATTCACAACCGAATCGGCGCCGCCAACAGCAGTATAGGTTCTTTTGTAGCCTTTGGCACAAACAGTGTCATATAGCGCACCAGGTGTACAGCCGGATGGGCTATGCCCTTTTGTAGGAGGGGTATCGTGAACGTTATCGTCACCACAGGCTACGCCGGGGTTGTTTGTGCTGCCCCAAGGGTGGCTCAAGTTGAGTACATGTCCGAGTTCATGGGGTATTGTTTTCGTTTCATCCACGTAAGAAGCGAGGCTGATGACACCATCATACATGGGGATACCTGCAGCGGTTGATGGCCTGTAAGCATATGCGGCAGCTCCGGAATGGTCTGCGCTGAACTTATTCACAGACCAAATGTTGATGTATTTGTTGTTGGGCCAGCTGTCAAATTTCGCCTGGTCACTACCCGCGAAGGTCAGGTATGAATGGTGCCGCACAATGCCTTTTGTCGGGTTGCCCTGAGGGTCGATTGTAGCGAGATGAAAGCGGATGTAGCTATTACCAACCCATTTCTTGAACGGCTCAATAACAGAAATTGTGTCGGGGTTTTGTTTTAAGTATACCTTGTTCCAGTATGCTACCGCATCAAAAATCACATTGTCAGGGATGTTTTCATTGCCAAAATCGTGCACTACATGTATCACAATAGGCACCTCTAATATAGTAGTGTCTACAGCCGTGGTACGGGCGCCTTTAATATTTGTTAACCGGGCTTCCAACTGAGCCTCTAACTGCTCTTCATAGACTTTCAACTCGGGGTACCTTTTAAGCAGCTCCCTGTAACGCTCATCGGTAGAACAAGGTAATATTTGCTGCGCCTGCGCATAAGCGGAAACCAGCAGGAACGCAAATGAAAAAATTTTCCTCAACATTATATCACAATATTTATTAAAAAAAGTAGAACAACAAATGTAGCATTATTATGCGGGATAACCCGATGTATGTACACTGGATTCACCCCAAAAAAAGGGCTGTTGGCGACAAACGGTTGCAAGGAACAGGTAATTCTTATCGCGTTCTAATTTCTATTCCGGTTTTTAGTATTTCTTCTACAAAAGGGACTTTATCGGGGGTGAAATCTTTGGTGTTGTATGTGCGTGGCTGGACATTCAACTTAGGATATTTAATCATTATCCTTGAGAACAATTTGATCATCAGAGCCAATGCCGGTAAACTCATCGGCAACTACGAAATATCGCTCCATTTGTGCGGTTATTTTAAGCAAAAAAAAAACCGCCCCGATATTATCGGGGCGGCTGTGTTATTTCAATCTCGAAAAGAGATTATTTGATTATTTCGGTTACCTGACCGGCACCTACTGTACGACCACCTTCGCGGATAGCGAATTTCAGGCCTTTCTCCATCGCTATCGGTGCGATGAGCTTTACAAGAAGGTTCACGTTATCACCAGGCATTACCATTTCTACACCTGCAGGCAATTCGCACTCACCAGTTACGTCTGTAGTACGGAAGTAGAACTGTGGGCGGTATTTGTTGAAGAACGGAGTGTGACGACCACCTTCTTCTTTGCTCAGTACATAAACCTCACCTCTGAAGTCGGTGTGAGGAGTGATGCTCTTAGGAGCGCAGATTACCATGCCACGACGGATATCTTTCTTTTCAATACCGCGGAGGAGGATACCAGCGTTGTCACCAGCCTGGCCCTGATCAAGAAGTTTCTTGAACATTTCCACACCTGTGCAAGTAGAAGACTGCGCAGCTTCGTTGAAACCAACGATTTCTACGTTCTCACCTACTTTAATGATACCACGCTCAATACGACCAGTAGCCACTGTGCCACGACCTGTAATAGTGAACACGTCTTCCACTGACATCAGGAACGGCTTGTCAACAGCGCGCTCAGGTGTAGGGATGTAGCTATCTACAGCTGCCATCAAATCGTCAACGGCTTTAACCCACTTAGCATCACCAGCGAGTGCGCCTGTAGCAGAACCCTGAATGATTGGTGTATTATCACCATCATAGTCATATTTGCTGAGGAGCTCACGGATTTCCATTTCCACGAGTTCAAGTATTTCCGCGTCTTCAACGAGGTCAACTTTGTTCATGAATATTACGATACGAGGTACACCTACCTGACGGGCCAGCAGGATGTGCTCCTTAGTTTGTGGCATAGGACCATCGGTAGCGGCCACCACAAGGATAGCGCCGTCCATCTGGGCAGCACCAGTAATCATGTTTTTTACATAGTCAGCGTGACCGGGGCAATCTACGTGTGCGTAGTGACGGTTAGCTGTCTGGTATTCTACGTGTGCGGTATTGATGGTGATACCACGCTCTTTCTCTTCAGGAGCCGCATCAATCTCATCATAGCCTTTTTTCTCCGCCAGACCTCTCGATGAAAGAATGGTAGTGATAGCCGCTGTTAAAGTGGTTTTACCATGGTCAACGTGGCCTATGGTACCAATGTTTACGTGGGGTTTTTCCCGCTTAAAGGTCTCTTTTGCCATTGTATTTTGTTTTAAAAACTGTTTAAATTGTTATTTGTTATTATAGGCCATTTCTGGCATTTATTACATATTTACCTGCTATACAAGCGAAGAGCTGTTGAGCAGGATTGAACTGCCGACCTCTTCCTTACCAAGGAAGTGCTCTACCGCTGAGCTACAACAGCTTATTATCAGCTAATATGATAATTAGGTGATTAGCTAATGGTATTCAATACTTAAAGAACTTCATTCTGCGATCAGCTAATTTTCACATAAGCTAATCAACAAATTTTAGAGAGCGGGAGACGAGGCTCGAACCCGCGACCTACAGCTTGGAAGGCTGTCGCTCTACCAACTGAGCTACTCCCGCGTAACAATAATGCGCCAATGCGGCAATTCGTTAATGTGGTTACAACTATTATATTAAGCACATTGCCGTATTTTCCACATTAGCACATTACTCAATGTGGGCAGAGAAGGATTCGAACCTCCGTACTCGTGAGAGAACAGATTTACAGTCTGTCGCCTTTAGCCACTCGGCCATCT
>CAZBPS010000006.1:0-277720 GCA_964493865.1 uncultured Flavipsychrobacter sp.
GGAGTCGAACCAGCGACCTACTGATTACAAATCAGTTGCTCTACCAACTGAGCTAAAGTGGCTTATGCAAAGAACTTAATTTCCCGTTTTTGAAACGGGATTGCAAAAGTAGATAAGTTAATTTGGTTTTACAAATAATTTTAGAATTTTTCGTGAAGGCAAGTAAACATTCCCGGAAAGTGTTAATTACAAGCAGGTTTGGAATTGGTCTATTCGACTTTATTTTTGCTTCTTTAAGTGTTAATTTGTTTTGCTTCACCTATTTTTACAATTAATACTCGGTTGCCACTTGCATAGGCCCATATTGATATCACCATTTTTGCTATTTCTGATGGCCACATTAGTAGTGGGCATATGCGCATGCTCTGAAAATAGCGGAAATAACAGCAATGACGACGCTGAGGTAGCTGCTTTCAGGGAACAACAACTGGCTTTGCTTAACGCCGGGAAAATAAAGAACCATCGGATACTTATTCATAATACCGACTCTTTTGTGGCATTGAAGCATAATGTCTCCCCATATTTCCAACAAGAGTTACATATATCAAAAAGCAGAGATTATTATGAGTTGGGCGAATATGACAGCAGCAGCATTTTTGCTGATAGCGCACTATCTATTATTGAAACTAATGATTTTCAAAACCAATACCCTACCAATTATGTGAATGCACTTACGCTAAAGGGCCAGGCATTATATGCAACAAACCAATTCAAGCAGGCATATACTTACTACTTTAAAGCAAAGCAATTATCTGAACAAGTAAAAGACACCTGCTCCTCGCATGAATTTACCTACAGGCTTGCCATGATTGCCTACAAGCAAAAAAAATACATAGATGCTGCCAAGTATTTCAAACGCTCTTACCTGTCCGCATCGGCCTGTGATAATGCGTATCCCTATGTTTTACAAGAATACCTAGACAATGTAGGATTGAGCTATGAGAAAATGAGTATACACGACAGCGCTCTTTACTACTATGATTCCGCACTGTTGTTTATTAACAGGAATGCGGGTGATTTCCCAAGTTCGATATTAATAGAAAAGGCGCTTGCTGTGGTTTATGGTAATATAGGCGGCCTGTACCTAACTATCGGAAAAACAGATACAGCTATCGCACTGTTAAAAAAGAGTTTTTCTATAAACATACAACCGGGATATGATAATACCGATGCCCTGCTGACGCATTTAAAACTTGCAAACGCCTACCTTAATAAAAAGGATATGACGGCGCTAACAGTCTCGATTTCGGCAATAGAAAAAGAACTTGACTCAATAGCACATCCGCTTGAAGCAACAGCGAGCTGGCATAACTTAATGTACCGGGTAAATAACCTCTCAGGTAATTCACCGGCAGCTTTGTTGCATATACAGAAGTACACCGCACTCCGCGATTCGCTTTGGCAATTAGAGAAAAAGCAGTTGCAAAACGACCTGGCCAACGGGTTAAAGGATAAAGAGCAGGTGAGTGAAATAGACATGCTGCAAAAACAAAACCAGCTAAATAACCTATACTTATGGGTGACCATAGGTTTCTCCATACTTACACTAATTATTATCGCTCTTATCTACTCAAATTACCGCCGGGGAAAAAGAAACATACTGAGATTGAAGGAATTGAATAACCACATCAATGAGCAGAAAAGCAAACTAGAACGCACTACCGAAAAACTAAAGCAAAGCAATAATGACAAAGACAGGATACTATATATAGTGGCCCACGACCTGCGCAACCCCGTAGGCGCTATTATGGCCCTTACGGAAATCATAAGACAGGAAGCACTGACAGAGCAGCAAACGCAGATTCTTGATATGATTATGAACGCGCTGAGAAGTGAGGAAGCCCTGATAGCTGAACTATTAGAGTACAGCGGCGATGCGAAGGGACGTGTGCCTGTTAATAAAGAACCTGTAAACATCAACAGCCTTTTGAAAAACTGTGTGGACCTGATGCAGTTTAAGGCCAAGGAAAAAGGGCAATCGGTTCAACTGTCCTTACCCGCCCAATTGCTTACGGCAACTATTAATAAAGAAAAGATAAGCCGCGTGTGGAGCAACCTTATTTCTAACGCTATAAAATTCAGCAAGGAAAACTCCATTGTCAATGTGTCGCTGTCAGAGGCGGATGATATGGCGGTGATAGAGGTGAAAGACAGTGGCATAGGGATACCTGAAAAATTCAAGCCGATGATATTTGAGCCGTTTACATCGGCGAAAAGACATGGCACCGCGGGCGAAGAATCATTCGGGCTGGGACTATCTATATGCAAGCAAATAGTGGATGCCAATGATGGCAGGATATGGTTTGAAAGCACAGAAGGCAAGGGTACCAGCTTTTTTGTAGCATTGCCCATTGATAAAATGGCCGCCTCTTAACGTACAACGCAAATCGATAATACTAAGACCAACAGCTTAGAACTTATGCCGTGTCATTGTCATGGCAAAGGTGTCGCGTATCCAGTTTGATGTTGTGGACAAGTGCCTGGTGATGAGGCTGGCCCTTATGGTATCGTTAATAATAGAACCACTGCCCTTTACGAGATGGAAGTGATCGTAAAAGAGCTGCTTGGCCGACATGGTGTCTATGTTGAAGTAGCGGCTGTCGCCGGTATCCATAGTACACAGAATATGCTCGTAGTAAGGGTTTGCAGAGAAATTAGAGATGAAGAATGTGGTGGGGGTAGCCGATTTTTTAAGCATAACGAGATAATACATGGTATCGTTCTGAAAATCCATGGAGTCGCTGCCGGTGATTATCTGCTCCATGTTCCAGGTGCCAATAAACTTATCTACTGATTTTATAGAACAATTATTTCCTTCGTAGCCTGTGGGGCAAAGGCAACCAACTTTCTGGGTGATCGCATCCCTGTGGCAATAGCCGCCGTTGAGGCATACGTAGTAATTACAGGTATTGAGGTTTTTATCGCTCTTTTTACAAGATACCCAAACGATTGCCGTAAAAGAAACTATCGCCACTACGGCTGCGATAAGTTTGCCACCTTTCATGTTTCTCATGGCATAAATTTAAGTAATTTTTTGAATTTTAATAATCTTGCACCGTTATATTTAGGGGCGGTGCGGCCCACTTATTACAATTTTTATCTTTTGGTTAAAGCATTAGCCTGTCAGCTATTGTGTGGAAAAGACACAATCGGAGTTGGTTTTTGCGCAATTTTTGGTGGGGAAACGGATAAACAGATAAACGTTTAAAAATCAACTGTTTATGATTTTCCCGTTTGCGCATTTCTTGCGCATTCTTTGCGCAATCATTACTCATTTTTGCTCATATACAGCTCGTTTGCTGCTCATTTCGGTTGGGCTAAACCACAAAGGCCACAAAGGGGAACAGAAAGAACCATGAGTTGAAAAAGAGCAACCATCCCTTCGGCAAGCTCAGGATTGAGCACGGGGTTCCCCGCCACGGCGGGGCGGGACAAAGCAGTATTTCAAAGAGCTTGCCCGATATTTTTCGGGTATGATGTAAAGTTCGCGAAGGTGGAATTAGCTGCCAAATAAAAAAAACGTCATGGTACAGAAACTGTACCGTGATGGTTTTTGGGTGTAGTGTGGGCGCGGGTTTGAGGGTGTTTTTTGGAATTTGACATTTATGGGGTAGTGTTGTTTGTCGGAACCTCCGATTAAACGAGATTCTCCTGATTATTCTGATACACGAAGTTGTGGTTGTAAAAGGAAGTGCACATTCGCCAATCAGGAGGTTGGCTACCAGAAGGACGTAGATAAAATCTACGTCCTTCTGCTTTGTTTGATTAGAACACTACGCCCAACCGGGGGTAGCTAAAAGGGCTTTGCACGCATTTTTATTTTATTGCTAAATACATTGCTTAATAGTGAAATCCTGAAATAATATGTATTTTTACTACGCTTGCAATAACGATAAACAATGCTGGCCCAATGCCTTATGACAGAAATATTATTTGCACATCCTACAGCTATTATTATTACCGTTATCCTGTTTTTCATCCTAATCAAATCTATTGTTAATGCAAAAGGTGATGAAATTGTTGTACTGGAGCGGCGATGGTTTGGTGCGACAATGCCGGAAAACCGTACAGTAGCAACAAAAAATGAAGTAGGTGTGCAGGCGCGCATATTGGGCCCCGGCCTAAGGTTGCTTACACCATTCATATACAAAAGAAGAAAGTATAAATTCATTACAATAAAAAAGGGCGAAGTGGGGTTGGTAACAGCCATCACCGGAGAACCACTGGATTCAGGGCAATTGTTTGCACGCCCGGTTGAATGCAATATGTACCAGGATGGTGAAGCCTTCCTAAAGAATGGGGGCCAGAAAGGCCCGCAGGTCGCTATTTTGCCCGATGGGGAACACCGCATAAACCCCTACCTTTTCCAGGTAGAAATCGTAAGTGTCATTATTATTGGCGATGATGAAGTAGGCAATATAGAATCTATTGCAGGGGAACCCTGCGACAAAGGCCGAATATTCGGTAAACCTGTTGACTGTGACGACTACCAGAATGCTGAAAAATTTCTTGCAAACAAGGGACAGAAGGGCCCACAGATACGCATACTAGGGCCCGGTAACTACCGCATCAATACAATGCTTTTTAAGGTGTCCATCGACCAGATTGTGAGCGTGTCTGGTGGTTATATTGGGTTGGTGACAGCTATGGACGGGGCGGGTATACCTGAAGGGCGGCTGCTGGGACGTAAGATAGACGGGCATATTAATTTTCTTGACGGCGAAGCATTCATAAACAATGGCGGCGAAAAAGGCAGGCAACTGGAAGTACTGATGCCCGGCAAATACCGTATCAATACTTCCCTTTTCAGGATAGATACTTCTCATTCATGGACAAGTATTAATTCTGACGAAATTGGCATAGTGACCGTTAATGAAGGCAGGCCCATCATGGACCCTGCAAAGATAGCCGCTGACGAAGTGCCGTTGGACAAGCACAACAACTTCCAAGATGCCGCAGCGTTCCTGGCAGCTAACGGACAAAAAGGATTGCAAATACCCGTTCTGCGCTCAGGCAACTACGCTATCAATCCATGGTTCGCATCCATTGATAAGGTGAATATGACGCTTGTGGAAATAGGCAAATGCGGTGTAGTAACGAGTTATGTAGGTGAAAAAGGAGAAGATACGACGGACGCTAAAGTGAACGCCAAAATAGTAGAAAACGGATTTAAGGGGATATGGAAAGAGCCATTGGGCCCAGGTAAACACCCGGTAAATACCAAGACATACAAAGTGGATATGGTTCCCACTAACCAGATAACGCTGAGCTGGGCAGATGGCAGATCGAACGCCCACGACCTCGACTCAAACCTGAAGACAATAACGTTGCGTACTGCTGACGCATTCAGTGTAAATATGGATGTGAATGTGATCATACATATACCGATGGAAAACGCGCCAAAGGTGATAGCCAACCAGGGCTCTGTGCAAAGCCTGATCTCGCAGGTGCTTGAACCCGCTATCTCATCACACTTCCGCAATGCAGCCCAATACATTAAAGCCCTGGACTTGTATACACAAAGAAAGGAATTGCAGGCGACAGCAAAGACTCACATTATTGAAGTGCTCAAAGAACATTTTATAGACTCTAAGGACACATTAATAGCCGATGTAGTGCTGCCTACTGAACTCACTAAAATTGTGTCGGACAAACAAATAGCTGAACAGGAGAAGATTACCTACAAAACACAGACCGAGGCCGAAGAACAAAGAAAACTCCTCGCCAACATGAAAGCACAGGCAGATATGCAACCCAAGGTTGTGGACTCTGAACGAGGCGTAGAAATATCAAAGAACATAGCAAACAGCGATGTGGAAAAAGCAATAGGCGCAGCAAAAGCCGTGGAGCTAGCGGCCGAAGGTGCAGCAAAAGCTACAAGGCTAAAAGCAACGGCTGAGGCAGAAGCAACGAGGGTGACGGCTGTAGCCCAGGCAGAAGCCACATCGAAAGTGGGCCTTGCGGAAGCAGAGGTGATATTGGCAAAAGGGAAATCAACAGCCGAATCATATAAATTACAGACGGAGGCAATGGGCAAAGATGTGTTCGGGCAGATACAGGTGGTGGAAAAAATTGCCGCCAGCAATATGAAACTTATTCCTGAGATGTTGATTACCGGCAATGGAGGCGGACAGGGAAGCAGTAACCTCGAAAACATGATGGGCATAATGCTGCTTGAAAAAATGAGTGGCAAGAAAATAGACATAACCCCCGATGGAGGTAAAACAGAATCATAGCTGTTTTGCCTCTGTTGATCTTCCATACTCCGGGCATATTATTTGCGCAAGGCCCTGGCGAACCTGATGCGCAGGCGATCATAGAAAAGGGCTATGACTAAAATGCCAGCAGGAATATAAAAGGATTTGAAGCCCAGCCAAAGAAAAATGAAACCTCCGGCAATACCCCCGACCAGAAAAAAAGAGATGATAGTAAGCCGCAGAACAATACGGCTTTTTGCGGTGCGGGTTGCCGCTTTTGTGGCCACAGCGGAGAGGTCTATACCGAGGTCTGTGAACATGCCCGTGAGATGGGTGGTGCGCACAACCGAGCCTGAAATCATAGATACCAATGCATTCTGCATGCCCATAGCAAAGAGCAGGCTACCTGCAAAATATTCGGTTTGATGAATAGCACGTGTGTAGCCGGAACCAAATATGGCAATGAATACAACGATGCCCATTATGGCTATGATGGGTATGGTATAAGCAGATGATTTGTACCTGCCCACACGGGAAATAATGAAACCTGAACAAAACGCACCCAGAAGGAAGAGCACAAGCCATAATGCAGCCATACGAGCCACGCGCAAATTAAATTCTGCTACATTGACAGCCATCAGGGCTGCATGACCGGTAACATTTGTGGTGAGCACACCGAAAGCCAGAAACCCTGCCGCATTGATGAAGCCTGCATTGGAACAAAGCAGGATGGCAAGACGCAAATCGTGCTTGAAATTTCGCTTATCTCCGACATGTCGTAACATTTATAGCTGATTTTATGATACGGTGCGCCACCCGAGTAATACAATCTGAGAGAGGTCAAATGTACAAATTAATGGCGGTAGGCTTGTAGCAGCGGCAAATGGGGGGTAGCTTTTCCGTGCGCGAGCTTGTTGGTGAGGAACACCAACAAGGGCGGGAAACTTGTGGGTACACGGTAGGTCGCAGACGAGGACGAGTGCGGGTCTAGACACTTTACTCTCATAATTTACTGGTAGTTAACTTCCCATCCCATACTTTCCAAATCATTGTAATGTAAATCATACCGTTTTATATACAAATTATTTGAAATCACCTCTTCCCATGGGGTATTTTCTATCACATTGGCATCAAATATAAAAACCATGATCCTTCTATTAATTTTATTTCTATTAAATTGATCTTCACCACACATAGCTAAATTAATTAATCCAGACTCTTGAGGAGATAGCTTCTTTCTAATAGAATCCATTAAAATGTTAGAGTATTTATGATTAATAATTAAATTTGAATCCGGGTAATTTACGTCACCATCAAAGTAAATTGTACTGGATGATTTATTATTAACTTTTATATAATCATGCAGGCATTTTTTACTCTTGCAAGCTAATGCCATAAACAAAAGAAAAAATATTATTACTCGACAATTTACCATGTCCATATAGAATTATAATAATTTGCATAATCCCCGTTTGGCGCAGGTCTTTTTTGACTTGTGTCTGCCAATGAGGGAATGGGGGCGTGGCTTCAGTCGTCTGACCGCTGAAAAAGCGGTGCTGACGACCTATACCTCTGCCCATTGTTCGGCTAAAGCTCATAAGGTAGTAGAGGCAGCGCGTATTGCGCGGCGGTAATTTCGTTATTACAGTTGCTTCAACTCACCAACCAAGTCTTGCAGCACCTTTTTGGCATCGCCGAAGAGCATGGAGGTTTTGGGCTTGAAGAAGAGGTCGTTCTCAATGCCCGCATAGCCGGGTTTCATGCTGCGCTTGTTCACTATCACGTGCTCGGCTTTTTCCACTTCGAGTATGGGCATACCGTATATGGGGCTCGCCGGGTCATCTTTGGCGGCGGGGTTCACCACATCGTTTGCACCGAGTATAAGTACTACGCCTGCGGTGGCCATCTGGTCGTTGGCATCTTCCATTTCGAGCAGCTTATCGTAGGGCACATCGGCCTCGGCGAGGAGCACGTTCATATGGCCCGGCATACGGCCTGCCACCGGGTGAATACCATATACCACCTGCACGCCTTTACCTTCCAGCACATTCTCCAGCTCATTGCACACGTGCTGCGCCTGCGCCACCGCAAGGCCATAGCCAGGTATCACCATCACTTTTGAAGAATAGGCCATCAATACCGCAGCATCTGTAAGTGATATTTCTTTGTAGTGCCCTTGTTCCTTTGAGCCGCCACCACCGCCACCGGTAGCCGCGCCGCCGAAGGAGCCGATAAGCACATTTTTCAGTGAGCGGTTCATGGCTTTGCACATGAGTATGGTGAGGATGGTGCCCGCAGAGCCTACGAGGATACCGCCGGTGAGCATAACAGGATTGTTGTACAAGAACCCGCCAAATGCAGCGGCAACGCCTGTGAAGGAATTGAGCAGAGAAATAACCACCGGCATATCGGCACCGCCGATGGGCATGACGAACAGTATGCCATAAAGCGCGGCAAGCGCCAAAATGCCGTAGAACAGACCGGGCATATCGGGCATAAAGTTGCCTACAACCAATATGGTGAGCGCAATGATGCCGCCAAACAACAGGAAGTTAATCATCTGCCCGCCGGGAATGGTCTTGTCTTTTATTTTGCCAGCCAGCTTGCCCCATGCTATGATACTACCTGCAAAAGACACTGTGCCGATAATCATGCCCAGTACAATAATGAGAAATTTGCCTGCGGGTGGCATAGGGTCATGCCTGTATTCGATAAGCGATATGAGCATGGCACATGCGCCGCCCATACCATTGAAGAGGCTCACCATTTCGGGCATGGCGGTCATCTGCACTTTTTTGGCGGCCATCCAGCCGACAACAGTGCCAATGACGAGCCCACCGAATATCCAGGTAAGGTTGTGCAGTTTTACCGGCTCCCCTTCCTCGTGGCCTTTATACCTGTAGAGGAAAATTGTAGCCAGTATGGCAATTATCATACCAAAAGCTGCATAAAGATTGCCTTTCCGGGCACTATCGGGGTGAGAGAGCATTTTAAGGCCCAGAATAAAGGTAACTGAACCTATAAGGTAAGACAGCAATAAGAGGAAATTTGACGTTGGGTCAATGTTTATAAAATCAAGTGTTTGTTCCATCCGTTGGGAATTTGGAATTTGTTATTTGGAATTTGTTATTTCTTTTTCTTTTTGTTGAACATTTCAAGCATGCGGTCTGTAACTACAAAGCCACCCACCACATTGAGCGTACCCAAAATAACTGCAAGAAAACCCAGTATAAGCGAGAGCATGTCGCCCTCGGGCGCACTACCCATAACTATGATAGCGCCAATTATCACCACACCATGTATGGCATTGGCACCGCTCATAAGCGGGGTATGCAATACGGCAGGGACACGCGAAATAACCTCTATACCCAGAAATACAGAAAGTATCACAATGGTAATGAGGTGATAGTTCTGGCTAAAAAAAAGATTTATCTGCTCCATTTTCTAATCGTTGCGGATTTTAATTATTTGATTAACTGTTTACCGGAGTCAATGCGCTCACGCGCTCGTTAACTATCTTGCCGCCGGTGGTGATGCACGTACCTTTTACTATGTCATCTTCAAAATTCAGGTTCAATCCTCCCTCTTTATTGATGATGAGCTTTGCGAAGTTGAGTACATTTTTTGCGTAGAGCTTGCTGGCATCGGCCTGTGTGGTGGCAGCCAGGGCTGAGTTACCTATTATAGACACCCCATTATGCATAACGGTTTTGTCGTTTTCGGTAAGGTCGGTGTTGCCGCCGGTAACAGATGCAATATCAATGATAATAGACCCCGGGCGCATATCCTCTATCATGGCCTTGGTGATGAGTATGGGCGCTTTCTTACCCGGTATCTGCGCGGTAGTGATAATGATGTCGGATTTCCGGGCATGCTCATGTATCTTCTCCCGCTGCTTGCGCTGAAAATCTTCGCTCTGCTCAACGGCATAGCCGCCGGCCTTTGATGCATCTGCCGCGCCTTCCACCTCTACGAATTTGGCACCGAGGCTCATCACCTCTTCCTTCACAGCCGGGCGGGTATCAAATACTTCAACCACAGCCCCCAGCCTTTTAGCGGTAGCAATGGCCTGCAGCCCGGCAACGCCTGCACCAAGTATCAGCACCTTGGCGGGAGGTATGCTGCCAGCCGCTGTCATGAACATGGGGAAGTACCTGCTGTACTGCATGGCTGCGAGCAAAACTGCTTTGTAACCTGCGATGTTGGCCTGCGAGCTGAGCACATCCATAGACTGGGCACGGGTGGTGCGGGGGATGGTGTCCATACTGAATACGGTATAGCCCTTATCAGCCCATTTTTGCATTAAACCGGGATTGAACAACGGCTGGTATATACCCACCAGCACAGCGCCTGCCTTAGCATTGCCCGCATTGGCCGCCTGCATGGAAAGCACCATATCTGCTGATGCGTTGATGTCCTGCGCCTGTTTTATTTCAGCCCCGGCATCGGTATAAGACTTATCGTTGTAAAAAGCATCTGCGCCTGCGCCCTGCTCTACCCAAACGGTGACATTCATTTTCACGAGGGCCGCCACCACCTCCGGAACGAGCGATACGCGGGTTTCCGGGGCTTGTTCTTTCAATACACCTATTATCATATGGTATTTGAGGTATTTTTAGAAATGTGAAATTAAGATTTAATTTAAGAAAGCAAAATGAGCATGGTCAAATTCACATATTAATATTGCGCTAATAGGCAATGCATCATAAAAATGAATTTTATGTTTCTTTTAGTGCGCGGTATCGTACCTTGCAGATGGATAAATATGGGCTCATATAGCATAGGAGAGGCACTGAACCTGCTGCTGGAAAAATCTCACTGGAAACCTAAGGTGGTGCAACTGCGCATGACCGAGGAGTGGGAGGCCATTGTGGGCAAGACAATAGCCAAGTACACCCGCTCCATAAATATGTTTGACAAAAAGCTGACCATCTATACCGATGTGGCCCCGCTGAAACAGGAACTGCTACTGGGCAAGGAACAACTGATAGCCAACATCAATGAATATTTCGGGGAGAAGGTGGTAGATGAGGTGGTGATAAAGTGAAAATATTAACCCGTACCTTTACAATAGCTTATTTTATGGAATTAGTTATAAAGGATATTAAGTCGGCAGAAGACCTGAAACTTTTTACAGGTCTTGCATCCCGCTTGGGACTAAAAACCGCAAAACTGACTTTGCAGGAAAAGGAAGATATAGGGTTGGCTAAGGCTATTGATAAAGGCAGAAAGTCAGGCTATGTGTCTGAATCTTCTGTAATGAAAACTCTTCACAAAATACAGGGCAAAAAGTAATGCAGGTCCGTTTTACACACCTGTTCGTAAAACAGATAAGCAAAGTACAGGATAAACGTCTCGCAAAGCGGATTGAAGATGCCATAACCGAGGTAAAGAATGCAAATATCCTTTCTGACATCTCCCATTTCAAAAAGTTGAAAGGTTACACGAACGCATACAGAAAAAGTATCGGGGACCATCGCATTGGCTTATACATCAGCAACAATACTGTAGAGTTTGCCTGCTTCATGAGCAGAAAAGAGATATACAGGTATTTCCCGTAACCGGTAACCCCGATCTTTCTAAAATATCCTTAGCAACTCTTCCAGGTGGCTGATTTCGTAGGTAGGCTTGCGCGTGTGTTGCACGCCAGCGGGATTGTAGTAAACCGTATCCCAACCGGCATTTATGGCACCAAGAATATCTATGTCTATAGCATCGCCTATCATAATGCTGTTCTCAACTGTTGCATCAGAGGCTTTCAAAGCGTAGGTGAAAATATCGCCATGCGGCTTCATGCTGTTGCTTTTCTCGGAAGTAATGAGCTGGTTGAAGTAACGGGCAATGCCGGAGTATTGCAGTTTCAGGCGCTGGGTGGTTTCAAAGCCATTGGTGATGAGGTGCATTTCGTACCGACCCTTGCAATGCTCTAATACTTCTTTGGCATGCGGCACCAGCAGGGTCTGCATGGGGAGTATTTCGAGGTAGGCTGTGCTTATTTCATTGGCGAGGGCGGTATCCGCTACTTTAAAATCGAGCAGCATCAGCCACATGCGTTTCCAACGCAGTTCATCGCGCTTGATGAAGCCGTTGCGGTAGCGGTCCCAGAGTTTATCGTTGTGTACATTGTAAGAGCGGAACAGGGCATCAAAATCTTCTATGCCACGGCCGCTTAATTCAAACTCATGGTAAAGTTGCCTTAATGCCTTTTCAGAATTTTTATCAAAATCCCACAGGGTATGGTCGAGGTCGAAAAACAGGTGTTTGTATGGTTTGCCCATTGTAGTCGTAAGTCGTAAGTTGTTAGTCGTAAGGTTCAAAGGTAATAAAGAACAACACGCCAAACTTGATAACGCACAACTACTTTTTCTTACTGAAAAAATCTTTCAGTTCCCGGCTCATTTGCTCGCCACGTTTTTGCAGGTCTTTGAGTTCCTGTTCCATATTGCGTGTTATGTCATTGAAGGTCATAGGGCCATCGCCGGTCATGCCGTAGAGTTCCTCACGGCTGCGGGCTGCAGGTATTACCGCCCATGCTATAATGTAAGCTAAAAAACCTATGCCAGCGGTAAGGAACAACACTACCATTACCAACCGTATGATAACGGGGTCTATATCGAAATACCTTGCCAGGCCGCTGCATACGCCACCTATCACCTTGTCATACGGATCGCGGAGCAGGCGTGGGCGACTATCAGGATAAGGCTGTCTTTGGTAGTTTTGCCGGCGGCTGTTATTGTACTGTTCTTTGCTGCTTTGCCTACCGCTGTCCCCTCCTTCATTAAGGTCACTGGCAGAGCCAAGTGTTTCCATCACCTTCTGCACATCGGAACGAACTATGGACGGCGCACCTGACTGCAGGCGTATATCAAAAAGCTCGGCTATCCTGTTCTCTATATCTTCTATTATCTCTTTGCCATCATCGCCTGTAAATTGTTTTTCGAGCGCATTGATATAGTCTTTCAGCATTGTGTAGGCATCCTCCTCTATCGGGATGACCCTGCCTGCGATGTTTATCTGTATGATACGTTGCATATCTGTGGTTTTATTCAGAGATTATTTTCGGGGTTAATATTCATCGTCCCAACTGCGGTCTTCATTTCCTTCAATGGCGGAATCTTCCACGTTCTTTAATCCATCGGGTGTCATCACATATTCCTTGTTTTCCCAGTAGTGCATACGCGACCTGCGGTGCCTTGAATAATACCTGCCGTGGTGCCTGCCGCTTACATGTATATCCAGCCATTCGTAGCGTTTTATGTTCTTATCTAATTGTATAGTCTTCCCAATCGGCACTTCCACTACCACACGTACATGCTGGTTCCTGAATTTATCCGTTTTGCTGATAGTAAAGCCCTTAGGCAGTGTAATGACACTGTCGTATTGGGTGATGTTAAAGTTAACGTTATCCGCCAGTTCCCGCGCATGTTCCGTAGTCCTGCCACGGCTGATGCGTATCTTATAGATATGAAAAAGGGAATCGGGGCTTTGTGCGATTTTCACGCGCACATCATTCAGCCACAATGAATCGTTGCTGAGTATGCGGAACCCGTCATTGTCATTCCATTCGTTGTACCATTTGCTATAATAATGGGTTCCGCCGGGCTCTGAGTTGCTGACGTTGATATATATTTTATTACCGGCAGGCTGAGCCAACGGGTAAACTTCTTCTTGTGTATCACTTGAACTAAAGTCGCGGGCTACAGAAGCTACAGTATTGATAGTGATAACTAAGCCTGTGACCCATAGTATGGTGAATATATACCCCAGATAATTCCTGCGCGGAGAACGTGCGCCTGTCAGTCTGCGCACACCCCAGGTAATCATCCCGAGCAGCGGAATACCCAGCAACAGGACAACACCTGCCCATGCCAAACTATGCTGCGTTCTGCCATCAAGGAAAAAATCGGTGTAAGGCATAGCTACTATACCCCCGAATACCAGCGCTATGAGCACGGCAAAAAGGCTGATGGCTATGATGCTGGCTATGAAGAGGAAGAAAGCCTTGAACAGTATGGCTATTATGCGGCCAAAGCCGCTACTGCGCCTTACAGGTTCTGCGGCAGCGGCACGAGCCTGCGTGGCGGCCTTTATGGAGTTCATATCCACCTTCTCGCCGCGCATCTCCAACTTATCTGCCGCCGATTTTGCATAGGGCACAGCTATCCACAGAACAATATAGGCTATAAACATGGTACTGCCCAATGAGCCAAAAACCACGCGCGGACCAAAACCCCAGGGCATATGCCAGAAAATGCTGTGCAGGCCACCTGAAATGATACTGATGATAAGCGGTAACAGAAACACTAACCTTATTGTAGTGCTGCTCACATTGAAATAAGCCGCAAGGCCGCCGCAAACGCCGCTTATCTTTTTATCGTCGGGATTGCGGTATAACCGCCGGGTAACGCTGGTTTGAACGCTTTGGGATGGCACAATAATCCACAGAATGATATATACCCAGAACAATGCGCCAAAAAGCAGTACAAAAAGTATGCGAACGATAACCGGATCAATGCCCATGCGGTTGGCAATGCCGCTGCACACCCCTGCTATTACCTTGTCGTCTTCATTCCTCACAAAACGGCCCCTGGCCACAGGGGCATTAGGATAAGGCTGGCTGCTGCGTGGAGCTTCCTTTTGCTCCTCACTTTCGGCAGCTTCAATATCTTCGAGCCGGCCAATACTGTCTATAACGGCTGTGACATCATTGCCCACAATGCATGGGGCGCCATGCTTCAGCCGGTCGTTAAGCAGCTCTGCGATACGGTTCTCAATATCATTGATAATCTCATCGCTGCTCTCTTCGTTTGCAAAGTGGCTGCGGAGGCTATCTATGTATTTTTTCAGATTGTTGCAGGCTGTTTCCTCAATAGGTATTACCCTGCCCTGAAAATTGATGCTGATTATTTTTTCCATTTTATTTAGTTTGGTGTGGTAAGGGCATTGCTATCGGTTTGCGTATCTGTTATGGGCGGCAATGACTCTTCTTTATTTTTTAAGGAATTAACGGCAAATGCCAGTTCGTTCCAGGTATCTTCCAGCTCTTTGTAAAAAGCTATGCCTTGCTCGGTAAGGGAAAAATATTTGCGTGGCGGCCCTGAATTACTTTCCACCCAACGGTAAGTGAGCATGCCCGCATTTTTGAGCCGGGTAAGCAGTGGGTATAGGGTGCCCTCTAATACCAGCAGTTTTGCCGTTTTCATCTCCTCCACTATGTCGCTTGGGTAAGCCTCGCCCCGCCGAATGACCGATAATATGCAAAACTCCAGTATCCCCCGGCGCATCTGGCTTTGTGTGTTCTCAATATTCATTTCTCCATGTTTTAGTACCTGAAATTCATAATCACGGCACAAAACTAAGTACATTTACAGTACTATGCAACGCAAGGTACTAAATATATTTTACTACAATGCATTAAATGGTAATAGTTAATGATTGGTAGCAAGTAAATTATTGAAAAAATGAATGCTACCTATTACATTTGAATATCATTATGGACAAACGCTTCAACATACGGGTATATGGTATCTGGATAAATGACGATAAAATACTCATCAACGAAGAAATGATACACGGAAGGAGCATTATCAAGTTTCCGGGGGGCGGGCTGGATTGGGGTGAGGGTATCATTGACTGCCTGAAACGGGAGTGGAAGGAAGAGCTGAACCTTGACATCGAGGTATTGGAGCATTTTTACACCACCGATTTCTTTCAGGCTTCGGCCTACGATAATTCGCAGGTAATCAGTATATATTACCGGATAGCTGCCGAGCCATCTGCGGAAATCATCAATAATGTAGAAAATGAACGCACTTTCTGGCATAACATAAATGAGGTTTCAGCAGAGACATTTACATTGGCTATTGATAAAAGAGTGGGCGCAATGCTACAATCCTACCGTACCCTTGCTTAACACCTCCCATAAGAGTGGTGGTGGTGGTGGTTTATAATATTAAATAATAGAGGTATCAACATCTATCTCTGTGTATCTGTTATCTTTGTAACACATGAAATTATTGCTACAATATCTAAAGCCGCATAAGTGGCTTATAGTCCTTGCTTTATTACTGGCTACTATCAACCAGGTCTTTTCGTTATTCGACCCATGGATAATGGGTAATATGATTGTGGACCCATATGCCAAAGACCCGCATAAATGGAACGAAAAGGAATTTATCAATGGCGTGCTGATAGGCCTGACGATGTTAGTAGGCACTGCTATGATTTCGCGTATTGCAAAAGCCTTCCAGGATTATACGGTGAATGTGGTGATACAGAAATTCGGGGCAAAGCTCTATAGCGACGGGCTTCGCCACGCACTACGCCTACCCTACCAGGACTTTGAAGACCAGCGCAGCGGCGAAACGCTTTCGGTATTACAGAAAGTACGGTCGGATAATGAGAAGTTCATCAATGCATTTGTGAACATCTTCTTTATGATCGCTATCTCGGTAGTGTTTGTAATGGTCTATGCGTTCATGCTCAATTCAATGCTTGTGCTGCTCTACCTGGCAGGCGCGCTGATACTGGGTTACCTCACCAACATACTGAGCAAGAAAATAAAGACCATCCAGAAGAACATAGTTAAGGAAACCAATTCGCTTGCGGGCAGCACCACAGAATCCCTTCGCAATATAGAACTGGTGAAAAGCCTCGGGCTTACCAGCCAGGAGATACGCCGCCTGAACGCCACCACAATAAAAATACTGAACCTGGAACTGAAGAAAGTAAGGAGTATTCGCTCCATTTCATTTGTACAGGGCACTTTTGTCAACTTTCTGCGGCAATGTATCTACTTCGTGTTGCTGTTCCTTATTTTTAAAGACAAACTGACGCTTGGGCAAATGATGACCATGCAGTTCTACTCGTTCTTCATCTTTGGGCCGCTACAGGAAATAGGAAATGTAATCCTGGCTTACCGGGAAGCGCAGGCATCGCTTGCCAACCTGGAGACGCTGATGAAAAAGCCGATAGAAGTAGTTCCCGAAAAACCGGAGCGCATCAATGGCATTGATTCGCTTGCATTTAAGGATGTAACGTTCAAGCACCTTACCGCTACCCGCCCCGCCCTTGAGGGCATCTCTTTTGATGCAAAGCTGGGCGAAACTGTAGCCTTCGTGGGCCCTTCGGGTAGTGGTAAGACCACCCTGGTAAAATTGCTGGTGGGACTATACCATCCTAACAATGGCCACATCTACTATAACGGGCATGATGAAGCAAATATAGACTATGAAGAATTGCGCCTGCAACTTGGCCTCGTGACACAAGACCCGCAGTTGTTTTCCGGCACTATACGAGAGAACCTGACATTCGTAAACCCATCGGCCACGGATGAGCAAATAAATGAAGTGCTGAAGAAAGCAGCCTGCCAGAACCTCCTGGCCCGGGCTGAAAAAGGATTAGACACAGTGATAGGAGAAGGTGGATTGAAACTCTCGGGCGGTGAACGCCAGCGCATATCTATAGCCCGCGCGCTGCTGCGCAGGCCACGGCTGATGATATTTGACGAGGCTACATCGGCGCTTGATTCGCTGACAGAAGAAGAAATATCGCAGACGGTGCGTGGCATCACCTCGCAGCGGCAGCATATCACTATTATGATAGCCCACAGGCTATCTACCATCATGCACGCCGACCGCATTTATGTGCTGGAAAAAGGCAAGGTGGTGGAGACAGGTACCCATGCTACCCTGCTTGATGAGAAGGGCCTCTATTACGCCATGTGGCGCCAGCAGATAGGAGAGCGGAAAGAAGCGCCTGCTGTGAAACCGGCAATGGCGAATTAGATCAATATCTCCTGCCTCATATTATCAATCTAAAAATAGTGTATCTTGTTGCGTACATTTTTTTATGCGCCCTTTGCTGAAGGCTATATTGTTTTTATTCCTTGTCCTATTGGGCAATGGAATGTATGCGCAGCAAACTAAACCTGCCCTTGCACCCGGCATTGAAAAGTTCCAGTATTTTGATACCAGTTGGCACCTGCTCAAAATGCCACTCACCGGTTTCCGTGATTCATTCGTCAAAATGGCAACTGCTGCTGAAAATGAGGGGGATATTGAGCTTGCCCTAAGCATCAGGTTATACATTCGAATAAGAGAAGCCGGCGACCGCAAATTGAGCGCCGATTCTGCTGAATATCATCTCCTGAAGCTGGCAGAAGAAGCGCATGAACACGGTTTCGATCGTTTGGAAACAGATGCCATACAGGCGTTAGGCGATTTCTACAACGAACATGGCCTGCAAAGCGCAGCAATTGAGCAATATGTGACAGCGTACGCCATATACAAAAAATTCTACCCAAGGGAATATCCAAGGAAGCAATATTATGTTTATAAGATGGGGTTGGCGTACTACAAGTACCAGGATTACAGGAATGCCATTATCTTTTTAAAGGAAGCCTTGTATTTGAAACAGGCATCTGAAATATTTCCTTCCATAGCCAATACTATCGGGCTGGCTTACCGTAATACGAAAGCATACGATAGCGCCATTTTCTATTTTCAGCTTGTACACGATACGGCCCTGAAACGTGACGAACAGGCGTGGGTGGGTATTGCGCTGGGAAACATCGGAATAACTTACTACAACCAGAAGAAGTATGCTGAAGCTGAGCCTTTACTTAAAAAGGACATAGCTTCCAGCCTGGCCAATTCAAGTATATCGAACGCGGTGAACTCAATGGTGGTACTGGCCACAGTTTATTTTGAACAGGACAAGCGTAACGAAGCAAAGGAATTGTTGTTTACTGCATTGTATTATTGCCACAAAAAATCATTTTGGTCAGATTGTACACTTGCTGAGAAGATATATGAATTGCTGTACAAAATATATGGGACGGAAAAAAACTATCGCCTCTCTAATCTGTATGCGGATTCTGCCATGATGGCTAAGGATAGTGCCGCCATGCGATACAATCGCCTTGTACTTTCCCAGTCTTACGAAAAACAGAGTTTCATAAGAAAGAAACTGGCAAACGAACGATTGCAGAACCGGGCAAAGCTGGAGCAAGTAAAAAAATTCGACCAGCAACAGTTGCTTTATAAATTTACACAATGATATACTAAACGCACCAAGATAAGGAAAATGCCTTCGGCAACATGTGTGTTGTAGAGAAAGCGAATTTAGTAAAAATTGCTTAAAGCCCGCCCGAAATGGTGGGCTTTGGGTAGTATGAACTTAAATTTTAAGGTTATACGAAACCTATTGCGGAAGATATATCTTTGGTTCTTATCGAAAATCAATCGAACCATGCACGCATCTGAAATTTATGGGTATTTGTCCAAACAAAAGGATAAAGCATATCAACTATTAAAAACGTACTTAACTACAGAACAAGGGAAACCAAATAATAACGATTACTTGAAATTAGTGGAGGAAACGCCCGATATTAAATTCTGTGTTGGTGATTATACCTTTGTTTTTAAAGGTGAAGTACATACCACCACTCGTCAGGTGTATTTTACGACCTTGCAGGTAGTTCCTAATATGGACGATTACCCAAAAAAGAAACTTGTGCATGTTAAGGGATTGGATATTCTATCAGAAGATGATGTGTTTTACTTTAGAGAGAAAAAAGAAATAGCTTTATTTCAAGGGCGTCCGCCTATGGATGTAACTGTTCTCAGGTCGTTTGGTGATGATTATTTAAAACAAATCAACAACCATATTGCAACAACAGAACAGATTAAATAATATAATTATATTTCTGTAAAATTGCTCCAAAATTGTACATGTAACCATGTTTTTCGCTGATTTTGCTATTGCACCCGCTACAGATGTTTTGTATCTTATAAGAGATAAGTTGCAAAGTCTGTGTCAAAATCTGTGTCAAACGCACATCAGGATTATTCTATAATTGGGTTTCTTTCACGCTTCGAGAATGATGAAGCGTGCAGGGGATTTCTTGTCAAAATATTATGGAACGGTAAGCCACGCTGCCATCAGTGCGGAAACAATAAGAATAACTACAAGTATACTACACGGCCTGTTTATAAATGCAGTCATTGCGGTACGCAATTCAGAGTTACAAGCGGAACAATATTTGAAAGCACTAAAATACCGTTGCGGAAATGGTTTTTAGCCATTAAACTGATAGCATGTACGAAGAAAGGTTTGTCTTCACATCAATTAGCAAAGGAACTTGCGATAACGCAAAAGTCGGCTTGGTTCATGGAAACCAATATCAGGAATATGCTGGGCAACAAAAAGTATAAAGATATGCTTAGTGGTATTGTCGAAGTTGACGAAGTGTATATGGTACGTGATAAAACAAAGAAAACCAGGAGAGGTCATGGTACAAATAAGCAGAAGGTATTTGGTATGCGTGAACGCAATAGCGAGTACAAAGAAGCAGGTGAATTGAGAATACGGGTAGTTGATAGTGCAACAAGCGAGGTTTTACACCCGATTATACTTGATAATGTGGAAATAGGCTCATTGCTGATGAGTGATGAATGGAGAGCATACTATAATTTGGAGGAATTCTTTGCAAGAGGCGTTACTAATCACAGTAGTCGGCATTATGTGGATGGTATTATCCATACAAACAACATTGAGGGAGCATGGGCCCACCTGAGAAAAATGATTGCAGGTACATACCACAGGCCGAGCGTAAAGCATTTGCAGAAATATCTGGACGAATTTGAGTTCAGATACAACCACAGGAAGAAAACTATGAGTTTGATGTTCAAGCAGGCAATCAAACAATCTAAAGTCAGACAAAAACATACTGATATTACCCGTTAATCTTGCATTACTGTTTTTGACTAATACATACTATCTTTGAAGTATATATTATGCGTAGTAGTGCTATGAAATCTACTGTTATGGCTAAGAGGAAGGTAATCTATGCAAAGGAAGAAACTCCTTTGACATTTGAACATGCTATATGGTTAGCATTGCATACGCCGCATAAAACACACAAACAAATATTGGAGGAACGTAAAAAAGAAAAACTATCGAAGAAAAATAAGAAATAACATATCGGTTTTAGTATCGTAAGGGTATAATTGATGCTGTTCAGAATCTGGAAAATTTAACAAGCTACCAATACACTTTATGACACCTGTGATACGCACGTTAAAACGGCGTAACTGTGTCTTTTGTATTGGTGGGCTTTTCCAGAGCCTTGAACAGCGAAAGAATTTCGGTTACGCTGTTTTAATTTTTAAAACCAATACAAATGAAAAAGCTAATTCTAATTGCAGGTTTATCAATTCTCTGTTATTCCAGTAACGCACAGGATTCTAAACAAAAGGAAGGCAGTAGATTATTATTCTGTCAAAATTTACTCTCGTCAGAGAGGATGTTATTATTGTCTTTGCAAAATGACGATTACGCAAGACAGCATTTGTTTATGAGTGAGGCTTCTAAAGCCGCAGGTGATGCCTACCATATATTCTTGCGTGATAAGGTAATTTTTCAAAAATACTTATCACAACAAGAAATGAGCGACCTCGAAACCATGTGTGGCTTTTTAATTAAAGAGGGCAATAAAGAGGACTTTTCAGAAAATGAGCCTATGAAAATTGCACTATGGTGTCAACTTACGGACATCAAATTAGAGAAAATCCTACCAAAGATTTTAAAATGATAACTCTAATTCTTATCCTGTTAATACTTCTACTGTTTAAAGCGTTATTGCCAAAATGGTTGAAGGACTTAGTGGGTATAGTTTTCTGCCTGTTGTTTATGTATTTATTGTGGAAGTGCTAAAATACATGTAAGGCAGTTCGATAAAAAATTGCTATTACAACCACGTTACATGTACGGTAGATTATCGGCAGACAATTTCATGCCGATATAGAGAGGTAATGCCTGTAACTGGAATACAGGAACTCTCCCGTACAGAGAAGCAAAGGGGTTATATGCCTCTTTGCTCTTTGTATTTATTCCCATACCTAAATCGGAAATTAAATGGAAAAGAATTTATTTGACCCTAACAGAGGTATCAATATGCTTGGGTGTTTGCTTACTGCTATCATAGTGTTGCTTGGGTGCATCCTTATTATGTTGACTATTATTAACGGAACATTGATAGAGAATAATAGATACCAAAATTCCGATAATTGCAAGCAGAGTACCAATAACTCCATTAACGAAATTTCGTTTCTCCCAATTAGGTAAAACCTTCTCCGGTTCTCTACTTTTGTACTGATGCAACCACATTACTGCTTTGTCCGAAAGGTTATAGGCTGCTAATGAATGTATATTCTTAATGAGCCAACCTTCTTCTAACAGGACATTTATGTAGGTATTTGCTGTCTTAATATCCATCTGTTGCTCATAAAGGTGCTGTAGTATGATGCTATGACTTACGCCTAATACGTGATTATTAGTATATACAAGGTTGAAAATGTCAAACTTTAGCGCATCTGTCATTATATAAACATACAAAAAGAGGGATTACATCTATTAAAATCAATTAAAATTTCGGGTAAACAGTCTATCTACTTGTACACTATATTTGAATAATACGCCCGTAGTTATGGTGCGTTTAGTATATCATTGTGATTCTATGTCCGAGTTGTCAAATTTAATAAGGTATCACAATGATATACTAAACGCTAAATTTATTATAGGGTTCCTTATTGTGGCATTGACTGTTGCAGTAATCGTTAACCGTTACCGAAATAGCTTGAAAAGCATTGTTACGAGCATAAAAGATGCTCCGGAAATAGTAGTGCAGAAAATGTCTATTGTCTATATATCTATTGGCACATGCGCCGCTGCTTTGGTGTGGACAAGCCTCTATTATTACTATTACGGCTTCTGCCTCATCACTGTTTTGCCATTCATCTATTTTCTGCTGGTTTGCCCGTCGCTTATTATCTATTTCATCACAAAAAAACAGCAGGTACTGGTCATCACGCAGTTGTTCTGCATTTTTTTCATTACCCTCGCTATTGAGTTTGCCAGCGGCGGGTTTAAGGGTGGGGTCGTTATTCTATGGGCATTCCTGGCGCCAGTAGGAGCGCTTATGTACCAGGGCTTGCGGCAGGCTGCGGTATGGATGGGCTTGTTTATTCTGGCAATTATTACCCTTGCTGTATTCCACGACTATTTTGCAGAATCTTTTCGCCCCATCCCTGAAACAGCTCGGTTTATGTTCGACTGTATGAACATACTCGGGCCGCTTATAGTAATTTACTTCAGTATGCAGTTCTTTGTAAGGTCTGTGATCAGGGATGGAAAGTTGTTGCAGGAGAATAATCTCATTTTGTCGAAAACACTGGCTGAACTGAAAACCGAAAAACAAAAATCAGACGATCTTTTGCTGAATATCCTGCCGGGAGAGGTGGCAGATGAGCTTAAGGCAAAGGGCAGCACAACAGCAAAGCAATTCGATGACGTAACTGTATTATTTACCGATTTTGTGAACTTCACGCAGGCTGCAGAACGCATGAGCCCGCAGCAGCTTGTGGATGAATTACACACCTGTTTCAAAGCGTTTGACGAGATCTGCGGCAAATACAGCATTGAAAAGATAAAAACTGTTGGCGACGCCTATCTTGCCGCAGCCGGCCTGCCCGTTGCTGACCACAACCATGCAGTGCACATAATAAATGCCGCCCTCGAAATTGCACAGTTCATGCAAGATCGTTTTATATCAACGGGTGGCCGCACTTTCACTATACGCATAGGTATCCACAGCGGTCCCGTTGTTGCAGGTATCGTTGGGGTAAAGAAGTTTGCCTACGATATATGGGGCGATACCGTAAACACAGCCGCCCGTATGGAGCAAAACAGCGTGCCAGGAAAGATCAATATATCGCAAACTTCCTATGAACTGGTAAAAGATAAGTTTACCTGCACCTATCGCGGCGAAATAGAAGCAAAAAACAAAGGCCATCTTAAAATGTATTTCGTGAACGGAGGTATATCCCAAACATGATAGCCCACAGGCTATCCACCATCATGCACGCCGACAGAATTTATGTGCTGGAAAAAGGCAAGGTGATAGAGACAGGCACCCATGCCACCCTGCTTGATGAAAAGGGCCTCTACTACGCCATGTGGCGGCAACAGATAGGAGAGCGAAAAGAAGCGCCGGTGATGCAAAAGGCAATGGCGGGGTAATGGTGTTGTCGGAGACGGAAAGCATTCCGTCTCTACGGCGAAAAAACAGATAACCTGCAACTATCGCTTAAATAACTCTTCCTTGCTCTTAGGCCGCTGGTCTATTATCCAACGGAAACGGCTGAGCCTCATGCCCGGTATATCGGCCTGGCCGAGGGGAGTCATGGTTTGCTGAAAGTCCTGCTCGAATTTTATTTTCGATATTTTCTCATCGTTAAAGTTGATGATCATGCGTGTGCTGGTGGCCTGGCTGACGCCAAGGTAAGCGCCGGATTCATCTTTGTTATAAAATATACACTCGGCACTTGGGTTCACTATCATTTTCGTTATGTTCTTCTTGCTAAAGAAGGCAGTAAGCGTGCGCCCCTGCACCTGGTCGAACATATTTGCTTTTGCCGGGCCAGACTGGGATACTATCAGCGCATTGTTGGGTACGTACATTTTCTTCATACTGCTGCTGTCGAGCTGCATGAGTATGGTATCGCCGGTGATCTGGCTGTTGCGGCTCCACGATACAGGGTCATACATCATGCGTATCATTGAGTCGGAACGGGTGTAGCAGATGCTGTCGCATTTTCCCTGCAATGAGTCTGAGAATATGAGCACATGATGATAGCCAATGAAGTAGAGTGGCGCGGTGGTGTCGGCGGCGGCGGTATCTGCAACAATTTTAGGTTCGGGGGTCACCGCCTCGCTTTTCTTTTTATTCTTGTCCTTGCTTTTTTTTCTGCCCTTGTCAGCCTTTGCAGTCACAGCAACACTGTCCTTATTAATTGTTGGTTGCAGCTTGCTGCCGGCCATTGTATCCGGGGAGACTGCCAACTGTAAACTGTCAACTGAGCCATTCCCGAAGGTATCATTCGGTATTACCGGGTTTTTGAATTGTCCCCTTTTCTCCGGCGCGGAGTAAAAAGTATCTGCGGCAAGGTAAAGGGTATCTTTACCATTGGCCTGCACGAGTACGGGATTAACAGTGGCCCAGGTGATGCGTTTTTTCTGGAAATACTCGATATGCCCGCAATAGATGGTGGCATGGTGGGTGGTGTCCATAGAGATAACGTTGCCATTGGCGAGGCCATAACCCGTTTGCCTGTTGTAGTTCAGCGTATCGGCCTCTATATACTGCCCGTCGTTCCATATGGATGAATGGCCGAGGAAGTGGGCTATGCCATTCTTGCCATCGTACCAGCCGTTGCTTGTTTGCAGCACAGATGCGCCATTATCCCTTGTCACTATTGATTTTGAATAGAACTGTGTAACCTTACTTTCGGTATTATACACCAGGTCTTCGGAGGTAATCTTGTATTCGGGGTCGGTGATATATACCTGTCCGGTAAAGTGGGCGTTCTTGTCGTTTACGTTATATACCCCTCTCTTGCTTGTTACTGAGGTGGAGTCATTGTGCAGGGTTCCCCACTCATCGTATGTGGCTACTTTTGTGCCGAGGTCGTAAGTGGCTGTTTCGCATATCAGGTTGTTCTTGCCGTCTTCCAGGTCTACATTGCCCTGCATGAGGGCCGTCTTTGTATTAGCGGTGTACTTCAGGTAGTCGCTGGTGCCCTTGGTGCCGCCGGCCTGGGCGATTTTTACATTGCCAAAAGCCTCGAAGTTCTTGGTGGTGCTGTTCTGCACGGCACTGTCGCAGTAAAGAGTATCGGTGCCCTGCCTTAATACTACATCGCCTGTGAACTTCCTGAAATCGCCGGAGTCTGTCTTGAAGCCGGTGATGTACTCTGCCCTCTCAATGGTGATGATCATCTTATCGGCAGTATCCTGCTGGGCTGATGCTTGCTCACCGAAAAACAGCAGCAGCAGCAAAACGATATATGCGCCTGACCGGGAACGAGCTGATGGATGGGATATGGCCAACATTAGTCTTTCTTCTTGCCGCTGCCAAAGACAGTAACGTTAATGTAACGGTTAGGATGTGCTTTTATGTCGCTCATCAGGCTGTCGAGGCTTTTTAGCGACCTGTTGAGGTTGGTATGCAATGCTTTGTCATTGATGAGCAGGCCAAGCGAACCTTCGTTCTTGTTTATGCGAGCAGCTATATCATTTACCTTGGCTATGGTGCTGCGCAATTCTGTGACAGTCTGCTCAATGGGGGCGTTCGAGAGGTTGCGCACCAGCTTGTTGGCGTTAGCGAGTATGCTCCTAATCGTATCGCTCTGGCGGGCAAGGTTGCCGGTAATCTCGTTAGCATTGCGGAGTATAGAGGTTATCTCCACACTCTCTTTATTGAGGAGAGCGGTAAGCTGCTCTATATTCTTTGCAGAAGTATTAATAGAATGAAGGGCCTCGGCTATCTGCTGCTGGTTTTGAGCGCCTACAATGGAGTTAACATCGGAAATGGTGGTATCTATTTTACCGATGGTGCCTTTCAGCTCGCGAAGGCGAGGCGTGAGTTCAGAAGTCACTTTATCTACCATGCCGCCTTCCTGCGAGGTCATCAGCTCTGAACCGGGAGGCAACTCGCCGGGGCCAGGGCCGGGTATCAACTGTATAGTTTTGGCTCCAAGCAGTTCACCCGCATCCAAGTTGGCTATGGTGCTGTCGGGTATAGACACGTCCTTGGTAATGGTGATTGTCACCTTTACGCCACGGCCGGGTGCCAATTCCATTTTGGATACATGCCCCACATTGAGGCCATTGACCTGCACAGTGGCCGAATTCTGCAGCCCATCCACATTCTGGTAATAGCAGTAGTATTCCTTATTGCCGGAGAAAAGGCCGGAGTTCTTCAGGAAATTGAACCCGATAAAGAAAATCAGGATAGAGATGGAAACCAATAAGCCTATCCTTACTTCTTTTGATATTTTCATATGATATGAATGCGTGCAAAAATAGCAAAAAGTATATAGCGTATCGCTAAAAGTATCATAAATTAGGGCGGATGCGGTTAAGTTTTTAATTACCAAGCATATGGAGCAGGTGAAACCGCATCAGAAATCGGTGCCGATGGAGAGATAAACTACGGGCTTGGGCTTGCCCTCTATGTTCCAGGCACAGTCCATACGCAGAAAGTAGCCAAGAAGTGTGGAACGCAGCCCCGCACCATAGCCCATAGCGAGGCCACCGCTGCCCGGCACCGTGAGGGTGAGGATTACATTGGTGGGCTGGCCGGGTATGACAACACCACGGCGGGGGTAGGTGTAGGTTGCATCCATATTACTTGCATCGGGGAGGAAGCCTTTCCAGGCTCCGCCGGCATCTAAGAACGCCACGAATTGCAGATTCCTGAGAAAGGCACTCTGCACAGGGCGCTTAAGGAAGGTAGCGGCTATGGGCACTCGTACTTCGTTACTAAGTACAGCGAAATTGTTGCCCGTGCGGCCCCCCTGCAGGTATCCCCTCATGGGAGCACTCACGGCCTGGAAACCAAAGTTATCGCCGGGGGGCTGAGCGGCATTTGGACTCTTTTGCGGGCCTATCCAGTTGTCTACCCCACCCAGCAGGTATTGCACCATAGCAGTGCCATCGGAGTGGGCGTATGCGAAGCGGGTAGCAAGTATCGTTTTCTTATATAGCTTCTGATAGTTTCGCATATCGAGGCCGAAATTGTAGCAGCCCTTGTTTCCGTTGTTGAGGCCGTAGATGTACTCGCCGTAGAATTTGAAACGGGTGCCGTTGAGTATATTGGTGACGGGGCTTATGGTGTTATCGAACACATACTCGAGCCTGCTGATGGAAGTATAGTTGGTGGTGTTGGGCACCTCGTAGGTAAGGCTGAGGGTATCGGTAGCTTTCTCTATCAGCCTGTCCTGCCGGATGGCGGATTGGAACCTGATGCTCCGCACCCTATCAAGCGGATAACTGAAGGTAGCCTGAGCCATATTCAGCACGGTCTTGAACAACTGGTCCTGCACAAAAACAAGATTGCCGCTGTTGTCGGTATAACCTACAGTGAGCGTCTGCTTTGACTGGCTACGCAAAAAAAGCAAACCCCAGTCGAGCCGCTTCCTAAAGTTCTGGTACTGAAGGTAATAAACAGATGCTGCCAGATTAACCGGCAACTGGAAGCCGGCGGTAATGCGATAATTTTCCATGAGCTCATTGAGGCTAATGGTGGTAAGCGCGCTGAGCGAAGGGTTTTGATAACTACCTCCGTTGGACGCAATAGACTGATATTGCGCAAACAGGAGACTGTTATCGAGGCGGATGGAGAAGAAGTCAGGCTTGAAGCTGAGCTTGTATGGCGCGGGTTTCATTTTGAGGTATGCGCTGTCAGTAATTTCGGCCAGTACAAAGGTGTCGGTCTTGGCATTCTCTGCATTAGCGTTGAATATGCTATTGGCCCTGCGCCTGTGTTTTTTGGGCGATGTAAGTGTATCGGCAAACTCTGACTGGAAGGCGTTGCCACCTTTTATCTCCGGCTTATTGAGGGTTTCGGGTTCTTCGTTGGCCTGTGTGCTGCTATCTGCACGGGGCAGTGCAGGCAGTACGGGTTCTGGCTTCACAACTGATAGCAAGGTAGGTGCAAGGTTTTTGACGGTTGTATTCTGCCCCGGCATCTGCAACTCGTGAAAGTAAACCATGTACTTATCCTTTACCTGCACCACATCGGCCACATTGCCGCTTGCCAGATTGTATTGATGGCTGATGAGGCTTGAGTTATAGTTAGTGACAGGCACGGCATACGCTGAGTCTTTATTCTGCCTGTCGCGGGCGAAAAGGACGACAAACTTATTGTTCACGCCATTGCTGTCGTAGAGATAAGCGAAATTATCGAAGCCATATTGTATGGGTTGTGAGACAGTGCCTTTTTTCACATCAGAGCACTGCATAAGTTCTGCAGCACCTGTGCGGGTGTTGTAAAAATATACGTTCATAGGGCCGGTAGGCAGTTCATTAACAGCGAGCGGCACTTTCATATCAGGCTTTGGGCGGTTAGAAAGAAACAAAATCCCTGTGCGCGACCCGCCACTGACAGCTACCGGGGACATATCGTCCCACACATCGTCTGTGATGTTGGTCATTTTAGTGCCTTTAAGGGTAAACATGTACAGGTCTGTCTGGCTCTTTTTTATAGCGGAGAAGACCAGCTTATCATCATCCTGCATGAAGGCCATGCTGAGCACACGGTCGAAACGTTTTTTAGGAATGTCGTAGTTCTCAATCCGTGCATTGAGGCTGTTGTATATCCTGAGCTTTGTTTCGAACCCACTACGATATAATATGGCGAGCTTGTAGCCAGTGGAAGACCATGCCAGGATAGGGTAATCGGGATCGGTCTGTTCTGTAAGGTCTTTCTGTCCACCTTCTAATATGGGAGAGAGTTGCTGCTCACCGGCTGTTTTCTGCGTATAGATGGCATACTTGCCTTCGTGCCATACGACATAAGATACATCGCTGCCGCGTGGCGATACTTTAATGCTTCTGACTGTGCTGTTGTCTTTAGGCACCTTCAGCGCTATAAGCCCTCCGGCGCTATCCGGCTTTTCCTGAAGCATTGCATCCAGCGCGTAGGTCTCTTTATAAAACTTAATACAGGTGTCGTACACTTTAGTGACTTTCATGCCCAAAGTTGAAGGGTCTTTCACTGCCTTGTTGACACCTGATTTCTGCTGCATACTATACAGCAGGTTCTTCATAATATCGTTACTGTACCGGGTAGCGATGAATTTCCAAAACGCTTTTCCGGCCAATTCGGGATACTCTTCTGAGAGCTCATAAAAACCTGCCTTAGGGCGCGCATCGAGGAGGCTTTTCCAATCACTGTTGGTTTTAGCATCCCAGCCATCTACAAGATATGAGATGTAACCTTCGGCCACCCATTTGGGAAGGCCAAATAGCGTGCCGACGGTACCCATCTTCGCCATTTTTTTAAAATTTTCCCCAAACAACATGCGGGCCATAACCACCTTTGCCATACCTGTACGGATCTGGTGGCGGAGATCGCTATGCTCACCTGTAAAATAAACAACCAGTTTATCGTCCACAAGGTTTACCGTGCCCGCTTTCACATTGCCCGTGACCGGAGATTCATCTTTGAGGCCTACATTGGTCTGGCGGTATTCGTCGTAAGAATTGTAGAGGATGATACTAAAGCGCGGAGGGAATTTTCCGCCCAGTTTATTCTCAACAATGGAGATGCTCTTTTCTGCTTCTTCGGCCACATAGCGGCCTAAGTTCCTTCCGTCCTTATCGTAGTGGTAAACCCTGAAATGTTTAGTATCAAAGTACTTCCAATCGAATTTGCGGTGCTGCACCCTGTTCTGGCCAAAGGTCTCAATATATGACTGGGCAACTACCCTGCCCGGCAGGTATATAAGGCACATAGCCAGCACCACATATATTACAAATTTAATCTTCACTCGCTTAGTCAATGTGCCTGTAAGACTTTAGTGATGTTCCGTTCGGTCGGCAAGTCTTACTTTTGCATACCAAATTACTAAAAATACGCCATTCGGATATGTTAAATGTCATTTTCTTCACCTACAACGCATTCCAGGAAAATACGTACCTGCTCGTCAATGAAAAAAAGCAATGCTGGATAATAGACCCGGGAATGTATGATAAACGGGAAACGGACGAATTTATTTCTTTAATAGAAAAGGAAGCGTTGCAACCACAAGCCATCATTAATACCCACGCCCACATTGACCATATATTTGGTGTGCAAGCCCTCATTGATAGATATAACGTACCCTTCGGGATGCACGAAATGGAGACCGAGGTGTTAAGAATGGCAGCGGGATCTGCGGTAGTATTTGGCTTTAAGATGGACAAAGTGCCCAAGCCGACCTTTTTCATACCCGCTGATAAACCGCTGCATTTAGGGAGCGATGTGCTGGAAGTATTTCATACGCCCGGACATTCTCCGGGAAGCATTTCGTTCTATTCGGCTAATGGAAATTGGGTGATAGCGGGGGATGTGCTCTTTTCGGGCAGCATTGGCCGTACTGACCTGCCGGGGGGCAATTTCGATACCCTTATAAGTAGTATACGCAGGCACTTATTCACACTACCTGATGACACCATTGTATATTCCGGCCACGGCCCGGCCACACAAACCGGCGAGGAGAAAGCGCATAACCCCTTCCTGCAATAACCGATTCTTCTTCCTTCTACAACCTGAATACTAAAAGAGATGCCCGGAAAACCGGGCATCTCTTTATTATTTTACCGCAGTATTACTACGATTATTGCTCAATGATGAGGTGGAACACTTTGTTCTCACCACCTGAACGGAGGCTAAGTATGTACATGCCATTTGCAATATTTCTGCCAAGTTCAACACGTTCATTTATCTCGCCGTTACGTGCCAGAACATTTGCTTTGTATATAACCTGGCCAAGCATGTTGGTCACTTCCATAGCCACATCTTCATCAGTTGCAACACCTAAGGTGCCTTTTACTGTAAAGATACCCTTGTTGGGGTTTGGCAGTAACCTGATGTCGGAGTTAGCGATACCCACCTGCTGCACACCTACGCCATAAACATTCACCCTCAATCCTGCTTTGCCTACAATACCGGAACAACCACCGCTGCTCAGCACCTGACAAGTAATACTGTCGTTGTTTGCAAGGCTGGTCGTAGAGAATACGGCTGAAGTTGCACCAGAAACAGCAGCACCATTAATGAGCCACTGGTATGATGGAATAGGTCCGCCATTAGCCACAGCAGCTGTAAATGTTACCGACTGGCCCGCTGAGATGTTAGCACCGGGATTTGCAGATATAGACACAGCCGGCACCACCGGTGCGGCCACATCCATAAGAATCTGTGGACTGGTAGCAGTATTTGTAAGACGGCAATTGTAATTGCTGGTCATCACACAGTATACAACATCACCATTAGCAGGTACGTAAGAGAAAGTAGATAATGCACCGGAAGGAACACCATTCTTTATCCAACTGTAAACCGGAGCAACACCACCATAAGCAGCGCTTGCCGTATAAGTGACATTTGTACCCTGGCATACTTGTGTGCCGGGATTTGCTGAAATTGCCAATTCAGGCACCTTATTCGGATTAACAGTCATTGTCATATCCGCGCTAACAGACACCGGAGTAGCGCAAGTAGCGCTGCTGGTAAGTGTGACAGCTACTACATCACCATTAGCAGGGGCGTAGCTGAAGCTGCTACCCACACCGGCAGAAGCGCCGTTTACTGTCCACATGTAAGTTGGAGCTGAACCGCCGTTTGTGATATTTGCAGTATAGGTTACGTTAACGCCCTGACAAACGGTATCGTCGTGGCTTGTGGTAATCGCAACGGATGGAGTAACTAGCGGAGTAATACCTACCGACGCATCGCCAATCATGTTAGCCTGGCATCCTGTAGTTGAGTTCGTAGCCAATACGGTGTAAACACCTGCCGCAGCCTGCGCACCGAAATCAAGCGCACCACCGGTACCCGGCTTAGTAGCTATCAGAGAGAATCCTTTATACAATGTATAGTTTATACCGGCAGCAGAACTGCTTATACCAACATGTACACCGGCACCACCCGCGCAGTAATTACCGCCGCCGACAACAGTATATGCTGTAGGTAATGCATTAATAACGACAGCAGCGCTACCAGTCATTGTGCTTGTACATCCCGTTGTACTATTTGACGCCATAACTGTGTAAGCACCTGCGGCTGTTTGCAGCCCGAAGTCGATACCGGAACCGGTACCGAGCATGGCAGAACCAACCGGTACACCAGCCTTGTATAACTGGTAGCTAGCGCTGATATTAGAACCGCTTATACCGATATGTACACCTGATCCGCCGGCGCAGTAGCTACCACCACCTATCACAGGGAACACAGCAGGAGCAGTGTTGACACCCACAGTTGCACTGCCAATCATGTTAGCAGAACAGCCGCCACCGATTGAAGTAGCTATTACTGTGTAGTTACCACTCAAAGTCTGCGCACCAAAATCAAGTGCAGATCCTGTACCGGCCACAGTACCACCAACGGCAGTAAGACCCCTATATAACTGGTAGTTAACACCGGAAGCAGACCCGCTCATTGTCACATGAACTCCTGTGCCACCCGCACAATAGTTTCCACCACCGCCAACGGTAAATGTAGCAGGTGCGGGGCTAACTGAAACGGCAGCAGTGCCGCTCATGTTATTTGCACAGGTTGTAGCAGGGTTTACTGCTTCTACTGTATATATGCCAGCCACCGTCTGTAAACCAAATGAAACAGGACCGCTGGAGCCAAGAACAAGGGCACCAACCGGGCTACCATCTCTCTTTAATTGATAATTCACGCTTGCGTCAGATGCGCTCAATCCGACATTCACTCCAACACCTCCGTTACAGTAGCTTCCGCCTCCGGTAACTGTGAACGCATTAGGCACTGCGTTTACTGCAATGTTAGCTGTACCTGCCATAGTGCTGGTGCAACCAGTTGCAACGTTTGTGCCGATAACAGTATAATTGCCTGCCATTAGCTGAGCCCCGAAATCTATAGAAGATCCTGTGCCTGAGCGAGAGGCGCCTATTGCTGTTCCGCCGTTATATAATTGATAGTTAACACCAAGCTCGGAATTTGCAGTCGACACATTGATACCAGCGCCACCTGCACAATAAGCCGTGCCGCTGCTGTTTACCGCATAAACGTTTGGTAGCGGGTTAACACCTATCATCGCGCTGCCAGTCATCATCCTGGTACAAGTAGTAGCAGTATTCGTAGCCTCAACAGTATATGTACCGGCGGCCATCTGCATTCCAAAATCAATTGCAGATCCAGTGCCGAACATTGGCATACCTACCGGAAGCCCGCCATTCAGCAGTTGGTAGCTTACACCTACTTCGGAAGCGCTTAGCGTTACGTTTACGCCAGCACCGCCGACACAATAGTTGCCACCGCCACCTACAGTGTATAACGTCGGTAACGGACTGGCCATTACTGTAACGCTGCCATTCATTGAATTAATACAGGTTGTAGCAGGGTTATTTGCAACGACAGTATAAGAGCCGTTAACAGTTTGTAAGCCAAAGTCTAATGGAGAGCCTGTACCCGCTACAGGGGCACCTACCGCAGTTCCACTCCTCATTAGCTGGTACATTATGCCAGGATCCGAACTAATCAATCCGACAGTAACGCCTGCTCCACCTGTGCAGTAGTTACCACCGCCAACGACATTGTAAACTGTCGGCAACGGATCGATATTTACTGAAGCACTGCCCGTCATAGTATTAGTACATGAAGACGAAGTAGTTGTAGCAATTACTGTATAAACACCAAGCGCGGTTTCAAATCCAAAATCAATAGCTGAACCTGTACCGGCTACAGGAGCACCTACCGGGCTGCCGGCGTTCATTAACTGGTACATTGTACCCGTATTAGAACCTCCGAGGCCAACGCTTACACCAGTGCCACCATCGCAATAACTTCCACCGCCTGTCATTGTTTGCAGTGCAGGTAATGGGCTAACGCCGATGGCTGTGCTGCCTGCCATTGTATTCGTGCAGCCTGTAGATGGTATTGTAGCTACTACGGTGTAAGAACCGGCAGAAGACTGGATGCCAAATGTAAGAGGACCGCCTGTGCCGGGTATAGCTCCACCAACCAAGCTAGTGCCATTCATTAACTGATACAACACGCCTGAATTAGAACCGCTAAGACCAACGGGCAACCCTGTGCCGCCGGCACAATAGTTACCACCGCCTGTTGTTGTATAAGTTGTTGGCAGCGGGTTGATACCTACGGTTGCACTGCCTGTCATATTATTTGAGCAGGAAGATGTGCCGCTGCTTGCAACAACAGTATAAATACCAACCGCAGTATGCAATCCGAAATTAATCGGAGATCCGGTGCTGCCCGGAACTGCTGCGCCTATAGCAGTAGCGCCTTTGTATAACTGATATGTGACGCCGGTAGAGGAACCATCGAGGCCAATGTTAACGCCCGTGCCGCCGGAGCAATAATTGCCACCGCCTGTAACTGTGCGTAAGGTAGGCAATGTGCTGATCACAATAGATGGGGTCCCATCCATAGTTGCAGTACATCCTGATGTTACCCTTGTGGCAATTACCGAGTAGTTACCCGCTGTTGTCTGCAGGCCGAAGCTCAAAGAAGAGCCTGTGCCCGCAACCGGGCCACCAGAAGGAGTGCTGCCAGCATAAAGCTGGTAGCTGACACCTGTAGATGAGCCGCTGAGGCCGATATCTACACCACCGCCACCGGGGCAGTAGTTACCACCGCCGGTAACAGTAAACAAAGCAGGCAGCGGGTCTGCGTTAACAATAGCGCTTCCCGTCATTGTGCTTAAGCAACTTGTGGTCGGATCTTCTGCCACAACTGTATATGTACCAGGGGCTGTCTGCGGGCCAAAGTCCAATGCAGCACCTGTACCCAGCATAGCAAAACCGAGAGGCGTGGTACCATTCATCAACTGGTAATTGATACCTGCTGCTGAACCACCAATGCCAACATTAACACCTGTGCCGCCTGTGCAATAATTGCCGCCACCGGTAACAGGGAATACTGCAGGTAATGGATTGATTGCCACCATTACGCTGCCGGTCATATTATTAGTACATCCGGTGGTCGCATTAGTAGCAAGCACAGTGTAAGCTCCGGCTGCAGTCTGCGCGCCGAAAGAGATATCCGACCCCGTGCCGGGCACCAAAGCACCCATAGCCGTTGCACCTTTATATAATTGATAATTGATACCCGCAGTAGAACTATACAGCCCTACGGGCACACCTCCAGAGCCAATGCAATAATTGCCTCCACCCGTAACGGTATGAGCTACCGGCAAATCGTTAACTGCTATTATAGCACTGCCGCTCATGTTCCTGGTGCAGCCTGTTGCCGGATTCGTAGCCACCACCGTATAAGTGCCAGCGGCTGACATGATACCGAAATTCAACGCGAAACCGGTACCTGCCAATGGTGCACCTACTGACGCAGCCCCATTCTTCAACTGGTAGCTGATACCTATGCTAGAGGAAGATAAGCCAACCGGCAAACCAGTGCCACCTGAGCAATAATTGCCGCCGCCTGTAACTATATATACAGTAGGTGCGGGATTAATAATAACTGAAGCACTGCCTGCCATATTCATTGTACAGGTTGTACTTGGATTAACCGCAACAGCTGTATAGACACCAGCAAGCGTTCTCAGCCCGAAGCTGATTGCAGACCCGGTACCTGCAACCACAGAGCCTGAAGGAACACCGGAATTATATAGCTGATAATTAACGCCGGAAGTGGACCCGCTAAGGCCAATTGTAACGCCTGTTCCACCATCGCAATAGCTTACGGCAGACTGTGTTACATTAAACACTGTGGGTAACGGATTAATTGTAATTGTAACACTACCGGCCATATTGTTCACACAACCGGTGGTAGGATTAGTAGCCACAATAGTGTAGACACCCTGAGTAAGCTGGAGACCAAAATTGATCGGGCCGCCGGAACCACTGCCTGCACCAACCAATATACCATTGCAGAACAACTGGTAGTTGGTGCCTGTCTGCGAGCCGGAGAGGCCAACCACCAGACCGGTACCACCGGCACAATAATTGCCGCCGCCGGTTACAGAATATGCTGTAGGTAATGCGTTGGTAGTTATAACCGCACTGCCCAACATATTGTTTACACAGCTTGTAGACGCGTTTGTAGCCACTACGGAATATGTACCAACCGTGGTCAATGAACCGAAGCTGATGGCGGTGCCGGTACCTGCCATTAAAGCACCTGTAACAGGAGTTGCGCCATTATATAATTGATAGTTAACACCGGCTGTTGAACCATTCAAGCCAACAGCTACACCTGTACCACCTACGCAATAAGAACCGCCGCCGGTCATAGTGAACTGGGTAGGTAACGGATTGATAACCACGTTAGCTGAACCTGACATGCCCGCAACACAACCTGTAGCTGTAATTATTGCCGCTACAGAGTAGTTACCTGCCGCAGTTTGAAAACCAAAATCAAGCGGAGCACCTGTGCCTGAAACCGGTGTGCCTACCGGTGTGCCTCCCATCATTAACTGATAATTTGTGCCTAACACCGAGCCACTTAAGTAAACCTTAACACCGGTGCCTCCAACACAATATCCGCCACCGCCTGTAACGGAATATTGAGCAGGTAGTGGATTGGTGCCGATAGTGGCACTGCCGGACATCGGGCTTGTACAACCGGTTACTGTATTTGTAGCAACAACTGTATAGGTACCTGTTGCTGTCTGTAGACCAAAATCAAGTGAAGCACTGGTGCCGGCAACCGGAGCACCTACAGGTGTAGTACCCATCATTAACTGGTAATTTACACCAATTGTAGATGAACTGAGGTAAACGTGAACTCCGGTGCCGCCTGTGCAATAATTGCCACCACCGGTAACTGAGAATGCTGTAGGGAGTGGGTTAACATTTACCACGGCAGTACCTGTCATATTTACAGCGCATGGAGTACCGGGGTTTGCGACAACACCATAAGTTCCGGGAGTAGTAAAGACCCCTAAATCCATAGCACCGCCAATACCCGATATGGGGCCGGCTGCAAGTGTAGCGCCATTATATACATAATATGAGACACCTACGTTTGTGTTACTCAAACCGATGTGTACACCAGTGCCACCGGCGCAAAGGCCACCACCACCGGTAACATTATACGCATTAGGGGGATTAGTAACGAAAATAGTTTTTACGGCCGCGCAACCTCCGATAGAGGCTACGGTATAAGATATAACCGTTGAACCTACGGACACGCTGGTAACAAGCCCTGAACTATTGATTGTGGCAACTGAGGGGTTGGAACTGGACCATGTACCACCTGACATCGAATTACCACATGCTATAGTGAAGCCAAGGCAGACACTTGAATTACCGGTAATTGCGGGCACAGCGTTCACGGTCATGACGGTAGTGGTATAGCACCCGCCGGGCATTGTGTAAGTAATTACAGGGTTGCCAGCGGCAACACCTGTGACAACGCCTGTAGATGAGCCTACTGTGGCTTGCCCAACATTACCACTTGTCCATGTACCGCCGGTAGAGGCGCTGGACAATGAGACCGAAGTGGGGCCGCCGCCGCCGCATATGGCAACCGCGCCTGAAATAGCTGAAGGATTGGGGTTAACTGTACATACTGCTGTTATCTGGCAGCCGCTCGGTGCAACATACGTGCATATCCAGGTACCAACAGACACCGTAGTGACAACACCAGAAGAAGCACCTATAGTAGCCACCGAGGTGTTACTACTGCTCCAAGTGCCGCCTGTGGTGGTATTTGTTAAAGTACCGCTAGTGCCGTGACAAAGATTTAAAGGACCGCCAATAGCTGCCGGAGGTGCCATGTAAGTAAATGGCTGAGCCGGTGATGCGCTGCTTATGCCACTATTTTCGCAAGTAACATTTGTGCGATAATATACAGTACCAATTGAGGATAGGCTGGGCGAATAGGTTGTATTTGTAGCCCCTGAAATATTTGTAAACCCTGATGACGGACTAGTTGACGACTGCCACTGATAGGAAACACCTGTAGCTAAAGTTGGCCCTACATTGAAAGCTGCTGATGTAAACGCATTGCATGAGCTTGTAGGCGATGCGTTGACAATGCCCGGATTTGGGACACCGACGCAAGGTGGCGGTCCGCCTAAAATAGTAACTCTATAATCACGAGCTTCGCCGTAAGTAACAGAACCTGACGGACAAGGTAAAATATTAGGGTATTGCATGCCGCCGCAGCAACCGTAATAATTTGATACCGCCCTCATTCTGAATGTACCCGAAGGAACACCAGAAGGGATAGTAAGCGTGATTGCGCTTCCTGAAGTGGTTAAATTACCACCACCAACAGTCTCGGTACTTTCGAATGTGCCGTTATTATTAAAGTCAATCCATATTTGACCAGCCATAGTACTACTATAACCAGTGATGCAGGTAGCCGTATATGTAGAGCCGCTATTCAATGTTACAGAAGTAGAACCAGTTAAATTTAAATAACCTGACCCATTACAACCATTTGCATCCGAAATAGAGCCAGAAGCTCCGGTAAGGCTGCTAATTCTTATAATCATGCTATATGAGTAGCAGGCAGAAGATGCTGAACTAAAATATGGTGTGCATGCCGAACCTGCCATAGAGCCCGAAGTATAGGTAGCCGTTGCTGTTGAAGATGTAGCTGATGCACCTGTACCACAGGTAACTATGCACCTATATTGAGTATTTGCGAATAAACCTGTAAATGTGTAAGTAGGATAAATGCCACCCGGTATGTTCGTCCAGGTGGTGCCATTAGGTGAAGACTGCCACTGATAGAACAGTCCACCTGCAGATGTAGTGCCACTAAGGCTGAGCGTAAAATCGGTATTTACGCTCCCGGAAGTAGGCGAAATAGATGCAGAGCCAGCCGTTGGCGAACCAGAACATGCTGTTGCATTGCCGACACCACTTACCGCGACGTTTATTGTACTTGAAATACCTCCACCGGCCACAGTAATATTACCACTATAAGAGGTAGCGGCAGTGGGGCTGAACCTTACGTAAACGTTTTTGTCTGACAACAGACCGTCTGTATAAACAACATTAACCGAACTGCCCCATGCATTGCCATCAAGTGATACCTGGAAGTTGCTACCCGGTGCGGTAACGGTTACAAACCCTATATCCGGCAGCAAACCCGAACCATTGAGTTTGGTAACGCGTACAGGCAAAGAACTGGTATTGACCAATACATTACCGAAGTTGCCAACCTGAGTTGCATTGAGAGAAGGGGTTGGCGTTGCAATAATAGCGAGATAATCGCGCGTATCTGCATATATTACTGTAGTAGTGGGACAAGGATTTTGCTGTGGGTAGCAAGGGTAGTTGACACTTGCACCGGGCATGTTATTACCTTCATATCCATTCTGTACCCTCATCCTGTGCGCGCCGAAAGCGGCTGTAGCTGGTATATTTACATTAGCAACAGTTCTTGTGCCGCCGGGGCTTGTGGCACCGGTGGAAGACAGGTATGCATAACCACCAACTGTTTCATCGGCAGAAAAAGACCCGTTATCATTGAAGTCTATCCATATCTGACCTGTCTGGTATGAATTAGAGGGATGACCCATAGTGGCAGAATAGGTGCCGCCACGGTTAAAGGTGACATTCTTAGTAGTTACGAGATTATAATAATAAGCGGACCCTCCATTTCCTGATCCGCAATTGCTGGCATCGCTGAGCGTACCGGAAACCCCGGTCAACGTAAACGGATATGAGGAGTTTGCCAGGTAATAACTACTGCATGGGCTTGAAGAGGATGTCGGCGTGCAACTTGAAGATGGCACCGTAAAAGTAGCACTTACCACGCTTGATGTAGTAGTGCTTGCACCACAGGTAACTTTTAGCCTGAACCAACTGTTTGCTCTCAGGCCTGTATAAACATATGAGGGCGTATTGGCACCCGGTATATCTGAGAACCCAGAGGAAGAAGATGTTGTTGACATTTCCCACTGGTAAACGATGCTACCGGCCACCGTGGCACTTGGCGCGTTAAGCGTTATTAATGTAGATGAATTACCTGATGACGGGCTGATAGTAGCTGAGCCCGCGGTGGGCGAACCGGAACATGCAGTAGCACCGTTACCTGTAACAGGCATATTGACCGAACAAGACATACCGCCGCCTGAAATTACTATATTGCCTGAGTAAGAAGTAATTGCCGTGGGTTTGAAACGGGCCAACATACCTAAAGTAAAATCGGTAGAAGAATAAGCATAAGACCAAGGGGATGAGTTTGTGTACCATGTGATACCGCCGTCAGGAGAAATTTCGAAATTAGCAGAAGGTGTAACCACCAATGTTCCGCCGTTTGCAAGATTGACGGCATTCAACGCAAAAGCCTTAACCGGAGAAGTGCCGCCATTGGTTATCGCACCAAATGCGAGATTAGCCGGGGAAACATTTGCCATAGGGTATAAAGGCGTGATTATAGCACTGCCCTTCCCATCGGCCGAACCATTATAGTCCTGTGTATGGATGACATTCTTGGTAGCCGAAGGCTTTGCATAAGAGGATCCGCCGCCACCGCCTGCACGATAGCCGCCACAGCCGCCGCCCCACCAGCCGCCGCCGCCGCCGCCATTGTAAGAGCTGCTGGATGCTGTACCGCCCTGACCTTGTGTACCCGCACCACTGCTGTGGGAGCTAGTATAGCAAGTACCTGTTATCCCACCGGCCGATTGCGTACCTCCCATGCCTGAACGGCAAGCGTCAATGCTACTGGAATAGTAGCCGCTACCGCCTGTCAATCCACCACCATAGCCGCCCCATGCAGTAGAAGTGGTAGAACCGCTATAAGACCCGCCGCCACCGCCACCGGCCACTGCTACTGTATTAGCCACAAAACCTGTGCCGCCAGAGCGCACGTCAGTCATGCCGCCACCGCCGCCACAATAACCATAATAACCATTGCCGCCGCCGTTGTAGCCGCCGGTAGCTGAGGAGCCGCAACATGAACCAGTAGTGCTGTTGCCTACATTGCCCACATATACATTGAGTATCTGGCCGGGACTAACCGCGAGGTCGCATTGCACACGGCCACCGCTGCCACCCATATAACGATAATAGGAATAAGAAGTTGAAGAGCCGCCGTGGCCGCCCCTTGCCCCTACGAGGTCAAGGTTAACTTTTGTAACGCCGGAAGGCACGGTATAAGTTTGCACCGAGCCTGTGTAAGCAAATGCTTTGGAAGGTGCAGCGTAGATAGTAACGCTACCACCTGAAGTGCGGGTATTGTAGCCTTGAGTATGAATTACATTTGTACAAAGAGTAGAAGAAGTATAAGAGGACCCGCCGCCACCGCCACCGTTGTTATAACCAGCACCACCGCCATACCAGCCGCCGCCACCACCGCCAGGGTAGCTTCCTGAAGTAACATTACCACCCTGACCCTGACTGCCAGGCCCGGCTGCTGAACTACATGTACCGCCGGCTCCACCACTGCTGGCAGTGCCTCCACGGCCCACGTAACATAGGTTGGATTGAGAACCGCTATACCATCCGGTTTCACCCGTTGTACCACCACCATCGCCACCCATACAAGAACTAGAGCTACTATAAGCTGCACCACCGCCACCGCCACTGACTACAACGGCATTGCCGGGGAAAGCAGTACCGCCTATGCGGATGTCTGTTTTACCGCCACCACCACCATTGTAGTAACCATAACCGTTGCCACCGCCGTTATATCCTCCGGTCGTCGGTGAACTGGTACAGCAGGAATTATACTTGCTACTACCTGTGCCACCCACAAAGATGTTGAGCACCTGGCCGGGCGTTACCGCAATGTTGCATTGCACACGGCCACCACGCCCACCGGGCTGGGGATAGCTGGAAGTGCCGCCCATACCACCGGGCGCGCCCTGCACATCAACAAAAAGGCTGGTGACACATGCAGGTACAGTGTACGTTTGCATGGCGCCTGTGTAGTTGAATGTAGTTATCGTCTGCGCGATAGAAGCTACGGTCAAACAGACGAGAAGAGTAATAAGTAAATAAACTTTTTTCATACACTGCATTTTTGAAAAGTAAAAAAGGATTTTTTAGTTCACTTCTTTTATTCTGTATAGTTTTTGTGATTGCAATTTCTTTTTACTGCTACGAAAAACATCGCCTGATTTACGCAAACACGTAAACGGTGGATTTCTTCAACAACTAAGTTATGAAAATTTAACAAAAAACGAATTTTTCAGGATAATTTTTTTTAATTCTCTATTTATATTCATGTCTGTGAATAAGCAAACTATGCGCCAATACAGACCTTAAATGCCCTCACCATCAAGTAGTTATTGATATGTTAATGAAATTGTCGATTTCTATCAATAATATTAATCCCGTGACCTATAATGACAACCGAAATTTCATACTCAGCCAGATTTTAACAGCCCGAAATAACAAAAAAGCCCTCATTATGGATGTTCATAAAATTAGTATTAATATTCTTACAGAAACAACAGAAATTGTACGGCTAAGGAAAACTACGGGATAGAAAGGGCGCATTTCGCACTGAATGAGGGTCAAATCTGAGCGGGTGCAACGCAATATTGCATTTGGGCTGTGATGTTATAATACCAAGTAGACATAGAAATCACACTCATGGAACATTTCGGCTAAAGCCATGATCTATTAATCATTAGTCCCCGACCTAAAGGCCGGGGCAACTGATATTTTAGTGTGTTTTCATTGTCTAATTGGTATAATCTCTGAACTGATGAACTGAATAATAAAAGAGTGGCCCGTTTCGGGCCACTCTTTTATTATTCAGTCAGTTACTATTATTGTTCTATTACTACGTGGAATACCTGCTGCGCGCTGCCGGAGCGAAGGTTTAGGATATACATGCCGTTTGCAATACCACCCTGCAATTCGATGCGCTCATTCAACTCACCGTTGCGGGTTTGCGCGGCGGCTTTATAGATAACCTGGCCCAGCATGTTCACCACTTCGAGGGTTACGGCATCATCTGCCACGCCTATAGTGCCTTTCACAGTAAATACGCCTTTGCTCGGGTTAGGTATGAGCCTGATGTCTGAAGCAGCTATACCCTGTACACCTACACCATAGATATGCACACGCACTGCACCAGAACCTGCAAGGCCGGGGCAACCACCGCCGCTTAATACCAGGCACATTACAGAATCGTTATTTGCCAAAGAAGAAGTTGTGTAAGTCGGTGTATTAGCACCGGTAACAGCTGCGCCATTTACCAGCCATTGGTATGCAGGAGCAGAGCCGCCGTTCACCACTGTTGCTGCGAAAGTAACAGACTGTCCCTCGGCTATGTTGAGGCTGGGGTTAGCGGAAACTGTAACCACCGGCATAACTGCCGCATCTACCTGCATATTCACATGGCTGCTGGCAGCAGTATTGGTGGTGCGGCAACGGTAATCGCTGGTCATAACGCAATACACTATATCGCCATCGGCAGGTATGTAAGTGAAAGTAGGTGATATGCCTGAATTCAAGCCATTCTTTACCCATGCATAAGTAGGTGCCGCGCCACCGTTGGTAGGCGTGGCAGTAAATGTTACACTAGTACCCTGGCATACCACATTACCCGGATCAGCGCTTATGCCAACTGCAGGTACAAGGTTTGGCAACACGGTCATTACTTTCGTATTGCTAACAACTGCAGGTAAGGTACATGCCGCACTGCTGGTGAGCGTTACCTCAATTACGTCACCGTTCGCAGGTGCATTCGTGTAACTTGCACCTGTAGCCACGTTGATACCATTCACCCTCCACTGGTAAGCAGGGGCAGAACCGCCATTGATGGGCATTGCGGTATAGGTAACGAGGCTGCCGGAACATGCGGTGTCGCCGATACCTGTGTTAATGGTAACACCCGGTGTAACTATCGGGTTGATAGTGATGGTTACACTGCCAATCATTGTAGTCTGGCAGGTAGTCATTGTATTAGTACCGATAACAGTATAAGTGCCTGCGGTTGTCATCAGCCCGAAATCGAGCGGGCCACCTGTGCCGGGTAATGTAACAACTGGCGTGAAGCCCCTGAAGAGGTTATAATTCACGCCTATTGAAGAACTGCTTAAGCCGACATGCACACCCGCACCGCCGGCGCAGTAGTTACCGCCGCCTATCACATTGAATGCTACAGGTGGAGTAGCAACTGCCACCGTAGCACTGCCCGACATAACACTGGTGCAACCTGTGCTGATATCAGATGCGATAACGGTGTATGATCCGGATGCTGTCTGCAGGCCAAAGCCTATTGCAGTACCTGTGCCCGTTACCGGTGTGCCTGTGGCAACACCACCCAGCATTAACTGGTAGCTGACGCCCATAGCAGAACCGCTGATGCCTACATGCACACCTGAAGCGCCGGGGCAATAATTGCCACCGCCCGTAACAGTATATATAGCAGGGAGCGGGTTGATACCTACTGTTGTGCTACCAGCCATATTGATAGCGCAGCCGTTAATCGCATCAGTAGCCACTACATTGTAGCTGCCTGTAATTGTTTGCGCACCAAAATCTATGGCAGTCGCTGTGCCAACCACCGGCATGCCTACCGGAGTGATGCCCCTGCACAGCTGGTAATTAACGCCAAGTGTGGACCCGCTTAGCGTAACATGCGAGCCTTCGCTGCCCAGGCAATAGTTGCCACCGCCACCTACAGTAAATACCGCAGGCAATGCGTTAACCGCCACTGAAGCAGAACCGGCCATATTGCTGGTGCAAGTGGTGGCAGGGTTAGTAGCCACTACATTGTAAACGCCTGAAACAGTGCGGGCTCCAAAACTGATGGGGCCGCCTGTACCAGAAACCGCGCCGCCCGATGGCATACCACCTATCATCAACTGATAAGAGATCCCCGGATTAGAACCGCTTAAACCAATATTCACACCAGTGCCGCCGGAGCAATAACTACCACCGCCCGTTACTGTATGAACAGGAGGGAGCGGATTAACGATTACGGAAACAGAACTGGACATTGTACGCGTGCAGCCTGTGGTTGTATTAGTACCAACCGCAGTATAATTGCCTGCAGAAAGCAGGAAGCCGAAATCAACCGCGGAACCTGTACCTGCCACAGGCGAGCCTGTAGCCGAGCCTGCATGGTACAACTGGTAGCTGATGCCAACTTCGGAACCGGCCAATGAAATATTAACCCCTGTGCCGCCTGCGCAATAAGTGCTGCTGGCGCTGCCTACCGTAAACAACGATGGCAAAGGATTGATAACTATGTCTACACTGCCGGTCATTATATTAGTGCAACCGGTAGTATTGTTTGTAGCTTCTATCGTATAACTGCCTGCAGCAGTATGCAAGCCAAAATCGAGCGGAGAGCCGGTGCCGGCGAGCGGCATGCCTACATTAGCCAGGCCGTTCTTTAACTGGTATGAGAAGCCGCTAACAGAACCACTCAAAGTGATGCTGAGGCCCGCGCCACCAGCGCAATAATTACCGCCGCCACCAATGCTGAACGAAGCAGGTAATGGGTCGATAACCACCGGTGCGCTGCCGCCCATAGTATTGGTGCAACCTGTTGCCGTGTTAGTAGCTACTACGGTATAATTACCTGCTGCAACCTGCGGGCCAAAATCAATTGGTGAACCTGTGCCGGCAATCGGTGAACCTACCGTTGCGGTGCCGTTCATCAGTTGGTAGGTAAACCCTATATCGGAACCAATCAAACCAACATTCACACCTGTGCCACCTGAGCAATAGTTACCACCGCCCAACACGGCATAAACTGTTGGCAATGGGTCGAGGGTGATTGTTACCGCACCTGTCATTGTGTTGGCGCAGGTAGTTGAAGTGCTTGTTGCAACTACTGTATATGTACCTGCCGCTGTATGCAAACCAAAACTCAACGCCGAACCTGTGCCCGGTAATGGTGCACCAACATTAGCAAGGCCGTTCCTTAACTGGTACATAGTGCCTGCGGAAGAACCTGTAAGGCCGATCATCACACCCGCACCGCCGGTACAGTAGTTACCGCCACCTGTTACCGTGTACAGTACAGGTAAAGGAAGAGCCCCTACCACTACGCTGCCGGTCATGATATTGCTGCAACCTGTTGTGGTGTTTGTTGCAACCACTGTATAGGTTCCGGCTGTTGTCTGCATACCGAAATCAATAGCAGCCCCTGTACCTGTAACAGGGCCGCCAACAAAGCTGCCGCCATTCATCAACTGGTACATTTCGCCTGCAGTAGAACCACTCAGGCCTACGCTTACTCCTGCACCGCCGCTACAGTAGTTACCGCCACCGTTCACAACATAAACTGTGGGCAATGGATAAACGCCTACGGTTACAGAGCCTGTCATAGTGGCCGTGCAGCCTGTAGTAGTATTAGTAGCCACAACTTTGTACAAGCCCATTGTAGTGTGCAAACCAAAATTGATTGGTGAACCTGTACTGCCCGGTACCGCGGTTCCCACAGCAACTGTTCCGTTGTATAACTGATAACTGATGCCTGTATTAGAACCTGACAACCCGATAGTAACACCTGTGCTGCCAAGGCAATAATTACCACCACCTGTAATAGTATGAAGCGGAGGCAATGTATTGATAAGAACAGCAGTAGTGCCCATCATGGTGCGGGAGCATCCTGTAGCAGAGTTTGTTGCCACTACTGTATAAGTGCCTGCTGCAGTTTGCAATCCAAAAGTTAGCGGCGCGCCTGTGCCTGCTACAGGAGCCCCCATAGCTGTGCTGCCATTATATAGCTGGTAACTATTGCCGGTAGCAGAGCCGCCAAGGCCTATAACCACCCCGGTGCCGCCAGAGCAATAGTTGCCGCCGCCACTAATAGTAAACAGGCCGGGCAAAGGATATGTATTAATATTCACACTACCTGTCATAGTGTTTGTGCAACCTGTAGATGGGTTGGTGGCCACAACTGTGTAAGCGCCTGTGCCTGTTTGTAAACCGAAATCAAGCGCAGCACCTGTGCCGGGGACCGGCGCACCAACTGTTGCCGGGCCGTTCATTAATTGGTAATTAATGCCGCTGGCTGAACCGCCCAGGCCAACAAGAACACCGGTGCCGCCGGTGCAATAATTGCCGCCACCTGTAACCACAAATAATCCAGGTAAAGGATCAATAGCAACCATCACAGTACCGAGCATATTATTGGAACAACCGGTAGCCGCGTTTGTTGCCACAACTGTGTAACCACCTGCTGTTGTCTGCGCGCCAAAAGTTATAGCGCTGCCCGTGCCGGGTACTGCAGCGCCTACCGCGGTTGCACCCCTGTATAATTGATAATTTACGCCTGGGGTAGAATTAAATAAGCCAACCGATACGCCACTGCCACCTGAGCAATAGTTACCACCGCCGGTAACCGTGTAGGCTGTTGGCAATGCATTAATATTAACCAACGCACTGCCGCTCATAGTATTTTGACAAGCAGTGGCGGGATTTGTAGCCAGGACCGTATATGTGCCGGTTGTGGTAATCAATCCGAAATCAAGAGGGGACCCTGTACCTGCCAATGCAGTTCCTACAGGGCCGCCGGTATTCATTAACTGGTAGCTGATGCCCGGATTTGAATTGGCCAGGCCAACATGTACTCCTGTTCCGCCAGCGCAATAGCCACCACCACCTGTAACTGCATACATAGTAGGCAATGGATTAACTATTACCACTGCGCTGCCGCTCATATTGCGGGTGCAGCCTGTGGTAGCATTTACCGCAACAACTGTATAAGAGCCCGCGGCAGTTTGCAACCCAAAACTTATTATAGCGCCTGTGCCGGGAACTACTGTACCCACCGGTGTGCTGCCATTGTAGAGCTGGTAATTGACACCTGATGTTGACCCGTTAAGTTCAATAAGAACGCCGGTGCCACCGGCGCAGTAATTACCGCCGCCAGTAACCGTGAATACTGTTGGTAACGGATTAACTGTTACGGTAACGCTGCCCGACATATTGCCTACGCAGGTTGTGGCCGTGTTAGTACCTACAACATTATAAGAACCCGCACCGGTTTGCAAACCAAAAGAGATTGCAGTACCTGTACCACCGGCAGCGCCAACGAGGGTGAGACCGTTATACAATTGATATGTTGTTCCTACTGTTGAGCCGCTAAGGCCAACAACAACGCCTGTGCCACCGGCACAATAGCCGCCGCCGCCTGTAACAGAGAAAACAACCGGCAGGGGATTGGTAGAGACGGAAACGCTGCCAAACATATTGTTTACACAGCCGGTAGTTGAATTAGTACCCACCACTGTATAGGAGCCTGTAGCAGTCTGAAGACCGAAAGTAATCGCGGCACCTGTGCCCGCTACAGGGCTACCTACTGAGGATGACCCATTAAACAACTGGTAAGTGACACCTGCAGTAGAACCGTTAAGACCAACAGTAACGCCCGTGCCGCCTACGCAATATGCACCGCCGCCGGTAACAGTAAATGTTGGCGGTAATGGATTAACTGAAACCGTAGCCGTACCTGACATTGCCGTACTACACCCTGTAGCCGTAGTAGTAGCGGCAATACTATATAATCCTCCTGTAGTAATCAACCCGAAACTCAGGGAACTGCCGGTGCCTGAAAGAGGAGAACCTACCGGTGAGCCGGAAAGTAATAGCTGGTAAGTAGTGCCAGTTACTGAACCTGCCAGACCAATAGCCACACCCGAACCACCAAGGCAGAAACTGCCACCACCTGTTACGGAAAATGTTGTGGGCAATGGATTAATGGCAACTGTAGCGCTGCCCGACATACCGCTGATACATCCTGTTGTTCCGTTTGTGGCTATGACCGTATAACTACCTGCGGTAGTTACCGGGCCAAATGTGAGCGAGCCGCTGGTGCCTGCAACAGGAGAGCCGATAGGCGTAGCACCGAGCATCAATTGATAGTTGACACCGATGGTAGATGAACTGAGTGTGATGTTTACACCCGTGCCACCCGCACAATAATTTCCACCGCCACCTACAGTAAAGGCTGTTGGTAATGCATTGATAGATACTACCGCGCTGCCGCTCATGTTAGTGGCGCAAGCTGAACCCGGATTGGCAACTACTGTATAAGTGCCGCTTGAGGTGAACAACCCGAAATCGATAGCCGCTCCTGTGCCTATAATTGATGCAACAGCAGTAGCGCCATTGTATAAAACATAGTTAACGCCTGCATTAGTGTTATTGACACCTATGTGGACACCTGAGCCACCTGCGCAATAACTGCCACCGCCTGTAACAGCGTAAACAGTAGGCGTACTGGTAACCGAGAATGGTAATATAGCCGAACAACCTGTAGATGATACTGAATAAGAAATAGTGGCAACACCATATGCTACGCTGGTGACCACACCCGATGTGCCTATTGTAGCTACCGAAGTATTACTGCTGCTCCAGGTGCCGCCGAAAGTAGCATTGCTGAGTGTAGTGCTTTCACCGAGACAAACACCGGCCACACCTGTGATAGGCGCTACCGCATTTACAGAAATAGCCCTGGTAGAATAGCAGCCATTTGACAATGTATAAGTAATAGTTGGAACACCACTTGCAACACCCGTGACAACACCTGTAGAAGAACCTACTGTGGCAAGGGCAACATTACTGCTGCTCCAGATGCCGCCTGATGTAGCGTTGGTAAAAGTAGTTGATGTGGGCAGAGTACCACCACATACCGTGCTCGCTCCGCTTATTGACGGAGGGTTAGCATTTACGGTCATTGCTTTCACGGTGGTGCAGCCACCGGGAACTGTATAAGTGATATTAACCGTACCCGCGGAGACACCGGAAACAACACCTGTAGAAGCGCCCACTGTAGCCACAGAGCCATTGCTGCTGCTCCATGTGCCACCGGATGTAGTATGGCTTAATGTTGTGGTGAGCCCAGTGCAAACAGAACTGGCCCCGGATATAGCAGGCAGTGCATTAACCGTAACAGGGCTGATAGTAAAACAGCCGCCCGTCAATGTGAAGGTAATATTTGCGGTACCGGCCGAAACTCCTGTAACGACACCAGTGCTTGGGTTCACGGTTGCAATTGAAGTATTACCGCTTGTCCATGTGCCGCTGCCCGCAGAATTGCTAAGGGTAACTGTAGAACAAACATTTATTGGCGCATTACCCGTAGATGCTGCCGGTGCTGCGTTAACAGTTACTACTGCAATAGCAAACGAACAATTCTTTGTATAAGTAATCGTTGCAGTACCGGCTGATACGGCTGTAACAACTCCGGTACCGGAACCAACAGATGCGATTGTAGCAGCGCTGCTGGTCCACACACCGCCGGTAGTGGTACTCGCTAAAGTTCTTGTGTCACCGGCACAAATCGGGGAATTACCTGTAATTGCAGCTGTTGGTGGGCACCACTGTATAATCGTACCATTTGAAGGGAGACTACAAGAAGTACTAAAACTTGTTGATGCCGAAGTTGAGGTTTCGTTTGGCAGAGTCAGGTAATCACTCGTGCTGTTTCCTATACCTATAGAACGACCTGCGACATTGGAAGAAAACGCGCCATAATGAAATTGGATTATGTTGGTTCCCTCAAATAATTTAACCTGATAATTGTGGTTGTAGCCTGTTCCACAGCATATATTCCAATTTGTCCACTCAAAAGTAAATACTCTACTGCCCGCAGTACCTGTTGTTTGATAATACGCTGTACTTGCTGACCCAAAATTATCACCCCAATAAGGCCATAACTTCCCTGCAGTAATGGACCCCGTACTTCCGCTTAAACTTCCTACGGTAGTATTATTTGTTAATGACAACCAACCGTTAGAACACACAGCCACCGTTGAAGTACTCGCACCGCAGTATGTAAATGTGAACCCAAGCGGAATACTTCCTGCCGCACAGTCATCACAGCTTATTGCAGTTGATACCGTACCCGAAGCCCCGACAATACTCGTATATGTGCCAGTCGTTCGGGAAAATATATAAGAAGCGGCGGTTTGCGCAAATCCCGCAAAGCTCAAACATGATATGAGTAGGGCTAAATAAAATTTCTTCATGTGCTCTGTTTTAGAAACTCTTAAAGATAAGCTATAAAGATACGGATAAACTATTAAATTTTATATAGGGGGCAATAAATAACATTCGCCTATTTAATCAGGCGGTTTGGGGGCTGTGAATGTTAGTGTTTACAGTATATATAAATAATAATCAATCATTTTTCGGCACTATCCCTAAAACAATATAGCCTCCTAAAAGGAGGCTATATTAAAAAATATTCTCTATTTTTATTACTTCTCAATCACCATGTGGAACACTTTCTGCTCGCCACCTGAACGGAGGTTGAGGATATACATGCCATTGGAAATGTTGCCCTGCAATTCCACGGTTTCATTCAGTTCACCATTACGCGCCTGTGTGCTTGCTTTGTAAACCACCTGGCCAAGCATATTAGTTACTTCCATCGTCACTTCTTCATCGCTTGCAGTGCCAAGTGTACCTTTCACGGTAAAGATGCCCTTGCTCGGGTTTGGTACCAGCCTGATATCTGAAGCTATAGTAGCTATCTGCTGCACACCTACGCCGTATACCCTTACCCTTACAGAATTGAAGCCTTCGAGACCGGCACAGGCACTGCTGCTCTGCACCAGGCAAGTTACAGAATCCCTGTTAGCCAGATTGCTGGTAGTGAAGCTTGGCGCATTAGCACCAGCAACCGCCACACCATTCACCAGCCACTGGTACGATGGGGAAGAACCGCCATTTACTACCGTAGCATTAAAGGTAACAGACTGGCCGGCGCCCACATTCAAGCCGGGGTTAGCTGTTATAGTAACAATCGGAAGTACCGGTACATCCACCTGCATATCTATGTTGCTGCTTGTTGCTGTGTTAGCAAGGCGGCAATGATAGTTGCTTGCCATCTGGCAGTAAACCACATCGCCATTTGCAGGTATGTAGGTATAAGTTGATGCAGTACCCACATTAACGCCGTTCACAACCCATGTAAATGTTGGTGCAGAACCGCCATAAGTTGGTGTTGCTTCGTAAGTAACACTTGTACCCTGACAAACAACTGTTCCCGGGTTCACGCTTACTGCTACAACCGGCAACTGGCTTGGGTCAACAGTCATAGTAACAGAGCTGTTAACAGTGGAAGGCACAGCACATGCCTCACTGCTCGTGAGCTTCACGCTAACCACATCGCCGTTAGAAGGTGCGTAGCCATAGCTAACGCCAACCGCCGCAGGAGTACCGTTTACCAACCACTGGTAAGCAGGGCCTGAGCCGCCGTTCACCGCTGTTGCAGTAAATATTACAAAGTTGCCTTCGCAGACCGTAGTGCCCGTGCTGGTGCTGATGCTAACAGATGGTGTTACCACCCGATTTACGTTTATCGTTACACTTCCCGTCATGTTAGACTGGCATGTAGTAGATGTGTTTGTGGCAACAACTGTATAAACTCCTGCTGCTGTCTGCAATCCGAAATCTATAGGAGCGCCTGTGCCCGACATTGTGCCAACTGCTGATGTACCTGCATATAGTGTGTAGTTTACACCTGCTGTTGAATTGCTTAAACCAACATGCAGACCTGCACCACCGGCGCAATAATTACCACCGCCTATAACGCTATATGCTGTTGGCAACGGATTGATACCCACTGCCGCACTGCCCGACATATTGTTCATGCAACCGGTAACACCGTTTGTTGCTTTAACTGTATAAGAACCTGTAACTGTCTGCAAGCCGAAATCGATGCTGGTGCCCGTGCCGGTAACCGCTGAACCTACAGCACTACCATCTCTGTATAACTGGTAGCTGATAAACATATCAGAACCGCTGATGCCTACATGCACCCCTGCATCACCGGGGCAGTAGTTACCGCCGCCTACTACAGAATACAACGTTGGTAATGGATTAGTAGCTACTGATGCTGTGCTTATCATTGTGTTGCTGCAACCCGTCATAGCGTTAGTGGCTACTACATGGTATGTACCCACACCTGTCTGCGCACCGAAATTGAGCGTTGAACCGGTTCCGGCCATTGCGCCGCCTACAGGGGTTGTTACGTTTCTGTACAACTGGTAATTAATGCCAGTAGCAGATCCGCTCAATGTTACATTAACACCTGTGCCACCGGCACAGTAGTTACCACCACCCAATACAGTAAATTCTGCAGGCAGATTATTAATAGACACATTTGCTGTGCCCGACATATTGCTGGTACAAGTTGTAGCCACATTTGTAGCCACTACAGTGTAAGCACCGATAGCAGTATGCGAACCAAAAGTGATAGCGCTGCCGGTACCCATTACCGGGCTGCCTACGGGCATGATACCATTCATTAACTGGTATGCGATACCTGAGTTAGAACCACTCAAACCAATATTCACACCGGTACCGCCGCTGCAATAGCTGCCGCCACCGGTAATAGTATATACTGTTGGCAGCGGATTAACAACTATGGTAACGCTGCTCGACATAGCGTTAGTACAGCCGGTCAGTGCGTTAGTGCCTACGATAGTATAAGAACCCGGAACAAAGTAGTAACCGAAATCTACTGAAGAGCCGGTGCCGGGTTTAGGCAAACCAACCATAGTAGACCCAACAAACAACTGGTAGTTGATGCCTATATCCGAAGTATTAATCCAGATATTAACCCCGCCACCACCTGCGCAATAAGTGCTGCTTGTGCTGCTAACAGGGTAAACGGTTGGCAATGGGTTAACTACTATCGTAGCGCTACCGGTCATATTGTTTGTGCATAATGTAGTATTGTTCCTGCCTACTACGGTGTAAACACCACCGGCAGTCTGCAAGCCAAAATCAAGCGCCATGCCTGTGCCGGGTATCCATCCGCCTACGGGGTCGATGCCATTCATCAGCCTGTATGAGATACCTGCGTTTGAACCACTTAAGGTAATATGCAAACCTGTGCCACCTGCGCAGTAACTACCGCCACCACCTACTATATAAGTAGTTGGCAACAGGTTAACCACAACAGTTGCAGAGCCGGTCATTGAATTTGAACAACCTGTAACTATATCAGTAGCAACTACGCTATATACCCCTGCGCCGGTCTGCAGTCCGAAATCAATAAATGAGCCTGTACCGGGCATTGGTGAACCAACAGCCATTGTTCCGTTCATTAATTGATACTCAATTCCGAGGTCAGAGTTACTCAATGTAATATTTACACCTGTACCACCGGAACAATAATTGCCACCACCCATAACATTATATGCCGTAGGCAATGGATCAATATTCACATTTACACTTCCTGTCATTGTGTTCACACAGGTGGTAGCTATGGTAGTAGCTATCACGGTATAAGACCCTGTAACCGTTTGCATGCCAAAGCTGATAGGCAGCCCTGTGCCTGGTTTAGCAGCGCCTACTGCGGTAATACCATTCATTAACTGATAATGAGTACCCACATCAGAGCCATCAAGGCCGATAACAACACCTGTACCACCTGCACAATAATTGCCACCACCGGTTACATTATATTGGGTGGGTAACGGATGCGTACCTACGTTAGCAGTGCCATTCATTGTTTTGGAGCAAAGCGTAATATCATTAGTAGCCACGACTGTATAAACACCCGGAGCTGTTTGCAGGCCGAAGTTGAGTGCAACACCTGTACCCGGAACCGGAGTACCTATCGGGAACGCGCCAATCATCAACTGGTAAGACACGCCGATGTTAGAACCGCTCAGGCCAACATTAACACCTGTGCCATCGCTACAGAAATTACCACCCCCTGTTATATTATAAACCACAGGCAGCGGATAAGTACCTACCACAGCACTGCCGGTCATATTACTTACACAACCTGTAGTTGCGTCAGTTGCTTTAACAGTATAAATGCCTACTGCTGTCTGCATACCGAAATCAAGCGTTAATCCTGTGCTGCCTGCAACGGGAGCGCCAACGGCTACTGTGCCATTGTACAACTGGTAATTGAAACCGGTAGCAGAGCCGTCAAGGCCAATGCTCACCCCTGTGCCGCCAAGGCAATAGCTGCCACCACCTGTAACGATATTAACCGGAGGCAATGCATCTACCACTATAGTTGCGCTGCCGGTCATTGTGGCAAAACAACCGGTTGTTGTATTAGTACCCACGATAGTGTAGTTGCCGGAAGCAGTACGCAAACCAAAGTTGAGTGCCAAACCTGTGCCGGGCATTGGCGCGCCTGACGGAACACCGCCGTTCAGCAGTTGGTAACTAACGCCGATCGAAGAACCACCCAATCCAATACTCAGACCAGTGCCGCCTACGCAATAATTACCGCCACCGGTAGTGGTATATAAAGTTGGTAATGGATTAATATTAACAGTTACCGTACCTGTCATTGAATTAGTACAGCCTGTTACTGCATCAGTAGCCACAACTGTGTAGCTGCCTGCACCGGTTTGCAAACCGAAAGTGATAGCACCACCTGTGCCCGGAACCGCTGCACCAACGGCTGTCATTCCGTTCATCAACTGGTAGTCGATGCCGGGAGCAGAACCACTGAGGCCCACATTCACGCCTGTGCCACCCGAGCAGTAGTTACCACCACCGGTGATCACAAATACACCGGGTATTGGGTCAATAGCTATTGTTGCGCTGCCCAGCATATTGTCTGAACAACCGGTAGCTGCTGTTGTAGCAACTACCATATAAGTACCTGCTGCAGTCTTCATGCCAAAGCTGATGGCCGCGCCTGTACCTGCCACTGCCGCGCCCACCGGCGTTGCACCGTTATATAACTGATAGTTAACACCGGTAGCAGAATTGTCGAGGCCAACAGGCAGACCACCTGTACCCGCGCAATAATTGCCACCACCTGTTACATTGTAAGCTGTAGGAAGAGGATTGATACCAACAACCGCGCTGCCGCTCATGTTGCTTTGGCAGCCGGTAACGGTATTAGTCGCTTGTATAGTATATGTATTTGCGGTAGTGATCAAACCGAAATCGAGTGCGAAGCCGGTGCCGGGCATTGCCGCGCCAACAGGGCCACCACCATTCATAAGCTGGTAATCAATACCTGAATTAGATGCTGCAAGACCTACGTGAACACCAACTCCACCTGAGCAATAGTTGCCGCCACCTGTGATTGCGTAAACAGTTGGTAACGGATCAACAACAACAACCGCGCTGCCTGTCATATTGCTTGTGCAGGTAGTGGTTGCATTTGTAGCCCTTACCGTGTAAGAACCTGCTGCTGTCTGTGCCGGGAAGGTAAGGGATGATCCTGTACCTGCCATTATAGCACCGGTTGCAGTAGCACCATTATACAATTGATAATTTACGCCTGTTTCTGAGCCGCTGAGAGAGATAGTCACCCCTGTACCGCCCGAGCAGTAGTTGCCGCCACCGGAAACTGTATATACTGTAGGTGTAGGATTAATGACTACAACCACGCTGCCCGACATATTGCCTACACAGCCCGTGCCGGTGTTAGTACCAACAACTGTGTATGTACCCGCAGCAAGCTGAAGGCCAAAACTTATTGCACTGCCCGTACCGCTTCCTGCACCAACTAAAGTACCATTCCAGAAAAGCTGGTAAGTGGTGCCTACAGTAGAACCGCTAAGACCTACCGCAACACCAGAGCCACCGGCGCAATATCCGCCGCCGCCCGTAACAGTGAATACTGTAGGCAATGGATTATTGGTTACAGCCACGCTGCCGAACATGCTGTTCACACAACCGGTAGTGGCATCAGTGGCAACAACCGTGTATGAGCCAAGCGTGGTTTGCAGGCCGAATGAGATAGCCGAACCTGTGCCTGCTACCGGTGTAGCCACCGGTGATGAGCCTATGAATAATTGATAATTTACACCAACGGTAGAACCATTAAGACCAACTGCAACACCTGTGCCGCCAAGGCAATAAGCGCCACCACCTGTTACCGTGAACACAGTAGGTAATGGATTAACAGTAACAGTTGCAGTGCCTGACATCATGTTCACGCAGCCTGTAGCTGTATTGGTTGCTTGTACTGTATACAAGCCGCCTGTTGTTATGAGGCCAAAACTTATGGAAGAACCGGTACCGGCAATTGGTGAGCCAACCGGTGAACCACTAAGTAATAATTGGTATGTTACACCTGTCTGAGTTGAGAGGCAACCAATCGCAACACCCGAACCACCCAGACAGAAACTACCGCCACCGGTTACACTTTGCGCAGTAGGCAATGAGTTAATGGTAACTGTTGCGCTACCCGACATATTATTGATGCAACCTGTAGATCCGTTTGTAGCGATAACAGTATAAGCACCCGCTGAAGTAACCGGGCCAAATGAAAGTGCAAAGCTGGTGCCTACCACCGGTGAGCCAACGGGAGTTGTACCATTGTAAATTAATTGGTAATTGACACCGACAGTAGAAGAGCTGAGTGTAATATTCACTCCTGTGCCACCTGCGCAATATGAACCGCCACCACCTACAGTGAATGCTGTTGGCAACGAGTTAACTGATACCACAGCGCTGCCCGACATATTTGCTGCGCAGGTTGTACCTGGGTTTGCAACTACTGTGTAAGTGCCGCTTGCTGTAAACAGACCGAAATCTAAAGCAGCACCTGTGCCTGTTGTTGTAGCTGCAGGAGTGGTGCCATTGTACAGCACATAGGTGATACCTGGGTTGGAATTGTTCAGCCCGATATGCACACCCGTGCCACCTGAACAATAAGCACCGCCACCTGTAACGGTGAATGTGCTTGGAGGATTGGTAGCATTAATCACTGTAGTGGCAAAGCAACCTAATGAGCTTACAGAATAAGTAATATTTGTACTGCCAAGCGCAATGCCTGTAACAACCCCTGAACTATTTATAGTAGCAACAGAAGTATTACTGCTGCTCCATGTGCCGCCCGATGTTGCATCTGCAAGTGTTATGGTATTACCTATGCACACACTGCCCGGACCCGTGATAGGAGCAACGGCATTTACTGATACCGCTCTTGTTACAAAACAGTTCCCCGGCATCATATAAGTTACGGTAGAAGAACCTGTACCCACACCTGTAACAACACCGGTGGATGAACCAACAGTGGCAACCGATGTAGTGCTGCTGCTCCATACACCACCTGATGTGGCATTGGTAAGAGTAACAGTTGTTGCGCCGGAGCCGCCGCACAATGTAGCCGAGCTGCCGGATATAGAGCCTGGCTGTGTATTAACGGTAACTACCTGTGTAGCAACCGCACAACCGTTATTTAAATTATAGGTGATTGTAGCTGTGCCGCCTGATACGCCGCAAACAGAACCTGTTGATGAGCCTACAGTAGCTACACCTGTGGCGCTGCTGCTCCATGTGCCGCCTGATGGGCTGGAGCTAAGCGTGTTACAAACGCCGCTACACATTGATGCTGTGCCTGTGATTGTGGAGGGCGTAGCGTTAACGGTTACTGTTGCTGTAGCTACTGTGCCGCCGCAAGGGCTACCGACATTGTAAGAGATTGTCGCCGTGCCGGCTGCAACACCCAATACAACTCCTGTTGTAGAACCAACTGCGGCTACTGACGGGTTGCTGCTGCTCCATGTGCCGGTCGCGCCTGCAGTAGTGTTTGCTAATGTCGTTGTTGAACCCACACATGTAGTCAAAGTACCGGTTATAGTTCCAGGTGCATTACATAGAACAGTAATTGCTACACTACCATTACCTGTTGAGTTATGGCCTTGAGTGTGTACTAATCCCGTTACATTGCCGCCAGTAGCTGCAGGGTATGATGAGCCACCACCACCACTCCCATAATAAGAACCGCCACCGCCACCATAATAACCACCGCCACCACCGCCGGCCCATTGTGTGCCCGATGTATTCGCGTTACCACCATAATATAGGCCGCCCGCAGTAGATCCACCTCCGTTTGTTCCAGCAGCCCCACCTGTAGTCGTTGAAGTATTGCCTCCGGCACCACAAGAAGAAGTCTGATACGAGCCGCAATCTAATCCGTTACCGCCAATAAGTCCTCCACCATGACCGCCACGGTCGCTAGTACAGTCTCCACTACCTCCGCCTCCAGCACCTGCAATAACAATAGGAGTACCGCTTAACCATATTTCACTCGCTGCACCACCTGTACCTCCCGACCATGTAGAGCCGGTTGTACCGTTGCCACCATTGTGGCCGGCAAAACCATTACGTCCATTCGTACTCGTTGTTGCGCCATTAGTTGCACCTGCGCTACCTACATAAACGCTGTACACCTGAGCGGGTGTAACATTCAATGTTGCCTGAACCCGGCCACCGGAACCAGGATTGTTATAAACACCGGGTCCTCCTCTTCCTCCGATAGCATCAATACTAATTTGTGTAACACCGCTAGGTACAGTGTAATATTGCACCGCACCCGTAAAAGTAAAGGTGGTTGTTTGTGCTTTTACCGAAGAGATAAGGAAAACAAGGCAAGCCAAATTAAACAATAAGTAGACTTTTTTCATGCGGCTATTTTTAAAAAATTTTATTAATCCTATGTTTATTTGTAGTAAGAAAACAATAACTTAAGTGCGGCAAAGCCACACTTTTGTTTTTTCAATGATACTTCGGCAACTAAGATAAGGCAATTTTTTTTTAAAAAATAATCTGACAGCATATTTTTGTAGAAATTGACCATACGCCACACTTGTTTGCTTGATTAAATAGCTTAATATTTTAGTATGCAAAATTCCCTTTTGTTAAAAGAGCAATATACTTACCCATACTTTTGTACATTTACTTTAGTGACAAAATATCTATGTTGAGAATATTTTTTATATTTATATTCACTATTATATATATAGGGAGACTGAGGTCTCAAGTAATACCAAAAGAATCTGATACATTAAATTATCGAATTGTTGGTTTTACATTTACAACACCTCATAAAACACATAAATATCGGTTTGAAATTGCCAATGGCACCCATAAATCCGATACAAATTTCATTAAAAACATTTTTAAATCAATAGAAGTAAATGGAACCAGGTTAATTACTGAAGTTCCTGCATTTGGCAAACCATATACCTGGCGCTTAGTTGATATAAGCAATAATACCGACAGCATCCGAAATAAAATGTATCATTTCCATACCGGGTATATACCAGAAGTTGACAGTACACTATATCGTCTTCGAATAATAAAAAAAGGCAGTAAATACATTGGTGCATATATTTTTTCAGATGCCACAAAAGTACTTTACGATATGAATGGCAAGCCTGTATGGTATCTTCCCTCTCAGCTCGCCAATAACAATAACGTTCGTGACATTAAGCTTACTCATTATGGAACAATAACTTATGTAATTGATGAACTAGGCGTATTTGAGACAAACTATAATGGGAATATTATATGGCAAGGACCGAATAACGGAGTGGTAAGTAAAGACAGGCTGGAGCATTACCATCATGAGTTTACACGGCTTAGTAATGGCGACTATATGGCACTAGCGCAAAACTTTCAATACTGGAAAAGATCAACACCAGAAGACACCGTATTGAAATATTTACCTGTCAATGAAGTCAAAAAAGATGAACTGGACAGGGTTTACGAAAGATGCCCGATGGGCACATTGATACAATATGATACTAAGGGTAATGTAGTTTGGTATTGGAAGGCTTCTGATCATTTTAACGGGTCAACACTTTTCTATAGAAATGAACCGGGCGGTGGAATGCAAATGCGCGCCCACGAAAATTCGTTTTTCTTCGATGATCAGGCAAAAGTCATTTACCTGAGCCTGCGTAACATAAATAGTATCCTGAAAATAAAATATCCAGAAGGAACAATTATTCGAATTTACAATGGCGAAAAATCAACTCTCTCTGAAAAGAACCAAGGTTTTTTCTGCGGACAGCATAGTTGCAAGGTTTCGTCTGACGGACATTTGTACCTGTACAATAACAACAGTTGTAATAAAGGGGCTGTTCCGAAGATATTGATGTTGAAAGAATCACAAAAAGTAAAAAACAGCTTGGAAAAAATATGGGAATATACTTGCAATACTGATACGTTAACGAATGTGTATCCTTCGGGCGGCAACGTTATTGAACTACCAGATAAGTCGATGTTTGTCTCAATGGCTTTCCCCGACAGCAGGATATTTATTGTAGCACAAAACAAAAAAATGCTTTGGTGCACCAAAGTAGAAAACTGGAACCAATCTGTGAAAAAATGGGAGCCTGTTAACCTCTACCGGGCCAGTATCATCACCAGCAGAGATCAGCTTGAAAAACTAATATGGGGCACTGAATATGACAAATGACGGGCAATGTACTTTTTGAAACTACACCATCAAAAAATACACTGACCTGCTGCTGGATCATACTAATTGAAGTGCCCAATATCTCTGCTGCACTGTGATGAAAACGAGTGTGGGCCTTATTGTTCGTTACATTCATCTATAGCATCCTGACACACCCTCCACGTAACTACCAGTAATCGGATACACGCTGCAATATAAGCAAGATGCAAATTAATGCGGGAATTGATGGCTACAAACTGGGAACTTGCTCCGTTCCTTCCTTTCTGCATTGCCCGAAACGACACAGCAATGAGGACTAAAAAAAGCGGCAGGGCTCTTTCGAATCCTGCCGCTTACAATTCTAAAAAGTATTGTTTAGCGCTCTATAACTATATGGAACACTTTGTTCTCATTTTCTGTGCGCAGGTTCAGCATATACATGCCGTTAGCCAGTGTTTGGCTAAGCTCAATCCTTTCATTAAGCTCACCGTTGCGCGCGGTTACTTTACTGTTGTAAATCACCTGGCCAAGAAGGTTGGTTACTTCCATAGTCACTTCTTCGTCGGTTGACGTAGCGAGTGTTCCTTTTACAGTAAAGGTACCTTTGTTCGGGTTAGGGATCAGCTTGATGTCGCTTGCTACCGAAACAATCTGCTGAACACCCACACCGCTTACGCGAACAGTAAGTGAATTGAACCCTGTAACACCTCCGCAGCCGCCGGTGCTGGTTACCGCACATGAAACAGAATCACCATTTACAAAGTTGCTGCTTGCAAACGTAGGCGTAGTAGCACCTGTTACCGGAACACCATTAACAAACCACTGATATGCAGGAGTAGAACCTGCGTTAGTAGCAGACGCTGTCAATACAAGTGTCTGTCCCGCAGCAATGTTAGCTCCCGGATTTGCAGTGATGGTTACCACAGGCAGCACAGGCAGGTCTACATTCATAGTCATATGCGTGCTTGCTGCTGAGTTTGCAGTGCGGCAACGGTAGTTGCTGCTCATAACGCAGTAAACAACATCACCATCAGCAGGTGTGTAGCTGAATACCGGAGATGAAGATGTGTTAATACCGTTAAGTATCCATGAGTATGTAGGTGAAGCACCTCCGAATGCCGGGTTTGCAGTGAAATTCACTATTGTGCCCTGGCATACATTAGTACCCGGATTTGCAGATACAGTAACAGCAGGCATCCCGGAAACATTAACGGTGATAGCCTTAGTGATGCTTGCCGTTGAAGGCATTGCACACGCCGCACTGCTGGTGAGTGTCACACCTACCACATCACCATTTGCAGGCGTGTAGCTGTAAGAGCTGCCGATACCGGTCATGATACCGTTCACTGTCCACTGGTATGAAGGGGAGCTGCCACCATTCACAGCCATTGCGGTAAATGTTGTTGCAACACCGTTACAAACTGTATCACCAACTCCTGTAGATATTGTTACAGCAGGGGCCACAACCGGGCTTACCGAAACTGATGCACTACCCGACATTGTGCTGGAGCAAGTAGTAGCCAAATCGGTAGCTATCACTGTGTAGCTGCCGGTGGCTGTTTTGGCGCCAAGGTCAAGCGGGCCACCGGTACCTATAACAGGTGATCCGACAGGCGATGCCAAAAGGTAAGCCTGGTAACTGATGCCGATAGTAGAATTGTTTAAGCCAATGTGAGTGCCGGCACCGCCTGCACAATAATTACCACCGCCTACTACATTATAAACGGCAGGAGATGAATTAATACCCACATTTACGCTGCCCGACATGTTACTCTGACAACCGGTAGCAGGATTAGTAGCTACCACTGTATATGTGCCGGCCATAGTCTGCGCACCAAAATCTACGCTGGTGCCAGTACCTGTAACAGCAGCACCTACCATAGTAGTGCCCCTATACAATTGGTAAGAAATACCTGTGGACGAGCTGCCCAGACCTACATTCACGCCTGTGCCGCCGGGGCAGTAATTACCACCACCAATCACAGCATGAGCTGCAGGTAAAGAATTAACAGCAACCACTGCACTTCCGGCCATGTTGCCGCTGCATGAAGTTGAAGCATTTGTAGCAACTACTGTGTACGTGCCGGCTGTGGTTTGCAAACCAAAGTTGATTGGCAATCCTGTACCTGTTATTGAACTACCTACGGCAACAAAGCCACGGTATAATTGGTAATTTGTACCGAATGCTGAACCGCTAAGCCCAACAACCACACCTGTGCCACCTGTGCAGTAATTGCCTCCTCCGGTCACGGTAAATGCAGCCGGAAGCGGGTTAACTACTACAGATGCGGCACCGGCCATTGTATTGATACATGTAGTTGATGTATTCGTAGCTTTTATAGTGTAGCTGCCAGCCGCAGTCTGAAGACCGAAGTTCAATGAAGCACCGGTTCCTATAACTGCACTGCCAACCGTAGCTGTACCATTGTAAAGCTGGTACGACACGCCAACATTTGAACTGCTGAGGCCAATGTTAACACCAGTACCGTCAGCGCAATAACTGCCGCCGCCGGTTGTGGTGAAAGCCACCGGTAATGGGTTGATGGTGATTGGTGCTGCACCACTCATTGAATTTGTACAACCTGTTGTGCTGTTCACAGCTTTAACAGTATATGTACCCGTAGGAATCAGGTAACCGAAATTAACCGGTACGCCTGTGCCGGAAACAGCGCCTCCAACCGGTGAAAGCCCATTGTACAACTGATAGTTAGTACCCATATCCGATCCGCTAAGTGATATATTGATACCAGTGCCACCTGAGCAATAACTGCTGCCTAAACCGGCAACTGTATAAACTGTTGGTAATGCATTAATACCCACATTCGCACTGCCTGTCATATCTGTTGTGCAGGTTGTGATTGTATTTGTTGCAGAAACGGTATAGTTACCCGGTGCAGTCTGCATTCCAAAGTCGAGTACAAAACCTGTACCAGCGATAGGAGCACCAACCGGTGAACCATCAGCCTTTAACTGGTATTGTGTACCTACATCAGAACCACTAAGCATAACACTTACGCCTGTGCCACCAGAGCAATAATTGCCACCGCCTGTAACATTGTATGCAGTAGGTAATGGATCAACCGTGATGGTCACACTTCCTGTCATGTTATTATTGCAGGTAGTAGTAGTATTCGTTGCCACAACAGTGTATGTACCACCTGCGGTTTGTAAACCAAAATCAAGCATTGCACCTGTACCTGGCATTGGGCTGCCAACTGCCATAGCACCATGATACAACTGGTAATCGGTACCTACGTCAGAGCCGCTGAGCATAACGCTCACACCTGTACCACCTGAGCAGTAATTACCACCACCGGTTACTGCATATGCAGTAGGCAATGGATCAATATTTATAGCAACACTGCCAGTCATTGTATTCGTGCAGGTAGTTGATGTGCTTGTGCCGGTAATTGTGTAGATACCAGACATCGTTTTCAGGCCGAAGTCGAGTGAAGCACCCGTGCCCGCCATTGGAGATCCGATAGCAGTAATTCCATTATATAACTGGTAATAAACACCTGCGGTAGAACTGCTCAAACCAATATGCAGGCCGGTACCACCGGTACAGTAATTACCACCACCCGTTACGGTATGCGCAGTAGGAACAGGCGCAACAACCACTACCGCTGTTCCATTCATGTTAATTGAACAACCTGTAGATGTATTTGTCGCCTTAATAGTATAAGTGCCTACGCCGGTTTGAAGGCCGAAGCTGAGTGCTGAACCTGTCCCCGCTATTGGAGTTCCGGTAATAACACCACCGAGGTATAACTGGTAATTAACACCTAATGATGAACCATTCACACCCACAACCACTCCGCTACCACCAGGGCAATAATTCCCACCACCGGTCACATTGTAGATTGTAGGTAAAGTATTCAAACCAACTGTCGCACTGCCAACCATAGGGCCGGAGCATGTTGATGATGGATAACTACCCACCACAGTATAATTGCCTGTTACTGTTTGCAAGCCAAAGCTGATGGCTGCACCTGTACCCAGTACCGGTGCACCAACCGGCGTTGCGCCACGGTATAGCTGGTATGTATTGGCAACATTTGAACCACTCAACCCAACAGCACTACCAGTGCCACCCGGACAATAGTTCCCGCCGCCCGTTACAGTATAAGAAGGAGGTAAAGTATTTGCTGCTACCGATGCAGCTCCTGTCATAAGTACAGAACAACCGGTAGTGGTATTTGTTGCAAGTATAGTATACGTGCCGTTTGCTGTTTGCAAACCATAGCTAAGCGCACCGCCGGTACCTGCTACAGGAGCACCTGAAGGCACCCCACCAATATTCAACTGGTAGATAACACCTGTAGATGAACCGCTCAGGCCAACTGATACACCTGCCCCACCAGCACAATAACTGCCACCGCCGGTCACAACATACGTTGTAGGCAATGAATTAACCGTTACGTTTGCGCTTCCCGCCATGTTATTAGCACATGTTGAAGCAGTAGTTAACGCAGCTACTGTATAAGTACCCGCTGCAGTTTGTGCACCGAAATTAAGGATACCACCTGTACCCGCCATCGGGCTGCCTATTGTAGCCCCGCCGAGGTAAAGCTGGTAATTGGTTCCTACAACCGAACCGTTAAGACTAACTGCTACTCCTGTACCACCAGAGCAATAGTTCCCGCCACCTGTTACTGTAAATACTGCAGGTAGAGGACTTGTAGTTACTATGGCGCTTCCGGTCATATTGTTCATACATCCGGTAGTAGTGTTAGTTGCTTTTACTATGTAAGTACCTGTCACCGCTTGGTTACCGAAGCTTATTGCCGAACCGGTAGTACCTGAAACGGGACTGCCTATCGCTATTATACCACGATACAACTGATAATCAACACCGGTTGCAGAATTCGCAAGACCTACCGGAACACCGGTACCGCCTATACAATAATTACCTCCACCTGTCAGTGTCTGAGCAACCGGCAGTGGATTAACAGTTACTGTCAAACTGCCTGACATGCTCTTTGTACAGCCTGTTGCTGTATTTGTAGCCACCACATTAAATGCCGTGCCCGTTGCAGTAATTGCACCAAAACTGATTGCTGAACCGATACCTGAAATTGGAGCTCCGACAGCCGTACTCGAATTGAATAATTGATAAGTAACACCTAAATCAGAACCGCTAAGCCCGATAGGTGTGCCGGTTGAACCTGAACAATATCCTCCGCCACCTGTCATAGTGTACACCACAGGGGTCGGGTTGATAGATATCACCGCGCTGCCGGTCATATTATTTGTACAACCGGTAGCTGTTGTTGTTCCTACAACGGTATAAGAACCGGCAATGGTCCTTAAACCAAAGTTTACAGCGCTACCTGTGCCTGATACTATAGCACCAGTGCCTGTTACCGGCGCGCCTCCAAGATATAATTGGTAGCTAACACCGGATTGAGACGTGGTAAGTCCAATTGTCTGACCAGAGCCACCTGCACAATATGCACCGCCACCTGTAACAGTAACCGTTTGTGCGGTTGGTAATGGGTTAACTACAAGATTTATTGAACCTGACATCGGGCCTACGCAACCCGTTGTTGTATTTGTTCCTACAACTGTATAAGTGCCGGCGCCGGTAAAGAAGCCAAAATCTATCAGCGAACCTGTACCTGCTGCAGCTCCAACTATCGTAGCACCGTTTAGCAATTGGTATGTAACACCAACTTCCGAACTGCTCAATACGAGATTTACTCCTGTGCCGCCTACGCAATAGCTATTGCCGCTTGGTGCCATAATCGTAAATGCTGTGGGCAGCGGATTGATAGATACTGCAGCACTGCCAAACATATTGCTTGTACAGGTTGTTGTCGGGTTTGTTGCTATTACCGTGTACGAACCTGCCGTAAACTGGTTAGGGAACGATATTGCTCCTCCTGTTCCTGCTACAGCTGTGCCTACCGAGGTTGTGCCTCTGTATAATTGATAATTAACACCCACTTGCGAGCCATTCAAACCTACTCCTACCCCTACAGTTGTACCTGAGCAATAAGCCCCGCCACCTGTCATAGTATAAACAGTAGGCAGAGAATTAATACTTACAGTTGCAGATGTAGACATCATAGCAACACAACCTGTAGTAGTGTTTGTAGCCTGAATCGTGTAGCTACCGGGGATTGTTATCAAGCCATAAGACAATGCCCCGCCCGTGCCTGATAATACCGCACCGGCAACCGGTACACCAGCTAATAATAATTGGTAATTGACCCCTACCTGAGAATTGGTTAATCCTACCAACACACCTGTACCGCCTGTACAGAATGAACCGCCACCTGACATAGGATAAGCGAGTGGCAGTGAATTAATGCTCACCGCAACGCTATTAGACATTGGCCCTGAACAACCTGTAATCGTATTTAGTGCACCTACAGTATAAGTACCCGCTGTTGTCTGTAAACCAAAGTTAAGCGATGCGCTTGTTCCGGGAATTACGCCCCCAACAGGAGTTGCCCCTGAACCTGTGTTTACAAACAACTGATAATTCACGTTTATCTGTGATGAGTTAAGGTGTACACTCGTGCCGCTTGTACCCGAGCAATAAGCCCCTCCACCTGAAACAGTATATGGAGTTGGTAATGGGTTAACAACAATAGTAGCTGTACCCACACCTGTTAATGCACAGGGTGTGCCCGAAGCAGCAACCACTCCATAAGTGCCTGCGGCAAACTGTGGCGGGAAATTGAATGGGAAGCCGGCACTGGTAATCGGTGAACCTACCGGCGTAGCACCATTATATAACTGGTAGCTGATACCGGCGCTTGAAGACCCTACACCAACATTTACACCAAGCACATCGTCAATACAACGCGCACCGCCACCTGTTACTGTAAATGCTGCTGGTGCATTGGTGACGAAAACGGGAATGGTAGCCGTGCAACCAAGTGACGCATGAGTGTAAGATACTGTTGTTGTTCCTACAGAAACACTGGTTACCACACCTGTACTGCTTATTGTAGCAACTGCCGTATTGCTGCTGCTCCATACTCCACCACTCGTTGCGTTAGCAAGTGTGGTAGAATATCCCATACACATACTCGGCACACCCGTTATAGGCGCCAGTGCCTGTACGGTTAGTACCGCAGTGGAATAGCAGCCTGTTGGGGCTGTATATGTAATAATCGGGTTGCCACCGGCAACACCCAAGACAACACCTGTCGTAGCACCGACAGAAGCTAAAGCAGTATTGCTGCTGCTCCATGTGCCTCCCGATGTAGCATTTGTTAATGTAGTAGTTGATGCCGGACATACAACAAATGTTCCGCCAATGGCGGCAGGCTGCAGGTTTACTGTTATTTGCTTTGTCGCGATACAACCCGCCGGCGATGTATAAGTAATTGTAGGAGTGGTTCCCGATGTAACACCGGTAACAATACCGGTTGAAGAACCTACAGTGGCTTGAGCCGTGTTGCTGCTCGTCCACACACCTCCGGAAACAGAGTTAGTTAATGTAATATTAGCACCTGAACAAACATTATCAGGACCGGTTGTAACCGGTGCCGGGTTCAGTGTATCGGAAGTAACTGTAGAAGTGCCGGTTGATGAAGCACAGGTAACATTGCGGCGAAAGTACACTACACCAAGCGAAGATACGGTGGCCACATAACCTTTGCCGGTGGCCCCAGATATACTGCTGAAGCCGGAAGTCGGGCCGGTTGTTGACGACTGCCATTGGTAAGATAACCCTGAAAAATCTTCTGAAGTGCCTACAGCAAACAGCCTCGGATTAAAGGTAGCGCAATGCGATGTTGGGGTTGATGCTGTTATGCCTGCAACCGGTGTTCCGGAGCAAGCGGGTACAGAAGAAGGCCCTATGTTAATAGTATAATCCCGTACATTCCCGTAACTGGTAGAAGTTGTGGGGCAGGGGTTCATTGATGGATAGTTTGTATTGCCACAACATTGATAATTACCAACTATCCTCATTCTGTGAGCCCCTAAAGCAGCACCTGACGGTATTGTTATCGTACACGTAGGGGCTGCAGAAGAAATCCCACCGGACGCTATTCCGCCAACTGATTCTGAACTTTCAAAAGTTGTGTTATTGTTGAAATCTATCCATATCTGGGTAGCGAAACTTGAATAGTAAGTAGTTGAGATATTTAATGTAGCTGTGTAGACCCCTCCCGGAGCAAGTGTTGTGGTTGCCAAAGATGTTTGGTTCATATAGTTAGAAGAACAACTCGTACTTGGATCGGCAAGTGTTCCTGTAAGACCTGAAAGCGAAGCAATACTTGTGTTCATAGGAAATGAGCTACAGGTCTGAGAAAAATTAGGCGTACACGAAGAGCCTGCTATAGAACCCGGAGAATACCCGCTCACTAACACAGAAGCAGAGTTATTAGACCCGCCTGAAGCACATGATACCACACACCTGAAGTACGTATTGGCAGAGATACCAACTTGGCTGTACTCTTTGGTAATAGCACCGTTAACATCTGTCCATGTGGTATTATTCGGAGAACTTTGCCATTGATAATATAGACTACCGGATGTACTTGCTCCCGAAAGACTAAGATTGATCAAGGTAGCAGACCCTGCAACAGTTACACTTGATAAAGCGGAACCTGCAGTAGGGGCACCTGAACAGGCAGTTGTACCATTACCTGTTACCGCTACATTATAAGCAGAAGCAAGACCACCGCCGGTAATAGCAATATTTCCGGTATAAGATCCGCTAGATGGTGTTAAACGAGCATAAACATTTACGTTTGAGAATGAAGTGCCTGAATAAGTATAAGGTATCGCACTTGTTGACCAGGTAATACCATCTAAAGATATGGCAACACCTGATGGAGGTGTTATTGTCACTGTACCTGAACTTGTCATGATGGCACCTGACATTGAAAAATACATTGGCGGAACTGAAGTGGTGCCGCTGGTAATTGAGCCAAATGCAAGTGTTGAAATATTTGTTGTAACAGTAGGCAACAATGGCGTAATAACAACGCTACCATTTCCTGTGGAATTAAAGCCGTTTGTGTAGGTTACACCACTTGTTCCCGTTCCGGCATAAGACGAACCGCCGCCGCCGCCACCAACGTATGATCCACCACCACCATAATAGCCGCCGCCGCCGCCGCCGCCATAATCGTAACATGTATTTGACGACCCTCCCTGTCCTAACGACCCGGAGAACCCGCAAGCACCTGCACCGCTACCACCGCCTGTTTGGCTGCCGCCGGCGCCACAGTAATATGACCAGTAATAACTGCAATACTGGCCATTGTCTCCGTTCGGGTAGCCGCCATTGCCTCCGGGGTCAGAGCAACAGTTATATCCGGCACCGCCACCGCCGCCGCCTACCACGCGACGATCAGCAAGAGCATAAGGAGAAACACGTACGTCGCTTCCACCGCCGCCGCCGCCGCCATAATAATACCCATAACCACCACCATTATAACCACCGTTATTGATTGTGTACGCATAGTTGGCACCTTGCCCGCCAACGACTACCTGCAACACCTGTCCCGGACTCACCGTAAGACTACACACGACCCGTCCTCCGGCTCCTGGTGTAGAGCAGGGAGAGTTTCCGCCTTTTGCCCCACGGGCATCAACAAGTACAGCGCCACAGCCGGAAGGCACGGTATAATACTGCACACCGCCGGTGTAGCTGTAAGTAACCGGGGTTTGCGCATAGGTGTTTGTGGCTATACAACCTAAACACAATAGGATCAAAGCGAGATAGACTTTTTTCATAAACACTTTGTTTTTAAATGCCTTTATACTTAATGATAGTAGAATATTATTAACTCAAAGAAAATGTCGCGGGTAGCCGGACATTGACTTAAATGTTTAAATATATGTTGTAAATATAAAAATTAAAAGTTGAAAATTAACAGTATTCAAACATTTTTTTTACATTTTTTTTATTACGCTGTAAGATTATGTCTGATTTTGTATAATATGAACTTTTTAAAGAAATTATGTGGATATAGTTACCGGATTCACTTATTCCATAGAAGTCGCTCCATTAGCTCTGAATTAATAATACTGGCCCTATATTGTCCGGGGGTTATAAACCACAAATGTTGCTCCGGGTAATATTTTTCCGGCACAGCACTCCACATTATCTCTTTCGCGGGGTTTACTATAAACACTTTTCCATATTGGGCATTCATAGCTACAAAAACAGATTTGTCCGGCATTACTAACACATTACCCCCTGACGTGGGACGCCTTACTATGCGATTGGGTATAGCGCGAGCATTTGTCTGGTTCCTTTGCAGCCGCTCTCGCACCTGGTTTGTACGGGGATTAATATTAATTCCTGATAAATTACATTCATACTCCCACACCGGCTCAAGGCTTTCCATACCCCATCCGGTGTCACGCTCACGCATCATTATAACTTTTGGCATTACTTCACTATCTACGCCTGCGCACACATTATTGTTGAATAAATACAGATACCCTTCAGGCGAGCTCTTACAAGCATGCTGCTCACAAAAAAGGCCATTGCCTCGTGCAGGGACATCTTTTTGATAAACCTCTCCATAGGAATTTAATACTTTGCCTTCAGGATATTTAATTTTCAATATCCTGCTGATGTTCCTGAAGCTGGTATAAATAACGCTATCTTTTTCATCAAAGTAAAAAGCATTTTGATGAAAATCGACCACACCCTTATTGTTAGGAGGGGTATAGTATTCGCAATCCGAACCTATAAAATAAGCCGAAGATTTCCAGGTCCAAACTTCTTTTCCAAGGCTATCGTACTCTACTACTGTACCAAAAATAGTCACATCTTTCGTTTCGGACACAACTTCGGTATTACTCTCAGAGGTTGCTCCCTCCGGTCTGTATGATGATTTATGTTTCTTACTCCACCGTATCTGCTCATTACCCAACGTCATATAATGTCCATTCATCAGTCTTGTAAACTCATGATGGTACTGCTCGGAATTATTTGTTGAAACATCGTTTGAAGGTCCTTTCCAAAGAATTTTCCCCTGATAATTTATCTCATAGAGCTTGCTGCTCAAAAGAAATGTAATTGTACCAAAGGGGGTGACCTTCAAATCCCGTACTCTTGCATTCTGATATCCAGAGCCGTCAATATCAGGAATAAACCAAACAGGTCGTCCACTCATATCATACAGTACACCATGGCCATCGATAAATACATATCCATCTTTGTATGTTTTTGCGGCATCAATAATTCTTAGCCGGTATGCACTTGTGTCTACTTCCGGCACGGTCAATGTACTGAAATGATATAGTTTTGAATACATTCGTTTTCCCTGTTCACCGGTATAGTTTACCCGCCACGTGTACTGCAGACCAAAAGCCGGCACTTCACCTACTACTTTTCCCCTCTGCGCGGTAATCACCTGCCTTATATGCTGCCGGAAAGAGTCTTCATTATTATAATTGCCTATCGCTATTTCAATACTGCCTGTCTTCATCCCTTTTTCCCAAGGAAACGAAAACCTGATTACCCGGTAATGCAGCTTGCTGCCCTCTTCCGGTAAAACCTGAGCCATAGCTACGTACCCACACACACTAAAAAAAATAACTGCAACAATAACCCTCATCATAAAAACTAATTTACTTTAAATAAACTGTGACTGCCATACTTATCGCTGACAAAAAAAATGCATTAACTTATGCTTTCCGTAACGTGCCGACTACTATTGCTTAGAACCCCAAATGAGCTGCTCAAGTTTTTTACGGTCTGTAATTATACTTCCTCTATATTGGGATATAGTTTTCCATTCCTGCTTCTCTATATCCCATTTCTCAGGAAGAGCACTCCAGAAAATTTTTTTATCCCTGCCAACTATAAAAATTTTGCCATAGGGTCCGCTCATTGAAACAAACATTGAGCGATCAGCAAGCTCCATCACTGCACCTCCTCCCCGGGTTTGGGCCATCATTGCTCCCGGTGGCCCTGCTAAATTTGCAGGCATGGGTACACCCTTTATTCTTTCGGGGTCAAGGTCTTCAATAGGGCATTCATACTCCCATACTACCTTAATACTATCATTTCCTTGTTCAGTCTCTTTTATTACCAGAATTTTGGGTATCGGCCTACTCTTATTGCATGCGTTATTGTTATACAGGTAGAGGTCTTTATCCATTGTCCGCCCGCAGCTATGCTGCCCACAAAATAAACCATTACCCGCTTCAGGTATCCCGGGTCTATACTTCTCACCATAACTGTTCAAGACAATTCCTTCAGGATACTTAACTTTCAACACCCTGTTAATATTCTTACAGCTTATATAAATGATCTTGTCGCGCTCATCAAAATAAAACGCATTTTCATGCACATCCACGATACGCATAGGTGGCGGTGGTGTGTAATGCTTTAGGTCTGAATTTGTGAAATATGAAGATGCTTTCCAACTCCAAACGACCGTTCCTTTTTCATCGTATTCAATGATTGTTGAGAAAAGTATCTTTCGGGCACCTGTTTGTTTACCACCGACAATCGGGCTTCCATTCGTTTGTGCATCACCATTACTTTCCGCACCTGACTTCCATTCTACTCTTTCGCTTCCCATTACCATATAATGGCCATTAGCAAGACGCATAAATTCGTGATGATAATGTTCAGAATTATCGCCGCTCACTACCCCATTTTTTGGTCCTTGCCAAAGTATTTCACTTTGATAGTTCACTTCATACGCTTGCTCATTATTCAAAAAAGTGATTGTTGACTTGGGTGATAATTGAAGGGTAGCAGGTGTTCCGGAAATCTCTTTGTTTGAAAGGAACCAAACCGGCTTGCCATTCATATCATACAAAACACCAGTGCCATCCAAGAATATGTAAGCGTCTTTGTATTTCTGAGCGGGTTTCAAAACCCTGAACCGATTAATACGCTCATCTACTTCTGGTACAAAACCTGTTGAAAAATGATGGAACTTACTCGTCCCTTTCACTCCATTTTTATTTGTCCAGTTGACCCGCCAGGTATATTCTGCGCCAAAAGAAGGCACCTCTGCTACTACCTTGTTTTCTCGGGTTGATACGTTTTTTACTATATTTCTTGTGAAGGAATCTTCCGTATAATATCTGCCCGAAGCTATTTGAATGTTATAATTGACAGCTAATGGCTCTATCGTAAATGAGAATCCTATCAGCCTGTAATTCAAAACAGCCCCTTCCTGGGGAAACTCTGTTGCTCTAAGCTGACAGCAGCAAACAAAAACAAAAAAAAGGCTCGCTATTTTTTTATACATACATATAACTTAGAAGACAAAGGTAACTTCAACACCCTTAACAGTATACATTACTTGTGCCAAAGCATTTGCTCGAATTTTTTATGAAGATCAATAATACTGGCCCTGTATACGGGCACCATGTCCCATTTTTTTTCATCGCTATTGTATTTTTCAGGTATGGCACTCCATAATACCTGCTTATCCCTACCTACTATAAATATCTTACTGTATGGCCTGTTCATGGAAACAAAAAATGACCTGTCGGGCAGCTCAATGACATTACCTCCTCCGTCAAACCTTTTGGGAACATCTATTTCCAATGTGCATTCATACTCCCAAACCTTCTTCAGAGTATCTCTACTGGTTTCCGGCTCTAACATTACGACTATCTTTGGCATAGACGCTGTATCACAGACGTTATTATTGTACAGATAAAGTTCACCAGCCATTGAACGCCGACAACTGTGTTGCCCGCAAAACATTCCGGTTCCTTGGGGCTGAATACCGGGTTTAAATATTTCACCATAATTCATTACAACATGCCCTTCTGGATAGCTGATTTTTATTACCCGGCTAATATTCCTGCAGCTAACATAAATATTCTTATTCGCTTCGTCAAAGAAAAAAGAATTCTCGTGTACATCCATAAACCTTTTATTGGCCGGTTGATAATTATCAACATCTGACCCAATAAAATATTTTGACGACTTCCAGTGCCATACTACTTTCCCGTCTTTATCGTACTCTATTATTGTGCTGTATGGCAATTTTCTGGGTGAGTTTCCGAAACTGTCTTGCCTCGGATGCACTCTCTTGCGTTGAGGCCCGGGCTGGATATTCATCTCTGGCAGCTTATTGCCGGCCATTAGAAATTCGTTGCCTAAAACCATATAGTTTCCACATTCCAGTCTGGTAAATTCATGATGATACTGTTCTGAACCAAATCCACTGATTAATCCGTCATTGGGACCTTTCCACAATACATCTCCTTTGTAGTTTATTTCATACGCCTGTTGGTTGAGCAAGAAAGTTATCGTTCCAGCAGGTGAAAGTTTCATATCTGCTGGTGGCGCCTGAGTACTATCTATATAAGGCAGAAACCAAACAGGTTTGCCGTTCATATCATACAATACCCTCGTGCCGTCTATAAAAACATATGCATCCTTATACTTTCCGGCGGGCTTCATGACCCTGAATCGTGTTACCTCTGGGTCTACTTCAGGGATAATCAGCGTTTCAAAATGGTGCAGTCTGCTTTTTGCTATTATTTTGCTGCCTTTAAAAAAAACAACCCTCCAGGTGTAGCTATGCCCGAAATAAGGAACCTCGGCCAACTGGCTGTCATTATAGCATTGAATCGTTTTAACTATATTCCTTTCAAATATTGCCTCTGTTGAATCATACCCTTCTGCTATTTCAAGCACACGCCTGTTTGCCTCTCTGTGTTCAGGAAACTTAAACCCAACTATCCGATAATGCAATTTGCAACCCTCAGCAGGGAAATACTGTGCATTCAAAAGGAGGTTTCCGGAAAGTAGAAGAAATAATACAAAAAAGGTTCTGTGCATAACTGTTTTTAAGGCATGACTACAAATTTTTCAGTTGTTGCAATTTAGCCATTTGTGCTCAATAGAATACTAAAAAACCACTGGTAGGTTATTCGCCTTCCTATGCTCTATTATTGGCTTATACGGCCCAAACTTGTGCTGGTGCTCCGGGAAAGTATCTATGTAAGGGCCAAACTCGTAGTCTATCGCTTTCATTTTTAGGTCAGGATAGTCAATTATAGTCTTGTCTTTTCGCTGTGGCCTTGGGTGCAGTTTGCCGTCATTGATAAAGGCTGCCACATCTATGGCCTGTTCATCGGTAAGGTATGGCTTTCTCCAGGTAGCTTTTTTATCGGGCATATTAGCTTTTATAAACCTCGCAAGTTTTAACACCCTTGACGGGCTTGAACCATTCTGATATGAATTGGGCCCCCATAATGGCGGATATACATAAGTACTCGAATCCTCATTCCATTTGCCAGCTCCGTCTGTGCCGTGGCAAGAAGCACACTCTGTAGTATATATTGCCTCACCTTTGCTTACATCGGCAGCCCTGTCCGGAAATTCAAGTTCCGGCATCTCGTCCCCCTTTACATGTTGCCCCACGGGCACATTTGTAGAAAGCCATTTTATATAGCATTCCATAGCATTAATCTCTTTGCTGTCAAGTGGCAGTGCGGTGCCATTATGTGGCCTTTCTACACAGTTATTTATACGTTCACCAAGGTTCAGTACTAAATTCTCCCTGCCCCGGTATTGCGGATAGCGGGCATGCGTACTAAAAAAATTCAGCCCGAAAGGACGTGTACCTGCATCCAAATGACAGTTGGTACAATTCATTCTGTTACCTAAATACTTACCTGCTTTGCCTTCAGGGCCAATATAATAAGCCGTGTTTACTATTAGTTCTCGGCCATACCTCACCATTTCTCCAAACTGGGTATGGGGTATAGTGCTTGTATCCGGTGGGATAAATACAATTGTGTCTGCGGGCATATTTTTCCCCTTTACGTCATTCCCCGGATTATTACATGCCAAAGCCGTTCCAAATGCAATAATGGTGAACAATATAAAACTCCTCTGCCAGGGTTTATGCTTTATAAAAAACGGATTCTTCATCAACAACACTTATTATACCATTGCTCCTTATCGCCCCACAATACTTGCTACTATCATGGTAATAAAAATTACCTGCGAATTAATATTTCCCATGTTTCAATTGCAGGAGTCAAAGTAAATATACACTGAAACTCCACAGGAAAGCGCAAGTATGCAAGGAGCATACAAAATTAACATTACGAAAACATTCCTGTGCATAAACCTCAGAATTTATACATAAAAAAGAGGCGACTTCCGCCGCCTCTTTCCCTACGTACATTTTTGACATTATTCGCCTACACTCAGGTGCATTACCGCGCGGCGGTTTTTCATCCTGCCTTCTTCAGTGTCATTGTTTGCTGCCGGTGAGTCAGCACCATGCCCTACTACTTTTACGCGTTTAGCACTGATACCCATGCTCTTCAACTTCGTTTTTACAGCTTGTGCGCGCCTTAACGATAGGGCTTTGTTGTAAGAAGGCTTACCGGTGATATCGGTATAACCATCCACGATTACATAAGCCTCTTTATCTTCAGTAAGTTTCTTCACAGCCAGCTCAAGTACAGGGAATGACGCCTCCCTGATAACCGTACGGTTTATCTCAAACAATATCGGTGTGCTAACAGTAATCTCCTCTACCGGCGCCGGTGGCGGTGGTGGCAGCGGGCAACCTTGATTATCAATAGGCCCTGCCACTTCAGGACACTTATCTTCGTTGTCAGCCAATCCGTCACCATCAGTATCGGGGCAGCCTTTGTATTGTGCTAAACCAGGCTTATCCGGACACGCATCTTCTTTGTCGGTTATACCGTCACCATCCCTGTCAGGACAGCCTTTCAGTGCTTTTGTACCAGCCTGGAACGGACATGCATCTTCCTTATCTGTGATACCATCGCCATCGCTGTCTGGGCATCCATTGAACTTAACAATGCCGGGAACCCTTACACAAGAATCCTGATCGTCAGCGATGCCGTCACCATCGGTATCAGGGCAACCCTGATGTACCGGTGTGCCATATACATATGGGCACCTGTCATCCTTATCAGGTATGCCGTCATGGTCACTGTCTTTACCCTTTCCAAGGAACACACGCACGCCCAGATTACCACCAATTGATTGGTTGTTGCTCGCAGTCACTGAATTCAACATTGAACTATAGCCACCCGAATTATCAGTCATCCTGTGGGTGTTGTTAGTCGTATTTGTGAACGGCTGGTAGATATAGTATGCACCAATGTTAAGCGCCACATTATCCGACAGGAAATAATTTAATGAAGGCTGTATTAAAAGGCCAACAGAACCCGTTGCGTAAGAAACTGAACCGGATTTGCTGTTTGGTGTCATACCTAACCCTAAATCATACCCTGCACCACGTAATGTAGTATTGAAGTAAGCATTTACATCCTGGCCAGGGTTCACCCTCTGGTATTGATCCCTTGTGTAAAACAAGTTAGGAGAGTTATCATAAACAGTAGAAACACTGGAACCCGTTCCTATAACATGATATTCAGCTTCGTAATTAAACCTTCCTTCTGTTGTGTACCGGTTCTGCATCTGTACATTGAACAAAGCACCGAGGTCAGCTGTGAAACCAAGCCTTTTTGATAACCTTGCTTTGTACTTAATAACCAATGGAATATTCAGATTGGTAATGCTCAGCTTTTCCTTCACTTCACCCACAGAAGATACTATCCTCTTGTATGTATTGCCATTCTGGTCATAAGCCTGGTACGCTACACGAAACTGATCAAGCACCATATCCCCTTCCTGCGCCAGGTACATAAAACCAAGACCTAGGCCGAAATGACGCTTTTTGCCAAAGAAATAGCCTATCTGGGCATCAAAACCATAAGACAACCCGTTCTTGAACTTCAGTTTTCCGACATTGCTTTCACTCGCCACATATGCCGGGTAATTTGCCAATGCACTACCCGCGGTCATATCCTGGGTAAGTACACCGCCAAGCAGATTTACATCAACAACTACTCTCGATAAAAGGCTATCGCCGGCGAATTTCTTTTTGGCGCTCGTCGACTTGCTTGAAGGTGCTTGTGCCATCGCTGATAACACGCCTCCGGATGCTAACAACAAGAAAAATAATTTTTTCATCTATGCAGTGTTTAATGTTGAACTAATTAATTTTTGATAAACCTTTGAGTAGCGATTTTTACACCATCGCGATAGCAATCGACAAGGTAAATCCCCGGTGCAAAATTTGTAACATCCACTCTTGCCCTCTGGCCGTCTACTTTCTCTTTATACAATGTCTGTCCCAGCAGGTTTACCACATCAAGCTCATATTTCCCGTCAATTGTAGTTTGTATTTCTACATTCAGCAGGCTGTTTGCAGGGTTAGGATAAAGTTTGATGTTAGCAACATCTGCAGATACTTCACTGATAGCCAATGGTGCATTGTAGTATGACTTCTGAATACAACCATCTTTCTCCGTAATTACCCAGTAGTGCCTGTAAACGAAATCTGCGCCACTTATGAAATAATTAGGGTTCTTCTCACCCGAAACGATAGTTGAGTCTAATGTCAATTTATCATCAAAACCCCATTGGTAGCTATTCTGGGTTGGGTCCAGGCACACCAGCTGGCCATCAAAGTAAACTACTTTAGGCATACCGGCTACACTCGTACCCACATTTACTTTATAGCTGCTCTTAGTGATACAAGCTATTCCTGTCACGTTTGAGTTAAGCGTAATCCATGCTTCACCAGGAGTGTCGAAGTTAACAAGGCAATACTGTCCTTTCTCACCTGTAGCCCAAACAGTAGCATTTGTTGCAGTCCATTTATATTGCTGTCCAGCAGGTGGCATTGCTGATGTACCAAAATTCTGGCCTATTGTGTTTGTACACAAAGCAGATGGCGGATATGTAGTAATACCTACAGGAGCCGGAGCAGGGTTAACTGTCACTACTAAATACTGTGTATGAGAACAACCATTTGCCGTAACGGTAAATTTATAAGCGGTTGTCCTTGGTGCTAACGTGTCATTTACAAGCACCTCATCAATAACGCCGGTATCAATGCCCGTATTAGGCGTAATACCTTTTATAGCTGCCCTGTTCCATATGAACGAGCTGCCAAATGTGTAGCCTGTGGGCTTGTAGTGGAAATTAACACCGCTACAAGTACTGCCTGTAAGAGGAGTTGACAACTTCGGCGTAGGACGAACTGCAACCACCACATGTTGAACATGCGTACAGCCATTTGCTGTTGTTGTATACACATAAGTTACGTTAAGGTTGCCGTGTGTATTATTGATCATCTGCTCGTTCGGATTGCCCGTGCCACTGCTGGCAGGTACACCAATACCGATAACAAACGGACGTGACCACGCAAACGCAGCGCCCAATGTTCCGCTCGTTGGGGTATAGTTGAATATCTGGCTGTCGCACAATGCTGGCGGAGTTAATGAACTGTTCAGTTTGGGCGTAGGATATACTACAATCGAAACATCTTGTGTATTCGTGCAGCCATTTGCTGTTAATGTATAGGTGTGTACTATTGTTACCGGGCTAACTGTATTGTTATACAGTGTGCCGCTGATTGTATCTATTCCTGTTGCAGCAGCAGTACCAGCCAATGCAGCACGGTTCCATGCGTAAGTAGTACCTGTTGTAAGGCTGTTAGGCACATAGAATATGCTTGAGCTATCGCAAATAGCAGATAATACTGTAGCAGTGTATAGCTCTGGCTTCGGGTTAACAGTAACTGTTACCGCTTGTATATTCATACAGCCATTCGCCATCAGGGTATCCATATAGATAACCGGTATTGGGTTTGGCGTTGTGTTATCAAGGTATTCGCTTATATCGCCTGTTCCGCTTTGCGCAGGATTGCTGATACCCGGCACAAAATCGCGGCTCCAGGAATAAGTAGTACCTGCCGTAAGGCTTGTGTGCGCATATGCAAATTCAGTGCTGTCGCATATTGCTGCCGGAGAAAGCGGGCTTGTAAGAACCGGGGTTGGATTAACCACAACTGTTACCGTTTGTACATTTGTACAGCCATTTGCTGTAAGTGTGTATACGTAAGCAACGTTTATCGGGTCTGTAGTGTCATTCATCAGCACCTCCATCGGGTCATCAATGCCTGTAGCAGCCGTGTTGGAGATACCAGCTACCACATCCCTGCTCCAGTCGAATGTTGTAGATGCGGTAAGCGATGCCGGAGCATAGCTAAACAATGTATTGTCGCATATTGCAGGAGGGTTAAGAGTAGTGCTCAATGTCGGGGTAGGATATACAGTAATTGTAAAACTGTTTGATCCGCCTGAGCAACCGTTTGCTGAAGTGCTTACCGTAACTACCCCTGTTTCTGTTGCGGTAGTTGAGTTAGTACCTGTGAATGAACCTATATTGCCGGTGCCTGAGGCAGCAAGCCCAATAGAGGTGTTATCATTCGTCCAGCTATAAGTAGTACCGGCAACCGGCCCTGTGAAATTGACAGCGGTAGTACTCGCACCGTTACATACCGCCTGATTTGATGATGCCACAACATTCGGCGTAGGGTTAACGGTAATGCTGAATGTCTGGATCGGACCTACACAGCCTGCACGTGTTGGTGTTACGGTAAATACTGTTGTTACCGGAACAAAAGAAGTATTCACTGCGGTAAATGAGGCAATATCACCGGTACCTGAACCTAACAGGCCTATGCCCGGATTCGGGTTCGTCCAGTTAAACACGGTTCCGGGAACGGTAGTTGTAAATGTAATCGCTGAAGTAGAAACTGTGTTACATACTGTCTGTGAAGAAACAGGCGATACGTCCGGAATCGGATTAACTGTAATGTTTTGTGTTTGCGAAACAAAACCAAATGTATAGGTTATAGTAAAGATTGTTGGTGAAGACACGACTGGCGCGGTGAATACGTTTCCTGACACACCCGTGCCTGAGAAAGTACCACTATTACCTGCAGCCGGGAAACTGGTTGTAGGTGCAGGTGTGGCTGATAATATCCTGGATTCACCGGAACACATTGCCGCAGACGATGATGTAAAAGAAATATTGTTATTCTGGGAAACAGAAACTGTATTAGGGTTTCCTGAATTTACACAATTGAACTCCGACACCTGCACAAATACATTGTTCGTGAAAGTAGATGTATATGTTACCGAAGCTTGAGGCGTACTACTACATAATGGGCCAAAATTATCGTTATAGAATATCGAGAACGAATTAGTAGGATCCCATCCGCTCAACTGTGTGTCCCAACCAGAGCCACAAGTGCTGATGTTATAACTTCCGCCCGTTAATACAGGAAAAGTAAAATAATTGCCTGCCGGGAAGCTATTGGAAATCAGCCCAGTATTTGCCGCAAAAGTACCGTAATTAGTAGCACTTCTTAAGCATTGGGCACTTGCGCTATTAGTTACAAGTACCACCAGAAGCAAGCAAAACAGCTTCGAAAGAGATGAGCTTTTTGCAATAAAAGTAGTGTTTCGTCCCATAGTTTTATATTTTATTATCATTCAACTTTAAACTGTTTGATATGCTTATATTAACTAAAAAAGCAAAAAATCAAATAATGCGCAAAAGTATATCATTTTGTGAACAAAAAATAAATTTTGCAAAGAAATACCATAGTAAAAACAGAAAAAGAAGAAAGAATGCGCAATGTGGTAACAAAGCAGCTTCAAAATCCATCGGCAATGCCGAAATAGGTATACCTACCTATCTGCCACAATCTCCCCTCCCCGCAAAACCGGCACCATCGGATGCAGGTTTGCCGTTGCGCAATAAGCCATATCGTGCTCCAGGCCATAGGACGAAAGCCGCCTATAGTGCGCACTGTCTTTGAGGAATGATAGGAAATCACCTCCCGAACGGTCGTATAGGTGCTTTGCTGCCCTTGCGCTGTCACAGTTTACCTCAAATGCATGCTGTATGCGGCTTACTACAGCCCCTGCAAACAAGGTATCCTCAAGGTTGAACCTGTCTTTCCACGAAGCGCACCCCAGAATCACGTTTTTTTTCTGCAACAATAAGTATGCCGCCAGCGCGTCTAAGTTCAAAAAAGAACCGATGGCTATGGCTGAAGCACCGCTTACCATATGCAGCAGCCTTGTGCCATTCGTTGTGGTGAGGATAAGTGTCTTGCCCTTAATAAATGCCTCGGGGTACTCTGTCGGCGAGTTGCCGTACTGTAGCCCTGCAGCTATTATTCCGTCCCTTTCGCCTGCGGTAATGCTGTTTGGTGTGCGCTCGCCCAATGCTATGCACTCCTCTACCGATGCTACCGGTATCACACATTTGGCGCCGTTATGCAGCGCGGCAGTTATGGTAGATGTGGCCCTGAACACGTCTATTATCACAACTACCGCATCACGGGTGTTGTATAAATGCAGCAATGCCGGGGAAAGGCATACTTCCAGGCTTGGTTTTTCTGTATTCGTCATGCAATATTGATAAATTCCTTTTTTGAGGGTTGGCCTCTATAAAAAATAGCCCCGATAATATCGGGGCTATGATCTCTATAAGTTTCGGTTTATCTATCCACTTATCAACTTAGTACACCCACATATCGTGTTCTTTGTTGAATATTTCATTCGCCGCGTTCTGGTTTTCATACAAAGATTCCATTGGCGACATATTGTCCCTGTAGTTCATGCCACCTGTGCCCAGCGGGCCGAAAGGATTGCTCACTTTCGTGATTTTGCTGGAGAACTGGCGGCTCTCAAAGAACTCATCCCATGTATAGCGGGCTATGTCATTGTGCGGGTTGAATACTTCGTACTGCGCAAGTAAATTACGGCAATCAGGATAATAAATCCAGAAGATGGCCTTATCTCCGCGATAGTCGCCTGCGTCGCCTATTACAGCCATTACGGGTGCTATACCTACTATCCTCACTATCATTGCGCCTACATTGCGGTCAAATATCCAGTCTTCTTTGATACGGTATTTCGTGATACGCTCAGGGTTAAAGTCGTTGCGGATAATACGTACAGTTTCCTGCCCGGTTACCGGGTCAACGATAATGGATGTATCGGGTGGGGGTATTAATTGCTCCATCAACGCGTCTTTGGTAAGCACCTGAGTGAAACGTTCATCAAAGTTGGAATACGCTTTAATTTTCCCTCTTTTTATCGCGTCTATCAGTATTTCTATGAACATACCGCCACCACTCTGCTCATCACCCGTATAGCGGAAGCCTACGTTTGGTTTTTCACGTGTGTCAATTTCACGCCACACGCGTTTTTTCCAAAGGATATCATCCTCACGGAGATATTGCCATGGTATAGGTGTGCTCATATGCGGCACTCGGTCATAAGCGCCATCCGGTGTTTTAGAGGGCTGCCATATATCGTTTACCCCGGGGTTTCCGCCACCGGAAACAGAGGGGTCAACCGATGACCCCGGTTGCGCAAAAACAGCGCCACCTGCAAGCATCATAGCTGCGAAAACTGATAAACTATATTTATTCAGGATGTTCATATCCTCTTGGTTTTTGCTAAAGTTAATTAATTTAATGTAAAAAGCAGCGTGTTCAGGCTTCTTGGCGTCTTGTCCGGTCCTATAGCTTTAATCCCTTCAATAAATATCTTGTCACCGGCACGGGCATTTCTCATCGCATTTACTATGTCCTTATTATCCGAGAAACGGCAACCTGCGCGGTTATCTACATTGTATGGACCTTGGAAATCCTTGCCCTTGGGCAGCATACTGAATGAGAACGCCACTATCTGGAAACGCGCGTCAAACTCGAACGCTTCAAGTATGGCCGCCGGTGCTATCTGTGCCCTGAACACTGCCGCACTCATACCGCCACCCATCGAGCCATTCAGCTTGGCCACCGGGTTAGGGATACGTTTAACACGCACAGGGAAAACACCCACCTTCTTTTTGCCGGTACCGTCTTTCGTTTTCGCCATGATGTCCACCTCGACATTGCCTGGCTTGTCACCAGTCCATATATTAAAGTGCCCTTTCCTGCCGGCTGAATCCGGCCTTACATCAGCACCCGGAATCTCCAATGATACGTCTTCTACAGAATAACCTGCCGCTGCAACCGTTACAGGGTTGGCAACGCCTATGTAGAATACGTTCATTTTATCCAATTGCATTGAAGCGCCGGTAGTACCCACCATGTATTCAAATTTCCACTGCCTCTCTATAGGGCCGCTTTCTGTTTGAAGTACTATATTTCCTTTTACAGTTTGCAAGCCGGTGCCTTTTGCTACGGTTTCCCATGGGATAACGCCGTTAACCGCAGGTTTTGTAGAGCCACCACCCGACATGCCTTTAATTTCAGGACGCTGAGCCTTGTTGAAGGCCGCAAGCATAATCGATGCCTCAATCTTATCTCCTTCCAGTGCATAGCTCTGGTTGGGTATCGCTACCGCACCGATGGTGTCAAACTTGATGTCTTTTAAGTGCGCCTCTTCAAATAATTGTTTTACCACAAGCGCCTCACTGCTCCTCACGTCATTCTGGTACTTGGAGAACAGCGCCATAGCCGCTACCGCTGGCATATGCTCGAAGTTGCCTATGCTCCAGTCACCCTTAGGGTTGTGGTCATTTGCCTTTACTGTATCTACTTTCAATGGCATTAATGGTGCCAGAGAATTAGGGTTGCTCACTTGTCCGAGAAGAAATTCACGCATTTCCATTATACGCCTTTTCAGTGTGTCACCGCCCTTCTTTTCTACAAGCAAGTGCGTTGTCGCGTCAATATCGTCCATCTTGTCCGGGAACTTAGGGTCTTCGTGGCTATACCCTCCGGCATGCATCACAATCCTTTTTTTCCACTCGTCAAGGTACTTGATCATTTCCTCTGAACGCTTCACCACTTCATCTGCCTTTTCGCGGTATGGCCTTACTTTTTCAGCTTGCCCGGGCGCTTTCTCATTTTCAAGAATGGCCGCATATATTTCTTTGTTCCTCTGGTCAATAGACGCGTTCGACATGTCAATGCTCGAACTTAACGTCCGGAACGCATTGAGGATCTCATTTGACACATTAAGCGCAAGCAGCGCGGTCAACACCAGGTACATCAGGTTGATCATTAACTGCCGCGGCTCCTTAGGTATAGACATTATTTAGCTTTTACTATTAACTATTATTGTTTCTCTCCCTTATTCTACTTTCATATTAACGGCCCTGCATTGCAGACAGCATATTGCCATACACCTGGTTAAGAACAGTAAGGTTCTTCGCAAGTAAAGCAATTTGCTCTTTAGCGCTGCCCGCATCTGCCGCGCTTGAAGCCATAGCATCAGAAGCGTTAACAAGGCTGCTATAGAATTTGTTCATCGCTTTCAGGTGGTTGTTCGCGTCCGACAATTCCACTTCATATATCTGGTTAAGCGTGCCGAGGTTCTTCGACAATACCACAACCTGATCGTGGAACTTAGCTGTATCTTCAGCAGCTTCATTAAACGCGCTCATTGTTTTTGACGCGCCAACGAAAGTGTTTTTCATATCGCCTAACGCAGTAGCCGCTTCACGTGCGCTTTGTGTGTATGCACCGGTAGCAGAAGTGACATCAGACATATCTTTTATCTGGTCAACAGCTTTGTTGAAGTTCTGGAAATTCTCGTTCAGGCGCTTCAGGTTTGGTGTATTGATCTGTGCCTCTTCCAGCATTTTGTCCAATGACTTGGTTGGTGGCTCACCTGCTTTCGCTACTTGGTCATATTTAATACCCTTGCGATAAGCCTCTGCATGTGGGCTTTCTGTGATATTCGGGTAAAAACGCTCCCAGTAATAATCTTTATGTGGGGGAATAAGACCCAGCATCGCAAAAAGCACAGCCTCTGTACACATGCCCGCAGTAAGCATCACACTCGCACCAGGCCAGTGTTGTATCTTAAAAAGTGCGCCCAACAAAACCACAGAGGCACCCATGCCGATTAGAAGATTCTTTACGTATTTACCTCTCTCGGTCTCAAAAAACAGAACTAATGGATTCATTTTGGTTGATTTTTCTTTTGTTTAATAAATCGTTTTTTACAATAATGTTATCTTCTCAGTGCACGCCTGTTGGTCAATGCCGGAACTACTTCTGTATATATACAACGGAAACCGATGTACGCTTTTGCTGTATCCTCATATTCGTAGTCGCGGGTACCTACCTGCAGGTAGTATGCCACATCGCGCCAGCTGCCACCGCGCACCACTTTGCGCCTCATCCATTTTGGATCGCCCGGCTGAACATTATAAGTAACACTCGGGTTCAGGTCATGCTGCTGATTGTATGCGCCGCCATAATATTCTGATTCTGTCCACTCAGACACGTTACCCGACATATTCTTTAAACCATAGTCGTTAGCCGCATACCAATCTACAGGCACCGTATAAAGACCTCCGTCAGCCGCGTAATTTCCACGTTGTGGTTTGAAGTTCGCCAGGTAACATCCCTTTTTGTTGATGATATAAGGACCACCCCATGGATAAGGAGATTCATTCCTGCCACCACGCGCCGCATATTCCCACTCCTGCTCTGTGGGCAGGCGGAAACGGCTTTCAGTGTACATCCTTTGTGCCTCACGCTCTGATTTCCAAACGCGTGTACGCCAGTCGCAGAATGCGCGCGCCTGTTTCCAAGTGATGCCCACTACCGGATATTTATTAAAGCCTTGGAACCAGAAATATTGCTGCGCTATCGGCTCATTGAATGAATAATTGAACTGGCGCATCCACACTGTCGTATCAGGATATGCGGCAACATCGAAATTGTTGATGTACTTAATCTGAGATTCGGTTGGGTGCTGTACTGATTTTGCATAATCAAATGCGGTGTAACGATACACCAACTTAGAAGGCCCATTGTCAAACACCTTCCTGCCCCATCCCGATTGCTCCGCAGGTACGAACATGGAAGAAAGCTGGTCCTGAAGCTCAGGGTCTTTCCAGTTGATGCGCTTGCTCATGTCCAGCCTTTGCGTGCCATCCGGATTATCCTTGAAGTTCCCGAGAATTGTATTGGCTATAGAATCCCTTACATAGTTTGTGAACTGGCGGTACTCCTGATTGGAGATCTCAGTTGCATCCATATAAAAACCTACAACCTGCGCTGTATGCACTGTCGCGTCGTTCCTGCCACGTATGTCTTCGTCGCTCGCTCCCATCTTGAAAGAACCAGTCGGAACGTACACCATGCCTATCGGGTACGGGGCTATATACATAGTCCTTGTTTGGTCACCTACCAGTTGGCCGTTTGAACCCGATTTCCCGCAACTGGCAGCAAGTGCCAGCAACGCTAAAGCCGAGACCTTTAGGGAAGTTTTTTTCATACTACTCTATTGTTTTTGCAATTTAGCAACTAAATATTTTCAAAGATTTTAACACCCTCTGCACAAAACCGATGCACAATATTCAAAGTTTTTTCGAAAAATGCAACTGTCAACCAAAAATTATTGCTTTTCTCTCCCTTAAAAAAACACCTATAAAAATAATGTTAATTTATTAATTAATAAGGCTAAGCACCGCTTCAACGCTACTTACAGGCGATAGGCAGGCCTGTTCCGAACAGACAAATATATACATTTTACCGTCAAAAAATTTTTTTTCAAGAATGGGTATATCATATTCGCTTTTGTCTAAAGTGACAACATAGGCTTGGGGCACAACCCGTGATTGCAGTATTCTTGCTGTTTCCCTTGCCGCTTCCCCGGTGCAAATTATTGTCTTCATGCCTATAGCCCTTCTTTGCATTAGCTGTGCCCAATACCCAAACGAATAACTATACCGCAGGGCCGTATCGCTCATGCTATCTATCATCTTATCGGCCCTCTCTATCCAGTCACTCTTCTCCATGCACATACCGCATACCCACAGGTTATGCGCCATCAGTGCGTTAGCCGATGGCGTGGCACCATCATACAGGTCCACCTTGCGCACAGGTATGTCGGCTTGCCCTTCGGGCGTGTAATAGAAAAACCCATTTTCAAAACTGAACGCCTTCACTACTTTTTCCGTCAGCTCATTCGCTTTCAATACCCACTTATTTTCTCCGGTTGCAGTTGCCAGTTGCAGCAGTGCCTGTATCAGGTATGCATAGTCATCCAGCTTGGCGGGTATTTTCGCTGTCCCTTTTTTCCACGTATGCTTCAGTCCGTCTGCGCCATCATACTTTCCCAGCACCCACCGCATATGTTCTGCAGCCATGTTTTCATACTGCTCCTCCTGAAATGTTGCAGCGGCCTTGCTCAGCGCTATATTCATCAGTGCGTTCCACGACAACAGGCACTTATCATCTGTCAACGGCCTTATTCTGCCGGCGCGTTTCGCCAGCAATTTTTTACTTGCTGCCACCACACGTTCTTTCGCTTCATCGGCTGTAATGCCCTGTTCTTCTGCTATCTTCAGTATATCCTTTGCCACATGCAGTATGTTTGTGCCTTCCCAATTGCCCTCCCGCTTCACACCAAAATACGCTTCGGCTACCACATCATTTTCTTGCAGCGCCGCAATCCATTCATCCCATGTCCATGTATAAAATTTCCCTTCCTCCCCTTCACTGTCCGCATCAAGCGCGCAGTAATATCCACCGCTTTCATCTTTTAGTTCGCGCTCCGCAAACCTGATGGTCTCTTCTGCTATTGCTTTGTATTTTTCATTCTTTGTTATCGCGTAGGCATCGCATAATGCACCAATCAGCAGCGCGTTGTCATACAGCATTTTTTCAAAGTGCGGGATCAGCCAATCCCTGTCAGTTGCATAGCGTGCAAACCCGCCACCTATCTGGTCGTAGATGCCTCCTGCTATCATAGCGTCAAGGCTGCGCAATGCCTGCTGCAGTGCCGGCTCATACTTGGTGAAATGATAATGCTCCAGCAGGTAGCTGATGGCCATAGTGCCGGGGAATTTAGGGGCGTTGCCAAACCCTCCTTTTTCCTTATCGGCCATCTTCAGTAAGGTATCGGCTATCTGCCGGCACACTTCTTTATCCGGCGCTTTTACATTGACTGAAAAGAGCCGTTGCGATGCCTGTTTCAGATGGTCGGTCATCTGGTCTGCCTGTGCGGTTACTTCGTCATACTGGCTGTGCCATAGCTCATTGATGCGTTGCAGCAGTTGCATCCACGATGGCCGGTTGTAGGCGGGCCTTGGCGGGTAATACGTGCCGCCGTAAAAAGGTGCCCGCTCGGGTGTCACAAACACATTCAGCGGCCAGCCACCGCTGCCGCCTATGGCCTGCACGGCATCCATATACATATGGTCCACATCGGGATGCTCTTCACGGTCCACTTTTATGCACACAAAGTGGTCATTCATATAGGCCGCTGTTTCATCATCTTCAAAGCTCTCATGCTCCATCACATGGCACCAATGGCAGGCCGCGTACCCTATGCTCACTATCACCGGCTTATGCTCTGTTGCGGCTCTCTCAAAAGCCTCATTGCCCCAGGGATACCAGTCTACGGGGTTATTGGCGTGCTGCAGTAAATACGGGCTTTGTTCGTTTACGAGTCTGTTCGGCATACCGTAAAGGTAATGGTCTCTTTGCTTACTGCCGGAATGAATTGCCTTGCCGCACATACACACTCGTTTTAGATGGTATCTCTACTATCTGAAACGGTGCTTGATTAATATTATTGCGCGATTATTTAACTTTCGGTTAATTTTTTTTGATAGCCGACAGGAACAACTCAAGTGCAGACACCATGGATGGCGCATTGGGCGCGGGGGCTTTTATATCTAAACGCAGGCCATTCTCCTCTACAGCCTTCGACGTGGTAGGGCCAAAAGCGCCTATCATAGTGCCGTTCTGCTTGAAGAGGGGATTATGGTCAAATAACGTCTGCACGCTGAATGGGCTGAAAAACACGATCATGTCATACGCCGCCTGCATCACTCCCGCTATATCATTCGATACCATACGGTAAAGGGTGCACTCGGTATATTTTATATTGTGCTTTATCAGGTACTGGGCTATATCGTTCTTTGCCGTGTCTGATACCGGCAATACATACTTTTCATTCTTGTGCTTGCCTATCACGTCCATCAGGCCCTGGTTGCTGCCATCGGCCGAGAAGAACACTTTACGCTTACGGTACAGGATGAACTTTTGCAAATAAAGCGCCACAGCTTCGGTAATGCAGAAGTACTTCATGTCTTGCGACACCTTCACCTTCAGCTCCTCGCATATCCTGAAAAAATGGTCTACAGCATACCTGCTGGTAAACACTATTGCCGTGTACTCGCCTATATCTATGCGCTGCTTCCTGAAATCCTTGCCGCTAAGGCCTTCAACTCGTATAAAAGGGTGGAAATCAAGCTTTATATCGTACTTCCGGGCAAGATCGAAGTAGGGTGACTTTTCTGTTTCCGGACGGGGTTGCGTAATTAATATGCTGTTGACCTTCAGTTCCTTTTTCTCAACACCCTTCTTTTTTGAACTAACAACTTTGGCCATAGTCGAATATAAAATTGGAACTCACTATCTTAAGTGCAAATCTCGTGCCGCTATTGGTCTAATAAAACACTAACCCTTTGACCAATAACTTCATCAAAACTGCCAGCGGTAATAATTCCGAGGCGCAAAGGTACATAAAAAAATGGAACTTGCTATACTGGAAAAACGAGCCGAACACCTGCCACGAGCGTATATATCTGTTCAGTAATAATATCCCCGCCACCACAAATGAGATGATGACCACCTGCTGCGCCCACTGATGATCCGCAAAAGCCAGCACGATAATAAATGGCACAAGCGTGACCCCCAGCACCTTATTTATAAGAAAAACATTGAACAGGTAATGCTCCGTAATACCTTCAACCCTGAATGCCCACCCGCTGAAACGCACCGCCGTGTACTTGACAAGATAAATGACCGCCGTGCCCGCTATAAGCATTATGATGAGCAGGGAGGGGGGTATCACCTCTGAGCGGTGGGGCGTGAAGAAACGCACCACGTAGTAGATATATGCCCCTCCGGCAAAAGTAAAGAACACATTCATCAGCAGGTTGGGCAGCCCCGATCCCAGCAACTGGTCTTTTAGTTGCCGGTTGCTTAACGTAGGGTTCCAGAAGGCCCGCCACAGGTTCAGGAAATAACGCGTATCCATAAACCGTATCAGGCCCAGGATAAGACATAAAAAAAGCAACAGGTAAAAGTCCGCCGTTTGCGATACCCATTTATGGGGCGATGCAATATCACTGATCACCTCCTTACTCGCCACCATCGGATGGTTGGCTATCAGGTTTTCCGCCATTGCCTTGGTGCCCTGCGCCAGTGCCGCACTGTCGGCCCCTATCACCACATCATACTTCGGGAAGGCCACGCGCGCGTTTGCGACATGGCATACTAATAACGCAACAAATATAAACAAGGCCCGAAGCGAAAACATATCTTAGCCGGCAAAATTAACTGTTATCTCCACCTTATCCATAACAATTGTCGCACCCACGTTTTTTATCCACCGTCAGCCGGAGGAATGTTAATATCGTGGCCCGCCTCCTCTATTAAAATAAAATCACACAAACTTAAAAGGGGAAAGTCACTGCATTTTCTTCGTTTACTTACCGCTGCTACAAAATATTATTATCGTATAAAAACAACATAATTTGTATATTGCTAACACATTCTTCACATTCAGGTCCGCCATGCGCATGAAACACTTTTTTTTCATCCTCCTCGCCATTTGCACCTGCTGCTTTTCCGCATTGGGCCAGGCGCCTGACGACCCTGTGAAAATGCTGCTGGACAAAGAATGGTGTGTGGAGCGGAGGGTAGGTACAAATACAGGGTGGTGCAAGGATTCTGTTTACATTTTCCGTGTGGTAGATGCCGATAACCTCGAAGTAAAGACAAGAGGAAAACAGGTAAAGCACAAACACTGGAATAAAGAATATTTTGGCCCTGTAAAGAGAATTGTAATCAAAGACAAGTTGGATGTATACACCACATTTGAGTATCAGAAAAACAAGTCCAACGATTCGGTGCTGCGCTTTGAGCAGTACACCGGGCACCAGCAAACACTACAGCCCGAAAAAATGAAACTGACCATACATAATGCCACTCCGCGATGAAGAACAGGAAGAAAAATGTTATTTACTATCCCGCCGCTTCACAACCTGAGGGCGAGAAGGTGAACCGTATTATCAACATCCCGCAGATCATCACCATCCTTGTTTCGCTGATACCCATCGGGTTTACCATTTTTTCGTATGTCGACAGCCAGGCCAATGCCGACAGGCGGAAGTACTCACACATGTACCTCGATGAGCGTTATAAAGTATTGAAAGACATAACAGGCTCCATTGCAGAGATAAACAATATCATCATTTACGATAAGGACAATAAATATGATTCAGCCGATGAGCGGGCTATCAGGCAGAAGGCAAGTGTGTTCAGCTATTCATACCTTGTGCTTGATGAGCACAATAGAAAAGATTCCATGCTGCTCAAATACATCAAGGATTACAGCTACACCATGAACGACCTGCTTAATGGAGAGGAGGGTATATCGCCTTCCTATCTGCAGGTGCTCGGGCAGAACATTATTTCACAATGCGGTAAAATACTGATACATGAAAAGGATAGTATTAATTCTTACGATTTTAGGCTGTTTGACTTCTGATAGTGCCCGCGCACAGACTGATGCCGGCGGTGATGAGGAAGAAAAATTGCATTATAACAGCCTGAGAAGTTTTGTGAGTGTAATGCCCGGTTTCCAGATATTCAAAAAGGATGAAGGCTATGTTACCGTAGCTATGCCCATCGGTGTCAACTTCAGGCATTATTACGAAAAAGCCCCTAATATTTTTTATGATATGGACCTTGCCTTTATGCCGGTGATACTGGAGCAAAAACTATTTACCAGTTATGTAAAGTTATCTGCGGGCGGTGGCGTTATAAGCCGGAGGTACAACCTCCAGTTTCATGCCAATTACGCCCACAGCTTTGTGTACAAAGAAGGGAATATGGCAGGTATCGGGTACGATGTGGAGGCACAGTCCATACCCATCTCTATCGATGTCTATAAATTTTTCAACAATGCAAATTATTTGCTGCTGCTGGGCATAAAGGTTCCGCTCCCGGGGCTCCATATCCGTTAACCCGTTCCGGCAGCATCAGGCAAGCCCTTATTTGCCTGATAATATACTCCGAAAAAAAACACCGGAATCGGCTATAACCCACGCCCACAGCCGAAACTTTTTTGCATGACGGTACAGTTAGTGTACCGCCATGGTACAGCAAACTGTACCGCCATGCTTTTATCATTTTGCGGCAATCTCCATTTTCCCGAGTTTTACCTAAACCCATCAGGGATATGCTCTTTGACATATTGTTTCTTTCTGCCCTGCAGTTACGAATGTGCCAGCATTTCATAAAAAAAAAAGTGCGCAAATAGTGCGCACAAATGATTTTGTTACTGTTTGTATGACAAGTATATACGCATATAATCATGCACCCAAAAAGTTGTGCAAAAAGCCCTCTATAAGCAATTGCTATGTTATATAGTCCTCCTTGCCGAATTTAAATACAACGTAAGGGGTAAACAGAAAAAATATAACTGCATATTTATTACTCCTTTAGTATTTTTGATTTTATCAGTTCACATATCTAAATCACACTTTATGAGATATACCGGATACATCACGCTATACCTGCTTCTGCTGGCATTCATCAGCATTGATGCACAGGCACAAAAGCCTAAGGCAGCGCCGGCCAAAACCGCATCTTCTGCTACGGCCAATGTAAAAAAGATTACTTCTGTAGAAGGAATAACTGAATACTCCCTGCCAAATGGCCTGCGGGTACTCTTATTTCCCGATCCGTCTAAGCCTAAGATCACGGTAAATATCACCTACCTAGTAGGCTCACGCATGGAAGGCTATGGCGAGACCGGTATGGCCCATCTTCTGGAGCATATGCTGTTCAAGGGTTCTACCAAGCACCCCAAAATACCTGACGAGCTCACAGCGCATGGCTCCAGCCCTAACGGCACCACTTATTACGACCGAACTAACTATTACGAAACGTTCAACGAAAGTGACGAGAACCTCAACTGGGCGTTAAGCCTCGAGGCCGACAGGATGGTCAATTCATTTGTAGCCGAGAAAGACCTGAAGAGCGAATACAGCGTAGTGCGCAACGAATTCGAATCAGGGGAGAACAACCCCTCCGGGATATTGCAGGAGCGTGTGCTCTCTACCATGTACCTCTGGCACAACTATGGAAAATCCACCATCGGTTCAAAAGAAGACATTGAAAAAGTGCCGATAAAAAACCTGCAGGCATTTTATAAAAAATACTACCAGCCCGACAATGCGGTGCTGCTCGTAGCCGGTAAAATAGACGAACAAAAAACACTAGCCCTCATCGTAAAATACTTTGGCAGTATCCCACGGCCCTCACGCGTACTGGAGCCTACCTATACCATAGAGCCCGTGCAGGACGGTGAACGTAGCGTAACGCTGAACCGCGTGGGCGATGTGCAGACAGTGGCTTGTGGCTATCATATAGTTGCCGGACCCGACAAAGACTATGCCGCTTTTGATATACTCAATGATGTGCTCACCAATCAGCCAAATGGCCGCCTGTACAAAAGCATGATAAAGACAGAGCTGGCGTCAGACCTTTATGCCGATGACCCCGCGCTGAAAGACCCCACATATTTCTACATCACGGCCAATGTGCTGAAAGAAAAATCTCTCGATAAAGCAAAAGATGCCATGTTCAAAACAATAGATGAGCTGGCTACAAAACCCGTTACCGATGAAGAAGTAGAAAAAGCTAAGAACAAAATACTCAAAGGCTTTGAGCAGGTCTATCGCAATACGCAATATATAGGATTGACCCTCAGCGAATTCATTGCACAGGGCGATTGGCGCCTCGCATTCATTTACCGCGACAACCTGAAAAAAGTAACCGCTGCTGATGTGAACAGGATAGTAAAAGCATACATCATCAGCTCCAACCGTACTGTGGGATTGTTCATACCCACCACCAATCCGGTTCGCGCTCCTCTTCCTGCCCAGCCCGACGTGGCAGCCATAACAAAAGACTACAAAGGTCAGGAGGCCTTGGCACAGGCAGAAGCATTTGACCCCTCACCCGCCAACATCGACAAGCGCACAGCGCGTGGCAGCATTCAGGGCGGTGCTAAGTTTGCCCTGCTCACTAAAACCACACGCGGAAACACAGTGGAAGGCCGCATCACCCTACGCATAGGAGATGAAAAATCATTGGAAAACAAATCAAAGATTGCCGCTCTTACCGCCTCCATGCTGAAAAAAGGAACGAAAACGCATACCCTTGCACAGATTAATGAAACGTTAGACAAACTCTCATCTTCGGTCTTCATCTATGGTTACGGGCAAAGTGTATCTATCGTTATTAAAAGTACAAAGGACAACTTATCTCAGGCGCTTGACCTTGTAAGAGAAATGCTGCGTGAGCCTTCTTTCCCTGAAGAGGAGTTTAAGGCCCTGAAAAATGAAACCCTCAGCGAGCTGGAGCAAAACCGTTCGGAGCCACAGAGTATTGCCTTCCAGGAATTTGACCGTATCTGCAACCCCAGGCCCAAAGGGCACATTAACTATACAATGACAACCGACGAAGAAGTAGAAGCTATTAAAGCCGCTACTTTGCGTGATGTAAAAAGTTTTTACAGCGACTTCTATGGCAGCAGCAGTGCTACCACGGCATTCGTGGGCGAATTCGATGCTACTGCCGTGAACCTGCAATTAGATAAAATGCTGGGCAACTGGGCTGCACCTAAACCTTATGTTAGGATTCCTGACACCTACAACGATGTTGCTGCTGCAAACAAAGAAATTAAAACACCTGATAAAAAGAACGCAATGATGGTTTGCGGCATGTCGCTGAAAATGCGCGACGATCATCCCGATGCTGTTGCATTGAAACTTGGCAACTTCATATTTGGCGGTGGTTTCCTCAATTCACGTCTTGCCACCCGTATCCGCCAGAAGGAAGGCATCAGTTATGGGGTGGGGTCTTATGTGCAGGTATCCGCGCAGGATGAATCCGGCACGTTTGGCTCATATGCCATTTACAACCCCGATAACAAAGCGAAGCTGGAAGCAGCATGGAATGAAGAACTCGCAAAAATGCTGAAAGACGGCTTCACCGAAGATGAGTTGAAGCAGGCTAAATCAGGGTATATACAATACCGCGAGTCTGGTCGTGCCGAAGACGGACAGCTTGCAGGAACACTGAACTCATACCTCTACCTCGGTCGTACTATGAGCTGGGAGCAAGACATAGATAGTAAACTTCAGAAGCTAACAGCTGCAGAGGTAAATGCAGTAATGAAAAAGTATCTCTTTGCCAACAAGATAACATTTGTAAAAGCAGGGGACTTTAAATAACAACAGCAGATTTTTTGTCACCGTTTGTGCTCCGCAAACGGTGACTTATTTTCTCAGAAGGTATGTACAAACCCTATACCATTACCGGTAAATCTGAGGTCGCTCATCAATATATACCACTTGCTGTTATTGCGGTGATGCGCCGCGAACATCACATTGTCAAAAAGCAGCAAAGCTATACCCTGTATGGCTATTGATTTTCCGAATCCCTGGAATATAGCTTTGTCTCTACCGGCAGTGCGGCCATATTCGTTGAGCCCTACGCCACCTGCTATATACAATACATCCAGCCCGGCGTTAATGAGGTAGAGTTTCTTGTTGGCGGTATACTTGTCATAAGCCTGCTTATAGTTATACTGCGCAATCATTTCTTTCTTCACACCTGCCATCCCGAACAGTGCAATGCCTGTATTCACCGCGCCCCACAGCACATTCATTTCATGAAAAAATTTCCATTCATCCTGCTGCACTGTGAAATAGCCAACGCCACCTGATACCACACTCATAATGCCCATAGCACCAAGTACCTTCATACCAGTCTTGTTAGTTTTTATACGCTGGGCATTGTATGCTGTTACGGTATCTTTAAAAGAGATCTCCTGCGCATGGGTATGCGATATGATGCAAACCAGGAAAAAAATTAAAAATGCGCGCACAGCGAATCGGTTTACTACAAAGCTATAGAAAAACCATTACGCCACCTTCGTTATCTTCAGCATATTGGTAGGCAAATGTTCTTGTATAGGGGTGCTGCAAGTATTCACCACTACATTGCCGGTAGCCAGCATTCCCTGCTCTTTCAGAAATTTTATCTGGTCTGCAATGGTATCATCAATGCTTTCTTCCTCATTGTAGTAAAAGGCCTTTACGCCCCAGCTAAGGCTTAGCTGGTTCAACAGCGATAATGTTTTTGTAAACACATACAGAGGTGAATGCGGGCGGTAGCTGGAAAGCATGAAGGCTGTATATCCTGATTGTGTCATGCCTATAAGCGCATGTGCGTTTATATCTTTTGCTATTTCGCATGCGTTGTAGCAAAGCGCGTCGCTGAGGAAAGAAGGTGAGTGTTGCTGCGGCACTAAGTTGCGGTGGTAAACGGTTTCTTCCTTCTCCACCTCGTTAATGATGCTCACCATCGTTTTTATCACCAGCTCAGGATGCTGACCTACTGCTGTTTCACCGCTCAGCATCACCGCATCAGCTCCTTCCATCACTGCATTGGCCACGTCAGTAATCTCGCTGCGGTATGGCCTAATCTGGGTAATCATGCTCTCCATCATTTGTGTGGCAATAATCACCGGCTTGGCTCTGTGTATACACTTTTGCACAATGTTCTTCTGTATCATCGGTATCTGCTCCTGTGGCAGCTCTACACCAAGGTCTCCACGTGCCACCATTATTGCGTCTGATGCCAGTATTATCTCACGCAGGTGGCCCAGCGCTTCAGGCTTTTCTATTTTTGCAATGATTTTGGCGGAGCTTGCTTTTTTTCGCATTATATCGCGAAGCGAATGAACATCTTCAGGACGGCGCACAAATGAAAGTGCTATCCAATCTACTTCCTGTGCTATGATAAAATCAAGGTCAGCTAAATCTTTTTCAGAAAGGGAAGGTAATGATACTTTCGTATCCGGAAGATTCACCCCTTTCTTTGATGATAATATACCATTTGTCAGCACTTCAACTTTCACCCGCTTATCATCACCTATCTCTTTTACCAATACTTCGATTTTACCGTCATCCAGCAATATCTTTTCATTCACCCGTACATCGTCTGCAAAAGAAGGGTAAGAGATGTAAATGTTGTCCAGTGTGCCGATACATTTCTCGTTAGTAAAATAAAAGGTGTCGCCCTTTTTGAGCATTAATGCGTTATCCAGTATTTCACCCACCCTTAACTTCGGGCCCTGCAGGTCGGCAAGTATCGCTATATTGAACCGGAATGTGCGATTGATAGTTTTGATATGGTTAATTACTTCCAGGTGCTGCTCATGCGTACCGTGTGAAAAATTCAGCCGGAAAACATTAACACCTTCTTTTACCAGCGCGAGGAGTTTATCGTAAGTATTAGAGGCAGGGCCTACAGTTGCAACTATTTTTGTCTTGTGTGTCATATAGCCTTAGTTCGTGCAAATATCCCTACTTTCTTCCAATTGAATATTATGTGCGTGCTAAATAAAAAACATAGCACTAAAGCGTAGTTGGTCAAACCAATTCCCGCAGCTTATCCAGCACCATATCTACCTCTTCTTTTGTATTATGCCTACAGAAAGAAAAACGGATAGGCACCATATCGGCAGCCTGACCATTATAAATAGCCGATATAACATGGCTCACTGCGTTTGCACCGCTGGTGCAGGCGCTGCCTCCGCTCACGCAAATGCCTGCCATATCCAGATTGAACAACAGCATGTCCGACCTCTCATTCATTGGGAATGAAACATTGAGGACAGTATAAAGGCTGCTGCCGAATGTATCGCCATTGAATTTAATGCCTTTAAACCTTTCCTGCAACTTTTCGGCCATGTACATCTTCAGACCTTTTATATACTGGCTGTCCTGCTCATAGCGCCGGGTGGCTATTTCCAGTGCCTTTGCAAAACCCACTATACCATACAGGTTTTCAGTGCCGGCACGCATATTGCGTTCCTGCGAGCCACCCTGCAGGTAGGGCTTTATGCGTATGTTCTCGTTCACATACAACATACCCACTCCTTTGGGCCCGTGAAACTTATGCCCCGCCCCATTGATGAAGTGAACATAAATGTCCTTCAGGTTGAAGGGGTAATGCCCAACGGTTTGCACTGTATCGCTATGAAATATGGCATCGTACTTTTTACAAAGCTCACCTACAGCTTTTATTTTCAACAGGTTGCCTACCTCATTATTGGCATGCATTAAGGTGACAAGGGAGCGCTCTTTACTGCCTGAAAGCAATTCTTCGAGGTGGGCGAGGTCTATGTGGCCTTTATCCGTGAGGTCAACGTAACTGAGTGTAGCCTGCTTAAAGTGCTCCATATGCTCTACGGTATGCAGCGTAGCATGGTGCTCGATACGTGAAGTGATGATGTGCCTGCAACCAAGATCGCGTATAGCAGCGGTAACGGCTGTATTAGTGCTTTCTGTGCCACCTGAAGTGAAGAATATCTCTCCGGGGGCGGCATTGAGGATGCGCGCCACCGATTTTCGGGCGTTTTCAATCGCCATTTTTGTTTCCCTTCCATAGGAGTAGATGGACGACGGATTGCCGAATTTCTCGGTAAGAAAGGGCATCATGGCTTCCAGAACTTCCGGGTCGAGGGAGGTGGTGGCTGCATTATCTAAATAAATACGGCTCATTATCAGCAAACTATATTTTTTGATTGGAGGCCGCAAAAATAACCCAAATATTTAACTTATACCTGTTTCACGTTTCCCGCCAGAGTACTAAAACTGCATACTATTACCGAAAAACCTATTTTATTCGTTTTTTTGGGGGGGAGACCTGAAAATTTCACAAACAATTGAAATACAAATTGTTATAAGAATTTATGTTGCTCATTCTTTGCGCATAATTTCTCATCCTCAGCTCATTTGCTACTCATTTTTTCGAGTTGAGCCTGTATCATTGATAATTATGCCTTCCGTTAAATCATATTCAAAGAACCTGATCCCATCTAAAAAACTTCGGGCTGTGTGAAGGTAGCGATGGGTGCATACCGGCAAAATTATTCTGACGTCATGGTACACGTACTGTACCATTATGGAAAAAAAACCGAGCCGGAGCATAATGCCTGGCCAGTGCCCAGATTGATTTTGACTATATTTTTATTGCGGTTTGTTCTCATTAAAACTCATCATCCAGTTGATGCCGAATTTATCGGTGCACATGCCGAAATAATCGCCCCAGAAAGTTTTGTTCATGGGCATTGTGACCTGACCATCGGCAGACAAGCCGTTAAAAATGCGGTCGGCTTCCTCTTTGCTATCCGCATTTACGGAAATAGAGAAGTTATTTCCCTGTTTGAAACTTGATGACCATTCGCCACCGGTATCGCTGCCCATGAGTATGGTACCATTGCCCACAGGCAGGGACACATGCATTATTTTATCCCCTTCCTCTGCGGGCATAGCTGGTTGCCCTTCCTGTACCGGCATTTCTTTGAAACGACCCAAATAGGGAAATTCGCCGCCGAATACCGACTTATAAAAGTTGAATGCTTCCTCACAGTTACCATTGAAGGTGAGATAGACGTTTACTGATGCCATAGCTGTTGTTTTTAAGTGAGGTGTAAATGTAATAAGGATTTAGAATTTTCACGATGCCTGCTTCTCAGCCTTTGCTGTGTCCGGCTGACCTGGGTTATACCCAGAACTCGTCAGTATAAAGGTCGGGTAAATGGGTTTCATGCATTTGCCGCAGACGTTCACCTATCGCTATAATCGGACTGCCCTGTAATAGCTGCTCCAAATGAGGGAATAACGTCCTTTCTTCAAAACGGATGTGATTGTCGATACTGTCTGCCAATAAATGAAGTCCGGCTATGGTAATATCGGCAGCACATGCCTCCTCCGTCAGCTTCCTGATAACTGCATGTTCTGCAATGGCCTGCTCACACAGGGCATCGTCCAAGCCAGCGAACAAAACTGTTTCTTCTTCTAAAAAATGCTGGCCCAGGTGGTTATCCCAAAAGTATTGAACATAGGGCCTTATCCTATCAGCAGGCACCTGTTTCTTAATACCCTGTCTGATCTTCCAGCAGAACAGCAGTGCAATGTGATGATCACGGGAGAGTGTTACAATATTTTCGTCGCGTTTCATGGTGGTGAGTTTATTAAATGTTATCAGCCGTTACTTATCTGCTTTAGCAACTACAGGTGCTTATGCAAATGCTCTACAAGTTTTGAGGAGCGGTAACTGAAATTAGCGCCAAAGCTGTTTATGACCAGCCCTTTGATATTGAATTTCGCGGATGAGATAGCAAATACGATGCTTTCATCGGCAGGGTCGGTCATACCTTCAAAACGGTACACTTCATCGATGGTAAAATCATCAGGCGATAATTCGAGGGAATTATGGCTGCAATAGAGACAGTCTTTTTCTTCGTGCATTAAAAAGTCTGTGGTGTAGCCTCTTTGGGCGAGGTCGTTAACTGCCTCGCTGAGGGTATCATAACTGCGCTGCGCTTGTGGATGGTTATTCATAATTACCAAATTTACCGTTTAATTGAGCATAAGCGATATAGTGGAAACCGGGTACTTTTTGCACGCATTTTTGGGTGGCGCTTTTTATATGTACTGCATTCATTTTCCTCTGTTTTTAAATATTTTTTTGCGCACTATTTGCGCACATTTTTTTGCTTTCGCGATGCCGTTTTGTTCAATTTCGGAAGGCGATATAAATAAAGTTACGACAGCGTGATGATTGCTGCCAAATCAATTTTCCATGACGCAAAAAAGTTTGCGCTGTGGGCGCGGGTTTCAGCAGTTTTGAGGGGGTAAAAATTTTATTTTAACAGATTCTTGCAAACAAATAAAAAACTACGGCAAGGTAACACCATATGCCTCATTGAATGCGGCACGGGCATAATCATAAGAGGCGTAGGCAAAACCTTTATCGCCCCACTCTTTTGTGCCCCAGCTATTACGAATAATAATACGGTCGGGAGTATAACCAACAATGCATATGGCATGCCCGCCTTTAACGCTCTTGGGATAATACTTGTCGAGTTTACCTTTTGTCTGCAGGGCATTGTCCCAAGTGCGGTCGACATCAAGACAAGTGAGAATAGGCCCCTTGCCGGCTGCCAGCCATTTTTTCCAGGTTTGTACCTTGTCTACATTGCTCTTCGCAAGATTATAGTAAGCGGCAATTTTCATTTTGCCTGCAAGTTTGTAAAACTCTTCCTCGTCGCCGGGGTATAGCTTAGCACTACCGAAAGGAAGCACATCATCTTTTACGCAGCCGAACTTGCGGGCAATATCGAGCGCGGACTTGAGGCTGGTGCCGGTGTCCTCGAGAAATGTGGTAGGGGCATTGGTGAATTCATCGGTCTCTTTTGCCGACATCCAGATGAAGCGAACAGAGAGCAATTCGCCGGGCTTTATCTTTCTCTTTTTGGTGAAATGCCAACGCAGCACACCATCGGCGGTGGACCAACCAACGCAAGAACCTGTGGGCCCCTGATTGCTTATCTTCCACCAGGGCTCACGAAGGTCAACAGTATCTGGCAATGCTACTTTTGCACGGACATCATGGTTTTCAATTGCTTTATCATAATCCCAATCGTTTTCTTTGCCACGAGAGGGGATGATGTTGAGTATGTGTTTGCGGGCTGCCATTGGAGGTGTGTTTAGCTGTCTGAACTCGAATTTGTGGAATTTTGGGAATTGGTGTGGTTGCGCCTGCGGCGGTGCACAGTCAGTTGCTTATTTTACGGATGCGCTGCATATCTGCTATGTAAATGTTGCCGGAAACATCAACAGCTAGGCCATTGGGTTCGTAGAATTGGGCCAGCATTGCTTGTTTGCCATCTCCGCTAAAGCCTTTATGGCCATTGCCAGCTATAGTGCTTATTATTCCTGCCGGTGTTATTTTGCGAATGTTAGTATTCCTTACATCTGCGACATAAATATTGCCATTGCCATCTATCGCAATACCAGATGGAGTGCCAATCTGCGCGGCGGTTGCAGGTCCTCCGTCGCCGCTATAACCATAATCACCTGTTCCCGCAATGGTGCTTATTATCCCTGCGGGAGTCACTTTACGCACACGTTCGCTTCGGGAATCTAAAATGTACACATTTCCGCCACCATCTACAGCAACACTCATCGGATGATACAACTGCGCTGCGGTAGCCGGGCCTCCATCGCCACTATATCCAAACGTGCTTTTACCAGCTACGCCTGCGATAGTACTAATAATACCTGCCGCTGTTACTTTACGGATACAGTTGTTGCCAGTTTCTGCTATGTACAAGTTGCCATCATTGTCAACCGCAATTCCTCTTGGGGCATAAATCAGGGCGTCAGTCGCAGATCCTCCATCACCGCTATGTCCATCCACGCCGCTACCGACAGCGGTGGTAATCATACCATCGGATGATACCTTCCTGATACGATAATTTGCATCTGCAATAAATACATTGCCACTATTATCTACGGCCACACCATACGGATATTTTAATTGCGCTGCGGTTGCATCCCCTCCGTCACCACTATAACCTATGGTCCCGTTTCCGGCTATTGTGCTGATAATTCCGTCTGCACCCACTTTACGGATCCTGTTGTTAGTATAATCAGCGATATAAACGTTGCCACTGCCATCTACTGCCACATTTGGCACATACCCTAACCTGGCAGCAGTTGCGGCTATCCCATCACCATTGTAGCCCATACTGTCGGTACCCGCAATTGTTGTAATGATATTGGGTAGTATAAGACTACCTGCTTGTTTTTTACAAGACCATAAAAAAGCTATAGCGATAATTAAGCAAAGGTGTTTCATCAGACAGTAGTATTTTGGATGAACCAATATTTAAAATAACATAACGCAAAATTGTCAGCGATAGTATATTTATCGCAATAAATTGTCATGGTATATATTACTCACTGTCACAGCTTAAAACGGTACATCCTCATCAGGTGGTGGCGCTTTCCTGAAACCGCCGGGGTTGCCACCGGGCATGTCGTCATCGTCCCAGTTCACATCGTTAGCTTTTGAAGAACGTGTCTGGAAGCCGGGCTGGATACCGGGTTGCACATATAACTTGGAGCCGCTGAAGTCGCTTGGGTCACGGCGTATGCCTGCCATCGGATTGTCTTTGCCGCCCGCAGGGTTGGCCGGATTAAATCCTCCTCCGCCGCCACTATTGCCGCCAAATCCTCCACCACCGCGATTGAACTTATCATCATCGAGGTCCACGAATTTCTGGTACTCTTTTATAAAGCGTAGTTTCTCTACACCAGTGCTGCCATTACGGTGCTTGGCTATGGATATGTGCGTTTCCCCTTCCACGGTCTCGCCCATGGCATCGTTGTTGATACCGTAATACTCCGGCCTGTAGAGGAACATTACGAGGTCAGCATCCTGCTCTATCGCTCCAGATTCGCGAAGGTCGCTCAACTGTGGCATCTTGGATTCCTTACGTGTCTCCACCGAACGGTTAAGCTGCGAAAGGGCTATGATAGGCACTTCCAGTTCTTTTGCCAATGCTTTGAGGTCGCGAGATATTTTACTTATCTCCTGCTCACGATTGCCGCCTCCGTTTACGGTGGCCTGCATCAGTTGGAGATAGTCGATGATTATCATCTCAATATCGTGCTTCTGCTTCAGCCTGCGTGCCTTCGCCCGCAGCTCGAAAATATTCAGCGCGGCCTGGTCATCGAGGTATATTTTCGCCTTCGACAGCTTGTCCATACGCTGCGTCATCTGTATGAACTCATGGTCGGCCATCTTGCCGCGGGTGATGCTTTCCATGCTCACCTCTGTAACCGCACTGAGCATCCTTTTCACAATCTGCCCCGCGCCCATTTCCAACGAGAAAACCGCTACCGGGAATTGCTTGCCGGCATTCATGGCTGCGTTCATGGCGAGGTTGAGCGCGAAAGCGGTTTTACCCACCGAGGGGCGTGCCGCAAGTATGATGAGGTCGGTCTTCTGCCAGCCTGCGGTAAGATTGTCGAGCGCCTTGAAACCCGACGGCACCCCTGTGAGGTCGTCGGTTTTCTTCATGTTCTCCTCTATCTCCTGCACTGTGCGTACCATTACGTCCTTCAGGCTTTTGAAGTTCTTGCGCAGGTGTTTATCGGTTATCTCATACAGTCCCGACTCTGCTTTGTCCAGCAGGTCGAAAACATCAGTGCTGTCTTCGTAGGCTTCGCCTATCACAACCCCGCTGATACGGATGAGTTCACGCTGGATGAATTTTTCCATCACTATGCGGGCATGCGCCTCCACGTGCGCACTTGAAAGTACGCTCATAGTGAGGCGGGTAAGATAGTATGCCCCCCCTATTATCTCCAGTTCGTTTGTTTTTCTCAGTTCCTCGGTAATGGTGAGTAGGTCCACCGGGGTGCCCTTGTCGAAGAGGCGGCGCATCGCCGCGTAAATCTTCTGGTGGGCGTCCATATAAAAGCAGTCTTCGCTCTGTATGACCTCAAGTACCTGGGCAAAAGTGTCTTTCTCCAGCATACAGGCGCCGAGTACCGCTTCTTCAAGTTCTGCTGCCTGCGGTGGCACCTTGCCATAAACCAGTGTTGTGAGGTCGGGTTTGCGGCGAGCTGTTCCACCAAAATCTTTTTTAATATTTACTGCCATTCTTGGTTAGTATCTTATATAGTAAGTTGTAATGTTATTTTTTCAGTTCCCGGGGTATTTTTTCTTCGTTTTGATGGCAATTCGGGCATTTTTCAATGTTTCCAAACTGTTACGCCATCATTAAGTGAAGGTTAAAGACCAGAGGAGTGAGACGAATGTAAACGCGATTTTGGTCTCCGCAAACATTTTGGGCTTGTAAAATTTTAAGCAGTCCCTGCACATCCTATACACCATTTATACCCATAAAACCTGTTAAAAGAAGGTTCTATCCACAAAGGTATCGCATTACCCACAACTATTAACAGACAATACACATTATTATGTGGGTAAATGGTTTTGTTAACGGTTTTTTTGGGAACTTACTTTTTCCTATTATCATGGGCTATCTTTGTCAAAATTTAGTGTTTAGATGATCATTTCTTACCAATGGCTGCTGGATTACTTACCGGAACCATTGCCAGTCAACGATATAAGCAATATCCTTACATCAATAGGACTTGAGGTGGAAGCATTGGAGCCTGTGGGAGGGATACCCGGAGGCCTTGAGGGGCTTGTGATAGGCGAGGTTTTGACCTGCGCCAGGCACCCTAATGCCGACAAGCTGAGCGTGACGACAGTGACCATAGGCGGCGCGGAAACCCTGCAAATAGTGTGCGGTGCACCCAATGTGGCAGCCGGCCAAAAGGTGGTGGTGGCCCCGGTGGGCGCCATGGTACACCCAGTGGAAGGAACACCATTCCTGATAAAAAAGGCCAAAATACGGGGCGAAGAGAGTGCCGGTATGATATGCGCTGAAGACGAGATAGGGCTGGGCAATAGCCATGCAGGCATCATGATATTGCCGGCAGAAGCAGTCGTAGGCACGTTGGCGAAGGAATATTTTAATATACCCAAGGGGGATATTGCCATACACATAGGGCTTACCCCCAACCGCTCTGATGCCAACAGTCATATAGGCGTGGCGCGCGATGTGTGCGCTTACCTCACGCATCACCGGGAGGGGAAATATGCGGTGAAAATGCCACTGACAGGGTTAGACGGCAGCGTGCAGGGGCAAGGAGCGGAAGGGAATATAAAGGTGAGGATAGAGGCGCCGGATGCATGCCCGAGGTACACAGGTATCAGCATAAAGAACATAAAAGTGGGCGCATCGCCGGAGTGGCTACAGCAACGACTACAGACCATTGGGCTGCGCAGCATCAACAATATTGTAGACGTAACCAATTATGTGCTGCACGAATACGGTCAGCCGCTGCATGCGTTTGACGCAGATAAAATAAACGGCGGCGAGATCATTGTGAAGTTCCTGCCTGAAGGAACAACCTTTATGGCGCTGGATGAGAAAGAAAGAAAGCTGCAAGGCAACGACCTGATGATATGTGATGCCAAAGGCCCGGTGGCAATAGGTGGAGTATTTGGTGGGCTGCACAGCGGCATTAGCGAGAGTACAACAAATGTATTCTTAGAAAGTGCCTACTTCGATTCTAAGCATATACGCAGAACATCGCTACACCACGGGCTGCGCACAGATGCGGCAACGCACTTTGAAAAAGGCGTGGACATAAACAATGTAATACCCGCGCTGAAACGCGCCGCCCAACTGATAACAGAAGTGGCAGGTGGCGAAATAGCATCAGCAGTTACTGATGAATACCCGCAGCCATTGCAGTCAAAGACTGTAACAGTGACTTACCAATATATACATAAGCTGAGTGGTAAACACTACAAGCAGATAGCCATACAGGAACTGCTGACCGCATCGGGCTTTGAAATAGTGCATGAGACCAATGAGGCATTGACACTGAAAGTGCCCTCGAACAAAACAGATGTGGCCCACCCCGCCGATATAGTGGAAGAAATACTGCGCATAGACGGTCTGGACAATATAACCATACCATCGCGACTGAACATAGCACTGGCAAAGGCGCTGCCCAACGACAGAGAAGTGCGCAACCGCACTGCTGAACTGCTGTGTGGCACGGGCCTGCAGGAGATACTGACCAACTCGATAGTGAACAGTAAGTATTACCCGGGGCGGACAGACCTTGTGAAGATGATAAACAGCCTGAGCAGTGAGCTGGACGTAATGCGCCCGAGTATGCTGGAAGGCGCGCTGGAAGTGATACAGTATAACTGCAACCGAAAGAGCCACGATCTGGGCCTGTTTGAATACGGCAACACCTATACGCAGCAGGACGGTAAATACATACAGGAAGCAAAGCTGGCAATAAGCATAACAGGCAATGTGCGCACCACCCATTGGGACCAGAAAGCACAGCCTGCCAATATCTTTCACCTGAAAGGCATTATTAATAACCTGATCAGCTATGGTGGCATAAAGAATACTGCATTAAGCTATGGCGAAGATGGCAGCATTGTGTGGAAATGGAAGAACCAGGCGCTTTGCACTGCATGGCAGGTACCGGGCGCAAGGTTGAAAGAGTTTGATGTGAAACAGGATATATACTTCACTGAGATAAACTGGGACCTGTGGGTAAAGGCTGTGGAGAGCGGTAAAGTGCAATTTAAGGAAATACCAAAGTTCCCGGCAGTGCAGCGTGATATAGCCATTGTAGTGGACAGCAGCACCACCTATGAGCAGGTGCAGAAGGCCACAGGGCAACTGAAAATGGACGCTTTACAGTCGTTCGGGTTGTTTGATGTATTTGAAAGCGAGAAGCTGGGACAGGGGAAAAAATCATTGGCGTTAAGTTATACATTTCAGTTGCAAGACCGTACCTTGACAGACGCGGAAACCGAACAACTGATGAAGCAACTGATGGATGCATACAAAAGCAAATTGGGCGCGCAAATCCGTGAATAATGGAAGCATTAGATAAACTAAGCAAGAAATTAGACACACTGCTGAAAAAACATGCAGCAACAGAGGCGGAGAACAAACGCCTGAAGGAGACTATTGCCGCGCAGATAAAGACAACCGAACAACTGAACAAAAAACTGGCCTCGCTGGAAAAAGGCATGGTGAGCGTGCATATAGGGAAGACCGTAGAGGATGATGAACAGAAAGAAAATATGCGCGAGCAATTAGATACCGTAATCGGGGAGATTGATAAAATCCTGAACACACTGAATGATTAAGGCGCGTTATTTACCGATCATACTATCGCTGCTGTGCCTTATCGGCTGCATGGCCTGCTCACAGCAAAGGCTACCCTGCCTGAACCCGGTAACCGCCAGCCTTATAGTGAACACCGTTCACATGAAAACGGATACCAGCACAGTGGCGGTGGACTCGTCGCTGCCCAAGGCGGCATTCTACCCTCTTTCAAGCCAGCCGAATGATACGAGTATCAACCCGCCATCCGCAATGTTTATACTGACACTTGCGCCAAACACTGATTTCTGCAAATGGATATACTCTGCGAATGCGACGCAACCATATGATACGTTATCTTTTTATTACCGCCGCAGGCTTGAATTCATTTCAAACGCATGTGGCTTTACTTATTACTTCGATATAGATTCGGTGCGTACAACACACTGGCACACTGATTCGGTAGTTATATTAAATACAAGTGTAAACGACAATGTCAATACAAAGCATCTGCAGATATATATACATCCTAACTATTAGCACGTGGATAGTATGCGGTATCACGCCTGCATTTGCACAAGCCAATGCAGACACTACCTATGCCGCAGACACCACCTCCGAGCAAAAGGTGAAGAAACCCGATAGCGCGGGCCACCAGTTGTGCATAGGCATAGACGCTGTGCGCATAGGCTCCAACTTTTATTATACCGACCGGACAGGTTATGAACTTCATGCCGACTATTATCTGAAAAAAGAATTTTACATAGCCGGAGAAGGTGGCTGGGGCAACTCGGCTATAAATTATGCCGACCTGAAATACACCACTACCAACAGCTTTGTACAACTGGGCTTCAATAAGAGCATACTGACAAGAGACAGCCCCCGCGACTGGGATATGATGTTCATGGGCATGAGGGCTGGCTTTGCGCAAATAAACAGGAGCAGTGTATCTTATATGGTGGCAGACAGCGTGTGGGGCAATACGGCCATGCAGTCACTGCCCGGTAAAAACTATTCTGCCTTCTGGCTGGAGCTGACCGGCGGCATGCGGGTGGAACTGTATAAAGGCCTGTGTGCAGGGTGGAACATCCGGGGTAAATTCCTGATGAACGGTAAGTCGTTCAGGGAGATGGCCCCGATGTATATTGCCGGTTTTGGCCGCGGCGACAAAACGGCCAATTTCGTTTTTAATCTCTACCTCAGCTATGGTATAAGGTGGGAGCGGAAAGGGGCTAGACGTTCAGACTAAGTGTCCTGATTTATTATTCATCAATACTACGCCAGAAATCATTTTCCCGGTTTGCGATGAAGATTATACTTCAACCGGTAGCAATACAAGGCAAATAGCCCTGCAGATCCGGCCTTCATTAAAAAATAATCAGTTGCTATTTAATAGCCACTACCTTCGACTCCATTTGTAATGCGCCATAAGCATCGTAAAACTTCGACTTCACTATCATGCAAAGTTCCGGCACATACCAGCTTTCCTGGTAGTTTTCCAAATAGCCATATTCGTTTGGAGCCATGCCGGCCTTTTCCGAGGCATTTTTCAATAATCTGTCAACACCTTCCTTGCCGTCTAATCCCCGTCCACGGCTCTTAAGGTTTTCTTTTATGCTATTGCTCAGTTGCTCGTTGTCAAAATATCTTGTCGGATCTTCTGTTACCACATCATTTGTTATCGATTTCATCCATTGCGCATTCAGCAGTTTATATGCGGTGAATGTCCTGCCTGCTATTTGTATGTCCTCTTTGCCCGCCACATAATAAGGGGTATTAACGGTAATTGAGCTCACACTCATTTTGTGCTTCTTTCTTACGTTCACAAATCCGTAGTAACCATATCCATCTCCGCCGTCAACTTGGAAAAAGGTACGCCTTGTTGTTGTAAGGTCGTAAGGAAAAATATCCATTTCATTGATATACCCGGGAATATACGTGCCTGTTTCTGGTTTTAGCGGGTACTTCCTTATACCAAAACACCATAGTCCGGTTGTATCATTTTTCGCTACTATCGGAAAATTTTTCGCGTCATTCACGATATATTTTGCCGTATCTCCAGTTATCTCAATTTTCAGTTTGTATTCTGTTAGCCCAATTTTAGTCGTTCCGGTAAAAAGGGCATTGTTGCCGGATACGGATTCATCATTGATTATTGTCGGTAAAATCAAATTACCAGCGGGAGATATTTTGCCCGCTGCTGCATCTTCATTAAACTTTAATACCTCTTCATCCCGTTTACCGGGTTTCATCTTTATCCACTTTTCGGCATTTATTAATAGTGGTGTTTTATAGCTTGCTATTTCTGATTCTATGACCATTCCTTTTTTAAGGATAAGCCCATTTGGTGTTTGTCCGCTTGCAGCAAATACAGCACAAGAGAGTATGGTAAAAAATATCCGTCGCATGATTTTCTTATGGTTTAGTCATGAGGTTTCTAAAAATCGCTCCGTTCTTTTAGCGGTGGAATCCCCTGAAATAACTTTAAAGATATAAATATAACAATACCGTACAAATCGATGTGTAAAAGTACCATTTCTGAAATGCATCGTTACAAATTGGCACAAAGAGTAAAGGAAAGGCCACAATAATTTAAAAGGGTAATCGTGTGATTGATTAAAAATACGAAGTGCAAATTACTACCCTGAACTACGAGTTCTCAAAACTTCGTAAAATACCAGCGTTCCAGAGTGCCCCATTTTTTGGTGACCATAGCATCTTCTGATATGCTAAGTATGCTGTGCAGGTAGTTGCCTATGGTATCAATGGTGATGTACACACTGTCTTTGGTGACACCTTTAAAATGCCAAGTGCCGTAAAGCACCTTACCGGGCGTGCTGTCAGAGAAATCGCCCTTACGGGCGAATGTATAGACCCTGAACAAGGTGGTGCCGGGTATCCATTCACTCAGCGCAGTATCCGTGAGGCCATTGTTGTTGTAATCTGCCCAAATGTGGTCGACATACCACTTATGTTTAGACAATAGCGTAAGGGTATCGGCGTAGGGCACTGTGGTTGTGGCATTCTGCTTTTTCCTGCACGAGGGTAGCAGAGCAACAAATACTATCAGCGATGTGAGGAGCAGTAAGTATTTTAGTTTCATGCGGTCCATGCTATTTTTCGACTATGGCGCCAGCCTGTGCCGCTCCCAGTTGCCGGCGGCATCTTTCGTAAATACGATACGGTCGTGCATACGGCTGGCGCGACCCTGCCAGAATTCTATATGACCGGGTATTATGCGATAACCGCCCCAGTGTGCGGGGCGAGGAATATCTATCCCTGAGAATTCTTCCTCGTACCTGGCATAATTGAGGTCGAGAATATTGCGGTGGGTTATCCTGCGGCTCTGCGGCGATGCCCAGGCACCTATCCTGCTGCCGGCAGGGCGCGACTGGAAGTAGACATTGCTTTCGGCTTCATCCACTTTTTCCACCCTTCCTTCCACACGCACCTGGCGCTCCAGCTCCTTCCAGTAAAAGACGAGAGCAGCATGTGGGTTGGCGTTTAAGTCGTTGCCCTTCGCGCTATCATAATTAGTGAAGAAAACAAAGCTGTCTTCATCGAGCCCTTTGAGCAGCACTATACGCGCATGGGGGCGCATATCGGCACCTGTGGTAGCGAGGGTCATCGCATTAATATCGGTAATATGTGCGGCTTCGGCCTCGGAGAACCATTTGCTGAAAAAGGAAATGGGGTCATGCCCGGCAATCTCTTCATCGAGCGCCTCAAGCATGTATTCCCTGCGGATATCGGCTATCTTTATAGATGGGGAAGACACCGGTTACTTTTTTTCGTCAACCTTTCCGTCGGCATACTTTATGGTCACATAAAGCAGCTCAATGATCATGAGGAAGAAAAATACCCATGTAAGCGTGGGGCCTACATTTTTGTCTATGTTGTCGTAAAACGCACCAAGCAGTAAGTGATTCATGATTATAATTTGCGCTGCAAGATACATCTTTAGTTGAAAAGTTGATTAGTTAATGGGGCAAAAAAGGTATTGTAATGGTATTGCGGGGGGCATTTTTCAGAAATGAGCGGGAGCCCTTTAGAGATTCAGGGTTTTTATATTACTTTCATTTCCTAATTCGCCGCGGGATGTTACTGAGGCATGTGCCATTTCTGAAATCTGTTTTTTTATATTCATTTACCGCATTTGGCGGGCCGCACGGCCATATGGGGATGATGGTAAAGACATTTGTGCAGAAAAGAAAGGATGTAACAGAGGATGAATTATTAGAATATAATGCATTCTGCCAGATGCTGCCCGGCCCGTCATCGACCCAAACGGTGACCCTTATAGCCCTGAAGCGGGGCGGCATACCGCTGGCCGTACTCACCCTGCTGCTGTGGGTGTTCCCCGCAGCGCTGATAATGGGGGCGCTTTCTTTCCTTATCTACTACTTTGATGCTACCACGGCACATGGCACAAGAAAGATACCGCTGAACTTATTTTCATATGTGCAGCCCATGTCGGTAGGGTTTATATTTTTTGCCGCCGTGCGCATGATGCGCAACAGTGTAAAATTTGTGGCCACCGCCTGCATCATGGTAGGGAGCCTTATAGTAACGCTGTTTGTCAATTCGCCCTGGGTGTTCCCGGCATTGCTGCTGGTGGCAGGCACCATCAGCAACTTCAGTAATAACCGCATACCCGCTCCGCTGGAGAAACCCAAAAAGATAAACTGGTTTCACCTGTGGCTGTTTGTGGTACTTTACCTTGTGGCGGTTATCATCAGCGAATTATCATCGAGGCTGGGCTGGGCGCAGGAAGGGATAGCCCACCTCTTTGAGAATTTTTACCGCTTCGGGGCCATCGTATTCGGCGGGGGGCAGGCCCTGCTGCCGCTCATGTTTTACCAGTTTGTACGCCGCCCGCATTCACAGTTATTTCCGCCCGACCAGTTGCTTACCGGCTTTGGTATAGTACATGCCGTTCCGGGTCCGGTGTTCTCAGTTTGCTCTTATGTAGGTGGGCTAGCCATAGGCGGGGGCGGCATATGGCAGGCGGTGGGCTGCGTTGTGGCCACTACGGCAGTATTCCTGCCCAGCACATTGCTGCTGTTCTTCCTGTTCCCGGTATATCACAACCTGAAGCACCATGTTATCATCTTTCGCGCGCTGGAGGGTATTAATTCGGCAATTGTAGGCATCATATGGGCATCGGGCATGATACTGTTCCAGTCTATCGCCTTCGATAAATACCTGGCGTTTGAGTGGAGCAACCTGGTAGTAGTGATCATCACCTTCTGTATCTTGTCTTATACCAAGATACCCGCCCCGCTGATAGTGCTGGGTTGGCTGTTATTGGGCTGGTCGTTGCATTAACCACACACCGTAGAGACACAATGCATTGTGTTTCTACGGTGAGGTTATTGAGCAGGATTATTCTTTTCCTTGAGCAGGAGCTTAATATCGCCTATCAGCTTGTTGACGGCGGCAGGGGCTGTACCTTCATAGAAGCCGCGAACACGGCCGTAGCCATCTACCAGCACAAAATTATCATCGTGAATAAAATCGTCTTCAATGCTCAGCCCGGTAGTGTCGTCTTCGGCGCTGATAAGGTAGCTATAGCGCGCCATATCGTAGAGCTGCTTTTTATCGCCGGTGAGGAACATCCATTGCGATGGGTCGGCATCAAAACGCAGGCTATATGCCTTAAGCGCCTGCACGGTGTCTTTCTCGGGGTCTACGGAGTGTGATAGTATCATCACATTCTTATTGCCACGGAAAGCCTTGTACACAGTTTCCATGTTCTCATTCATCTTTGGGCAGATGGTCTTGCAGGTGGTGAAGAAATATTCCACCACCACTACCTTGCCTTTTATATCCTCGTTAGATACGGTTTTGCCATCCTGATTCACAAATGAAAAGGGTGAAACATGGTGGTTTTGCTCGTTGCCTATTACGGGCAACTGCGGCTGCTTATCCTGGTTCTCTTTTATCTTGGGATATACGTAGCCTATAAAGGCTATGCCCAGCAGCATGAAAAAGGATGTGAGGAAAATGGTGGTCTTATTAGCTTTCATGGGTGCAAAGGTAATTCAAACCCCAAACCCCTAAAGGGGCTTTCCCACGTTATTAGCTAAAATTTGTGATATTTATTTTGGAAACCTATGTATATCAGATAGCTCAAACAAGTCCCAGGGCACAAGTTTGAGCTATAGCTAAATTATTGACTCCCGCTTTAGTTGCAGGGGCTACACCGCCACATTTATCATCTTGCCCCGCACATAAATGAATTTTTTCGGGGTTTTGCCTTCCAGCCATTTTTGTATGGCCTCATTTGCCAGCACTTCTTTTTCTATTGCCTGTGGTTCGGCATCCAGCGGGAACTCCATTTCCATACGGGTCTTGCCGTTTATGGCTACGGGGTACATTTTGCTGTTCTCCGTCACATACATCTCCAGATACTTGGGGAAGATGGCGTCTATAACGCTGCCCTTGTTATCAAAACGCTGCCACAATTCCTCGGCAATATGAGGTGCAAAGGGGCAGATGATAACCGCCAGTGGCTCGAGTATATCGCGCTTGTGGCAGTTGAGTGCGCTAAGTTCGTTCACGCATATCATGAACTGGCTAACGGCAGTATTGAACGAGAACCGTTCTATATCCTCGTGTATCTTTTTGATCGTCTTGTGCAGTATGCGCAGCTCGGCATCGGTGGCTTTTTCATCTGTTACTATCCAGCCCTTCTGTTCATCAGCATATAACCGCCACATTTTTTTCAGGAAACGGTGCACGCCCTCAATGCCCTTGGTATCCCACGGCTTGCTTACATCTATAGGCCCGAGGAACATTTCGTACATGCGGAAAGTGTCTGCACCATACTGGGCTACAATGTCGTCCGGGTTGACCACATTGTATTTGGATTTGGACATTTTTTCGATTTCTGCTCCGCAGATGTATTTACCATCTTCCAAATGAAAATAAGCGTGAGCATATTCTGGACGCCATTTTTTAAAAGCTTCAATATCTAATTCTATACCGTCCACAACATTTACGTCAACTCTCATTGGTCGGAAATTCCAACCATAAAATAACTCGTCAAATAATTTCCCTGGAAAATAATTAACTGCTAATTCTCTCGCTAATTTCATATTATCATCAACGTTATGAAGAGCTCCTTTAACTATTCCTAACGAAAGAAATATTGATCCGCTAAGCTTCAAACGTTCATTGTTTTCTTTTAGTTGATAATCGAAAACATAAGCGAACCTCGAACTTCCCTGTATCATCCCCTGGTTCAGTAACTTCTTGAATGGCTCATCAAAGCCTATGTGGCCGAGGTCGCAGAGGGCTTTTGTCCACATACGGCTGTATAATAAATGGCCTACGGCATGTTCGGTGCCGCCTACGTAGAGGTCCACCTGCTGCCAGTAGTCGGTAGCGGGGCGTGAGGAAAATTCGGTGTCATTCTGCGGGTCCATATAGCGGAGGAAGTACCAACTGCTGCCTGCATAGCCGGGCATGGTGTTGGTTTCCCTTTTCCCCTCGGGCGTGTTTACCCACTCCATTATATTGGCCAGTGGCCCTTGTCCTTCCGGGCCGGGCTTGTAGTGCTGCACCATAGGCAGTTCTACAGGTAAGCTGTTTATGTGTTTGTCTTCTATTTCGTCTGTAGCATACGGCACATCATCCACATACACTATAGGGAACGGCTCGCCCCAATACCGCTGGCGGCTGAAGCCCGCATCGCGCAGGCGGTAGTTTACTTTTCTTTTACCTACCCCTTTCTCTACCAGCGCATTTATAGCAGCTTCAGTTGCATCAGCTATGCTCATACCTGTGAGGAACCCGCTGTTCTCTATCGTACCGGTCTTTGCGCTGTAGGCTTCTTCGCCGGTATACTTCTCGCCAAATATATTGGTGATGGGGATGTTAAAATGTTTCGCGAAAGCGTGGTCGCGCTCATCTCCGCTGGGCACGGCCATTATAGCGCCCGTGCCATATCCCGCCAACACATATTCGGATATCCAGACGGGCACCTGCTTCCCGGTAAGGGGATGCATGGCATATGCCCCGGTAAAACAACCGGTCACCTGTTTTACCTCGCTCATACGCTCGCGTTCGGAACGGCTTTTTACGTAGGTCTTATACTCTTCTATTGCTTGCTTTTGTGCGTCTGTAGTTATTCCGTCAACAAATTGGTGTTCGGGTGCCAATACCAGAAAGTCGACACCAAAAATGGTATCGGGGCGGGTGGTGAAGACCTGTATTGAAAAATCCAAATGCCCGGGATGGGCTACCCCATCTTCCACAATTGGTTCGTCAACTACCACGCTAAACCGCACCTCAGCACCTACGCTCTTCCCAATCCAGTTGCGCTGCATTTCTTTCATGGCCTCGCTCCAGTCGAGGGTATCGAGGCTGGTGAGCAGGCGTTCGGCATATTCCGTGATGCGCAAAAACCACTGGCGCATATTCTTGCGCTCTACCGGGTGCCCGCCGCGCTCTGATACGCCGTTTACCACCTCGTCATTTGCCAGCACAGTACCCAGTGCCTCGCACCACCACACCTGCGCGTAGCCCTGGTAGGCTATGCGGTAGTGCATGAGTGCGGCGCGCTTTTCCTGCTTTGTATATTTCTTCCATGCGGCGGCATCAAAATTCAACGTTTCATCACCGGGACAAGGGACATGAGCGTTGCCCTCCTTTTCAAAAAGGGCTACCAATTCACTTACAGGCCTTGCTTTATGTTGTGCCCTGTCGTACCAACTGTGGAATAGCTGCAGGAATATCCATTGTGTCCATTTATAGTATTTGGGGTCGCTGGTAGTTACGGCCCTGTCCCAATCATAGCAGAACCCGATTTTGTCGAGCTGATCTTTATACCTTTCTATATTCTTCTTAGTGGTATCTGCCGGGTGCTGACCTGTTTCAATTGCATATTGCTCAGCCGGTAATCCAAAGGCATCGAATCCCATTGGGTGGAGCACATTGTAACCGCACAGCCTTTTGTAGCGGGCATAAATATCGGAGGCTATATAGCCCAGCGGATGGCCTACATGCAACCCCGCCCCACTGGGGTAGGGGAACATATCCAGCACATAGCATTTAGGTTTTGAGGTATCGTTAGTTACTTTATAAACGTTTTCCTTAGTCCATTTTTGTTTGGCCCGTTTCTCTATATCTGTAAAGTTGTACTCCATATAATTAAATCGCTATCCTATAAGTTGGCAAAACTACGAAAGTAAGGTCTGTATTAAAACTCCAGCACCAGCCCATCATAGGCCAGGTGCATGCCCTCGGGCAGGCCGGCATCTACCACATCGTGCAGGCCCAGTTGGTGGCTGATGTGGGTGAAGTAGGTATCGCCCGCTTGCACGGTTTTTGCCACGTCCATTGCCTCTGCCAGCGTATAGTGCGATATGTGCGGCTCATGGCGCAGGGCATTGAGCACCAGTGCCTTGCTGCCATTGGCTTTGGCCAGGTCTTCAGGCTCTATAAAGTTGGCATCGGTGATGTAGGTAAAATCGCCTATCCTGAAGCCTAATACCTCCATTTTGTAATGCAGCAGACGGATGGGCGTTACCACCACGCCCTTTACCTCAAACGGCGTATAGGGGTCTATGGTATTCATGATTATCTGCGGTACGCCGGGGTAGGAGGCGTTGTTGAAGATATAGCTGAATTCCCGCTTTATGGTTTCCTGTGTTTCTTCGGTAGCGTATATGTCCACCGGCTTGCCATGTATAAAGTTATAGGCGCGTATATCGTCCAGCCCGGCTATGTGGTCTTTGTGCCCGTGGGTGAAAATAATGGCATCGAGATGGCGCACATTGGCGCGCAGCATCTGGTAACGGAAATCGGGGCCGCTGTCTATTACTATGCTCACATCACCGGTCTCTACCCATGCCGATGTGCGCAGGCGGTTATCCTTCTTGTTCTCAGAGATACATACGGGGCATTCGCAGCCTATGATAGGGATGCCCTGAGAAGTGCCGGTGCCAAGGAAAGTTATCTTCACTGCTACATGTCCATTTGAGATTGAACAGAAGTGTCTTCTACTGAAGCGGGGCCGGATTTGAGCTGCTTATATAGCTTCAGCCCTTCGCTGCTCAGTTCTTCCTCTTTCACGGTGATGGACTGCAGTATTTCGATGAGGGCATTGATGCGCCCCTCCACGTTGAAGAACTTATTGATTACCACTACCCGCTTTTCTTCGAGTATACAGTAGCCGCTGTTGAAATTGCCTTTTTCGTAACGGATGATGTAGCGGGCCTCGTCAAAAAGCTCCTCCAGTTTTTTTAGTGTGTTTGGTGTATATTTGAAACTCATTATTACCGGTTAAAAATGTTTTATCGCTTCAGCCAAAGTTTGACCGCCCGAATTTCGTCTATATGGTATGGAGCGAACCCTGTTTCGATGAATAAAAGTAGAAAATTCGCGGCACAACTTATCATTACGATTTTTTTGATCTCTTTTTCCGGGGGTGTTTTTGCCCAGGATGATGACGATGAGGAGAAGGGAATGTATATTGAAGAACCTAAACTATTCTACGGCGGGCTCATCATTGGTGCTAATTTCGCGCAGGTAGATGGAGACTACTTTGCCGGTTACCGCAAGGCAGGCATCAATGTTGGTGCCATAGCCTATGCACATATAGCCAAACATGTGGCCCTGAGTATGGAAATACTCTACTCGCAGAAAGGAAGCAGGAGCAACCTGCCTCAGGCATCGCCCGGCAACCCAAGCATACAGATACTCAAATATGGTATTAATGCCAATTATGCGGAAATACCTGTTATGATCAACTACTTCGACCGGCGAAAAAGCCATTTTGGCGTGGGGGTTTCGTACGGCAGACTGGTAAACAGCAGCGAATCCATAACAATTGATACTAATAATGTAATCTCAACTGTGGATTTCAAGGGCAAGTATCCATTCAGACAGGACGCTTTCGACCTGCTGGCGGGCGCAGAGCTGCACTTGTGGAAAGGCCTTTTTCTTAATGTCAGGTTCCAGTATTCACTGATGCCCATGCGCACAGAGTTGCCGCCTCCGGAATATGCCCGCGCAAACCAGTACAATAACGTATGGGCGGTGCGCCTGATGTACCTTTTCCAGTAATGGTCACTTTATTTGCTGTATATCGTCGATAATTATCTTTTCGCACCCGGTGGCATGGTGCCAGTTCAGCTGCACCCTTATGGGGTTTGATGCGGTCACTATATTCAGGTTGATGCCACTGTAGCGTGGCAATGTGTCAAAAGTATAATGTGTATTGGGGTTGTCTATTCTTATATAGTACGGCCCGTGGCACTGCCCAACTGTATAGTTGCGCCCGGCTATAGTTGCCGTACTCATATATAACCTCTTCTTCTCCTTTTTGCAGGAAGAAATGGCAAGGAAAACGATTGCTATCCAATACAGGTGCTTCATCAAGGTACCGGGCAATTTAAGTAAAAATACGAGTTCTGCGTACTTTTACCATATGAAACACTATCCGGTAAAATTGCCCATAAGAATAGACTGGAGCGAGATGGACCTCTTCGGTCATGTGAACAATGTGGCCTACTTCAAGTATATACAGGCATCCAGGGTTAATTATTGGGAACTTACCGGGCTTGCCGCATCTTTCGCAGAGACGAAAATCGGGCCTATACTTTTATCTACCTCCTGCAATTTCATAAAGCCGCTCTACTATCCAGGCAATATAATAATAGCCGCAAGGATGGAATTCATGAAGAACACCAGCTTTGGCATACACCATCAGGTGCTGAACGAGCAGGGTGAAGTAGCCGCGGAGGCCCATGATGTTATTGTTAACTTTGACTTCAATAAGAATGAAAAGGCACCCATTTCGGCGGCTTTCCGAGATGCTGTTGCAGCCATAGAAGGGAAACATATTTAGCTGCACCGGCCACATTCTTCGCCCGGTTTCATAAGAACGGTAAAATGATTACTTTAGCGGCTGTAAGCCACCCATTCTATTATTGAATATATAATTGTAAAGGAACACCAAAGAACATATGCACATAAGGATAGTACTGCCCGCATATAACGAGGAAGACTCATTGCCCCCCCTACTTCAGAGAATTAATGAGGCTTACAACTACTATAAGTGGGACGCCAGTGTGCTGGTGGTGAACGACGGCAGCAAGGATAATACCCTTAAGGTAGCGCAAAACTTCAAGGCCGATATTTCGATAAAAGTACTGGACATACAGCCCAACAGTGGCCTTGCCAACGCCATAAACCAAGGCATGCGCGAGGCCATAAAAGGGCTCAAGGACACAGATATAGTAGTGACCCTGGACGCTGACGACAGTCAGAACCCCTTTCTTATACAGCGTATGGCCCAGCAAGTGGCCGAGGGCAGCGACCTGGTAATCGCATCGCGCTACCAACCCGGGGCAAGAATAAAAGGCCTGAAGCGCTCACGCACATTCTTTAGTTGGGCTGCCGGCATGCTTTTCCGGGTAATGGTGGGTTTTGAAGGTATTAAAGACTATACCTGCGGCTTCCGCGCCTACCGGGTGGACATGCTGAAAAAAACCATCAACTACTACGGCGATAAATTCATTACCCAGAAGGGTTTCGGCTGTATGGTGGAGGTATTGCTTAAAGTAGCCAGCCAGAGCGCCACCATGAACGAGGTGCCCATGATACTGCGCTACGACCTGAAACAGGGCGAATCGAAAATGAATGTAAAAAAGACCATGCGCCAGACCCTCAAACTGCTCCTTGATTACAAAACAGGCAAACTAAAACCATAAAATGGTTGCTGCAGCAATTAACGGCGGAAACGACCTGACCAAAAAGATAAATATTCTTTGCCTCATTGCCGCTATCGCCATTGTACTCATTCTGCCATTCAAAAAAGAGATATGGTATGACGAGACCGTAGCCATGCTGTGCAGCAAAGGCATCAGCCACGATACCCCCGCTGAGTTTGTCAACGCCACTAGCATCAGCTCCTTACAAATAGAGCAACTTAATACTCCCGCCAATGTATTTAAAGCTACGGTGAATGATAATGCCAACAGCTTTTTGTATAACTACGCGCTGCATTTATTCGCCCGTTTATCCGGCAATTCGGTGGCCATGTACATGCTGCTTACCAAGTTGTGCACTATTGCCACTCTTATAGCATTTTACGCATTAAGCAGGTTCTTATTAAAGGACAGTATTTTCACAGGTATAGCGGTCATACTGCTGACAAGCGATCTCAACTTCATCAGTATGAGCCACGAGATAAGGGCCTATGCAATGGGCACTATGTTCATCACGCTCGCCGCACTCTGGCTTTTTAAGTTTCTATCATCAGAGAAGCCCTCCTTTCTTTTCCTTACGGCACTATGCGCTGCCTGTGCTATCATGTCGCACTTTCTCAGCATTTATATTATCCTCGTGTTTCTCGGCGTATTGCTTTTCACAAAAGGGAAAAGCCTGTTTACAGCGAAGAATATCATCGCGGTAATACTTCCGGCCGGCGGGCTGGGGGTATTCCTCTATTTTTCCTTGCAGGGCCTGAACATTATGACCTCGCAGAGTAAAACGATTGAAGAGGTATATGCCCATGTCGAATACAGCATATGGGGCGTCATATCACGCACCATGAAGTATCTTGCCATCAACTACAAGGCAGTGCTTCCGGCATTTCGGGAAAATGTAGTCACCATCATTGTTTCATTCCTGTTCATTCCTATACTCTACTATATCGGCATACTGGCATCGGTTACCAAAACCGAAAAAAGGAACCTGCACACGTTTTTCATTCTTGGCAGCAGCAGTAGTGTTTTTCTGATGTTGCTCAGCCTGAAGTCCGGACACTATACGCCGCTCTACTTTCGCTATTTTTCTTTTGGCCTGCCATTCAGCAATCTGTTCATTGCCTGCCTGCTCTACACCTGCTATAACAGCCCAAGGGTGAATGCACTGATAAAGCATGGCCTTTCGGCAGTACTCATCATACCAGCTTTTCTCTTTTTTGCGCAAGGTGTGCTGAAAGAGAACCGCCTGCTCAAATACAACCACCCGGCTATAGCTGGCAGCATTGTGCAAAACAAAATTCATAAAGTCGGCGTCCCCGATTGGCATGATGCACTGCTGCTGCATACTCTTTTACCACAGGGTTATAAAATAGATTATTTTCGCACCGCTGAAGGCCCTTATTACACTTTGTACGGGCCCACGGGCATCGAAAAAATTCCTGTGATAAAAGATTAGGCAACCACTTCATGCAGAAAGTAATCGTTTTTTTTGGCACACGCCCGGAGGCCATAAAGCTAGCCCCGGTGGTGGACGCGCTGGTGAATAATGAACATTTTAATACCATTGTCTGCTCTACCGGGCAGCATAAAGAAATGCTGCAGCAGGTGGTTGATTTTTTCAATATCCCCATCCATATCTCGCTGGATGTGATGGAGCCCAACCAGCAACTGGCAGGGCTTACCGCAAAGCTAATGGTGAAAATAGACGAAGTGTTGAAGCAGGAGAAACCAGATATTGTGGTGGTGCAGGGAGATACGCATACTACATTTACTGCTGCACTGGCTGCTTTTTATAACCGGATAAAAGTACACCACGTGGAAGCAGGGCTTCGTACTTTCGATAAGTATTCGCCGTTTCCCGAAGAGATAAACAGGGTCATCACCACAAGCCTGGCCGATTTTCATTACCCGCCCACCGAGCAATCGTATCAAAACCTGCTGGCCGAAAGGGTGCCTACCCATAAAATGGCCATCACCGGCAATACCGGCATAGATGCCCTCTTCCTGGGGCTGAGGAAAATAGAAGGCACAGTGCCTCCCGGTATTGCCGCACATAACCTCCAGGCTATAAAAGACTACATACTGGTGACCATGCACCGCCGCGAAAATCATGGCGATGGCGTGAGGAATATATCGCTGGCCATAAAGAGGATAGCCGAGGCGGCAAATGTACCTGTCATCTTCCCCGTGCACCTAAACCCTAATGTGAAAGACGTGGTGCAAGACCTGCTTGGCAATCATCCGCTCATTCACCTGGTGCCGCCATTTGCCTATCCCGAATTCCTGTGGCTGATGAACAATGCCCGCCTGATACTTACCGACAGCGGCGGCGTGCAGGAGGAAGCCCCCTCCCTGGGCAAGCCTGTATTGCTGCTCCGCGATACCACCGAGCGGCCCGAAGCCCTGGATGCAGGCACTGTACTGAAAGTGGGAAGCGACCCGGAACTGCTGTATAAAGAGGCAATGATACTGCTCACCGACAAAGCCGCCTACGATGCAATGGCTATGCGTTCAAACCCATATGGAGATGGCCATGCATCGCAACGTATAGTAGCGGCAATGGTTAATAAATAACATTATAATAATATATTATCCCGTAGCTGCCATATATGAAACAGAAAGCGTGAACATTTTTCCATAAATTAAAGAATAGGCAATAATATTTTTGTCATTTTAGTTTTTGGTTTTGAATTAATCCCTTATCTTTGCGCTCCGTTTTAAATTTTTATTTAAAGTAAGCATGCCAACTATACAACAATTAGTACGTAAAGGCCGCGAACAAATGCGCACCAAATCAAAGAGCCGTGCATTGGACTCCTGCCCACAACGCCGTGGGGTTTGTACACGTGTGTACACTACAACGCCAAAGAAACCAAACTCAGCGCTCCGTAAAGTAGCCAAAGTGCGCCTTACGAACAAGGTAGAGGTGATCGCCTACATTCCGGGTGAAGGCCACAATCTGCAGGAGCACTCCATAGTGCTTATACGCGGAGGCCGTGTTAAGGACCTTCCGGGTGTGCGTTATCACATTGTGCGCGGTGCGCTCGATACTGCCGGTGTAAAAGACCGTAAGCAGAGCCGTAGTAAATACGGTACCAAGCGTGATAAGAAAGGTGCAGCAGCAGCTAAGAAAAAATAATTTTCATAACAACTAATATAAGCCAATCAGATAGATGAGAAAGGCACAAGCAAAAAAACTTCCGTTAGCGCCGGATCCAAGATTCAACGATAAGAACGTGACTCGTTTCGTTAACTGCCTGATGATAGGCGGTAACAAAACCACTGTGTTGAGCGCTTTTTATGACGCGGTAGATAAAGTATCTAAAATAACCAGCGAAGATGGTTATGAGATATGGAAAAAAGCCCTGCAGAACGTAACTCCGGCTGTAGAAGTACGCAGTCGCCGTATAGGTGGTGCTACCTTCCAGATACCAAGCGAAGTACGCCCCGACCGTAAAATATCACTGAGCATGAAATGGCTTATCCGTTTCAGCCGCGAGCGTAATGGCAAAACCATTGCCGACAAACTGGCTAACGAGATAGTAGCAGCAGCTAAAGGTGAAGGCGGCGCTTTCAAAAAGAAAGAAGATACCCACCGTATGGCAGAAGCGAACAAAGCGTTCTCTCACTTTAAGATCTAACAGTCGTAAAGTACATTATATTGAAAAGGCACCCAACCGGGTGCTTTTTTGCTGTTCAATGAAATAGGATACTCTATCTGCAAATCAATTGCAAGCTGTGAATGACTATTCACAAGAGGATAGATTTCATTGATTTTCCTTTTTTGGGAAGGATTAAGGACTGTAGTTCTGATAGCCTTAGAAAATCTGCGAAAAAACCATTTTTAATACCCCATCCTACTGCACCACCAACCTGCTCTGGGTAGCACCATTCATATTGCTCAGGCGCACCATATACAACCCTGTAGGCTGCTCGCGTAGGTCCACCATCAGTGTGCCTTTGGCATCAGTGCAGTACACCACACGCCCCGCCATGTTCACTATCTCCACCTTTGTGGTTGTGGCCGGCAGCTCCATATGCACTATGTCCCTGGCGGGGTTGGGGTACATAGCTACCTTCATCCCATTGCCCGGCTCATTTACTGCTGCGGGCACATAAAGGCTTATTATCCTTATGCTGTCCAGCCTAACGTTCGTAATTGGCCTGTTGCTTGAATTGGTAGGTACATGGCCTATATTCTGTACCACTACAAAGTTATCGTACACCATTCCGAAAACGGTATGATGATTGTCGAGATGAGCATTGGTGACCAGGTTGATGAAAAACTGGCTGCCGTTAGTGTTTGGCCCCGAATTGGCCATTGCCAGCGCGGCGGGTACGTTCTTCAGTGTGGATACAAATTCATCAGGAAATGAGTAACCAGGGCCTCCAAAACCTGTACCCAACGGGTCGCCGCCTTGTATCATAAAATTGTCTATCACCCTGTGAAATATCTGACCGTCATAAAATTTCTCGGATACCCGCGCTATGAAGCTGTCCACTGTTCGTGGTGTCAGCGTGTCGGTGAGCCTTACCTTGAAATTGCCCATACTGGTATAATAAGTAACCTGCGTTTGGGCGGTGGCGGTATAAATGCAGGTCATGCACAATGCCAGCAGATATAGCTTCGTAATCTTTTTCATACAGTAGTGTTTATATAAATGTACAAAAAAATATCACCGCTATATGCCTTTTCGCGATACAGCGGTGATTTGTAAAAAACCGGGAACCTGTTATTATGCTTTCTCAGTCGGGAACTTACTTATGTCCATATAGAACACCTCCCATGTATGGCCGTCCATATCCTCCACCGTGCGCTGCTGCATAAAGCCGTAGTCACGCATTTCGTTAGGCTCTACGCCTCCGGCAGCAAGTGCGTTATTCATAATCTCATTCACCTTATCTACGCTATCTACCGATAATGAGTAAATGCCCGCCACATTATTCTTGGTGTCGGCTATCGGTTTTGTAATAAAGCCACTGAACTTTTCATGGCCCATTATCATCACAAAGATGTTCTCGCTCCATACCATGCACTTGGCCGTATCGTCGCTGAACTGCGGATTATTCGTAAACCCCATTGCGGTGTAAAATGCCATTGACTGTGCAAGGTCTTTCACCGCTAGATTGATAAATACCTGTTTCATGTTTTTTTAGTTTTGAAAGTTTTAAAAGTGTTTCTGATAACAATACAAAGGTGCGGCAGTAATTGCAGATAATTGCTGCATAACCAAGACAAAAAAGTGGTGTTTTACGACATTGACGCAATTCATGCTTTTATGGCAAAAAAGAGGAGCGCGATGCGCTCCTCTTCAAATATAAAATTTCATGAAAAATTATAGTTTCACGTTCGTCTTATCGTTCATGTCAGAATCAACAAGTATGCGGCCGCAATGCTCGCAAACGATAATTTTTTTGTGCTGGCGAATTTCGCTCTGGCGCTGTGGTGGTATTACATTGAAGCAACCGCCACATGAATCGCGGTGAATAGGCACAACAGCCAGTCCATTTTTGTAACTGCCACGTATACGCTCATAAGCAGAGAGCAGGCGTGAATCTACTTTTTCCTTCGCCTCATCAGATTTCTTAGCCAGCACTTTTTCTTCTTTCTCCGTATCTGCAGTGATCCGTTCCAGCTCTTTGCGTTTTACATCAAGCGATTCTTCCACGTCCTTAATTTTCTCTTCTGCCTTAATGCGCGCGTTCATGCGGTCTTTCTGCTCAAAAGTAGCATCCTTTATATGCTTCTCGTTCAGCTTCACTTCGAGCTCCTGCATTTCAATTTCCTTATTGATTGCTTCGAACTCGCGGTTGTTCTTTACGTTGTCCTGTTGCTTTTCGTATTTCTTTATTAAAGCCTGCGCATCTTTCTTCGCGTTGGTCTTTGTTTCTATAAAGGTATTAATGCTGTTTATTTCAGCATCTATATTGTTGAGGCGCACCTTCAGGCCCTCTATCTCGTCTTCCAGGTCTTTTACCTCCATCGGAAGCTCGCCCTTCATTGTTTTGATTTCATCTATTTTAGAATCAATCTTTTGCAGCGCGAGAACAGCCGTTAATTTTTCCTCAACCGAAAAGTCTTTTACAGTAGCCATTAGTAATAATATTTTACCGGATTGGTATTTATATTTGATAAAAGGATTGCAAATGTAGGAAATTTTTTTCTAAGTATTGTTTCAAATATTTCCGGCGTAAACTGCTCGCTTTCGTAGTGGCCTATGTCTGCTATAATGATTTTTCCTTCTGCATCGAAAAACTGGTGATATTTGAAATCTCCTGTTATGAATACATCAGCCCCGGCATTAATGGCATCCCTAAGTAAAAAGCTACCCGAACCGCCACATATGGCTATTTTTTCAATTTTCTTTCCACTCAAAGCGGTGTGCCGTATGCAATCGGTCTTCATCTGTCGGTTCAGGTAGGCAAGAAAATCAATTTCGGCCATTGGCGAAGGCAATTCTCCTACCATTCCTGCCCCTATATGCTGGTTGGGGTTAGGCAATGGAATTATTTCATAGGCCACCTCTTCATATGTGTGGTTTTTAAATAATGCTTTCAGCACACGGTTTTCGCTGTGCTTTTCTACTATTACCTCTATTTTCACCTCCTCCACGCTTTCCCTTGCCCCCCCGGCCTCGCCTATGGCGGGGTTAGCGCCTTCCACCGCCCTGAAGGTGCCCGTGCCGGTGGTGTTAAAGCTGCATTCCCGGTATTGCTGTATGTGGCCGGCACCTGCGGCAAACAGGGCATCACGTACCTTATCGGCAATGGTTATTGGCGCATAAGTATATAATTTACTGAGCGTATTCGTTTTGGCAGACAATACCCGGGTATTCACCAACCCCAACTTTTCGGCTATTTTCGCATTCACCCCATCATACATATTATCAAGATTGGTATGGGCTGCGTATATGCATATATCATTTTTAATAGCTTTTCGCACAATACGTTCCACATAGTTGCGCCCTGATATGCGTTTTAATCCCGAGAATATAAGGGGGTGGTGCGCTACTATCATATTGCAGTTCCTCTGCATGGCTTCCTCCAGCACTTCTTCAGTTACATCAAGGGTAAGCAGCACTCCGGTTACTTCATCATTTGCTTCGCCTACCTGGATACCGCAATTGTCATAGCTTTCCTGATATACAGGAGGGGCAAAGGCTTCTATTGCATTAATAATATCTTTTGCAAGCATATTTTAAGTCTAAAGTTAAAGTGACCACCAAATTATTACTGACACTTATAGTTTTATTTTTCTGCGGTTGACATAGCATAATGGTCCTGGTTCACAGCCACTGTCGCTGGTCAAATAGCCCATATTAAAAAGGATATGAGCAAAGGCCGACCTATATCTGTTAGGAACATCTTTGCAATAAGTGTGATGCTTATTTATAGTCTTTCCAATTTCTTTAAAATTATATTTTATTAGAACTGTATCAAGTATGGAAATATTACTACGGTTAAATGAAAGTTGCGTGAGCGCTTTCAATGATTTAAACTGGAAATACCTATCCTTTTTTAAGCTTGCAAATGCAACTGCACTATCTCTCGTAAATCCTTCTGATTCTAAAGCCCAAATTAAATCTTCAGATCTTGTACATATCTCTTTTACTTCATTCGTATTAAAGTTTTTTACAGTAATTACTATATAATAATTGGCAGTTGACATACCAAATTCTTTTATCGCTACAACATAATTTAGATATTTCTCTTTTTCAAGATCTTTTATTGATTGCGCAAGACAGGAAAAAGCAGACAAAAACAAAAATGTTATTTGAAACAAATATTTCATAAATAATCATGAATTCGGCAACCAAATCTACTTCAAATACCCTTATTGACCAATTAAGGCTTTAAATGTATCTTTGTAACATGCAATTACTCGACGGCGTACTCGTATCAGCTCATATAAAAGAGCAAATAAAACAAGAAGTTATAGACTGGCAGGCACAGGGTGGTAAAAAACCACACCTTGCCGCAGTACTGGTAGGTAATAACCCCGCAAGTGAGGCTTATGTGGGGTCTAAAGTGAAACATTGCGAAGAGCTGGGCTTTGATTCTACATTGCTCCGTTTTAGCGCTGATATTACTGAGGCTCAACTGATAGCCGAAGTTGTGCGCCTGAATAATGACGATAATATAGATGGTATTCTGGTTCAATTGCCATTGCCAGATCATATTTCCGGCGATTCTGTTATTAATGCCATTAATCCCGGCAAAGACGTGGATGGTTTCCATCCTATTTCCGTAGGGAAAATGGTTTTGGGGCAGCCTACATTCTTACCCGCCACCCCCTACGGCATTATGCTGATGCTGGAGTATTATAAGATAAATACCGCCGGCATGAATTGCGTGGTAATAGGCAGGAGCAATATTGTGGGTACACCAATGACGCTGTTGATGAGCCGCAATACCAACCCTGGTAACGCTACGGTGACTATGGCGCATTCTAAAACAAAGAACCTGAAAGAGCTTTGTTTGAACGCGGATATTATTATTGCGGCGATAGGCAGACCTAAATATGTGACGGCAGACATGGTAAAACCAGGTGCCATAGTGATAGATGTAGGCATAAACCGAATCCCTGATGCAACTAAGAAGAGTGGCTCAAGACTGGTGGGCGATGTGGATTTCGAGGGTGTAGCTCCTTTGTGCAGCTACATCACCCCCGTTCCCGGCGGTGTAGGCCTTATGACCATTTGCGGCCTGATGAAGAACACATTGCTCGCAGCAAAACTGCGGACCAATGCAATGAAGGGAGAAGTACTGGCGCAAAGCAATTAGCTGAAATTAAAGATGGAAAGTAGCAGGTCATACCCGGTGATGGAGCATTTTTATACGCTTCAGGGCGAGGCATACCATGCCGGTAAGGCCGCGTATTTTATCCGGCTGGGCGGGTGTGATGTGGGCTGCGTATGGTGCGATGTAAAGGATAGCTGGGATGCGGCAGCGCATCCGCTGATGACCACGGAGGAAATTGTAAGTGCGGCAGCACAGCATGAATGCAGGCTGGCCGTGATAACCGGCGGCGAACCCGCTATGCACAACCTTACCGACCTGTGCGACGCCCTGCATAAAGCAGGCTTTAGCATACACGTAGAAACATCAGGCGCGCACCCATTGACCGGTTCGCTCGACTGGGTAACACTCTCTCCTAAAAAATTCAAGGCGCCGCTGGAAGGCTGTACAGAACTGGCGGATGAACTGAAGATAGTGGTATTCAATAAGTCGGATTTTGAATGGGCGGAAACATATGCAGCCAAAGTAAGGCCCGAATGCAAATTATACCTACAGCCGGAGTGGGACAAAAAAGAGACAGTTACCCCACTCATTATTGAATACATTAAGAAACATCCGCAATGGCAATTATCTTTACAAACACACAAGTACCTCAACATTCCGTAGCATGACCTGGATAGATGCCATTATCATAAGTATTATAGAAGGTATTACCGAATTTCTGCCCATTTCCTCTACCGGGCATATGATCATCGCCAGCTCCATACTGGGCATAGGTGATGATGAGTTTACAAAGCTGTTTGAAATATGCATCCAGCTCGGCGCCATATTATCCGTTGTAGTGCTTTACTGGAAAAGGTTTTTTGATATTAGTCGGCTCGATTTTTATCTCAAACTTATTGTAGCTGTTTTTCCGGCGCTTGTGTTTGGTTACCTGTTTTCAAAAAAAATAGATGAATTCATGGAAAGCCCGTTCACCGTCGCCATGACGTTGCTAATAGGCGGGATTGTACTACTCTTCATTGATAAACTGTTTACAAAAAACACCATAGACCGCGAAGAGAACCTGAGCTATAAAAAGAGCTTTATGATAGGGCTGTGGCAGGTGATAGCTATGATACCCGGCACGAGCCGTGCTGCTGCCACAATAGTGGGCGGTATGCAGCAAAACCTGACCCGGAAATTTGCCGCTGAGTTCTCCTTCTTTCTTGCTGTACCCACTATGGTAGCTGCAACCGGTTACAAACTGCTGAAGGCATTTAAAGAACACCCTGAAATGCTGAAGGACAAACAAAACCTTGCCCTATTGGGCGTAGGCAATATAGTGGCATTTGTAGTGGCTATGATAGCTGTTAAGACGTTCATTCGTTTCCTGCAAAAAAACAGTCTGAAAGCATTCGGTGTGTACCGCATAATAGCGGCAGGGGTAATATTCCTGCTGATGTATATGGGGATGATGGAATAGTTAATCCCCCGTCGGCACTATCTCTGCCGTTTCCACCATCAGCATTACGGTTTTCTTAGGTGCCCGTGGCCTGTGCATAACGCCCTTTGTGATGGTAGTACCCTGCATAGGGTTCAGCTCTATAGTCCTGTCTTCAAGGTCTATCAAAAGCTGCCCTTCCAGCACAAAGAAGAATTCATCATCGTTATCATGCTTATGCCAGTGGAATTCGCCTTCTACTATGCCTATCCTCACCACACTGTCATTCACCTGCGTGAGCGTGAAATTCTGCCACTTTTCTTTACAGGCAGCCACTACAGCAGGGATGTCAATTAATTCAAGGTGCTGGAATTTTGTGTCGAGGTTGATATTGTATTTTTTAAGTTGGTCTTCCATGGTGGTCAATTTGAAATGAAAGTATTTTAAACCCTGCTACCAACAAAATTATGCGTGATAAAAGCAATTTTCAAATCAGCACTTCTTCAAATTTTCAAATGATCAGGCTGCCTCCCAATGATCGAACAACAGATTGAGGTAATGGTTCTCCTCTTTAGTAATCACTTCATCTGCTTTTGTGAGCACGATAGCGAAGTTGATAAGATTTTTGCGTTCGGCATCGGTAGCGTCGTCGTAAAAATCATCCATCATTTTGAGAAAATGGCCCTCCCATTCATCTGACTTCAGCCTGCTGATAATGTCCATTTGCCGGTCAAGGTTCACATGTATCGGGAATTCATGCGCGAGGTAGTCACGTATCACCATGTCTTTGGCCACATTAATACGAAAATCAACAGCCGAGAGTATCATCAACAGATGATAGCCTGCAATTGCTTTGTTCGTGCGGTTATTAGGCATGTTGCCGGATTCGATTATAATGTGAAGGTTGCAAAAATTATGCTATAAACGCAGTCGTTTGTAATCATTAACAATTGCTTTAGCTTTTTCTTAGGCCATTTTAATGTGGCATGTGAGCGAAGAAAGAAAGGGCTATCCGTGCGATGCAAGGAGCAGGTCGAGGTCTGTGTATTTGAAATTGAACCTTTTAGCGATGGGCGCATTGGTCACACAGCCTTTATACATATACACCCCCCGGCGTATGCCGCTTTTTGTAAGTATCAGGTCTTCCATGCCGCCCATATCGGCGCATTGCTGCATGATGGGCATCAGCACATTACTGATAGCGCGTGAAGCAGTACGCGATACCGCGGATGCGATATTTGGCACGCAGTAATGGATAACATCATACTTCTTAAAAGTAGGTTTTTCATGCGAGGTGAGACGTGAAGTTTCAAAGCAGCCGCCCCTGTCCATACTTACGTCTATTATTACGGAACCCGCCTTCATATTGCTTACCATCTGCTCTGTAACCACAACCGGTGTAACGCCGTTAATAGGTTTCAGCGCGCCTACGGCCACATCTGCCGCCATCAGTTCCTCGGCCAACGTCACCGGCTCCAGCACAGATGTAAAGCAACGCCTGCCTATATTGTTCTGCAGGCGCATAAGCCGGTAGATAGAATTGTCGAACACTGTTACCGAAGCCCCGAGGCCAAAAGCCGCGCGCGCAGCAAACTCACCAACTACACCCGCGCCAATAATAAGCACTCTGGCAGGCGGTACCCCCGATATGCCCCCCAGCAATACACCTTTGCCATTATCTGTATTGGCCAGGTACCGTGCTGCTGTCAGTATAGCATAGTTCCCCGCTATCTCGCTCATGGAGCGCACAATAGGATAGGTGCCGGCATCATCTTTTATAGACTCAAACGCTATGGCAATTATCTTTTTTGCAATGAGCTGCTCCAATATGCCTGATTTGAGCATGGGCATATGGATAGGCGAAAATACTACCTGATTGGGTTGCAGCAGGCCCGCTTCCTCATCACTTATCGGTGCTGATTTTATTATCGTTGTTGCCTTGTACAGTTCTGATTTTTCATACACAATGCGCGCTCCGGCATCACTGTAATCATTGTCGAAATAAAAAGAGCCATCCCCGGCCCCGTGCTCCACTGCCACATCGTGCCCATCATTCACCAACACCGATACTGCCTCCGGGGTCAGTGCCACCCTGTTCTCCTGAAAAGAGGTTTCTTTAGGGATGCCAATAAACAATTGCTTCTTCTTAGGAGCTATCTGTAAAGTCTCTTCTAAAGGAATGTACGAAAAGGATGGAGATATGTATGGTTTTTTAGTCATGCCTGTACTCACAACACAATATACAGTATTAGTTTGTATTTAAAAAGCATTTTAACAAATGACCCGCTAAATTAAATATTAAGTAGGCGGAATGCACTGAAATGTGGTGTTTTGTGGCATTAAATTTTATTTTTGCAACAGGCACCTGAGATTATGCTAAGACAGTCGCACCAGCAAAAGCTATTACAAAAATTATCCCCCCAGCAGATTCAGCTTATGAAACTGCTGCAGGTGCCTACTGCCAATCTTGAAGAACGGATAAAGGAAGAACTGGAAGAAAATCCGGCTTTGGAATTTGAGGTGGACAATCCTTCAGACCAGGACACATATGAGCTTTCAGACAGTAATGCGGATGGTGAAGACGGGGAAGCAAGCGAAGAAGTAGAACTGAGTGATGATGGTGCAGAGAAAGTGGACCTCGATGATTTTTTGAGGAGGGAAGATGATGATAGTGGCGGCTATGACTACAGCGATGATTATTATGGCGGCGGTGATAAAGAAACTATGGTGTCGCCTGCCCGGGTGGAAACAAATTTTCACGACCACGTGCTTGACCAACTGGGTATGCTGGAGCTCGATGAGCGCAGACACAAGATAGCCGAGCAGATAATAGGCAGCCTTGATGAAGATGGTTACCTGCGCCGGGAAGTGGCCTCTATTGTTGATGACCTCGCTTTCGGGCAAAACATAGATACCAATGCAGATGAAATAGCCGGGTTGGTACAGCAGATACAATTGTTCGACCCTCCGGGTATTTGTGCGGTAACATTGCAGGAGTGCCTTGTGCTGCAACTGAAGAGAATGCCCGACAGCAAACCGGTACGAAACGCGATAGAGATACTGGATAAGCATTTCAATGAGTTTATAAAGAAACACTACGAAAAGATACAACGCCACCTTAACCTGAATGATGAGGACTTCAAAAAAGTCATCAATATCATCATTAAGCTCAATCCCAAACCCGGCGCTGCTTTTGCAGTGGTGAACAAAGCAGAGAGCTACATCATCCCCGACTTTTTCGTATTTAATAATAACGGCGTGCCGGAATTGTCGCTCAACTCAAAAAACGCCCCTGAACTGCGCATATCGGAAGGCTACAGGGAAATGATAAAAGCCTACGACCGCAGCGAAAAAAAGAACAAACAGCAGAAAGAAGCGGTTTTATTCATTAAGCAAAAGTTAGATTCGGCCAAGTGGTTTATTGACGCTATAAAGCAGCGGCAGCATACACTATTGCATACCATGCAGGCCATAATGACCTTCCAAAGCGAGTTTTTCATCACCGGCGATGAAACTACATTAAAGCCGATGATACTGAAAGATATTGCCGCTCTGACCAATTTGGATGTATCAACAGTATCGAGGGTGGCCAATAGCAAGTATGTGCAAACAGAGTACGGCACCTACAAGCTGAAGTTCTTTTTCTCGGAAGCGTTGCAAACCGACAGCGGTGAAGAAGTATCTACAAGAGAGGTGAAATCCATACTGTATGAGTTCATCAGCGCGGAAGATAAACATAAGCCCCTGTCTGACGACCACCTCACGGATATGCTTACAGAAAAAGGCTACAACATTGCCCGCCGCACCGTAGCCAAATACCGGGAGCAACTCAATATTCCCGTAGCCAGGTTGAGGAAAGAACTTTAACCCCCGGCACGTAAAATGCCCCCTGGACAGGAGGCAATATGATTACACGAACGCAAGAAGGGCTCAAGGAGCTTCATAAGGTAAAAAGGGGCCGATAAAATATTATGGGATTAAGGGTAAAGTATTAAGAGCAATAACTATGCCAAACTTTAACAATTCCTACCGGATTGTTAATGCCTCGAGGAATTGAAGCACGTCCTTCATGTTCTTAATCTTCTCTACCACCAGCAGGAAGTTCTTGCCTACCTGTTTCAAACGGGCATTTTTAGTCTGGGTCTGTATATAGCGGAGTATATGATTGAAGGTCTCTGATTCGAAATACGGAGAGTCCGGATTGTTTACGAAATAAAGCCGCATCTGCTGATTCTTCAGTATCAGCTTCTCAAAGCCCAGCTCACAAGCCACACGGCGGCTACGCAGGGTTGTGAACAGCTCTTGCACCTGCGCCGGTATAGGCCCAAAACGGTCTTGCAGTTCGGTACCGAATTTTTGCAGTTCTTCCTCCGTCTCCAAATCATCCAGTTGTGTGTAAAGGGAAAGGCGCTCTGTAATATTCTCTACATAACTGTCTGGAATCAGTATCTCCAGGTCGGTATCTATGGTGCAGTCGCTTACAAAGTCTTTCTTTCGGTCGAGCTCTTCTCTGAACACATCTTTGAAATCAGTTGTCTTCAACTCACGCATGGCTTCTGCCAGTATCTTCTGGTACATTTCAAACCCTATTTCGGCTATGAAACCACTTTGCTCTCCACCCAGCAGGTTGCCCGCGCCGCGGATGTCCAGGTCGCGCATCGCTATCTGGAAGCCGCTGCCCAATTCGTTGAATTGCTCCAGCGTTTGCAGCCTTTTGCGGCTGTCGCTCGGCAGCAGGCTCATGGGCGGGGCCATCAGGTAGCAGAAGGCTTTCTTATTGCTGCGGCCCACCCTCCCCCTTAGCTGGTGCAGGTCGCTGAGGCCAAACTGGTGGGCGTTATTGATAATAATGGTGTTGGCATTGGCTATGTCCACGCCACTTTCCACAATGTTGGTGCAGCACAGCACGTCGTATTCTTTTTCAATGAACGAATAGAGTGCCTCTTCCAGCAGGTGGCCTTCCATCTGCCCGTGCGCCATGCCTATGCGCAGGTCGGGGCAGAGATTGCGCAGCAGGGTTACCATTTCTGGCAGGCTCTGCACGCGGTTATGTATAAAGAAAACCTGTCCGCCACGCTCCGTTTCATAATAGATAGCGTCGCGTATAGCATACTCGTCAAATACAAGCACCTCTGTTTGCACCGGCTGCCTGTTGGGCGGCGGCGTATTGATGATGCTCAGGTCGCGCGCGTTCATCAGCGAGAATTGCAGCGTGCGGGGTATGGGCGTTGCCGTAAGGGTAAGGGTATCCACATTCGCCCGCAGTTCCCGCAGTTTCTCTTTTGATGATACACCAAATTTTTGCTCCTCGTCAATTATCAGCAATCCAAGATCTTTGAATTGCACATCTTTTCCAAGCAGGCCATGGGTGCCTATCACTATATCTATCTTTCCCTCCTCCAGCTTCTTTAGTATTTCTTTCTTCTCTTTTGCCGACCGGAACCTGTTCACATAATCCACATTGCAGGGAAAATCTTTAAGGCGGTCTTTAAAGGTATTGTAATGTTGAAAGGCAAGTATGGTGGTGGGCACCAGCACCGCTACCTGCTTGCTATCACCCACGGCTTTAAATGCAGCGCGCACGGCTACCTCTGTTTTTCCGAACCCCACATCGCCGCACACTAAGCGATCCATGGGGGCGGGAGTTTCCATGTCCCGCTTCACATCAGCTACCGCTTTCCCCTGATCTGGTGTGTCCTCATAAAAAAACGATGCTTCCAGCTCGGTTTGCAAATAACTGTCGGGCGAGAAGGAGAACCCTGCCGATGCTTTACGCTTTGCGTATAGTTTTATCAGGTCTGCGGCTATGTCTTTTACTTGCTTCTTGGTCTTGTTCTTCAGCTTCTGCCACGCATCGCTGCCTAATTTATTTACGCGCGGCACTGTGCCTTCCTTGCCGGTGTATTTACTTATTTTGTGCAGCGAGTTGATGTTCACATAAAGTACGTCATTGTCCCTGTACAGTATGCGGATGGCCTCCTGCATATTGCCGTTCACCTCTATTTTCTGCAACCCACTATACACGCCCACGCCATGGTCTATATGTGTCACAAAGTCTCCGGGTGTCAGCTCGCGCAGGGCGCGCACGGTAAGAGCTTTGCCTTTTGAGTAGGCCTGTTTTACATTATACTTATGGTAGCGTTGGAATATCTGGTGGTCGGTATAGCAGATCACCCGTTTATCATGGTCTATAAATCCCTTACTGATGGATGTGCTCACCGGCACAAACTGGATATTGGCGTTTACATCATCAAATATGCTGCGCAGTCGCTCCAGCTGCTTCGGGTTTTCGGCAAATATGTAGGCCACATATTTTTCGGTTATCCGCTTTTGCAGGTCCCCTATCAGCATGTTGAACTGTCTGTTGAATACAGGCTGTTCTTCAGTAGCAAATTGGAAAGTAGCGTCAATGGCATCACCGGTTATTTTTTCCAGCGAATGGTTGTACCACTCTATCAGGTGCCTGTTCTTAATACCCTCCTGCCAACTGTTGCCTGTCTCAAAGTCGGCTTTCGATATTTCTTTCAGCATTTCCTCCTCATGGTCTATCGCCACCTGGCCCAGTTCCATCTTCTCCGGCAGGTCGGCCGCCATTTTCGCCAGTCGGCCCAGGGTGAAGGAAAGGTCTTTCGCCCATATGATTGTGTTTTCCGGCAGGTAATCAAGCAGCGATATCTTCTCCTGCGCTTCAAATTTGGTCTCTATGTTCGGCAATATAGATACCTGCAGCAGTTTCCGCTCTGATAGCTGGGTCTCCGGGTTAAAGATGCGTATGCTGTCCACCTCTGTGTCAAACAGCTCTATCCGGTATGGGTGCTCATTGCCGAATGAGTAGATGTCTAATATGCCGCCGCGCATGGCAAACTGCCCCGGTTCATACACAAAATCCTCCCTTTTGAAACCCAGCGACACAAAACGCTCCAGCATCGCATCCAGTTGCAAGGTCTCACCCACCTTTATGCTGATCATGTTGTCAGATAAAGAAGATGGGTTCACTACCTTTTCAAACAAGGCCTCAGGATAGGTCACCAGCACTTTCTTGTTCACCTTTTTGCCGGTAAACTTGGTCAGCGCTTCAGTGCGCAGCATCACATGACTGCTGTTCAGTTCGTTGAAGTAGCCCGTGCGCTTAAAAGAATCAGGGAAAAAGAAAATATCCAGCCCCTTGGTCAGGTGTTCTATATCATTATGAAAATAGGCGGCCTCCTCTTTATCATTCAGGATGAACACATGGTTCACATCCGTGTTCTGCCATAAAGCGGTAGCAATGAAGTTGATTGAGGAGCCACGGAGGTTGTCGAGATAGACCCTTAATTTGTGTCCGGGCAAAGCGATCCCCGCCGCAATTTGTTTTATGCGGATATCATTTTGGTACAAGCCCTGCAACACCTCCAGATTCATCGGGGCGGCGAAATTAAGGAATTTAGCATTGGGTAGTTAAATAATGCTCAAGTTGCCTTTCAGGTATTTCTTGCATACTATACATGCCGTTCCAAATTCCATTATTCGGAAAATCAATCCATCGCACGGACATTTTCGTTATACTGCCAAAAATTAAATCATTGATTTTCAATCTATTACAAGTTTGGCACGCCGTTGGTAATATCCCTTGCAACAAACAATCAAAAACTCAAACAATCCCGATAGCTATCGGGACAAACAAACTAAAACTAACTAAAATGAAAAACATCGTAAAATCACTCGCAATCGCAACAGTAGCAATCGTAGCTGCTAATTCTTCTTTCGCTCAGGCAACTGCTACGGCTTCTGCTTCTGCAAACATCATCACACCTATCACTATCGTTAAGACAGTAGATATGAACTTCGGTAATGTGGCTGTTTCTGCTACCCTTTCTGGTACTACCGTTCTGGCACCTGCCGGCACTCGTACCACAGGCGGTTCGGGTGGTGTTACCCTGCCAGCCACTACAGGTACTGTTTCTGCTGCTTCATTCACAGTATCAGGTCAGGCCAGCTACACTTACGCTATCACCCTGCCAAGTTCTTGCACTATAACTGACGGTGCTTCACACAACATGACCGTGAATGCTTTCACCAGCTCACCATCTGCTACAGGTACTTTAAGCTCAGGTGGTACACAGACCCTCAACGTAGGTGCTACCCTGAACGTATCTGCTGCACAGGCTTCTGGTACTTACACCAACGCTACCGGTGTTCCGGTAACTGTTAACTACAACTAAGAACAATTTTTTCATAGTAAAGTTGAAAAAACGCTCGCGGGGAGCGTTTTTTCGTTTTTATGTATGGGTACGCTTTTTATCAGCTAATTATGTACATTTGCTTTAGCCTTTTCCACTACCGCCCGTTCGGGCACGGATTTCAGGCTATTCAGATTCTTTTTCTTTAGCATAATATAAATTTTGATGGAGTACAACACAACACGCAGCAAACTGCTGATGCCTGAATATGGGCGTAATGTGCAGAAAATGATAGAATACCTGGTATCTGTGGACGACCGCGAAAAAAGGCTGAAACAGGCAGAGATCATTATCGAACTGATGGGTACGCTAAATCCGCACCTGAAGCAGATAGAAGACTATAAACATAAACTCTGGGACCACCTCTTCCAGATGACCGATTTCAACCTCGATGTGGATGCTCCCTACCCATGCCCTACACCCGAGATGATCTACAAAAAGCCGGAAGTATTACCCTATCCGCAGGAGAATTTCAGGCACAGGCACCTTGGCAAGAATATACAGGTGCTGCTGGAAAGGGCCATGAAAGAAGAAAATGAAGAAACAAGGCAGGGGCTTACACAGGCCATTGGCTATTACATGAAACTTGCCTATGCCAACTGGCATAAAGAGCCTGTGCACGACGACATGATAAAAAACGAGCTGGCCGAGATAAGCGGCGGCAAACTGGCTTATGAGACAGGCGGCTATCGTGTCCATTTTGATAACAATAACAATAACCGGAACAACTTTAAGCAACGCAACAATAACAACCGTAATTTTAAAGGCAACCAGGGCGGCGGACAAGGTGGCAACCGCAACTTCCGCGACCGCGACAATAACGGTGGCGGCGGTGGATACGGTGGCGGCTTTAACAAGAACAGAAAATTTAAGAAGAATAAATAAGCCCCCCCTGCACCCGGTACAAAATATCCTTAAACGAACATATCATACTTTCCCCAGGCCCTGCATAACATGGGGAAGCCCCTTTAGGGGTTTGGGTTTTAGGTTTTATGAATGCATTTGAGATCCGCGGAGGCAAGCCATTAAATGGCATCATTACACCACAGGGCGCTAAAAATGAAGCGCTGCAGGTGCTGTGTGCAGTATTACTTACTGATGAAAAAGTGACGCTGAGCAATGTGCCGGATATTATAGATGTAAATACGCTGATAGAACTGCTGGAAGATATGGGTGTGAAAACCGAACGTTCCCAGAAAAATACTATTACACTACAGGCCGATAATGTAGACCCTGATTATTTTACTACGCATGCATTCAAGAAGAAGTCGGGGAAGCTGCGGGGTACTGTGATGCTAGCAGGGCCTATGCTGGCTCGGTTCAGGAGGGCTTACATACCCCAGCCGGGTGGTGATAAAATAGGCCGCAGAAGGCTGGATACACACATTCGCGGCTTTGAGAAGCTGGGTGTTGATTTTGTCTATGACGCTGATAACCAGATATTCACCCTTGATGCCGTGAACCTGAAAGGGGCGAAGATGCTGCTGGAGGAGCCATCCATAACCGGCACAGCAAACATAATAATGGCGGCAGTGCTTGCAGAAGGAGTGACTACTATTTACAATGCTGCTTGCGAGCCATACATACAGCAGTTGTGCCGTATGTTGATGAGCATGGGTGCCAACATAAAGGGCATAGGCACCAACCTGCTTACCATAGGCGGAGTAACCAAACTACATGGCTGCTCACACAGGCTGCTGGCCGATATGATAGAAGTAGGGTCATTCATTGGCCTGGCAGCTATGACACAGAGTGATATTACTATTAAGGATGCCGATGTAGAGCACCTGGGTATTATACCCGAAACATTTGAGCACCTTGGTATACAGTTATCCATAAAGGGCGATGACATACATATACCCGCACAGGAACATTACCGCATACAGAAATTCATTGATGGCTCCATACTCACCGTATATGACCATCCATGGCCTGGCCTTACACCTGACCTGCTAAGCATAGTGCTGGTATTGGCAACTCAGGCAAAAGGTACCGTGCTGATACACCAGAAAATGTTTGAAAGCAGGCTGTTCTTCACAGACAAGCTGATAGAAATGGGCGCGCAGATAGTGCTCTGCGACCCGCACCGTGCAGTGGTGATTGGCCTGGACAAGCAGCAGCCATTGCGTGGCATTAACATGGTCTCCCCTGATATACGTGCGGGGGTAGCGTTGCTTATAGCTGCGCTTTCAGCAACAGGGAAAAGTACCATACAAAACATCCACCAGATAGACAGGGGATATGAGCGGATAGATGAGCGTTTGAATGCGCTAGGGGCGGATATTAAAAGAGTATCAGCCTAGTAAGAAAGTTACATCGCGCTTTTCTCAAATGGCCTTTTCACGAAGCCGCTCCTTTGCTCCTGAGCTTCTTTTGCAGCTTTAATAAAGGCTACAAACAGCGGGTGGGGGTTCTCTACCGTGCTTTTATACTCAGGGTGGAACTGCACACCAATATAGAACGGATGGTCTTTGAGTTCTACTATCTCCACCAGATTTGTGCTTGGGTTTTTACCTATGGGTATGAAACCTGCCTGTTCAAATGAAGCGAGGTATTCATTATTGAATTCATAGCGGTGGCGGTGGCGCTCAAAGATGTTGGTGCTGCCATAAATAGCTGCTGTGGCAGAGTCTTTATGTAGTTCACATTCGTAGCTGCCAAGGCGCATAGTGCCGCCTTTCTGCGTAATAGCCTTTTGCTCCTCCATCATACAGATAACGCCCTGGTCGGTATCAGGGTCCATTTCCGTGGAGTGTGCTTTGGGCATATCCAGCACATTGCGTGCAAACTCCACACAGGCCATCTGCATACCAAGGCAAATGCCGAAAAACGGTATCTTATTCACACGCGCATAGCGGATAGCGTCTATCTTGCCCTCTATACCGCGGCTACCAAACCCAGGAGCAACAAGTATCGCATCGACATTATGGAGTTTCTCGCGTGCATTTTCTTTGGTCAGGTATTCGGAGTGGATATTGCGTACTTCTACTTTACATTCGTTCATAGCGCCTGCATGTATCAGGGCTTCCAGTATCGATTTATAGGCATCCTGCAGTTCCACATACTTACCAATAAGCCCTATCGTTACCTTGCCTTTCGGGTAGCGCAATTTGTTGAGGAACTCTTTCCACTTGCTAAGGTCTGGTTCCTTACCGTGTGGTAACTCCAGTTTTTCCAGGCAAATAACATCCAGACGCTCACGCATCATTTCCAGTGGCACACCATAGATGGTATCTGCATCCAGAGCCTCAATTACAGCATCCTGTGTTACGTTGCAGAACAGGGCGATTTTACGTTTCAGGTCTTTATACAGCGGCTCTTCGGTACGGCACACCAATACATCGGGGGTAAGCCCGTGCTCGCTCATCATTTTTACCGAGTGCTGCGTTGGTTTGGTTTTCAGTTCTTTGGCTGCTTTAAGATAGGGTATGAGCGTAAGGTGCACTACAAGGCAATTCTCCGTGCCCATCTCCCATTTAAGCTGGCGAACTGCTTCGATGTAGGGCAGCGATTCAATATCGCCCACCGTGCCACCCAGCTCTGTAATCACAATATCAAATTTATTGTCATCGCCGAGTAGTAACATGCGGCGTTTTATCTCATCTGTGATGTGTGGTATTACCTGCACCGTTTTGCCGAGGTACGCGCCTTCACGTTCTTTATTAATCACGTGCTGGTAAATGCGCCCGGTGGTCACATTGTTGGCCTGAGATGTAAAAGTGTTGAGGTAGCGCTCGTAGTGGCCGAGGTCGAGGTCGGTTTCTGCGCCGTCTTCGGTCACATAACATTCGCCATGCTCATAGGGATTGAGTGTTCCGGGGTCAACATTGATATATGGGTCGAATTTTTGTATGGTGGTGGAATAGCCACGAGCTTGTAAAAGTTTTGCCAGCGAGGCTGCAATTATTCCTTTTCCTAAAGATGAAGTAACACCACCGGTTACAAAAATGTATTTTGTCATAACGCTCCTGTTTTTAAGACCGGTGCGCAGCTATTGCGATAAATAAAATTACTGGGAAGTAGCTCTTGCGGTCGGACAAAGTTATGAAAAAACGGTTAGTTATTTCACTGTTCCGGTGTTTTACTTTCAGGGTTCTTTATCACCAGGTGCTGCCACAGGGTTTAGTTCCGCTTTGTGCTTATCTTTTTTCATCAGCTTTTCGATCCACTTTTTTGACATGAATGGCCGCTCTATATACAGGTAGAACACCGAAGAAATAAGCAATATGGGGATAATTAACAATACGAATTGCAGTAGCAGGTTGGGAATATAATAGTCGGTGAAATGCACCTGCACCGTAAACCGCCCCAGCATGGAAATGACGGTATAATGTATGAGGTATATGGTATAACACATTCCGCCAATTATCGGTATGAATTTGTAACTAAATACCTTTTTTACAATTTCATTTCTAAGTATAATATAGTAGAGCAGCCCGAGCAGGAAAGGGAAGGCAATGCCCATGGCCAGCTGTGCGGGGTCGAAAGCGCGCTCGAAGGGAGGAAAAGTTTGCTCCCATCGGGGCATAAGGAACATGGTAAGAAATATGACCGGGGCGAAAATGGCCACCCATTTTTGCTTGAAAAAGTCGATGGCGAAGCCGCAGACATAGAAATCTGCGAGCAAAATGCCTATTAAAAAGTGCTGTGCGTGGCCGTAGATGCTGAGGAATGTGGGCGGGTAGAAATACTGCAATACCACAAAAGCAACGATGCCTGCTGCCAAAATTAACCTTCGCCCGATCCGGGGCAGGGAGAATATGCGGAACAGGATAGGTGCCGTGGTATAAAACTGCACCTCGACCTCAAGAGTCCAGGCAACTACGGTAACAAGCGGGGTTTGGTGGAAAATAAAGTCGTGGGAGTATATAAGCGATGCCCCAAGGCTGGGGAGCAGGGTCTGAAAATCGTAGTTGCCAACGACGATCTGGGCAAAAAAGATGCAGATCATCACTATAAAATAGGGCGGCTCAAGCCGGGTGAGCCTGCGGAGGTAATATTGCTTGAGGTCTATTTTTTTGCCATGGTTGATGTAGTGGTGGGCAAAAGGTGTAGCTAATATGAACCCACTGATGGCGAAGAACAACGGAACGCTGCGATCGGCATTATCGAAAAAGCGGTTGAACCAAAAGTAATCACCCGGGCTGTCGGCGAGCCGGGTTTGGGTCTTTTCGAGGTGCTCGAGGAGGTAGCCGCGGATATGGAACAGGGTGACTAATGAAAGGGACAGGAACCTCATACCATCAAGCTCTGCCAGGTATAGCTGGTTGCTGGTAATACGGCGGAATTTATTTGCGAGAGCGTTTAACATTGTCCTATTGAGGGGCAAAAGTAGTGAAGAAAACGGAAGGCAAAAGGGTCATTTTTACAGGTTTTCTTGGATGAGGCATATCATGCGTAATATATTGATACTGATTTCATTTCATAATATTTTCTGGACACTATCTTTACACTTTTTTACATTTTCTGACAGCAGCAGGGATGCTTTTATCAACCACTAAAACTCAAGGAAAAGCTCCTGTTGGTTAAAGTTCTTTGATGCCACGGACATCACAAAATGTAAAAACCGTCATGGTACACTTTCTGTACCGTTATAGAAAATAGTTCGGCAAGGATTTGCAAACCGTCAAAGCGTTTACCTATCTAATAACTTACTTATCGCACCCACGTTTGAAACCTTGGGCTATCCGGGGGTTCTCCCCAGTACAGCAATTGCATCATGCAATTCTCCAATTGCTGAAATTTTAAATGTGCCGCAATACGCAGATATTCCGGCATTATTTATCCCTCTTTTTGCCTACTTTTGCAGCCTGTTTTACGCCTATGGAGGCGGTAAATATCTCGATATTATGAAAATATTAGTTTGTATCTGCCCGGTACCGGACACTACTACCAAGGTCGCTTTCAGCGATAACAATACACATTTCAATACGCAGGGGGTAACGTTCATCATCAATCCGTATGATGAGTGGTATGCATTAGTGCGCGCGCTGGAACTGAAAGAAGCCGGTGTGGCTACCGCCATTCACTTAGTGACCGTGGGCAAGGCAGATGCCGAGCCGGTGATACGCAAGGCGCTGGCACTGGGGGGCGACGAGGCCATACGCATAGACACAGACAGCAACGACACCTATACCATAGCTGCCCAAATAGCAGAATACGCGAAAAGCGTGGGCTATGACCTGGTGCTGTGCGGAAAAGAATCGATAGACTATAACAACGGCACAGTAGGCGCCATGGTGGCCGAGCTGTTGGATATGAATTACTTAGGCTTTGCAGCAAAGATAGACGTAGCGGGCGGGACTGCCACAGTGACCCGTGAAATAGAAGGCGGCGAGGAAACAGACAACTGCAGCCTGCCGCTGGTAATATCCTGCCAGAAGGGTGTGGCGGAAGCACGCATACCGAATATGCGCGGCATAATGGCGGCGCGCACTAAGCCACTTAAAGTGGTGCCGCCGGCGGCCATAGACGCATTGAGCACTATAGTAGGCTATGAATTGCCGCCAGCAAAAAGCGGTGTGAAGATGATAGCGGCCGATAACATGGACGAGCTGGTGGCATTGCTGCACAGCGAGGCGAAGGTGATATAATTTGACAATTCGGCAATGTGACAATTTGATAATGCTGTCCGGTTTGAAAAATGAATTTTACCTTTTAATAACTTTCTACTTTATACTAACTACTTTATACTAATAGAAAATGAGCGTACTTGTTTTAGTTGAGCATTCGCAAGGAGTTTTTAAAAAGAAATCGCTGGAGGCGGTGCAATATGCTGCGCAGATAGCAAAAGAAATGGGCACGTCGGTAACGGCAGTAGCTGTAGGCAATGTAGATAACGCAGCCATGCAGGGACTTGGCGCATATGGCGCCAATAAGGTGCTGCATACCACAGACAGCCGCCTGGAGAATTTTAACTCAAGGGCCTATACTAAGGTGATGCTGGCCGCAGCACAGAAAGAGGGCGCTAAAGTAATAGTGGGCCTGCACGATACTGTGGGCAAGGCCGTGGCGCCACGCCTGGCAGCACGCCTGAAGGCGGGGCTTGTGGCGGGCGCGGTGTCTTACCCCGACCTGGCAAAAGGATTTGTGGTTAAGAAGAATGTATTCTCTGGCAAGGCTTTTGCATTTGTGAACGTAACAAGCGATGTAAAGGTGATAACACTGATGCCTAATACCTACCCGGTAGTAAAGGGTGAAGGCAGCGCAGCGGTGGAAAACCTGGATGTGGCTTTTGAAGATAAGGATTTCTCGATACAGGTGAAGGAAGTAAGCAAGGCGAGCGGCAGTGTGCCGTTATCGGAAGCGGAACTGGTAGTAAGTGGAGGCCGCGGCATGAAGGGCCCGGAAAACTGGCATGTGCTGGAAGCCCTGGCCAAAGAACTGGGCGCGGCTACAGCCTGCAGCCGCCCGGTAGCAGACAGCCACTGGCGCCCGCATAATGAGCACGTGGGACAAACAGGCGGTACCATACGCCCGAACCTGTATATAGCAGTGGGTATATCGGGCGCAATACAGCATCTGGCAGGTGTGAATGCATCGAAGACGATAGTTGTTATCAACAAAGATCCTGAGGCACCATTCTTCAGCGCTGCCAACTATGGTGTGCTGGGCGATGCAATGGAAGTGATACCCAGGCTGACTGAGGCTGTGAAGAAATTTAAAGCGAACCACTAAACCTCTCCCCCGACCCTCTCCGAAGGAGAGGGAGGTGTTAAACCACATTGATGTAGCTTTCCCATATTTTCAAGATTGTTAAAGTCCGGATAAAATCCGGACTTTTTTATTGCATACACGAGGATCTTTCTAATTTGGTATACATCCCTCATCCTCAAAATTATTTGTTATGGTAAAAAGTACTGTTCTCTTAGCCTCATTTTTACTATTGTCATTATTATCCGGCGCCCAATCTGAAGATGCATACAAGCAATTGGTGAGCAAAGGCAACGAATTGTACAGGGCAAAGCAGTATAAAGAATCTGCTGAAGCCTATTCCAAAGCATTTGCCGCTTTTGGTGGCAAAGGATTCACAAACGACCGTTATGATGCAGCATGCTCCTGGGCGCTGGCCGGGAATGTTGATTCTGCTTTTGTCAACCTGGAGCGAATTGCCACCAAAGGAAATTTTACTAACTATTCTCACATTACAACAGACTCAGACCTTAACAGCCTGCATAATGATAAGCGCTGGCAGCCTCTTTGCGACATAGTGAAACAAAATAAAGAAAAAAGTGAGGCATACCTGAACAAGCCATTGGTAGCGGTGCTTGATACCGTGTACCAAACGGATCAACAATATAGAAAACAGATAGACGAAGTGAAAAAGAAATACGGGCAAGACTCAAAAGAAATGCGGGAACTCTGGAAGACCATCATTTACTATGACTCTGTGAACCTGATAAAAGTAACAGATATTATTGATAAGTATGGCTGGGTGGGGCCGGATGTAGTAGGTGGCAGAGGGAGCTCGGCAATATTCCTTGTAATACAACACTCGGATATAAAAGTACAGGATAAATACCTGCCTATGATGCGCGAAGCCGTGAAAAATAAGAAAGCGCAACCATCATCGTTGGCACTGCTGGAAGACCGCGTAGCCTTGCGACACGGGAAAAAGCAGATATACGGTAGCCAGGTAAACTGCGACAAAGATGGCTGCTGGGTATCACCTCTGGAAGACCCTGATAATGTGGACAAAAGGCGAGCCGAAGTAGGCTTAGGGCAGCTTGCAGATTACGTGAAAAAATGGGATATTAAATGGGATGCCGAAGAATATAAAAGGCTGCTGCCTGATCTTGAGAAGAAGCAGAAACAATAGGATGTCAGTCGTCTGATACAGCTTTTAAAAAGATGGGGCGCTCACATTTGAGCGCCCCATCTTTTTAAAAATAATGCACCATCAATTCTTCACAGGCAGGTAAGCATAGTTCTTGCCGTATTCCATCATTTGCCGGAAGAAGTTATCCGGGTATTCGATCTTTACATCAGTAATATCATTGCCACTCATTACCGGTACCAGCTTTGGTTGTATAAAGCCTTTGTATGGTTTTATGCCGAGTTTAGAGAAGCGCTCCAATACTTCTTTGTGCAACACTGGGTCAACCTTTACGCCATAATTCTCAACAAGGGCTTTACCTGCTTTGTAGTCACCTTCTGATTTTATGCGCTGTATCTCGCGCAACAGTTGACCAAAGAGCTCGCGGCATTTGTTATAATCATTCACACGCACATAGGTCTTACCATCTTTTTTCACAAACTCCACTACATTATCTTTCTTGCCATGCTCGTAAACCCAGCGGGCGTTCAGCGCGCGGTTGCGCATGTGGGCTTCTTCCAATTGTTCTCCGGGTTTCAGGCGGGTAAGCTGCGTCATCAGACCATTCATCAGATAGCTGTCGTACTCAGCCATACCTACTTCAAGGTTTGGCATTACACCAATGTCCACCAGCTTTTTGTCCATAACATAATAAAGGGCCACGAGGTCGGCACGTGCTTCTTCCAGGCAGCTTGCATAGTTCTTCAGTGTTTTATCGGTTGTTTCCACACCTTCGTTTATCTGTCCTGATGCATGACCTATACACTCGTGCATATCGGTATGCAGGTCTGACGCCAGCGCGCCATGTTTTTTCATACGCTCGCGAACTGTATCATTCACGGCAAACTCATCCAGCATACCGCTCTTAGCACCGCTCACATTGTATGAGTGAACGATATTGCTTAGAGATACAGATTTAGAGCCATGGTTTTTACGTATCCAGTCGGCGTTAGGGAGGTTGATGCCTATAGGTGTGGTGGGCGCAGCGTCACCGCTTTCCACAATCACAGTTATTGCTTTGGCGGTAATGCCTTTTACGGTTTTCTTTTTATGCTCCGGCATCAGGGGTGAGTTGTCTTCAAACCATTGTGCCTCTTTAGCTATGGCAGCGATACGCTTGGTTGCTTCCATATCTTTCAGAGATACAGTGCTTTCGTAGCTGCCTTTTTTACCTATCGCATCCAGATATACCTCTATAAACCCATTCACAGCATCAATACTTGCATGAGATGCAGTGTCCACCCACGCGATGCTATAGTCATCGAATATCTTCAGGTCGCCGGTTTTGTAATATTGCGCGAGAAGTTCAAGCGATTTTTTCTGTGTCGCGTCTTCGGCCACGCCTGCAGCTTTCTCCAGCCAGTCAATTATCTTGTCGATAGCGGCACCATACATACCGCCGCTCTTCCACACTTTTTCAGTCACTACTCCGTTCTCCTTTACCACCTTGCTGTTGAGGCCCCATGATGGTGCATTACCCTTGGTATCAAACTTTGCATAGTAGGCTTCTACTTCTTTTTGCGTTACCCCTTCATAAAAGTTATTGGAAGAGTTTACCACATTGTCAATGTTCGGCCTCAAGTCCACCACCTTAGGTTCAAACTTCATGTCATAAAGCATTGGCTTCACGCGTACCAGAAATTGCTCTGTGCTTTCACCTGCTTCTTTGGGCAAAGATGCTGTGTCGCTGGCCTTTACCAAGGCAGTAAAATATTCATAAGAACATTCGGGTGTGAATTTCACATTGCTGTAGTGGTGATGGTTACCATTGCTGAACCAAAACCTGCCGCAATACGCTTCAAATTTTTTCCAGTCTTCTACATTTTTATCACCATTATAAGAACCATAAACTGTTTCGAGGGTCTTGCGTAGGAGCAGGCCATACTTGCTCTTCTGGTCGTAGATGATATCACGACCACATAGAGCTGCCTCATACAAGTAGTATGCCAGTTGTTTCTGCTTCAGCGTTAATTCATTGAAGCCCGGCACTTCATACCTCAGTACCTGTAGATCGGCAAAAGCCTGTGCCTCTACGTTAAAGTTTGGGTCAAAACCTACTGTTTTAGCGGTTGTATCTGCGGCCTGCTTGCCAGTTCCGGCAGGTTCATTATTACACCCTGCACTGAGTAGCTGTGTACTTAAAGCCATAACCGGTATCGCCCATTTAAGGTTAATTCTATTTTTCATTTTCTGTTAATTATGATACCATAAAAGTACTTTAATCCGTGTATTTTCTGACAACTTATCCTGTAATTTTGACCGCGATGAAAAAATGTTACCTCATAGCCGGCTTATTTGCCACATCGTCAATTATGGCCTGTAACTCGGGAAGTGATGCTCCCCAAAAGCCCAAACCGGGCGCTATCGTGGCCTCTGCAGAAACACCAATAGCTGAGGACAATCTGAACCATACTACTTTTTCAGTGAAGGTAGCCGCCGACAGCAACGCACAACCCGGTGTGTACACAGTAATGGCAGCCTCAGGCGCGAACACTGCAAAGGGGCAATTTACCTTGCCCAAAAAAGGAGAAGACTATCCGATAGCCATGCGGAAAGGAGATGCGGCGTACAGTTATGTTATCGGGTTTAAAATACCAGATGATACCACGTTCTATGATTACTTTGAAGTGCGCAGCAAGAACGATACAATAAAGATGCGATACCTCAAGTCATATTCATTTGATTAGAAATTAAAAGCCCCCAAATCATCGGGGGCTTTCAATTTCTATAAATCCTGTTTCATTATCTTATCAGCGCCACATCGCCCTTGGCCTCCATGCTCTTGCCGCCACAGTCGTACCTCAGGTAGTAGTAGTACACACCCACATCCTGCGGAACGCCGTTGAACGTGCCGTCCCAGCCCATCACTGAACTGTTGGCCGATTCGAAGATTATCTGGCCCCAGCGGTTCATGATACGGAACATGTGGAAGCGATGGTAGCCTACAAAGTATGGCTTGAAGATGTTGTTATCCTGTGGACCTGTACCGTTAGGCGTGAACGCATTCGGGAACTGTATCGTGCAGCAGTACTCGGGGTCTATCTGCATGCTCTCTGTGGCGTAGCAGCCGAACGGATCCGTTACTTTCAGGATGATGGTATTCTTCTGGCCAAGCATCTTGCCCCAGATGATCGGGCTGTTCAGGTTGTCGAAGTCATGCGCAGGTGCCCATTCATATGAGTTGCGGTAATCCTCCGTTAGTGCGGTGAACTGCACACTGTCTTCCCAGCATATCTTGCCCTGGTTGCCCGAGCTGATCCGGAAACGCGCATCAGGCGGGTTGTGTACCAGTACGGAATCGAACGTCGGTTCTGACTTACAGCCTTCCACTGTGGTAGAGCTTACCTTGATGATGTGGCGGCCGCTGTCTAACCAGGATATGGTGTACGGGCCACTGCTGTGAGAGTTGCGCGATATGATGCTCAACGCACGGGCATGCTCCATGGTCGTATCATCTACCCACCATGTATAGCTGTGGGAGTTATCTGCCTTAGTGGCCAGTGCCAGTTGCACCGTATCGCCAAAGCATACGTCCGGTTTTGTGTAGGCTTCCATTGTGGGCAGCGGTATCACTTTTATCTTAATCGATGTATCTGAGTAGCAGAAACCATTGTGGTTGCTTGCGCGCAGGTACACAATGTTGTCCTGGTGGGTGGAATCGAATTTCACCTGTACAATAGAGTCATTGCGGTCGGTGAAGTTTACTGCAGCCGCACCACGCGGGAATGTCCACAGGTACTCAGGCTGGTACAAGGCGGGACCTTTGTAAGCCAGGGTCACTGTATCGAACTGGCATACCCACGGGCTGGTGGCCTCTATACTGAACTTAGGTTTATAAATGATGGTTACCTTGATCGGTATGCTGTCGCTTGCGCAACCATTCACAGCAGGCACGGTCTGGCCTACGAACCACATGCGGGTGCCGGGTGTGGTATCAGTGAACGGCACAGGGATTGGCGGCAGCGATATGCTGTTGTAGTACCAGTTTAGCGTAGAGTTGAAGTCGCTGTCCACTACTTCGTTCAGCGGGCGCGCTATATCCTTCTGGCAATACTGAAGATCGGTAACCGTAGGTGGTGCAGGTTTGAGCCTAATCACTACTTTATCTATGGCGCTGTCACTGATACAACCGAATGCGGTCGTCTCTGTTATGTAATAGAAAATTGTATCAGGTGCTACGGAAGTTGAGGGCGTAGGTGCTATCAGCATACCCGATGTTACGCCGGGGCCGTAGTAGGTCAATACATCGCCCGCGCCACTTGGGGTTACATCTATCGGGTTAGCCGTTTTGAACTGGCACCATGACTGCGGGTGTGGGATTGGTGGTGCCGGTTTCGGGTGGATATTGCGGGTAACAGGTGTACGGGGGCTTTCGCAGCCATCTTCCATCCTGCTCACCCACATATTTAATGCGCCAGGCACGTTGATATCGGGCAATGGCTGTATGTAGCTGAACGTGCCGCCTACTGAAGCATTGTGCCACCTTACAGAATCGGAAGGAGTAACCACAAGCGGCACTACAGGGCCAATATACTGGCAGTATGCCAGAGGGCCAGTAACTAACGGCGCAGGTGGTGTCGGGATTATATTCACGGTATCTGCGGCGCGCTGGCTCTCGCAACTGCCCACACGCTGGCTCGCCCATACTATGTAACTGCCAGGGGTGGAAGTAGATAACATGGGTGATGTGGTGGAACCCGGGCCACCTGTGGCACTTGGCCACCACCATACTACCGCCCCCGTACCCAGGCCGGTGACAGTGAACGGATTGAATATCGCGCCCTGACAATAATCCGTGTTAGATATTACCGGCGGGGTGGGCCGAGGTATGAGCCCCGCAAACGAAGTAGCGGTGTCTTTACAGCCATACGGCGAGGTGACGACGACCGTGTAGGTACCTACATGCGGCACATCGAAACCGGGACGTGTTGGATCTTTAAGTACTGAACTGTATGAGGCAGGACCTGACCAACTGTAGGTCATACCTACCATGCCGGGGTTAACGTCTAAGCGAAGTGTATCAAACATGCCGTCGCATAGCGGCGCATTGCTGGTAATTGAGACTACAGGTTTATAATGTACCCTTACTGCAATACTATCAGTATCTGATATGCCCAAAACTGTCCGTTTCACAAAGAACTTACCAGAGTCAAGATAGGTGGCCGGGAATTTAATTGGATTCTGCATGGTGCTTGTGAAACCTCCCGGCCCCCACCATAAGTAGGTACAACCAGTGGAATCGCCTACGCGCCGCAGGAATAACGAATCACCATAACACGGCTCATTTGCACGAACATTGTTACACGTGATGAGGGTAATGTACATGGTGCGGGTAGCACACTTCGCACTGTCAACTCCGGTGACTGTATAAGTAATGTAGGCCGGGAGACCCGTGGTAGTCGCAATGACATGAGCACCTGTTGTTGCAGAAAGCCCTGTACCTGGCGACCAAGTCCATTTGCTCCATGTCCATGTCTTATCATCCGCATGAACTAGATCAATAGGCAGAAGCGTAGTAGGGTTAGTGCAAACATTGAATGTATCATACACTATACCCGGGTGGGGCATGGTAGCGGTTGCCGGCGCACGGCCACCAATAGATGATGCCGGTTCTGCCAAAGCACTGTCCAATCCTGTATGTCCATTAGGGTACTGGTAAATATAAGCGTAGGAAAGAGTCGTACTATCAAAAGGCGCAATAGTGCCGAGATTAAAAACAAGAAAAATACCCTGATCGTTTTGGTTACTATCATTAAGTATGGAAAGCACAACTGTAGAGCCTGTCCATAATGCTGATGGAGTAACAGTTGGGTTCAACCCTGAGATAACACCGCATTTGGCGCGGCAATCCTTTGTTGCAAGTGACATGTAGCTGTTAAAACGGGTGTAGGCCGGAGTAGTTCCGGATGCCGGGGTATTGCCATGCGCTACAACCTGCACACGATGCCTTGCATCCTCGTTCTGGTGAACGATAATATTCCTGGTGACAGATGTACCGCTCCAAAAAGAAGTGTTGTCCGGGTCATTGGTACGCTCATACCACACATTTGCAATAGGGGCTGCAGTAGTATTGTAAATTTTTGTTGTTACCGTTATCCATGAAGCCAATGTATCAATCTGTGTTTCCTGCCTGATGTTGAGACCGGCAATATTACCCACCCACAAACCTTTTTTGTTTCCACCAACGTTAGTATATGTAGTATTGGACCCCGGAATGTTGAATGGACCTGTACATGCCGCACCGCTAGCCCAGTTGCGATATTCGGTAGCGCCCACCTGCACACTCCATCCTTCCTGAGGAAATCCCGGCTGTGTGTAAGGGCCCATCAATGCAGGTGAACCTACCGACCAGCCATCATGGCCCCAATCATGGGCAACATCCATGTTGCTGCCCGGCGTAAAAGCTGTAGCTGTGCCACAACAAGCATGGGCATGATAATTGGCAGGGGAACCACATGTGCCAAAAGCACCCATCTGGTTAATGCCAACTTCTGTGAACTGACCTTGCAGAAAACAATTGGTACCTACCAACTGCGCATAAGAACTATTGCGACCAACTATGGTAAGAAAAAGAAATACTGCAAAAAAGTATAGTTTCTTCATAAAAAAGTATTCAGCTTTCAGGAATAATATTAATGAATGGTTTTTATGCCCTGTTATTTCGTAAAAATACAAACATATTTTAAAACTAAAAAGATATTAAATTAATTTTGTTTATTTTAATACTTACTCTTTATAGACAGTATAAACATGTGATTGGTTGGCACATGAGACATATTTATCTCAACAATGTGACATTGCCTCTGTGCTTTTCTTTCTGCCCATCTTTAAAAGTAGCATCTATAAGGTAAACATATACACCTACAGGTTGCTCCATATTATTATATTTACCATCCCAGCCGGCACCCTGGAGATTGGTTGTTTCAAATAATAATTGCCCCCATCGGTTATAAATCTCCATTTTAAACTGCGTCAGTCCTCTGGAAAGATACTGCCTCGGAAAAAAATAATCATTCATCCCATCGCCATTTGGCGAAAAGACATTGGGAATATTAACGTAGCAGTCGTTGGCGACAACTATGGTATCTGTAGCCATACAACCATTGAGGTATGCGGTGGCATAATAGATGCCGGGAGAAACCACTGTTATACCTGATGTGGATTGCCCGGTACTCCAACGCCATGACATCCCGGGAGCATTTGCATTCGCATAATCGCCAAGCGATAACGCAACCCCGCCGGGGCATATGGTAGTATCAGGCCCGAGGTACAGGTTTGGGGCCTGCAAAACAACGACAGACCTTGACGCACTCACGTCCTTACATGCCCTGAAATGCGCCGTAGCCCTTATAGTGTATCTGCCTGTGCCATCAAACCCCTGTTTCACAGGGTTCTCATTAGCGATGCTATCGTCATTGCCAAAATTCCATGTAACACCGGTATTGCCAATACTTGTATAATCACCAGTAAGGGTGGTATACGCTCCCCTGCAAATTACTGTATCTGAAACCCTTATGCTGATGGCTGAAAGGGAGTCGACCTGGACGATGCCTTCAGCAGTATCATGACAAGGCACAAAATCGGTGGAAATGAGCTGTACCTTGTAAATACCTGCCTTTTTATAGGTGTAGTCAACATTAGTTACGGTGCTTACGGCCCCATTACCAAAAAGCCATTTGTAGGAAAGCCCCGTACCTATTGAGGCATTGGTGAACGTGACAAGACTATCCTGGCACAATATCTCAGGTGTGAATGTAAAAGCTGCATTCAAAGGGTGTATCAGCTGCACCTTCTTTGAGATACTGTCAATACAATGCCCGTTAATGGCCAAAAGCCTGATGGTAAAAGAATCCTGGGTTTTGTAAATATGCCTCGGGTTCGCAGCAGTATCGTTTTCAAGGTCGCCGAAATCCCAAAGGTAATTTGCGGCACCTGCTGAAAGATTAGTAAACAAAAGCGTGTCCCCTTTACAACCATACCTTATTGAATAATTAAAGTATGGGGTGATGCTATCGAGTACAGTTATGGATACTGCCTGTCGCGGGCCCTCGCAACCACTCACTGTTTGGCTTGCATAAAAAGTATATTTTCCGGGCATGTAGGTATTAATATATGGTGCCCCGAAACTGCCTGTGCCACCGGTAAGTGAATCGTACCACAATATACCGAAACCCACCACACTAAGCGGCACAAAAGGCTGCCCATGGCAATAAGTATTGATTCCTGAAATGGCAGGAGGCGCAGGCAATGGTATGATTGTCACATTAAGCGGCACTCTCGCGCTTTCGCACGGGCCGGTGGTAGCTGTAACGTAATAGGCTGCGATGCCGGGAACAGTGGTGGATGGTGTAGGCGCAACCGGGCTGCCCGTGCCACCTGTTGCGGTTGTGTACCACAAAAGACCTGTGCCCACAGCAGTAAGTGGAGTAGCGGTATCGTACTGACAAAAGGTAACAGGTGTGACCACCGGGCCGGTAAGGGGCACGATGTTAACATCGATGGTATCGCTTGTGGTGCAGACAGCATTAGTAACTGCCAGCCAGTAACTGCCGCTTGCTGCGACTGAGATGGTGGGTGTGGTGGCCGTAGTGCTCCATAAATGAGTGTTGCTCGCATATCCCGGCACATGATTGAGCAGTGTGAGTGGCCCGCTGCCGCATAAGAGCGTATCATTGCCGAGATCAACAGAGGGATAGGGATGCACAGCAACAGTTACCCTGCCGCTGTCTTCGCAGACGGGGGTACGGACAATAACTTTATATTCGCCGGAATCAAGAATGGAAGCACCTGCGGTAAAGGGGTCTTCGAGGGTACTGGTAAAGCCGCCCGGGCCTGTCCATAAATAACTGCCATCTGCAAAAAAATTGGAAAACAACTTAATGGAATCACCTGTGCAAATATTTGGTGTAGTAGTGGTGGGGTTGGGGTTTATGCCACCGTAATTACTGAAGTAACCAAAACTGGCACCGCTGCCGGGAGGGCCGCTGCTGAGGTAGCCCATCTGAAACAGGTCAGACGGATTTGATACGGTGAGGACTGACCCGGTGGGGTAAGTAGAAACTGGCAATGTAACCTGCGCCATCGACCATACCCCGCCCGTGGCAGGTACCGGAGAGAACATGCCGGGAGTAATAACCCCTGCAACGCCGTTGACCAAAAATCCTCCTGTGCCGACTGTTTTCACAAGCAGGTTCAGTTTAAAATCTATTGAAGCAGACTGCTGTATAGATACCGAAAAACTTCCTGTACAATTAATCTGGGGTAACAACGCACTACCCACTTCACTATGGATGCCGCTAAGCTGGTAGATATAAACCGGAAAATTGGTCTGTATATAACAGGATGGCGAAGGTGCCGTCATTTGATACGTGCCGCCGGCAGCAGCTATAGTGGTGACAAGCACCCCATTCACCATCACGTTGGTACCGGGAGCAGTAGCTGTAATAAAAAGCTGGTCGCCGGGGGTAGTAAGGTCACCATACATAGGGATATATTCTGTGCCCAGTACATTTGTAGGTACTATTTGGTCGCCGATAAGGTCTGCGCCCCCGATGCCAAGAGATAACATGTATAAGAGGTCGTCCTTTTCCGTAATCGCAATTGGCTTGTCGGCAGTGACCCTGGAACCAACAAGGTGATTAGCAGCGAGTGTGCTTGTAGCCGTAGCAGAATAAGATTGCCCCCTGTTTAATAATATAGTGAACGGCACCCCGGCCACATGCCCTACAATATTACGAGAAGGCGTGATGGTGACTGTCGTTGCGTTTTGAGTGGCCACAATATCAAATGAACTATATGGTGTTGGTGTGTAGCTAAGGCTGTTATCCAGCACGTTCTGTCCGGGTATCCAGAAATCGGTGCCCAAGGCGTTCTTCCCTTTCAGCACAAAATCTTCGGGATTACACAGGCAAGCACCACTTACTACGTGGTAGTATGCAGAAATGGGCGCAGTAGAGGAGATGTGTATGCCATAGTTTAAAACAGTATTGGCCGGTTTGTTCTCAATCACATCTATCCATGGTGTCATGTCGAGCGACACAGTACTGTATGCGGGAATAGCCAGAACTGTTGCGGGCATGCCGCCACCCGCAGGCTGTGAAATAGTAACTGTTGCGGCTGTTGCAAAAGCAGTCATGCGTATAAATACCGGCCGGTCGAGGTCTGAAGCGCCGGTTCGGGAAACTTCGGGAATGGCCAGCCAGAATTCCGTATCCTGCTGCGCTGATGCACAAAAAGACACGCAAACAAAAAAGAACGATAGTAAAAATATCCTTTTCATAAAGTGGGTGGTGGATATAATAATAAGCTCCGGTGATAAGTTTATACAATCCTTATAAAGAGATAGCCTTCACTCACCAGTCGATATTATAAGACACAAGTCTCCCGGAAAAGGTTTGTATAAAATCTAAAAATAACGTAATTTTTTAATAAAATATGCTTTCCGGCAATGATATTCAGAATTATTTGCTTTTATAGATGGGTACTGTTGAGCAGGGTTCGCCATACATCAGAGACTTGACTACCGGGCGCAGGTGGCTGGTGGCTGCTACATAAGCCGCTTCCGGCACAGGAATATCGCCGCAGCCTTTCAATACTACACGTTTGCCTGAATATTCATTGGTATCGATTGCATTAATCCTGCTGATGAGTATGCTCTTAGCAAGTTCGGCAGGGGTGCCGTAATAAACAGAAGCTACCACCGGCGTCAGATAGGTGGCCGCCAGCATAAACGCCCACACAGGTATTATCGCATCTACCGAACAGAATAAGGCAACCTCTTTACCGGCATATTGCTGCCAGTCGTGGGTTTGCAGGGCTGCCCGGTAATCTTTTTCTTTTAAAATCATTTCGCGGAAAAGAAAAGGCTTCAGGTCGAAAGAAGAAATTTCGCCGGATGGGATAAACGGCGACAAATCGAGGGTGATGATACCACTTTCCGCCACTTTGTTTACTATCGTTTCCATGATGCAAAAATACGCCAATAACCATTGCCACATGCTCATATCTATCGCATAGCCTTATCGAGGAAGTATATAGCGGAAAAAAGAGGGCCAATGAGGCCCTCTTTAATATAAAAATACATTCAAAATGCCTAACGGGTCTCCCATTGCAGTTTATATTGCGCGTTAAATTTGTTCCTGGTTACGCTGTCTTGTATGTGTACATTGGTAAAGGTTATTTTGCTGTCTGCATCAATATCATAAGTAACGGTTGTTGTGCTGTAAGGCGAACTTATCTTCCACAGCAAATGGTTGTTGGCATAAATATTCACACCATAAGTGGTAACCGATTCCAGTTGCTGGTAATTGCCAACCCTGTTTGAAAGCTCGTCATAATACTCATAAAACTGCCTGGCGGTATATCCCGGAGGGAAATAACCCGGACGGAAAGCGACCATATTCTTGTCAGCACCGTTGATAATTGCGCCATACTGAAGGAAACTTCCACTGATTTGTATTGTTTTGCCATTATGATTTAGATTCTCAATTAGTTTTGGCGTACTTGGGTTATCGAATACGCCCCATACAATGTCCAAAGGAGTAGTAAGCACTGTATCATGCCATAAATATGGCACTGTGAACGGAGGCGCAATACCGCTGTCGGGGAGGTAGGCTGTTATGGTCTCATTCCACAGACGGTAGAGGTGATCGCCCTGATCAGCTGTGTAAGTGAGGTCTGCAACAAGTTGTGTGCCAGTATCACGGTATACTACCTGCTCGGTTGCTATCAGCTTGCCGAAGTAAGTGAAATGGCGTACTTCTTTAGGAAAATAAGCATGTATTATCTGCCCGTTTGGGTTTATAACGAAAGTATCCCTTTCTTTTACAGTGGAGGTTTTAAGGTCTGTGAATACTTTGAAAATAGTATCTGCCTGACGTATAAATTCAGCTTTCATATACGCCAAGCCCCGAGCCACTTTAAAAGAGTCGTTGGAGGTAATGAAAATGGCCGAAACATCATTACCGCTATATACAAACCGGTAATTCTCTGAGATTAGCGGCACTACTGCCGGAGGCATAATAATATTCGCTGATAAGACCTTGGTATAGCTCAATAGCCTGTAATCGTCAGGGGTGGGGTTTGTTGGGTGGCTCCTTGATTTTCTGCATGAAGTTTGCATAGCCAGAATACCCGCCAACACAACAGCAACAGACAGTAAGAAAATTTTTTTCATACAGGCAATTTTAAACAATTATCCGCTAAAATAGTAAATAGCCGCCAATAGTCAATAGGACCATTACGCTGCAAAGCAATAAAGATAAGGAAAAAAGCTATTAATGCGGGTATCACCCATAGTTTAATCATAAAAGGGATATGCGTTAATTTACTGCTTTCACAAAATCTATCATCAGGTTGGCAAAATCGTCCACATGGTTCAGGGTCACCTCCTTTGCACGGTCGTGGAGGTCGTGGTAGTAGCCGGGGCCGCCAGCGGAATATATGAAGAATGAGGGAACGCCGGCTTCGGTAAAGTAGTAATGGTCGCTGTTTGCCGCCTTGCCCCTAGGGTTTATCTTAGGCACGTATTTGCCCTTGTCGTTTAGTTTTTTGAGCAGAGCGAACTGGGTTGGAAAAGTGGTGGCATTTACCACAGTGATGCCGTTAGTGGCATCGCCCATGATGTCGATATTGGTGAGGAACTTGATATTGCTTAATGGTATCATGGGTGATTTTACAAAGAACTCAGAGCCCATGAGCGCGGCTTCCTCGCCGGCAAATGCAATGAAGACTATGGTGTAGTGCTGTGGGTTCTTGATAAAATTCTTAGCGAGGTAAAGCAGCACGGCCACCCCGCTGGCATTGTCGCTGGCGCCGGGGAAGTAGGTGGTATCGCCCATCATGCCGAGGTGATCGTAGTGGGCGGAGAACACGATGAAGGAGTCTTTGACCACGCCGGGTACGCAGGCTATCAAATTCTCGTTCCTGGTGCGGGGCTGGTATTCCGACTGCACATCTACGGTCAGTTTCTTCAATTTTTTGGGCATTATCTCCCTGTCCATGTAAAATACGGTGGCCTTCATGGTGTCGCGGCTAACGGACCAGGTGAGCTTTCCATCTTCGGGTATCACATAGCAGCCTTTGGGCAGTGTGGCGAGGAATTCGCGCCGCTTCATGCTCAGCACATTCTTACAGAATTCTTCCGTGTGCTCAAGCAAGTAAGCCTGTTCCTCGTTTATTTCCGCAAGGACTTTCTCCCATGCAAACATGTCGGGTATTTTTGCGAAATCTATTTCCTTCACATCCATCTTTTCCTTCTGGTAGGAGGGGCTTGCGGGGTCTATGAGAAAATCTATGCCGGCTACAAGGGAATCGCCATTAATGCCGAGGAACATGCGCTTTGGAAAGGTATTGACAGGGAAGGCAAACGACTGCGACCACCGGCCTTCTTTTACCTGCTTGAGCCTTAATTGAATGAACTTCTTCACGATGTACCTTGCTGCGGTATCGCGCCCGCCTTTTACATAGCCACGGCCATACATAGTATGTGAAGAAAGGGCCTGTATGATACCTTTTATCCAGCGTTTATTGGCATCAACGGTTTCAGCTTTTTTCTTCTGGTCTTCGGTGCTGCCGTAGCGGGTGGTGTCCTGAACGATATGGTGTACCGTATCCACGAAGTTGTCCTTTGGCAGTGTAGTATCGTATGAAGTATAATCCCTGACGGTGCTATCGACCTGGGCGGAGACGGTGATGCCGCAGCATAAAAAGGCGAGGAACAAAAAACAGAAAATCTTATTCATAACTAAGTGGTGTAAAATTAAAAACTAACGCAATAAATATTGCCGGTTACGGGTTGCAAAGTAATTATTTTATCGTTATGAATATAGCCGGGGTTTCACTGTGCCTCGCAACGGGGGGTATAATTTCGGGGAAATGCCCGGGAGCGGTTAATAATCGTTAGCGAGTGTGGGTGAAATGCGCTGCGGGGAGGCATATGCGTTTTTTTGTTGTGGTATAAAAGGGTCGTGAGTCCAGGAGAAAGTACGTTTTGCCGCAGGTAGATCAGCGAGGGTATTTTCTGCGCATTTCTGGGGGGGGGGTAGGTTGAACGCATAAGTGACTAATAGTTAGTTGTTTAGCGTTTTTCCGGTTGCGCATTCTTTGCGCATTTTTGCGCTTTATCAGCTCGTTTGCTGCGCTTTTTTTTATTTTGAGGATAGTAGATAGACGCGAGAAAAAATGCTCTTCGAGGCTCAGGAGAACACAAGGATGCGGATGCTTAAATAGCAAGGAGTTCCCCGCCACGGCGGGGCGGGGTGGAACAAAGCAGCAGGTCAAAGAACTTGAGCCTGATTTTTTCAGGTCTATGTAAAATTCGGGAATGTGGTGGTAGCGCCAAAATAAAAAAAACGTCATGGTACAGAAACTGTACCGTGATGGTTTTTGGGTGTAGTGTGGGCGCGGGTTTGAGCAGGAATTCAAGATTTTAGAATAGTTCGACTATGCTCACTACAGGATGCGCGCGTAATTATTTAACCGCTAAGGCGCAGAGACGCAAAGCACAGCGTTTTAGCATCGTTGTTAAATTGAAGGCGGGAGTTTATTTAACCGCAAAGAACGCAGAGTAGGCGCAAAGAAACGCAGAGGCCCGCAGCAGTATACAATTGACTGCTGTTTTTTGATTGCTGAATACTGCAGAAAGGGCTACATTTCAAGCCATAAACTTTAGCCGGGTGAATGCCTTTGCAAAAGGGGTTCTATTTGCTGTTCCGGGTACATAACCGGAACAACGGGGACTATTGTCGCTTTGCTGCCTAGACCCCCATAAGCCCTATTGAACTATACTTCTTTTGGCTGCCACATACTTTTTGCTGCGCCTGAAAAGAAGGGTCTCCAATTTCTTTCTGCTATCAATAATGCCGGCGCGGTATTGATGAAAATTAACCCAAACGCCATCTGCCTTAAATTCCGGCAACGCACTCCATACAACTGTCTTATCGTAATCCACAATAAATACTTTGCTGTATTCGCCCCCCAAACATGCGAAAAAAGAACGGCCAGGCAACTCGCAAACATTACCGCCGGATGTAAATTTTTTTGAGCCTAAACTATCAGCGCTGCACAAGTACTCCCAAATTATTTTGGGGAACTGCTCACCTGACAGGGGTTCCCGTATCATTTTAATTTTTGGCAATTGGTCATTGTTGCAATCGTTGTTATTATAGAGAAACATACATCCTTTCTGCGAATAGCCAATACTATGCTGTCCACAAAATAAACGCTTCCCTTTTTTAGCAGTACCCGGCAGCGGAACATCCCCGTAGCTACCAATAACATTACCCTCGGGGTACTTAATTTTTAAAACAGTGTTGATGCCCTTGCAACTCAGGTAAATGACCTTTTCTGTTTCGTCAAAGAAGAACGCGTTTTCATGAATATCATTCCAATTAATATCTCCAGATACGTTATTCATGAGCCCGGATTGCAAAAAATACTTAGAAGACTTCCAGGACCAAACAATGTTTCCCTTTTGGTTGTATTCGATTATTGTACCTGTAAGTACCTCGTTTTGCTGATGCCCCGGCATTGCAATATCGCCCGTTTGCTCATTTTTATTGCGCGGCGAAAGTTGCTCGATACCTAATACCATGTAATGACCATTCCGGAGCCTTGTGAAATCGTGGTGATAATGCTCATTGGCTTCTCCGCTTACTATTCCGTCATTCGGCGCCTTCCAGAGAATTTCACCATCGTAATTTATTTCATACGCATCATGGTCAACAAAAGTAATAGTTCCGAAAGGTGACAATTTAAGATCGGAGGGGGCAAGAGACCTTCCCTCTATTTCCGGTAAATACCACACAGGCATACCATTCATATCGTAAAGCACTCGGGCATGATCGAGGAAAACATATGCATCGGAAAACTTAGTAGCGGGTTTTGTGATGCGCAACCGGTACCGGGAAGTATCAACCTCTTTTATTATTCCTGTTTCGAAATGGTTCAATGGGCCAGCGGACGCGTTTTTATCAGCAAATTGGTAAACGACACGCCATGTATATTGACAACCGAACCAGGGCACTTCCGAAATAATTTCCCGGGTACCGGAGACCAGGGTACTAATAATGTTCCTACTGAAAGAATCTTCCCTAAAATAGTGGCCCTTTGCTATTTCAAGTCTATAACCGGCCACGCCCGGGAGAGCGGGTACGGAAAAGCCGATAAGTCTGTAATTAAGCAGCCTGTTCTCGACCGGTTTTACCTGCGCTAAGGAGCAACAGTAAACGAAGAATAGAACAATGGTTTGAATGATACCTATGCGCATAAAAACAGGCTTCGGGCAAAGAACACGTCTGCCTGATAAAACCAAATGTTATAAAAATTGGTTAATAACCAAAACATATTGGGGTGTATATGTAAAATACTGTGGTAAAGGCAAAAATAATATATTTTTTATTTACTTTTTGATAGGTTTATTGATCCGACATAGACTGATTATCCCGGTTTTGGTATTATTGCGCCAAATGATATGCAAATATTTGAAATGCACGCGAGCAATATCCGCCTGTTGTTTTAACGCGGCAATTTGGCTATCTTTGTAAGGTTCAGAAATGCATTTGAATGGCGGTTTTAAGCTGCGCCTGAAAGTGGTGTTTTTTGACATTTCCTACTGGTAAATAAATAATAACGGTTTTGAATAATAACATGGACGAAAACGAAGTTTTGGCAGTGCCTGCCGAGTATGGCGCGGATAGTATACAGGTATTGGAAGGCCTTGAGGCGGTGCGGAAACGCCCTGCAATGTATATAGGCGATATAGGGGTGAAGGGCCTGCACCACCTGGTGTATGAGGTGGTTGACAACTCGATAGACGAGGCACTGGCGGGGCATTGCAAGAACATAACGGTGAAGATACTCCCGGACAACTCGATAAGTGTACGCGATGACGGGCGGGGCATACCTACCGGCATCAACACGAAGGAGGGCCGATCGGCGCTGGAACTGGTGATGACGGTGCTGCACGCGGGCGGCAAATTTGACAAGGACAGCTACAAGGTATCGGGCGGGCTGCATGGCGTGGGCGTGAGCTGCGTGAACGCACTGAGCGAACTGATGCTGACTACCGTATATCGTGACGGGAAGGTATATGAGCAGGAGTACCGGAAAGGCATACCACAGTATGATGTGCGCGAGATAGGTGTGACGGAAGAACGCGGTACCCTACAGCACTTTCACCCGGACGGCACTATTTTTAAAGACACAGTATATAACCGTGAAATACTGGCGGGCCGCCTGCGCGAACTGAGTTACCTGAACAAGGGCATCAATATCATACTGATAGATGAGCGCGAACTTGCTGAAGACGGCACACCTAATACAGAGCGGTTTTACAGCGAAGGGGGTATAGTGGAATTCGTACAGATGCTGGACCGGACTGCCAAAAGAGACCCGCTGCTGTCCACACCGATATTTGTGGAGACACACGATGCCGATTCGAATGTGGCGGTAGATGTGGCGCTGTCGTACAACACTTCTTATAACGAGCATATATTCTCGTACGTAAACAACATCAATACCATAGAGGGCGGCACGCACGTGGCGGGCTTCAGGCGGGCGATAACGAGGGTATTCAAATCGTATGGCGACAAGAACAAACTGTTTGAAAAAGCCAAGGTAGAGATAACGGGCGATGATTTTAGAGAGGGGCTGAGCGCCATCATATCGGTGAAGGTGCCGGAACCACAGTTTGAGGGGCAAACAAAAACCAAGCTGGGCAATAATGACGTGATGGGCGTGGTGGACGTGTGCGTGAGCCGCGTGCTGGACGCATTCCTGGAGGAGCACCCAAAGGACGCGAAGATGATCATTGACAAGGTGATCCTTGCGGCACAGGCCCGCGCCGCAGCAAGAAAGGCCCGCGAAATGGTGCAGCGCAAAAGCGTGCTGACCGGTGGCGGAATGCCGGGCAAACTTGCCGACTGCTCGGAGCGCGACCCGGAGAAATGCGAGCTGTACCTTGTGGAAGGGGATTCGGCGGGCGGAACTGCCAAGCAGGGCCGCGACCGCAGCTACCAGGCGATACTGCCGCTGAGGGGCAAGATACTGAACGTAGAGAAGGCGCAGGAATATAAAATATACGAGAACGAGGAAATAAAGAATATGTTCACGGCACTTGGGGTAACGGTGGGTACGCCCGAGGACCCGAAAGCGCTGAACCTGGCCAAGCTGCGCTACCACAAAATCATCATCATGACGGATGCCGACGTGGATGGCTCGCACATCGCTACACTTATACTCACTTTCTTTTACCGCTACATGAAGGAACTGGTGCTACAGGGTTACGTGTACCTGGCCCAGCCGCCGCTGTACCTGGTGAAGAAAGGCAAAGAACAGATATACGCATGGGATGAAACCGACCGGATAGCTGCAGTGAATAAGCTGGCCAATGGCAAGGAAGACTCTGTGAGCATTCAGCGGTATAAGGGCCTTGGAGAAATGAACGCGGAGCAACTGTGGGATACAACGATGAACCCGGCTACCCGCACACTGAAAAGTGTGGCGATAGACAGCTCGGCAGAGGCCGACCGCATCTTCTCGATGCTGATGGGCGATGAAGTGCCCCCGAGGCGGGAATTCATAGAGACACACGCGAAGTATGCGAAGATAGACATATAGGTAGCGGTCACGGCGATAATGTTATGTTCCGGTAACTGGTAGTTGCCGGAATATTATTTTATTAAAGGTTTCCTATATTCAACATTATGTATTATAATTGTGTATCTTTGAAAACATCGCATACACCAATTAAAAAAATTGATTGTGGGGGAGCGTGCAAACAAGGCATAAGAAAATAAAACACACTAAATGAACGAAAGCTCCATTCTGGATAATGAAAAAAATCGGATTGAAGCACTCTATCAATTGCAGATACTCGAAACATCGGCTGAGGATGATTTTGACGACATAGCAACGCTGGCCTCCGAGATTTGCGAGACACCTATTTCCATTATTGCTTTTGAAGATAGCGACCGGTATTGGTTTAAAGCCAAACGCGGCATAAATATCACCCAGACACCAAGGAAAGATTCGATCTGCACCCATGATGTGCGGCATGGCGACTTATACACCATCCCCGATTGCGCAGCGGACGCACGGCTGTCAGAAAGTGTATTTGTGAAAGAATACGGCGTGGTTTTTTTTGCGGGAGCCCGGCTGATAACTGAAGATGGCCATTCGCTGGGATACCTATGTGTGATGGACCATAAACCACGTGTACTCACTGATAAACAGATAGCCGGCCTTCAGATACTGGCAAAGCAGGTTGTCATACTGCTGAAACTGCGGCTGCAGATCATACATCTAAAGAAAACCGAAGAAGCTGCCAAGAGCAGTGAAGAGTTGATGAATACTATCTTCAACAACTCGATAGACGCGGTAATAGTAATTGACGAAAACCGGACCATTACCCAGTGGAACCCAACAGCCGAAGCGATATTCGGGTGGAAGGCAAATGAAGCTGTAGGCAAGCCTTTCAGTAAGACCGTTATTCCGGAACAGTATCGCGATGAATACATACAGCGAATAGAGAATTACCACTTAGATAACGAAGCATCGTCACTGAACAAGACAATTGAAACGAAGGCGCTACGAAAGAACAATATTGAGTTTGATATAGCCCTGGGTATATCTCCGGTAATGATTAAAGGCAAGCGGTTCTTTATCAACTTTGTGACTGATATCACTGAACGTGTATTCGCCACCAATAAACTTGATAAGCAAAAAGAATTCTACGAAAATATATTAAACAGCCTGCCCACAGACATTGCTGTATTTGACCCGAACCATAAGTACCTTTTTGTTAACCCCGGTGCAATAAAAGATGAGGAGTTGCGCAAGTTTATTGTGGGAAAAGATGATTTTGAGTATGCGGCCTACCGTAACAGGGACCTGTCGATAGCGCAGAAGCGGCGGGAGCAATTTCTGGAGGTGGCCAGCGGTAAAGAAATAAGGTGGGAGGATACAATAAAAGACCCGGCAGGCACGCCTATAACCCATTTACGCAGGCTGTTCCCGGTGCATAATGAGCGAGGCGAGCTGACGATGGTAATTGGTTTCGGGCTGGACATCACTGACCGTAAAATAATGGAGGAGAAGCAGAACGCCCTTGTAAAACAACTCTCCACACAGAACACGCAGCTTATTGACTTTTGTAACATAGTATCGCACAACCTGAGGGCGCCATTGGTGAATATGTCGATGCTGGTGAGCTTCATTGAGGAAACCCCGGACGTAGAAGAACAGAAAGAAATGATAGGCAAGCTGACACCTGTGCTTGAAAGCCTTCATACAACATTTAATGAGCTGGTAGAATCGATACAAATAAAGCAGGACCTCGAAATAAAGTCGGAAAAAATAGTATTGAAAGATTATTTGCAGCGTATTATAGATGTACTGAAGATGGAAATAAACAAATCGGAAGCGGAAATTATTGATGATTTTGATGATGCGCCTACGGTTTATTATCCACCAAAGTATTTGTTGAGTATATTTCATAACTTAGTGAGCAATGCGTTAAAATATCAATCTCCGAAACGGAAACCTGTCATCAGGCTTGCTACAAAAAGGGAAAATGGCAGTATCATACTATCAGTAGAAGATAATGGCCTGGGAATAGATCTTGAAAAGCACCAGGAGAACTTTTTTAAGATAGGCAAGGTATTTCACAGGCACCCGAATGCGAAGGGATTTGGTTTGTTTATGACCAAAACGCAGGTGGATGCCATGGAAGGCAGGATATGGGTGGAAAGTACCCCTGATGTGGGTTCCACATTTTTTATAGAATTTAAAAAGCAGTAATTTAGTTATGGAACCGGTTAAGACCATATACATTATTGATGATGATAAGCTATTCGTTTTCCTCACCAGAAAAAGCATAGAAGAAACAAACCTTATTACAGAAATAAAAGAATTCGGAGACGGGCAGATAGCAATTGAGCACCTTAAGGATATATGCGATAAAGCAGACCAATTGCCTGATATAATATTTCTGGACCTGAGTATGCCCGTAATGGATGGGTGGGAGTTTTTGAAAGAATATACCACGCTGGAGCCAAAGATTGGCAAGAAGATTAAATTGTACATCTTCTCGTCCTCCATATCGCCACACGATATTGAGCGTGCAAACACCATTAGCGCTGTTACGGATTTCATCATTAAACCTCTGTCGAAAGAAAAATTCATTGAGGTAATCAACTCCTGATGCACCATAGCAAATGAACTAACCTGCAATGTTTGATAACCAACAGATAAACTTTGAGCTACTAAAAAAGAGGGCGTATAACCTAAGGTGGGCAACCGTTTCGGAAGGAGTAATACCACTTACCGCAGCCGACCCCGATTTCCCTTGTGCTCCCGAGATAGCAGATGAGCTTTGCCGCTTTGCCCGCGACCGTTATTTTAGCTATGGCCCTGTTGAGGGCATGACAGATTTCAGGGAGGCGATGGCGAATTATTACGTAACGAAAAGGGGAATACCGGCTTCGCCGACACATATATTCCCTGTTGACAGCGCGGCGTTTGGCATATACATTACCTGCAAAGCCTTTTTATTGCCCGGCGATGAGGCAATAATTTTCGACCCGGTCGATTTTCTTTTTCGCTATTCTATAGAGTCTGTGGGAGGCGTAGCTGTTCCATTTCAGATAGCGGCAGGCACAGACAACGTTGATTTTAAACAGTTAGAGAAATTAATTAATAATAATACTAAGTTAATCTGCCTTTGTAACCCATTAAACCCCACTGGTAAGGTATTTACAAAAAGCGAATTGCTCGCATTAGGAGAGATTGCCATAAAACATAATTTACTAATTTTGTCGGATGAAATATGGAGTGACATAATATTCACGCCATATCAGTACACGAGCTTTGCTTCTGTAAATGAAGAAATCAGGAGCAGGACAATAACGGTGACAGGTTTCAGTAAAGCATTCGGGTTGGCCGGGTTGCGGATAGGTTCGGTAATGGCATCTGATCCGGCACTCTATAAAAAGTTACTGGATGCATCACTGCATAATTCAACCGTTCACGGGGCTAATGTGCTGTCGCAGGTAGCCGCTACTACAGCATTGAATAAATGTGTATATTGGCTTAATGATTTTCTGAAGCACCTGCAATTGATGCGGGACTTGTGCGTGGGTGAACTGAATGCGGTAGATGGTTTCAAATGCATTGCACCGGAGGGTTGTTATGTTGCATTTGTGAACATTTCGGAAACGGGAAAAACGAGCAAGGAAGTGCAGCAGCTATTGCTGGACGAGGCCAAAGTAGCCGTGGTGCCGGGATTGAAAGAATGGTTTGGTGATGGGGCTGAAGGGTATATCAGATTGAGTTTTGCAACGTCGGGCGAGGTATTGAACGAAGCGCTATTGAGAATAAAAACTGCTATGGGTAAAATATGAAGGTAGTAATAATAGGTGGTGGCATTGCCGGCTTAACGTTTGGTATCCTTCTGAGAAAAAGGAACATAGACGTTGTGATTAATGAGCGGTCGGTAGGTATGCCCATCCGCGGCCATGCCTTCCTGATGCATAATGACGGCCTCTCCATACTAAAGGAAATGAGCCCTGATAAAGGCATTCCCTTGCCCGGCAACAAAATAAATTCATTCAGCTTAAGACGGCCAAACGGCACAGAGATAAAGCATATACAGCTACACTCGTGGCTATGTATCAAAAGAATAGACCTTATCCGCTACTTATACAGTTGCCTGCCCACAGGTGTGATAAAAGAAGGCAGGACTTTTTCTCATTTCATTTATGAAAACGGGAAGGCTGTTGCCGCTGCATTTGCGAATGGCGATGTGGAGTACGGGGATATATTTGTGGGCGCAGATGGCGGCAACTCGCGTGTGCGGGACCTCATATTGGGCAAAGTAAAGTTTACCCCTGTAAGTGTGAAAGAAGTAGTGGGTGTAACCGCAAATACGAAGCGGAAATCAAAAACAGTATTGAATGAGTTCATTAAATTCCAGAATAAAAACAATGGCCTGGCATTTGGCATAATCCCTACATCAGGCCAGGAGTATGTCTGGTTCATGCAATACGACCCTGCCATCTCAGACCTGACACATGGCACACCGGAAGAGCTCAAATCATTCTGCCATAAATTGCTGAGTAAGTTCCCGGCATCAGTAACCGACCTTATTGAAGGCAATGATTTTACCACAACATATGTATGGAACACACGTGATTTTGACCTGCTGCCCACGTTCCATAAAGAGAATGTGGTGCTGATAGGCGACGCGGCACACCTGGCCCTGCCATTTACCAGCGCCGGCACTACCAATGCAATAGTAGATGCGGAAGTGCTTGCCAAAAGCATGGAACATTTCCCCAACTATGAAGATGCCTTCAGGAAGTACTACGCACTGAGGGCACACGATGTATCCAATCATATAAACTTGGGCCGCGAACTGAAGAGCTTATTCCTGAACCCGCAGAGCCAGAACGATGATGATATACCGGTGCCGCTGATACGCGGCAAGGAAGACTCCTCGGTAGCCGCCAAAAAGAAACCGATACAAGTATTATATTTTACCGACCCTATATGCTCTACCTGCTGGATTATACAGCCACTGCTGAGAAAATTGTCTTTGGAATACGGCAAGTATATAAATATAGAGTACCGTATGGGCGGCCTGCTGCCATCGTGGGAAAACTATAATAAAGGGAAAATCCGCAAACCATCGGACGCGGCAAAACACTGGGAAGAGGTATGTGTATCGCATGAGATGCCCCTTGACGGCGACATATGGGAAGAAGACCCGCTACCGTCATCATACCCACCATCAATAGCATTCAAGGCTGCGCAGATGCAGGATATTAATAAGGCCATACTGTTCCTGCGGAGGATAAAAGAGATGGTATTCTTAGAGAAAAAGAATATCATCCGCTGGCCTTTCTTAGAGAAAGCCGCCTTTGAAGTGGGCCTTGATTCGGCAAGGCTGCTGAGAGATTTTGATGGGAAGGCCAAAGAGATGTTTCGTGAAGACCTTATCCTTGCCGATGAGCTTGGTGTACGCAGCTTCCCCACCCTATTTTTCAGAAACGGGTCGGAGCAGCAGTTTGCCATCAGGGGATTTCAGCCATACCAGCAGTTTGAAGAGATTGTATATAAGTTAATCCCATCGGCTGCTAAAGAAGATATAAACTCAGACCCATACTATCTGTTCAGCCAATTCCCGACCATGACCAATAAAGAATTTGCTTTGCTTAGCAACATCTCTAAAGATGACGCGGCAAGGATACTTAATGACATGTACAGGAAAGGTGACATTGATAAATACGAAAGCAAGAACGGAGTTATATGGATCAGTAAGTCAGATGCAATAAAATACCCCAACGTTGCTTAACACTTTTATATTAATGTGATGAGAAAATATTCTATTGCAGCGGTTGCCGGTATATCGTTACTGCTGTGTGCTTTTGCAGCCGGCAAATGGATGACCTACACATCGGCACAGGGGCATTATTCCATTATTTTTCCGGGTACACCGACGGAATCGGTTGAGGAAACAAAAACAGAAGAAGGCCAACCAATAAAAATGCACATGGCCAGCTACTCGCCATCAGATGATGAAGTGTACATGGTGGGGTGGGTGGATATGACGGCGTTCTATCCTAAAGATAAATCTGTAAAACAAATGCTTGAAGACAGCCGCGACGGCGCCGCGGGCGAAATGAAAGCGACTAATGTGGTGACTACAGCTACGAACCTGACGGGCAACCCATTCATAGAATTTATTTTCTCCAATGCTGATTTTGTGGGTAAAGACCGGATATACCTGATCAATAAAAACCAATATTCTATTATTTCTATCAAGTCCGGCACGCAGGGTATCCCCCCGGCGGCTGACAGGTTCATCAGCTCGTTTAAATATAACAAGTAATTCCCCAGAACTCAGGCACGAGTATATTTCGGCTAAAGCCAGCAAGTTTTTTCTATTTCCCCGAACTAAAGTTCGGGGCTACTATTTACAGACGTGTGCTTTAAAAGTCTAATTGGTATACTACCAAAGAGCCGTGTAATACCGATTGGACATTTATAATCGGCACATAACTTATGTTCAACCCGCTTCGGGGTTGTGTGCTATGCTCTTCAGACCGTAGGTTTCACCTACGGTTATTCACATTTAAGCCCTCCGGGCTAATTCGAGCTTTATACCGATTTTAAAGTCTAAATGGCATAAAATACAATTGTCATATAATCACAAAAAAAAGAGCAGGTATCCCTGCTCTTTTTAATGCTTATAGTTTTAACCATTATGGAGTTACATGAATATCGTACTCGATATGCACGTTCACTTGTGTCATTGTAGGCCTTGCCCTTCTCATGCTACCGCTAAGATCGTAGTATATAGTTACCGGGCCTGAATTCGGAAGATATGGTTTCATATTGGTGGTGGTATTCACCGGCAATGTCAATGAAGAAGACATCGCATCAGGGTTGCCATTTACTTCACCAAGTTTCGTAGGTGTAGAATTCACACTTGTATAGAATGATGCTTTTGCATCGCTGAAATCACCGAAGCTGTTGGTAGCGCTTGGGTTGAGGATAGTGAGTACGCAGGATTTGAACTTGAACTCATCGATATTTTTCATGCCTAAGGCATTACCTGTTTTATCCTTGATAAAGCTATCGAGGTTGTAAACAAATGTTCCGGAACCGACAGTTGCGTAAGAACCGATAGCTGTGGAAGGTGGAACGTCGATTGTTACATCAATACCCTGCCATGTGAGGCTTTGTGCTAACTGGTTAGCAACTTTGCTGCAGGAGTTCATTGTTAAGCCAAGAGCTAACACAGCAGCTGATAATAGTATTTTCTTTTTCATACCTAAGTGTTTTATTTAGGGATAAAGGTATTGTTTTTTTACATATCATACGCACATGGTGAAAAAAAATTTCTATTTAGTTAATATAAATACTTGATTTCATGAATACTACCAGTTTAATGAAAAAAATTATCATGCGTTAATGTGTTTAGTGATGCAATATGGGTGTTTGCTACACCCACAATCATGGTATATTATTTGTAGTAGTTAAGCAAATCCTTCTTGAATTGAACATAGTTTTATACATTCGTAACGATTTTAATTAAGGCATTATGAAAAAACTATACTTAGCAACCGTTGCTTTGTTCATCTCTATTGCTTCTTTTGCGCAAGTAGGGCCTATAACCGGCACCTTAGTGGTGTGCGAAGGGGACTCAGTAACCCTCTCCTCTACCCCACCCGGCGGTGTATGGAGCAGCGCTAACCCGTTGATAGCATCCGTTGGCTCATCCTCAGGAGTTGTAACCGGGATTTCGGCCGGAGTTGTAACGATTACTTATACTGATGGTTCTTTGGGCTTTGCGGTTGCTGATGTGACGGTGAACCCGACACCTGCGTTATCATGCGGCTCTACAGGCATGTGTGCGGTATGTGCAGGCGATTCTATCCTCATATCTACCTCTATAACCGGGGGCACCTGGACCAGCAGTACGCCAAGCGTAGGAACTGTAGACCCGGTGACCGGAATGGTTGCCGGTATATCGGGCGGTACAACTACCATTACCTATACATTACCTACAGGGTGTTTTGCTACGGCTATGATTACGGTTAATGCGATGCCGATATTATATTGCGTTACCGGCTGCTCATATTGCGCAGGGGGAACAGGCTGCAATGTAGGGTTAAGCGGATCGCAGGTTGGTATAATGTATTCGCTTTATAACGGCATCACCCTGATGGCCGGCCCTGTGGCTGGCACCGGCAGCCCGCTTAACTTTGGCTTACAGACAGTGCCAGGCACCTATACTGTTACCGCCTTCGACCCATCAACCGGCTGCAGGAACACAACCACCTGTAACGATAGCGTGGTCATCAATCCTAACCCTGTAATAAGCGGCACAGGCACTACCACAGGAGTACATGTGTGCATAGGCACAGCATTACCACTCACCGCATCCATTACCGGTGGTGTATGGAGCAGCGCCAACACCAGCATTGCTACTGTAGGCTCTTCATCAGGCATTGTTTCGGGAGTTACAGTGGGTGTTACTACCATCACATATACCTTGCCATCAACAGGGTGCTACGGCACTATTGCCGTTACCGTAAACCCGGTACCTGTAATATCGGGCACACTTTCTTTATGTATAGGCAACACAACCGTGCTTTCAGGCACACCTGGTGGCGGCACATGGAGCAGCGTGGGCACAGTAGCCTCAATAACCGGGACGGGTGTAGCCACCGGGCTTGCCGCGGGCACACAATTAGTTACCTATGTATCGCCAGCGGGATGTGTAACGACGGGAATTGTGACGGTTAATCCGTCGCCAGTAGTTACAGGCGGCACTACTATATGTGTCTCCTCCACTACGCCGCTTACCGGCATACCATCGGGCGGCACATGGAGCAGCTCTAACCCCGCAATAGCCCTGGTGGGTACCTCATCGGGTGTGGTAACAGGCATTACTTCGGGCACAGCTATTATCACCTATACCTTGCCTACCGGTTGCTATAAGACTGTGACGATGAATGTAATCACCACACCTGCGCCTATCTCGTGCGCGGCGGGAGGTTCGATACTTTGCCAGGTATGCGTGTTGGGCACAATGACGCTGACCAACGCTACTCCGGGTGGTGTATGGAGCAGCAGTAATCCTGCCGCTGCTACAATAGGTTCTTCAACAGGGTTTGTTACCGGTGTAGCAGTGGGCGTTACCACTATTACCTATTCATTGGGAGGCGGTTGCTTTGTTACCGCTTCGCTCACCGTTAACCCATTGCCTGCGCCAATAGCGGGGCCAAATAATGTATGTACCGGTTTCAGCGTCACGCTCAGTAGTGCATCTCCAGGTGGCACATGGACCAGCCCAGGCATGAATGCTTCGGTAGGGCTGACTACCGGTGTTGTAACCGGGTTGCTTGTGGGCGTTGAAATCATCACGTACACCTTGCCTACCGGCTGTTACACTACCTACACTGTCACCGTTATCCCAATACCCTGCCCGGCACTTGATGCGAACGGCCAACTGGTAAGGGCGGAAGTAGAACTATTCCCCAATCCTGCGCATGAAGAGATAACTATCAGTATGAGCGAGGGTGCTTACAATCTGGTTACCATTACCAATAACATTGGCCAGGTGGTGGCGCAAAAGCATATATCAAAAGGATTAAACTCGGTTGATATAAAATCTTTGCCACCGGCGATATACTACGTCACCTTCAGGGGAGATAATGGCATTACCGTCAAACGGTTTGTGAAAGATTAGTAACGAGTTTGTTTGAAAAACGAAAAAGTATCCCTCCGGGGATACTTTTTCGTTTTAGATTAAATCAAGATAAAATTCCCGGAGGGCTATTGCTTTATGTTATTATTAAAGTATCTTTCATAGCAAATAGCTATTTATGACACCAGCAGAAAAAAGAATTGTATTAGTGACCGGGGCCACAGGTGGCCTGGGCACCGCAATGTGTAAAAAACTGTATGATGACGGCTATACAGTAGTAGCCAACTACCGTAACGAAGCGAAAGCCAAGGAATGGAAAGAAGCCTTGCACAAAGAGGGGTACGATATAGCCATTGCTTATGGCGATGTGGCAGACTACGAATCGTGCGGGAAGATGATAGATACTATAAGTAAAGAAACAGGCAATGTGGATGTGCTGGTGAACAATGCCGGTATTACGAAGGACGGGGCGTTCCGGAAGATGACCTATGAGAATTGGCGCGCGGTAATATCGACAAACCTTGACAGTGTATTCAACTGCACGCGACATGTAATTAATCCAATGATAGAGAAGGGCTTCGGGCGCATTATTAATATCTCATCCGTGAATGGACAACGCGGGCAATTCGGGCAGGCCAACTATTCTGCGGCAAAGGCAGGTATGCATGGCTTTACCAAAACACTGGCGATGGAAGTTGCCAATAAGGGCATTACGGTGAACACCATTTCACCGGGCTATATAGGCACGGATATGGTAATGGCCGTGAAAGAGGAAGTGCGTAACCAGATAATAGCGCAGATACCTGTGGGCCGCCTGGGCGGCACTGAAGAGGTGGCCTATTTGGTGTCGTTCCTGGCATCATCGCACGCCAGTTATATAACGGGTGCCAACCTGAGCATAAATGGCGGACAGCACGTGTATTAAAAAATATCAGGCTGAAATCAGCAGTAACCTGCTTAAATTTGTCTTATGAAACGAGGCTTGTTATTAGTGGGTATTTTAATTTCCTGCCTAGCTTTTTCCTGCTCTTCAAGCGAAGAGGGCAGTAAAGGCGGGATGCAGTTTTTTGAAGGAGGCTGGGCCGCTGCGCTGCAAAAAGCCGGGGCTGAAAAGAAACCGATATTCCTGGATATATATGCCTCGTGGTGCGGCCCATGCAAGATGCTGAAGAAAAAAACCTTTACCGATAAAGGAGTAGGCGACTACTATAATGCTAACTATATCAATTTATCTTTTGACGGTGAAGAAGGTGAAGGCGTGATGCTGGCGCAGAAATACCAGATAACCGGATATCCTACATTAATAATCCTGAACCCGGATGGCAGCGTGGTGAAAATGGCGACAGGGTTTCTGCCGCCCGATGAGTTCCTGGCTTTTGGCAAGCTATAAAAATGCCGCATCAGAATGAGTATCTTTACCGTTGCATTTAGTGTATAACATGGGTGAAAACGTGATTCGGCTGGCAATTATTGACGATCATCCGGTAGTGATGGACGGCATAAGGTCGTTGGTAGGAGACGACCCGGGTATATCTATTGTTATCACCACATCATCACCTACCAGCCTGCTGGAACAATTAGCGCATACAAAAACCGACATACTACTCACGGACATAGTGATGCCGGAGATGAACGGCAATGAGCTAGCCAAGCTGGTGCGCAAAAAATTCCCACACATAAAGATACTTGCGCTAAGCATGAGCGGACAGGGCGATATAGTGAACGAGATGATAAACGATTCCGACATATGCGGCTACATACTGAAAAGCGTGACAAGGGAACAATTGCTGACCGCCATACACAAGATAGCCAAGGGGGGCATATACTTCAGTGAAGAGGTACTTGCAGAACTGGCCAAGTATAAAGCCCCGGATACGGCAAACGAGCCGGCACTCACAAACAGGGAAGTAGAGATAATACAACTGATGGAAAAAGAAATGGGCAATAAAGAAATTGCCACAAAGCTATTCATCAGTGAGCGCACGGTGGAAACACACCGCAAGAATATCTTCAGGAAGCTGGGAAAAAATTCACTCATAGGTGTTATCAAATACGCTTACGACCATAAGATTATTACGCCATCTCATTAATTGCGCAATGAGAAAATACCTTGTCCTTTTATTGTTCATCATCTCCCAATCAATAATCGGGCAGGAAATTCATTGGAAAACAATCGTTCCCAAAACGGACGCTTCTTTCCGGGGGCTGTCATTAGCAGATGATAATGTGGCATGGATAAGCGGTAGTAAAGGATGGGTAGGCAGAAGCATTAATGGAGGAACTGATTGGACATTCGCACAGGTAAAGGGATTTGAAAAAAATGATTTTCGATCGCTGTATGCGTTTGATGCGAACAATGCCATCATAGCCAATGCAGGTAGCCCGGCATACATATTGCGTACCAGCGATGGTGGGCAAACGTGGAAAGTAGTTTACCAGAATAATGATACTGCTGCTTTCTTTGATGGGATTGATTTCTGGAATAATAAGGAAGGCATTATTTATGGCGACCCGATTAAGGGGAGAATGACAATACTCAAAACAAAAGACGGAGGACGCACCTGGCAAGAGTTACCTGAAAATAGTCGCCCTGTTCTTGCAGATGGTGAAGCATCGTTTGCGGCAAGTGGCACAAATATTCATTGCTACGGAAACAATAAAGTGATTATTGCCACCGGAGGCAAAGTATCCCGGCTGTTTATTTCAACCGACAAGGGCGCCACCTGGAAAATAAATACGCCGCCCGTCATTCATGGCGAAAGCAGTACGGGGATTTTTTCGTTCTCATTCCTTAATGATAATTCGGGAATAATAGTGGGCGGAGACTATAAGCAAGATACCTTGAAAAACGACCATGTTTTCTACACATCAGACAGGGGAAAAAACTGGCGTGAGCCGGTTGTGCCTACCTGGGGTTACCGGGAATGTGTAACCTATATCAACCCGCTAACGGTGCTGGCTACAGGCCCCAGCGGCACAGATATATCATACGATGGCGGCAAAAACTGGAAACCCTTATCTGATGAAAAGGGTTTTCATGTGGTGCGGAAAAGCAGGAAAGGGCAGCTGATAATTATAGCAGGTGCCGGTGGCAGAATCAACAAGCTAACTTTATAACATCATATTTTAGCCCTCACCTGTTTCACCTCGTCCGGTGTAATGGTGCAACCGGTGTTCCCGAAATTGCAATAGATATAGGTGAGCACAGCGGCGCATTCTGCGTCATTAAGCGGCTGAGGGGGCATAACGTTATTATAGGTCTTGCCGTTCACAGTAATCTCACCAGAGCTGCCTTTTAATACCTGCATGATGGCACGCTCTTTGTCGGCAGCAAGGTAGTCTGACGCTGCAAGCGGGGGGAAAGCACCAACCACTCCCTCGCCCTTTGCCTGATGGCAGGCGATACAAGTCTTCTTGTAAATCTCCTCACCGGACGGGGGCGCATCTGCCACACCATCAGATTTAAACACAGGCTGTTTGGGTTCATCGGCAGAATTGCCACAGGAAGACAATGCGAACATAGCTATAGCAGCTACCAGATAGATTTTCTTCATTTTTGAATAGTAAAAAGGACTTTGAGCGTGTAAGATAAAACAAAATAAATAACTAAATTTATGCAAATTCATTAGAAACTAATGGTACGTCAGCTGCGTAATAAAATCTCTTTATTACTGAAGGGTATTGTTTGCTGTACAATAATTACATCATGCAGTGACCAAAACCCCACGCCTGCTGAAAAAGAAAGCGGAGAAATGGTAACGTACCCCGAGAAAAAACCCATGCGGCTGCTTACCGACTGGCCGCCACAGTTGGAAACACCATTAGCTGCATTCAAAGAAGACTTCACCCCTAATGAATACTTTTTTGTTCGCTGGCATTTATCGAGGATACCTACCAAGATTGATATTGATACATTCAGGCTATATGTGGAGGGAGCAGTAGATAAGCCTTTGGCATTGTCTATGAACGACCTGAAAACAAAATTCCCTCAGGATTCCATTATAGCACTTGCGGTATGCGCGGGCAATTCCAGATCTTCCTTCAACCCTAAAGTGCCGGGGAGCCAGTGGCGCAATGGCGGTATGGGCAATGCCCAATGGAAAGGGGTGAAGCTTAAGGACATATTGGCTGCAGCGGGCCTGAAGAAGGGCGTGATAGATGTGACCTTCGAGGGGATGGACAAAGCGCCACTGCAACAAACACCTGCATTCATAAAATCGCTGGATATACAGCACGCCACCGATGGCGAGGTGATGATAGCCTACGAAATGAACGGCCAGCCTATACCCATGCTGAATGGCTATCCGTTGAAGCTAATAGTGCCCGGCTGGTATGCCACCTACTGGGTGGGCTCACTGAATGCAATCCATGTGCTGACCGATACCTTTGATGGTTTCTGGATGACCAAAGCGTACCGGGTAAATAAAGACGGGACACACAATGAATCGCCGGATAGCCTCGCACAAAATACCGTACCCATATCCCGTATCAACCTGCATTCCATTTTTGTGTCCCCGGGGCCTGATGAAAGTATTACTGCCGGAAAGCCATGCACAGTAGAAGGGCTGGCTTTTGATGATGGCACCGGCATAAAAAAAGTAGAGCTATCATTTGATGATGGTAATACATGGGTAGAAACAAAACTGAACCCTGACCTCGGAAAATACTCATGGCGGCGATGGAAATATAATTGGGTGCCGGAAAATAAGGGGGCCACGCAAATAAAAGTACGCGCCACAGATAATGCAGGGCGCACGCAACCCGAAAAACAATGGAACAGGAGTGGCTATGCACGCGGTTTCATTGAACAATTGGCGATAAATGTGAACTGATGAACAGGAAAGCGTCACTTATACTTTTGGCCATAACGGGTAGCATCCGCATCCTTTACGGCTGCCGTGAACAAAAAGAAAATCCATTTGTGAAAAAGCCGGAACATACTTTTTCTGTAAATGGCAGTGTGCGGGAAATAAACATCGTACCGGAGACCACTGAATTTCCTGACCGTGAAGGCAAAGCGGAATTCATGTCGTACTGCGCTATGTGCCATTCCTTACGCTACATCAGCGCCCAGCCCGACCTCTCCCCTTCTATATGGGAGGCAGAGGTTGAAAAAATGGTCGTAAAATATAAAGCGCCAATAGACTCAGCTACCTGCAGGAAAATCACCAGTTACCTTGTAGCCATAAAGGTTCGGCAATGAACGGCATGTGTAGATAAAACGAAAAAGGTGCTGCGCAGCACCTTTTTCGTTTTATCTACAGGTTAACCTACTTACTATCGTATCAATGTCACATTTCCTTTCTTAAAGAATATCGTGCCGGTATTGGTTACTGCCTCAATCTGGTAAACATATACTGAATATGGTTGTGGCACACCTTTATATGTGCCATCCCATCCCTCATCTATGTCTTTGGTCTCAAACACCATATTACCCCAGCGGTTATAGATACGGAAGTAATTAAGGGTTGCCTGTCCTCGTTTCAGTAATTTAAATTTGCTGTTAGGCCCTATACTACTAGGGGCGAAAGCGTTTGGCACTCCCAACAATGATTCTGCACTCACATAAATATTGATGGAGTCTGTAACCTCACAGCCCCACTGTGTCAAAGCGCGAACAATATACTTGGTACTGATTTGCGGGGAGGCTACCGGATCAGAGCTGCGGGAATTATCAAGCCCCGCAGGTGGGAACCAGGCAAAAGACACACAATTGGTTTTTGTAGGTATCTGGTAGGATTCCCCCGGGAATATTGTTGCTGAGTCACCCAACTCAATCATGCCACCCGCATTTACATTTACTATGGCTGTGATGGTATCTCTACAACCGTGTGAGCTGGTCGCTACAGCCCAATAGCCCTGCGAAACCACGGGGCGCACTATAGGATTAGCTGTTGTGCTATCGCTTAGGAACAAAGCGGGATACCACCTGTATGTGGTATTAGGGTCGGTGGAAACAGGTAAGAAAATCGCAGTATCACGCGGGCACAAACGTATCTGTGTATCCAGCGAAGCAAAGTCGCCGGGATAAACGACCAGCAAAGCGGAATCTATGCCGTCACAGCCCGCAGAGGTGGTAACAGTAAGTGTCATTTGCGTGGAATCTCCCGGCGTGAAGACAACGTTTGACGCTGTTGGGTCATCTAAATAAGTGGCAGGTGTCCACGAGTAAATATAATGCCTGTACCACGCCGGGTCTATCCTCGCGCGTATATGCAGCGAATCATTGCTGCACACCGAATGCTTTTCACCAATGTCTACTTTAGGATATGGTTGCACATCTACATGAAACGCGGCAACAATATCGGGGCAGGTGGAAATAGACGCTGTGAGATAGTATGTGGCTGATGTGTCAGGGGTTATCAGCGGATCAGCTGTGGTATGTGCTGCAATACCTGCTGTAGGCATCCACTGGTATGTCATACCCGGAGTGCCCACTGCGCGTACCTTAATAGTCTCGCCTATACAAATCGCGGTATCGACCATTTCGAAATGAAGGGTATCGTGGATGTTCTCAACAACCACTGTGTCTGTGGCCGAGCACCCAACCACCGTAACCTGGAGCCAGTAGCTGCCTATAAAGGCGACAACAATGGATGACGAAGTGCTGCCGGTGCTCCACAGATAGGTACTGCCGGTTGGGTAGGTAACTGACGATTGCAAAGTAGGGTTTGTTCCATCGCATATTGCGGTATCCGGCCCAAGGTTAACGACAGGAAAAGGAGATACAATAACATCGATGGCATCGGTGGTAGCGCAGCCATTGCTGTAGGTAACCGTAAGCGAATACACGGCCGATGTAGACACCGCTATGGAGCTGGCCGTGCTGCCGGTACTCCACAGGTATGAGCTGCCAGCCGGCTGGGTTGAAGAAAGGGTAAGCGTATTGCCCACGCAGAAAGCTGTATCATTACCCAGCGACACCACGGGAACGGGCAAAAAGGTCACATCAAATGTATCGAGAAGTATACTGCAAACCCCGGTGCCAACCACGGCGTAGGTGCCGGATGAGGTAACGGTGATAAATGACGCAGTGCCGCCCGTACTCCATGAGTATGAGGAGTAGCCGGGGGCAGCTATGAGCATCAGTGATGTTGTAGAATTACAAATATTGGTGTCGGTGGTGATGATCATAGTATCTACGGGTGTCATTGTTAAATTAATAGTATCCACCAGCAAATCACAACCACCATAGGCTGTTAGTATGTACTGTCCGCCAGTCGTTACTGAAATTGATGATGTTGTAGCCCCTGTGCTCCATGAGTGCGATGGATAGCCGGGCGGAGCAGACAATAAGACAGTACCGACGTTTGCGCATACACTGGTATCGGTGCGTGTATACACGCTATCGGCCGGCGCAAAGGTTACCACAAAAGAATCTAAGACCACCTCAACGCCGCAGGTAGTAGCGTACACCCAGTAAGTGCCGGTTGAAGTAATACTGCGTACCGTATCACCCGAGCCATCGTCCCAGTAGTAAGAGGAATAGCCCGGAGGTGCGTGCAATGTTATTCCGCCAATGTCGCACATTGTGGTATCTGTGCGCATGTGCGTGGTATCAGGTGGTGCTACTACATTTGCATATTTGGCAATTAAAAAATTTTCGCTACCGCCTGTTGAGGCGGGAAGGTTATCAGGCCCAACTTTTATCGCCGGAATGATGTCTGCACACATAAATACATTGCCCACGGCATCGCAGGCAATACCACCCTGGTCATCGCCGCCTGATGCAATACCTGCGACACCTACCACCCCACCGCTCAGACTGTAGCCGGCTATAAACATCGGGTCACCGGCAATAGAAGTTCCTGTAGTAGCATTCCAAGCCATTACCGTATCAAGCACCACGGTGTCAATAAAGGCACGCCTTGTATAATTGCCATTGACCCACACCTGCCCGCAAGAGGCAAGAGCTATGGAATAACCAAAAACATTGCCTGTATCAGATGAAATACATTTATCCCAGGTAACGGCATCGCTTGCGGAGTATTGCACGAGGTAAAGGGAGAGACGGTTAGCTGTAAAGGAAGGGTGCGGGCGGGTGATGGTTGTACTACCCCAGGTGATTGATGGATTAGCAAAGCCACCTGTCAGGTACACATTCCCGGAATTGTCGTGCGCCAGCCCCACGCCAAACGCGCCCCTATCGCCACCGGCAGCCTCTGCCCATAGCGGTGCCCCTGTAGTTCCATCGAATTTAGCAATGTAGGCAAGAGGAGTGTCTGTACCTGCAACTACTACGGCATAAGGATTGCTTATAGTTGATGAACCCACAGCCATGCTGGTAGAATTGAATGTGCCGGTTATGTACACATTGCCCGTAGATGCTACAGTAAGCCCGTAGCCGTAATCGTTTCCCGACCCGCCCACAGAGGTAGCCCAGAGCGGGGTACCTGAAGGGTCGTATTTCGCAACATAAATATCGTATGTGGACCCTGTAGTACTGGTATTCGTCAGCGTGGTAGATCCGATAGACATTGTAGCCTGCCGGTAAGCCGATGTGATGTATATATTGCCTGCGGCATCAGTGCCCACGCCCCCCATTGTAAGGATGAACATGCCCAGAGCGGTAGAATAACTGGGATATGTATTACCATCTTTTATTGCCCATAACACTGTTCCGGACGGGTCGATTTTAGCAAGGAAATATTGCGCCAGTCCGCCTGTGTACATATTAGTCAATGTAAAAGAACCTATTTGCATTGTAGCACTGGTAAATGCACCAAATACTATAAGGTTACCTGAAGGGTCGGTTGCAATGTTATTCAGATTAGTATTGCCGCTTACAGTGCCATCAGCCCAGAGTGGTGTACCGGCATTATCATATTTAGCCCACATGGTGCGGAATGAACCGGGAGCCCACGGCAAAATGACAGAACCAAGAGTCATGGCGGAGCTTCCGCCAGTGGTCCAGCCAGCGCCAAATACATTTCCTGATGGGTCTGTTGCTACGGCAAAGGCATCGCAGGTAACACCTGTTCCTGACCTGCCCCACTGCCAGGCTTGCGCCCCGGCGTGTGGCAGCAATATCTTAAATGGCGATACCAGTAGCAATACTACCAGCAGATAGGTAAATACATTTTTCATTTCCTACTTTATTTAAACCAAATCTACGAACAAAAAACAAAAAAATCAATACATTTTAATATTAATATGCGTACTTATTGTAATATTTTAATTCCCGATTAAAATGACAGAAGTTTAAAAGAAGGTTTTTGCGGGTAAATTGCATAGGAAATGAAAAATGAGGTAATTTCAATTAATACACATAGACAGTTCAAATGAAATTAAGGTTCACGATTTTCGTTTTGTTAATGAGCATGGCCTGTATGCAATGCATAGTGCGCAAAAAAAGCGACTATATTATCCCTGAAACGGTGCCTACAGAATTAAGAGAGGGCTTAACCAGCTCCGTGGAAAGAGGGAAGCTGCTTTACAAAAATAACTGCACCGGTTGCCATGGTATATTTTCAAAAGGTAAAGACGGAGTACCCAATTTCTCCGAACAACAGATACAGCGGTACTCTTTGGCTTTCCTCTCTAAAGACCCAACCAGCCATGCCGCTGCATCGGATTTGCACCCTGAGCAGCTAAATGACATAATGACCTACCTCAGATACCGCATACTGAAAAATGGCAAAACAGACCCTGATAACTAACATTAAGGCTGTGCCACATTATCAGCATCTTGCTGAACAACAGGCTCCTCACTATGCCCTTTGAGGTCATTTTTAGCCTGCTCCAGTTTCCGTTGCAGTTGCTTTATCCGGTCACCGCATTGTATAATCAGTTGCTCCAGGTGTGCGCGCAATTCAGCGGCTTTTTTGCCGGGGGTGATATTCTCAAGCCCGTTTTTGAAGTCAACTATCTTTTCCTCCTCGTCCTTTATTTCGAGTTCCAGCTCACCTACCAGGCCTTTTGCTTTAGCCGCGCGATAGGCTTTTTCTTCCTCAAACTGTTGCTTGCGCTGTTCACGGTTGGCAGTCTTCCGGTCAAAGAAATGCTTTCGTGCCGCGTTAAAATCCTCCCACATTTTATCGCCGTAAGAACGGGGTATAGGCCCAATCTTTTTCCACTCTTCCAATAGCTCCACCATCTCATCCGCCGTCTCGCCCCACCTGGTGGAATTCTTTATCCGCTCTGCACGCTCATAGAGTTCTTTCTTGCGGTTATAGTTTTCTTCCTGGTTGTCTTTAATATCTTTAAAATGAGCCCGTTTCGCTTCAAAGAAATGGTTTTGGGCATCTTTAAACCTGGCCCACAGTTCTTCGCCTTTTTCGTGGAATGTGCGCCCCGACTTTTTCCACTCTTCCATCAGCGCGGTATATGCCTGTGCTGTGGCATTCCAGTCGCGGCTGTCTTTTAGCGCCTCTGCTTTTTCCACCAAGGCCAGCTTTGAGCCGTAGTTTATCTCATGCTCTGCATGTATCTTATGGTGATGTTCACGCTTGCGGTCAAAAAATGTGTTCTTGGCAGCATTGAACCTTTGCCATAGCTCCTCATTTTTCTTATGGTGTGCAGGGCCTATTTTTTTCCACTCTTCTGTAAGTCGGGTGTAGGTATCGGTTGTCTTCTTCCATTCCTCCGATGCGGCAATTGCTTCGGCCTGCTCTGTCAGTTCTATTTTCAGGTCCAGGTTTGCCAGCATGTTCTTCTCCTCATCTTCGTGGTACAGTCTTTTACGTTCCTGAAAAGCTTTGCGGGCAGCTTCTATCCTGTTCCATAGCTTGTCGTTCCTATTCCTCTCCACATATCCCAACTGTTTCCACTTATCCGCTATGTCCTTATATGCCTGTGCCGTATCTTTCCATTGATCGCTTTCGGCAAGGCTTTCGGCCAGCTCTGTAAGTTTCAGCTTAGCGGCGTAGTTTTCCTCGGTTATTGTATAAATGGTATGCTCCCAGTCGTGCACCAATGCCGCAGGTTTCAGATAATCGCCCATTGCAGCCACGTTGTTCAGATACTCTTTCAACTGGGCTACTTTATCTGCAAGCTTTAATTTGTCCTCCGCAGCAAGCCACTCCACTTCCATCTCACGTACCCTTGATTCAACCGCTGCGAATTTTTCGGTGAGGTTTTTTATCACCGCATCCCGATTCTCATTGTCTGTAACAGCAATGACCCGCTCTTTAATATTGCTATTTGCACGGAGAATAATTTCACCCTGCTCATTGATACCAAATAACTCCTTTCCGGGGAATAATAACTCATTCCACCAATTACCCGTTTCCATTTCCAGTTCCTGCGACATAGCTCGTTTCAGTTTACCAATAGTGTTTTACAAACCTATTGCAAGATAAAAAATATTTTCGATACACCCCAATCCATCGACACATCTCGCCTTACCTACAGAAAATTAATCAATTATTCATGCAGATATAATATATTTTTAAAGAAAAACCAGCGCAGGATTTCTCCCAAGCTGGCGTAAATTAAGTCAGTAATTAGCCGATTTTACCCGAAAACTTTCTTTAACAGATCAGTGACACGAGCGGCAGGGTTCTGCCTTATTTTGGCCTCTTCATCAGCTATGTAAAAGAACACCCCGTTCAAAGCACGCTCAGTGACATAGGCCGGCAAATCGGGGTTGATCTTATTGAATGTAGTGGGCAACTGATTGTAAGTGGTAAATACAATAGACCAGTATTTGGTAGCATTCACCTTATCGAGCGACTGCTGTATCACCGGGCGGAATGCATTGGTGAGCGCAGCAGAAGTTTTGTTCTTCAGGTAATTGGTGGCTGCATTATTACCGCCTTTCAGTATAGCCATGCCGTCCTGGATAGACATAGTCCTTATCGCATCAATAAATATCTGCAATGCCCTGCCCGAGGCATCTTCAGCAGCGCGGTTCATAGCCAGTATAGCATCATCCACCTGCTGGCCAAGGCCAAGCTGCCTTAATGTATTTTCTACTTTTTTTGCTTCCGGCGGCATCAGTACCTTGATGAGCGCATTACCAAAGAAGCCGTTTACCGCTGCAAGGCGGCCGGTAGTATTCTTGGCACCTACTTCCAGGGCTTGCTTAAGGCCGTCCGCAATTTCTGATTGCGACAGCGAGCCACCCTTTGGTGTTTTTACGCCTTTTACAGCCCTGTCGGCTGCATCAACATAATCACGGAATAGCTGTGCCTGTGAATATGCGGATACGCCTGTCAGCAGAAAAATGGTAAGTATTGCCTTTTTGAAATTTGCCATAAAAAATCGTGTTTATCTCTGTAAACCAAAGATAATGCCAATTATTTCAAAAAAAGTGCCAAATAATTGTTAGGAACGGGTTGCCTCACTTATCTTCCCTGATCACTATCATCACTGTCTTTCAGGTTTTTCTCCCTGTCTTCGCCCGAGGGTTTTACCATTTTCGGCTTTCTCTCCATGGTTTTTTCGGGTCTACCGGCCTTAGCCCCTGTCTTTCCGAGGTCTGATTTACCAAAACGGTAGGTGAAAGTAAGGTTCAGTATGCGAGTTTCTTTCTCCCTGTTAATAGTGCCTGAATAGGAGGTAAGGTCGTAATTAGTGAGGAATACCCGGGTATTGAACACGTCCGAACAATTGAGCACAATGGTAGCTTTATTTTTAAGCAGGTTTTTCCTGATGGCAATATCCAGCCAATAACTTTCCTTCAGGTAGCCCTGGGCAATCACCTTGGGCGATTCGTAATTCGCATTAAACTGAACCGAAAAATTCTTCGGCAACTTAACTGTGGTATTCACTTTAGCGAAATAGCTGTAACCACTATTGTCGGTGAGGTATCTCCTGTATGCGGTGTCTATGTTACCTACCCTTAGTTCATTATGGAAAAAGTTAAGGCTTACTGTAGCGTCCCAAATAGGCAATATCTGTAAATGCCCCATTGCTTCCAGCCCGTAGGTGGTGCCGGAGGTTATGTTCACCGGTTGTGATAAAAGTTTGCCGGTATCATTCACAAGCCCTAATGTCGTATCCTCCAGGGTGATGATGCGCGGCACTCGCTGGGTTATATTGTTGGTCTGTGTATAATAGGCGCTCAGTATAATATTGTTACCCTTATTGTCTGACTTATTGTAGCTGAACTCGAATGTATTCACAAACTCAGGTATCAGGTTAGGGTTGCCCATGCTTACCGTGCCGGGGTTTGAATAATCTTTAAAGGGCATCAACTGCATAAAACCAGGCCTGTTCACCCTACGGCTGTAATTGAGGTACACGCTCTGTTGGTTCTCCAACTGGTAAGAAACAAATGCTGATGGAAAGAGGTTGGCGAAACTATTGTGAAACGTTGTATCGGTGGGTACTTTGCCGCTACCATCATAGATAGCATCTTCAAAACGCAGCCCTGCCTGGTAAGAAAACTTACCTACCTGGTCGCTCCAGTTCACGTAGGCGGCATGGGTCTGCTGGCGGTATTCGAAATCGGTAAGCAGGCTTGAGTCTGTATGCCTTACATTAGCCGGTTCATCGCCATAATGCAAGTAGGCATCGCTTTTGCTGAGGAACCAGAATATCTGTGATTTGAAGCCGAGTCCCAGTTTGCCGTTTTTCGTGAACAACGGGTTCACATAATCGGCCCATACGTTCAGGCTGCTGTTCCAGCCGTTTGCAGGCGCGTTAGAGATTATGGTATTGCGCCTGCCGGTATCTTCAGGTGTATTGTTGGTAAGGAATTGCTGCTTTCTCCTAAAGTCGGTGCGGGCGTAGGTCGCATCCACGTTCAATTCTTCATCTTTCTTTTTGAATTTCCGCTTATAGTCTAGCGCGGATGAGAATGAGAACAGGGACGCGCCAAAGTCAGTATCGCGATCCTGATAGGCAAGAGTATCGCCGGTGGCCCTGTTTTTCACATAGTAGTCAGAATAATCCCGGTACCCGAACATCATTTTATTGAGATTGGCAGTAGCGGTTATGGAGTTATACTTATCGGGGTCGAAGGTGGCCCCTATAGTATTAAAAAACCCATCGAAGTGGCGCGGGGAGGTCTCATAAGTGAAATAGTCGCGGTCCACACCGCCAACAGCCACTTTGTCGTACCTGTCAGTGGTAATGTTATTGTACGTATTGTTCAGCCTGAAACTGCTGTTCAGGAATGTATTCCATTTGCCTTTACGCGCATTGAGGCCGAGGTTGCCATTATACTTTTTGTTAGTGCCCGCGCCGAGGGTCGCATTGCCATTCAGGCCCTTGCGTCCGTCTTTTTTGGTTACAATATTGATAATACCCGTGGTGCCCTGCGCATCATATTTGGCTGAGGGATTGGTAATCACTTCCACGCTTTCTATACTGCTTGCCGGAAGGCTTTGCAGCGCCGAAGTAACATCAGCACCCAACATTGTAGAGGGCTTGCCATCAATCAGTATAGTCACATCCGCCTTGCCTCGCAGGCTCACTGTACCATCTGCACCCACCGATACGGCAGGTACGTTCTGCAATACATCGGTAGCACTCCCTCCTGAGGTTGTGGTGTTCTTTTCTACATTGAATACCTTTTTGTCCACCTTCAGCTCCATCACGTTCTTCTCGCCCACAATACTTACCTCTTTCAGCTTGTTCTCTGTTTCGCTGAGCTTTATTTTGCCCAATTTTTTATCAGCATCATTTTCAGATATTTGAATACTGATTATTTTTCTTGAAAATCCTATGGACTCTATCCGGAGCAGAAAACTACCAATACCCGTAGGAGATATGCTGAATGTGCCGTCGTCCTTAGTAAGGTCGCCGTTTACCACCGTAGAATCGGTTTTTAATAAAGTAACAGTGGCATACCCAACAGGGCTATTGCTTCCGTCAGTTACTTTTCCCGACACACTACCTGTTGTTGGTTTTCCTGTTTGTGCATAGACCCCTGTGAGCCCGCTGATAAACAGCATTGCTAACAACAAGCACCTGAATTGTTGCATGATTTGTTAAAATATGGACAAATGTGAAAGAATTATACGAGAAAAAGCCATTTGAGTAGGTAAAATATTGTTAATACACACAATCTACAGACCTATTTTTTCCTCGGTCAGGTAGGCATTACGGTCGGCTGCGTTGCGTACTATCAGTTCAGCAATAAAACCGGTAAAGAAACATAATGTGCCTATCACCATGATGGTCAATGAGATATAAAATGTGGGCTTGTTGGTGAGCGGTATGTCATTGCTCAGTTTATCAACAATCAGGAAAGCAATCAAAATGAACCCTACCAGGAAAATGAATGAACCAAGCGTGCCAAAAAGGTGCATGGGTTTCTTGCCAAAACGGCTTACAAACTGTACCGACAAGAGGTCGAGAAAGCCATTGATAAATCGCTCCCACCCAAATTTCGATACGCCATACTTACGGGGCCTGTGCTGCACTACTTTCTCGCCTATACGGTTGAACCCTGCATGCTTTGCCAGCACGGGTATAAAACGGTGCATCTCACCATATACTTCTATACTCTTAATCACTTTCCGCTTGTAGGCTTTCAGCCCGCAGTTCATATCGTGTAACTTTATGCCGCTGATGCGCCTGTTCACCGCATTATAGAGCTTTGAAGGGAGGTTTTTGGTTATGGCGTTATCATAGCGCACTTTCTTCCAGCCGCTAACCAAGTCCCATCCTTCTTCCGTCACCATCCGGTACAGTTCGGGTATCTCATCAGGGCTGTCCTGGAGGTCGGCATCCATGGTAATCACCACACTGCCTGAGGCCGCTTTGAAACCCTCATACAATGCAGGGCTTTTGCCATAATTGCGCTGGAACCTTATTCCCTTTATTGCCGGATTTTTCGATGCCAACTCCTTTACCACCTCCCAACTGTTATCGCGGCTGCCATCATCTATCATCACTACTTCATAGGCATATTTATGCTCTACACATACACGGTCTATCCATGCCGCCAGCTCGGGAAGCGACTCCTCCTCATTATACAAGGGTATGACAATGGAAATATCTAACATTTACGGGCTAAAAATACATGATTTTATTATACCATTGCCCTTATCAGTATAAGAAGCAGTATTTGGGACGTTAAATAAGACGAATTTTAAGAATACTTATCTGGCCTTTCAAATAGGTTACTTTTCATGCTTTTGCTTAAATCCGATTTTTTGTTTTGGCCTTTCCTGATAATTAATGAACTGGTCTAAATAATCAAACACTATCTCTATGCTCTTGCCCTGATTAGCTAAACCCCTTTCCACTTTCTCCATTCTCAGTAAAAGGTCTTTATTGGTCATTAACATTTCCCGCATCTTTGTGAAAATCCTTATTATCCGGATGTTTACCTTTATTGCTATCTCGCTGTTCAAAACACTGGATAACATCGCCACACCTTGTTCGGTGAAAACATAGGGTAATTTTCTCTTACCTCCCCAACTTGAAGTCACAAATTGTGATTTCAAGTTTTGCCATTCTTCGGTATTTAATTGAAACATAAAATCCTCCGGGAATCGATTAGGATTTCTTTTTATGGCTTGATTCAAGACCCTGACCTCAACCCCATACAATTCCGCTAAATCACTATCCAGCATTACTTTTTGCTTCCTAATAAAATAAATTTTTTATTAATGATTATTTCTTCTGGGATTAGTTGAACCTGCGATGATTTACCCATAACAAAATATAAGCTAAATATTTATCCTGCATTTTGAAGTCGCAAATTTGCTGCATCAAAAATATGATGCTATTCTTTTGACCCCTCATTCTCAGAAGTTATCCCCCGCTGTCATAGGCCTTTCCCCCTTCTTCTTAGCTACTGCCGCAGCAATAAGGGAGTAAATGGCACCGGCAACCAACGTACCGAAAATAACACCTGCCATCAGCATTACGTTCCAGTATTTCTGTGTAATATCTGTAGCAGTATCCATCATTTCGTCCGTCATTTTAGGGTTCTGAGCCATTTGTTCCCGCTGCATTTCAATCATTTTTTCCTTCATTTCGGGAAAAACAAAAATGGTAATAACAGAATATCCTATCATTACCAACGCTACTATCATGCTCGCCTTAAAGCAACTGCCAAAAACATTTCCAAATGTGACGTACCCTTCATTAGCTTTCGAATAAGCATTGGCATTAAGTATCAGCCCAACCAGGAACGGGATATGCGGCAACCACGACATCCCGGTTTTGAAGGTCAAACCGGTCACATATATTACCAGGCTTATTACCGCCATCAGCAGTCCTGATACAAAACCGTAAGGAACATGTGTCTGTTTTTTCATTGCTATTTATTTAAGTGTAGTTGATGTTCGTTAATGATGCCCAGCACTTTTCCTTTCAGCCTTTGCCCAATGAACGGGTTATTGCGGCTGGCTGAGGCAACATTGGCTTCATCGAGGGTGCTGTTTCCTGTTTCAGTAAACAGCGTTAATGATGCGGTTTCGCCCTTCTTTATTTCCCTTACCTCCATGCCAAAAATATCCCTTGGTATTATGGTCATCGCCTCTATCAGGCGGTCTATGGTTATTTCGCCTTTCAGCGCATCCCATAGTATATTGAAGGCTATCTCCTGCACTGCCATACCATCAGCAGCATATTCAAACTCACGCGTCTTGGCATCCCAGTCTTGCGGACGGTGGAAGGACGCTATGCAATCTATTGTGCCGTCCTTTAGCCCGGCTATCAGCGCCTGCCTGTCTGTTTCGCCCCTCAGCGGCGGGGCCACTTTGTACACGCTGTCGTAGCCGGTAAGGAAAATATCAGTAAGAGCAAGGTGATATGGTGTAACTGAACAGGTAACCGCAAGCCCTTCTGCTTTGGCTTTTCTAATCATCGCCACCGACCCGGCAGTAGATACACCTGCAAAATGCAATTTAGAATTGGTATAGCGCAGGAGCTCAAGGTCGCGGTACACCACGATGGTCTCGGCCAGCGCCGGTATGCCGGCCATACCCAGCCCCGTGGACACAATGCCCTCGTTCATCAATCCCCCCGCTGCCAGCGAGGCATCAATAGGTATCTGTATTAGTGTGCCGTGAAATGCCTTCACATACTCCAGCGCTTTCATTACCAGGTTGGCATTTTGCAGCGGCTTCCATCCGTCAGAAAATGCTATTGCGCCATTGGCGCGCATATCCAGCATCTCTGCAAGGTCTTTCCCATCGGTATTTTGTGAGGCTGAGCCAATGGGGTGTAGCCTTACCACATTCCCCTTTGCCTTGCCGGAAACATACTGTATGGCAGATTTGTTGGTTATGGCTGGCTGTGTATTTGGCGCGAGCAACACATCTGTAAAACCGCCCGCGGCCGCGCAGGCAAGGCCGCTAAGTATGGTCTCTTTCTGTTCAAAACCGGGTTCACGGTAATCTGCAAATACATCTACCCAACCGGGGCTAACGCAAAGCCCTTTGGCTTCTATCACTTTGTCCGCCTTTGCTTTGATGCCTACAGCTATATTCTTTATCACGCCGTCTTCTATCAACAGGTCGGCAACCTTATCATGAAAACCTGATTGGGGGTCAATTACTTTAGCCTTGCGAATAAGTATCTGCATTATGCGGATAATGTTTTACCTAAAACTACCTGTCTCTGCCTCACTATGCTACAGCCATTTTGGGCCTAGCCAGTAAAAAAGTTTCAACAGCCAGCATTACAAGAGCTAAAATTACACAAACTTTCCAAAGCGGGAAATCCCCGCCCGTATCATTTGCGCTTATGCTGCCGCTATCGGTAATGTCCAGCCATTTTATGTTATCACCCTTCCATTCTTTCTTCAGAGCATTAATATCCCTGAAATCGAGCTGCGATTCCTTTTTATCGGGGTTCAGTGCCAGGCGGGTAGTATCTGTGCCCGGTGCTGCAAGGCTGTAAAAGCCCGGCTGCTGCACCACTTGGTCAGCAAATACATCCAGCCCCGCCCCATTAGGCCGCTGCGGAGGTATAATATCTATGCCGTTGCCATATATATGCATAGTGCTGCGTTCCGTCATATTCGATAGCGACAGATACACCGGCTGTTGCGTACCCAGAGTGATGGCATAAATACTGCTGCTGCTACTTTGCATGGCCATCTGGTACAGGAATGGGGTAAAAAAGTAACTGCCGGGGAAATTGCCCGACTGGAGGTCGGCAGATGTGGCGCAGATATACAGCTGGCCGCGCGACGGCGTGTACAGTGCCAGCAACGGATCGCCATTGCGGAAACTGAGTACAGACTGCTGGTTGGCGCTCAGCCCGGCGCTTATCACATAGTGCCAGTTGGCCACCGGTAGTTGCACATTTTCCGGAATCCGCTCAAAAAGGTCCTTCACCAGAGAGCTGCCCTGCTGCAGGCCGCTTGCTGTTTGTGATGCGGTATCAATCCCGGTGACCTGTATATCGCCCACCAACCGCAAGCCCTCATTCAACGCCTGCAGGTTGTTCGTCCTGCCCGGAAAAATGCATATGCTTTGCCCCTGCTGCAGGGCCTCATTAAGCATTTTCCCTAATGACTCGTCAATCCGGCTTACGCCATTCAGTATCACCAGGTTATACTCCTTCCATTCTTTCGGGGCACTTGCAAGGTCGGCCTGGTTGAGCCGGAAACCATTGTATGCACGGAATGCCGCCTGAATATAGGGGTTAGGCTGCCCTTCGTTCAACACAAGCACAGACAGGTTTGGTGAGCTGCGGGCAGCTATACGGAAGGTATCGTCATAACGCATACCTGCGTCATTTATCCGCAACTCTATCTCCTGCCATTTTCCATCATTCACCTGGAAACTCAGGGTATCAACGCTTTCCTTGCTTTCGGCAAGGCCCAGCGATGCGGCACTTTTTACCTGCCCGTTTATCAGCAGGTTCAGCACGGGTTTCTCGGCGGGGGCCTTTCCGGTCATATGTGTGTGTACCACCAGGTAGTTGTTGGTGCCTGTTTGCAGTACCGGGGTGGTAAGGTAGGCGGTATCAATGTATATATCCTGCGCATCCTCCGCCTGCAAGGGCAGTGCATGAAAGGTGATACCCTTCATGAGGGTGTTGTCCGGGTGGGCGGGGAATGCGCTCTGCTGGAAGTCGGAATAATAATAGAGGTCAGCGTTGCCGGTTGCTTCATTCTCCATAATGCTTTGCGCCGTGGCCAGCACCTGGTCCACTGTCTTAGCCGATGCAGTAATATCGGTTGTGTTTATTTCCCCGAACACTTTCTCTGCCGGCTCAGACCGGTAGCTGAATGGCTTATCATTGGTGAGCAATACAAACCGGGTGCCGGGCGGGGCGTGCTGCACCTGCCTGCGGGCAGCTACCCTGGCTATGTCGAGCATACTCTGTGCGCCCTTCTTTATGCTCATGCTATAGCTGTTGTCTATATATATTACCTGTAGCTTATTGGCAGCAGTAGTCTGGCCGTTTCTGTTAAAAAAAGGCTGCGCAAATGCCATTACCAGGCCCGCCAGAAACAGCAACCTCGCCGCCAATAGCCATTTATACCGCACTTCGCTCTGTTTGCGCGAATTGAGTTGTATAGTCTTTAAAAAACGAGTGTGCGGAAAAAGCACTGTCTTATACTTGCGCAGGTTGAACAAGTGTATAAGGACAGGTATGGCCAGCGAAAGCCCTGCAATAAGGAATACCGGATACAAAAAACTCACCTGACAAATATAGGGCAATGAAGCGGAATGGGTAGAATGAGCAAATATTTTAACTTTTCAGCATATCCGCATCTTCCTGCAATGCTAAACATCACCCTATCAGCCCTTTCCTCACAAGTGCCTGTATCCTCATGCTTGGCCCGACTATCCATAGCTTGTCGCCGTTTTGCATCTCGAACCCGGAATCGGGGTTGAGTATGCGCTCATCTCCCCGCTCAATGCCCACTATCAACCCTTTTGTGCGCTCCCTGATGGCGGAATCTTTTATCGTTTTATGATGCAATTCGGAACCCTCCTTTATCTGCACCTGCTGAAGGAGTATATCCTGTTCCGCTGTTTTGTAGTTTACTTTTACTTTGCTGTTATCTTCAAGGTGTTTTTTGAACAATCCTATCTGCTCATCCGTGCCTATCACATACAGTTCATCCCCCGGATATATCCGCTCGTTCCTGTCCGGCACATGGATAGTGAAGTTGCCCCTTTTTATCATACCGACATTCACCCCGCAACTTTCCCTGAATTGCAGTTCCTTCAGCATTTTGCCCACACCTGTATAGTCGGCGCTCAATGTAAAGCTGGTTATATGCGCGTCCCAAGGCACCAAATGGTTTCCTTTCTGCTGATGCTCCAGTGTCTCTTTATCATTAAAATTGGCTATGAACCTTTTTTCTATGCGCTCGTATGCAGATTGCAGTCGTTTATAATTGAACAGGGCTATGAACAGCAGCGTACCCAGCCCCGCCAATGCCACGGTGAACGACAGTAAACTGTGTATCAGGAAACCCGTAAGCACGAAGCCAACCACTATGCGCACCGCTTCCAGTGTCACCAGCAGCCCCCTGTATTGGTTGATCCTCCATATCCTGATAGATATATCCGGCTTTATCTTGCGTATGGTAAGCGCCCATAAGAAAGGTGAGATAACAAGCAGGGTAACTATAGTGATGAGGATATCTGCAAAGTAGCTGTCGGCGGAATGCCACATAGGCACCACAAACTTGACCGTAAGAAGTATTATGCCCAGAATGATTACCGAGTATATAGTGGTCTGTATAAAAAACGCCTGGGTGAATGTCTTCCAGTCGCTCACTGACTTTATAGTTTGCGCACTTGCACTATGGTTCACCAACCTCTTCTGGAAATTCTGCGGAAGGTGCCGCTCAAGCCAGCTATGCAACGGCACCGACAACCGTATCATATAAGGAGTGGTGAAAGTGGTGATGGCCGATGCCGCCACAGCTATGGGATACAGGAACGGACTGGTAACCTTCAGGCTAAGGCCCAGCGTGGCAATGATGAACGAGAACTCTCCTATCTGCGACAGGCTCATGCCTGTTTGCACAGATACTTTCAATGGCTCGCCGGCCAGCAGAGCACCTGTAATGGCACTCAACGGCTGCAATACAATTATGACTATGGTAATAATAAGTATCGGCAACCAGTACGCCGGCAATGCACCGGGGTCTATCATCATGCCCACTGATATAAAGAACACCGCGCCGAAAAGCTCTTTCACAGGCTTTGTGAGGTGTTCAATTTTGCCTACCAGGCGCGTTTCAGCAAGTATAGAACCCATAATAAACGCACCAAGGGCGGGCGAAAAACCGGCAGCCGTGGCCAGCATCACCATCAAAAAGCAGAGCGCAAGCGAGGTCACCAGCAGCATCTCATCATTCAGGAATTTCTCAGAGCGCCGCAACACAGTGGGCAGAAAATATATGCCCGACACAAACCATAAAATAAGGAAGAACCCGAGTTTCATTACCGGCAGCAGCACGATAAGCCCCGAGAATTCTTTGCTCACTGCAAGCGTGGGGAGCAGCACCAGCATTATGATTGCCGCAATATCCTGTATCACTAATATGCCTATCACCAGTTCGGTGAATTTCTTGCCCTTCATCCCCAGTTCATCAAACGCCCGTATGATGATGGTGGTAGATGAAATGGATAATATGCCTCCCAGAAAAATACTATCCGTACTCGACCACCCGAACGCCGAGCCGATAGCAAAACCGGCAATCACCATCACTGTAATCTCGGTGATGGCCGATATGCCCGCGGCCCCACCTACCTTTATCAACTTCTTGAAGCTGAACTCTAACCCCAGGCTGAAAAGCAGGATGATAACCCCTATCTGCGCCCATACCTCTACGCTGTGGCTGTCTGTAATGCTGGGAAAAAACGAGAAGTAAGGCCCGGCAAAAAAACCGGCTATTATATATCCCAGCACTATCGGCTGTTTCAGCCGCTTAAAAACAAAAGTAGTCACCGCCGCTACGCCCAGTATCAGGCCCAGGTCTGTGATCAGGTGTGGTAAGTGTGTCATATTATCAGTCGCTTTAACCTTTTAGAATTGTCAGCCATTGTTCGGCTTTCCCTTTGTTCAACAAATATTGCTCTACGCCGTCTTCTACCTCACTGTAAAAAAGGAGTGACATGGTTGCGTAGTTTTTCATGTCAAGTCAGTACCACCTCATTGTCCTGCTGCTTCATCCTGAAATTACTACAGTACTCCAGGTAGGCATACGATGGACTGAACCCGCCGTTTATATACCGCACATACACCAGTGCTTTCCCGTCTTCAGTTATACCCAACGCACTGTTCCTGAACACCTCTGTGCGGCCTATGGTCAGTTGTTTCATATCTGCCGCACGCGTAAATTCATCCATTAAATTCTCCTTTTGTATCCTTTCCCGCCTGCGGGCGGTATAAATGATTACAGCTACCAGCAGCGCTATGAACAATAGCATGGCCATAGTCACTATTAATACGGAACTCATTTTCTGTGTTTTATTGGTAATAATACCCCTCCTTCTCTGGAGATGAAGAAAAACATCACTCGCAGCGCCTGTAAGGTGCTGTGCATGGCGATTACCAATAAAACACTACCAAAACCAATGTTTAGGAAACAGCAACCTGCTGCTGAACAGGGAAAACCCGCGTATCAACTGTGAGCTTCGCACGGCGATGGCAGATAGCAGAATAGAAATATATTGCTGACTGCCGCTATGCCAGCAATTGCCGTCATACCGCTTTTCTTTCAGCGTGACATCAACGCTGCATATCCTTTTTTGCAGTACCGACACGGGTGCGTTCTGCTCACCTTCGCCCCTCACCACATTCACCCGGCCGCTCAGGGCCTCTGCGCCATGGCAGCTAACCTCCTGCCGGCATATGCCCACGGAGTTATCAGTGCCAAACCCTTTCATAAAAAGAGATAACACCAACAACACTTTCCCATATACCATATTCCTTATGCCCACGTTATAAAGATAGGTTTTTTAGTGAAACCAGATAAAACACCCATAGTGGGGGTAACATGCGGTTACTCTTTTGGCAATACCGGAAATGAAAATTACTCTGCACAATTCATTACTTTTGCCTGCCCGCCGGCAGGCAGGTTTGATAATATGCGTTCCTACTTACTAACCACCTTTTTATTGCTCCACCTCTGCTGCGCCGCGCAAGACAAGCAGGCGCAGGATAATGTAATATGGTACGACCCCATACCCGTTGCCGATAAGACCTACGGCAACCTGCACCCACGCGTAGCACTGGACCAGAACAAGAACCCGCTGGTGCTGTGGGGCGATAATTCCGGCAGTGTGTTCCTGGCACGTTGGGCAGGCAAAGGGTTTGCAGAGCCTGAACGCATAAACCCGGCAGGCAGGCATGCGTTTGCGGAACCCTGGGCAGGCCCCGAGATTGCCAGCCGTGGCGATACTATATACATCGCCTACAAAGAGATACCGGAAGAGAACAATCATATCGCCCTTGTCCATTCCTACGATGGCGGCAAACATTTTTCAATAGAAACACAGGTAGATGACAGCGACGGCTACATTTCCCGCTTCCCCACTGTGGCCATGAACCCCTACGGGCATCCACTGGTGTCCTACACAAAATATGACCCGGGTTACCTGAATCCCCGCCTTGTAGTAGCCAAATCGCTCGACCTCGGAGAGTCGTTTACCGGCCAGGCTGTTATACCTAATTACTCAGGCGGCAAACTGTCAGACTGCTGCCCGGCCACAGTTATAGAGTCCGGCAATGCTACTGTAATCCTGTACCGCGACGATATGAACGGCTACCGGAATGTATGGGCTGGTATATCGCGCAACAGGGCCATATCTTTTGATAAAGGCCTCCAGATTGACTCTACCAACTGGCATTCCGCATCCTGCCCCGCCAATCCCCCGCATGGCACTATCATCGGCGATACTTTGTACTCCGTATTCAGCAGCAGGGACAGCGCATTGGTCTATCTCGGTAAATCATCCCTTGCAACACAATCGGTAACCACCGAACCTATTACAGGCCATTTTCCGGGCCTTACCACCCAGAATTTTCCCCGCATTGCCAATGCGGGCAATGCTACCGCCATTACGTGGGTTCAGTCCATCGGCGTCAATATGCAGGTATGCCTTCATTTCACCAACGATATTACCACCGGCCTTCCGCAAAAATACATGGTGGCGGCCAGCAAAGGCATTTTTGAAAGTCCCGATGTAGCATTAGGTGGCGGTCATATATACCTTGTTTACCAGGATGATTCGTCAGGCAATATCATGTGCCGAATAGGCCATTATGAGGAGACGATAACAAACAAATTACTGGCAGAAAATACAACGGTTGCGCTTGAGCGCTCAAAGAACGGAAAATATTTTACCGTTTCCCTTCCGGATCTTTCCTACTGCATGATGATGGATGCCGCAGGCAAAGAGTACGAGATGGATGTAAAGTGCAGAAAAAGTGTATGTAAAATCTCTACCGAAGACCTTGACCCCGGGCTATATGTAGTGCGCCTCTATACCAAAGACGAAAAAATATTTACCTACAAATACGAGGTGAAAGAAATTCAGGAGAAAGAAGAAAAAGAAAAGAAGAAAGATCGCTAATTATAGCCTTTATTTACTTTTCTTCTCACGCACAGCGTTATAAATGGTTGTAGCCGTAAACTCCCCTTCCAGTAGCTTTATCAGTTTCTTTTTCTCGTCATACAAGGCCACATCCGGAAGCTGCATCACCCTGTAATGCTCTAAAAAGAAAAACTCCATATCCCAGCCTACTACCTTTATGTTACTATACTTGTCCATATTGTACGCGTCGTAAAAAGAACGAATAGTACCCATATCATGAAGTGAGGTAACAAAATAAAACTGCACATCCTTCACCGAATCCATAGCTCTTGTCAGCGCCTCTACACTCCATTTGCAATGTTTGCATGTAGGGTCAAATAAAACCAGAGCTGTTACACGCCCGGCGGGAATATTGTACGTGTTAAATATTGTGCTGCTGTCTTTCAGCAAAACATTGAACGCCGGCAGCACCGGATGTTTCTGGTAAGGTTTAATGCTGTCTTTTGCCCAGTCGGGTGATGGCGGAGGCGGGTAATTATTCCCCTGCGCCAAAATGGCTGTCGAAAAAAAACATGTCATTAATAAAGAAACAATACCCCTATGCATAAGTCGGATTAATATAGCTGCAAAATAATAAAAGCCACGCATTAGCGTGGCTTTTATTATTTAAAGTATTTTACTTATCACCTTAACAATGTCACATTTCCTTGCTTCGAGAAGCTACGGCCGGCAGTGGTAACCGCGCCCACTTCATAGATATATACTCCGAATGGTTGTGGCTTTCCTTTATAAGTACCATCCCAACCCTCATTAATATCGGCTGTTTCGAATACCTTCACACCCCACCTGTCCCAAATCCTGAAGTATGTCAGTTCCGCCATACCGCGCTTAAGAACTTTGAACGTAGCGTTTGGCTCATTGCCCGGCGTGAACGCATTGGGCAGTATAAGCACTGATTCAGGATTAATGTAAATGGATACAGAATCTACCGCTTCGCAGCCCCAGCTTGTTGTGCCATACACTTTATACTTAGTGCTGATCTGCGGTGAAGCTACAGGATTTGATGCACGGTAATTATCAAGGCCGGCGGGCGGGAACCATGTGAAATCCGAACAGTTGCCCTGGGTATTCAATTGTACGGTCTCACCGGGATAAAGCGTCACCGAATCACCTGTAAATAATACAGCGCCTGGCTTCACTGTAATCTTTACCGTATTGGTATCGTTACAGCCATATTGGTTGCCTGCCACTACTGTGTACGTCATATCGCTCACAGGGTTTGCAATCACTGATGCGCTGAATGTATCACTGATGTAGAAGTTTGGCCTCCAATGATAGTATGTAAGCGGATCGGATGTAGAACTTGCCGTCATCGCTACCGACTCATGCGGGCATATTTCTAATGACTCCGGCAATGTCAGATTAGGGCTAGGCCTCACTATTACCTTGAAAGAATCAAGCGCACTGGTACAGGACATGATTGTCTGTGTTACGTAGTACCACATAACGGTATCGCTTGCCGTAGGCGGTTTAGGAGGGACAATTGTACCTCCGCTTGCAGCACTACCGCTGGGGTACCAAAGTATGCTATCGCCATATGCATCGAGGAAAGGCGCGTCGAGCCCCTGGCAGAATGTCAGGTCTTTGATCATTGGTGGCTCAGGCCTCTTCCTGATAATCACCGTATCGAACACGGGTTTTGAAATACAACCATTCAGGAATGATGTTACCTCATATACACCTGCCATTTCCATGATAACCGGTGTGCGGAACGGACTTTGCAAATCAGATATGAAGACGAAAGGCCCTTCCCAATGGAATGTAGCACCGGGATTACTTGTAGCCTGTAAGAACAGGGTATCGTTCAGACCTGTACATACCGGATTGTTTTTCGTGACAATCAATGTAGGTGTAGGTGTAATACTTACAGTTATTATAGTTGACGCTGTACAGCTACCCAAGATAGCGGTTACTGTATACTGCCCTGTGGCTGCCGGGTTAACGTTATAGACAACCGGGTTTTGCTGTGTAGATGTAAATGACGCAGGCCCTTGCCAGCTATACGTCACTCCTGCAGTGGCATCGTTTGCAAACAGCAGTAAGGTATCGCCCTGACAGATGCTTGGCGGGCCGGGTGAATTGCTGCTGGCTGTAGGCACTTCAGGCGTTGAATCTACAACTACATATAGTGATGTTGTATCTGAAATGCAGATCAATGTATCAGCAATTCCACTTACAGTATAAACATATATAGCAGTAGCGCTTACAGAGTAAGTACCTGTTGCCGCTGTGATTGCACCTGTAATTGATGGATTCTGCAATGCAGACGTGAAACCATTCGGGCCATCCCAACGATATATAGAACCTGCGGAGCTAGTGGCGGTCAACATTAATGTATTCGAGGAACATATAGGCCCATTGCTCCCCAATGTAGGTGGATACGGCGTGGAATCAACGCGTGCAAATACTGTATCAAAATTGCGGCAGGTAATACCATCAGCCGTCCGCGAAACCGTTACTGTATAAGTACCTGTAGCCGGTAAATGCGGATTGCCTATCATAGGGTTCTGCAAGAATGATGTGAAGCCTGACGGACCCGCCCAACTATAACTCACAAATGGTGTGACACAAGAAGCAGTGAGCTTCAGCGTATCCCTGTGCCCTGAGCATACGGGCCAATTGCTGCCTACCGTAGGGACTGCAGGTGTGGTATCAACAATAACGGTAACAAAGCCACTGTCAAAACATCCGTTCAGCTCTGTGACTACTTTATATATGCCACTGAATGCAACGGGAGGGTCAACCCTGGAAGGGTTTTGTAAAGTAGATGTAAATGACACGGGGCCGCTCCATACATAAGTTACCGCAGGATCGAAAGCGGTAGCAAAAAGGTTCAGAACATTTGGCGGACCTGAACATATAGGCGCGTTGCTTGTTGCCGTTACAGCAGGTAATGGCTTCAACATCACCCGTGTATAGGCAGTATCCGTTGCTGTACCCACATACCGCACTACAGTGTACAAGCCGGTATCAGCCCAACTCAACAATGGATTTCTCCGGGCATATTGAGTAAAAGCAGTAAAACCACCAGGACCAAACCACCGGTAGGTGGCACCCGTAGAATCCCCATTTGCAAAAAGTTTCAAAGTATCTGAAAAGCAGACTGGACCATTATTAGTGGCATCGAAGCACGGCCTTACGTAAAGATAAAAAGTCACCGGCCCCGGCTGGTTACAACTACCGTGCAATGGATCAGGGGTACCGGTGATGGTATATGTTACCGGGCCCGACAAAGCACTGATATCTACATTAACACGCGTACCTACTGTAGAAGAAAGACCTACTGCAGGAGCCCACGTCCATTTACTGAGCGCCCATTTCCTATGTTCACCATTAATTACGTTTGCTTCAAATAATTCAGGGCCTAATACCCTACAGCCTGTAAGGTCGCAGCCAATAACGCTATCAATTTGGCCGGGAGAAATCACACTGCCAATTGTTGAGAATTGTGGGATTTGGGTGTATAAGCTATCGACAGCGGTAGTATCAGAAAATATCCAACCAAAACAGATAGAAGCACTATCATGCGGCGCAATGTTCCCTATGTTAAACACGAGGCCATAAGCAATATCCTGGCTAAAAGTCGTATGCCCGAGCGCATAATAGGTACCGCCCATACTGCTGGCAGTCTCGGCCCACACCCTGTTCAGGTTATTGGCCGGCACTATTGTAGGCGGCCAGCTTTGATATATTAATGCCTTAGCGCGGCAATCCTGTGTTGCAAGGCCGGAGAATGCATCCTGATGAATGGATGGGGGCCGCGCATTTACTTCATGACGGTCGAAAGCCCCACCCTGATAAGAAATGTGGTTATGTGTCGGAAAACTTCCACCGGGCCATGGCTGATCATTATCAGGGTCACCGGTTGCCATATAATAAACACCCCGCATCATTGAGTCCGAGGTATTATAGAATTTCGTAGTTACGATACACCAGGACGCATTGGTATCTACCTCATTCACTTGCACGATTCGCAATGCTTGCCTTAACCATGGTCTTCTCAATCCATATCTGCCTTCCCATATACCGGTATTAGCAGAACGTGGGTTCCAGCAAGACGGCCCATAAAATTGTGTAACACCACCGGTAAAGTTGCCGCCCTCCGCTGTATCCAGTCGCCCGCTTGAGTAAAACGCACTGGCCATCGTATCGTCAATTTCTACTTGCCATCCGTCAAACGGCGTACCGGGAAGAAAATAACAACCGTAGTGGATTTCTGAACCGGCACCTGCTGTCGCCCAGCCATCATGTCCCGCATCGTATAAAAAATCTATTCCCCTTGTGCCGGGCGGGGTACCGGGATAACCTGCGGTAACCGCACTCGTAGCTGTGTGAAAGCCGGCCGGAGCAGCAGCATTATTGCCCCAAGAGCCGTTTGGAGCAACTCCAACCTCCAACCAGCGGCCTTGCATAAATACTGACCCACCAACAATTTGAGCAGCAACCTTATGCTGAGTAACAAGGCTTACAATGAGAAATAAAAAGAGGTAACGATATTTCATATTAATTCGTATTAAAAAAGCTCCAATCAAAAAATATTGAGGATCCTGAATATAAAAACCGTATAAATATAGGCTTTTTTTTGTTCCGCAAAAAAGTAATAGTTTTTACAAAAATATTAATCCTCAACCGTTAAGACAGCATGCAGACCTAAATTGGATGGGTGTTTCGAAAAAAATATGCCTTATTTTAAGTTTTTTTATGTATTAGAAACCATTTTATCTAAAATACTCACCAATTAATAAGTTCTGGTTAAAAATGAGTGTTTTTTGATATAATATATTTTATTATGCATATGCTTCACAAAAAAACGCCACCACGGTAGTGGCAGCGTTTTTTTATATGCTAACAATATTATCTTATCAGCGTCACATCACCCTTGGCCTCCATGCTCTTGCCACCGCAGTCGTACCTCAGGTAGTAGTAGTACACACCCACGTCCTGCGGAACGCCGTTGAACGTGCCGTCCCAGCCCATCACTGAGCTGTTGGCCGATTCGAAGATTATCTGGCCCCAGCGGTTCATGATACGGAACATATGGAAGCGGTGGTAGCCTACAAAATATGGCTTGAAGATGTTGTTGTCCTGTGGACCTGTACCGTTAGGCGTGAACGCATTCGGGAACTGTATCGTACAGCAGTACTCGGGGTCTATCTGCATGCTCTCTGTGGCGTAGCAGCCGAACGGATCCGTTACTTTCAGGATGATGGTATTCTTCTGGCCAAGCATCTTGCCCCAGATGATCGGGCTGTTCAGGTTGTCGAAGTCATGCGCAGGTGCCCATTCATATGAGTTGCGGTAATCCTCCGTTAGTGCGGTGAACTGCACACTGTCTTCCCAGCATATCTTGCCCTGGTTGCCCGAGCTGATCCGGAAACGCGCATCAGGCGGGTTGTGTACCAGTACGGAATCGAACGTCGGTTCTGACTTACAGCCTTCCACTGTGGTAGAGCTTACCTTGATGATGTGGCGGCCGCTGTCTAACCAGGATATGGTGTACGGGCCACTGCTGTGAGAGTTGCGCGATATGATGCTCAACGCACGGGCATGCTCCATGGTCGTATCATCTACCCACCATGTATAGCTGTGGGAGTTATCTGCCTTAGTGGCCAGTGCCAGTTGCACCGTATCGCCAAAGCATACGTCCGGTTTTGTGTAGGCTTCCATTGTGGGCAGCGGTATCACTTTTATCTTAATCGATGTATCTGAGTAGCAGAAACCATTGTGGTTGCTTGCGCGCAGGTACACAATGTTGTCCTGGTGGGTGGAATCGAATTTCACCTGTACAATAGAGTCATTGCGGTCGGTGAAGTTTACTGCAGCCGCACCACGCGGGAATGTCCACAGGTACTCAGGCTGGTACAAGGCGGGACCTTTGTAAGCCAGGGTCACTGTATCGAACTGGCATACCCACGGGCTGGTGGCCTCTATACTGAACTTAGGTTTATAAATGATGGTTACCTTGATCGGTATGCTGTCGCTTGCGCAACCATTCACAGCAGGCACGGTCTGGCCTACGAACCACATGCGGGTGCCGGGTGTGGTATCAGTGAACGGCACAGGGATTGGCGGCAGCGATATGCTGTTGTAGTACCAGTTTAGCGTAGAGTTGAAGTCGCTGTCCACTACTTCGTTCAGCGGGCGCGCTATATCCTTCTGGCAATACTGAAGATCGGTAACAGTAGGTGGTGCAGGTTTCAGTTTAATAACAACCTTATGAATGGCACTATCGCTCACGCAGCCAAAAACAGTAGTTTCGGTGATGTAATATACTATTGTATCAGGGGCCACTGATGTAGTTGGTGTTGGCGGGGTTATCATGCCGGATGTAACGCCGGGGCCGTAATAAGTTAAAGTATTGCCCGCGCCGCTGGCAGTGACTGAAAGATTAATCGGGTTAGCCGTTTTGAACTGGCAGTAATCTTTAGGTACCGTATTGGGCTTAGAAGGTTTTGGGTGAATTGTAATGGAAACGGGTGTTCTTGGCCCCTCACAGCCCGAATCAATCCTGCTTACCCAGGTATTTAATGTGCCGGGTATATTTATGTCTGGCAAAGGCTGTATATAACTTGGCGAACCACCTATAGGAGAAGTGTACCACCCCGCAGAATCAGAAGGGAATACAGTCGAATTGACAATTGGTCCTATATACTGGCAATACTGTGTTGGCCCGGTAACAAAAGGAGCCGGCGGCGTGGCCGTAACCTTCACAGTAATCGAAGAGCGGTTGCTCTCGCAACTACCTATTATCTGACTGACCCAATAAGAATAAAGACCGGGGAAAGATGTAGGCACTGACGGCGCTGAGGGACTTGAAGTTCCACCAGTAGGCACAGTATACCACCGTAAAGTACCCGTGTAACCGGTCACAGTAAATGGAACAAATATCTGTCCCTGGCAGTAATGTAACTGTCCGGTAATCGTAGGTGAAGGAGGGGGCGGTGTCTCGGTAACATGTGTAGTACCTGAGTCCTTGCATCCAAAAGCTGTAGTAGCCACAAGTTTATAATAACCTGTATCAACAATCGTAAATGCCCTTGTGGGATTTTGCAATGTAGATGTGAAGCCGGTAGGACCAGACCACAAATATGTGCCGCCGGTTATTGACGGTGTTTGAAAAAGTGTTAATAAACCACCGGTACTACATATCGGGGAGTTATTGCTCAAGCTAATAACCGGGCTTGGATGCACGCTTACATGCACATATGACGTGTCAAGAGTACCGCTTTTCGTTCTTATTACCATATAGTTCCCCGTATCGCTGAAAGCGGCAGGAAACTTGGATAGATTTTGATCTGTGCTGGTAAAACCTCCCGGCCCCGACCACACATAGGTAGCCCCTGTAGAATCGCCAATGGCCTTTAAATGCAGGCTATCCCCTATACAAGGATTATTTGTCCAGGCATCCAAACAAGAGCCACCGGCCGTGCTGTCAAACTGGAAGGTAAATGTGCTGCCATTAAGCACACCGTTGGTGAACACCTCGCAGGAAGTGATGCCGCATTGATAAATATCTAACTGTCCGCCCCCTCCCACACCAAGTGGAGCTGCTGTGCAAACCAGCATGCCGCCTATAATGGGTTGTGTTGGTTGGGCGCAGGTACCAGGGTATACAGTTAAGTTTGCAGGGGTTAAATTGTAGAATGTACCGTTGATAAAAACAGATATTTTTTCAGTGTCAGACCCCAGTACATTCATAGCAGTCACGTAAATTCTAACGGCATCTTTGGGCGACGAGAAGTTAAATATATAGCTCCCCGGCCCACCTGACCCTATCCAGTACGGGTTTACGCCACACCATGGCGTAGATGCTACAGAACCTGTGGTGGTAACGGTTACATTGGTGCTACCATAAGCGGTAGTACCTGCTAAATTCGTTACTGTTACATATTGCGCGTTTGCATGGAATGCGAATGTCAACATTATTACTATGCTGAATAGAGTCCTCATAAAAGCATTATTATTATACAATATTAACATAACTTATACAATATCTGAAAAAATGTTTGATGGGTATTAACAATAGACAGGCAATATACATAAAATGGATGGGTAGTTGTGAAAATAAATATTTATTTACGTAAATGTTTTATGTCATATAGTGTAATGAAAATACTTTATTTATCCATTTAAATTAATCAAATGCAGAAAGTTCAAAAAAAACGAGAACATTCATGGCAAACACCCTCATTATAGCCTCACCTAATCTGTGAAACAAAAAAAGAGACTACAATTTGTGCAGTCTCTTTTTTTTATCCTTTAGCCTTTATTACGCTTCTGACTTCAGCATTTTTGAATATTTCTTACGGTCTTCTTCGTCCAGCATTATTTTACGTAGGCGTATGCTCTTTGGGGTAACCTCAATACATTCGTCCTGCTGAATATATTCCATACATTCTTCGAGTGTCATTTCTATTTTAGGGGTTATGCGCACAGAGTCGTCGCTGCCGCTGGCACGCATATTGGTAAGTTTTTTACCTTCTATCACATTCACCACAAGGTCTCCGGGCTTTATATGCTCACCCAATACCTGACCTCCATAAACTTCCTGGCCGGGATCAACAAAGAAAGCACCCCTGTCTTGCAGCTTGTCGATGGAATAAGCCGTAGTTGTTCCGCCTTGCTTGGCAAGCAATACACCATTATTACGGCCGGGGATGATACCCTTCCATGGCTTGTATTCACTGAAACGGTGTGCCATAACGGCCTCACCTGCAGTTGATGTGAGCATTTGTGAACGCAAACCAATCAAACCGCGTGATGGTATATCGAACTCCAGGTGCTGCATCTCGCCCTTGGTGTCCATCACATGCATTTCGCCCTTTCTTTGCGTTACCAGGTCTATTACCTTCCCGCTGAATTCAGACGGCACATCCACTACCAATATCTCATACGGCTCGCATTTTTTGCCGTCAATTTCTTTTACAATTACCTGTGGCTGGCCTACAGTAAGCTCATACCCCTCGCGGCGCATAGTCTCCACCAATACACTCAGGTGAAGGATACCTCGCCCGTAAACCAGGAATTTATCGGCATCGTCAGTTTCGTTTACACGCAACGCCAGGTTTTTCTCTAATTCTTTCATGAGCCTGTCGCGTATGTGGCGGCTGGTAACGAATTTACCTTCCTTACCAAAGAAAGGAGAATTATTGATGCTGAACTGCATGTTCATGGTAGGCTCATCAATAGGGATAACGGGCACAGCCTCCGGGCTTTCAAAATCAGCAATGGTTTCACCAATCTGGAAACCTTCGATACCTACCACAGCGCAAATATCGCCGCATTGCACCTCGGCCACCCTCTTTTTACCCATATCCACAAATACATACAGCTCCTTTACTTTGCTGCGCTGCATGGTGCCGTCAAGTTTGCAAAGCATCACATTCTGGCCTTCCTTCAATGAGCCACGGGTTACTTTGCCAATGGCAATACGGCCAAGGAACGAAGAATAGTCCAGCGAGGTAATCTGCATCTGCACCGGGCCTTCCACAATTTTGGGCGCAGGTACTTTTTCCAGTATTGTGTCTAATAATGTGAAGATGTCTTCTTTGGGCTCCAGAGTTGTGTTAAACCAACCCTGCTTTGATGAACCATATAAGGTAGGGAAGTTCAGTTGCTCTTCGGTAGCGTCAAGCTGGAAGAATAACTCGAATACCCCGTCATGCACTTCTTCAGGGCGGCAGTTGGGCTTGTCCACTTTATTGATGACAACAATGGGGTGCAGGTTAAGGTTGAGGGCCTTTTGTAGCACAAAACGCGTTTGCGGCATGGGGCCTTCAAATGCGTCCACAAGCAACAACACGCCATCTGCCATTTTTAATACACGCTCCACCTCTCCGCCAAAATCGGAGTGGCCGGGAGTGTCTATCACGTTTATCTTTACCCCTTTGTAAGTCACTGAAACGTTCTTTGCCAAGATGGTGATACCACGCTCACGCTCCAGGTCGTTGCTGTCCATGATCAGCTCGCCGGTTTCCTGATTTTCGCGGAAAACGTTCGTGGCATGTAATATCTTATCAACCAGTGTTGTCTTTCCGTGGTCAACGTGCGCTATGATGGCAATGTTCCTGATGTCCATATTGTGTAGTTAAATAGTTAAAGGGTAAAAAGGATAAATTGTTAACTTGCGTTTTAGCATCCGCTCAGGATGAACACATTTTAACCAATTGACTTTTTAACCTAATAACCCCTTTAAAAAGTGTGCAAAGGTATGGAATATATCAATGCAGACCGCAATATCAAGTTAATTTAATGCCAAATAACCAACTGTAATGAGATATACGTTCCTTTTTGTAGCTATTTGCCTGTGTCTGCACTCATTTGCGCAGGAAAAGAAAGAAAGCAAAGCTAAAACTTTCAAACTGCCTCCGGGCCCCGGCGAAAAAGACAGCATGACTATGAAGCAGTACTACTTTGTGATGCTGGTAAAAGGCAAAGACAGGGATAAAATAAAAGATACTGCTATCATCAATAAGCTACAGGCAGGCCATATGGCCAACATGGACCGCCTAGCAAATGAAGGCAAGCTGCTGGTTGCCGGGCCATTCGGCGATGACGGCAACTGGCGGGGTTTATTTATACTAGACTGTAATACAAAAGAAGAAGCTGAAGCGCTGCTGGCAACAGACCCGGCAATAAAGGCGGGCAGACTTGATTATGAACTGCATCCCTGGTGGACAGCGATGAATGGAGTGTTTAAATGACAGTGTTTCGTAGAGACGGAATGCATTCCGTCTCTACGCGAAATCACCTTTTCGCCAGGGCCACAATATCCTTAATCTCCAGTATTTGCTTATCGTATCCTTTTGTCACTGTGTTTATCATGGCTGTGCCCACTTCTTTTAGCTCGCAGGCAAGCCCTAATGCTTTAAACACCGGATAGAGCCACCCCACCAGCCAATAGCCTTTCAATACATTCTTTGCACCTTTGGCTGGTTTCATCATGCCGGGGCGGAACATATAGGCCCGTTTAAAGGGCAGCTGCATGAGTTTATTCTCCGTTTTCCCTTTCACTCTGGCCCACATGCTTTTACCTTTCTCTGTGCTGTCAGTCCCGGCGCCCGATACGTAACAGAACACCATGCCCGGATTGAGCGCAGCAACGGTTTCGGCCATATGAATAGTAAGGTCGTATGTGAGGCGATGGTATTCAGGTTCTTTCTTGCCAACAGATGTCACCCCTGCACAAAAATAGCTGGCATTGTAGCCTGTCAGCTCCGTTTTCACATCAGAGAGGTTATGAAAGTCGCTATGCAACACTTCTTTCAATTTGGGATGCCTTACACCACAAGCACGCCTGCCAATCACCAACACTTGTTCTATGTCCGGATGCCGAAGGCACTCCTGCAGCACACCTTCGCCTACCATACCTGAAGCACCCGTCACTATTGCTCTTACTTTCATAGTTCTGTTATTTAACTACCCGCTACCTCGCGCAGTGCGGTCTTTTCCTGCATAAACTGCTCATATGCCTGCCGCCATCCCTTCCATTCGCCACTGGTGCCCAATGAAAAATTGTGAAATACTGTTATCAGCGTGCTCCCTGTTTTCTCCAATATGCGACTCATGGCATTCAGCTTTTCAAAAGCATCGGTTACCGACAGCTTAGCCTCATAATGAGCAGTAGAATCCATAAAGCAGAACGGATGTACACGGAGTGGGGTCACGCAGTCTTGCTCGAGGTCGTACCACAGGAAAGAATTTCCTGTGCCCGCACGAAAGCCGAGGTGAGAACCATAACCCATGCTATAGTCTTCATTGATGCCGTTTTTCAGCAGCAGTCTGTAAGTATCGGGCATTTTTACTTTAATGTAATGCTGCCGGGATATGCATGTACCCATACCTGAAATATCCTCCAGCAATTTCTTTTCAATCGCTATTGTATCTCCCTGATTGGAATAGTAGGATGGATGGATACCAATAACTCCATCCCTTGCTATATTTTTTATCACGCGCATCATAGCCGGGTGCGCGGGATGTATGTTTTTATCGTAGGTTGTAGTTTTGGTAGCAGACAGTATGAAATAGAGTGGTTTGGCTTCATACTCCCTGTGCAGCTGGCGCAGCCACCTGAAAGAATCGAAAGGGTCTTTCTGTTTTTTCTTCAGCACTTTTGTGCGTTCCGCTATCTGGCGCAGGTCACCTTTCAGAAATGCGCGCATATAGGCACCTACTATCCTGCCTGCCCCTTTATGGATATGGGAGTAGGCCATATCTATATCGTAGGTGGGCAGAAACGAAAATGGGGTTGGCTCTATTGAGGGGCCAGGTATGGTTTGTAATAGTTTCCTGAACGCGCGCACCCATTCGTCCACCAGTGGCCGCTGCAGCCACCCCTGCTTATACAGCACGCTATGTGTAGCCGGAAACCTGTCATGCTTGTCCGGTTTGTATTGGTAATACTCTTCGTATCGGGATAGCAAAAAGAAGATAGCGGAGAACAGGTCAAAAGACAAAGAATATGCCGCTTCCTGTGCTGAAAACAGCGCCGGTATTCCATCCCAATCCCCCGTTTTTACATCGCACTGTTCCTTTCCTGTTTGCCACAGCAGCCCGCTGTCGGGAACAGAAATGCAACCCGGGCCGCACTTCCCATACGCTATGCTTACCGCATCGCCTTCATTATGTGTGATGGTGTAGTCAAGATGTAAACGCTCCTTCAGCAGCCAGTCGAGGACATACTCCAGGCGGTTGCTGCTATGCGGGCTATATACAACTATCTTATCCATACCGGATTATTTCTTGTTGCGCTCCTTCCACATCTTATTGAAGGAGCGTTCGGCAAACTTGATTTCCCCCCTGTGCGCCGCCCAGCTATTTTTGAATAGCTTATTCACAATTTTGTTTTTCATTCCGGGGCCTGCCATATTCATCAGCCTGCGGCTGAGCATGGCCTGCTGCCATAACGACCACGATATGTTCTCCATATTTCCGTTGAGCCGTGTTTCTGCTGCAATGGTGCGGTTCTCTAAGAGCATTTCATGGATATTGATCTTCAGCGGGCACACCTCGGTGCAGTTGCCGCACAGGCTCGATGCATAACTCATGTGTTTGTATTCCTCCATACCATTGAGGTGCGGAGTAATAACAGAACCTATGGGCCCGCTGTAAGTAGCGCCGTAAGCATGGCCGCCAATATTCTTATATACCGGGCAGGCATTCAGGCAAGAGCCGCAGCGAATGCAGTACATGCTCTCGCGCACCTCTTTTCGCAGCAGATTGGTGCGGCCATTGTCCAGCAGTATTACATACATTTCTTCGGGGCCATCGGTCTCACCTGCCTTTCGGGGGCCGGAGAATATGCTGTTGTAAACAGTAACCTGCTGCCCTGTGCCATAAGTGGCCAGCAGCGGCCAGAATAATTGCAGGTCGTTTATAGACGGCAGCAATTTTTCAATACCTACAATGGCTATCTGTGTTTTGGGGAATGTGGTACACAGCCTTCCGTTGCCTTCATTCTCGGTCACGCATACAGCACCCACATCTGCCAACAGGAAATTACCGCCCGACACACCCACCTGCGCCGTCACATATTTTTCTCGCAGGTTGCGGCGGGCTATCCTGGTTATCTCCGGAGGTGTCAGGTTGGGGTCGGTACCCAGTTTTTCATGAAACACCCTTGCCACATCCTCTTTGCTTTTGTGCATGGCAGGTGTAACAATGTGATATGGTGGTTCATTGTCTAATTGCTGTATGTATTCGCCAAGGTCGGTCTCTACAGACTCAATGCCGTTCTCTTGAAGAAAATCGTTCAGGTGTATCTCTTCCGTCACCATTGATTTCGCTTTCACTACCTGTGTCGTGTTCTTCTCGCGGCATATCTGCAGTATGGCCTGCAATGCCTCTTCGGCTGTTTCCGCCCATATCAGCTTGCCGCCATTGGCCGTAAAATTCTTTTCAAACTGCTCCAGGTATTTATCCAGGTTCTCTATGGTCTTCCACTTCACATTTTTGGCCCTCATGCGCGCCAATTCCAGGTTGGCAAACTGCTGCTTGCCTTTTACTACACTGTCATTGTATTTCTGGATATTGAACGCAACCTTTCGCTTATGCTCCAGGTCGTGGGCTTTTATGTCGCTTTTGGCAAGAAAAATTTTGTGCTGTTCGGTCATTAGCTAAATATTAATACTAATTGCCCCGAAGGGGATATAAAGGATGTGGGCAACTAAACATGAACAAAATAACGTTATTATTTTGTTATTGCAAAGGTCTTGGTTTACACACATCTGCAACATTACTTACCAAACCTCAACACGACTTCCCCTTTCTTATTGATGTACAGGTACTCATTCCCTTTTTCCATGAGTGCATAGCCATGCTCAAAACCCCTCCCCTTATCGTACAATGGTTTTATCACTACTTCGCCATGCTTATCTATAAAACCCCAGCCGCTGTAATCTATCTCTACTGGCGCAAGCCCTTCTGAGAACGCCCCCGCATCCGTGAATTTAGGTTTTATGGCCCATTCTCCCATGGGAGTAATAAAGCCATACATATCGCTGTCGTCGGCTGCAGGGGCAAGGCCATCACTGAAATCCTTTATTTTAGTGAATGTATTTTTCGATACGGCATTGCCTTTCATATCAATCACCTGCCATTTTGATGAGGGTTCTTTGTACACGCCCAGCACACCATTGTATAAGTTGGTAACGCTATGATACAGGTTGGGTACCGCGAAGGCACCTGTTTTATCTATAATGCCCCATTTATTATTCTTACAGGCTGCGGCATAGCCATCTCTGAACGGGCGGGCAAGATAGAACTGCGGCAGTATGGCCCATTTGCCGTCTTTATCTATATATCCCCATTTCCCGGCCTGGTTTACCGCCGCCAAACCCTCATTGAAGCTGCCCGCCCCGTTATACTGTGGTTTTACCACCCATTCCGACTTTTCGTTGATGAAGCCATACAGGGCATTGTTCACATCTGCCCCTATGCCAGCCGCTGCCAGCCCTTCCGAAAAGTTATCTAAATAAGCGAAAACAGGCTGTATCGCGTTGTTGCCCTGCACGTCTTTAAAACCCACCTTGCCATTCAGCGTGAACCAAAGTAGCTGTGGCTGGGCACTGACCCCCGATAAAGAAAGCAATAACAGAATTGCCAAAAAGTATTTCACAGGTTAATTTTGGCTTTTTTCAGCAATTTGAACTATCCTATTCACCGATAGCTGCTGCAAGCAGGTAAATATATCTGGAATAAGGGGTGTTATATGTTTCAGCGTATTCCTGAATACATCGAGCACAATAATGGTACATGGAAGATTGATAAGGTTTTGCTGATAGGGCAGATTTTTGTCAACAATAATCCAGCAATTAAAATTGTACTCCGCCAACAACTTTAGCAATGCCCCATTTTTTATGCCGTTCCATTGCATATCCCGAACGGTATATACTTCATATAAATTAGTCGGGAAAAATGTCTTAAACCGGACATCTATATTTTCATCAAGAAGTATTTTCATGCGGCCAATTCAGATAATATATTAGCCGCAGCCAGCTCTATCACAGCTTCTGCCTGTTCGCGTGATACTGATGGGAAACCTATTAAAAATTCCTCTAATGAACTATCCTCAAGATAGTCAAAAAGTGTTTTTACTGTCACGCGGGTTCCTTTAAAAACCGGCACACCGCTAACAACTTCTTTATCTACCGTAACATATTTATCCAGCATGGCAAGGAGTTATTTTTAGCTAAGTTACTTATTTCAACGCGAAAACACTCGTTTTCTAAATAGCAATTATTCCGTTTTTCGGAAAACATGTCCGCAGTATGGACGTTTTTGATGCCATGCCAAAAATTAAATAATTGATTTTCAATCTATTACAAGTTTGGTACGCCGTTGGTTATATCCCTTGCAACAAACAATCAAAAAAAACTCAAACAATCCCAATAGCTATCGGGACAAACAAACTAAAACTAACTAAAATGAAAAACATCGTAAAATCACTCGCAATCGCAACAGTAGCAATCGTAGCTGCTAATTCTTCTTTCGCTCAGGCAACTGCTACGGCTTCTGCTTCTGCAAACATCATCACACCTATCACTATCGTTAAGACAGTAGATATGAACTTCGGTAATGTGGCTGTTTCTGCTACCCTTTCTGGTACTACCGTTCTGGCACCTGCCGGCACTCGTACCACAGGCGGTTCGGGTGGTGTTACCCTGCCAGCCACTACAGGTACTGTTTCTGCTGCTTCATTCACAGTATCAGGTCAGGCCAGCTACACTTACGCTATCACCCTGCCAAGTTCTTGCACTATAACTGACGGTGCTTCACACAACATGACCGTGAATGCTTTCACCAGCTCACCATCTGCTACGGGTACTTTAAGCTCAGGCGGTACACAAACCCTCAACGTAGGTGCAACCCTCAACGTATCTGCGGCACAGGCCTCTGGTACTTACACCAACGCTACCGGTGTCCCGGTAACTGTTAACTACAACTAATATTTAAATAAGTGGATAATAAGTGTGGTTTGATAACGCCCCGGTTTCCGGGGCGTTTTTCTTTTATACTATATTTTCTGAAAAATTTTTTAACGATCAATAACAAACCGAACAATTTCTGTTCGACTTTGGCTTACTGCATGCAAATAGTAGAAACCTGGCACATAATTCCTCATATCAACTTGTGCTTCAGTAAATCCATCTGTTAATTGTGCATTATAAACACTTCTACCTGTGAGATCATAAACTATTATTTTTTTATATTCAGAGCTTCCAAGATTTATTGTCAAATTGCCATTACTTGGGTTAGGATAAACCCTGATAGAATTATTTTCTTGTTTTGCGGACATTAAATTCAAAGTTGCATCAGCATATTTGGCAATCAATAAATCGCTACGGATATATACACTACTTGTATTTGGCATGGTATATGGGCTCAGTTTACAATAATACCCGGTGAAGCCTACGGCTATATAAATATCTGCACCATCCGGTAAAACTAACGGGCCGTTTACATTACCGGTATCTGCGCCCAATGCCCATAAAGCACTCCCGGATGAATTATACTTGGCAATGAACATATTATTAGCTCCTGAATTAGAGAGAGTGAAGCTGCCAAATGATATAGTCGGGCTTTGAAAATAACCGCCTATATAAATGTTGTTCCCCGCATCAATGGTTAAAGATGTTATACCTTCTATACCTGCGCCACCAGCTCCTTTCGCCCATATTACATTCCCGGCGGTGTCGACCTTAACTAGAAAAATGTTCAAAGCTGAAAACCCGGTACCAACATTTAATAAGGTAGTTGTGCCAAATTTAATAGAGTCACTCATGAAATATCCGGCAATATATACGTTGCCTAAAGCATCAGTAGCACTTTTATACGTTTCATCATTATTGTTGCCACCCCATGATCTTGCCCAAATTATGCTGCCGGCCGAATCATATTTTGCAAGAAAAATATCTCCTTCTGTCGGATGCAAATTTGTAAGCGTCGTTGTTCCAAACGAAAGAGTGCTGCCATAAAATTTTCCGGTCATATAAACGCTGCCAAGAACATCAACTGATAATCCATTACGAATTTCCTCATCATTAGCACCTGTGGTGTGCTTTGCCCACAATACAGTACCTGCCGAATTATATTTGACAAGGAAAACATCATTTGTAGGAAAAGTTCCTGAATTAATAAGTACCGTACTTCCAAAGGTTACAGAGGAACCTCCATAATAACCGGCTACATAAATATTTCCTGGTACATCTGTTATAACTGATGTACTCATACAGTCTGCACCAGCAGTGGGTTTTCTTGCCCAAATGGCAGTCCCGGCCGTATCATATTTTACCAGGTACATTTCTGTGCTTCCTGAACTTGGATTTGTAAGCGATACAGCACCAAAATTGATTGTGGGGCTTATAAAATACCCTGTTAGATAAATATTGTCTGTGGCATCGATTGTCATAGAGAGTACCGTCTCGTTTGCTGCACCGCTTATTGATTTGGCCCATATTACTCCTCCTGCCGGATCATATTTTACGAGGAATAGGTCATTTGAACTGGACGTAGTTGAGTTGACCAGCATATGGCTTCCAAAAGTTATCGTATCACTGTAAAAATAGCCTGTTATGTATACATTGCCTGCCCTGTCCTTTGCAATAGCCGATGACCATTCATCAGCACGTCCTGTAGCGCTTTGTACCCACGACCATCCTGCAATTGATTTAATAGGACAGATAAAAGAGAAAACAAATAAGGTCAAGCAAAAAAGCTTAGTATACATAAAAAAGGTTTTAGGTAGTTAAAAGAAAGGATATTGATTTAGCATTGTAAATATAATGAATTCTTCCTTAAATCATTGGCTTTTTCATTTATATATGCACTTTGTCTCTTCAACCCATTAATCTATTAGCCAATGGCTTACCTTTGCACCGCTTTTCTAAATATTACAGATGCCAGAAATAAGACCATTCCTAAGACTTAGCGGATTAGAGCCGCTGGTTGTGCGGCCGGAAACAAACTTTGTGAACGTTGGTGAACGGACAAATGTTACCGGTTCTAAAAAATTCGCGCGCCTCATAAGGGAAAATAAATACGAAGAGGCGCTATCTGTAGCCCGCCAGCAGGTGGAGAGCGGCGCGCAGATATTGGATATAAACATGGACGATGCCCTGCTCGATGGCGTGCAGGCCATGACCACCTTTGTGAACCTGCTGCAGGCGGAGCCGGATATTGCCAAAATACCCATCATGCTCGATTCCTCGAAGTTCCCCATTATTGAAGCCGGGCTGAAATGCATACAGGGTAAATGTATAGTAAACTCCATCTCCATGAAGGAGGGGGAGGAAAAATTCATAGAGCAGGCGGAGATATGCCGCAGCTACGGCGCATCGGTGATAGTAATGGCCTTTGATGAACACGGTCAGGCAGATACCCTGCAGCGCAGGGTGGATATTTGTGCGCGGGCATATAAAATACTTACAGAGCAGGTAGGGTTCCCTCCTCAGGATATAATTTTCGACCCGAACATTTTTGCGATAGCAACGGGCATTGAGGAGCATAATAATTATGGGGTTGATTTTATTGAAGCCACCCGTATCATAAAACAAAAAATGCCCCTCACAAGAATCAGCGGGGGGGTGAGCAATATCTCCTTCTCCTTCAGGGGCAATGACGTGGTGCGCGAGGCTATGCACAGCGTATTCCTGTACCACGCCATAAAAGCGGGCATGGATATGGGCATAGTAAATGCCGGTGCGCTGGTGGTATATGATGAAATAGAACCTAAACTGCGCGAGCTGTGCGAAGATGTGGTGCTGAACCGCAACCCGGAAGCTACTGAGCGCCTGGTGACTTTTGCCGATACAGTAAAAGCTAAGGGCAAGGAAGAGAAAAAAGACGATGTGTGGCGTACAACAAGCGTTGAAGAACGCCTGAAACATGCCTTGGTAAACGGTATAACCGACTATATAGACGCTGATACCGAGGAAGCACGCGTAAAATACCCAAAACCACTGGATGTGATAGAGGGACCGCTGATGGATGGCATGAATGTAGTAGGCGACCTCTTTGGCAGCGGGAAAATGTTTCTGCCGCAGGTGGTGAAGAGCGCGCGGGTGATGAAAAAAAGCGTGGCTTATCTGTTCCCCTTTATAGAGGCTGAAAAAGAAGAGCGCCGATTAGCACACATTGCAGCAGGCACGGTAAATGAGGAAACTGCCGGTGCAGCAAAAATACTGATGGCCACCGTGAAAGGAGATGTGCATGATATAGGCAAGAACATAGTAGGTGTGGTACTTGGTTGCAACGGCTACGAAGTGATAGACCTGGGTGTAATGGTGCATGTCGATAAAATATTAGACACCGCCGAAAAGGAGAAAGTAGATATAATAGGCCTCAGCGGGCTCATCACACCATCGCTGGATGAAATGGTGCATGTGGCAAAGGAAATGAAACGCCGCGGCATGAAGCAACCACTACTGATAGGCGGCGCTACCACCAGCCGTATGCACACTGCGGTAAAAATAGCCCCGCAGTATGACGGGGGCATAGTGCATGTACTGGATGCCAGCCGCAGTGTGACCGTAGCGGGCACATTGCTGAACAAAGAACAGAAAGCATCATTCCTCGATAATATTAATGCCGAATACGGTAAGCTGAGAGATGAATTTGCTAACAAGAAAACAGCCAAGCAATATATCCCCTTCATGGCGGCGCAGGCAAATGCTTCTAAAATAGATTGGACTGGTTATGTGCCGCCAAAACCGGCACAGATGGGCACCAAGGTGTTTAGCGATTACGACCTAAGTGAGATCAGGAACTATATAGACTGGGGACCCTTCTTCATAGCCTGGGAAATGAAAGGCAGGTTCCCGGATATACTGAAGGACGAGCACGTGGGCGCGGAAGCAACAAAACTATACAACGACGCAAACGCACTGCTTGATAAAGTAATCAATGAAAAATGGCTGACCGCTAAAGGGGTCATAGGCCTATGGGAAGCGCACAAAATGTTCCCGGATACCATTAAGCTGAAGGATGAGAACGGCAAAACCATTGCCACATTAGAAATGTTGCGCCAGCAGGTGAAGAAAGCCGCCGGGCAGCCAAGTTTCTCGTTGGCTGATTTTATAAAACCATGCGCCGTACATGGCTCCGATGGCAAGCATACACCCGACTATATGGGTGCGTTTGCGGTAAGCATACATGGCATTGAGCCACACCTGCAGAAATTTATAGCCGACCACGATGACTATAACAAAATAATACTGCAGGCACTGGCCGACCGCCTGGCCGAAGCATTCGCGGAAGTATTGCACAAACGTGTGCGCACGGAATTCTGGGGATATATTAAAGAGGAAACCCTCTCGGCGGAAGACCTGGTAAAAGAACAGTATCAGGGCATACGCCCCGCACCCGGATACCCTGCTTGCCCCGACCACACAGAGAAATATAAACTCTTCGACCTGCTGAATGCTACTGAGAACGCGGACATACAACTTACCGAATCGTTGGCTATGTACCCCGGAGCCTCGGTGTGCGGCTGGTATTTCAGCCATCCCGAGAGCCATTATTTCGGCATAGGGCATATAGAAAAAGACCAGTTAGAAGATTATGCCAGCCGTAAAGGCATGAGCATAGAAGAAATGACCAAATGGCTGTCGCCGGTGTTGGATTAAGTCAAAAGTGAAAACTTAAAAGTGAACGCACAAACAATTTCATATAACGTGGCACCACAACCTAAAGGCACACGCCTGCTGGCAGAGATAATATCGCATGTTTTTCACCCGGTATTTTTTCCATTGTTTACAGCGGGGGCTGTATATTATACCGCACCTGCCGCCTTTGCGGGTGCCGATGGAAAATTGATTGGCCTATGGTTCATCAGCATTGCCATTACCGCGGTGTTCTTCCCGCTGTTCAGCATCGGGCTTATGAAGCCGCTGGGCTTTATTGGTAGTTTTAAAATGGAGACTGCCCGTGAGCGCACCATTCCGCTTATGGCCACCATGATATTTTATTTCTGGATTAGCCATGTGTTCAATAGCCGCAGCGATAATCCACCACTGGCGCTAAAAGTGCTTTTGCTGGGGAATCTATGGGGCATCATACTCGTTTTTCTGGCTAATATCTTTGTCAAAGTGAGTATGCATACCTCTGTGGCGGGCGGGCTTGTTGGCATTATGCTGGTATTGATGATGATGGGCCCTGCAAATGCGGTGATTGTTCCCCTTATTATTGCCTCAGTAGTAGCATTCATCATGGGGTGGGCAAGAACAAAGCTTAACGCCCACGAGCCAGGCGATATCTGGCTGGGCTATGTGATAGGGATAATTGTGCAGTTGGGCGCGTATGCGTATATGAAATAATTAACCCATCATGTAGAGACGGAATGTATTCCGTCTCTACACAACGCAAAAATTATTTTATCTTTGAAATATGTCCCAGCAATTCTCTACAGATAAAGCACCGAAGCCGGTTGGCTTGTACCCGCACGCAAAGCGTGTAGGTAACCTTTTATTCCTCTCGGGTGTGGGGCCACGCAAAGCAGGCACCGACGAGATACCCGGCCTTAAGACCGACAAGCATGGCAATTACCTGGAATTCGATTTTGCCGAGCAATGCCGCAGCGTATTTGATAATGTGCGGGTGATACTGGAAGAAAGCGGCAGCAGTTGGGATAAGCTTGTGGACGTGACCGTTTTTCTGGTGAATATGAAGCGTGATTTTCATATATACAATAAAGTTTATGCAGAGTATTTTAAAGACAACCAGCCCTGCCGGACAACGGTAGGTATCGATTCATTGCCCACGGCAATAGCCATAGAACTGAAATGTGTGGCAACGATTGATTAAAAAGCATGAAAATCAGAAAAAATTGCTTTTGTGGCATAATTTTGAAATAATCATTTGTAGGTTATGAAATAATAGCAATATTTTTGCACCAACTAAAAAACAACTAATGAAAAAGCAATTCCTCATACTGGCGGGCAGCGCATTGATCCTGGCCTCCTGCGGTAGCAACGAAAACACAGACAGCGCTAACCAGCAGGCGCAGATAGATTCTATTGCTGCCGCAAACGCAGCATTGCAGGATGAAATAAACAAGAAAAGAAATGATTCTGCTATCAATGCTATTGCTACGGAAAAAGCAGCAGCGATACAGGCGGAAGAAGATGCTAAAAGGTCAAAACCCGGAAAGAAAACAACAACATCAACAACTACTACAAAAACAGTTGTAGAAACACCTCCGCCACCACCACCAGCCCCAACTGTTGGACAAGGCAAACCAAAAATGGGTGCACAACCAGCTTCTGAGGGTAACAAAGAAAGCAACACTGTTGGACAAGGCAAACCAAAAATGGGTAAATAAGTTCAGTAATACATCAAATAAAAATGCCCCTGAAATACGGGGCATTTTTATTTTGACATGTACGCAAAAGAAAGAGGGCTCAACGTATGTTGAGCCCTCTTTCTTTTGACACCTACGAGGTGATAAATTAATTATTTATTCCCGGTAAACTTACATGTGTTTGTGCTTGCTCCGTCTGTAATTGTGTAATCAACAGTTAACTGATTGCCAACCAATTTACCAGTACCTGTAAATGTGATGGTTGATTGTGTACCTGAAAAAGAAAATGCATCTGTACCAGTCATTGTACAAACAGCAGTTATAACCGGCGTGTTATTATACAAGTTTGTGTATGTAAGTTTTACATTATCTGAATTAGCAGATATTGTGATTGAATAATTGTCAGTGCCTATTGTGCAAAGCTCAGAACCAACATAAGTGCCTACAAATTTATCCCTGCTTTTGGTTTCACACCTTGTGCCTTCGTATCCTACGACACATGTACAGTTACCACCACTACATACACCTCCGTTCTGGCAGGTTACATCTTTACACTCGTCTTTTGTGCATGATGAATACAATACTGCGCAGAATGCGCTTAATGTCAAAAATGCGCTCAGCGCGATGTACTTGATTGATTTCATAGATTTGCTTTTTTAGTAAGTAATGAAATATTTGCTCAAAGGTAAGTTATAACTTCAAATACTGCAAACACATAATTATCATGCCAGCGCATTTTATTATATGCGGGTAGTCGTTATTGCTTAGTGAAATTGTTCAGCATAATCACCCTTACAGTGCTGTCGGGCTGCATCTCGTTAATGGTAACGGAGGCATTAACGCCATTCACATTCCCAAAACCGGTATATACTTTTGCATTAACCGTTCTTGGTGATATGGTAAAAGTAGAACCGCTTGTAGTATTGCTGTTAAGTGTAATGTTCATATCCACTACACTCGCTCCGTGGTTATTCCATATCAGTTGCATCTGGGTATAGTTGGTATCAGAGGTTGGGCTAAAAGTCAGTGTATTATCAATATATGCCAACCCGGTATCGTTGGTGCCAGAGCCTTTGTAAACATTCTTGTAAAGGTCGCGGTATATTATTTCGCAGTTCAGGCCGCCTACTCCTTTCTGCATACAAATACAGCTACCACCGCTGCATACCCCGCCATTTATGCAGGTTACCGCCTTACACACATCCTTACTACAGGATGAGTATAACACGCCGCCCAAAACAAGAAGGGTAACAATTGCACTTAACAAAATATATTTATTCGATTTCATTTGGAACTCTTTATGAGTTTAATAATTGTCAAAGATAGGGGTTCTCACCTCAATCTTAAACTGCTTTTTACCAATAATATTGCCTGAAGCGCCAAAACGTACTGTGTACGCCCGCAGATATAAATTCCCATTAACTTTATGCCATGAAGGTTTGGCCGCCACTCATCCTGCTTTTACTTTGTGTCAATTGCTACGGCAGTCAATATGTATATGACTATACCAATAATTGCGGCAAAGCCTACCATAATTACCTGTCGCTGCGCATACCGGAGGCAAGAGCCAATCTAATTAATGAAATAAAGGCCAATCCTTATAACCTCATGGCAGTTTATATATCAGACTATGAGGATTGTATCATGCTGTTGCTCAATTGTGACAAAAAAGATTATGAACAGCGCGAAAGCCATCTTGAAGAGCATATAGCCCTGCTGGAAAAAGGCGATACCCGTTCTCCCTGGTACCGTTTCTGCAAGGCGGGGGTTTACCTGCGGTGGGCAATAATCAATATCCGGTTTGGCGAACAATATAGCGCAGCCATCAACTTCCGCAAATCCTTCAGTCTATTGAAAGAAAACCAGCGCCTTTTCCCCGGCTTCAAGTACAACAACACTTTTGCGGGGCTGGAAGAAGCGGTGGTAGGTTCGCTGCCCGGAAATTACAAATGGCTGGCATCGCTTTTTGGCATGAAGGGGAACATAAAAAAAGGCACCGAAAAGTTAGCCGCATTTGTGAATGCACATACTGCCGATGAATTTATGCACACCGAAACCATGCTCTATTACCTGTATACCCGTTTCTACCTTTTACAGGAGCAGAAAGAAGTGTGGGAACTACTGGCCGGCAGCCATTTTACAACCGATAATAACTTATTGAACGCTTACGTAAAAGCCAACCTCGCCCTCGACTACCGAAAAGCCGATGCGGCAATTGAAACATTGCGCCACGCCCTCAAAGACCCCGGCCATGACCAATTCCCCGTTTTTGACTACCAGATGGGGGTGGCACTGTTATACAAAGCCGATAGCGGTTGTGTTCCCTACTTTCAGCAATACCTGAGCAAAAACAAGAGCGACCTCTACATAAAAGACTGCCGGCAAAAAATGGCCTTCGCCTGGTATGTGACCGGCAATATGCAAAAAGCGCAATACTGCCGCGCACAAATAAAGCTGCATGGCACAACAAGGATTGACGCAGATAAGCAGGCTGAAAAATTTGCCGAAAGCAATAAATGGCCACACAAAAAAATACTGCAGGCCCGCCTGCTCATTGATGGCGGGTACAACAATGAGGCTTACCACATGCTCAATAATATTGACCCCGCCACACTGGCTAACCCTGCCGACAAGGCCGAATACTACTTCAGGCTGGGCAGGGTTCATGAAGAATCTGAAAATAATTTGCAAGCATTACGCTGCTACCGCAATGCTATAAACACGGGCAAAAACAGGCATGAGCAGTTTGCTGCAAGGGCAGCGCTGCACATGGGCAAAATATATGAGCGAACAGGCAAAAACGACCAGGCAATAAAAAGCTACCAAGAATGCTTAGACATGCCTGCGCACGATTTTCAAAACTCTATAGACCAGCAGGCAAAAGCAGGGATAAACAGGGTGGAAGGAGCTTAATTAGTTGCTTATCACCCTGCCAATAGCCGCCACCCATTCTTCAAACAGCCTGTTCTCTATAGCGCATACATCTGCTGCCAGGCGCTCCCAGTCGGGATGAAATACTTCCAGCATACGTTGCATTTCTTCCAGGTGGCCTTCCTCTTCCGCTATTATAGATTTCACGTTCACCTTCGAGCCATGCCTTGTCAGCGCATCCTGGTATATGCCATAGAGCATATCAGCGCGCACTTCTATCGAGTAGGTCACCATCAGGTATGCGCCATGTTTCAGCGCCCTGCCTTGCAGGTGCATGTTTTTCTTCAGGTATCGGCAAGCGGCTACATCAAGCATATTCAGGTAATGATAGCTTTCCACAGGTGCCAGCAGATAAGGGTATGAATAATCGGGACAGGCATCTTTGGCCAGCTTGCTTATTTGCTTTTTCAGATAATAGGCGTGGCGAGCCTCTTCAGCCGCGTGTTTCAGTACAATTATACCTGTGTAAACAGGGTCCTCATATTTTGATATTTTCCGCGCACCGGTATTCTCCATCATCGAAAGGCTGTTCAGCCATTTGGCGTGAAGCCCGTCAGCTACCACTATTTTTTCTACTACTTCTTTTAATTTATTTCCGTTCATCACCAGATTTATTGATCAGATTTTAATACCGGCAGCAAAGCCAGCAGTTCTTTAATTGCGTTATAGATATTATCCAGGTCCTCGTTACTGATACAGTAAGGAGGTATGATATAAATGATATTGCCAAGTGGCCTCATGATAATCTTTTTGCCGATGAAGAAACGGTAAACAACATCCCTTATTGCCTGGTGATAATCATGTGTCCCCACGTTCAGTTCCATGGCAAGTATAGTGCCCGTCTGTCTCACGGCAGCAATCATGCTGTTGCCCTTTATCTCCTCTGCAAACACGGTATGCGCGGCGGCTATGCGTTTGCGGTTTCCCGTGCAGTTATCCTGTAGCAGCAGGTCAAGGCTCGCCAGCGCCGAGGCGCAGGCTACAGGGTTGGCTGTAAAAGAATGCCCGTGATACAGCATCTTCATTTTGTCATCATCATAGAAGGCATCAAAAACATCCTGCGATGTGGCTGTTACGCCCATAGGCATGGTGCCGCCTGTAAGCCCTTTGGAGAGGCAGATAATATCAGGTGCCGTATGAATCTGCTCACAGGCAAACAAATAACCGGTACGCCCGAAACCCGTCATTACCTCATCGGCAATAATGAGTGCATTATACTTTTTGCATAACCGGAAATATTGCTCCAGTACGTCGGGCCTATACATCTGCATACCTGCTGCCCCTTGCACCAATGGCTCCACTATAAATGCTGCGGCATCTTCACCCGCCAGCGCTTTTTCCAGCGCGGCTATGCTTTCATCTTCGCTGCCAGTAGCCGGAAAAGGTATTACTTCCGTTTGAAAAAGATAGTCTGCAAATGCCTCGGTAAACACGCTACGCCCGCTCACTGACATAGCGCCAAATGTATCGCCGTGATACGCGTTTTCTAACGCTATGAGTTTCTTTTTCCTGATGCCTTTATTTCCCCAGTACTGCAATGCCATTTTTATGGCCACTTCTACTGCTGTAGAACCATTGTCCGAATAGAATATTTTCTTCATGCCCCCCGGCAATATGGCCAGGAGCCTTTCGGCAAGTGTCACTGCCGGCTCATGCGTAAACCCGGCGAAAATGCAATGCTCCAGCGTGCTGAGTTGTTCACTTACCTTCTCTGCTATATAAGGATGTGCATGGCCATGCAGGGTCACCCACCACGATGATATGGCATCTATATACCTGTTGCCATCCTCATCAATAAGGTATGCGCCTTCTCCTCGCACTATACCTGTGGCTTCCGGCCATGCTTTCATAGCCGTATAGGGATGCCATATTACCGCACTGTCTCTTTCCTTCAAAGATGCCATAGGCGGCAAAGGTAACGACTACGGGTAATTGATGGGCAGCTATGATATCAGCGGTAGTAATAATGGCTTCAACTGCATAGCGCAACGCCTGATACCCTCATTGGTCAAATCGCTGATATATGGTATTCTTGCCATAACCGGCACGCCCGAATATTCCTGTATAAAACTTTCCGATGATGCATTTTCAAGGCCATTCATTATCAACCCTTTTACTGCAATACCCCTGCTTTTTAATACCTCTATCGTCAGAAGGGTATGATTAATGCTTCCCAGATAATTCAGTGAGACAAGGATAACGGGCAAATTGTAATACAGGATAAAATCTGCCATAGTTGTAGTGGCCGACATAGGCGATAACAGCCCTCCGGCGGTTTCTACCAGGAGCGTTTTATCTGTCTCCGGCCATGCAAATTTTTTGTAGTCTACCTCTATATTATCAATTTCTGCGGCGGTATGCGGCGATAGTGGCTGCGATAAAACTACAGCCTCATTATACACCCGGTCTTGCCCATTGGTGAGCAATTTTTTCAACAGCTCCGCATCCCGCTCATCTTTACCCGCTTGCACGGGCTTCCAGTAATCAGCACCTGTTGCTTCAGCTATCACAGCCGAAGCAATGGTCTTACCTATATCAGTATGTATTCCTGCAATGGCTATTGCCTTTTTCATATATGAATGAAGATTTTGTAAAATGTTGTTTTTCAGTTACATCGCAAATACGATAATGCATAAATGCATATAAGTGGAAGAAACATCCGGAAACTCTTTTGCACTTAATGTGAAATATATCTCATGGCATAAATAATCATTTGAATATTCGCACTAAAATTATAATCTTTAAAACAAATTTACCTGTTTCTCCTGAAGTAAAAATTTCATCTTCTGTGCAGTTGATGAAGGGGAGAGGGGTTGTTTATTCGTATTAATCAAAATCGTTTAAATTAAATCAAGTGAATAAGGTACTACTTTTCGTTTGTCTGTTGTTCCCGGTGTTTGTTTTTGCGCAGGAAAAAGAAATGAACATGCGCGAGCTATACAACACAATTGACGCTGAAATGAAGGCAGCATCTGTGCAAAAAGATAAAAAAGCGCTTGGCCGTATCTACGGAAATTTAGGCACTGCCTACCTGAATGTGGCGAAGCTGCCACAGGAAAGCATAGTGGCTACCAGCCTCGTTTCCGCAGATAAAAAGGTGAACCTTAACAGGTCAATAGAGTATTGCAACAAGTCCATAGAGGCCAGCGAAGCAGTAGGTGATATAGAACAGATGAAAGCCACCTATAAAGCCCTGAGTGCCGCCCAGAAAATGGCCGGCAAGTATGGTGATGCGGTAAGCACGGTTGCCAAAATGAAAGCCTTGGACAAAGCCTTATTGGGCAAAAAATCTGACCTGGAGAAAAGGCAAATTGAATATGAGAACGCAAAAAGATTAGACTCCATACGCCGCCAACAAGACCTTGCCGAACAACGCCTGAAAGAACAAAACCAGAAGATAGCGCTACAACAACAGCAACAATTGCAACAACAACAGCAATTAGAAGCAGCAGCAAAAACGCTTACACAGGCACAAAAGGAAAAAGAAACGGTAAGTAAGGTGCTGCAGAAAACCCAATCTGACCTTGACGCTGAAAAAACTACTGTAGCTGAAAAGGATAAACAACTTACACTTGCAGAACAGGAAAAGGCATTGCAGGCCCAGGCCCTCGAATTACAGGAAAGCAAAGTAAAGCTACAGGAGCAGGAGTTGAAAATGAAAGATGAAGTGCTGGAACAAAAGAAGAAGCAGCAACTTTTTTATGTGTATAGCATCATTACCGTACTGATTATTTCCCTGCTCGTTTTCCGTAGTTTCCGGCAGCAGAAAAAATCAAACATGGCACTGATAAAAGAAAAGAAAAGGTCGGAAGAATTATTGCTGAATATTCTACCACAGGAAGTAGCAGGGGAGCTGATGGAAAAAGGTTTCGCCGATGCAAAGCACTTCAACAACGTTACTGTGCTGTTCACTGACTTCGTGAGTTTCACCTCTATTGCCGAAAAAATGTCGCCGCATGAGCTGGTAGGTGAGCTCCACGTTTGCTTTAAGGCTTTCGATGGCATATTGGGCAAGTATCATATTGAGAAGATAAAAACGGTAGGTGATGCCTATATGGCGGTTTCCGGCCTGCCTATATCAAACCCCAATCATGCTTCGGACGTAGTTGCCGCCGCTATAGAGATACGGGATTTTATGGTGCAGAGAAAAAAGGAGATGGGCAAAGCCACTTTCAGCATCAGGATAGGTATCAATAGTGGCGAGGTGGTTGCAGGCATAGTAGGGGTGCGCAAATTCTCTTATGATATTTGGGGAGATACTGTAAACATCGCCGCACGCATGGAGCAGAACAGTGAAGAAGGAAAGATAAACATATCAGAATCTACTTACCAGCTTGTAAAAGGGACTTACCCGTGTTTGCACAGGGGCAAGGTGGAAGCTAAAAATAAAGGCGGCATTGATATGTACTATGTGGGATAGCCGGTTATTTCCCCGATAATACAGCAAATAAAGTATCTATCTGCTCACGGGTATTGAAGATATGCAGGCACACCCTCAGCCTTTCCATACCCAATGGCACTGTAGGGTGCAATATAGGGCTCACCTGCAAGCCTGCCTGTTGTAGCCGTGCAGCAAAATCCTTACTCTTTTTATTGTCCCCGGTCACTAATGCCTGTATGGGGCTTTGGCTATCTCTCCAGCCGCTCAAAGGAGATACCGCTACGCATTCCCTGAAATATTTAATCAATTCATGCAATGCTTTATTCGTAAAACTGTGCCCGGATAAATACTGGTAAGCGCAATGGATAGCATGAAGCGAATGCCCGGGCAGCGCGGTGGTATAGATGAATGAACGCGCAAAATTTATGAGGTATTGCTTTAATAATGCACTGCCCACTACTGCCGCGCCATGGCACCCCAGCGCTTTCCCGAAAGTATGCATACGTGCAAATACTTTATCCTGCAATCCTAATCCACAAACGAGGCCTTCTCCCCTGCTCCCGAAGACCCCTGTGGCGTGGGCCTCATCCACTATCAGTTGCGCATTGTTTTCTTCGCACACGGTTACTATTCCGGATAGTGGTGCCATATCACCGTCCATTGAGTAAACAGACTCCACGACCACTATCACCGGCCCTTCATCTTTATATTTTTTCAACTTTATGGAAAGGTCATCAAGGTCGTTATGCCTGAATTTGTAGCGGTGCCTGCATTGGCTCAGCCTTACACCATCTATAATGCTTGCGTGACACAGTTCATCATATAGTATTGTTGTTTCACGTCCGGCAATGCAGGCCAGCAGACCAACGTTTGCGTCATAGCCCGAATTGAATAATAATGCCGCTTCTGCCTTATGAAAAGCTGCAATAGTTTGTTCCAGAGTTTCTGCCTGGGTACTATTACCCGATAACAGCCGGGAACCGGTGGAACCTGTCGCGTTTCGTTCAGCGGGCATCGGGTGCATGAGTTCGCCCAGTAGCCCGGCAGTGGCAAGACCAAGATAATCGTTTGAATATAAATCAATGACAGCCCGGATGGTCGTAAGCCGGCGAAGGTTGCCTGCTTTTTCCCTTTCGTTTAATTTATTGGCAAGATATTGCTCAACATGGTTCATGCTGCAGACTGAATTTCTGTTTCGGGTGCCCGTCGGCAAACGCTTCCTTTGCAGTCAGCCCGAGTGTGCGGAACATCTCCATGTCCGAATTGTAGGCCGGGTTTGGTGTGGTGAGCAATTTATCACCGGCAAATATGGAATTGGCGCCGGCCATAAAGCACATAGCCTGTTCTGCAACAGAAAGCTCCAGCCTTCCGGCAGACAACCTTACGGCTGAACGGGGCATCACAATACGGGCCGTGGCCACCATGCGCACCAACTCATCAAAAGGCACGCGCTTATTGTTTTCAAGCGGAGTGCCTGCTACAGGCACCAGCGCATTTATAGGCACAGATTCAGGGTGCTGTGGCAAATTAGCCAGTGTCAGCAACATACCTATCCGGTCTGCGTCAGTTTCTCCAAGCCCTATTATGCCGCCGCTGCACACAGATATACCTGCATTGCGCACATTCGAGAGCGTTTTCAGCCTGTCGTCATACGTGCGGGTAGAGATTACCTCGCTATAGTGCTCTTCCGATGTATCCACATTGTGGTTGTAGGCATACAGGCCTGCCTCTGCCAGCCGTTCAGCCTGGTATTCAGTAAGCATACCCAGCGTGCAGCACACCTCCATATCCAGTTTGTTCACCTCTTTCACCATGTCCAGCACACGGTCAAAATCGCTGTTGTCACGTACTTCGCGCCAGGCGGCACCCATGCAAAAACGCGATGCGCCACCGGCCTTGGCATTTTTTGCGGCATCCAACACCTCGTCTACCTTCATCAGCGCCTGCACTTTTATCCCAGTATGAAAACGGGCCGCCTGTGGACAGTAGCTGCAATCTTCTGAGCATCCACCTGTTTTTATTGAAAGTAAGCTGCTTATCTGCACCTCGCCAAACTTATGGTTTTGATTGTGGACATTAGCGGCTTCTAAAACAAGCGATAATAAGGGGCGTTCATAGATCTCGGTTATCTCCTTCCTATCCCAATTATGGCGGACACTATTCATGCTAAAACTCAATTTTGATTGGCGAAGCTACGATTTTAAGAAATAAGTAGGATTATCAAACCTCCATTGCCTATCAATTATATCATTATATATAGTCCCTTTGCCATATTTGTTAATGGATAATTACTATATTGTCATAGCTTTGTGTCAGTATCGTGAAGAACCTATGAAACTTTTGTACGCACTTATTTTTTCCGTTTTTCTCTCGCCTGTAAGTTTCGGGCAGGGGCGGGTAAGTGAGTTAATAAATAACTTAAGCAATACTCATACTGATTCCGGCAAAGTTTCAGCTTATATGAAAATAATGGCATATTACGCGGTCAGCAACCCTGACTCCCAGAGCTGGTATGCGAATGAAGCCATAAACTATTCAAGAAGTAAAAACTACAAAAAAGGCGAAGCAGACATTAACGCCAAATTATCTCTTTCCGACAAGGCACAAGCCCGGTCGGCATTAGCAGAACAAAGGGTAAATACAGCCTTAAAAATATACCGGGAAATAAACGACCTGAAAGCGGTGGCAGAAATGCTGCATAACCTCGGCTCCATCGAGGCCACAAAAAGCAACTTTGACGTAGCCACAAAATACTATGTGCAGGCCTTAAAAATTTATGACACTATAACCGACCCTCACGGACAGATTCTCACATATATGCACTTGGGCAACATTTACCTCGCGCATTCAGATACTACAAACGCCTGGAAATACCTCAGGCTGGCGGAGGCTGTGAGCAATAAAGCACCATTAAGCGACGCTACCATTTTGCTCAACAATGTTATCGGTATGGTATTGGCTGTCACTGACAGGTTTGACACGGCGTTAAAGATTTTCAATAAAAACCTTGAGTTAAGTAACAAACCGGAGTTTTTGAAAGCCCATATCGAGTGCCTGATATACATGGGGGAAGGGTATATAGGCATTGGCAACAATAAAGAAGGGCTTAAATATCTCGAAAAGGCACTTGCCATTGCCGAAGAAAACAACCTGCCGGAAATGGAAGGCAACGCGTTATACGACCTTGCAAGCATCACCGAACAGTCCAACCCTACCCTTGCCATACAGTACTTAAATAAATCAAAGGTTCTCTATGAGCGTCTCCAGAACAAAGCCGCACTGGTAGATATTTATAAGAACATCGGCAAGATATACAAGCAGCTCGGCAAATATAAGGAAGCGTTGGAGGCCCACGAGCAAAGCCATGCACTGGCGGACAGCATATTTTCAATTAACAAATCCAAGGAAATATCCAGTATCGACAATGCATATAAGCTGGAAACAAATAAGCGGATCAAAGAACTTGCCGCCCTGAACAGGCACAATGCCAGGCAGCGCGATGAGTTGATTATATTTGCGGTCTGCCTTATTCTGGCTTTGCTCATTACTGTATCGTACTACCGCAAAACAATCAGGCTGAACAAAAAACTGACGGCACACGAAAAAAAACTGGAAGAACTTAACTCCATGAAGGATAAGTTATTCTCAGTGATAGGTCACGATCTCAGGGGGCCAATCGCCCGTATCCCGAACATAATCGACATATACGAAGACCCAAGCACCACCGAGGACGAAAAGAAATTCCTGCTCGATAACCTGAAAGAACATACCAAAGCATCCCTCGAGACTTTTGATAAATTGCTTTATTGGGGCCAGACCCTCGTGAAAGGAATAAGTTTGCATATGATAAAAATGCAGACAAAGGGCTATATCAAAGAGGCCATTGACCTGAAGAAGATGAAGGCCTCAGAGAAGAACATAACCATTACAGATCACACCACTGCTGATGTTTTCGTCTATTCCGACCCCTCTCTTTTTGATTTTATCATCAGGAACCTGTTGGCCAATGCATTGAAATATACTTTTAAGGACGGCACCATTGACATTGGCGCAGACAAAACAACCAACCCCGGCTTTACCGTATTCTGGGTACAAGACTCCGGCATTGGTATTGATAAAGAAAAAATCCCAACACTCTTTTACTCCCTGAAGAGCGAGAAAGGCACCGACAATGAAAAAGGCCACGGCATAGGGCTGATGCTCTGCAAAGAGTTTGCGGTACAGAATGGCGGCGACATATGGGTGGAAAGTGAAGTGGGTAAAGGCACAACATTTTATTTTTCTGTGAAAAACGTAGCTTAGTAACGTTGATTAAATAAAGTACACCATATTGCGAAGTTGTTTTTCTTTTTTACGAGGCGTAAAATCTGCGAATAATGAATTATTTAAAGACTTTTACAACGAAGCAAAAATGGTACGGCTCAGCCCTCACCGAGACAAAAAATTATTATGAACGAGGTAAAAGAACGGGTAAGATGGTGTACTTTATTTAATCATCGTTACTTAGCTTTGTCTTGAAATTCAGGCATGGTTATTGTAGCTTCTAAAACAAACAAAATACTATCATGAAAAAATTACTTTTATCTTACTTCATCCTGTTTGTGGTTATTGCATTCACTGCCTGCAAAAAGAAAGACAGTACCCCCTCCAATACCGCAAGGGTGATGTTTGTGAATGGCTGCGCAGGGGCTGTGGCTATTGATGTTGCTGCAAATAGCGTGAATATACCCGGCGCTACCAATATAGGTTTTCAGAAGAGCTCCGGCTATCGTGCTGTTACCGCGGGTACAGGTATTAATCTTGGCGTTTCCATTAATGCCGGTGGCCTCATCACGCCACTCATCAGCTCTACCGTATCTATGATGGCCAATACAAATTATTCTGTGTTTACAGGTGGTATTTTCACAAAACCCAACATGCTGGTTGTTCAGGACGATATGACCACACCTCCCGCAGGCTTCAGCAAGATTCGTTTCGTGAATTTAAGCAGCGACACCCTTAACGAAAATTTCTATATAGGTAGCACTAAAATTGATTCCAATATAGGCTATGCGTCTTACACACCATTCCGGCAGGTGCCTGTTTCTACAGTACCTGTTACTGTACTGGTGCAAGACCCGGCACAACCTACCAAAATAGCGCAGCTTAACAGCCAGACTTTCGTTTCGGGCAAAATATATACAATTGTCCTTACCGGCACTTCTACCGGTACATCTTCGTCTGCGCTTACATTATTGGTTGTCCCCAATAATTAAGAAATCACGCATTGCGGGTGTGGTACGACTGCATAATAGCATTACTTTTGCAGCCTAATCGCTGCATATGAATAAATGCTTGTCCGGCACTGTTGCCGCTATACTGCTTATTACAGCCTGTAATGAGCCTTCCCCTAAAGAAATATCGAAACCCGATGCCCTGCAAAGCCATCTGGATACTACCATAAGTCCACGCGATGATTTTTTTGATTACGCCAATGGTGGCTGGATAAAGCAGAACCCCATACCTGCCGATGAAACCAACTGGGGCATTGGCGAGCTGGTGCAGAAAGAGCTGTACAACAAGCTGCTGAAAATAAATGACGAGGCAGTAAAAAAGGCAGGCTCAACGGGTGCCGACCAGCGCATAGGCGACTTCTGGTTCAGTGCCATGGATTCTGTAAGCATTGAGAAAAACGGGGTTACCCCCCTGCAGGCAGAGCTGGATGCGATCGCCGCAATGAAAACAAAAGAAGACGTGATGGCTCAGGCTGCTCACATGCACACCTACGGTACAAATGTCTTCTTTTCAGAAGGGGTATCACAAGACCCAAAGCGCAGCGATGTGCAGGCTTACTTTATGATGCAGGGCGGATTGGGACTGCCCAACCGCGACTACTACTTTAATACCGACGAGCGCACTACTAAAATACGCAACCTCTACCCCCAATTTATTACTACCATCTTCAAGCTGATGGGTGTGCCTGAAGCAGATGCCGCAAAAAAAGCACAGGCTGTTGTGGCTATGGAAACAAGCCTCGCAAAAGCATCGCGCAAGCTGGAAGACCTGCGCGACCCCTACAGCAACTACAACAAATTTGCTATAACCAATCTCCGTTCACTCTCGCCCGCTATCGAGTGGCCTAAGTATCTGGCGCAGATGGGCGTGAAGCATGTGGACAGCGTGATAGTGGGCCAGCCGGAGTTTTACCGCGCGCTGGATAAAGTGGTTAGCTCAACGGATATTCAGACCCTGAAAGACTACATGCAGCTGGCGCTGATAAGGACCTTTGCCGGCCACCTCAGCAAACCATTCGTAGATGCGCATTTCGAATTTTATTCAAAAGCGCTGAGGGGCGCGCAGGAGCAGCGCCCGCGCTGGCGCAGGGCGCTCGATGCCGAAGAAGGCGCTATAGGTGAAGAGCTGGGCAAACTGTTTGTAAAGGAATACTTTGATGCCAAAGCCAAGGCACGCTACGAGCAAATGGTGGAGAACGTGCGCATGGCCTATAAAGCAAGGATAGAGAAGCTGGACTGGATGACCGACAGCACTAAGCAGAAAGCTATAAGCAAGCTGATGGCCATAACCAAGAAGGTGGGCTACCCTGACAAGTGGAAAGATTTCTCGGCCATGAAAATAGACAGGGGGCCGTATGTACTCAATGTAATGCACGCCAACCAGTGGTGGAACAACTACTACATGGACAAGCTGGGCAAACCCGTGGACCGCACCGAATGGGAAATGACACCACAAACTTACAACGCATACTACAACCAGTCGAACAACGAGATAGTGCTGCCGGCGGCTATGATGACCGTGCCCGGCTACCGCGATGAAGAGCTGGATGATGCGCTGGTGTATGGCTATGTAGCCGCATCTACCGTGGGGCATGAGATAACGCATGGCTTTGATGATGAAGGCCGAAAATTCGATGAGCATGGCAACCTGTGCGGCTGGTGGGGCGTGATGGACACCGTGCAGTTCATGCAGCGCGCCGATGTGCTGGTGCGGCAGTTCAACGGTATGGTGCCGCAGGATACCATGCACATAAACGGCAAGGCCACCCTTGGCGAAAACCTCGCCGACCTCGGCGGCATACTCATTGGTCTTGATGCCTTTAAGCAAACAGAGGCGTATAAAAAGGGCGATAAGATTGCCGGCCTCACGCAAGTGCAGCGGTTCTTCCTCGGCTACTCCCTGGGCTGGATGATGACCATGAGGCCCGAGCGGTTAGCCTCGCAATTGCTCACCGATGTACACGCACCGGCCAAGTACCGCGTAAACGGCCCGATGCCCAATGTGCCTGAATTTTATGAAGCATTCAGCATAAAGCCCGGCGACAAAATGTACCTCGACGACAGCCTGAGGATGCATTTGTGGTAATGGGGTATTGATGATCAATATTGGTAACGGCTAAAAAAGCCGTATTATCAAAACACAAGCAGCCTTGAAAAGGCGCAATATAACAGCCGGGGGTGTAAGCCCCCCGGTATAATGCACATACAACTCTAAGCCCTGAATGGGCGAATAGCTCACTCATATGCGAATACCAATCAAAAACCATTTTGTTGCGTGATTGAAAATTGCGAACAGCGGGAAAGAAGTGTAATTTTATAAATAATTTATTCATATTAACATATTAAAAAGAAAATACCGCTTTTTAACAGTATTTTCTTTGATATTAATTTGTATCATTGTCAGATGTACATATATTTTATGACTATTTAAATTTTGAAAATCATGAAACAAATTATCTTAGTTTTTCTGGTAAATTTTTGTTTATTTAATCATGCTATAGGTCAAAAAAAATCTTCGCTAAGTGAAATAGTTAAAATATCAGATAATATATTTATTGGGACAGTAGATAGCATCAAATGTGTCGCAAACGAAAAAGGCATGCCTTTAACCTTAGTGAAATTTAAAAACATTGAAAGTGGTAAATCAACTTATGGAAATTATGATCTACAATATGCAGGAGGCGTGTATAGTGATAGAGTTATTGAAGTTAGCCATACTCCTCGATTTGAGATTGATAAAACTTATTTAATTTTTGCATCTGATAATAGTAAGGGCTATATGACGCCAATAATAGACCAATATTTTGAAATTATACAAGATGATGTTTCCTCAGATAGGTATATGGTTACAATAAACAAACATCCTGTTATTGAGATAGATAACGATAAACTAAAAAACAGCTATAAAAAACTTATTTCAATAAAAGAAGGTACTCCTGTATATGAATATCCTTCAGACCCTTTTCGGCAAAATATCCCACCTAAAGCTATAGGAGATGTTATTGTTGGAATATCTCCATTAGATGAATTGTTTAGCGCAAATCCAACACCACTCACTTTGCAAGAATTGATGAAGTATTTATCTGACAAATTCAACATAGTATTTACATCAAAAAAAGAGTCTCAATTCAATAAAAAAAAAGAAAACGATAGAATTGGAGCCAAAAATACTGCTACTCCAACAATTTCGTTTTGTGGCTCTCACGATTTATATATTGTAATGGAGCAACTTCCAACATCGTTTACTCCTTGGTATGATATAAACCACAACTGTATGTGGGTATGGAATCAATATATGGACATATTTAGATACTCTGTCTCTGACGGCATGTATGGCAAGAATGATGTAAATGAATTTGGTGGATTTCCTACATCGGCATCATTAATATCAGCTTACGGGAGTGGATTTGGTTGGGGAACTGGTACTTTAGCAGTTGCTATATGGTCACGGCCAAGTGGAGGGTGTACTAAACTTGTCGAATCTGATGTGTTCGTCAATCCTTCCACACCGATGACTATTAATTTGTGGGATCAAATTAACGGAACTCATTTTATGTATATGCCAACAATCATGCATGAATTAGGCCATGTTTGGGGCTTAATGACAAATCAAACCGAAACATACGATTATTCGCTGCCGACTGTTATGCAAGGTGGGAGTTTTGGTATAGTAGAGGACGGGGTAGGAATACATCCAGCAGATGCAGAGCTACTTAGAAATGCTTATCAATCTCAAACATCGATTATTCCAAATATTGACATCGCTGTTGAGTCTTACTTCGCGCCAGGCGGTTTGGTAAGTAGCACTACGGATGCACTTTATTACTTTGCTGGAAATCCAATAATAATAAATGGAATTACAGCAGAAAATAACTCTTCGAGTTCAGTGGCCAATTTGTATTTGAATTTCTATTTGTCCTTAGATCCGCTTATTAATAGTGCTGATTACTATATGGGTTCAGTTTACTGGCCTACGTTCAATGCAGAATCTTATAGCTCTTATAATTATACACTAACTATCCCAGCTCATAATATTCCTTCTGGTTCCTATTTCGTTGGAGCAACAGCAACTTACAATGTCACATCTAGTGATGGATTTATAGGTAACAATGCGACTTTCTTACCTAAGAAGATATATATATATGGTACAGAAGATATTTCTGAAATACAAACACCCAATAAACTTAATATCATAAAGGGAAGCACCGCTAATGAATATTGGATAATAAATGATTTAAAATGTAGTGGTAGGCTAAATGTCTATAATTCAATAGGGCAATTAATTTCAACTCAAGACCTTTCAGAAACGAAATTATTACTCCCTAACGTAAGCGGTATTTATGCCGCAGAAATTATTACTAATGATAGTAAGCAAGTATTTAAATTAATAAACTAATACCCCTCCTAGTTGGGCGTAGATTTTTTCCACCGTCGTTGGTGTTATTTTCTCACCAACAACGCATCAGGGGAGCCGGAGCCTGAATAAAGAAGTGCTGCCATGCTCGCCCTCGTTTACCCTAAAAACAACTCATCCTTCATTTACAACAGCCAGTCCCGATTTCTTTCGGTAAGGATGTATCGGAAAAGCGTTTGAAATGCGATTAAAAAAGTTATAGCGCTACCTTCCCTGAGATTTCCAGCATGAGGTCAGCCAATGAAATCGCGGTCACATCCTCGCCCATTGAAAACCTGTCGTCGCCGGGGTAGGTCACAAATTTCCTGTCGGCTTTTATATCTTCACACGCTATGTGAAAACCCTTAGATAATGCAGGCGTGGAGCTGCGCTTTATTTCTATAGCCCATTTCTCCTGACCCGAAAATTCGAGTATAAGGTCTATTTCAGCTCCGGCAGCCGTTCGGTAATAATACGGCAGGGCCATGCCATGTACCGCCGACATAATATTTTCAATCACAAACCCTTCCCAGCTTCCCCCGATCACCGGGTGCCCCATCAGGTCGTTATACCTCGGGATATTCAATAGGGCATGTACTATACCGCTATCTCGCACATAGATTTTAGGCGCACGCACCAGGCGTTTCCCTATGTTCACAGCCCATGGCTGCAACCGCCTTACCAGCAAAAGGTCAACCATCAGATCAAGGTAGCGGTTTGCCGTCATACTGCTCACTTCAAGATTTCTCGCCAGTTGAGAGGCATTCAAAACACTTCCTTGTATGTGGGCGAGCATAGTCCAGAAACGCTCAAGGGTTTGGGCCGGTACCCTCGGCCCTAACTGTGGAATATCGCGCTCAAGATAGGTTCTGATAAAGTCGCGCCGCCAGCGCAGGCTTTGTGTATCAGAAGCCGCCAGCAGGCTTTCAGGAAATCCACCTCGCAGCCATAGCCGGTTCACCAGTTCCGGTTTCTTTCCTGCAAATTCCAATACATCTATACCATACAATTCAAGATAGGCAATGCGGCCTGCCAGCGATTCTCCTGATTGCTGTAACAGTTCCATCGAGGCCGACCCGAGAAAGAGGAATAATCCGGCCTTATTGCCTTTACGGCGCTGTTTGTCAATAATGCCACGTAATGACGCAAATATTTCCGGGCTGCGCTGCACTTCATCCAGTATTATCAGCTTAGTCCTGTTTTCAGCATGAAAAGCGGCAATGTCCCGTACTTTTGCAGCATCAAGGCCATTTTCAAGATCAAGGTAAATGGCAGGCATCTGTTCTGCCAGGTTCAGGGCAATTGTTGTTTTACCTACCTGGCGCGGCCCCATCAGCGCCACAGACGGGCTGCGCTCAATGGCCTGTTCGATTTGATCCTCTAAACGCCGTTTAATCATCATTGCAAATTTAACATAAAATATTAAATCTGCAAGGTTAAATAGTGGCTATTTTCCTGAGTGCATTTTTTCAAGAGTACCCCTCATTTCGGCAATAAGCCCCAACAAACACCCCCCTTAAAATAAACACCAAAATCCCACCAAACCCGCGCCCACAGCTAAAAGTATTTTCCATCACGGTACAGTTACTGTACCGCCATGGTACAGCAAACGGTACCATCATGCATTTTTTATTTTGCCACAATCACCACATCTGCGAACTTTACCCTATCCGCAAAAAATGCGGGCCAAGTTCTTTGAAAATACAGGAAAAGTAAACCGGGAAAAGTGTAAAAATAGTGCGCAAATAGTGCGCAAAAATAGTTTTGTTTGTGATTGTCTTCCATTCACATACATAGTAAAACCTTCACCCAAAAAAATGTGCAAAAAAGCATGTTTTGCAATCATTTTACGATGATGTATTTGTGGTTGTTCCGGCTCGGGGTTACTTGATTATCAATACAGCGTAGCGCCTTTTTGTTCGGTTATGGTCACTTCTTTTGCGCCGCCGCCTGTGCCGTCATACTCATCCAGCGCCATGCTCCTGGTGCGGGACAGGACGATAGTAATGGTACCGTTTTTTATGTTCTGCAGCTCAGCCGTAGTGAATAAAACGCTTCTGCCAGTAAAATCCTTACTCACAGACTCCGTCATGGCAGTATCAAGTATGTTCCGGCCGGTTATGGTTACATCAATGTTTTCACCCGAAGCAATGTCTGCACCGGACCATGAAAAACTGATACCCCCCGATCTTGCAAACGAAGCAGGCACCGTACCCTGAAAAGTAATATCGGCAACATCGGTTGTTTTTACCACGTTGTAAAACGTTTGCGCATTCTTGGTAAGTACAAAACTTACATCCACCTTCCCGGTTCCCTGCCAGGTATAATAGGTGTGGTCAATGATGCCCTTTTTTCCTGGTGCGCCGTTTATTTCTACCTTGTTGTTGTCGCTTAGCTCAATACGCGCACCATACAGGTCCCTCACCCTGAAAAAAGCCGAGGCTGAAGTGGTGCCAGCGGTCTTATCGTAGATAACCGTATATCCCTGGAAATAGGGAACATCTGTTTTCAGGTCATCAGAATCTACTTTACTGCACCCTGCGATAAATAATGCAACTAATAGGCTGCATTGAGCGGTTACTCTTCTCATGCTGTTTTTTTTACGTGTTAACGCAAATTTTGTGCCGGATAACATACAAAAGTAAAAATAACATGGCAAACCCGGCCTGCAAAAAAGATGATATTGGCGCAAAAAAAGCAGAGACACAAAATGTGTCTCTGCTTCATATGAAATGTGTGTTGTTACTTAGCTTTCAGCTTCATGATTACCCTGCGGTTCAGCATTCGGCCTTTGGGTGTGCGGTTTGAGGCCGCAGGTTCTTTAGGCCCGTGCCCGATGGTTTCCATCTTCTCAGGCTTTACGCCTTTGCGCTTCAGGTAGTTCTTAACCGCAGCGGCACGCTTCTTCGACAATTCTTTGTTGTAAGCAGGGTCGCCGGTATTGTCGGTATAGCCGTGTATCTCTACACCTTTAGCTTTCTTGCTCTTTATTTTTTGGGCCGCGTCTTCCAGTATAGGTACCGACTGCTTCTTGATAACTGTTTTGTTCAGGTCAAAAAGTATGGGCGCTGTTTCTTCATCTTCAGGCTCGGGTTCAGGCTGCGGCTCCGGCTCGGGAATTGGTTCGGGAGCAGGTTCCGGCTCAGGAGTAGGTTCCGGGGCGGGTTCACATTGTTGTTTACAACATTTCCCAAATGTGTACCTCACACCAATGTTCAATCCAACAGAGTGGTTTATAGAGCGGTTCACACTGTTTAGCATAGTGTTGTAAGTACCCACCTTATCGGTAATGCGGTAATTGCCGGTGTTGCTATTAAAGTCCTGGTAGATGTAATAAGCTCCGATATTAAGCGATGTATTGCTGCACATCGCAATGGTAACCATAGGGCGCAAGATGATGCCCACTGACCCTTTATAGTTTACATTGCCTGAACTGTTTGCCGGCTTCACACCAAGGCCCACATTGTATCCCCTTGAGCGCAGGTCGTTTATATAGTTCTCGCTATTCAATCCATGCGAATTAGCATACTGGCGTGTGAGCAGCAATGCATCGGCAGATGGCGTAGGTGAATTATCATATACCGGCACTACCTGCCCCGGAGTGCCTGAGTACCTGTATATAGCCTCGTAATCGAAAGAAGAGCCTGTGCTGTAGTTAATCCTTTCAACCACATTGATTAGCAAGCCCACATCGGCGGTAAAGCCTACCTTCTTTGTGAACCATGTCTGGTACTTGAATACCAGCGGTATGCTCAGGTTATGGGTTCGCAGCGATTCTTTAATCCTGCCATTACCGGTAAGCACCTGCCTGAATGTACTACCGAAATTATCGGTAGAGCGGTATTCTACATGGAAATTATCCATCACAAGGTCGCCTTCCTGATACAGATACATAAGCCCGACACCTACTCCAAAGTTGCACTTTTTGCCAAAAAAGTAAGCGGCCTGCACATCAAGCCCTCTTGATGTACCATTCCTGAATTCAGGGCGGCTAATGTTCGCGTTAAGCGCACTGGTGTAATAAGCAGCCTGGTTGAGTGAAGTAAGATTTTGCCATAGAGCGCCGCCCGTAATGTTGGCATCCATCACCCAGCGGCAGCCAAGGCCGGAGCAAGATTGCTCTGTTGCATCGGTGTTCACCTCCGGCGCATAATCTCCCCCTCCTGGGTTTATGTTCTGTGCATGTGCTTGTAAGCCTGTCGCAGCAGCTAATAGTAATAATAGTTTTTTCATCAACAGCGATTTGTGATAGAGACCTATCAGTTTTTAATAAACCTTGCGGTAGCCACCTTCATGCCATTTTGCACACAGCTTATAAGGTAGCACCCTGCCGGTAAATCATTTATTGCCAATTGTATGTTGTTACCTGAATACGTTTGCGTTTTCATTACCTGCCCCATCATATTGGTGAGCGTTACTTCCGCTGATCCGTTGAGCACGCCAAGTTCAATATTCACCACATCATTAGCCGGGTTAGGGTAAACATTCATGTGTGGCGCAGTACCGGGCTGCAGATTGGTTACAGCAACCGGCATGTTGTAATAGGTCTTCTTCATACAGCCGCTTTTCGTGGTGATGACCCAATAATACCTGTTCATAAAATCGGGAGATGAAACAGGGTAGCTCTGGAATGTAGCGCCGGGTATAAGCACCGAATCGAGGGTAGCGGCATTGTCATAGCCCCACTGGTAGCTGTCCTGTGTATTGTCCTGGTAGATGAACTGATAATTGTAATAGAGCACATTGGCCGCAGAAGGGCCTGCCGCGCCCACAACAACATTGTAAGTGCTGGTGGACACACATGCTGCACCCGCGCCGCCTATATGAAGCGTAACAGATGCCGTACCCATAGACGGGAAACTCACAAGGCAATACTGGCCATTGCTGCCCACGGCGTTTACCGTTGCATTTACCGCACCCCAGCTATAAGTAGTGCCTGCAGGTGGCGCAATGCCCGCACCGAAATTCTGGAAGAGTGTACCTGCGCAAACTGTTGCAGGACATGAAGTAGTGATACCTGTAACCGGGGGAACCGGAACAACCAGAACGTTCAGATTGTTTGTGTTGGTGCAGCCGCTGGCAGTAACGGTGAAAGCGTACACAACAGTAACAGGCCCTGATAGTGAACTGTTCAATGTTTCGCTGATAGCACCAGTACCTGATGCTGTAGCCGGAGACACACCCGTAACACCCGCGCGCGCCCATGAATAAGTGGCGCCCGGAGTGCCGATAACCGGAGTGTAGTTGAAAACAGAACCATTACAAGCCGTATCGGACAATGCTGAAGACAGCGACGGTGATGGGGCCACGCTCACCACTACATTGCGCGTGGAGCTGCAGCCACTGGCAGATATGGTATACCTGTATGTAACAGCTATTGGATAGTAAGTAGTATTGGCCAATGCTTCGGTAACACTTCCGCTGCCGCTTGCAGCAGGATTGGAAATGCCCGGAACAAATGAACGTATCCAGTTAAACGACGCGCCCGGCGTGGAGCTGGTGGGCGTGTAGAAGAACATTGCGTTATCGCAGATAGCAGCTGGTGAAAGCGTGCTACTGAGTGTTGGTATAGGACGCACATTCACTACTATCATTGTGGATGTTGCAAATATGCCATCAAAAACTTCGATACTGAACGTATCAGCACCAACATAACCTGTAGATGGCATGTAAGAAACACCGGCAGGTGTAACAGTAGCACCGGTTGATACAACCGATGTGCTGAAGCCACTGAGTGTGCCGTGCGCCGGCGCAGTAAGCACACTCCATGTTTCCATATCGCCTATATCTAAATCATCTACGGCAAGCAACGTGCTTATAGAAGAAGTAGTGTTCATGCACACTGATAAATTCTGCACCGCGCCACCTGTGAAAGTTGGTGTTGTCTGTCCGGAAACCGGATTTGCTACAAGGCAGAAAGCCACAAATAATCCTGACAAAAAAAGTGAGGATGCAATTGTGCGCCTTGTGTTATTCTTAACGTTCTTCTGTTGCATATAAAAAATATCAATTCCCCAATGAAATGGCAAACCAAACAGGGGTGAAAAATAATAAATAATATGCAAAAAGCAATGATTTTACTGTGTTATTATATAAAATCATATTTATTGGATGGAATTTTTGCAATTGTTTGCATTTTGATGGTGTGGTTTGGCACAGGTTTTGCATTATGCTAAGAAACAGCAACATTATGAAACGCAGAGCTATCACTTACTTCAGCAAAAACAGGGCGTTAAAGATTCTTGAACACCCAATCGAAACAGACCTCCATACATTCCTGAGCGCCACGTTTGCGTTATCGCGAAACCGGGTTGTCAAAAACCATATACACAACACTTTGATTGAATTATCCTCACCAGCATACAGGCAGAGTGCATAATCAAGTCCTTCCTATTCTCCCATAATATATTTTCCTATCTCTATGAAAAACAAAAAGCGCCGTGTGGCGCTTTTATTTTTTATCGTGTCCGATTAGCGGAAAGTGTTGCCCGGATTAGGGTCGTCCTCAAAACGGGGACACATTACCCCATCGCGAGGATTCTTCCTGTGGTTGTAGTTGCCCCTTACATACAGGGTGATTTCTGTGGCACTGGTGCCGGTGCCCGCCTGTGAGCTAAGTGATGAACTGTTCACATCGTAAGAGAAACCTAACGAAACCTGCTTGTAATCAAATTTGATGACCGGGATAATGGCATCCTGGTAGCGGCTGAAAACACCGAAGTGGAACGCGAAAATGCTTGGAAGGCCTACCTGCAATGCTTTCCAGGTGACCATACCGCCGAAAAGGAGTTCCTGGTAAGGCTGCTGCACCGCAAAGTTGGCACGGGCCGTGAAGCTGAACTGTTCGTTAAGCGGTAAATAGATGCCGCCGTTGAACTGCCACTTCATGGGCAGCTTCACAAGTGTGTTGCCACCATTGAATAATACAGTGGGGCTATTAATGTGATAAACTCCTACACCCAGATAATAATTTGAGCGGCTCTGAAGGTCGAGAGAGCTGTTGAGGCTTACGCCTGCGCCTACATCATAATTGCTGAGACCGTTATACACAAAAGTTTCGCCGGTAGGGTTATTCTGGTCGTAATTGCCTGCCTGATACTGGTTACTGAACTTCATTAAAGACATGTCCACATTCCGGCTAATATAGCCACCTGTGAGGCCCACAGAAAGATAAGAATTGCGCTCATCTTCAAGTGCTTTGTTATAGCAGATGGCCGGGTATAGCTGGTTGCTGGTGAAATTGATAGAACCCGCTTTATCATTGGTATAAACAAGGCCAAAGCTGATATAATCGCCCACCTCGCGTGAAACAAGTACGCGGGTCTCCCCGGAGATCATGAATGTTTTATATGGATTTACAAGCGTACTCCACTGCGAACGGTAGTCCACACCCACCTTATAATCGCCGCTGAATACACCGGTAAGGGCGGGATTGAGGAGTATATTGTTCTCCCAAAACTGGGAGAAGTGAATATCCTGCGCCCTGCCGCCTGTGGCGGTGCAGAGCAGGATACTTGTTGTTATAATTGCCAAATATTTTTTCATCACTCTTATTTTATCTCTTTAATTATTTCATTACCTCACTATAGATACATCTCCGGTATAGGTATATATATCGGTACTCAGGTTGCACCTTGCTTTTACCACGTAAGTAAACACATCGGGCTGCAGCACCAAACCTTTAAAGGTAGCATCCCATCCCTTTGAAGGATCATTGGCCTGTATATTGCGCTGCTCATACACCAATTGCCCCCAGCGGTTATACACCTGCATGAGCGTAATCATATCTATACCCTTGCCGCTCACATAGAAGCGGTCGTTCACACCGTCGCCATTTGGCGTGAAGACGTTGGGTATAAATACCTGTTCCCGGTCGCAATAGAGTCCGAACGTGATGGTATCGGTAGCCGTACATCCGTATATAGAGGTCACTGTAAGCGTGTAGGTTGTAGGCCCGGGCCCTACGGGTATGGCCACAGGGTTGAAACAGCTATCGCATGACAGTGTGTTTGCCGGTGCCCACGCATAATGTCGCACAGCTACATTAGGTGCTGTGGCTATCAGTTGTATTGGCGAGCCGGCCACTATATTGCCCGAAGCATTGGCCTGTATGTCCACATTGGGGTATTCCTCCACAAACACAGTAACCGAAAGCGTGTCGCTGAAGCATGCATTCGCACGTATGGCCACAGAAAAAGTTTGTGTAGATGTAGGGAACGCAAGTGTAGCCGAACTGTCCGGGTGGCTGAATGGGCCTCCGTTTGGCAACCATGTAAACGTGGGCACATCAAGGTTACCCACAAGGCTCTTGCTGGTAGCAATGAGCAGTGCTGCATCCATGATACATATGTTCGTATCGTTGCTTATTGTGTTCAGGTTGGTATCGAGTACTGATACCTTTACATCAAAAGAATCGTAGCAACCATGTATGGTTGTGCCTATTACCCTGTACACAATATTCGCCGTATCGTTGATGATAGGGTTATTGCAGGTATCGCAGGATATGAAGAGGTTAGGCTTCCACGTGTAAGTATTGGTAGTCGTATCTGTATTAAGGCTGGTGGCCCAAAGCTGCAGCGGCCTGCCACGGCACACCACTGTAGGGCTCGGGTTCACCCGTATCACCGGTATCGGGTGTACATTTACCCTGAACGAAACGGAGTCTTTACAACCCAGGTCATCGATAGCCACTGCCCAGTATGTGGTAGAGGTAGTGGGGCAAGCCCTTACGGTATCGCATATAGTACAAGACAGGCCTACTGATGGGTGCCAGTTAAAGTACGTACCCGCACGGCCTGAGCCCATTAATATGGAACACTCGCCTTCGCATATACTGCTGTCGCCCACTATCTTCATATTGTTCAGCGAGTCGTCAACAAGTACGGTAATGGTAGTGAACGAATCGCAGCCGGTGGCCGGATTTACACCGGTTACCGTATAAGTAGTAGTGATAGTGGGGCTGGCCAGAACAACCGCACCGGCAGTAACATTCAAGCCATATGATGGTGTCCAGCTATAGCTGCCCAATGTGCTGCCCGGAGTTACAGCGCCTGTGGCTGTAAGCGTTACAGTTGCGTACTTACATTTTATTGTCGATGGCCCTGTTGCTACAATCACCGGTATCGGGTTCACGGTAAATATCAGTCTGGCACGGCAGGAGCCTACGGGCAGCGTATAATAGATAGAGGTAGTATCATACATAATAGCCGTATCTATAGACAAGCCATTGACCACACCAACCGTGGTAATGCTGGCCACCGTAGTATCGGCGCTTGTCCAGTACCCGCCGGGTGTGGGGTTGCTGAGTGATATATAACGCCCTATACATACCTGCGATGGCCCTACTATAGGCGCAGGTGTAAGGTTCACCACCACCGGCTTGCCTATTTTGCAGCCTGTGGGCAGTGTATAATATATAGAGTCAATGCCTACGGTAAGGCCTCTAACCACACCTGTCAATGTATCAACTCTTGTAAAACTAAACCTGGAAGTCCAAATGCCAAACGAGTCGGCTGTGGAAAGCATAATAGTATCTGCCTGGCACACGCTGTCCCTGCCTGTTATAGGCGCCGGCAGCGGATTGACCGTAATTTGCAGCATAGCCTGGCAGCCTGTGGGCAAAGTATAATAAACTGTCTCTACACCATAGCCGCTTAAGGCAATCGTTTGGCCGGTTAATGAATCTATTGAGGCATATGTTCCGGGGACAATTGAGAAGCGGCCACCTGTTGTGGTATCCATGAGCGGAATGGTATCTCCTACGCAAAGGATGCTGTCGCCTAATATGGGTGACAAGGGGTTCACGGTAATTATCTTAGTGGCATAACAACTTGTGGGTAAGGCATAAGTGATAATAACGGTTCCCGCAGCAACGCCTGTTACGATTCCATCAGAAGTGCCGACCGTAGCAATAGAATTGTTGCTGCTGGTCCACACACCGCCGGTATCAATATTCGACAATGTTATCATCTGCCCCATACATACCGTACTATCGCCGGTAATGGTTGATGGGTTGGGATTGATGGTAATAGTTATAGTGGCTTCACAGCCCAACGGGGTGGTATAGGTAACAATAACCACACCAGTATCGAAGGTAGTGATGAAGCCGGTAGAACTTATTGCCGCCTTCGAGCCGGGCAAGATGCTCCATGTACCACCCGACACAACGTTCCATACACTATCCGTAAAACCAACACACACAGATGTAGTGAGCGCGGAGATGGGCGCAAGCGGTGCGACAGTAACTGTTTTTGTTGATGTACAAAATCCACCGCCTGTAATATATACAATCGTATCTACTCCGGGTGAAACCCCGGTAATAATAACCGAACCCGGACCAGTTAACGTTAAGCTGGTAGCAATCACAACATCGGGTCTTGACCACCCCCCGGAAAGATCAGTGTTCGAGAGGTGAACCGTGTCACCTTGACACACCAAACTATCCCCAAAAATTGGATATTTACTGTTAATTCTTACAGGGTAAATCGCAAAGCAATCACCGAGCGTTGTATATGTGAGCAAGATAGACCCTGTGGCTATACCGGTGAGCACCCCGGTAAATGAATCAATTGTAGCCAGCAAAGTATTACTTGACGACCACACACCTGGTCCTAAAGGATTGGTGTACGTAGCTGTATCACCCATACAAACATCGGTTGGTCCGACAATAGCCGGAGGTACCGGATCTACGGTAACTATATAAGAAACAAAACAACCACCAACTGTGTACCTTATTGTTGTGCCAAAAGGGCTTGGGGCCACACCTGTAGCAACACCTGAAGTATCAACTATACGAAGGGTGAATGAATCGAGGCTGGTCCAAATACCACCTGATGTGGCATTGCTCAAAGTAATTGAATTACCCACACAAACCCTGTCAGGGCCAAAAATGGGACCCGGAGTGGGATTAACCGTAATATCCTTGGTTACAAAACAGCCTGTAGGTAATGTGTAGGTAATAGTTGTAACCCCATAAGCAACACCGGTTACGGTACCTGAGCCATCTACAATGGCTATGCCCGGAAGGCTGCTCACCCAGGTGCCACCCGATGGGAGGCCCGTGAGCGTGATAGAAGAACCTTCGCACACACTATCTACCGTATACAAGAGGGTAGGTAATGGGTTGACGGTAACAGAATACGTTGTAAGACAGCCCGTGGGCAGTGTATAAACAATAGTAACAACACCGGAATCAACACCTTTCAACCAGCCGGTAGCCGTATCTATAGTAGCAATAGTGGGGTCGCTGGAAACCCATGTGCCACCGCCCGAAGAACTGGACAGCAATACAGAATCACCTTCGCACACAACGGAAGAACCCGTAATAGCACCCGGCAACGGATTGACAGTAATGGTAGTAATCTGCGCACAGCCGGTAGATAACGTATAGAGGATAACCGTAGTACCCGGGCTTATGCCAAGGAATGTAGCCGTATCCTGACAAGTATTTTCTGCCACCTTCAAGGCAACAGAACCGGTAACAACACTCCACGTTCCCCCACACGGGCCGGAAGCCAATGTAGTGGTTTGGCCAAGACAAATAGCCGTATCGCCGGTGATAGGCGTTGGCAATGGTTGCACAGTGATGGTAGTATCCGTTCTGCAACCTGTGGTTGGCGCTATGTAAATAAGTTTGGTAGTTCCGGGGTTTACTCCAAGCACGCTGCCATCGCCACCGGTCACGGTAGTTACCGTCGCAACCGACCCGGTAGCCGTAGCCCATGTGCCGCCACCCGTATCGCAGGTGTATAACCTGGTAGAGCCATCACAAACCTCGAAGTAAGGAGACGTAAGATCGGCAGGCATTATAGGGTATGGGTTTGCACTCACCGTTACATTCTTAGTGATAGAACAGCCTGTTGGCAGTACATAGGTTACAGGGTATATGCCGGGTGCATTTGCCCTAATGCGTCCGCTGCCGGCACCAAGGTTGTAAGTAGTAACACCTGTGCTGAAGTATAAAGCGAGAGGATTAGCTGGCAGCGAGGTAACATTTGTAGAGTCATACCAAGCACACAACGTGGAGTCAACAATGTTCATGCTGGTAGGCAACGGGTTTATTGCAACACCTTTTGTCTGGAAACAGGCACCGCTCGTAGCCGTGATGACAACTGAAGGCGATGCAGAAACTCCGCAAACAACACCGCCCGCAGTTACCGTTGCCACAGCAGGGTTACTGCTGGTCCATACTACACCGGGGCTGGAAGTTAAAGTAATGCACGAGCCTACACATACGCTGTTAGGGCCTGATACAGGCATAGGCACTAAACCCAGGCGGCCAAAGCTGGTGCCGCCGGAACCGGAGGTTATGCCGGTGATGCCTGTTACTGATGATGCTATGATATCGCCAATGGATGAACTGGTGAGAACGGGCTGCACCTGCAGGCCTGTTATCGTCAGCATATCGTGCAGCAAAGTACCTGAGGAAGTAGTGTTGATGGTAAGGCCTGAACTGGTAATAGTGAATGATACCGCGCTGATATCACCACCGCCCGATGCTGTAATAACCGGGGGCGGAGCTGTACAAAACTGCCATCCTGCCGGCGGGTTAAGAACGATCTGGTTAGCGCCTAAAGCAAAGTCACTGTTGAGTGTTTCGTTGATGGTGATGATGCCTAATGTCGTGCATCCCGGCGCGCTGCCGTTGGTAGCAGTCTGCGCGCAAATGCCTGTATCGTGTGCAGGTGTAACTACCACCTGGGCAAAACCTGAATAGCCAAAACATGATAGGGCGAGAGCTAAAAAGAATATTTTCAGGGCTTTTATGCGGTCCTTATTACAGGATGAGTGAAAAGCTATTAATGATCGCGAATAAAATTTTTTCATGAGCCTTTACCTTAAATAGATGTCAATTTCACCAAACTTAGCGGGCATAATATGCCCGCAACGAATGGTAAACATACTAAAAATAGTATTACCAACCGAAAGTTACGTTAATTTTTCTGTAAAACAATAATCATCAACATATATATTAATACATAAAATTATAAGTATGTAAAACGTATTGCCAGAAAGCATAAAAAATAAAGTGACTAGGAAGCATGAATTTAATAAATAAACATTTGATTTATTAACAATATTATTGCATTGTTTTGAAAATTTTGCTTCGCAGTAAAACCACTTGATATACGAGTTAATTTATATTTTTATCGTACCTGAATCATATTATTTCCTGACTACTGTCATACCGGGGGCCTCAAAGCATTTTTAACTTTGTAAAAATTTTAAAAAACATGGAAAAAAAAGTAAGCATAAGCCATATGAGCAACGCACACACCGATTGGTTGCGCGGCCTTGATTTTTACAAGGATGAAATAAAAATACTCAGGGACAGGCTCACCGAGGTAGCAGGCAAGAATACCAACCGCGAAGCGATGAAAGAAATAGAACACTTTGAGAATCAGTTTAACGTGCAGACGGAAAACATTCACAAACTGGTTCATGACATACAGCATAATATAAAAGTGGCAGGCCGGGAAGCGCACAATTCGGGAGCTGGATATATAGACGGCGCGTTACTGGCAGAGCATAACCTGCTGGGCGACAGGTTCCAAACTGAAGAAAAGACGGTAAATGAACTCAGGCAGTCATTTAACCGTTTTGCTTCTGTGTATATGTAGTATATATTGAATATCAGCTAAAGACGGAGCGGGAAAACACATTCCGTCTTTAGCTGATTTTTTACCTGATGAGGTGTTCCAGTTTTTTGTCGTTGGTGATGATCACCTTGCCGCTCTTGATGTCGATGAGGTCCTCACTTTTAAAATCGCTGAGTGTACGGATGAGCGATTCAGTAGCCGTGCCTGCAATAGTAGCCAGGTCGTCGCGGCTGATGTCGATAAGGTAGGGTTCTTTTTTATTTACGTGGTATTTTTTCTGCATACTTACGAGGGCTTCGGCTACTTTTTTCCTTAGTGTGTTGTAAGCAATGCCCAGTAGTTGTTTTTCCTTGTCCACAAGGTCCTTAGCCAGCAGGCTGATGAATTTTTTAGCAATTGCGGGATTGCTGTTCACCAGTTCTTCAAAGTCTTTTTTAGGGATGAACGCCAGTTCGGTCTCCTCAATGGTCTCAGCAGTTTCTTTGTATGTGCCACCTTCCAGCAAAGTCACGTAACCAAAAAAGTCGCCTTCATTGTACAAATCCATCACCAGATCTTTGCCATCGTCATGGGTCTTATAGGTTTTTACTTTGCCGCTAAGTATGAAGTACAGATAATGAGGATGCGCACCCTCTTTATAAACTACCTGTTTCTTTTTAAAGGTATTAGTGTTGCTTTCATTAGCCAGATCTTCCAGCGACTTTTTATTTCCCACTGTGTACATCAGTTCATTCAGCCCGGCCAGATCTGGTGTCAGGCTCTTTTTCATGATGTCCACCTTGCGGAAACGGCTGTCTATGGCATTGAGCAACTCATTGCCGGCAAAGGGCTTGGTGATATAATCATCTGCACCAAGTTCCATAGCGGTGCGAAAGTCGCTGCGTTCACTTTTTGAGGTAAGAAAAATGAAAGGTATGTTCTGTGTTTCCGGGTCTTTGTTCAATACATGCAGCACGCCATAGCCATCTACCCCCGGCATCATTATATCGCAAATAATGAGGTCCGGGTGCTCCCTCTGCGCCATTTCTATTCCTTCCTTGCCATTAGGGGCAGTTATCACTTTATAATTGGAGAGCATCAGTATCTCCGCCACGTTCTCGCGAATATCAGCATTATCTTCAATAATAAGAATTGTTTTCATCTGTGTGTTTTTATCGTTTTTTCGCTAATTTTTATTAAATGTAATCTTAAATTCCGTCCCCTTACTCTCTTCGCTGAAACATTCGATGGCACCATTCATCAGCTCGACATATTTGCTCACAATATGCAGGCCCAGGCCTGTGCCCTGAATATTGGTAACATTTGAAGAACGGAAAAAACGTTTGAAGAGATTTTCCTGGTCTTCCGCGGGAATGCCTATGCCATTGTCTTTTACTGAGAGGATAAAAGCGTCACCGTTTTGTTCTGTAACAAGCTCTATCTCCGACCCTTCAGGCGAGAACTTGATAGCGTTAGACAGCAGGTTAGTGATAATATGCTTCATCATGGAGGGGTCGAGAGATACCGTATTTATGCCCACATGACGGTAAGAGATGTGCTGCCCTTTCTTCAGCATATGCTGCACACCCTGTATCACATCTGCCACTTGCTCATTCACATCATAATCGCTGTACTTCGCACGGATATTCCCTTCCTCAATTTTACCAACCGACAGAAAATCGTTTAGGATATCAGTAAGCGAAGTAACTGAAGAAACGATACGCTGTATGTGCTTGTCGCGTTGGGGCTGATCATCGGTAGTGATGTACTTTGACAGCAGATATGCCGAAGACAAAACGGAACTAAGCGGCGTGCGGAATTCGTGAGAGGCCATGGACACAAACCGCGACTTGAGTTCGTTTAGTTCCATCTCCTTTTTCAGTGTGGCACGAAGCTCTTCTTCCGCCTTTTTCTTTTCAGAAATATCAATAGCGATTGCAAGGTAACTGGTGATATCACCCCGGGAATCTTTAAGCGCCTTAACATTAAGCGACACATAAAAAGTGCTGCCATCCTTCCTCACATAATGCCACTCCTCGTTATTGCCCTGTTGCAGAGCGTTCAGTTCCGCAAACACCGAGAAATCAGGCTTAACAGCTTTACCCAACTCCTGCGACAGTTCTGCCGCGCGGGCTTCCATTTCCTGCGGTGTGTGCAGGCTCACCAGCGATGTGGTATTGACCATATCTGTCGCACTGTAGCCAAGCTCCAACTCAGCAGCGGGATTGAAAAACTGTATGATGCCGTTTTTATCACACACAATAATCATTGCCCCCGCATGGTTCCATATATTGTTGAGGAAGGTGTTTACCCGCTCCAGCTCTGCGTCTTTGCGTTCGGTCTCCCTGATCTGTGCACCAAGCTGCCCTACCGTAAGGGCCAGCGACTGTGAACCTTCTTTTACCTTTTCTTCAAGGTGGGCATTAAGCTGCACTATAGCCTGCTCGGTCTCTTTGCGTTGTGTAATGTCGCTGATAAAGGCGAGCGCAAAATTGTCATCTTCAATTTTGTAATAACCTAAACTCACCTCTACCGGAAACTCGGATCCATCTTTCTTAAGGCCGGAAAGCTCCATACCCAGCCCCATAGGGCGGCTGTGCGGGTTATGGCTGAAATTTTCGCGGTGCTTGATGTGTCGTTCCTTATAGCGTCGAGGAATAAGGGTTTCTACCTTTCTCCCCATCAGTTCGTCCTCAGTATAGCCAAATTGCTGCTCTACGAATTTATTCGCCATTTGTATCTCACCCTGCGCATTTGCAATAAGAATACCAATACTGGCATAGTTGAATAATGCCCGAAAAGAATCGTTATTTAGATTGGGAAAAGGCATAAATTCATCTAAGGCGTTAATAATTAACTAAATGGAAACTGATACAAGATACAGACTTAATCGAATATATAAAATTCATAAAGACTTAATATTAGATAGGGGGGGTATGACCTGAATCATGAAACCAAATGCCGGGAGTCATTTAATCCCCATTTCGGCATTAATAGCTTTGTGAGTATAAAAATAATAAAAAGTGGAAAAAATAGATAAAAAACATTCTTTCAGACCCGGTGAAATTGTAAAACTCATATCGGGCGGGCCGGAAATGACCATAAGAGGGCCACACTTTGACGTACTCACGAACCAATATGACCCCGATATGTTTGACTGTGTTTGGTTTGAGTTGAACAACAACGGCAAGCAGGAGGTACACTATTGCCCGTTTTACGCACATGAACTGTTAAAACCCGGAAACATCAATGCCTGATATAGCCAGCAATTTTACACCCAAGGGGTCTCAGCAGGAAAGTGTCTTTCTCCAAGGACCACGGTCGAGATGGAAGGAGCTATCGTTTGTCTTTACGGTAGCCCGTCAGTTCATATATGGCTTCCGGAAACTACACTTTGTGGGGCCCTGCGTTACCGTATTTGGATCGGCTCGTTTTGATGAAACACATCCGTATTATGAAGAGGCCAGGGAAATGGGCCGGCAAATAGTAAAAATGGGCTTTACTGTGATAACCGGCGGCGGCCCTGGTATCATGGAAGCCGCCAACCGCGGGGCACAGGAAGCCGGGGGGCGCTCCATAGGCTGCAATATTGTACTGCCTAAAGAACAAAAACCCAATAAATACTTAGACCGTTGGGTGAATATTGACTATTTCTTTGTAAGAAAAATACTGCTAACCAAATACTCATATGCGTTCGTCGTAATGCCTGGCGGTTATGGAACCATGGATGAATTCTTTGAAGCCATAACATTGATGCAAACCGGCAAGACGCTGCGCTTCCCGGTGATACTGATGGGGAAGGAATACCATGAAGAACTCTTCAGGTATATCCAAAACATGGTGGAGGAAAAAACAATCAGCCCCGAAGATATGGGTCTGTTCCTGTTCACCGATTCTGTGAGCGAAGCCATAAACCACATCCACAAATATGCAGTTGAAGGCTATGGGCTGAAGAAAATAAGAAAAATAAAACCATTCAGTTTCCTGGGAGAACACAAATAGGCCGATCTTATTAAAATGATAAATAACAAGCCCGCATCTCTGTGCGGGCTTGTTATTTATCACGAAGTAAAAATCATTTCTTGTGGCAGCACGATGCCTTTATACCATGCTGCGCGACCTCTACTTTGGGACTTAAATATGGAATACCCAGATTCATGCCACGCAATATAAAAAGGCTACCAAAGGCAAACAAAACTACCGGCACCATTTTGCGCAGATGGCCTGTGCGTAAAAACATAAGGCGGGATTTCAGCAGCGTCACAGATACCATCATCGGCACAGTACCCAACCCAAAGGTATACATGAACAGGCTTGCCTGTGCTGATGAAGGTACAGACAGCGAAGCCGAAAGCGCCATATAAACCAGGCCGCAGGGAAGCAGGCCATTTAGTATGCCTGCGGCTGTTATAGCACCAAGCGATGGATTACCGATAACACCGCCTAACTGCTTTTTTACATAGCCCGACCACGGAAGGTTAAGCTTAAGAAAACTATTTGGAAGAAATGAGAGTATGCCAACAAGTAACAAAACGACACCGAGTACAATAGAAATATATTGCTGCACCTGCGGATTAAAAAAGCTACGGAATGAATGCAGCACTGCGGCAAGCAGTGCATACACCGAAATGCGGCCAAAGTGATATAAAGTTATGGCCAGTGCCTTCTTCACCCCGCTGAAAACCTGGAATGGCATTATCCACACTATGGGCCCGCACATGCCCGCACAGTGAAGGCTGCCGGCCAGGCCCATCAATATAGCCATAGTAATAGTTACAGTACTCATTTTCCTTGCAGCATTAAATCTGTCTCCTGGTAAAAGTTCTTTCCATCTGCCACGCAGGATATCTTGACGATATACCGGGTATCATGCAACTCGCTACGCGGTATGCTGACTGTATTATTTTCAGCATTTATAGCAAAACTCTTGTCCCAAGCGGCATTTACAGGCGCGTAAAATTGAACATTACCGGATAATGCCTTCCCCCTGAACTCCTCAGGAAAAGAAATAGTAACGGCATTAGCATTTGCACTTACACCAAGTGCAGCCGACAAGCCCGATTGGTTCCTGCCGGCATTTATAACATCCTGGTAGCGTATTTCCTGCTCGTAATAATTCCTGGCAACAAGATCTATTTGTTGCCTGCTGCTTGATATGACCAGGAAAAGTATAAGCGTCACAAAGCCGCTATACAACAACGTTATCTTCCATCCCCATCCTATTTGCATAACTGTAGTTTTTAGATTCTTTATTTAAACGGACCAAGAAAAGAAGTTGTGATCGTGTTAATCTTCTCATTGCCTTCATACACACCGATTTTCAAAACAGTTTTTCTTCCGGTAACTTCAGTACTATCCAGGTAAATAAACATGGTACCCACTGCATAATTTTCTTTTGGTATCACAAATTTACTTTCGCCCACTTGCTTGATAATCCCTTTGAAATTCTCAGGTCTTAAAACAACCTCCTTATCACGAAAAGTCTTATTCAATATCTTGTAAGAATACAGGTTACTCATCTGCTTGTTTGGCCACTCCTGGTATAGTTGCCCTGGCACTCGAAGCACGGTCACGCCAACATCCGTACGTGTTGCCAGCATCCAGGCCAGAACACCAAGCAGCAGGCACATAACTACGGTATATGCCTTCATACGCCAGGTATATCTCCAGGGCTTCTTCTCAGCAATACTATTCTCAGATGCATAGCGGATAAGTCCCTTAGGCAAGCCTACAGCATCCATCATACGGTTGCAGGCGTCGATGCATGCTGTGCAGTTCACACACTCCAACTGAGTGCCGTTACGTATATCAATACCCGTAGGACAAACCTTCACACACTGCGCACAATCAATACAATCGCCTATTGTTCGTTCTTCGTTCTTGTGGAATTTACCCCGCTCTTCCCCTCTTTTATAATCGTAAGTAACAATTACAGAATCACGATCAAGCAACACACCCTGCATACGTCCGTACGGACAAATAACAGTACACACTTGTTCACGCAACCATAGGTAAACAAAAAAGAACACGGAAGTGAAGATGACCAAGGCTACAAAACTCCCCAGGTTCTGTGACAGTGGTTCGGTAATGATCTTCTGCAACTCATCTATGCCTATTATATAGGCAAGAAATGTATTGGCGATAACAAAACTGATCAGCCAGAATGCTGCCCACTTAAGGCCTTTTTTGCCGAGCTTGCGGCTATCCCACGGCGCTTTGGCCAGCAGCTTTTGCTCTGCTGCATCACCCTCTATCCAAAACTCCACTTTACGGAATATCATTTCCATAAAAACGGTTTGCGGGCACGCCCACCCGCAAAACACGCGCCCGAACACAACCGTGAACAATGCAACAAATACAATGAACAAAATCATTCCCAGGGCAAAGATGAAAAAGTCCTGTGGCCAGAATATTTGCCCGAATAGAATGAACTTGCGCTCAAGTACATTCAGCAGAAAAACCGGATGGCCGTTTACTTTTATAAACGGCAATCCAAAGAAAACCATAAGGTATCCAAGCGTAACTAATTTGCGGGCAGAATACAGTTTCCCTTTAGGTTTCTGAGGAAACATCCATATCCGTTTGCCCTTCTGATCTACCGTTGCTACTTTATCCCGAAAGGATGTTGTCTTCATTATAGGTTCACTCATCACTTTGTTATTTTGCCGCCTTGGTCACCAGACTTTGCACTACTATTCGTTACAGCTTTAACACTATCAGTTGCCACTGCGCCGCCTTCAGCATACAGCTCGCCTTGCGGGGCTTTAGGTGTTGCAGGTTTTGTACCTTTTAATGATTTTACGAAACTGGATAACTGCTGTATCTGCTTCGGAGAGAAGTCATCCTTCCAGCTTTTCATGCCTTTATCTTGCCAGCCGTATTTTATGCTTTTGAAAATGTCGCTGATACTACCACCATGTATCCAGTATTCGTCGGTAAGGTTTGGGCCCACAACACCGCCACCATCGGCAAGGTGGCATGCGGCACACATCTTGATATACATATCCTTTCCTGCCGCCAAATCGCCTGCATCAGTAAGTTCTGTAACGGTAGTTTCGTCCACCTTGTTGCCGGCAAGAGCCAGATACGCGGCTTTCTCTTCTTCGCCTTTCTGCACCTCAGCGTAATACTCTTCCTCCGAGCTTGGTCCGTTTGAAAAATGATAATGGTATATGTAAACAAAAGCAACTACTATTGTGAGGTAAAAACCATACTTCCACCATGGCGGCAAGCTGTTGTCCAGCTCCTGGATACCATCATAATTATGATCAAGCAGCACATCTTTTTCTTTATCAATAGGTGCAGCAGCATTGAACTTGTCCCAGAACCAGCTTTTCTGCATCACCTTTTTCGCTTCTGCATCCAGTTCAGGCCTATTGCGCATAGCTACCAGCAATAACCTGACATAAATAGTAAGTGCAAAAATCACCAGCAATTCGAGTGCGATAACCCCCATGATGGCATAAAACTCATTCTTGGCAATGCCATCAATGAATTCCGACTCAGGAACTACGGCGGCAACTACCTTACCTGCCTCCTCAGCAAAACTATGTGCGGCAGGAGACAGCAATGCAATCAAAAACAAAATACCCGTTACCACTTTCTTCGACTTTTTGTCAGCCCGGTTCTTGTCCCTAAGAACGAAAGACAACTGCTGCACAGTATTTGCCAGCATACCTATTACAAAAAGCAGTATCAGCATCAGCCCTACAAGGGAAATGAGTACCAAATTATATTTGTCAAGGCTGCTTCCACTTGCGGGGTCAGCGGCAAAAGCAAAAGCCGGGAACAGCAACATAGCTGCTGATACTATCAGTACTATCTTATTATTTGAGCGCATAATTATGCCTGTTTGTTATTAATGATCAGTTCTTCAGATTCGTTAACCGGGAAAGGAATATTCTTCAATTCAGCGATGTATTTCTTATTGGCCTTCGCAGTCCATAATAGCAGCACAGCGAAAAACAGGAAGAATATGAGCAGCGATATAAGGGGAAAGATGCCCACTCCTGTGATTGTTTCGAGATAATGTATGAATTTCATAACGAGTTATCAGTTTTAGTTAATTATTGGCGGCTTTTTGTTCCAGTTTAATATCAGTACCCATACGCTGCAGATAAGCAATGAGCGCCACAATTTCTTTATTGCTCTTAATGGTAATCTTATCCGCTGCCAGGTTTGTCCTTATCCTGTCGGCCTGCGTCATCAGGTCGTTATTCGCTATCCTGTCATACCCGGTCGGATATGGCACACCCAGGGTCTGCATAGCCCTTATCTTAGCTGGGGTAATTGCGGTATCAATGTCATCCTCAAACAGCCAGGGGTATGCAGGCATAATGGTAGCGGGAGATATGCTCGCCGGCTCATACATGTGGTTGAAGTGCCAGCTATCCGGGTATTTACCACCAATCCGCGCCAAATCCGGTCCGGTGCGCTTGCTGCCCCATTGGAATGGATGGTCGTAAACAAATTCACCGGCCTTTGAATATTCGCCATACCGAACCACCTCATCCCTGAACGGACGTATCATCTGGCTGTGGCAGAGGTAACAGCCTTCACGCACATATATGTCCCTACCCTGCAATTCAAGTGGTGTATAGGGTTTCACACTAACTATGGTCGGAATATTTGACTTGACCATAAATGTGGGTATCATTTCTATAACACCTCCTATTGCTACAGCAATAAGACTGAATAGCAACATTTGCATAGGGCGGCTTTCTATCCACCTGTGCCAGTGCTGTGTAGCATGGGGCACATATACTTTTGCAAGCGGAGCTGCTTCGGCAGGCTCATCATTCTGCACCATTCCTGTCTTGATTGTCTTGATCAGGTTCCAGCACATGATAAGTGCGCCTATCAGGAACAATACACCACCAATACCACGCATCAGGTAGAAAGGCTGCATTTGCTTCACAGTGTCAAGGAACTGGTATTTCAATGTTCCCTCTGGAGTAAACTCTTTCCACGCAAGGCTTTGCATGAAGCCGGCCCAATACATAGGCACTACATAGAAGATAATACCCAATGTACCAATCCAGAAGTGGTTGTTGGCCAATTTTACTGAATACAACTTCGTCCTGAATATTTTAGGTATCAGGTAATACAGCATACCGAAGGTGAGGAATCCGTTCCAGCCAAGGGCCCCTACGTGTACGTGGGCTATCGTCCAGTCTGTGAAGTGGCTGATGGCGTTCACATTCTTAAGGCTCAGCATCGGGCCTTCGAATGTAGCCATACCATAAGCTGTTACCGCTACTACCATGAACTTGAGTACCGGGTCTTCACGCACCTTATCCCATGCGCCGCGAAGGGTGAGCAACCCATTAAGCATACCGCCCCATGATGGTGCCAACAGCATTATTGAGAACACTGTACCTAATGACTGCGCCCAATCAGGCAGGGCGGTATAAAGCAAGTGGTGAGGGCCTGCCCATATGTAGATGAATATGAGTGCCCAGAAGTGTATAATGGAAAGGCGGTAAGAATATACAGGACGTCCTGATGCTTTAGGAATGAAAAAGTACATAAGTCCCAGGTAAGGAGTAGTAAGGAAGAACGCTACCGCATTGTGTCCATACCACCATTGCACTAATGCGTCCTGTACACCCGCATACCATGAGTAAGATTTAATCCAGCTAAATGGTATCTCGAATGAGTTAACAATGTGGAGCATGGCAACGGTAACGAATGTGGCAATGTAAAACCAGATAGCCACATAGAGATGGCGCTCACGGCGCTTAATAATAGTGCCGAACATATTGACACCAAAAGTGACCCATATAAGCGCTATAAGAATATCTATAGGCCACTCCAGCTCCGCATATTCCTTACCGGTAGTAAAACCTGCCAGGAGGGTAAGTGCCGCAAGCACTATTATCGACTGCCAGCCCCAGAAATGCAATTTGCTCAGCGCATCGCTGAACATACGGGTCTTACACAAGCGCTGTAGCGAGTAATACACGCCCATGAAAATACCGTTGCCCACAAACGCAAATATGACCGCATTGGTGTGTACCGGCCTCACCCTGCCAAATGTACTTGCTGCCGTTCCGAAATTAAGTACGGGGTAAACTAACTGGAATGCAGCTAATATACCCGCAAGCATACCTACAACACCCCACAAAATGGTAGCGTAGGCAAACATTTTTACAATCTTATTATCGTAAAAGAACTTATCAGTTTGTACTGATACGGTTTCTGTCGCACCTTGAAAGGAATTACTCATATTTCTGGTTTAGCTTTTTATTATTTATTGATCTCACTTATTATATTCGTCATCGTACAACATACGCATGGCAGCACCTTTTTTGTCTTCGTACTGGTCGCTTTTCACACTCCATATAAATGCCCCGAGGAAAAACCCTGCAACAGCAATGCTCACGGTAACCAAGAGGTATAATGCGCTCATTATTAACAATTTTTTGCAAAACTATTGTCGCCGGTGACGCAGTTCAATGACAACGCTCACCGCAAAACATGATTATAATCATGTTCTCAGCAATTATTTAATAATTTGTCTTTAAGGATAAGCGCAACCGATAGGCTATTAGGCTGCTCACACCGCTGGTGATGATAACAATGCTGATGGTGCTGCACGGCATTAAGATAGCAGCTACCACTGGTTTCAGCAATCCTTGCATCGAATACCACAGCCCTATAATGTTATATACTATGGACACAATAAAACTTGCCCAGATTACCCGGCGCGATGCTTTTGCCAGTTTCAGTATTGCAGGCAGAAGGGAAAATCTCTTTGCATCAAGGATAGCGTCACAGGATGGCGTAAAATTGTTAATGTCATCGGCCAGGGTTATGCCCACATTGCTTTGTTGCAGAGCGCCGGCGTCATTCAGCCCGTCCCCGATCATCATCACTTTACGGTTATTACTCTGCAGTGATTCTATATAATGAAGTTTATCAATAGGCTTTTGTCCGAAAAGCAGGTCACTTGTATTGCCAAATAGTTCCTTTAGCATGGGTTTCTGCTTATCGTTATCACCTGACAAAAGAGATAACTTATATTCCTGCCCCAAAGCAGGTATCACCTGCGGAATGGAATCGCGGAAGACAGAATTGAAATGAAAAGAGGTTATTTTATCATCTATCCGGGTATATACAGTGGCTTTGTCGTCTATATCCTCGTCAGCAGATATACCAACAAAAGATCCCGACCCTACCATGATATGCCTGCCACTCACCTCTGCCTGCAGACCTTTTCCTGTTATTTCTTTCCAGTCTGAAACATTTACAACAGACCTGCTACCCAGCCACGAACACAGCATTTTGCTGTATGGGTGCTTACTCGGCCTCACTACTGAGAATAGCATATCTTTCTCCCCCTCCGTCAACTGATGTCCGGACCAATTCAGATGATTATGGCTGCCCTCAGTTATCGTTCCTGTTTTATCAAAAACAATATGATCTATTTTTGATAACTGCTCTATAACCAAGGCATCTCGCAGAAATAGCCCGTTGTCGCTAAGTATCCTCAGAATATTGCCGTTGGTAAATGTGGCCGAAAGCAATAGGGCGCAGGGGCAGGCTACAATAAGCATTGCTGTTACACTGCTCATGATCTTAGATGGGTCGTATATGGCCCAATATACTGCCGTACCTGCAGCAAGTGTGAACAATATCCATGTAAAATACTTGCTCAGGCCATGCAGCACGCTGTCTGCATTGTTCTCCTCCGATTTGTTCTTTGAAAAAGCATAGTGGTTCCACAGGGAAGTAAGATAGCTGCCGGCCACCGGCTTAATGATCTGTATGGTTAGCTGTTCCCCTACTTGCCGGCCACCGGCATATACTGTTTCATTGAGTTTTACGGCTACCGGCTCGCTCTCGCCGGTTACAAAGCTGTAATCTATATATGGCTTGCCTTTCAATACTACCGCGTCTGCGGGTATGATCTCGTCATTGTGCAGTTGCACAATATCTTTCTCCTTCAGCTCCTGCAGCTTTTTGCTTTGTATGCCGTTCTCGGTCACCACGCTTACTGCTATAGGAAAGTAGGACTTATAATCACGATTGAACGAAATGGACTTGTACGTGCGCTCCTGCGCCACCCTGCCTACGAGCATAAAAAACACGATGCCACTCATACTATCAAGGTAGCCACCGCCATAGTTGCCCAATATCTCAACCACGCTACGCCCAAACGTGATGATAATAGCCAGCGCAATAGGCGCGTCTATATTCAGAGTTCGTTGCTTCAGCCCTTTCCAGGCGGTAGAGAAAAACTCACCAGAACTGTAAAAGAAGACCGGCAACGCCAGCAGGAGATTAAAATACCGGAACAGGCTTGCATATTTCTCTTCAATACCCGAACCCAGCGAAAGGTATTCGGGAAAGCTCATCATCATGATATTACCGAAGCAGAAACCCGCCACACCCAATTTATAGATCCGCTGCTTGTTATAGCTTTTCGCTTTCACCTTATCTGCTTCTTCCAGGCTTATATAGGGTTCATAACCTATTGTGGCCAGTAGCTCCACTATCCTGCGGATGCTGATCTTACTTCTCGAAAAGTGAATGGTGACTTCCTTGGTGGTAAAGTTGAGCCTGCTTTCTATAATGCTGCTGTCCACCTTATGCAGGTGTTCCATTAGCCACATGCAGGAACTGCAGTGTATTGCGGGCAGATAAAAAGTGACAATCGTATAGTCACCGTTGGTGAACTTATATAGCTGTTTAGCTATATCCTCGTTATCAAGGTAGGCGTATTTGTCATTGCGTATTGCCTTTATCTGTGCCAGTCCGGGATGCGCCTGTAGTTTATAATAATCGCAAAGCCCGTTTTCGTTCAGTATTTCATATACCAGCTTACACCCCTCGCAGCAAAATACCTTATCTTCAACAGCAATTACATCAGTAATACAAGCCGTGCCGCAGTGATAACACAGTGTATCTGTCTTTTGCAGTTTCTCAATAACCACAGCCTCCCTTTCTTTAATCGCGGGCATTTATCCTTTTTTGTGCTTCAGTTACCTTGGGAATAAGCAGCGTCTCCTCTACTGAGAACAACTCGGTAAGGTTATTCTCAATAAGGGCCATGTGACTGCGTAATATCCTGTATACATCAGGATATATGGTCTCTGAATAGAGGGGCAAGGCAACCATTTGCAAGCGATACAGGATGTCTTTTATCTGCGCATGCGATTCCTTCAATTCCATCAGCTGCAAATTGTGTTGCATGTCGCATGTGCCGGTGCCGGTGCAATTACGGCAATCATGTCCGGTTTCCTGTTTTTCAAACAGTTCGCTCATGTACGGCAGGAAATGGTCTTTCTTATTCTTTACATAAAGCTGTATTTCATCCAGTATCCGGTTACACAGTGTTATATACTGTGAGGTAGATTGATGCACTTCCAATTCCTGCAGCTTCCGGGCTTGTTTCTTTGCCGTATCACAAAGCGTATTAATAACGTTGTAATACGACCTGTCCATCCTTTCTACCAAAGGCTTTAGTGCTTCACCGGTATATGTAAATCCACTATTCATTGTTTCCCTACGGGCAAAAATATTCTTAAAGGAGGTGCAAGAAACTGATTATCGGTGGCTAAAAAAATGATTTTGGTCAGGTTAAAAAAATGAATTATTTGCATATTAGTAAAATTATAAGTAAATCCGCTTTCTGCTGATTACAGTCATAAGCCAATTGCTAGGACGTCTTTACCTTGCGGCAAAATAGAAAACAATGGTACCCCTTAGCCTGCTAAAAAAATACAATGTTGCTGTACCTCGCTATACCAGCTACCCCACAGTGCCCCACTGGAAAGAAGGGGCAAATTTACAGGAGTGGCAAAACCGGTTTAGGGCGCAGTTCATGGATGCAAATAATAATAGTAGAATAAGTTTATATATCCACCTGCCATTTTGTGAATCGCTGTGCACTTATTGCGGTTGCAATAAAAAAATTACTACCAATCATTCCGTTGAAGATGAATACATCTCGGCCCTTTTAAAGGAATGGACAATGTATACAAGCATGATGGAAGGGAAACCTGTTATCAAAGAAATTCACCTGGGTGGTGGCACACCCACGTTCTTCTCCACTAATAACCTGCAGCATCTTTTAACAACTATATTGAAAGATTGTATCATTGACGAGCATCACGAATTCAGCTTTGAAGGCCATCCCAATAATACCACTCGGGAGCACCTGCAAACCCTATACGATCTTGGGTTCAGGCGTGTAAGTTTTGGCGTTCAGGACAATAACCCGGAGGTGCAGCGCATCATTAACCGGATACAGCCGTTTGAAAATGTGAAAAACGTTACGGAAATGGCCCGCGAAATTGGTTATCACTCCGTAAATTTCGACCTCATATATGGGCTACCGCTACAAACCGTACCCTACATAGAACAGACTATTAACGCAGCTATCTCATTAAAACCCGAACGTGTGGCTTTCTACAGCTACGCCCATGTGCCATGGACCAGCAGGGGGCAACGCCTCTTTGATGAGCATGACCTGCCTGACGCAGAGGAAAAAATAAAACTATACCGCACAGGTAAAGAAATGTTCGCAGCCAATGGCTATAAAGACATAGGCATGGATCATTTTGCGCTGCCGCATGATGATCTGTACAAGGCTTCGCAGGAAGGTTGGCTTTTCCGCAACTTTATGGGCTATACCACACAAAGAAGTACTATGCTTCTGGGCCTTGGTGTATCAGCTATCAGCGACGCAGGAAATGCATTCGTACAAAATGATAAGACAATACATGGCTATTACCAGAAAATAAATAACACAACCTTACCTATAGTAAAGGAATACTTCCTGAACAATGAAGACCTCGCCTTCAGAAAGTATATACTCGACCTGAGCTGTCACGGAAAAACGACTCTCGACCCAAAACACATGGATATTTTGAGCCGCTACACTATACCTGAACTTGAAAAGCTGGAAGCCGACGACCTGATAGAAAGGAAGGGTAATGAAATATACATCACAAGCCTGGGAAGAAACTTTATCCGCAATATATGCAGCGCCTTCGACCTGCACTTGCTGAGGAGCAAAGTCACCGCGGGCAGAACCTACAGCAATGCGATATGATACACCGAAACTGCCCTGGCAAACTCACTATTGTGCCCTGCCCGTCCGCAATACTTTAATGTAGCATATCACGATCGTGCCTAACCCGGCAGCCAGCCCGATGCCCGTGGCGGCAAATACTTTTATTACCGACAAAACCGGCTGCATCACCTCCTGGAAATTTGTCATACCCACAGCTATCGACCTGTACCCCTTAATGGCACCCGCTGCCACCAGCGACAGCCAGAAAAGCATGAGGAAGGCTTGACTCAGCCAGAAAGCCTTGTTGATAATCCTTTTCAGGTTTTCAGCCTGCTCATCAATTTTCAGCATATACCCTATACTCCCCAGCAATATCATACTGTTTATCCCTATTGTAGCTACCATGGCATGCGCCACCGTAATATGGGTGCCATGCGTATAGCGGTTAACGGCGGGAACTGACATGAACAATACAAGCACCAGGTTAGTCAGCACCCAAAATTCGGCCGCCACAAAAAAGCGGTAGGTGATACGGTGCTGTACTTTTTTCCGGTCATCAAGCAGCTTTTTGAAACCGGCTATAATATTCACTAAGAATAATACCTCTGTCATGCTTACTGCATAAGAGAGGTGCCTTATCCACGATGCTCCGGGCACATTGTAAAAATGATGTCCCCAGTTAAACATCAGGTTGGCCAGGCCCAGAAAGTAAAAGAAAAAAACCTTTTTCCCCCGGGCAAGGTCAGCGTTGCCGCTTATCTTCACCATGATATACAGCAGCGTACCATAGATCATCTGGTTCCAAGCCCCCACCATCGAGCCATTGGCTTTCCATTGCACAATTATTTCTTTCAAAAACGACTGCCGGAACCAGGGCACCTGCCACAGGTTCTGCTCCAAAAATGTAAATACAAAAAAGAAAACACCTGTCGACCACATCCATACATAGGCCGGTTTGGGCGCTTTAGACCTGTACCATTGCGAAAAATAGCAGGTAGCAAACAGCAGCCACCCCAGCAAAACAGGCACCCCCAGCATGGGTGGGAATTCCCAGTATTCCCTGCCACCAAACTGCTTAAATGCATAACTGATAAAAACAGCAACAACGGAAGCCATCCAAATGAGCATAAATGCTTTTTCACATGTCTTTTTCCTGCTCTCTTCAGCAAAAACCTCGTTCTTATAATGCATAATGCCTGCTACCCCGCCGCTAAGTATCCAGAAGATGGCCGCGGAAACATGTAGCGGGCGCAACTGATAAAAGGGCAGGAACTGATTGTAAACCTCGGGATACAAAAATGCAAATGTGGACAGGACACCAAGCACCAGCGCCGCCACAAGCAGCAGCAACGTAAACTGGAGATATGTGCGATAGAATAACGGCATCTACTTTTTTTCCAGGCTATATGTTCCCGACCAATGAACATCACCGGCCTTTACTTTGCTCATTCCGCTTCTGTCTACCCATGCAAGAAACTGAACCAGATTATTTGCGTCAGTGTCAGATAGGTTAAAGTCGGGCATCCTGCCTGTACCATGTTTTATGATCGACTGCATATATAGCAGGCCCTTTCCTTTCTCAGAATAGGTATTGGTTAAATCCGGGCCCATATAGCCCCCTAGGCCATACAACTGGTGGCAGCTTTGACAATTATTCTCTTGCCATGCCTGCCACCCCGCGGTCACCTGTGCCGAGGGCATACCCTCAGTGTTATTGTTATCACAATAGGTATAGACCATTAGTGAAACGAACACGAAGGCAGCAAACAATATAACCCACACCCTGGAAGCCATTCCAAAATTTGTGCGCAATTTACCATTGTGCCACATAGCGTATTATGAGCGTGGTCACTTTGTAAAATGACCATAGTCAGATGCATAATAGAAAAAGCCCGGAGTGCTGAACCCCGGGCCTGTATTTGAATAAAATTAATTATTGATTACGGATCTATCGCTCCTTCCAGTATATCCAGTCTTTCTACATAGTGCATCGACTTTGCGATATATTCATGCGCGGGCTCTGAATTGCCTATCTCCGGCAGGTCTGCCAGCAACCTGGAGTTGTCAAACACCTGCCCAAGTTCCATAAATTCAAGATATGGGTCTAATCCTGTAAATAGTACACGCAGGTTGCTCTTGCCTTCAAAAACCTCTTCCCAATAGCCAAGATAATCCGGGTACTGGTACAGTTCGCTGTCTTCATGCAGCTTGTTTTTCGTCCATAGTTTTATCTGCTTCAGCATCGATTTTTCTATGAACTTGAAAGGCGGCAGTTCATCAAAATAATCGGCCAGGGTCTTGGCAAGCTGATTGGCCGTAGTAGCCGCAGCTGTGCCTGAAGATATATGGTAGGTATGGTATTTACGCTTTGCGAACAATAAGCCGATAATTGCTTTGGCCGTATAATCCATGGGCACAATATCCAGCTTCGAGAATTCATTTACCGGCATCAGCCGCAAATGGTTGATGGTAGCCATGGCCCATAATATAACTGGCGAGCGTGGCAAAATAGGGCGGCTATCACCCATAATTATAGACGGGCGGGCAATGAAGATTTTCTCATCGGGCAGGTGCTTGTGAATAAGCATCTCTCCCTTCATTTTTGTGTAAGTATATTTTACAACGTGGTTTACTTTCGTATTCGGCGATTCATCTTCATGCACAATGCGGTTCCTTATGTCTTTGCCGCAAATCGTTGCCGTACCTATATAAAGAAATGTCTGCAGGTGCTGCAGTGTTTTTGCCCACAACAATACTTTCTCCAGCCCGCCTATATTCGCCTTTTCTACCAGTGTATCGTTCACCCGCGAGAAAGAAGTATTCGCCGCAGAATGGATTACCGTATGCACATCATTCAGCTGTTCATTTGCAATCAACTGCTCTGTAAAATGCTCATCAAACAAGTTGCCGACAACCGGGATAATCTTTTTATTATCATAATGGTCTTCATGAACATCAAATACCTTATGCAACCGCTTTACGGCATCACTATGAGACTGCGCCCTGATCAGGCAATATATTTTTTTTACATCTTCCCTCTTAGAAAGCCTTACAAGCAGTTCGCCTCCTACAAGACCAGTACACCCCGTTAAAAAAATATTCATGTATAATTATCTACTTTAATTTTCAATCAAAAAGTTCTAACCCCAATATTCCGAGAATGATGAGGGAAATGGATATTATTTTCGCTACAGATACCGGCTCTCCAAACCATATCATCCCTATCACGGCTATAAGAGCGGTGCCTACACTTGCCCAAATGGCGTAAGCTATACTTACCTGCATCTTTTCCAGCACAAAGACCAATGCCGCCAAAGCCATTCCGTAAAACAGGAACACCAGTATAGAGGGTATCAGCTTTGTAAAGCCTTTCGCGTAGTGCATGCACACCGTGCCCAACACTTCAAACACAATACCTAACCCAAGTATGAGCCATTTGTACGTTAATATTTTCATTAAATAGTTTGTATTATATAATAAAAATTAAATGTACAAGTCCCTAAGTCGGCGAAATTAATCTTTTCTGCTGACTTACAAGCGTTAGGGCGAAAATAGGTAATTAATGCTGATATGAAGATAGTGCCTGTATCATCTCAAACGGTCAACCGACCTCACAAGTTTCTCATCTTTACGTATACCTATAATGGCCATGAACAAGAAAACAACGGAGGCAACCGGTAACACAGCTCCAACCCAGTAACTCTCGCTGGAGGGTAAGGCATTTAAATTTCTTGTCCGCGAAAGCGCCATCGTTACAAACGAGCAGACCGCCAGTATGCTCACAAAGCTCATGGCTATCTGGCGCTTACGGTTACCGAACATAAAAATGGTAACAAGGGGCAATATGGCCATCACCAATGCAATAAGCAGCGAAGGAAAATGATCGTTCACCCTTACTTCCTTCAGCGTATCCACCCCATTCTCCGTTATATGGTACCTGTACACACCAAAATAAAATACGCCCGCATTCAGCAGAGCGGCTATCAAGAGCCAAAGAGATTGTTTGCGTTGTATCATCGTTATTAGCTTATTTGATAATTAGCTGATTATCTTCTTTCCAAAAAAAGGCACTAACGCCTCAGGAATAACAACTCCTTCCGGTGTCTGGTGGTTTTCCAGCAGGCAGGCCATTACCCTGGGCAGCGCCAGCGAACTGCCATTTAGTGAGTGTACCGGGTGAATCTTTCCATTGCCATCCTTATATCTCGCTTTCAACCGGTTCGTCTGGAACGTCTCGAAATTAGATACCGAGCTCACCTCCAGCCAGCGTTCCTGAGCAGCACTGTATACTTCAAAATCATACGTGAGTGCCGAAGCAAAACTCATATCCCCTCCGCACAGCCGCAGTATACGGTAAGGCAATTCCAGCGACTGCACCAGCTTTTCTACATGCACCACCATTGCTTCAAGTGCTTCATAACTCTTTTCGGGATGCACAAGCTGCACTATCTCCACCTTATCAAACTGGTGCACACGGTTCAGCCCGCGCACATCCTTGCCATAAGACCCCGCCTCACGCCGAAAACAAGGTGAATAGGCCGTCATTTTCACCGGCAGGTCGCTCTCTTTAATAATGGTGTCACGGTATATATTGGTAACAGGCACTTCGGCTGTCGGTATCAGGTAAAAGCCATCGGCTGTCACATGGTACATCTGGCCCTCCTTATCCGGCAACTGGCCTGTGCCATATGCCGAGTCTTCGTTTACCATAAAGGGCGGGCAATACTCCACGTACCCCGCATGTGTATTATAACTCAGAAAATAGTTTATCAATGCCCGCTGCAACCTTGCGCCCTGCCCTATGAACACCGGAAAGCCCGCACCGGTTATTTTGGTGCCCAGCTCCAGGTCCATAAGTTTATACTTATCTGTTAACTCCCAGTGGGGCAATTTTTGGCTCTGCAGCCCCGGCATCTCCCCTCCCGATCGCACCACTACATTTTCCTCCGGAGTCTTACCCGCAGGCACACTGCTATGCGGCAGGTTAGGCAGTAGCACTACCAAATCGTGCTGTTCTTTCTCTAATACTGATAGCTGCTCCGAAACTTCCCGTGCGCGGTCTTTATTCTGCGCCACTACGGCTTTCATCTCCTCAGCTTTGTCGCGCTCTCCTTTGGCCATTAGCTGACCTATTTGTTTAGATGCGCTGTTCACAGATGCCGCAAGGTTATCATTCTCCACCTGCAACGCGCGGCGCCGCTCATCTATGTTTATTATCTTATCTACCAGCTCCGGCTCCTTAAAATTCTTTTTTGCAAGCCCAGCCAGTATCACTTCTTTATTCGTCCTGAATAATTGTATAGGTAACATAAAACGCTGAATGTTGGGCGGCAAAGATACTCTTAATGGGTTAAAAGAAAGTTTATTGACATATTAGGCAGGGTGTCAGTTTAAACAAATAAATATTAATAGCGTGCGGGTGTAACAATTTAGCATGGCTGGATAGGCCGATCAAACTGACCACCTCAGGCCGAGGCAAATTGACCACCCTT